>NZ_JXSY01000018.1 GCF_004329715.1 Bowmanella sp. JS7-9
CCGCAGTCGTGAGTATGCAGCAGATCTTTCACTGCGACCAAAATTAATCATCGCGTTTAGTCTGAGTGAATAACAAAATAAGCGCCCTATTGGGCGCTTATATTACTGAAGACATGTATTTAAACTTTGTAGTAGGCCAGTTCTTTGCGCAATCGTTCAGATAGTTCACGTAGATTTTGACAAGCCTGGGCCGTGTTTTTCGCACTGTCCTGATTGGCTCGCGACGCCATTTGAATGGCCTCAAAGCTTTGGCTGATTGACGACGTGACCTGTTTTTGCTCATCGGCGGCGCTGGCGATTTCACTGTTATAGGTAGAGATTGTTTGCACCGAGCTCAGTACTTCATCCAGAGCACCGCCCGCTTGTTCGGTTGCCAGAGCATTTTGCTCTGCGCGGACTTTGTTTTCTTCCATCAAGGTGGATGCACTGCGGCCACCGCGCTGCAGGCGCTCAATCATATCGCGGATCTCTTCCGTTGATGTTTGAGTGCGGCTCGCTAATGAGCGCACCTCATCAGCTACCACCGCAAAACCGCGTCCTTGTTCGCCAGCCCGGGCCGCCTCAATGGCCGCATTCAAGGCTAACAAATTGGTTTGTTCGGCAATGTTGCGGATGACTTCCAACACCGCCGAAATATCTTCGCTGGCATTGGCCAGTTCGCTGATTACCTGTACCGAGCTTTGCATGGCATTGGACTGGGCATGGATATCCTGAATGGTTTTTTGCAACACACTCACCGTTTTCTCTGCATCGCTTCGGGCCTGATTAGCGGCTTGCTCGGCACGTGCGGCATTATCCGCCACACCTTGCGCGGAGCTACTCATTTCATGGACCGCGGCAGCACTTTGCTCGGTTTGCTGGGTTTGCTGATTAATGGCAGTTAGGGCCGCGCTGACATTTTTATCCAGTGTTAATGCGGCTTGATATACCTGCTCAGACGTTTGTTTTGACTCAGTAATGGTACGCTGTAAACGTTCGATCAATTTATCGAAACCGCGCGCCATCTGGCCGAGTTCGTCTGAGCGGGTG
This sequence comes from Bowmanella sp. JS7-9, assembly GCF_004329715.1. Taxonomy (GTDB): domain Bacteria; phylum Pseudomonadota; class Gammaproteobacteria; order Enterobacterales; family Alteromonadaceae; genus Pseudobowmanella; species Pseudobowmanella zhangzhouensis. The sequence continues at coordinate 1,030 of NZ_JXSY01000018.1, forward strand.
GCATTGAATCGGATCGTTAAATCACCTTCTCCATCTGCAAGATGATTGACGGTTTGGATGTACTCTGCCAACGGAGCACCGACCAGTTTATTGACCAGCAGATATACTCCGCCCAGCATCAATGCGCCCGCAATCACGACTTTGATGATGCCCGCCAGTACCCCCTGCCAGAAGTATCCGTCGACTTCCTGTAGTGAAGTGGCAATGACAATGTCATAACCCCATTCATTAAACGGGATAATTTTAACGTCCCAATCATCTCCTGGCTGGCTGACGATCTGGTTGATAGTTTCATTGGGAATATGACGGGAATGCAGGCGGATATTGCCTTTACCATCCCGCAGTGCCACGAAGCCTTGTTCTAACACCCGCATATTTTCGATGGCATCAGCCAATACCTTTAGGTCAGCGGAATACCCAACATACCAGATACCAATAACATTATTATTGGCATCAAACATGGGTTCATAACCGGTCAGGTAAGGGTTGCCGAGAATATCCACTTCGCCATAGTAGGCTTGCCCCTGACGAATGGCGGCCATGGCTTTACCGTTAGGGGCGAGCTTTGTGCCGATGGCCCGTTTACCTTCGCGCATTACATTGGTGGATACGCGAATAAAATCATCACCGCTGCGGCTAAACAAAGTGGCGGTGCCACCCATAATGTCGGTCAGTCCATCAACCAGTTGAAATTGATTGGCTTGCGGCGAATCGCCCAAAAATAATTGTGGTGCGGGCGTACCATTTACGTCAACGGTCGCACCTTGGGAGGGATTACCAATCGCGTTGCCCTGAATCTTTAACAATCGCATGGCATTTTGCACCCGCTCACGCATGATGCTATCGGTAACCTGCAAAACACCTCTGACTTTACTTTCGCTATAACGCACATCTTTGTCGAGTTGTGAATCGGTGTTCTGCACCGCCGTTTGAACCGTCAGAATAACCAGAAAAATACCTAAAACTACTACAAACCCCGCAACTGCCAGCAGGAACTTCTTTTGCACTGTCATATCAAGCGCTCCAACTATAAGACGGGGATTCAGTATAGAAGGACAGTAAAGATTTGCGCGTTGGACCAGCGGGCAAATTAATATGATCTGGTTGATTTTGTTGACTATTCTTACGCTTAAATCGACCAATGCCAGAGGAAATAATGCAAGAGGTGCTGGCAACCATCGCTTGCCCCGCTATGTTCGTCTCTGCCAAGGGGGAATTGTTAGCGAGCAACCCGCAGTTTGAGCAAACATTTGCGACCGATAAGTTGCATGAATTGCTGCTGGCTGAGGCAAAAGGTCTGATTACCAGTGGCCTGAGTTGCCGAATTTTTACTGTCGAACAGCAGCTGCGGGTATTACAGAGCATTCCCACCGGCGATGATCAGTTCCTGATCACTATTCAACCAACCCGTGAAAGCCTGCTGACTAGGCGATACCAGGCCATCGTAACAGCGATCGAACTATTGCCGGATGCCCTGTTTATCAGTGATTCCCATCATTGCATTGAGATCGTCAATTCGCGTTTTCGGGACCTATTTACACAATTTTGCCGCTATGGCGCAAAAGGCCGGTCACTGCTGGAGCTGGCGTCTTTTGTTTTAAAAAGCATGCCGGAGCAAACAAAACAGCGTAAAGCGGCGATCATGCGTTGGTTAAAGCGCAAACTGACAACTAAACGCCCATTCGCCGTGCGCTTTACCCATAGTGATGGAAAATATTTGGAATATCGCGACAGCGTCACCCCGGATGGCGAACGTGTGAGTATGCTGATCGACGAGTCGCACTTCAGAGCACTGCATCTGCAGTTAGAGCAGGCATTCGAGCAGGCCCAACAATTAAGCCGGGCGAAAAGCCAGTTCCTGGCTGCAATGAGTCACGAGGTAAAAACACCCCTCAATGCCATCATTGGTATGTTGGATCTGACCCTGCATGATCCGCAATTTGCACACAACGAATATCTGCATCGGATACAAAGTAATTCTCAGCATTTACTGCAATTACTGAATGATGTGTTGGATGCGGCAAAACTGGATGCCGAAAAAATGGTTCTGGCATCTGTCGACATTTCTCTCAGGGCAGAAATGGAAGAATTATTTAGTGGCTTTCTCGGGCAGGCGCGCAAGCGTGACGCCAAACTTCTCCTGTTTGTCGACCCCGCTGCTCCGTCAGTCATACGTGCAGATAAGAGTCGATTACGGCAGGTATTAAATAATCTCATTAGTAACGGGCTCAAGTTCAACGAATCACCCGAGCCGTGCATTGAACTGCGGATTGATTATGAAGCGGCGAATCACGCCATTTCTTTCTCGGTCCGTGACAATGGGATTGGCATAGCGCCAGAGCAGCATAAAAAAATTTTTGCGGGTTTCGAGCAGGGAACGCTGGATATTCATGGTCGCTATGGCGGTACCGGATTGGGGCTACACATTTGTCAGCGGATTTGCCAGTTAATGGGCATTGAATTGCAGTTGTCATCACAATTGCAAAAAGGAAGTTGTTTTCACTTTACATTGCCATTGGCAGGTAAGCCTGCGTCTTTGAGTAAAGACATCAGCCCGAACAGGCTGAACGGACTGGAAATATTGTGCAATGATCCGGCGTTCATTGAACAGTTAAACCTCTACGTCAATCAATACGATGTGCAGCTTACTTCTATCAGTTCGCTTCCCGCCCAGATTACCGACCGGCAGCGAGTACTCTTTTTGCCGGATACGGCGCCGCCCGCGCCAGAACTTATTTTGCAACTGAATCAGTTAAACGCAGTGGTGCTATACCCAACAACGCCGTTTGACTTAAGTAATCTTTGTCCGCAGTTAATCAATATGCCGCTTAAATGGCGCGATTTTTTGGCAATGATGCTGGATTACGATCATAAAGCCCATTCCCCTCGCCCGATTGTTAATGCTTCAGAGCCGTTGTTAAACAAGCGCCGGATTCTGGTGGTGGAAGATAATCCTGACAATGCCTATGTCATTTGTCATCAGCTTAAGGTGCTTGGCCAGCATGCCAACCTTGCGGTCAATGGTACAGAAGCCATACATCTGTTTCAGCATCACACATACGATTTAGTTATCTCGGACTACCAAATGCCAGACATAACAGGAGCTGAATGTATCCGTCGCTTGCGAGCCATCGAACATCAGCAACAGCGAGCACATGTCATCATGGTTGTGTTGACCGCAGACAGAACTCAGGCGTGTTTTGATAACAGTATAAAAGTTGGTGCCGATGACGTATTGATGAAGCCTCTTACGCTGACCAGTATGATGGATTTCTTGATGAACAGCGAGGGTAAGTGGTCACAAACGCAAAGTGTCAACCATAGCCACAACCTGCCCGGGGAAATGCGTGTTAATGAGTCCCCATACAACATTGGCGCCCTCTTTCGGTTTACCGGTGATATTGCAGCGGAAGAACTGCGCGAGTTTATGCGCGAGTTTATCCGCAATATGCAACACAGTTTTGAAGAGTTGGTCGCGGCCGTCGCCCATCGTAAGTGGGCGGATGTTGAACGTTTGGCACACAGTCTCAAAAGCAGTGCCAGAGCAATTGGCGCCAATCAACTGCAATTTGAGGCTGAACAGTTAGAAACAATTTGTCGCGAGAACCGCCCAGAAGATTTGCGTCTGCTACAGTGGTTGGAGGTGAAAAAACAAATGGAACGCTTATTGATGGTCTTGCGCAGGGATTGGGAGGGTTAATATGCCATCGAATACTACTCACATTATTTATTATCGAACCGATCCTGAAGCCGACAAACTGTTGATTAATATCCTTTCGGATTATTTCGCCTCGGTATTGGTGGTTGATGCGATGCGCGATATCTGCCGGCAACTGATTAGCAAGGAGCAGAAAGTATTCCTGATAACTGGCCCGAGCGTTGTCAAATGTCTGTCCGCCTATTATCGCAGCCTTGATGCGGTGGCGGAATATCCGGTCTGCGAGCATCGCGTTGTGGCCATGGTGCCTCGCCACGAAGAAGCGGAAGCTTATCAGGCATTTCGCAGTGGCATCGTCGATGACTACATGGTGGCGCGCCCTGTGTATGAAATGCATCGGGTGATTCTTATTTGTGAACACTTGCTCGCCAGCATGGGGATTGCAGTTAAACACAAAAAGGGTGATATGACCTTTGTCAGAGAAATCGGCAAAGTATCGGAAGATGTCGGGCGCGCGGTGAGTCGAGGGTTGGAGCGGCGTGAGCTGCTGCGGAGCGAATTTGAACAAACCATGCTGGACATCGACAAGGCGCTGGACGGTGCTGTGGCAAAGATTCGCTCACACCAACCGGTTGATCTGGACTTGGTTAAGTTACGTGAGACCCTTTCAGCTATTCGTTCCGATGAAGTGCGTCCTGAATTACTGAAGTTACAGCAAAAAACCATGAACCTGATTGGCGAATTGCTCGACAGTGTTAATCTGCCCAAAGCGAAAAATGATGACGCCGCCGATGAGGCGAATTCCGCTGCTTTTGAGACTCCAGCGTCCGATGGGGATAATCGGGTCGATGATGAAAATAATGCTCAAGAGACCAGTCACTATACGTTTAATCGTTTATATAGCGAAGACGTCGATTATGAGCAGATCTTGCAGCAACAAAAGTCGACACCATCGATTTTACTGGTCGAGGATGATGCAATTAGCGCACAGTTGACCAAAAAATTGTTAAATCATTACAAGGTAAAAGTCGATGTCGCGGCCAATGGAAGGGTCGCGTTTGCCTCTCTGTCAAACCGACATTATTCGCTGGTACTGATGGATGTAACGCTGCCAGACACCAATGGCATTTATATTGTCGATCAGGTGTGCACGACCGATGGCCCTAATAAAGATACACCGATAGTAATGCTCAGTGGTCGTAAGGATAAAATCACCGTACAACAGGCGGTCGAACGTGGGGCGAAAGGATATATTGTGAAACCTTTGTATAAAGAGTCTCTGGAAAAGCTTTTCGAAAAATTTGGCTTAAACATTGTGGCGAAATGAAGGGAACACTTGTTTTTGGTTTTCGCCTGTGAGACTTTTTAAAAAGCCATTAAATTCAGTTAGTTAAGTACATTCCGAAGTAAACGGCAAGGATGCCCGAATTTTAAAGTTGGCGCAATGTTGATAAAAGTCAGCGCCATTTATCCGGGGCGGCGAGTAGAATGGTGTTCGTCGTCTAAGCTTTGCACATAATTTGAGCGCCGTAGACGCACGATGTTGAGAAAATTCGCTTTTTTTGCCGCGTTATTGTTTTGTCAGGGTGTTGCTGCCACTGACAAAATTGTACTGCAACTCAGATGGGAACATGAATTCCAGTTCGCCGGGTATTATGCTGCCCAATGGCAAGGCTATTATGCCGACGCTGGCCTGGATGTCGAAATTGTCAGTGGCGTAAAGCCAAATAAAACCCCCATAGATGCAACCGATGAATTAAGTGAAGGACGGGTGGATATTGCCGTCGGCTCGGTAGACTTTCTGCTTGCCCGCGAACGGGGTGTGCCGGTGGTGTTGTTAGCCAGCTTCTATCAGGAAAGTCCAATTTCTTTTTTCTCGCTAAACAGCGTACCGCTAGCTAAACCAGACGACCTCAGAGGTCTGCGCATAGCAGTCGGTCAGCGCATCAGCAGTCGCGCTGAATTGTTAGCGCTATTACAGCATTTCGATATTCCACAAAGCGAGGTTACGCTGGTGAATGTGCCAGCCAATGTGCAGAGCCTGCGTGAACGCAAAGCAGATGCCATCGTATCTTTTGCGCCCAGTGCCCGCTATGAAGCGACTAAAGCACAGTTATCACTAAATGAAATGGATCCGGAAGACTACGGTATTGGCTTTTATGGGGATTCATTGTTTAGTACCGAGCAGTTTGTACAGCAACATCCGGATGTAGTGCGCCGCTTTATCGATGCCAGTATAAAAGGCTGGCGCTATGCCCTGCAGAATAAGAGTGAAATTGCCAATCGTATTTCTGAGCAAATGCCGCGTTACATAATTCAATATCCCAACCTACGCGAATACAACCTAGAGTTTGCCAACATTATCGACAGTTATATTCAATACCCACAAATACCATTGGGGAATGTCGATATTGTGCGTTGGCAGTATATGGCCAGGCAGCTAAAAGCGACCGGACTTTTGAATGAGTTGCCTGGCGATGAAATATTTAGCCGAGTAATTCAGACTGACGCAGGCCACATCAGTACGTTGTTCTTATGGATGCCATTGGTGGTGTTGGTGGTGTTTGTGCCGGCGCTGGCATTTACCTGGTATCGCAAGCGACTGGTGTTAACCATCGCACTGGTGATTTTGCTGGCTTTTATTATCGACCTGATGTTAGAGCAGGTGGTGCAACAGGAATCCCGCAATCGGGCTGAACTGACCGCTTACCGCCAGCTGAGCACTATCGCGGCGAAAATGGAAGGGCATCTTTCCCTGAGTTTATCCATGCTGGAAGGCTTTTCAGCGTATATTGCGGCTAATCCTGAATTGAGCTACGAGGAATTCGCCCGCTACGCCAAAGAAATGTTCAAGCGTGAACCGCTAATCGTAAACTTTGCTGCGGCGCGCAACCTTATCGTCAATTATGTGTATCCACTGGAGGGAAATGAAAAAGCGGTCGGGCTGGATTACAGTACCGTGGCGGATCAGAACCCTTCTGTGCTGAAAACCGTGCGCACCGCAGAGTCTCTGGTAATTGGTCCGGTGCAACTGGTGCAGGGAGGCGAGGCGTTTATTGCCCGCTCACCGATATTTTATGAACAGAATCAGCAACGTCAGTTGTGGGGGATTATCTCGGCTCCTATTGATGCAGATGCCCTTTTCCGCCAATCCGACGTGAGTCTGAATATGGGTGATATCTTGGCAATCCGCAGCTTCGATGCATTAGGCGAGCGCGAAGCGGTATTTTTTGGTGAAAAGCACATTTTTGACAAACCGGAGCGCCTGCAGGTGTCTATCCCAGTCGGTGGTGGTAGCTGGCAATTGGCAATTCTACCCGATTACCATTCCGATCAGTTACTGACCAATCTGTTTACCCTGCGTGCCCTGGTGTTCTTTTCTGCTGCGGTAATAATGCTGTTGTTGCAGATCCGTTTTCGCCAGATCAAAGAAAAGTACCGCCTTGAGTATGCGATGTATCGCAGCCAGCAATTGTTGGAAAAGGTTGGGCACGTGGCGCAAATTGGTGGTTGGAAAATCGATGCACAGTTAAATATTGTGCAATGGTCAGAGCAAATTTCCCGTTTGCTCAGTACAGCTACTATTCCTGAGCCCAGAGATGTTAATGAATTGGTTGCTTATCTGCAGCCTCCGCAGCTAGGCTTGTTGCGCGAGGCCATCACCAAATTATTTAACGATAAAAATAGCTTCGATCTGGAACTGGAAATACACGACAGCATCGGGGATGGGCGTTGGCTGCGTTTTATCGGTGAATATGTTCAGGAAGATGAGCAGCCACTCTGTATGGGGACCGTGCAGGATATAACGGATAAAGTACAGAGCATGCGGGTCATTGAACGGCAGGCCACTTTCGATGCTTTGACCGGTTTGCCAAATCGTTTGTTATTTAGCGCTCACTTACGTAAAGCACTCGATTCTGCAAGACGCCGCAATGAAATGTTGGCAGTGCTGTTTATCGATCTGGATCGCTTTAAACCGGTTAATGACAACCATGGTCACGCAGTGGGTGATGAGTTATTGCGTCAGGTTGCTCAGCGGATATCAAGTTGTGTACGTGAATCTGATACGGTGGCCCGCCTTAGTGGCGATGAGTTTGGCGTGCTGCTGAGCCATGTCGAAGAAGAATGTGATATTCAGACAGTCATCGAAAAGGTCATTGAAGCTGTGCAGTTGCCGCTTGAACTTGGAAACGTCCGGATTAACTGTTCATGCAGTATTGGCGTGGCTATCTATCCTCAGGACGGTCGCGACGAACAAACGCTGATTATTCATGCCGATCAGGCCATGTATGAAGTAAAAAATAGCGGCAGAAATGGCTGGCAGTTCTACACCCGTGAATTGCAGCAAAAATCTGAGCAGCGCCATGCCATGCTACAGGCGCTAATTTTAGCCATTAATGAGAACAAGCTAAGCTGCCACTATCAGCCAATTATTGACATTCACAGTGGCCAAGTCGTGCGCTGTGAAGCACTTGCCCGCTGGCAACGTAATGATGGCAGCTATGTTCCACCCTATGAATTTATCACACTGGCAGAGGAATCTGGCCTGATTAACCGTATAGATACCCTAATGCTGGAAAATGCCTGTGAACAGTTACTGGCGAGTTTCCCGGATGGCGACATTGGCTTGTCGATTAACGTGTCACCACGCCTGTTCCACTCAAAGGATCATGCATTGGAATTATGGCTGGAGAAAATTTCCCGCTATAGCCAGAACATCGAGATCACAGTCGAGATCACCGAGCGCCTTATCACCGCCAATACGGACAAAGCGCTTGGGGTGCTCAGTGAACTGAAGGAAATGGGCGTAAAAATCGCCATTGATGATTTCGGTACCGGTTATTCATCACTGGGATATCTGGTGCGTTTCCCGGTCGATATTATCAAGATTGATATCGAATTTATCTCCAAGTTGGGGCGCGATGAAGGTGCGGAAACACTGGTTGAAACCATTTTGGGCATGGCTGACAAACTGGGCATGGCCTGTGTTGCCGAGGGCATTGAGCTGTCAGAACAACTGACTTTTCTGAAGGCTCAGGGTTGCCAGTTTGGTCAGGGCTTCTATCTGGCCAAGCCGATGCCCCTTGAGTCATTCCAGCAATTTGTGCAGCAGGCCAATCAGCGCTCTGACACAAATTGAAACCCAATAACACTGCCCGGCTATTGACTGTAAGCGATGGCTGGGTAGTCTGTTTTGCAACAATAATAAATGAGTTCCTGTCATGCGATTAATCTTATCTCTAACCGCGCTCGCGGTGTTGACTGCCTGCTCGCCAGCTAGCAACGACAATTCTGCTGCGGCCCCCAAGGTGTCTGTTGAACAGACTGCACAAACTGAGTCCGAGCGCCTGAATCAATGGTTTGAGGAAAAATACGAAGAGCAATTGCAGTTTTCACCGCTGCAGATGACCTATCTCGGCCGTAAAGATAAGTACGACCAATTGGATGATATGTCCGAGGAGGCAGAGAAAAAGAATCTCGCCTGGCTAGCGGCTTCGGTTGCAGAACTGAAAAGTCATTTCGATTACGCCAAGTTGGATTTGGATAGTAAAACCTCTTACGACCTGTGGATTTACCAGTATGAGCAGGCACAAGCCGGTGAAAAATGGCGTTATCACGGCTACAGCTTCAATCAGATGTTTGGCCCGCAATCGATGTTGCCTAACTTTATGATCAATATGCATCGGGTAGATAATCTGCAGGATATGCAAGCTTACATCAGCCGATTGAATCAGATGAATCGTGCCGCCAAGCAACTGATAGATGGTGTGCACAAAAGTGCGGATATTGGCGTTAAAGCCCCATACTTCGCCTACGACGGTGTCATTACCCAGTCAAAAAATGTCATCACAGGTTATCCATTTGATGATAGCGAAACGGACGCCCCTCTAATGGCTGATGCTAAGCGCAAAATTCAGGCGCTGGTGGACAATGGCAGTATCGATCAGGCTAAGGCTGACGAACTGACAGAAGAGGCTAAAGCGGCATTGTTGAGCAGCGTTAAACCGGCTTACCTGACGTTTATTGACTGGTTTGAAAGTGATCGGGCCAATATTCCTGACGCCGCTCAGGGGGCTAGCGCACTACCAGATGGCCTGGCCTATTATGATTATCGCCTGAAGACGTCGACCACAACGGACTTAACCGCGGATGAGATTCATCAGCTGGGCCTGAGTGAAGTGGCGCGCCTGACAGCGGCAATGGAAAAGCTCAAAACTGAGGTAGGCTTCGAGGGCACACTGCAGGACTTCTTTGCATATATCAAACAGGATGTTACTGACGAGCGCTTCTATTACCCGGATACAGATGAAGGACGTCAGGCTTATATCGATGATACCCAGGCGTATCTGGACTATATCGACAGCAAATTGCCTGAGTACTTTGGCTTATTGCCCAAAGCCAAGCTGGTGGTAAAACGGGTTGAATCATTCCGTGAGCAGCCGGGGGCCGCGCAGCACTACAGCTCTGGCACACCGGACGGTAGCCGCCCGGGTACGTATTATGTGCACCTGTCTGATATGACCATGATGCCAAAAAATGAAATGGAGGCTGTGGCCTACCATGAGGGTAGCCCGGGTCACCATATGCAAATTTCTATTCAGCAGGAACTGCAATCTGTCCCCACATTCCGCACCCAATTGTTCTATGGCAGCTACGTGGAAGGCTGGGCGCTGTACGCCGAAACATTGGCCAAGGAAATGGGTGCCTATCAGAATCCGTTCTCTGACTTTGGGCGTTTGGTAACAGAAATGTGGCGGGCCATCCGTCTGGTTGTGGATACCGGTATTCACGCTAAAGGCTGGACTGAGCAACAGGCCATTGAGTATTTCAAACAAAATTCGCCGATTTCAGAAGGGCAGATTATTTCTGAAGTGCAGCGTTATTTTGTGATGCCGGGTCAGGCAACTAGCTACAAAATCGGTATGCTGAAAATCCTCGAACTACGTCAGCGCGCTATAGATGCTCTGGGCGATAAGTTCGATATCCGCGCCTTCCATGACACCGTATTAGGCGGTGGTCAGCTACCATTGCAGGTACTGGAACGCAAAGTGGATAACTGGATTGCCAGCCAGCAGAGCATGTAATAACTCATAGCCGCCTGCGGGCGGCTTTTTTATGCGGTTCCACCATTGGCTATGCCATAATGGCGCGGTTAACCGGCCAAATACTATGTCATTGTCATTCCCTATCCCTGCACAGTCTCATCAAACAGAACTGGAAATTAAACGCAGCCGTTTTCTTGCATTTGCTGCGCATACGCCCAATCCAGAGGTAGCGAATCATTTTTTGCGTGAACTACGTGCCCGGCATCTGGGGGCTAATCACGTGTGTTGGGCTTATATTGCTGGTGCACCGAACAGCACATTGATGTCTATGAGTGATGACGGAGAACCAAGCGGAACTGCAGGTATGCCGATGCTAAAAGTGCTGCAACACAGTGGTATTGGCGAAGTGACGGTGGCGGTGGTGCGTTACTTTGGAGGCACCAAGTTAGGCACAGGCGGATTACAGCGGGCATACTCTGACGCCACGTCTGCGGTGCTGGCTGAATTGCCCGTGCGTCATTGGGTGCAAAGGGTAGGGCTAACACTGGCGTTTGATTATGGATTTGATGGTGGCATGTTGCAGTTAGTCAGTCAGTATGACTGTGAACAGATTCATTATGATTATCAGCAACAAATCGTCTTAACCTTGCAGTTGGCAAAGGCGCAACAACAGGCATTTTGCCAACAAGCGACAGACCTGTGTGCCGGTAAAATTGTCATTCAATCCAGTGAGTGATGCTGTTCTTTCTGTATTTCTTCGCGACGCACCAACAGAAAGGTTAGATACATTTTGGTCGGTAACGACATTACCATACCCAGCGCTACGCAAACCGCACTGATTATAATGCCGGTGACCCCCATCGCTTCGATGGTGGCATTGAAATTATGCAGATAAATGCCGAGCAGTATCAGACAAATGCCCACCGACATGACGATTTTCAGTAAACGAATAAGGCTTTGATCAGACATGATGGCTCCTGATGGTGGGGAGCGGATGGCGCCCGGCGTTTAACGATAAATCATTTGTCGACGCATTGGCACAAACAGCGCAAGCATTTTGTTTTGCTGCGGGTGACTTAATCCGGCTTCGGTCATTGCGTCGATCAACAAGTCGACTGTGCGGTTGAAATCAGATTCTGTGATATGCATACCCGCGTGCACGTCCTGCATGCTGTCGCCGCTATAAACACAAGGCCCCCCGCTAAAGGCACAAATGTGTTCACTCAATTTACTGCGAAACCGATCAATATCCGATTCGAGAAAGAATTCGATGATATGCGGGTCATATTCAATTTGGCGAATAAAGTTGTCTACGATACGGTCGATGGTTTGCTGGCCGCCTATTTGCTCATACAGGCTGCTGGAAGCTGTGTTGCTCTGACAGCCTGCCAGGAATAGCAACAGCGCGATAACACCCAGGTGTAATTTCGTTACCATAAATACCCCGTGATTGACAGATACAAACCCCGTTGGCCGCGAACGCCGGCAATACTGCCCAAGTCGGCCCATGCTGCGGTAATATTGACATGCTTGTTGGGCAAGTAGCTGATAAACGCATCGTACCAGTCCTGTTCGCCCAAACCGAGATTGTCTGGTTTCTGGCGATATTCGATACCGAGCACCAGGCTGCGAGATAACAATACGCCTGCACTACCTTCAAGCATGATGGCATAATCATCATCGTGGCTACCACCATAACCTAACAGACCCATCTGGTTAGCTTTGGTCGCGCGAGCGGTCAGGTTCCACACCAGGTTGTAGCCACCTGCGGCGCCTAAATGAATTTTGGTTGCAGACAGATACCAGTCGGTACCTTGGCTAGAGTTATTGGCACCCACTAAGCGCGCCACACTGCCATCGCTGAGCTGCTTATGTTGAACCCCTAATGCCAGTTGAGGCCAGTCTGAATAGATCACATCACCGTACAAGCGCACTTTGGCGCCGACAATGGTTTGGCTGATATCCCCGCCCAGAGAGGTTAAATCAAAGGTGTGACGGGCAACGCTAAGCTCAACCCGGTCATACAGGCCGATGTTGGCGCCCCAGGCACTGAGCCGGTAATCATCGACGCTGACCGAGGTGCTGAATACGCTGGCTGAGGTTTGCTCACGACTGTCATAGCCGGCGATGGTCGCCCACGGAACTAGTCCACCGCCGCCACTGCCCTCTATTTGGGTTAGTCCGGGTGTTGCAAGCAATTTACCTTCGCCGGCCAGGGCATAGTCTGCCAGCAGACAGGTTACTGCCAATGATACCAAGCCTAGTTTTTTCATGGCTGCTCCTGTTGTTCAAGCCAGTGAGTAAAGTCACGGAAGGTCAGCGGTTTGGCAATGTAAAATCCCTGTAACGACTCACACCGCCAAGATTTTAAAAGCTCCCAACTATTCCAGCTTTCCACGCCTTCCGCCACCACATCTAGGTGAAAGCTGTGGGCCAACTGGATGATAGTTTGCACGATTTGCCGGTCAGCGGCATTTTCATCCAATTTCAGTACAAAACTTTTATCGACCTTCAGGGTATTGACCGGCATGCTGCGCAAATAAGCGAGGGATGAATAGCCGGTACCAAAGTCATCGATGGCTAACTGAAAGCCTGCATCGCGCAGGCGTTGTAATTGTGTAATGGCGGTTGTTGCATCACTGACCAAATCGCTTTCTGTCAATTCGAAGCTGATATGTTTGCCGCTAAGATTGGCATGTTTCACTTGGCTGATCAGTTGATCGACTATGGTGGATTTGAGGATATCCTGGGCGGAGAGGTTAATTGCGATACAGATAGCATATCCCGCTCGCTCCAGATTATGACTGTCTTCGATGACTTGTTGCAGCACCCGGAACGTCAGTTGATGAATGATCCCGGCTTGTTCAGCCAAGCCGATAAACACGTCTGGCGCGACAAAGCCTAAAGTGGGGCTGGTCCAGCGTACCAGCGCTTCTGCTCCATGGCACTGACCGGTCTGGGTGTTGATTTTGGGCTGATAATGCACGGCAAACTGGTTGGGAGAGGTCTCTAAAGCGAGCTTCAACTCACTAATGATGGTCAGGCGCCGCAGATAGTCTTGCTCCAATTGCACATCAAACTTGACCCAGGGAAGGTCTTTCTGTCGCGGGTCGTCCAGCACAATATGCAAGCGGCGCAACACTTGTTCTGTGCTATCCGCCTGTTGCGGACAATCCAGGTAGCCCAAGGCAATGGCCGGACGATATTCTACATTGCCCAACAGTACGGGGGCCTGCAAATCACGCAGCAAGGCGCCCAATTGTTCGTCACTGCAGCCGCGCGGGCTAATCAGCGCGAATTCGCCACCTGCGGTGCGAGCGCAATAGGCAGTTTGCTGAGCCAATCGTTGCGCGAGAATAGTCAGACACAGATCGGCATTCTGATGGCCAAACACGTCATTAATATTGCGAAAACCACGTACCTTGATCCCTATTGCCTGAAAGGCCTGCTGCTGGTCAAACATGCCGGTAATGTGTGCAGACAAGGCATTGCGGTTATTCAGTCCGGTGAGTAAGTCATGTTCGGCCTGAAAGCGGATTTGAGCTTCTCGGTTTTGAATATTGTCTTGCATGGTATTAAAGGCATGTGTCAGTTCATTGACTTCCAGTGAACCGTCAGTTTCGGATAAATGCCGATAGTTACCGTGCGCAATATGGCTGGATTGGTTGACTAAATTGCGGATCGGCCGGGTAACCCGGCGGGCGATGATGGCTGTGATCAGAACGGCTAATAAAACGCATAGCAGCGCGATAATGCTTATTTGCAGTTGTAAGCGCGAAAAGCCAGCGAATAACTGCTGAACATTTTCAGATAATTGTAACTCGATGCGCTGTTGATCATGCTGACTAAGCAGCGCAGATTGGGCCGCGAACACTTGCTGATTGAATAAGGCAATATTAATCCAGTTCAGTTGGTCCGGTTCGTGTTGGGCGACATGGTTATCTGCGGGCAATGTGCTGAGTAAACGCTGTGTCAACTGATTGTGGGTTAGCGTGATGGAGACGTCCAGTTGGGAAATAGTACTCAGTTCGCGCAGTAACGGCAGGCCTATCTCAAAGCCCAGCATGGCGACAGCAATAGGATTGGGCGCTTTTACCGGCAGCAGAAAGACCTGATATATTTTACCATCGCTATGTAAAATTTGTGTCTGGGTGCCACCGAACAACGCCTGTTGCGCCATACTGGCGGCCTGTTGGCTGAAGGTGGCAGGGATATTATCGCGGTCAAATACCATAGTGCCATTGACGTCGATTACGGCCATCATGTCCACATTGATGCGACGACCAAAATTCAACAAGACCGAGCGCATGGTTTGTTTATCACGCAGCGCCTGCACTACGGCCTGCTTGAAGCCCCAATCATCCGTCAGCACTTGAGCACTGGTGGCTAATTGTTGTTCGCGGTTTTGCAAAATACGCTGGGTAATCGCCTGACCAACCGACAAATCATTGCGCAACTGATTGCGGGCGTGCTCTGTGGTGGAAATCCACACATTGACCAGAATAATCAGCGAGGTAAAGACAATTAGTCCACCGACATACAACAAGATTGTCTGGTTAAGACGACGTCGCATTATGGTTGACCCTGCGGCCGCAGTTTGCGGCCAAATTTTGTACCCTTACTGGACGGTTCTGCTGGCGGCACCAGCGAAAATGGTAAAATAATTTGCTGTTGCCCGGGCGCTAGCGTAATAGACGTGCGCTCAACGACAGACAGCTGCTGTCGCGGGTGCCACAGGCTTAGTGTGGTAATCTCGGCAGGAATATTGAGCTCACCTTGCGAATTGCTTAGCGCAGTACCCCGACCATCATTCACGTAAATGTAGCCAATCATGCCGTCATGGATATTGCAGCCTAACACAACGATTCCGGGCGTATCGAATTGCACCGGGGGCGCATCGCTGCCTGCATATAACTTAAGTTCAAATGGCTTGGTGGGTGAAAAACTGTAAACGTGGTGGCGGATATCATCACTGTTGGGAAAAATCACCTGCTGACCGGCTTGGATGATTAATACCTGCGGGGAAAATTGCTTGTTGATTTGATCCATCACTGCCAATGAGTCAGTGGGCTGGTAAGCTGGTGTGGCGGGATAGCTAACCACCAGGTCGGCAACGGGCTGGCCTTGTTGGTCGAGCACGGTCAACTGACGGGCCCCACAGCCAAGACTAAACGCTATCAGGCTGATGAATAAGACTAATTTCAAAATGGTGTACTCAGACGCAATCCTCTACCATCATACCGGAATAGTCGCGTGCAGCAACTGACACTGTGTATTGGTTTAACCATGTTGTTTCAGTGAATCGAGTAATTGGCTGCTTCGCTGGCACTGCGCAATAATAGTGTCAAAGGTTTGCAATAGTTTTTCTGCCGTAGCCCCTTGCTGTGCCTGCATTTTGCCTAGCTCGGCGTACATGCTGATATTGTTCAGCGGATTGCGTAAATCGTGAATAAACTCGTCGAGATTAGTTGGCGCTGACATCCGTATGCTCCTGTTCCGATTCGTAGGCTTTTAAACGGTTGTAGAGGGTTTTAGTACTGACGCCGAGCATTTTTGCCGCGCGGGTGCGATCGCCACCCAGTTTTTCCAGGGTCATTTCAATCAATGCACGTTCCATTTGCTCGATGGATTGTCCCGGCTTTAAGGTAAAGTCACCGGGATCGTTGGCCTCACTGCTGGCAAACGGCGAACCGAGCTTATCCGGCAGTTGTAATGTGCGGCTATCCGGATCCGTCATAATAAATGCGCGGTGGATGCAATGACGCAACTCGCGTACATTGCCCGGCCAACTGTAGTCGCACAGACGTGCCAGTTCAGGTTTACCCAACACCAGGCCGCTACCGTGCTGGTTATTCAACTGATTGAGGAAGTGCTCTGCCAAAATGGGAATGTCACCGTCCCTTTCCCGCAGCGGCGGGATATGGATTGGAAACACCGCGAGACGAAAATATAAGTCTTCCCGCAGGCATTTTTCCCGCGCAATCGCTTGTTCATCGCGGTTAGTGGCGGAAATGACGCGGCACTGTACGGCAAGCGGCTCCTGCCCCCCAACCCGCACAAACTGGCGGCTTTCCAATACCCGTAACAGATTGGTTTGCAGATCAAGCGGCATCTCGGTGATTTCATCCAGAAACAGGGTGCCGGCGCCGGCCTGTTCAAACACGCCGGGTTTGCGGTTGAGCGCGCCGGTGAACGCCCCTTTTTCGTGACCAAATAATTCACTGTTAATCAGGTCTTTATTCAATGCCCCGCAGTTGGTGGCGACAAATGGTTCATGGGCGCGGCTGGCCTGATGTATGGCCTGTGAGACGACTTCTTTGCCGACGCCGCTCTCACCCATCAACATCACATTCGCATCCGTGGCGGCGACTCGCTCTATGGTACTGATTAATTGTTTTATTTGTGGACTCTCGCCAACCAACAAGGCTTGCGGCGAACTGGTTGCGTGCTGAGGCGCTGGCGTTGTGACCGCTGGTGTCGTCGGTATCGATTGCTCGCTTAATGCTTGTTGCAATGCGGTGATGGTCAGGGGTTTGACTAAGTAATTGACTCTGGGTCCATACAGGCTTTTGACCGATTGGGTAATACTGGGATGGCCGGTGATGATGGTGACACGGGTTGACTCCCGTTGGCGCTCATTAAGACTATCGAGTAATTGTAAGCCGCTGCCATCGGGTAACATCAGGTCCAGCAACAAGTGATCGAAGCGCTGACTTTTGACCATCATTTGCGCCGCACCCAGACTATTGCAGCTGCTAATCTGGTGCCCGAGGCCCTCCAGTAGTTCTGCTGCCACATCTAAAAATGTCTGGTCATCATCCACGACAAGCACTCTGGCCATCATCACTCTCCATGCTGGTTAATAGTTGACCACTATACGCAATTTACATGTTGCATCAATAGCGCACGCGGCCGGCTAAATTTTCCAGTGAGCGGAAAATTCTACCGGTGATTACGAACGCTTTTACCTGTCAGATCAGCATAAAAGCAAATTAAAACAACAAGTTATCCATTTGGCATGGAACCCGCAGTAATCAATTCAACGCCACCCGGTGGCAAAACAGGAAATTTGGAGGATAAGATGAAACATCTGACTAAGACGTTAATTGCAACTTCATTGCTTTTCGCTGGTTCAACGGCTTACGCTGCCAATACGTGGCAGGATGAGGCGAAAGATGCCTGGATCGATGGCAAGGCCGAGAGCACTTTGTTGTTTAATACCGAACTGAATTCGTTTGATATCAATACCGATGTGAAAAATGGCGTAGTAACGCTGACCGGTAAAGTAGAGAGCGAAGTTGATAAGGCGCTGGCGGGCGAACTGATTGCCAGCCTCGATGGTGTTGAGCGGGTGGATAATAAACTGACTGTGCTGAAAGAAGATAAAGAGCAGTCCGGCGAAACCATTCAAGACCTGAAAGATGCCAAAGTGACGACTGTGGTTAAGGCGCGTCTGCTGATGGAATCAGAAGTGAGCGGTACCAGCATCGACGTCGATACTGAAGATGGTGTCGTTACACTGAAAGGTAAAGTGGACAGCGAAGCTGAGAAGCAGCTGGCTGTAGCGATTGCTAAAAACACCACAGATGTGACGAAAGTGGTCGACAAACTGAAAGTTGAGTCGTAATTTGCCGTGAATCCCAAAAGCCGCTCCCAGAGCGGCTTTTGTTTGTCTTCAGCTATTCGCTATCAGGCTTGGTACTTCCCAATACTCGGCTTACCCCGTAAAGTGATCGCTCAGATGTTAAGAAACAGGAAGAATATGCGCTATTGGTTAGGCAGTTTGTTTTTATTGGTCGCGACAAATGCAATGGCGGCGCAGCTGACGATTGAGCCGGGATTATGGCAAACCACGCTGGCATCGAAAGATCCATTTAGCGGTAAAGTGCATCGTGAGGTGAGCAAATACTGTGTCAAAGAGCCGGTGTTGAAACTCACCGAGCTGGTAACAAAATTTAAAGATTGCCAGGCAGTGAGTGAAAAAATGGTAGGGGAGACCCTGCATGCGGTTATGCTCTGCGATATGCAGGGCGTGAGCACGGAGATAAGTGGGCAATTCCGCTCGTTTGGCAATCGCGGTGAAGGCGATATCACCATGCAAATGCGTCTGGGGGGCATGGCGATGGCATTACAAAGTTCCTTGCAAGCCGAGCGAATCGGTGAGTGTCAGTAGTCTGCGCTACTGACAATCGGTAAGCTCGGGTCGCTGCCCCATTCACTCCAGGAACCATCATAAACGCTCAGATTCGGGTAACCGCACAAATGAGCGGCAAACAAATCCACACAGGCGGTCACGCCGGAACCACAACTGAAAATAATTCGGTCCGTAGGTTGCAGCCCACGGGCCTGAAATGCTTCGAACAAGGTTTTAGTCGGCTTGAACTGACCGTCGGCCAACAGGCTTTCAAACGGTAAACTGACAGAACCCGGAATGTGGCCGGCACGCATGCCTTCACGTGGTTCGGGCGCTGTACCGTGAAAACGTGCTGCGGCGCGGGCATCGACAACTTTCCCGTCGGCATGCTTACAGGCTGCAAGCACTGCGTGGCGATCAACAAAGGCGTCAGGCGCAAAACGCGCGACAAAATCGCCGGTGTGTGTCGCAGGGCTAAGGGTTGCGGTTTGCAGACCTAAAGCCTGCCAGGCTGGCAACCCGCCATCGAGTAAATAGACCTTTGCATGTCCCATACTTTTGAACATCCACCAAGCTCGTGCTGACGAAAAAATGCCTTTGCTGTCATACACCACGATGTGGCTGTTGGCCGAGATTCCCAGCGCCTGTGCCAGTGCGCTGAAGCGTTCTGCACTGGGCATCATATTTGGCAGGGAGGCATCGGGGTCGCAAAACTGTTGCTCAATATCGAAACGTAGTGCGCCCGGGATAGCGGGTGCATGTTCGTTATAGTTGTCATCGACATGGCAACTGGCATCCAGAATAAGCAGATTGGGCTGGTGCAACCGGGCGGCTAGTTCGCCAGCCTGGATAAGTGAGGATGTAAACATAACAAACTGATCCTTATAGGTTTGTTGTCATATTAAGGGTTAACTGGCATCTTGAACAGCAGACTCAATAAGGTGGACATAAGCATGAAACTGGCGGGAAAACTCACGGCGCTGGGATTAGCGTTGGCAAGTATCAGTGGCGCAGTCAGCGCCGCACAGGATTTCAGCAACTTAAGCTGGCAACAGGCGCAAGCTAAGCTAATCAGCGGTGAAATCACCAGCGCCGAACTGGTGGCCTATTATCAACAGCGTATTAAAACGTTGGATCAGGCGAGCGACAGCACCAATTCAATCTCACAACTCAGTCCGGAGGCGCTGGCGCAAGCGCGGCAATTAGACGCTGAGCGCGCTCAGGGTAAGGTGCGGGGACCGTTACACGGTATTCCGGTGGTGCTAAAGGACAACATCGATACCGGTGATGGCATGAGCAATAGTGCCGGGTCGCTGGCGCTGAAAAATAATGTCCCGGCAGATGATGCGTTTCTGGTTGCGCGGTTACGTGAAGCGGGCGCGATTATTCTGGGCAAAACCAACCTGAGTGAGTGGGCAAACTTCCGCTCCAGCCGCAGTAGCAGCGGATGGTCTGGTATGTATGGCCAGACCCGCAATGCTTATGATTTCAATCGTAGTCCGTGTGGGTCAAGTTCCGGTTCTGGTGTGGCCGTCGCCGCAGATTTTACCTTGCTGGCTGTCGGCACTGAAACCGATGGTTCAGTGACCTGCCCCTCGTCAATCAACGGTATCGTGGGGATTAAGCCAACATTAGGTCTGGTTAGCCGTGATGGGATTATTCCCATCTCACACAGCCAGGATACGGCGGGCCCTATGGCCCGCACGGTCGCCGGGGCGGTGGCATTGCTGCAAGCAATGGCAGTGTACGATGGTAACGATGCGCAGGCAGAAAAGGGGCAGATGGATTATCTGCGCCATCTGAAAGCGGATGGTCTTAAAGGTAAACGTATTGGCATTGTGCGCCAGCTTGGTGGCTATCACGACGATGTGGATGTGCTGTTTGAACAGCAACTGGCGGTGCTTAAAGCGCAGGGCGCCGTTATCGTTGATAACGTTGAACTGGCGGATTACGAAAGCTGGGGCGATTTGGAATACAAGATTCTGTTACAGGAATTCAAACCGGATTTAGAGGCGTATCTGGCAACTACCGGGGATGGCGTACCTAAAACCATGCAGGCGCTGATCGCGTTTAATCAGTCCCATGCAGAGCAGGAAATGCCGTATTTCAGACAGGAAATCTTTGAGGCGGCGATGACCCCACCGTTTAGCCCTGAGGAGTATCAACGCAAACTCAGTGCGCTGAAAAAAATGGCGCAGGCTGATGGGATTGATGCGGCACTTAGTCAGCATAAGCTGGATATGCTGATTGCCCCGAGTAATCAGGCAGCCTGGTCTATCGACCATATCAATGGTGACAATTATTTAGGTGCGGCCAGTTCACCGGCTGCGATTGCAGGCTATCCGCATATTACCGTCCCTATGGGATATATACAGGGTATGCCGGTCGGCTTGTCTTTCTTTGCGGGTAAGTTGGCAGAGCCAGTGCTGATTGAGGCGGCTTATGGCTTTGAGCAGGCAACATTAGTTCGTCGCCCGCCCGCCATTGCCAATTAATCGTCGTCTTCGTTAATCTCAACCCCCATAGCAGCCATCAGTTCACGGGCTGCCTTGGGGATCCGGTTTGGATTGTCTTTACGCAGGTCATCGTCATCGGGTAACGGTTGGCCGGTAAAGGCATGCAGAAACGCCTCACACAATAATTCTGAATTGGTCGCGTGACGCAGGTTATTCACTTGTCTGCGGGTGCGCTCATCGGTCAGCACTTTCAACACATTGAGCGGGATAGACACGGTCACTTTTTTGACTTGTTCTGCTTTCTTACCGTGCTCAGCGTAAGGGTGGATGTACTCGCCATTCCATTTTGCCATTGGCTTATTCTCTTTATTTGTTATTCGGTCAGTAACTGAGCTACTGATTAATGCAGCAAATTCTACTTGGCTGGTAATTTTCGTCAACTTTAGACGGCTAAACATCTTGACGGCCTGTAAACCGTTCGGTAGTTTAGACGTCTAAACGTCCATATGGTGATGAGCATGGCAAAATATTCTGCACAAACGCTGGCGGTGCGAACCGGAATCGAATCGGATAGCGCTCATGGCGCGGTGGTGCCACCTATTTATCTAAGCAGCAATTTTGCATTCGCGGATTTTAAGGCGGCGCCGCAATTTGATTACGCACGGGGCGGCAACCCGAACACTCAGTTATTGGAACAAACCCTGAATAATCTCGAAGGCGGGCAGGGGGCTATCGTCACTAACTGTGGCCTGGCCGCTATTACGCTGCTGATGCAGTTGCTTAATGCGGGCGATAAACTGGTGGTTCCCCATGATGCCTACGGTGGCAGTCTGCGTTTATTTAAAGCATTGGCAGCCAAGGGCCAGTTTGAATTGGTGATAGTCGATCAGACTGATACTGCGGCCTTCGACGCAGCGATCGCAGATAAGCCAGCGATGGTGTGGTTAGAGACGCCCAGTAATCCTTTGCTGCGTATCGTGGATATTGCCGCAACATGCCGCAAAGCCCGAACGGTGGGGGCTAAGGTTGTGGTGGATAACACATTTTTATCACCTATCCTGCAACAACCCCTGGCTTTGGGGGCGGATTTTGCCCTGCATTCCACCACCAAATACATCAATGGTCACAGTGATGCGCTGGGCGGGGTAGTGGTCTGCTCCGATGCTGAGGTGGCGGAAAATCTGCACTGGTGGGCCAATTGTCTGGGCCTTACCGATTGCTCGGGACTTAATAACTACATGATCCTTCGAGGGGTACGCAGTCTTGGGGCTCGTATGCGAGTGCATCAGGAAAACGCCGGGCAACTCGTGGCACTGCTGACGTCGCACCCGGCGGTGAGTAAGGTTTATTACCCGGGATTGAGTTCTCATCCAGGTCACGACATCGCTAAAGCCCAGCAAAAAGGCTTTGGTGGCATGATCAGTTTTGAACTGCATGGTGGCCTAGAGCAAGTCGAGACACTGCTTAAGCATGTGCAGTTATTTAGTGTTGCGGAATCACTGGGGGGCACAGAGTCTCTGATCTGTTATCCATCCACCATGACACACCGTTCGATGGATGCCGAAGCGCAGGCACTGGCTGGCATTGGGCCGACGTTGCTGCGCTTGTCAGTGGGCATCGAACAGGCAGAAGATTTAGTCACAGATTTAACTCAGGCGTTAAACGCCGTCGTGGAGAATTAAGCATGGTGTCATACGCCCAGGGCATTGATGCACTGAATCAGTCAGTGTCCGAATTACGCAATATTAATGTGAGCTTTGAGTTCTTCCCGCCGCGTACCGAGCAGATGGAAAAGACCCTGTGGAAGTCGGTAGAACGATTGGCGCCATTGAAACCCAAATTTATGTCGGTCACTTATGGCGCCAATAGCGGTGAGCGGGATCGCACCCACGATATCGTGAAACAAATACACCATGAAACAGGTGTAACTACCGCCCCCCATTTGACCTGCGTGGATGCCAGCGCGGATGAACTTCGTGCGATTGCCAAAGATTACTGGGACAACGGCATTCGCCGTATCGTGGCGCTGCGGGGGGATTTACCGCAAGGGATGGGCAAGCCAGAGATGTATGCGGTGGATTTAGTCAGGCTGCTCAAAGATGTCGCCGATTTTGATGTGACCGTTGCGGCCTACCCAGAGGTACATCCGGAAGCGCCCAATAGTCAGTTTGATTTACTCAACCTGCGCAAAAAAGCTGAAGCGGGTGCCAGCACGGCTATCACGCAATTTTTCTTTGATGCCGAAGTCTTCCTGCGCTTCCGCGATCGGGCAGCGGCAGCCGGAATTGATTTGGAAATCATTCCAGGCATCTTACCGGTAACCAACTACCAGACGCTGGTAAGGTTTGCGGGCATGACTAATGTGCACGTGCCAGATTGGCTGCATAAGCAATTCAGCGGACTGGATGATGATGATCAAACCACGCGAAATCTGTTAGGTGCCAATATTGCAATGGATATGGTCAAAGTGCTGGCCAAAGAAGGGGTGCGGGACTTCCATTTTTACACGCTTAACCGTAGCGAACTGAGCTACGCGATTTGCCATATGCTGGGGCAGCGCGCCGGCTAAGCCATTGGGCTTTATGTAAAACCCATGTATATTCAAAGTGTTAATTTCTTTGAAAGGGTTAAGGTGTGCAAGCTTCTGGCGAGCCGGTTGATAAACTGGCGTTAAGCAAACAATTCCTGCAGGCGTTGCAGCGGCGTTGCGTACAGGATCGCATTACGGTATCGGCAGGTAACCTCGCCTACGTGACATTGTTGTCGCTGGTACCGTTTATTATGGTGTTTTTCACCATCTTGCAGGCCTTCCCCGCGTTTGCCGAAGGGCGCGCCGCCCTCGAGTCCTTTATTTTTGAGAACTTTGTGCCCCATGCCGGTGGCGTGGTGCAACAGTATGTAACGGAGTTTGTCGCCAATGCTTCGCAAATGGGCACGGTGGGGATTTTGTTTTTGGTGCTGGTGGCGTTACTGCTGATTTCCAATGTAGATAAAACCCTTAACCATATCTGGCAAACCCCCAGTGAACGGCGGCTGATTTTCACCTTTGCCATCTATTGGATGGTGTTGACCCTGGGGCCTTTGTTGATTGGCTCCGGGCTGGCAGCTTCGTCCTATCTGCTGGCACTGGCAAAATATGCGGAAGATTACACCCCCGGCATCACCACGTTATTACTCAAGCTGGTACCTTTCGTCACCTCACTGGGAACCTTCATTATTCTGTATATGGTGGTGCCCAATAAACAGGTGCGGGCCAAGCATGCGGTGGGTGGCGCACTATTGGCAGCCATATTGTTCGAGTTATCCAAAAAGGGTTTTGCCCTGTATGTGGCGAGCTTTCCGTCCTATCAGGTGATATACGGTGCACTGGCGGCGATTCCCATTTTGTTTGTCTGGATCTATATGAGCTGGATTATCGTGTTATTGGGCGCGGAATTTACCGTTCAACTGGAGTACTTTGCTGAACGTTATCAAACCCAAGCGGAAAAGCAGGCGTCGCAACGTTTACCGGAAGCCATGCGTGATGACGACAGCGGTGTGTAGAATATTCTTCACAAAAAAAGCGCCCTGAGGCGCTTTGTTAATTTTGCATGGCGTTGATAAAGGCTGTCGATTCGGCGATGGCCTTGTTCATGTCTTTAATCAACTGATCAACATCCCGTTTTATCCCACCAAACTCCCCCTGCAAAGCGCCAATCGCTGATGCGTTGAGGTTGTGCTTAAGATATAAAACGTTGTCCTGCAAGGCACTCAGTACCGGCGCCATTTTGCTCTCGGCGCGGCGCATACTGCGCAGCAGGGTGTCGTAACGACGGCGGGTATCGGCCAGTTTTTGCTGGCTATCACGGCGCAGGCGGTCATTGCTATACTTCTCCAGTTCGTCCTGCCACTCGTCAAACAACGCCCCGGCGACAGACTCGACTTTATCGATCCTGGCTGAGACCCGCTCGGCAGAAGCTTTGCTGGCTTCATACTGATCATTGAGGTTGTCATAAACCGTTTGCAGCTCACCACCATCAAAGTTAATCAGGGTGCTGAATTCTTCCAATGCGGAACTGAATTGCTGCTGTGCGTCTTGTTGGGCGTCTTTCGCTTCTTCAACCCGGTCGACCAGAATATCGCGCTTCTCGATGCCAAACTTCTCCATCGTTGCGTAATACGCCGACTGACAACCCGCCAGACCCAGCAACACCACTAACGACAGAGCGCGCATCATGCGGGGACTCCCCTAAATTTGGCAGCATCGATAATTGACCATAAATGCACGATTCCGCCGATGATGGCAGGGATAATCAGCACAAACAGGAAATAACCTACGCTGACAATCACAAAAAACAGCAATGCTGGAAAAATCCTGCCCTGTACCAATTGACCTAATCCCGGAATAAAAAAACTGCAAATCGCGGCTAACACGTTACCGCCTGATCCTTGCCCTGCCATAGGGTTCTCCTCGTTACATTTACACGTTAAGGTATACGCTACTTTAATTAACGCTAATGCACAATCAGGCAGGTCGCGGTGACGCAAATTTACCCTCCGTTAAAACCTTACGCAGAGCAGCGAATTCGTGTCAGTGACGGGCATTCACTGCATCTCGAACAAAGCGGCAACCCGGACGGGCTGCCGGTACTTTATTTACACGGTGGGCCTGGTGGTGGGATTTCGCCGTTTATTCGCCGTCTGTTCAATCCTGCGGTATATCGATTGATCAGCTTCGATCAGCGCGGCTGCGGTAAGTCCACGCCGTTTTTGGACGTTGAGGCGAATAGTACAGAACATCTACTCGCTGATATTGAGCATATTCGTAGTATGCTTGGCATCGAAAAATGGGTTGTTAGCGGCGGTTCCTGGGGCAGCACGCTGGCATTGATTTATGCGATACGGTATCCACAGCGGGTCCAGGCCATGATTCTGCGAGGCATTTTTCTCGCCCGTCAGCAGGATGTGGACTGGTTGCTGACGCCACAAGGCGCCGCGGCGCAAATGTTTGCTGAATACTATCCGGAGTTTGTGCAGGGCATATCTTCCCCACTGACTACCCAGCGAATTGTTGATTATTACCAACAGCAGTTTCACGGAGGTAATGATCTGGCACGTCTCAGTGCTGCGCGCGCCTGGGCCAACTGGGAAACCCGGGTGGCGGTGATGCATGCCACCGATACGGATATGCAGCAGGAAGATCACCGCTGCCTGTCGTTGGCCATTCTTGAACATCACTATCTCAAGCAGGGATGCTTTGTCGCAGAAAACTATATTCTGGAAAATATTCACCAGCTGTCAGGCATACCGGCAACTCTGATCCATGGGCGTTACGATATGGTCTGTAAGGCGGAGAACGCAGTGACGCTTCACCAACATTGGCCGAGTAGTCGTTTGTGTATGGTGCCAAATGCCGGGCATTCAGGCAGTGACCCGCTTATTGCCGCCGCGTTTGTCGCCAGCACTGAGCAATTGGCGACGTTTTTACAGGGAGCATCATCGTGATTGGATTGATTCAGCGTGTCAGCCAGGCGCAGGTAGATATTGATGGCCAAACGGTAGGAAAAATAGGGCAAGGGCTGCTGATTTTGCTTGGTGTCGAGCGTGAGGATGATGAGGCAAAAGCCAGACGTCTATGTGAACGGATCCTCAATTACCGGATTTTTGCCGATGAGCAGGGCAAGATGAACCTCAATGTACAGCAGGCTGGCGGCAGTGTACTGGTGGTCTCGCAGTTTACTCTGGTGGCCGATACCAGCAAAGGCAATCGCCCGGGATTTAGCCGTGGCGCGACGCCGGAACAGGGGCGAGCCCTCTATCATTTCTTTACTGATTGCGCCCGAGAGGCGGGTATACAAGTACAGACCGGTCGTTTTGGCGCGGATATGCAGGTGAGTCTGATCAATGATGGCCCTGTCACGTTTCAGCTAACGATTTGAAACTGATTTAAATCCAGTTGATGTTGGTTGGCATAGTCAACCAATGCGTCGCAATAGCGCAATTCTGGTAACGGGGTTTTGCTGATGGTAAGCAGGCGGTTCTTATAGCCCGGCAGTCTTATTTCCATGGCGGGCTGCGCAAACAGTCCTTCCAGTAATTCTTTGACTATCTCTATTTGCAGTGGTGTTTCCGGCAGTAAATTAACACTCAGAATGCCCTGTTCTGTCAGGCGCGCGGCGCAAAACTGGTAAAACAGTTGGTGAAACGTAAAGGGACTCGCTCCGTCGTGGTTAAACAGGTCGACTATCAGCCAGTCAA
This sequence comes from Bowmanella sp. JS7-9, assembly GCF_004329715.1. Classification (GTDB taxonomy): domain Bacteria; phylum Pseudomonadota; class Gammaproteobacteria; order Enterobacterales; family Alteromonadaceae; genus Pseudobowmanella; species Pseudobowmanella zhangzhouensis. Next base: position 28,561 of record NZ_JXSY01000018.1, read on the forward strand.
CCAATTCACCCTGCTGTACATAGTGGGCTGCGTCATCCTGAATAACCGTACCGGCATTGTCGATGGCAAAGTATTGTTGGTAGACCTCAATAATGCCCGGATCCCATTCGACGCTTGTCACCTGTTGTGGTTTATTGGCAAAAAAGCGCTGAATCGCCCCGCCCCCCAGGCCCAGTTCCAGAATATGCTGAATATCCGGCCGCAGGTAGGGAATCAGCAACAGGGGTTGCAGGTAGGAAAGAATCGGCCTTTGTGGTTCCTGCAGGCTCATAACGGACTGCACAATGGTGCCTAATTGCAGCCAGCGGAACGCATTATTCTGGTACACAGTTAGGCGTTCGCCATCGTTTTGCTGATGCAACAGTAACAAGGTTTCATCTTGTAAGGCTTGTTTTAGATCGAAGGACACTGATATAACTTCCGTTCTCGGGGTGTGCAGTAGATCACCAAAACCAACAGAGTACAGTGCCACTATATGTTTAAAGTCGTGACACCACAATCAGAACAAGACTTTGAAAATTATTATAATTTTCGTTGGTTAATGCTACGCAAGCCGTGGAATTTTCCGCAGGGTTCAGAAAAAGATGAGTACGAGCAGGTCAGTCACCATCGTATGATTGTTGACTCCCGTGGCGAGGTCGTGGCAGTAGGGCGTTTGCATTTTAATACTTCGGAAGAAGCACAGATGCGCCATATTGCAGTGGCGGCCAATATGCAGGGCAAGGGCCTGGGTAAAATGGTCGTGTCGGCTTTGGAGAATGTGGCGCGTAGTGAAGGTGTGCAGCGCATTGTGACCAATAGTCGGGATACGTCGGTGGCGTTTTTTCAGTCTTGCGGTTATGACGCCGTACAGGAAATTTCCGCCGATGTGGGCGGGGTGAAACGTTTGCAGATGCGCAAACAACTGACCGAACTCAATGCGATTATGTTACATCCTAAATGGTGTGCGGCATTGCAAACTATCTGGCATGAGGGGATCCCCATCAGTGAACAGATGGGCATTAAGATATTTCAGTACAGCGGCCGAACACTGGAAACGCGAGCGTCACTGGTGAAGAACATCAACCCGCATAACACCATGTTTGCTGGCAGCATTTATTCACAAGCGGTATTAACCGGCTGGGGCATGATTTACCTGATGATGCGCGAGCGTAATCTGGACGGTGCGATTGTGCTCGGCGAAGGCAATATCAAATATTCACGCCCCATTAGTCAAAGTCCGCGGGGCTTGTGCAATATTGAAACGGTACATGAAAATCTGGCCGAATTAGAACGGGGCAAAAAAGCTCAGGTGATGCTGCAGGTGGACATGTACGATGAGTATCAACAATGTGGCCTGTTCCGCGGAGAATATTGGGTGATACCTGAATAGCATTAAAAAAGGCGCTCATTGAGCGCCTTTTTTGAATCTTTGCTTGGTTACAGCATGGCAGCTTGTAACTTTTTAATCGCGTTTTTCTCAATCTGACGGACCCGCTCGGCTGATACCTGATATTGGTCGGCCAGATCCTGCAGGGTTAGTTTGTCGTCGGCTAACCAGCGCGTCTGGATAATATGTTGGCTACGCTCGTCCAGAGTACGAATCGCCGCATGCAAACGTGTTGTCGCGGTATCTTCCCAGTCATCATTGATCACCTGGGCTTCGACGTTTTCAGATTTGTCTTCCAGATATTGTACTGGCGCAAAATTGCCGCTTTCATCATCGTCTGCACTCAGATCAAATGATTGATCCTGGCTGCTCATACGCGCTTCCATTTGCAGCACTTCGCGCTCACTGACACCTAACTCTTCAGCGACTTTTTGTACTTCTTCGTGGGTAAACCAGCCCAGACGCTTCTTGGCTTTACGCAGATTAAAGAACAACTTGCGCTGTGCTTTGGTGGTAGCCACTTTAACGATACGCCAGTTTTTCAATACGAATTCGTGGATTTCAGCTTTGATCCAGTGCACCGCGAACGATACCAGACGAACACCGACGGTCGGGTCGAAACGCTTGACCGCTTTCATCAGGCCGATGTTACCTTCCTGAATCAGATCTGCTTGTGGCAGACCATAACCAGAATAAGACTTGGCGATATGCACCACAAAGCGCAGGTGTGACATAACCAGCTTGCGGGCTGACTCTAAATCGCCTTCATTTTGTAAACGCTCAGCCAGACTACGCTCTTCATCCGCGCTAAGCATATCGATGCTGTTCACCGCAGAGATGTACGCCTCAATGCTTCCACTATGGGGAACGCTTAATGCCATTGACTGTAGGTTAGTGCTCATTACTTACCTCATTCACAAAAGGGTCTGTTAGTCTATCACTCGAATACCAGCCTTGCCATTTGTCGAACGGTTAAATCTGGTATCTCGTCGTAACTGCTTTGAGTCACAGACAAATCAAAAGTTCAACGTGTGCACAAAACGATCAAATTCAAGGGTTGCGATAAGCAATTCGTTAAAAATTCATCGTTTTGTATCGCAGACCGCGATACGCATACATTATTGTCCCAGTTATATATCAAAAAAATGCGTTTGGATCTGCTGTAATTCGGGCAAACAGTAACAATTTTTGTCACTTGAACAAAAAAGCAACAATAGCGCAGTGAAATGACAGGAGAATGACAAAAAAGGGTACCGAAGTACCCTTTTTTATCGTGTCAGAATTTAAAGCAACGGGGCAATGACCAAAGACACAATGGCCATCACGTTGATTAAGATATTCATAGCCGGGCCGGAGGTATCCTTAAACGGATCACCCACGGTATCACCGACTACAGTGGCGGCGTGTACCGGAGAACCTTTGCCCCCATAGTTACCTTTCTCCACATATTTTTTAGCGTTATCCCATGCGCCGCCGGCATTGGCCATCATCAGTGCCATCAGCACACAACCAAGTAACGCACCGCCCAACATGCCACCGAGTGCATGGGCGCCTAAGCCGAAGCCGACAAGAGGGGGAGCCGCCACCGCAATGACACCGGGCAGAATCATCTTTTTCAGGGCGGCCTGAGTGGCGATATCCACACAGCGGCTACTATCCGGATCTGCAGTACCTTCCATTAAGCCCGGGATCTCGCGAAATTGACGGCGGATTTCCTGAATCATCTCAAATGCCGCATCGCCTACTGCTGTCATGGTAATTGACGCGATTAAAAACGGCAGAATCCCACCGATAAACAGCCCCATCAACACGTCCGGATTTCCCAGATGTAGGGTAAAGCCGGGGTTATGTAATGACAGGGTTTCGACAAACGCGGCGATAATTGCCAGTGCCGCCAATGCTGCCGCACCGATGGCGAAGCCTTTGCCAATCGCTGCTGTGGTATTGCCCAGTTCATCCAGTGAGTCAGTAATTTCGCGGGTTTCTTTGCCGAGGCCACCCATTTCCGCAATACCACCGGCGTTGTCAGCCACCGGACCATAGGCATCGATGGCCATGGTAATTCCAACCGTTGCCAGCATGCCCACTGCAGCGATACCTACTCCATACAACCCGGACAGATGGGTCGAAATATAGATAATCGCGCAGATGGTTAAGAGTGGAATCGCTACCGATTGCATACCGATAGACAACCCCGTAATCATGACAGTGGCTGGGCCGGTTTCGCCGGATTTGGCAATCTTGCGAATCGGCGCAGAGGCAGTGTAATACTCTGTCACCAGGCCGATAATAATGCCACCGACGGCACCCGTAATCACCGACCACCATACCTCGCTGGCCACGCCCAGATAACTAAGCACAAATTTCGCCACCACGATAAACAAGATCGCTGCGGAAATCGTGCCGGCGCGCAAGGCAACTTCTGGCTTGGAGGAAGACATCATATTTACCAGCAGAATGCCGAGCACCGAACAAATCAAACCGGCGGAAGCTAACGCCAGTGGAGTAAACATCAGGGCTTCACGGCTACCCAATGAGCCAATTGCCATGGTCGAGGCGATGGCGATACTGGCAATCATCGCGCCGCAATAAGACTCGAAAATATCCGATCCCATGCCAGCTACATCGCCTACGTTATCTCCGACGTTGTCGGCAATAACCCCCGGATTGCGTGGGTCATCTTCCGGAATGCCGGCTTCGACTTTACCGACCAGATCTGCACCGACATCGGCCGATTTGGTGTAAATACCACCACCTACCCGGCTGAACAATGCCACGCTGGACGCGCCCATGCCGAAACCATGAATCGCGTGAGCCGATTCAGGATCGCCGCCGAATAACCAGTAGAGTAGCCCCAGACCTAATAAGCCCATGGAGGCGACACACAACCCCATGACCGATCCACCCATAAAGGCAATGGATAAGGCTTTCGATGCGCCACTGTCGTGGGCAGCCTGTGTGGTTCGCACGTTGGCTTTGGTAGCAGTGAACATGCCGATATAACCGGCGAGGCCGGAACAAACGGCGCCTGCCGCAAAGGCTATGGCGGTGTTTTGGCCAAGAGCCATATAAAGTGCAATCACCAACACCAGCGCGAAGACAAATAAGGTTTTATATTCGCGGTGCATAAACACCATGGCGCCGTCATGGATAGCGTGGGCGATTTTGGCAATCACCTGATTGGTAACGGTTTGTTTGGCAATAATGGAATAAATCACGAAGGCTATCAGTAAGCCCCCGATCCCCAGCAAAGGTGGGAGGTAATGCGTCGTGTTCATAGTGTCCCCAGTAGTAAGTACCACAATTAGCGTGACAACTTCCGGACGGCTTGCTCAGAAACACACCTGACTCAAGAGCACACTAATTCCATTAGCTTTGCCCTTGTTTTTGTTAGAATTTTTATTCACTAACGGTTCGACTATAAACAGCAAATCGGAGCCTGACAATCATCTTGTCGGGATTCTGCCAATTCTCTTTTCGACATTGGTCGTAAAAGTGTCAGCAGGTTTTGAATGATTGCTGCGCAGCCTATATAATCCGCCGTCTAATTTTATTCATTCACTATCAGGTAGCTGAACAATGAGCTTAAACGCCGTACCTGCAGGGAAGAACCTGCCAGATGAGATTAATGTAATCATCGAAATTCCGGCTCACTCCGATCCGGTTAAATATGAAGTAGATAAGGAATCCGGCGCGATCTTCGTAGACCGCTTTATGGCGACCTGTATGCACTACCCAACTAACTATGGTTACGTGCCGCACACATTGTCAGAAGACGGCGACCCGGTTGATGTGTTAGTGATCACGCCTTTCCCACTGCTGGCGGGAAGTGTGATTCGTTGCCGCCCAGTTGGTGTACTGAACATGACCGACGAATCGGGTAAAGATGCCAAGGTACTGGCGGTACCAGTGGACAAACTGTCGACTATCTATCGTGGTATTAACGAAGTTGAGCAAGTACCAGAACTGCTGTTGAAGCAAATTGAGCATTTCTTCGAGCACTATAAAGATCTTGAGCCAGGTAAATGGGTGAAGATTGATGGTTGGGCCGGTGCTGCCGCAGCCAAAGACGAGATCGTGAACAGCGTGAAGCGCTACGAAGACGCAGAAGAAAAACCAGCGTTCTAAAGCAGATTTCCGTGATGATTAAAGAGCCGCAATAGCGGCTCTTTTGTTATGTATGGGTTTTAATTCAGGCATAAGTAAAGTTATGGCAAAATGTTGCCAGAACGAATTCCTTGGACGGTGGTGTATGAAGAATCTATTCGCTGGCATGTTGTTGAGTGTGTTTGCCTGTGGCCTTAATGCCGCTGAGCCACTTGAAGTCTACTGGGAAGATTTAAAACCTGCAGATTCTGTACTGGCGGAACAAAGCGTCGACCATTCCGGTTCTGGTGCATCTTCACAAGCACTGGCGCCAGTGATTGATAGCTTCAACGGCAAATTGGTCAAAGTGCCGGGCTTTGTCGTACCGTTGGAAGGCGACAAGAATACCTTCAGCGAGATTTTACTGGTGCCGTACTTCGGAGCCTGTATCCACGTGCCGCCGCCGCCATCCAATCAAATAATATATGTTAAATTTGCCGAACCGGTGCCGATAGATAACCTGTATGACCCAATTTGGGTTGTTGGGGTGCTGTCCACCGAAACCTGGCAGGGAGACATCGCCACCACTGGTTATCGTTTAGCGGCACAAACCGTTGAGCTTTACCAGTAACCCATTGTAAATCGGTAGAAAATCGCACTTGATCATTCTGTGAATGAACTATAATCAGCCATGTTAACGTTAGCGCATGGCTGAGCTTATCTTCAGTACGATGGTTGCCGATAAGGGTATCAGGCCAGATTCAGCAAGAGAGTTGTAATACTATGAATTTCCTATTTCGCTTGTCGATAGCTCAGAAAATCTTTTTGATCCCAATCCTGGGGGCGGCCAGCTTCCTGATTTTTTTGGTGATTAATACCACGTTGTCGCAGACCAACGGGCATCTGCTCACCAATGCACAAACAATTCAGTTTCCTGCATTGCAAACCAGTGAGTCGGCACTGGTGCGCATGAGTAAAGTGCGAGACACGCTGAGTAGCGCGGTAACGACTGGCGACGAGGATGCACTGGCCAGTGCTAAACAGCTGGCTGACGAAACCCGCGATGATTTAAATAAACTCAAAGCACTGGCGCCGGATTTGGCGACCGAAGCGAACAAAATTCTGACCCGCTTTAATCAATATTTTGATGTTGCTTATGGTGTGTCTGAGTCAATGGTGAACAACACAGCAGATTTCTCCAAGCTGGGTGAACTATCTGAGCAGATGAACAGTCGCTTCGACAGCGCGGTGGCAGATCTGCGTACTTTTACTAATTTGCGTCGCGAAGAATTTGAAAACGCATTCAAAGCGTATAACTCAAGCCAGGCTTTCCTGTTTTATTTGGGCATTGGCATGGTGGCAATCACCACGTTTGTACTGTTCGCCACTGCCTGGCTGATTGTGTCGCAGATCCGTGGATCGATTGTGCGTGTCGTTGAGTCATTGCGGGATATTGCTGAAGAAGATGGCGATTTGACCGTACGGATAGAAACCCGTTCACAGGATGAAATTGGTGAACTGGTGAAATACTTCAACCTGTTTATGGAGAAGTTACAGGGTGTGGTGAAAGATATCGTCAACACCACATTCCCATTATCGCAGTTGGCGCAAAATCTTAATCAGCTGACTGATCAAACTAACCGTACCATCGAAATTCAGCAAAACTCTGCCAATAGCGCCAAGCGTGCGGTAGATAACATGAATAGTTCGGTTACTCAGGTTGCTGAAAGTGCCGCGGAAGCGGCCAAAGCGGCTAATGATGCCAGTAAAGCAGCGAATGATGGTCAGCGCGTGGTGGATACGACAGTAAAAAGTATTCAAACCCTGGCGGATAACGTGCGTGAGACCTCTGATGTGATTCGCAAGCTGGAAGAAGACTCCAATCAGGTCGGTGTGGTATTGGACGTGATTAAGGGCATCGCGGAGCAAACCAACTTGCTGGCACTCAATGCGGCGATTGAAGCGGCGCGCGCCGGTGAACAGGGGCGTGGTTTCGCCGTGGTTGCCGATGAAGTCCGTACATTGGCATCGCGTACACAGAAATCAACCGAAGAGATTCAGACTACCATTGAGCAACTGCAGTCAGCGGCGCGCTCGGCGGTTACCGTGATGAACAAAGGCACGGAACAGGCAGAGCAAAGCGTGGATACCGCGCACAAAGCCGGTGATAGCCTGACTGAAATTACCAAAACCATCGGCCGCATCAGCCAGATGAACGAGCAAATAGCTCACTCTACCGATGACCAGCAGCAAGTTGCGGTTACCATTGTCGGGCACGTGGATGAAATTCACACCCGTACTGATGAAACTTCAGCAAATTCCAGTCGCTTGGCGTCTGTGAGTGGTGAATTGGCGGATTTGGCCACCAATCTGGAGTCCATCGCCAGACAGTTTAAAGTGTAATACTACAGCAATAGTAAAAAGGCGGTTCGAAACCGCCTTTTTTATTGGCTGAAAAAAGTCGCTCTCGGGCAAAACATAAGCATCTGAACTGAATTTGAACAGCGCATGGTCGATACCTCAGCCAGATTAAGTGTGCGTATTTTTGTCACTTTTTTGCTTTCTTAAACTTACTAACCTATAGATTTTATTGCACATAATCTGGGAGGTAGGTATGAAATACCCGCGTTTGTTTACGATAACGATATCGGCGTGGGGGATGGCATTGCTCCCTGTCTACGCCGGCACAGATAATCTCACTTTTAATGGTTTTGGTTCTATTGTTGCAACTAATGTGTTGAGCTCAGACAACAACGCCAGTTTTGAAGAATATTACCTGCGGGGGGGGGGCTGTCCCTGCTACATCACGGATTATTATACCGGCGGCCTGATCAATGAAGATGACGGTATGTCATTGCGTTATGAGTCGCGTATCGGTTTGCAATTGGGCGTGAGAATGACGGATGAGTTGACCTTTACCAGCCAGGTCGTCGCGCGCAGCCTGACCAACGAATTCACGCTGGAATGGGCCTATCTTACCTATCAAATCAATGATGAATGGAGTGTGCAGGCCGGTCGTAAGCGCATTCCTCTCTACTATTTTTCGACCTTTCAGGATGTAGGCATTGCCTATACATGGGTTCGCCCGCCGCAATCTCTATACGGCTGGGAGGCGAGTAACTACAACGGATTAAACATCAGTTATGCGGGGAACATGGGCGATACGTCTATTCAGGCCAGCGTCTATGCAGGTAACGAGACGATTCGTGATGCTGCCTATAACTCTCTATATACCGATGATCCTTCAATAATTGATGACTCTCGTTGGAAGAATATTGTCGGTTTTGACGTGGAACTGACCTACGAGTGGTTAAACGCCCGCTTTATTTATCTAACGTCGGACAATTCAGCGACAGATAAGGCTTCCGGTGACTATGAGTTTTATCAACCCTTTAGCCAGCAGCGAGTGATGGGGCTGGCAATTAATGGTGACTTTAGTGACTGGTTTTTCCATCTCGAAAAAAGTCAGAACCGGCGAGAAAACAAAGAAGACGACATTGTGGTAAAAGCGCCGGCGGATATGTTGGCTATCGGCTACCGAATCGGCAACTGGACGCCTTTTGTGAGCTGGTCGCGATATTGGGAAAAGTCCGATAGCCCCGGCTACGAAGGCGAAGCCGAACGGTTTACGATTAAGTCCATAACCTTGCGTTACGACATTAATCCGGAGAATGCGTTAAAGGTGCAAATCGAAACCTTCGATGATGCGTCCCAATATGACTTTGTTGGAGATACTCGTGTGTTGTCTGTCTCCTATGACTTTGTGTTCTAAGGGGTGAGGTATGCGTAAAAGTGTTTTTATTGTCGTGGCATCGTTGGTGAGCCTGATGGCAAATGCCGAACTGGCGGTAGTGGTGCACCCCTCATATGCTGATGCGATTTCGCAGGACGATATCGCAAAAATCTTTCTGGGTAAGGCGAAAACCTTTCCGAATGGCAGTCCGGCAGTGCCAATTAATCAGGAAGACAGTCAGTCCGCAACAGACGAGTTCAACAATAAGGTACTGGGTAAGTCGTCGACACAATTGAAAGCTTATTGGTCGAAATTGGTGTTTACCGGCAAAGGTACACCACCTAAGGAAGCCACAAATGATGCGCAGGTACTGGAATTGATTGCAAATAATCCAAATATGATTGGTTATTTGGATGCCTCGGCACTGTCGGCAGATGTAAAAGTGGTTGCGCGGTTCTGATGAGCAAGAGTGCGCCAGAGCGCGCACTCTTGTTGTTAGCTCTGGCCGTAAATACGTTCTGCCGGATTGAACATCAACCAGCTGGTAAGAATATATTTATCATTGGATACGGGTACAGCCCCTCGGTGAGTATGAGTAAAGTAGGCTGGGGCAATCACCATGCGACCTTTTTTAGGCTTGACTGACTGATTCTGGTAATAGAAATCGGTCGTTCCCCCTTCATCCACATCGTTCAAATAGAACATAAATAACAGTACCCGGTGCAGCGCATCGTTATGCCCGGCCTGAGGGTAGGTTTCAGAGTGCCAATAGGGATAGCCGCCACTGCCACACTGATATTTTTGCGCGTTGATTTCACCAATGCGAAACAGATACTGAACATAGGCGGCAATGTTCGGCTCACCAATTTCTGCGAAATTATCGATAGATAACTTAACCGGCTCACCGCTGGTTGGGTGGCGTACTGTCAGGCCCATGGTGCCGATGATGGCCATAAAATGTTCGCGGAAATAATCGATAAGCTGTTCGCTGGTGGCTTCCAGCACAGCCTGGCGAATGGGTGTAAATTCGTCAAAACGCATGATCGACACGTCCGTGCTGCGCTTTTTCTCAGGATCCACCCCGCCACTGGTGGTGCCGGCTTTCAGATTTGGGCTGGATTCGAAAATGTCGATGATTTGCTCACACAAGGCCGGCGAGAGGACATCATCGATGACACGGATAAACTGGCTCATACCAGCAGTGCCTCCAGTTGGCTGCGCTGTGCTGGGCTAATCGGGGTAGATTTTTGCGTGGCGAAATTAAAATGCACCAGGCTGGTGGTGCCTTCGGCGCACAGCTGGTTGTTTTGCCAGATCTGCTGATAGACATCGAAGGAGCTGTTACCAATTCGGCTGATACCGGTACGCACTTCAACTTCTGAACCGAAATACATTTGTGCCTTAAAATCGATTTTCAGGCTGGCAAGGATCAGCGGCCAGTTTTCCACACTCATGTCTGGCTGGAAAATGGTAAAAACCGGCTCCCGGGCGGCCTCGAACCATTTGGGCACCACAGTATTGCTTACGTGTTTAAGCGCATCGGTTTCGTAAAAACGGACTTTAAATTTTTCTGACAGCATAGGGTTTCCGGGGCGCGCCCCGGCCTGTTGTTATTGTTGTAATAAAGGTTTGAGGAAGCGCGCAGTATGCGATACCGCCTGCTCGGCCAGATGTTCCGGGGTACCCTCGGCGATAATCTGGCCACCACCTGAGCCGCCCTCCGGCCCAAGATCCACTAACCAGTCTGCGGTTTTGACCACATCCAGATTGTGCTCGATGATCACCACCGTATTGCCATGGTCACGCAGGCGGTGCAGGACCTCCAGTAACTGGCGAATATCTTGGAAGTGCAGGCCGGTGGTTGGTTCATCCAGAATATACAGCGTCTGACCGGTATCCCGTTTGGACAATTCACGCGCCAGTTTAACCCGTTGCGCTTCACCACCGGACAAGGTTGTCGCCGACTGACCGAGACGAATATAAGACAACCCTACATCAATCAGGGTTTGGAGCTTACGCGCCAGCGCCGGTATGGCGTCAAAGAACTCACGGGCATCTTCAACGGTCATTTCCAGCACCTGATGAATATTCTTGCCTTTGTAGGTGACTTCCAGAGTTTCGCGGTTATAGCGTTTGCCCTTACACACATCACAAGGAACGTAAATGTCTGGCAGGAAGTGCATCTCTACCTTAATAACGCCATCACCCTGACAGGCTTCGCAGCGACCGCCTTTAACGTTAAAGCTGAAACGCCCGGGTTTATAGCCGCGTGAGCGAGCTTCCTGAGTTCCGGAAAATAACTCACGAATGGGCGTGAATAATCCGGCATAGGTAGCAGGGTTAGAGCGTGGCGTACGGCCGATGGGGCTTTGATCGATATCCACTACTTTATCCAGCTGCTCCAGGCCACTAATTGACGTGTAAGGAGCGGGCTCACCGGTAGTGGCTTTATTTAAATCACGGTGCGCAATTCGATACAGGGTATCGTTAATCAGGGTAGATTTACCTGAGCCAGATACGCCGGTCACACAGGTCATCAGGCCCATGGGAATGCGCAAGTTGACGTTCTGCAGGTTGTTACCACTGGCACCGGACAATTCAATCCACTTGCCTTCTTGTGGCTGGTGGCGTTTGGCCGGTACGGCGATTTTCTCGGCACCACTGATAAATTTACCGGTCAGCGAGTTGGGATTATTACAGATATCATCCAAGGTTCCCTGGGCGACAATCTCGCCGCCATGCACGCCGGCGCCCGGGCCGATGTCCAGAATATGGTCGGCGGCACGAATCGCATCCTCATCGTGTTCCACTACCAGCACGGTATTACCCAGATCGCGCAGGTGGGTCAGGGTTGCCAGCAGGCGTTCGTTGTCCCGTTGGTGCAGGCCGATAGAGGGCTCGTCCAGTACGTACATCACACCGACCAGCCCGGCACCAATTTGGCTGGCCAGACGAATACGCTGAGCTTCACCCCCGGACAAGGTTTCGGCACTGCGGGATAGAGTCAGATAATTAAGGCCAACGTTAACCAGGAAATTCAGGCGGTCGTTAATTTCTTTGAGGATCTTCTCGGCAATCTGCGCCCGTTTGCCGGTTAATGATAGTGCCCGGAAAAACGCCAGAGAATCACCGATGGACATATCTGCTACGGTGGGCAGATTGGTTTGGCCGATAAATACATTGCGCGCTTCCGTGCGTAAGCGTGTGCCGCCACAGCTGTTACAGTGTTGGTCGCTCATATACTTGGCCAACTCTTCACGCACCGTGTTGGATTCGGTCTCTTTGTACCGGCGCTGCATATTGGGAATAATCCCTTCGAACGGGTGCGCACGCTCAATCACGTCGCCGCGATCATTGATATAGCGGAACTTTATCGCTGTGGTGCCTGAGCCAAATAACACCACGTCCTGATGTTTCTGATCCAGCTCGTTGAACGGTTTAGTCAGGCTGAAAGCGTAATGGTCGGCGACCGCTTGCAGCATCTGAAAATAATAAAAACTGCGTTTGTCCCAACCACGGATGGCGCCGCCGGATAAACTCAGCTCATTGTTACTGACCACCCGTGCCGGATCAAAAAACTGGCGGGTACCCAAGCCATCACAGCTGGGGCAGGCGCCGGCTGGATTGTTAAATGAAAATAGTCTTGGTTCCAGCTCGGCCATGCTGTAGCCGCAGTGCGGACAGGCGAAGTTGGCCGAGAACACCAGTTCTTCCTGACTGCTGTCATCCATCCAGGCAATCTTGGCGGTACCACCGGATAAACCTAATGCGGTCTCGAACGACTCAGCCAGACGCAGCTGCAGATCGTCGCGCACTTTAAAGCGATCCACCACGACTTCTATGGTGTGCTTTTTGTGTAGATCTAACGCCGGTGGGTCGGACAAGTCACAAATCTCACCATCGATGCGGGCACGAATGAACCCTTGCGCGGCCAGATTTTCGAGGGTTTTGATATGTTCGCCCTTACGTTCCTGCACGACCGGCGCCAACAGCATTAACTTGCTGTCTTGTGGCATTTCCAGCACGCGATCGACCATTTGGCTGACCGTTTGTGCATCCAGCGGCACATCATGATCCGGGCAGCGTGGCTCGCCGACGCGGGCAAATAGCAGACGCAAATAGTCATATATTTCGGTAATGGTGCCCACGGTAGAACGCGGGTTATGGGAGGTGGACTTTTGCTCAATGGAAATCGCCGGCGACAGACCTTCTATATGGTCTACATCGGGCTTTTCCATCATAGATAAAAACTGACGGGCATAGGCAGACAGCGACTCAACGTAACGTCGTTGACCCTCTGCGTAGAGGGTATCGAAGGCTAACGACGATTTGCCAGAACCAGACAAACCTGTGATGACGATAAGTTTGTCACGTGGTAGCTCGAAACTGATGTTCTTAAGATTATGGGTGCGCGCACCACGAACTTCGATTTTATCCATACAGAGAGTTTCTGACCCGCTAAAAAACCAACAGTATGCCATATCTGGCGTTTATGTCGCCATGTAAGCGACAGGATACAAACAGCGAATCGGTTTATTCATCGCGTGTGTTGGCTGTGATACACTCCCCGACCGTTTTTGGATGTATCGATGCGTTAATTTACGTGAATAAAGTAGAGATAAAAGCCGCCGCGTCACTGGCCAGTGTGTATGTGTTACGCATGCTTGGGTTGTTTATGGTGATGCCGGTGCTGGCCATTCTGACTCAGGACTACGCGGGCTATTCGGCGATGATGGTCGGGCTGGCCATTGGTGGCTATGGCCTGACTCAGGCCCTGTTGCAAATTCCTATGGGGATTTTGTCTGACCGCATTGGCCGTAAACCGGTGATTATTGGTGGTTTGGTGTTGTTTGCTGCGGGCAGTATAGTCGCTGGGATGGCAGAAAACATGTCGCAGCTGATTGTCGGACGCGTGTTACAGGGCGCGGGAGCGATTGCCGGCGCGGTCATGGCGCTGGCTGCCGATGTCAGCCGCGAGAGTGAACGCACCAAGATGATGGCGATCATCGGTGTATCGATAGGCTTTTCATTCTATCTGGCGGTCATTTTGGGGCCGGTTATCTCCAGTGCATTTGGTTTATCCGGGATTTTTATGGTGACCGCCGCATTAGCCGCGCTGGCAATTCCGCTGGTCTATTTTGTGGTGCCGCAGGCCGTTAATGCTGCACCGCAGGGCGACACATTACCCGCGCTCAAAGACATTCGTGCGATGTTGGCCAACGGTGAACTGTTACGCCTGAATCTGAGCGTACTGATTTTGCACATGATGATCACGCTGTTGTTTACCTATCTGCCTGAAAAAATCAGTGCAGCAGGCTGGCCATTGGCGCGTCATTGGGAGCTGTATTTGCCGGTACTGATTTTGTCGGTGGCCGGGTTGGTGCTGTTAATGCGCATGGCCAAAGGCTGGGCGATTCGTCTGCCGCTAATGTTCAGCGTTGCCATGCTATTGGTCGCCTTTGCAGGTTACCTGTGGGTACCACTGCATATGAGCTGGCTGATGGTATTCACGCTGGTGTTTTTTATTGGTTTCAATTTTCTGGAGTCCAATCTGCCTGCGTTGGTTTCGTCGGTGGCGCCGGCAGGTAAGAAAGGCTCGGCCATGGGCTTGTACGCCAGTTTCCAATTTTTTGGCGCGTTTCTCGGCGGTGCAATCGCCGGTGTATTGCGTCAATATGAAGGGGTGGAAAGCGTGTTTATGCTGGCTATCTTGCTGTGTGTTTGCTGGCTACTTTTATTGGCCGGATTAAATGGATCGCAGCGTTTAAAACGTTATACACTAACGGTCAATGTCACCGCATCTGAGGCAAGCCACCTGGCGCACCAACTGGCGAATTTAGCCGGCGTCAACGATGTCACTGTCATCCCGCAAGAGCGCGCAGCTTACCTGAAAGTGGATGATACGCGGTTTAACTTACAACAAGCCCGCCAGATAGTGGGTGAACAACAATAATCAGGAGTCATTA
The DNA here is from genome assembly GCF_004329715.1 of Bowmanella sp. JS7-9. Taxonomy (GTDB): domain Bacteria; phylum Pseudomonadota; class Gammaproteobacteria; order Enterobacterales; family Alteromonadaceae; genus Pseudobowmanella; species Pseudobowmanella zhangzhouensis. Next base: position 43,715 of record NZ_JXSY01000018.1, read on the forward strand.
TGGCAAGCAGAGGCATTAACAAAGTTATTCTGGTCGGTAATCTGGGCCAGGACCCGGATGTGCGTTTCACGCCGGGCGGCAAAGCAGTTGCCAATCTGACCATCGCTACCTCTGAAAGCTGGAAAGATCAGCAAGGCCAGATGCAGGAAAAAACCGAATGGCACCGAGTGGTGATGTTTGGCAAATTGGCAGAGATCGCCGGTGAATACCTGAAAAAGGGTAGCCAGGTGTATATCGAAGGTAAATTGCAGACCCGCAAATGGCAGGATCAGCAAGGTCAGGACAAATACACCACGGAAATCGTATTGGATCCGTTTACTGGCGTGATGCAAATGCTGGGTGGTCGCAGTGGCGGTCAGTCAGAAGGTGGTTATCAGCAAAACCAGGGCGGTGGTTTCCAGAAGAATCAGGGTGGCTACCAACAAGGTGGTCAGCGTCCGGCACCTCAGCAGCAATATCAGCAGCGTCCGCAGCAGAATAATCCGGGTCAACAGGGTGGCTTTAATCAACAGAATCAAAATACGCCGCCAATGGCCGAGCCGGATTTCGATTTTGATGACGATATTCCGTTTTGAGAACGAACAATTTATTAATTGTTATAAATAGAAATCCCGCGAAAGCGGGATTTTTTATGCGGTTGTTATAACTGCAATTCTGATAACAATGCGGGTAGCCCCGCATTGTTAACTAAAGGAACCTGGCATTAAGGCTGAAGCACAGTGAAATTGTTGGCTTCAGCTATCACCTGCGTGCCATTACTAAAGGTAACCGTGCGTTGGGTCGCGCCAAAGTTATACACCACATAGGTCAACACGCCGTTTTTATTAAACGCCACGGCGGCAGGGTAGTCGGCGGTTAACGCACCGGTACCCATTGCCATCTGCCCCAATTTTTTGAAAGTGTGCAGCCAATGATAGGTATGGGCCTTGGTTTCCCCTGCTTCTGGCTCATAGGGTGAGGCAGACTCATAATCCTCAATGCTGCTGGTGGCATCGGTCATGGCCCAAATATTCCACCAAATATCACGCCATTGATCATTTACTAAGCCGGACGGGCGACCATTACTGGATTCATCCAAACCTAACGATACATAGTCTTGTAAATAGTCGGCATGCACCCCGATATGCAGATTTAATGCATTGGTCGGTAATCCCTGAATACCGAGAATGTGCGCATACGCACCGCTAAACCAGGTTGAGAATACTGCACCATCGCCCCATACAATTGAGGTGGTAATACCGTCATAACCCGCGGGGAAGTTATCGTTTTCGGCATCGCCGCCGCGATAGCCGTCAATATTGTTCCAATATTGCCAATAGGCCGCGGCTGTTGAGGCGTGTAAATAAAGTCCACGCTCGGTGATCGCGGTGTCACCGGTGATCAGCCCGAACAACACCATGGCGCCATACGCATTGGCCGCCTCGGACGTCGACTCATTGTTGTTGCCGCGCGCAAAATTGACGTTACCGGATGCCCATGAGAAACCATTAGTTGGATCAAAGTGGCGTAGATATGGAAACATGGGATCGTCACGATCGCCGGCATAATCTCTGATCAGTAATTTCACCATCTGGCCGTATTGGTCATCGCGACACCATGCGGGTTCGTTGCGGCAAATTTCCGCAGCTGCGCGCACAAAATAACCGTAATGGAAGTGGTGGTCATTGAGTTGCTGGTGTGCCGCAAAAGACTCCTCCATACCCAACAGGGTGTTCCAGGTGTCGTCGTAAGCAAAGTACTTATCCTCATCCAGATTGTCATTGGTTTGTGCGGTAAACCAATCTTCCAATTCGGCTTTTAACCAGGCTAACAACTGCTGCTTTTGGGTGGTTAAATTGAGTCCGTCGGCAATGGCAATTAACTCAGCAACTTTGCCGTAGTTTTTCCCTGCCCAATAAGTATCTTTGCGCGAGTTCCACTGGGAGCTGGGTATGGCGATAAATTCGTCGACCAGTGCCGTCAGGGCCGGCACATCCATGTCGTCGGTAAAGGTCGGTAATGCCGGTAAAATACCCACATTAGGTAGCTGATAAGTAAAGCTGCTTAGTGCGGCGAATTTGGTGATGCCGCGCGCGCTGCGGGTTTGATAGGCAGAAGCGTTTAACGTGGACGTGATATGTTTCCAGTGCAGCGGTTGCAAACCAGCTAAGGTGGTCACCGGTGAACCGTCTGCGTCCAGATAGCGCTGGGTAATGTCGACCGCCTGGGTTGTGTTGTCTACGCTGTAGTCCACCCTGACACTGGCGACTTTGTTGCGCGCATACTGCTCGAACAACTCAATCATTGCCTGCGCCGGATTACTCTGGGTTGGCAGCAGCGCAATGGTGTAAGACTTGGTGGCATTGCTAACACCGATGACGTTGCCATCCGGGTTACTGAAGCTGGTTGGTCCGTCGCCTGTAATCAGGTAGTAATTGGTATTGCCGGCAACGCTGGTCCAAATGCCCAGACTGCTATCACCGGTGAAAAATACGCCTTTTTCACCGCCGTTTTCACGCAGTGTTTTGAGTTGTAAATCTCCTTTGAATACGTCCACAAACACGTAGGGTGAGCCATGCACAAAGGTCGCATGCATGATGGCTTCGTTTTGTTGTTGCCATTCGACGGTGACGCTGCCGTCACTGTGCGCTGTGGCATAGGCTTGTAGTGCATTGTAGCCACTGTTCGCGATTGCAATACCGTCAAAAACCTCCGCGAATGGGTCGGGAATACGGTAGCCAAAGTCGATGCCATATACATTGAGCCCGCTGGGTATACCCATCATCCTAAAACCGGTATTGCTGATCCGGGCGGTGATGGGATCGGGAGTAATGTAACCGGCGCGGTTAGGATCGCCAATGGTCATTTCCCCGATAAATGATACGGAGCCCCACCAACGGTGGGCTGCCACGGGTTGTTGAGCCGCTTGTCCTACAACATGGGGTAAAAGTGGGGTTGGCTCACCTATGGGCTTACCCGTTGAGGTATCACAATCGGCAACGCCGGGAGCGACAACCCCGGCACTGTAAATCCAGTTACCGTAATCGTATACACAGCGATAGCTGGCAGGATTAATCGTATCGGAGTAACTTGCCGCTCCCAGTTGGGTAAGGGTGTAGTCAACATTGTTGGCGGGGGGCGTCGTCACGGCAATAGAAGATTCACCGCTATAGGTCGACTCAAAGCGCACGTTGTCGAGCCTGAACTGGTTGCCGTTGTGGGTGGTTGCCCAGATAACGATGCCAGTATTTACTTTTGTCAGATTCAGACCCGCCTGTTCAAGGGTGGCTAACGGTACCGTGATCTGTGTCCAGTTAGCATCCACGGCGAAAGTGATCTGCTGATCTCCCGATGTGCAAGGATAGCTACAATCGAGTTTCATGGTGTACAACCCATCGCCAGCAATGGTTTTAAGGTCAAACAACAACGCTCCATCACGGAAGCTGGTTGTATCTACCGGCGTGGAGGACTTTACAAAGAATCCTGCTAGCGAGCCGCTGCTGGCGTGCTGGATTTCGAGCACTTCGCCACGTTCACTGTCATTCACGGTTTGCCAACTGATACCCGGACACGCGGCACCACCGTCGTTATTGCACTCAGCGTAGCCAATTGCCTCATCAAATGCGTTTAACCCAGCATCCCAGGGAGCAACAGCCGCCCCTTGACTTAACACCATCAGATTGGTGGTCGCAGTGGCCTCTCTGACGTGTACGACTCGGCTGATGTTAGTGCTATTGCCGGCGGTATCGGTTGCCTCGTACTGCAATGTGTAACTGGCGACGGTTTGGGTATCCACGCTGCCGGAAATGATCACATTGACTGCACCATCAACGGTATCTTGTGCGGTTGCGCCCGCTTCGATGTATTCACTACCCAATTCAACCATCACGACAGGCTGGCCGAGCAACGTCACCGTCGGCGCGATAGTGTCGGCAACGATGACGGTGCGCTGCTGCGTGGCAGTATTTCCGGCGCTATCGCTGGCACTGTATGTCAGGGTATAGGTACCTGCAGCGCTGCCGACACTACCAGACACACTGACGGCCACGCTGCCATCGACATTGTCGCTAGCGGAAGCACCAGGGTCGCTAAACACCGTGCCTTGTTCGTGATTAAGCGTGGCAGCACCGGTTAGCGTGATGACAGGCGCAGTATTATCAGGCGCAGGTGTAGGAGATGGGGTAACGGGAGCTGAGTCACCGCCTCCACAGGCTGATAATAAAACAGAGGCACAACAAACCAAGAGCGGGTAACGCATAAGCATCCTTGAATATAAGTAATGTGGTGATGACACAGGGCGTTCAATTCGCTAATCATTGACATTACTACGTGCCAGAGATGCCACTGCCAAATAATGTAAGCGCTTACATTTGCTTTTTATAACCTCGCACAGTGTGTTGTCTAACGCAATGTAAATATTTTGTTATTTTGTCTTGGCGAGTTCTGAGCGGTTAATTGCCGTATCAGTCAACACAATGCACATTTATGTTGATTAACAGACGCAACACGTTAGTGACGAGTCACATTTGATGCAGGATTGGAATTGTTGGTAGTCGTAGCAACAAAAGCCGGTTACAGTGGAAAAAAACACCAATAACAACAATATGAAAAATTCCTCAAGTAGTTTCCCGTTACTGATGCTGCTGTGTTACCTGGCAGAGTTTATTTGGCTGGCTATCGACCCCTATGACAGAGCTGTATGGTGGGCAGAGAATATCCCGGTGATGATCCCTGTTGCGCTGCTAGTCCTGACGTATCATCGCTTTCGCTTCTCGAATCTTGCGTATTTTCTGATGACGTTTTTCTTTATGTTCCATACCTTTGGTGGGCATTACACCTTTGAACGTGCGCCATTTGATACCGTAAATGGCTTACTGCCCTATTTAAATATGGATTTTTTGTTTCCGGAAGGACGCAACAATTTCGATCGCGTCGGGCATTATTTGGTTGGCATTCTGGCCTATCCGTTAGCCGAGTTATTTCTGCGTAAGAAATGGGTGGCAAATGTTCCGACGGCAATTTTTCTGGGTATTGTCGCGTTAGGTTTCTGGGGAGCTATCTACGAAGTGATCGAGATGTATTACGCCATTGCGGAAGGCGGTGAGTCAGGCGCGGCGTTTTTAGGTTCTCAGGGCGACGTGTGGGATGCACAGAAAGATATGTTTCTGGACATTCTCGGTGCGTGTAGTGTGTTTATTGTGTTTGGATTTAGCTTAAGCAAATGGCGTCGCAACGGTTTCGACGATTATCGTTTGTAAAACATTGTTTTTTACACCTCAGCCCGCCGGCTATTCTGGTCTGGCGGGCACTCGTTTTGCTGCTTTAATAACCTTAAAAATTAACATTTCGTAAAAGTTGTAGTTGCTTTGTTAAGGTTGCGAACTTTTGTTTGAAGCCTTGTGTCACGCGGCGTAGACTGCGCAGCCTTATTTTTACAAGGTCAGCAAGTTGGCTAAATTTTGCTGGCCTAGCAGTTCATGACAGGTTGTAGTTTTCTCATGCGTATCAACAAACTTTCTTTGGCTGTTCTGACAGCCGTTACTTGCAGCTCACAGGTTTTCGCTGCTGGATTTCAAATTAACGAACATAGTGCCAATGGTTTAGGTCGTGCATTTGCAGGGCAGGCGGCAACACCTGAAAATGCGTCCGTGCTGGCAACCAACCCAGCCGCGATGACACAATTTAATCAGCGTCAAATCAGTGCCACCCTGAGTTATATCGATCCTGAACTGGATATCATCGGCGAAGTGACCACCACTATCGGTGCAACGCCTGTGACCTTGCCAGCGACGGAGCACAATGTGGCGGACGGCGCATTTGTACCTGCACTGTTCTACACCGCCCCTGTAAATGAGCAACTGAGCTGGGGTTTGGGTATCTTTGCTAATTACGGCCTTTCAACTGACTACAGTGAGCAGTTCAACGCATTGAACTTTGCCGACTATGCCTCAGTAAAAACCGTGACATTCAACCCAGCCATTGCTTATAAAATTTCACCGGAATTGAGCGTGGGCTTTGGTTTGAACGCGGTTTACGGCGAAGCAGAAATCAAAACCAGCGTGCCAGCCTATCTGAGCGCTGCAACAGGTGGTGCATTGCCAGCAAATGGCAAGATGCTGGCGTTGGCCGGCGACGACTGGGCGTATGGCTGGAATGCCGGGGTGTTTTATACACCAGCTGCGGGCACACATATCGCGTTGAGCTACCGTGGTAAAACAGATCTTAATTTGGCGGGCGATATCGAGTCTGACCTGGTGGCAGCACTTAATCAGGGTGGTCAGTTGACACTACCATTACCTGCCATTGCGGAGTTTGCCGTGGGTCAAGCGATCAACGACAAACTTTCAGTGCAGTTTAGCCTGACTCATACCCAGTGGAGTGCATTCAAACAACTGGAAGCCGAATTAGATTCTGGTCTGGTTGTACCGGTGAAAGAAGAAAACTTCGAGAGCACACTGCGCGGTGCATTGGGTGTTACCTATCAGTATTCTTCTGAGCTTACTCTGCGCGCCGGTTATGCCTACGATGATGGTGCAGTGTCGATTGAAAATCGTACCATCAGCATTCCAGACACGGATCGTCAGTGGTTCACTCTGGGCGCCAGTTACAAGCTGAGCAATGACGCCAGCATTGATTTTGCTTATGGCTACCTGCAAGGCCGTGAAGCAAAAGTTCATGAACAGCAGCAATTAAATGCATTTATTTCTAGTGAGTTGAATGCAATTCAGCACGCCGAAGCGCATGTGTTAAGCGTGCAGTATTCTCTGGCACTGTAAAGTTGGATATTTGCTAAAAAAAGGCCCCGAATTTTCGGGGCTTTTTTGTTAGTAATCAGTATGTTCTGTATACAAAGTCGGGCAGAAAAAGGCTGTTACAATTACGTGCATGGCAGATTGGTTAAGCAATAACCAAAAACTTACGCTTATCTCTTTTATTTATCGGTCATTACGGGAATAATGGTCTGATTATAAAGGATTAACCAGTGGATCATGATGCAGGTAGGCTGGGGCACACTACTAAAACGTTTTTTTAATCGTTCTTCGGGGAAACAACGGCTTGGCCTGGCGTTAACCGATCAGGGCGTGCATATCAGCGTATCCGAAAAATCTGCCGGGCAATGGCGCTGGGTCAAACAACATTTTATTGATGTTGCAGACTGGCCGCAGCAGCTACACCCGTGGGTGCAAAGTAATAACCTGCAATTTTGTCAGTGCAATCTGGTCTTGCCGGCCTCGAAATATCAAATCATGCAGGTCGAACGTCCAGCCGTAGAGGACAGCGAACTGGCTGCCGCATTGCAATGGACGGTAAAAGATATTCTCTCTACTCAGGAAGAACTCAAAATCGATTATTTTGAGTTGCCTGCACAACCCGCCGGCGCAAATAAAGTGTCTGTGGTCGTCGCCAGTCGTAAAGATATTCTCACCCTAGCCCGGGTGTTGCATCACGCTGAATTAATGCCGGATCAGATCACCATCGAGGAAACCGTGTTGTTGGATGCATCCGGTAAGGATAACGAAGCGGTCGTATCTTTGGTGCAACACGCAGGCAGTGAAGTGTGTCTTAGCATCTACAAGCAGGGCAAAATCTATTTTACCCGTCGCATTAAGGGTTATGAGTTGCTCTCGAGTCTGACCATAGACGAACTTAACAACGGTATGCTGGAGGCGTTGGCCACTGAGGTACAACGCTCGATGGATTATTTCGAATCTCAATTACATCAGGCCGGATTGCGCAAGGTCGTGTTGATGCTCGACTCAGATTTTCAGCCTGAAATCGCTGAAAACTTAAAAAATCTGCTGTTTATCGATGTGGTGAACTATGTGCCAGATATCGCCAAAGATGATGCGCTGGTGATGCGACACGCCTACATTACCAGCGTGGTTGCGTCGCAGCTTGGCGCATCCGTGAAAAGCGCAAAGAAGGTGGCCGCATGAAGTCATCCATCAATTTTTATACCGACGACTTAAAGCCACGCATCGAAATCATCACCCTGTCTTTCGTCCTGACGATGGCCATCGTCAGCGTGGCGTTGATGTTGGGGATCAGCTGGTGGGCTGCCAGCCATCATGAGACGGTAAAATCACAAGGGCAACAGCTAAGCGCTCAAAGGACCTCGCTGGAAAGCCAGATTAAGTCTTTGTCAGAAGCGTTGACCAGCCGCCGTCCCGAGCAAGCATTATTGATGGAAGTTGCCAGCGCAGAAAAAACGCTGCAAGACAATAAATTGCTCTTAGCCCGTCTGAATGATCGTAGTCGTCTGGCCAGCCATGACTATCCCAGCCTGATGCTGGATTTGGCCAAGGCGCATCACCAGGACGTTTGGCTGAGCCGCATTCTGGTAAATGGAGAACAAGTCTATTTGCAGGGCTCGGCAAGTGCCGCGGAGTCGGTACCAGAATGGATCGCGCAGTTAAGTGACGTGGCTTTTTTCCATGGTGTGGAGTTTGAGAGCGCGCAAATCAGTGAAAATGACCAACAGCAAGTCGACTTTGTGCTCGGCGCATTGCCAAAAGCCGGAGGACAGTAATGAGTCTGCTTGCTAAATACGAACAACGTTTTCGAGCATTGCAACCAAGAGAAAAACAGCTGCTATTGCTGGTGGCGGTGTTGGTCCCTCTGTTGGTCGGTTTTTTCCTGTTTATTGATCCGGATTTACAGGCTGCGGATAAGCTGACTAAGCAAAATCAAGCCACTCAACGCCAGATAAATGATATGCAAACGCAAGTGCAGGAGATCAAGCATCGTCTCAATGATGATCCTAATCTGCCGGTACGCCAGCGGTTGCAAGGTTTGAACGAGCAAATTAATGGTGTGCGTCAGGAATTGGCGGCCCATACCACTGCATTAGTGGATGCGCGGCAAATGCCAGCGATGTTGCGCCAGTTATTAGCGGCAACCGACAAAGTAGAGTTAGTCAGTCTGACTTCACTGGCGCCGATTAAAATTGATATTAATGAACAGCCTCAGCCGTCTGGTACGGCGCAAACCCCGGCTACGCAGAATCAGTCACAAGCAACCGGCATGGCACTATATCAACATGGCGTAAGATTAGTCTTACGTGGTCGCTATTTTGACGTACAGACCTATCTGCAACAGGTGCGCAATCTGGACTGGCATATTTACTGGCATAGATTTGATTATCAGGCTGATGATTATCCTCAAGGGCAGGTCAGCCTCGAGTTATACACCATCAGCACCAACGCATCGTTTATGGGGTTGTGATGAAAGCAACAATCTATCTATCAACACTGTGTCTGATGGTCAGTAGCATGGTCAGTGCAAAACAGACGCTGCCAGATCCGACTCAGCCGAAAGGCGCGGCACGCAGTGCGGCAAATAGCAGCGAGCAGGCAGATGCCTTTAATAATCTTAAGCTCACAGCCATTATGGATAATGGACAGCGTAAATCGGCCATTATTAACGGCCGGTTGATGCAGGTTGGACAGAAATTTAGTGGGTTTACCTTGCTAAAAATTGATGAGTCCAGCGTGCTGATGGGTAATGAACAGGAGCAAAGACGCTTTGCGTTATTCGGAAAAACTATCAAAAAAGAAGCATCCAATGATTTCTAGAGCGCTTTCGGCAGGATTGTTTATGGCGATGTTGACCAGCTGCCAGTCAACCTACACAGAAAAAGGTATGCGTCAGGCGGATGAGGCGATTACCGACGCCATCGCAAATCAACCACAGCAACCCGCGGCGGCGTTACCAGCCTTGCCTGCTGACGTTCTGCAAGCCTTGATGCCAGCGAATAATGGTAGTGATAGCGACCTGTATGGTGAACCACGTTACGACATTAGCGCTGAGAACGTTGAGGCCTCAGCATTTTTTGCCGGTTTAGTCGCGGATACGCCATACAGTGTTGCCATTCATCCCAATGTCAGTGGCAAGATCACGCTGGATTTAAAGCAGGTATCGCTGACGGAATTATTTTCGCTGGTGACGGATATTTATGGTTACGACATTCAGCGCAGCGGCACCGTTTACCGGATTTATCCTGCGGGCATGCGCACCGAAACCTTTACCGTTAACTATCTGTTGATGCAGCGAGACGGCTCCACCCGTTCGACTATCAGTTCGGGCGGTGTGTCGCAGGCACAAAATGGCAGTCAGGGCTCGCGCTCCAGTAATGGTCAGAATTTTGCCACCCAAAGTGCACTGGGCGGTACCGGCAGCAACCAGAATTCAGCCATGATGGGCGGCAATCAATCCGTCAATGGCACGAATATCACTACCCGCACCAACACTGACTTCTGGGCAGATTTGAAAGAAACCCTTGGGGCTTTAATTGGCCAGGGTGAAGGGCGCAGCGTGGTCGTTTCTCCTCAGGCGGGGTTAGTGACTGTACGTGCGATGCCAGAAGAATTACGTGCCATTCGTGAATATCTGAGTACCACTGAACAGCATGTGCAGCGTCAGGTTGTGCTGGAAGCGCGGATTATTGAAGTGGTATTGGATGATGAATTCCAGCAGGGCATTAACTGGCAACAAATCATGGGTAATATCAGCAGCACCAATTTCACCTTATCAACCGGTGGACAGGTAGCGGGTAATACCATCAGTGCGGCATTGGGCGGTATTACCAGTCTGAGCATTGTGAACCAGGACTTTTCCGGTGTGCTGCAGCTGCTGGATACACAAGGTAATGTGCAGGTACTGTCTAGCCCGCGGGTAACCGCCACAAATAACCAAAAAGCGGTATTTAAGGTGGGCGATGATGAATATTTTGTAACGGATATTTCCTCTCAGGTGACCTCTACTGCGACGGCCACGTCATCGGCACCCGATATTCAGTTAACGCCATTTTTCTCGGGTATTGCGTTGGATGTCACCCCACAGATCAATGAATCGGGTCAGGTGATGTTGCATGTGCATCCGTCGGTAATTGATACCCGCGAACAGGAAAAAGTGCTCAAGCTGAATGACGAGCAAATTGTGCTGCCACTGGCGCAGAGTAACATTCGTGAATCTGACACCGTGATTCGTGCCAACTCAGGTGAAATCGTGGTCATCGGTGGCCTGATGCAGACTATTATTCGCGACAGTGAGTCCCAGACGCCGTTACTGGGTGATATCCCAATTTTGGGGCACCTGTTCAAAAACAAAAAACAACAGGAATTGAAAAAGGAGCTGGTGATACTGATTAAACCTACCGTGGTTGGGCAGGACACCTGGCAGCAACAATTGCTGCAAACCCAGCGCAATATCAAAGACTGGAGCCGCGGCGGTTAATCCATGTATCTTTACCACTTCGGCATGCGTGAGTTGCCGTTTACGCTCACGCCAAATACCAGTTACTTTTACGGCCTGCCGAGTCATCAGCAGGCTTTACAGGTATTGCTGACCGCGCTGCAAACCGGCGAGGGGTTTATCAAAGTGACCGGTGAAGTGGGCACAGGTAAAACCCTGCTTTGTCGCAAGTTGCTCAATGAGTTGCCTGCGCATTTTGTTGCGGCCTATATTCCTAATCCCTATCTGTCCGCCAGTGAACTGCGTCGTGCGGTGGCCCATGAGCTGGGTATTGATAGCGCGGCGCTGGCTGATGATCAGTTGGTTACCCAACATATTCAGCAGCGTATTATTGAGCTCAACCAGCAAAATAAGGCCGTGGTGCTGATTGTGGATGAGGCTCAGGCGTTACCGCTGGAAAGTCTTGAGGCATTGCGGTTATTTACCAACCTGGAAACCGAATCGCGGAAATTATTGCAGGTTGTTTTGTTCGGTCAGCCAGAACTGGATGAGAAGTTGGCGCAGCGCAGTATTCGCCAATTAAAACAGCGTATTAGTTTTTCGTTCCAGTTAACTCACATGGATGAAGATCAGACCTTTCACTATGTAAAGCACCGCATAGAAGTGGCAGGCTTTCGTGGAGATGCGCCCTTTGACCGCGGGGCCTGTAAGTTGTTATTTAAAGCCAGTCAGGGTATCCCGCGTATTGTGAATGTGTTGTGCCATAAAGCACTGATGCTGGCCTACGGCGAAGGCAAAAATAAAGTTACCCGTTCTCACGTGCGTTTGGCGATTAAAGACACGGAAGCAGCACATCAGGCAAACAGCTATTGGCGTTTACTGGCTGCATTTGGCTTAGGTGCGTTGTTGATTGCCGGTGCCTGGACTATTTGGCACATGCGGGGTGGCTGGTGAGCGTCGTCAATAAAATGTTGCAGGATTTAGAAAACCGTCAGGCCGACCCGACCAGCAATGCGGTGTATGTTCCACCGGCGAAAAAATCATATCGTATATGGATTGCGATGCTGTTGTTGGTTGGCGCCAGTGCGGCTGTTTTTCTGTTTTGGATGCCGCCATCGGACGTGCCAATTCAGGCAGATTTGCCTGCAGATGAGAAGCTGCCTGCTACTCAACCGGTTGTGGCCAAACCGATGCAGGTCAGCAAACCGATGCAGGTCAGCAAACCGGCGGTTTCCGAGCCGCAAGCTCAGGGTACGCCAGATGTGCAGATGACAGGAGAGCCCGTCCAAAATGTTACTGAAACGGTGGCATCTTCAGTTGATACCGAGGCGTCAATCGATAGTGAAACGTCAGAGCCAATGGCGCAGCAAGACCCACCTGTGCATGCTTCTATTCTGGCACCGGTGAGAGAAGCGCGCGTCGAGCCCACACCGGAACCGAAAGCCAAAGTGGCAGTCAGCGCGGTAACACAGACAAGACAGTCAGAGACAGAGCGTTTAGAAAGCGAAATCCGGCTGGCTATGGCGGCTAATCAGCGAGATAAAGCGATTCAGTTACTGAGTCGCCTGGTTGCCATTGAACCTACCCACAATAAAGCGCGCATGCATCTTGCCGGGTTGTATGCTGACGCAGGACGCATTGATATGGCGGAAGCCTTGCTGCGAGAAGGCCTGATACAATCACCCACAGCGACGCCGCTGGCGTTGATGTTAAGCCGTTTGTATCTCGCTGCACAGCAACCACAACAAGCGTTAGACGTATTGCAGCCGGTTGTTGGCGATGTGGCCTATGAACAAGAACGGTTATTATTGCTGGCTGGTCTGGCACAACAGTTAAACCAATTTAATCTGGCGTTAGATAGTTATCGACAAGTCGTTCAGCTAGTGCCGGATAACGCGAAAGGTTGGATGGGGCTGGCAATTAGTGCAGAACGTCTGCAACAGCCACTCACCGCAGTAAGCGCCTATCGACAGGCTTTAGCCCTGAATCAATTAGCGCCATCGGTACAGGACTTTATCCGTGAACGACTTGCCGTATTGGGAGGGCAGTAGTTAATGCAACCCAAATTAAAAATGCGTCTGGGTGACTTGCTCGTCCACGAAAACGTCATTACCGAAGCACAGCTTCAGGATGCGTTGAATCGTCAAAAAACTAACGGACGTAAATTAGGTCAGTCTTTGGTTGAAATGGGCATCGTCAGTGAGCAGAAGTTACTGACCTTTTTGGCCCAGCAACTAAATGTGCCATTGATTGATTTAACCCAAATTCGTCTCGATCCCGATGTGGTGAAAAAGATCCCTGAAGTACAGGCACGTCGATTCCGCGCGCTGGCTATTCGGGAAGAAGAAAAGCATATCCTGGTAGGGATGAGTGACCCGGCGGACTTGGTGGCATTTGATGCCTTGTCCAACGTGTTGCCAAAACCTATCAAGTTGGCAGTAGTGCGTGAAGCACAACTGTTGCAGGCCTTTGATAATCAGTATCGCCGTACTGATGAAATTGAGTCATTCGCGCAGGAACTGGCTTCAGAGTATCAGGACTCACAGAACTTCGACTTTATGCAGGCCGCGACGGGGGAAGAAGACACCGCCGTTGCCCGTTTATTGCAATCGATTTTTGAAGATGCGGTGCAGATGAAAGCATCGGATATCCATATCGAGCCAGAAAAAGACGTGTTGCGCATTCGTCAGCGTGTGGACGGCGTATTGCAGGAAAATGTGATCCGTCAGGCCAATATCGCCTCCGCGTTGGTATTGCGCTTAAAGTTAATGTCCGGGTTGGATATTTCAGAAAAACGTTTGCCGCAGGATGGTCGCACTCAAGTCACTGTCAAAGGGCATACTGTCGACGTGCGTTTGTCGACCATGCCGATTCAGGGTGGCGAGTCGGTTGTTATGCGTCTGTTGGATCAGTCCGCCGGATTATTAACTCTCGAGCAAACCGGTATGCCACAGCATATGGTGGATCGTTACCGGATTCTGTTGCAGCGCCCGCACGGCATGATCCTGGTGACCGGGCCGACTGGCTCAGGTAAATCGACCACCTTGTATGCGTCCTTAGCCGAAATGAACAAGGCTAATGTGAAGATTATTACCGTGGAAGATCCGGTTGAGTACCGTCTGCCACGTATCAATCAGGTGCAGATTAACGACAAAATTGGTCTGCGCTTCTCTAATGTATTGCGCACCGCGCTGCGTCAGGATCCGGATGTGATCATGGTGGGTGAGATGCGGGATACAGAAACGGTCGAAATCGGCATGCGTGGTGCACTCACCGGTCATCTGGTTTTATCCACCTTGCACACCAACGATGCTATCAGCAGTGCGGTACGTTTATTGGATATGGGCGCACCGGGTTATCTGGTGGCCAGCTCATTGCGGGCAATTATCGCTCAGCGTCTGATTCGGCGTAACTGTGAGCAGTGTGCGACGGATTATCAGCCGTTACCGGAAGAGCGCTTCTGGCTGAGTAATATTGATCCTATGGCGGCGCAAATGCAGTTTAAACAGGGCCAGGGCTGTGATGCCTGTAACCTGACTGGTTACCGTGGTCGTGTTGGGGTATTTGAGTTACTGGAGATGACAGAGTCGATGATGGAGGCTTTGAAAAACAGTGACAACAACCGCTTTACCAACGAGGCCGAAAAAGCCCCTAACTACCGGCCATTAGCGCATATGGCGTTGGAATATGCCGCCCAGGGCATCACCAGTGTAGGCGAGGTTTTGCGACTCGTAGAAACGGTTGCCGATGTGCAATCGGTGAAATCGGCGCCAGCGATTCAGGCACCCGCGGAGGCGGCTTTGCATGCCCCGGCACCAGAAACATCGTCTAATCCTGAGGGACAAGCGTCTCAAAGTGGGCCGAACTGGGGGCTGGAATAAACTATGGCGGTCTTTACTTACAGTGCGCGCAGCCAAAGTGGTGAATTGACCACCGGGCAGCTGGATGCCACGGATAAGCAAAGTGCCGCCGAACAGTTGCGCCGGCGTTCGCTAATTCCAATTCGTATCGATGAGTCATTAGCGGTTCAGTCTGTAGGTTTAAATCCGTCATTGTTATTGGGGTTACGTCGGGTTTCACTTGATGAGCTGGCTATGTTTTCGCGCCAGATGTATTCGCTTATCCGCTCTGGCATTCCTATTTTGCGCGCCATCAGCGGCTTGGCCGATTCCACTCACAGCCGAAAGTTACGTGAAGTACTGCTGGATTTATCCGATCAACTGGAGCGTGGCCGAACCTTGTCCACCGCCATGAACCAGCATAGTGATGTGTTTAGCTCATTGTTTGTCAGTATCGTACACGTGGGCGAGAACACCGGCCGTTTGGATGCAGTGTTTTTACAACTGTCGGAATATCTGGAGCGCGAGCAGGAAACGCGCCGACAAATCAAAGCGGCGACCCGTTACCCCGTGATAGTAATCGGCTTTATCGTGGTTGCTATGTTTATTCTGAATATTTTCGTCGTGCCGCAGTTTAGTAATATGTTTGCTAAGTTCGGTGCGGAATTGCCGCTGATGACAAGGATCCTGATAGGTACCTCTAATTTTTTCGTCAATTATTGGTATGTACTGATTTTGGGCATAGGTTTAGCGATTTATT
Organism: Bowmanella sp. JS7-9; assembly: GCF_004329715.1. Lineage (GTDB taxonomy): Bacteria > Pseudomonadota > Gammaproteobacteria > Enterobacterales > Alteromonadaceae > Pseudobowmanella > Pseudobowmanella zhangzhouensis. The sequence goes on from NZ_JXSY01000018.1 coordinate 59,486, forward strand.
TGTTTTTACGACGGATTAATAGTGAGTCTGGGCGGGTCATCTGGGACAAACGCAAACTAAAATTCCCGATTATGGGCACCATCATTGAGCGCGCTACGCTGGCCCGTTTCGCCCGCAGTTTTGGCATGATGCTCAATGCCGGCGTACCCATGACCATCGCACTTAATCTGGTCGCCGAGGCCGTCGGTAACAAATACATTGCACAGCAATTGGTAGCCATGCGTCGTAACATAGAAAAAGGCGATAGTTTGCTGCGCGCATCCAATAATAGCGGTCTGTTTACTCCGTTAATCCTGCAAATGGTTGCGGTAGGGGAAGAAACTGGTCAGGTAGATACCCTGCTTACCGAAGTCGCGCAGTTTTATGAGCGCGAAGTAGATTATGATGTGAAAAATGTGACAGCCAAGATTGAACCGATTTTACTCGTGGTCGTGGCCGGTATGGTGTTAGTGCTGGCGTTGGGGATATTTACCCCAATGTGGGATATGGCTACAGCCATTAAAGGGTAATGGATGAGAAGTAGCGAAGCCTCTGAATTTAAATTACGCAACCAACTGATGAATCTGTTGGTGGTAGTGCTGGTTTTTGGTCTGATGGCCAGCGGCATTTGGTATTTTTATGATAATGAGCCGGATTATCAGCGCCAAACACTGCGCTTATATGCTTCTACCTATGCCAATAATGTCCAGCAGGCAAATGCGCTGTGGCAGGTAGAAGGTAAACCACCTCGTGTATTATTGGTGCAGTATGATAAAGACATGCGTGTTACTGACCGATTTCCGGTGGCGATGAATCATTTAGGCTGGCCATCCGCGGACGAGAGCAATGAAGGCTGTGAAAAGTTATGGCGAGGCCTGGTTGGTGAGCCGGCGCAGGTCGACTCATTCAGAGTTAAAGCCACCTATGTAGATGGATTGCAATCTGACAATGATAAACGACTGTCTGCATGTCGTTATCGATTATCCACTGGCCCGTATTTCGAATATTTTCCATTTACGGGTCGGTTAAAGACTGACAAATTATAAAACTGATAGATCCTCAGAGGGGAAATTATGAAGTCGCACAATCAACAGGGATTTACGCTGATCGAGATGGTTATTGTGGTCGCGCTATTAGGCATTTTGGCCGCAGTTGCGTTGCCGCGCATGTTGAATGTTACCGAACAGGCTGAGGATGCCACGGTAGAAGGCGTTATGGGTGGATTCGCTACCGGCGTTGGCTTGGTGCGTGCGCAATGGGAAGTGGATGGCCGCCCGGCACAGAATGTTGCCGCCGGGATTACAATGATCGAAATTGATGGGGTACAGGTCGGAGTCGACCAAAACACCGGCTATCCCACCGGGATTGCTCAGGGCAGTACTGAAGATACCGCGATGGATGCTGCAGATTGTCAGGCGATTTTCAGTCTGATTATGCAAAGTGCACCGACTATTTCTGCTAGTTGGGCAGACAAACCGTTTAATGATTATCGATATTTTACCCGGGTTAATCAGGGCGCCGCGTCCGGCGGTAATGATCTTTGTTATTACTATTTAACCCGCACCGTGAAAAATAATACCCAAGAGCCAGTAGACAATAGTGCAGGAAATGGTTTTTACTATGACCCAAGAATTGGTCAGGTATTTTTCTTTAGCAATAATTAATTAAAATCAACAAGATAGACTGATCAACAAATTTAAAAATCCAAGAGGTGGGAAAATGCAACAACAAAAAGGTTTTACCTTAATTGAATTAATTGTGGTAATCGTGATTTTAGGCATTCTTGCGGTTACTGCGGCACCGCGTTTTATTGATGTCCAATCAGATGCGCGCGCGTCTACTGTGCAGGCCTTAAAAGGTGCGATTCAAAGTGCGGGTCAGATGGTTTATGCCAAAGCTGCGCTGGCTAACCAGCAAAACGAAGCGCCAGGTAGCGTTACTATCAATGGTGCCTCGGTTTCAACTACCTATGGGTATTTGTCAGGTAATCAGGCTGCTTCAGCACTTGCTCCGGTTTTAGATGTGGCGGACTGGCAAGTGATTAACAACGGCGATGATAGCAATGTGACAACCAGTCAGATTGGTTTTGCACCGTTGAACACAACACCAGACTTTACAATCACTGCTGCAGATGGCGCTAGCTGCCATGTGCTCTACGCTGCTGCAGCAAATAGCAATTCGTCACCGACCTTTACAGTTGTGACTGGCGGCTGCTAAGGCCAAAGCATGAAAAAGAGCCCGTTTCATACGGGCTTTTTTGATTCAGACCTATGCAAAATGCACCTCATCATTCATTACGAAGCGCAGGGTTTACCCTGCTAGAGCTCGTGGTGGTGATGCTGATTGTGGGGATCTTAGCCATCGGCGCTGCCGCACGCTTTCAGGATAAAGATGGCTTTAGCGAAGTCGCGCTGCAAAAACGCATGCTGTCGGCATTGCGTGCCGTTCAGCAGCAGGCGATGCAAAATACCCTGAATAACCCCTGCTATTTGTTTGTGTTTGACAATACAAATGGTCAGTTCGGGCCGGCCAATCCTAATACCTGCAGTACTTCTGTAGACTTTACTCAGCCCGCTTATTTGCGTACTGAAGCCGGCGAATTGCAGGCCGAAGGGATTAGCCTGAGTGTCATCGACAATGGCAGTGGCAGCATTACCGCCGTGCGTTTCAATCAATTAGGTCAGCCGGTGCAGGCCGATGGCAATGCGCGAATTTGCAGCGCTTTTTGTACGGTTAATTTAACCGGTGAGTCTACCCAGCAGGTTTGTATCGAATCCGAGGGATTTGTGCATACGGGAGTGTGTGGTGGATAAGCAAGGCGGGATCTCACTGATTGAACTGATTATCGGCATGGTAGTGTTTGCTATCGCTATGGTGATCATTGTAAGTTTTCTCGCCCCGCAGGCACCGCGTAGTCTCGAACCCATTTATCAGATCCGTGCCACTGAACTGGCCAAATCTATGCTGAACGAAATTACCGCTAAGGCGTTTGACGAGCACTCCGACCGTATTGGCGGTAAAACCCGCTGTAGTCAGGGCGCCGGCCCGTCATGCTCTGCGCCCGCTGAGCTAGGACCCGATGCGGGAGAGTCGCGCGATCGTTTCGATGATGTGGATGATTATCATGGCCTGAGTGAATTGGCTGACTCACGGGATAATTCTTTGTCGGCCCTGTATCAGGGCTATGTTATTCAGGTTGCCGTGGTTTATGACGCGGATCTGGATGGCGTGGCGGACGCTGTTATCGGTGATAAAAAATTGATTGTGGTGAATGTGCAAACCCCCGGTGGCGATAACATCGAATTTGCCAGTTACCGGAGTAACTACTGATGCGTGGTCGCGGCTTTACCCTGATTGAGCTGATTGTGGTAATTGTGCTTCTTGGCATCGTGGGGCTGGCGTCGACCAGTTTGATTCGTTTCGGGGCGCTGATTTTCACCGACATCGCCAATCGCGATGAGATTTTATCCTCCAGCCGTTTTGTGATTGAGCGATTAAACCGGGAATTGCGTGAAGCGCTGCCCAATAGTGTGCGGGAAACCAATACCGGTGCTATTCAGTGTCTGGAATATATTCCTGTGGTAGCGAGCAGTTATTATTCAGCAATCCCGGAAACGGGGCGAAGTGGCAGCCAGGTGAAAGCGATTCCACCCGATGGGTATAGTTTCACCAATGGGCAATCGCTGGTGGTGTATCCATCGGTGAAAAATGCACAACTGGATGTTTATCAGGATAATGCCAATAAACGCCATCTGATTGACAGTTTTAGCCAAGGAGCTACAGGTGAACTGGCTACGTTTACACTAACCAGCAATACCACGTACGCCCAGTCATCACCGGCGCGTCGCTTGTATATCGTGAACCAGCCAGTTAGCTATTGTGTAATTGGTGGTAAATTATATCGTTACAGTCAGTACGGTTATTACGCGACACAGCAAACGATAGGTATGGGCGCCGGGGTGTTAATGGCTGACATTTTGACCAATGATCTCTCAGTAGCGCTGGAACAACCTTTCAGTGTGACCCAGGCAACATTGACGCGTAATGCCTATGTCACGCTGTATTTAAAATTTGGCATTAACGATGGTGAGTTGGTATTTAACAATGAGGTTCACGTCGCCAATGCGCCCTGATTTACCTACTCAACAAACGCAAGCAGGGAATATGCTGGTGATGGCCGTGTTTGTCATTCTGGTGATGACGATGTTGAGCCTCGCGATCGTGAATATTTTGTCGTCCGCATCACAAAGTGTTATCTATGAAGTGCTTGGTCTGCGAGCCCAACACGTTGCACGCAGTAGCCTGGAGACGCATCTGGCGCAGGTATTCAGAGCGGATGGTACATTGGATATTGCTGCCTGTGACGCACCGCTAAATCTGGACTTTTCTGCTTCCACGATAGTTAGTGTGCAAGGATGTGTTGCACAGTCCAGTTGTCGCTCTCAGGTCTATACCTCTGGTGATGGGGTAGTGACACATCTAATGTTTAATAGCGACGGGCAATGTACAAGTGGTAATACCGTTGCCAGTCGCAGTATTGCAGTTGATGCGGTGGAAAGGTGATGATGCGTTATTTCAGCCTGATTGTTGTGTTTTTTCTGGTGATGCCAGTCTGGGCGGCCACGCCGGTCACCTATTATCAGTTTGAACACAGTAACGCGATCGGCACCAATGAAGTGATTGATTCGTCATCGTTTAATTATCCCGGCAATGGATTAGGCCGGATTGGTACCGCCACAGACGAAAGTGGTGTGGCGTGTCGCGCGCTTGTCATTCCTGACAATAGCAGTAGTAGCGTTTCCACGGCGGCAGTCGATACTAAGCGCACGCCCAGTCAGTTGGGAACACGCGGGACTATTTCATTTTGGTACAAGGCGGATGATGCGTGGTACAGCACGAGTCCGCGCACGCTTTTTGATGCCAGCACTATTACCGGTGGTAATAGCAGAAACAAATATCGTGGCTTCTTCATGACGTTGACCTATGGGCAATTGGTGTTTTATGTCGATGACCATCAAGGGCGTTATTTATATGAAGTCAGTAATCAATATAATTTTACTGATCAGTGGGTATACATCACCGCGCAGTGGGATTTACCGAATAAAGATCTGAAAATTTATATTAATGGCGTCAACGTGAGTACCGTCCAGAACAGGGATACGGGTTATGAATCGCTGTTGGATACTTACCTGAATACCTTATATGTGGGTGACACAAGGGCAACCGCCTATGGTGGTAATATCCAGTCTCAACGTTCTGCCGCCGGGCGGTTTGATGAGTTTCGTGTCTATAACAAGCTGTTAAGCAGCACCGAAATCCAAACTGATTACGCTGCAAGACCAAGTTGCAGCAGCCCCGCTATTGACAAAATTTGGCATGATTTTGAACAAGAATCTTTGTCTGGCGCGGGGTCCATTCTGGACATCCTTGCACCAGCGCAGAATGCCGATCCACTCGGTACGACCCGTACAGTATTTCCTACTAATCAGGTGTCATGTCTGGCACTAGAAGTCCCCTATAACGACAATACTGCGGTATTAAGTGGCGCTGATTTGGCTGTGGGGCCGGGGGATATTGGTGGCCAAGGGACACTATCATTCTGGTATCGCAATAACGAGGTTTGGGCTAACGGCAAACAAACCATGTTGGTAGATGCCAGTACGTCGTCTGTTTATTTTCTGGTGTGGGTAGACGGCGACGGCAGGTTGCAATTGTATTACAAAGACGCATCCGGCCGCGTTATGCACCGACAAACCGTCGAGCAATATATTGTGACGGTAGGCACATGGGTGCATGTCGCGATCAGCTGGGATCTGATCGGGCTGACTTTCGATGTTACATTGCAGGGGGTTACCCGCAGCACCAGCAGTGTCACCACAAATTCGGCGTTAAGTACTGCAATGGACAGCACCGCCACGTTTCGTTTGGGTGATGAGCGTATCGGTTTAGTCTACAGCGGGCAGGGGTTTACTTCGGCAGACGGTTATTTTGACGAGGTGCGTGTCTATCCTTACATCCAGTCAAATAGTGCGATAAACACGGATATGCAGGCGGTCAATACCTGTCAGCGCACGACGCAATTTTTTGAATTCGAGCAAACCAGTTGGGTCGGTTCTGATGATGTACTGGACTCATCAGGCAACGACCTGCATGGTGATAATGTTTCCTCGCTGGTGTATCCAGCCTTCCCCGATGTACAAAAATCATGTCGTGCGATGACGGTGACCAATAACAATACCTTTGCGTCCAAGGCGGCCATAGATACGCAGGTAGATATGAACCTGGTAGGGGATAACGGCACGATATCGTTCTGGTACAGAGCGAATCAGAATTGGACCAGCGGGGTGGCACGCACGCTATTTGATGCCTCAACTTACAACTCCTCGGATGTACTTTATAACCGCTTTTTCTTTCTTGCCATCAACACCAATGGTGGGTTGCAAATGGCGATGGAAGATGCGGATGACTGGGATTTAATGGAGACGACGGTTCAGCAGAATTTTGCTGCCGGCGAATGGGTACACATCGCCGTTACCTGGGATGTGGATGCTCAGGATATCGATTTCTTTATTAATGGCATCGAAGTGGCGACCACCCGCTATGTTCAGGCGGATTTCGGTCCTAGCTTGGGCGATATGAATACTTTATATGTGGGTGATAGCCGCAGTGAGTACATACTTGCAGATAGTGCCCACAGTCATCAGTCCGCCGATGGCCAGATAGATAATCTGCGTATATATAGCTACGTGCAACAGGCGACCGACATCAATACAGATATGGCGGATAATGAACTATGCTCGGGCATAGCTGCATTCTACCAGTTTGAGCAGGACGCCTGGGCTGGCAATCTGACGGTATTGGATTCAGGGCCAGACAACCGCCACGGTGACCAGGTTGGCTCAATTTCACCTGAATACACGTCGCCGCAGAAGTCTTGTAAGGCCATGTATGTTCCAGCAAATACCGCTTCGCGCGATCGATATTTGTTAGATACTAACGTGTTGGGCAGTGCGATCGGGTCTCAAGGCTCGGTCACCTTCTGGTACAAGAGTAATGAAGCCTGGTTAGCCACAGGCAGAGACAAGACGCTGGTGGACGCTGCGGTTTATAACACCAATGACAGGTTCTTGTTGCAACTGACACAGTTAGGCCAGTTGCGTTTATCCATTTCGGATTCCAATCACAACACCCGTGTTTTGACGACAGTCAATGCCAATCCGCTGGTTGAGAACTCCTGGTCGCATATTGGCATGACATGGGATATGACCAACGGTGCATTCCAAATCGTGCAGGATGGCGTAGCCTTGGCTTTGACCGACAATGGCGTCGTGCTGGGGAATGCCTTACCTCAGTTAGGTGTGTTGGCGATTGGCGATAACTTCAACTCGTTCAGTTATGCCCCTAACTCCGCCGACGGTTACTTTGATGATGTGCGAATCTATTATTACGCCCAGACCGCGGCGCAGATGCAAAGTGATATGGATGACACCTCCCCGTGTGATTATGTTGACCACTATGAACTGGCATTTGCTTCCAGCGCATTAACCTGTGCTGCTCAGCCGATTAATCTTAAAGCCTGTATGGATCAGGACTGTAATGCTTTGTTTGATGGCAGTACTACCGTTGCGTTGAATAACAGTGCAGGCAGCTTATCTGCCACGACTGTTACCTTTTCCCAATCTGCTGACATCAATCTTCGCTCTACTCAAACAGGCGTGGTTACGCTGGGTAAGACGTCGGCCAGTCCCGAGGCTCCATTACAATGCAAGGTAGATGGAACGCTCGCAGCATGTGAGCTTACTTTCGCGGATGGTGGATTGACTGTTTCCTGGTTAAGCGCCACACCGACCGCGATTCCGGATCAGTTGTCACAGCAAAATATCGGTCAGAATATAGTGGTCAGCGCGCCAGTGGGCTGCGCGGCGGACTTATCCGGCCAGACGCTGGAACTGGCATTCGATTGTGCCAATCCCGCCAGTTGTAATGCCGACATGGGGTTGCTCAATGGTACGGTGCTAAGTGATCCATCCGCCTATGTGGCAACGCCGTGGACGTTCGATAATACCGGCCAGGTGATTATTCCCGCTGATGCGCTGCGTTATGATGACGCCGGACTTATTGCGCTTAACGTACGCAGTGCCGACCAAAGTGCGCAGGGCAGCAGTAATCAATTTGTGGCAATCCCACAACTAACCCTGATCGCGAGTCAGCCGGCATTGCCAACAGCCGGTGTTGACTATCCGTTAACGATTCAGGCGGTTGGCCAGTTAGGCAATATCACCCCCAACTACCAACCGGGTAGCTTACAGATGTTACTCACGAAGCAAGTGCCCGGCGATGGCGCGGGGCAAAATGGTTTGTTGGTGTTTACTAATCAATCAAGTGCTGTGACTACAGGGTTTACCACCCAAAACTCCGTAGCTACCAGCCCGGTTTCATTCAATACCGCTTTAGCGGACTTTAATGCCGGTGTCAGTCAGAATCTGGTGGCGGGCTACTCAGAGGTGGGCAACATCGCGCTTGCATTCAGTGATGCCAATTATTTTGGTGCAGAGGTGGCAGCGCGCGAAACCACGTTGCTGGGGCGCTATATTCCGGCCTATTTTTCCATCACGGACAATGATCCACAGTTAGCCCATGCCAGTGGAACATTTAGCTATATTGGCCAGCCACTTAGCTTTAGTGATGATCCCTTACTCACTTTCATTCCCCGCAATGCGCTGGGCGTTGAGACCCAAAATTACATTGGCAACCTGATGCGCTTAGCAACACCGGGTAGTTTGGCTGAGTCCGATATCCAATTCAGTGATAGCTCAGGTTACAGTGGCTTGACCAGTGTGGATGAAGGGGTGTGGCAACTAAGTAGCAGTGGTGATACCGCGATGCAGTTACAAGGGAGCTCCGTAACCTTCGTTAAGTCTGTCAGTGCTACGGCACCGTTTGATGCCAATATTAACCTGCTGTTTGCTGCCAGCATTCTCACTGATCAGGATGGCGTGTGTTATCAGATCAGCTATCCACAAGCCTGCCAGCCATATAGCATCAATAACATTGGTGGAACCCAGCTGTATTACGGTCAGTTGGTGTTGGAAAACGCTTACGGCCCGGAAAACGAAGACTTACCCATGTTGTTGCAAACCCGCTATCTGGATACAAACGGAAACTGGGTGCTCAATACGCTGGATAGTTACACCTATTACTCTGCCTCTAATCTGTCAGTGACGTACTCAGAGTTTGCCCCCAATCCTGGCTATGCTGGCAATGGTATTGTCAGTGGTGGCGAAGTAACGGATAACGCGCAGGCGATTATCTTCAGTGCACCGGGGGTAGGCGTCACCGGGCGGATGGAAGTGAAGATGTCGCAACCGGATTACCTGTTTATCGACCTCAATGGTGATGGACAAATTGACGCGCTGGATGCACCGGTGGCGTCGATTAACTTCGGTTTGTTCCGTGGCAACGATCGCATTATCCACTGGCGTGAAAACAACGGTAATTAAGTTGGTATTCGGTAACTATGGGCAAAAGCAGGGTTTTTTTCATTTGTCAGCCTTGCTTGCTTGCCCCACACAAGGGCGATTGGTAAAGTTAACCAGTTAAAATTTCCACCATCCAAAAACTGAGTCATTCATGCTATTCAAAAAGTTACGCGGAATGTTCTCCAACGATCTGTCGATCGACCTGGGAACCGCCAATACACTGATTTACGTAAAGGGACAGGGCATTGTTCTTAATGAGCCTTCTGTAGTTGCCATTCGCCAGGAACGCGCTGGTGGACCTAAGAGTGTGGCGGCTGTCGGTCATGCAGCTAAGCAGATGCTGGGACGTACACCGGGTAATATCAAAGCGATTCGTCCGATGAAGGATGGTGTGATTGCTGACTTTTACGTTACTGAAAAAATGCTGCAGCACTTTATTAAACAAGTGCATGACAATAATTTCCTGCGTCCGAGCCCTCGCGTGCTGGTCTGTGTGCCTTGTGGCTCTACTCAGGTAGAACGCCGTGCAATCCGTGAATCAGCATTGGGGGCGGGTGCCCGCGAAGTATACCTGATTGACGAACCTATGGCGGCTGCGATTGGTTCAGGCCTGCCAGTATCCGAAGCGACCGGTTCCATGGTGGTGGATATCGGTGGCGGTACCACCGAAGTGGCGATTATCTCGTTAAATGGTGTGGTGTATTCATCATCAGTACGTATCGGTGGTGACAAGTTTGATGAAGCCATCATTAACTACATCCGCCGTAACTTTGGCTCGCTGATTGGTGAAGCGACTGCAGAGCGCATTAAGCATGAAATTGGTGCAGCTTATCCGGGCGAGGAAGTGAAAGAAATCGAAGTGCGTGGCCGTAATCTGGCCGAGGGTGTACCACGCAGCTTTAAACTTAACAGCAATGAAATCCTTGAAGCATTGCAAGAGCCGTTAACGGGGATCGTTTCTGCCGTGATGGTGGCGTTGGAGCAATCACCACCAGAGCTGGCTTCCGATATTTCTGAACGCGGCATGGTGTTAACCGGTGGTGGCGCGTTACTGAAAGATCTGGATCGCTTACTGATGGAAGAAACCGGGATCCCGGTTGTTATCGCCGATGACCCGCTTACCTGTGTGGCGCGCGGAGGTGGTAAAGCACTTGAAATGATCGATATGCACGGTGGCGACTTGTTCAGCTACGAATAATCCTGAGCCGTAACGGGACACGCTGTGGATACCATTTTTACCCGAGGCCCCTCTTTGCAAAACCGCCTGCTACTGGCGGTTTCGCTGTCTCTGGCGCTGATGTTTTTTGACCATAAACTAGACAGTTTTAGCAGTGTGCGTACCTTGCTGGCGTCACTGGTTAGCCCGATTCAGTATATGGCCAATGTGCCGGGTCAGGTGTTGAGCTGGACCGCAGAGCGGATCACCCGACAGGACCAACTATTGGAAGAAAATGCGCGTTTGCGACGCCAGCATGTCCTGCTCAGTGAAGCGGTGCAGCGGGTGGAGATGCTGCAACAAGAAAACAATCAATTGCGCGCGTTACTGCAGTCACCGGTGCAAATCCCGGTGCGTAAGATGGTCGCTGAGCTGATGGCAGTGGATAACGATCCGTATAGTCACCAGATTGTGATTAACAAAGGCAGTATCGACGGTGTGTATGAGGGTCAGCCGGTGCTGGATGAAAGCGGCGTGGTCGGTCAAATCCTGCATGTGGGCACCACCAACAGCCGCGTATTGTTGATTGCGGATCTTACTCATGCGATTCCGGTACGGGTTGTACGTAATAACATTCGCTTAATTGTCAGTGGCAGTGGTCAGCTCAATACGCTTACCCTCAACCACGTCCCCCATTCGTCCGACATTCGCGTCGGTGATTTACTGGTCACTTCGGGGCTGGGTAATGTTTTCCCGCCAGGCTATCCGGTTGCTAAGGTTGCGGCCATCGGTCATGACGAAAGTCGCCCCTTTGCCAGTATCAGTGCTGAGCCGGTGGCAAAGCTCGACAGACTGAAGTACTTGCTGCTGGTTTGGCCGCAAAACAAGGATGAAGAGCAATGATGCGCGGCCGTCAGGTTATCTTTATCACGTTGCTTGTCGCGCTCATTCTGGAAATGATGCCAATGTCCAGCACGGTCAGTAGCTTTCGTCCCGATTGGGTATTACTGGTATTGTGTTACTGGACGTTGGCATTACCCACCCGCGTGAACGTGGGGATTGCGTGTTTATGTGGTGTGATTCTCGACGTGTTGTTAGGAACGGTAATGGGGGTACACGGTCTCGCGATGAGTCTGGTTGTCTTCGTTATGGCGTCCAACTATCAGCGTTTTCGCAATTATTCGGTATGGCAACAGGCGTTTATTGTCGGCGTGGTAAGTGCGCTGTATCAGTTAGTTGTGTTCTGGACGCAACATCTGTTGACCGATATTTATTTCCTCTACAGCTACCTGTGGCCGGTTGTGTTTAATATGGTGTTCTGGATTTGGGTGTTCCCTCTGATGCGCCGGATTCGCCGCCACTATCGGGTAAAATAGTATGCAGCAGCAAATTATTCTCGCCTCACAGTCTCCGCGTCGTGCTGAGATCCTCAACTGGCTGGGTATCGATTTTTTGCAGTATCCGGCGGATATTGATGAAACCCGTTTGGATGGTGAATCCGCTCAGGCCTATGTAACCCGTCTGGCCGAGCAAAAAGCCCAGGCTTGTGCATTGATGCATCCACAGTTGTGCGACAGCCGCGTGGTATTGGGCTCAGACACGACCGTTGCGGTCGATGAGCACATCTTCGAAAAGCCTGAAGATGAGGCCGATATGTGCCGCATGCTGAGCTTATTGAGTGGGCGCGTGCACCAGGTGTACAGCGGCATTGCGCTATACAACGCAGGCAAGATAGTCAGTGCCTGTGTCGCGACTGATGTACGTTTTCGGGTGATTAGCGACGCTGAAATGCATCATTATTGGCAAAGCGGTGAACCCTTGGGTAAAGCGGGTGGCTATGCCATTCAAGGCTTAGGGGGGCAATTTGTTGAGCATATCAGCGGCAGTTATACAGCTGTGATGGGCCTGCCATTGTTCGAAACTGCAGCCATGCTGCGTGGTGCCGGTATATTACTCCGTGGGGCAGACAAATGAGTGCTGAATTACTGATCAATGTCACACCATCCGAGTCGCGGGTGGCGTTGATTGAAAATGGTATCTTGCAGGAACTTCATATTGAACGTCACACCAAACGCGGTTTGGTTGGCAATATTTATGTGGGTAAGGTCAGCCGGGTGTTACCGGGTATGCAAGCCGCGTTTGTGGATATTGGTTTGGACCGTGCAGCGTTTCTGCATGCCTCAGATATCGTCCCGCACCATGAGGTGCAGGAAGAAGTGCCGGTTAGCCAGTTACCCAAGCAAGATATTAAAACGCTGGTCAGAGACGGACAGGAAGTGATCGTGCAGGTGGTCAAAGATCCCATCGGCACCAAAGGGGCGCGACTGACCACAGATATCACGATTCCCAGCCGTTATCTGGTGTTTATGCCATCCGTCAGTCATGTTGGTGTATCCCAACGTATTGAGGATGAACAGGAACGCGAGCGACTCAAAGCGCTGGTAGAACAGCTGGATCCTGGCGAGGGTGGCTTTATTTTACGCACGGCGGCAGAGGGTGTCGGCGAAGCGGAGCTGCATCAGGATGCGGAGTTTTTGCGTCGCCTGTGGAATAAGATTCAGTCACGTATTAAGAAGAAAAAGTCCCGCGTTTTATACGAAGATCTGACCCTCGCTCGCCGCGTGTTGCGTGACTTTGTCGGCACTAAACTGGATAGAATCCGGGTGGATGCCAAATTGGCCCTGTCTGAATTAAGACAATTCACCAGTGATTATGTGCCGGAACTGAATCCATTGCTTGAGCATTATCAGGGCGATCGACCCATCTTTGATTTGTATGATGTGGAAAATGAGGCCCAGCGCGCACTGGAACGGCGGGTAGATTTAAAGTCTGGCGGCTACCTGATCATTGATCAAACCGAAGCCATGACCACCATCGATATCAATACCGGCGCGTTTGTCGGCCACCGTAATCTGGAAGAAACCATCTTTAACACGAATTCCGAGGCTACCCAGGCGATCGCCAGACAGCTGAGGTTACGCAACCTGGGCGGCATCATCATCATCGATTTCATCGATATGCAGGATGAAAACCACAAGCGTCGCGTGCTGCACAGTCTCGAGCAGGCACTGCAAAAAGATCGCGCCAAAACCAGTATTCATGGCTTTACGTCGTTGGGTCTGGTGGAAGTGACCCGCAAAAGAACACGCGAAAGTTTGGAACATATCCTGTGTGGCGAGTGTCCAGTATGTAAGGGGCGGGGGTCTATCAAAACGGTGGAGACCGTCTGTTTCGAGATTATGCGTGAAATTGTGCGGGTTAACCGTGCCTATGATGCAGATAAATTTGTAGTTTATGCAGCACCCAATGTGGCTGATGCCCTGATTGGCGAAGAAAGCCATATGCTGGCTGAGCTGGAGGTTTTTGTGGGTAAGCAAATAAAAATCCAGCCAGAAGCAATGTACAGTCAGGATAAATTTGACGTGGTGATGATGTGAATAAGGCCGGGCGCATTTTTGCGTACCTGTTAAGAAAGCTATGGGTATTCAGCGCAGTTGTACTGGTGCTGTTCGCTTTGTTCATGTCTTTCTTACGTTATGGACTGCCCTACGCGGATAGCCAGCGGAGCCATATCGAGAATTGGTTATCTGCTCAGGTGGGTACCGATGTGCATATTGGCGGCATTGATGCTGGCTGGCAGGCAAATGGTCCTGCGTTAATCATTCGTAATCTGTCGCTGGCCACGCAACAACAGGGACCGGTAAAAGTCACCGTCGGGCGTACTTATATTGATATGGATTTTTGGGCTAGCTTGCGCAGTGCCCGATTCGTTTCAACACGCTTTAGTCTGCATGACATGCAGGTAGAATTGCTGACTGACAGACCATCCAGTGATGACAGCGAATTGAGCTATCCCAGTGCGTTACAGGATTTGTTTCTACAGCAACTGAAGAATTTTTCTGTTGTTAATGGTCAGGTTCAGCTGATTGGCAACAACCATTCCCGCACGATTTCTATCGGACAATTGAGCTGGCTGAATCAGGGGGAACGCCACCAGGGCGTGGGGCAGTTTAGTCTTGACCAGCTTTCTGACAGCAGCGCCAGTTTTATTTTGGATCTTCACGGACAGCCCGCCGATCTGAGCGGTACGTTGTTTGTCGATGGGCGCAATATAAACGTGGCTCCCTGGCTACAACAACTGGCACCCGATACTGTTGAGTTGGCCCAGTCAGATGTGAATCTGCAAGTGTGGGCAGAAGTACAACAGTCAAAAGTGCAAGACGTGCTGGTTAAATGGTTGCCGGGTGAAATCAGCTGGCAGGGACAAATGCAAAGCACCCTGGCAGTTGAAACTGGTGAATTTATCGCGAAGCGATTCGATACTGGTTGGTTGCTCAACTTAAGCAATCTGCAATATCACAGTGACAATTATGGGGCTGGTGTCATCCAGGCTACCGGGCGTATCGACACTCAGGGACGCGTCACACTGCATGCTAATGATATTGCGATTAAACCACTGATCCCCTTGTTAGGCCTGGCCGGTGCCAACGGAGAATTACTGACCCAACTGGACCCGAACGGCAACATTACCGAAATATCGCTGCAATTCGATGCTGAAGGTCCTGCCTTGTTCGCCAGTGTGGCCGATTTACAGGTTAACGAGTGGCATCCCATTCCCGGCGGCGAACAATTAACTGCGCAGATAGCCTGGCAACATGGCCTCGGTCATATCATTATCGAGGGTCAGCAGGGCCAGTTAAAGACACAACAATTATTCGGGCATGACCTCACCTATGAGCAGGTCTTGGCTGACCTTTGGTTGCAAAGGCAGGCCGATGGCTTGCGGATTCTTCCCTCGCAGCTTTCGGTTGATTCCTCACTGTTGCAACTGCATGCGCAGGCTTCGTGGCAACCCGATGGTTTACTGCAGATAAGTGCCGATCTACAGCCACACAATGTGCTCAATGCCCGTCAATTATTCCCCGGGCAATTGATGGGGCAGCATACGGTCGATTATCTGAACCGGGCGTTGGTGAGTGGCGACATCACCAGTAGCAAGTTGCTTTGGTTCGGACGCCCGTCAGACTATCCGTTTGCTCAGGGACAAGGCATTTTTCAGTCGTCGGTAGCGGTTAAAGACAGTGAGTTTTTGTTTGATGCTGATTGGCCAGCGTTAACTCAACTGGACATGAATTTACTGTTTGAAAATGCCGCTCTGCTGATGCGTGCCAATAAGGGCAATCTGATGCAGGTGGCGATGACCAGTCTGCAGGCTGACATTCCTGATTTAAGCAGTGATGGGGTGTTAACCATCGAAGCGGATACCCGTACCGATGCACGTAATGTAACCAGCTTGATGCAGGCTTCGCCGTTGGCGGACAGTGTTGGGGCGACGCTGACCCAGATTCAGCTGAGTGGCGATGTATCAACACGTTTGCACCTTACCATTCCCTTTGCCGACGACAGTGAGGTAGTGGCCAGTGGTGAAGTGAGTCTGGATAACACCCCTATTGGCCTGCAGCCACTGTCAGTAACCTTAACAGAGGCCGTGGGTTCTATTCGTTTTCGCAATGATGTGGTGCAAGCTACTGATCTGAAAGCGAATTTATTTGGTGAGCCGATTGTCATTGATTTAAAGACCTTCAGCGCAGCCGATGGCTATCATGCTGACGCATCAATTGACGCCAATTGGGACCTGACCCGCTTACTCACAAACCGTTATCCGGGTCTGGCAAGCCAACTTGGTGGCTCGGCCAGCGGTAAGGCCACCTTTAATCTGCTGATCCCTGATGAGGGGTTCAGCTACCAATTTTCATTGCTAGCAGATTTATCCTCGGCGACGTCAGCGATGCCGGCACCGTTTGATTTGGCAGATGCCAGCGCACAAAAGCTGGTTGCACGAGTAAACGGCGATCAACAGGCGTCACAACTCACACTGCAACTTGGTGAAGATGTCCATTTTGAAGGGGTATTACCTCATGCTGAGGCACGTTTATCCCGCGCGCATTTATCGATTGGTCGCAGCGATGTTGTCACGCTGGGTGCCGGATTCAGCATTTCTGCCAATTTGGCCAGTATGGATGTACAGGCCTGGTTTAACAGCTTATACCCGCTTATCGATCAGGCACCGCAAAGTGAAGGTGAGTCGTTTATTGGCGTACCCCAGCGAATATTTGTGAATGTCAGTGAATTGCAATTTGCGGGTCAGCGTCTGCATGACGTTGCTTCCACGGTAAAATGGCAGGAGCAGGCCTGGAACGTGGATGTTCGCGCTCGTGAAGCCATTGCTAATGTGCAGTTGTTCCACAACTGGCTGGAGCAGGGCTTAAAAATTAATGCCGACTATCTGAATCTGTCAGCGTGGGAAGGTGGCGAGCAGACACCCAGTAAAATTGATATCAGCAAAGTTCCGCCGATGCAGATTGTTTGTGAGCGCTGCATCTATGCGGACAATGATCTTGGCCAGATTCAACTGACACTGTCCCGCGCTGAGCAGGGAATGCGTATTGAGAAGCTGGATGTTCAACAGGCTAAAGCGCGACTGACAGCCAGTGGACGTTGGTTTTTGCGCGACGGAGAAGAGCAGACCGAGCTGGAAGGTCACTTTTATTCTAAAGATTTTGGTGCTTTCCTCGCTCAATATGAGGTCAACTCTGGTATTCGCGACTCGGATGCCAACATGAATTTTGCGTTGAACTGGCAGCAGGCGCCCCATGAGTTTAATTTTGCCAGTCTCAATGGCAGTGTGGATTGGAAACTGGGTGATGGCTATCTGGCAGAAGTAAGCGATCGTGGTGCCCGACTGTTTTCAATTCTGAGCCTGGAATCGCTGGTGCGCAAACTCAAGCTGGATTTCCGCGACGTATTTGCCAAGGGTTTCTTCTACGAAAAAATGACCGGTACCTTCCTGGCAAACAATGGTACCGTCTCCACGGACAATACGCGGGTGGATGGCGGCGCGGGTGAAATTAGTTTAACTGGCTATACCGATCTCAATGATCAGGCACTGAATTACCGTATTTCATTTCGACCAAAGGTGACGTCGAGCTTGCCTGTGATTGTGGCCTGGATGGTTAACCCGGCCACAGCAGTTGCCGCGCTGGCGATTAATCAGATGATTGACTCAGCCGAAGTTATCTCGTCCATAGACTACAGCCTGACAGGTAGTATTTCTGAGCCGGTGCTGACTGAGTTGAAGCGTGACAGCAAAAACATTCAAATCCCTGCTAAAGCGCAGCCCAAGCCGACGCAGCCTATTCCTGCCACTGACAGCGGAGTGAATCAGGATGGCTAACCTGATGGTATTGCAGATGACATCCTGCCCGGATGTGGAAAGCAATCTGGCCTTTGTAGAAAGCCAGTTGGCGGGATTGACAGTAACCGAGCCAACCATGGTGGTGTTGCCGGAATGCTTTGCCTGCTTTGGTGGTGGAGATAATGCCCAGGCCAATATCGCCGAAACGATTGGCAACGGCCCGGTTCAGCAGCGACTGGCGCAATTGGCCAAAACCTTTGGCGTCTGGATTGTGGCGGGCTCATTTCCAACCCGCAATTCCTTTGACCATCGCTTTAGCGCCAGCTGTCTGGTGTTTAATGATCAGGGTGAGCTGATCGCCGACTACCAAAAAATTCATTTATTTGATGTGCAGGTAGCCGACAATACTGGCCGCTATGCCGAGTCAGCCAGCACCCAGCCAGGCAATAAGATCGTCTGTTTTGATTCACCGTTTGGTCGGGTCGGTGTGGCCATTTGCTATGACCTGCGCTTTGCTGGTCTGTTTCAGGCGATGGGCGAGATTGATGTGCTGGTGTTACCCGCCGCATTTACTGCGGTGACCGGCCAGGCACATTGGCTGCCATTGCTTCGCGCCCGCGCCATTGAACTACAGTGTTATGTGGCAGCTGCCAACCAGACGGGTATTCATGCCAATGGCCGGCAAACCTATGGTCATTCCAGTGTTATTTCCCCATGGGGAGAGGTGTTGGTGGAATTGCCAGCGGCAACAGGTCTGGTCGGGACTAAAATAGATTACGCCTTGCTGGCAGATATCCGCCAACGGATGCCGGTTGGGCAACACAATTGTTTCAGGAGTACTTTCGTTGAACCACGTTGAACAGGCATTACTTGATGCCGCCGATATTAATCAACAACATCTGAGCGACGCACTGGGATTGATTTATCAGCATCAGACGGACTTCGCTGATTTGTATTTCCAGGCCAGTCAGCACGAAAGCTGGGTACTGGAAGACGGTATTATCAAAGAAGGTAGCTTTAACATTGAAAAAGGCGTCGGCGTGCGCGCAATAAGCGGTGAAAAGACCGGTTTTGCCTATTCTGACTCCCTTTCTGCCAGCGCACTGTTCGATGCCGCGAAAGCGGCACGTAATATTGCTGCCCTGGGGCAGCAGGGGCAGGTGCAGGTATTTGACCGTAAACCGCAGCCTAAAGCTCTATATGCCAGTGATAATCCGCTGCTTGGTCTGGGCGATGAAGCGAAGGTCGCGTTGCTGCGTTCGGTGGATAGCTATGTGCGTAGTCAGGCGCCGGAGGCTTCGCAGGTTATTGTGAGCTTATCAGGGGTATTTGAAGAGGTGCTGGTGTGCGCCACAGATGGTACATATGCTACCGATATTCGTCCTCTGGTTCGCCTTAACTGTACCCTGTTACTGGAGCAAAATGGTCGTCGCGAGCGGGGCAACTCTGGCATGGGTGGTCGCTATGCGTATAGCGAGTTTTATGAACTGGAAGATGGTGTGCCGCGCTTTCAGAAACTGGCTGACGAGGCGATTCATATGGCGCGGATTAACATGCAGGCAGTGGATGCCCCAGCAGGTGTTATGCCTGTCGTATTGGGGGCAGGCTGGCCTGGTGTGTTATTGCATGAAGCGGTGGGCCATGGCCTGGAGGGCGATTTCAATCGTAAAGGTGCGTCAAACTTCAGTGGTAAAATAGGCCAGCAGGTGGCCGCCAAAGGCGTCACCGTGGTTGATGACGGGACACTGGTAAATCGCCGCGGATCATTGAGTATCGATGATGAAGGCACCACGACTCAATACAATGTGCTGATAGAAGATGGCATCCTGAAAAACTATATGCAGGATAAACTCAATGCCCGTCTGATGGGGGTGAATCCTACCGGCAATGGCCGTCGTGAATCATTTGCCCATTTGCCTATGCCGCGTATGACCAACACCTATATGCTGGCCGGTAACTATGCGTCTGACGAGATAATCGCCAGTGTCAAAAAAGGCATTTATGCACCGAATTTCGGTGGTGGTCAGGTAGATATTACCTCTGGCAAGTTTGTCTTTAGCACGTCAGAAGCCTACCTGATCGAAAACGGTAAAATTACCACACCTGTTAAAGGTGCCACGTTAATTGGTAACGGTCCGCAGGTCATGAAGGGTATCTCCATGATCGGCAACGATTTGGCACTGGATCGCGGTGTGGGGGTGTGTGGCAAGGACGGACAGAGTGTGCCGGTGGGTGTGGGTCAACCGACCCTGAAAGTAGATGAACTGACCGTAGGGGGCACGGCGTAATTCCATGCATTCTCATGATATGCGCCGTTGGCAGCAGTCCCACGACTTTTTAAACGACAACCGCCAGGGTGAAACCCGCACCAAATGGGTTCTGTGGTTAACCCTGATCACTATGGTTGCCGAGATTATCGCCGGTACGGTGTATGGCTCCATGGCATTGCTGGCCGATGGTTGGCATATGGGTACCCATGTGGCGGCATTTATGATTACCTTGTACGCCTATCGGTTTGCCCGGCAACACAAAGATAATCCACATTATTCCTTTGGTACCGGCAAGGTGAATGTGCTGGCCGGTTTCGCCAGTGCGGTTGCCCTTGGAGTGGTGGCATTGGTGATGCTGGTGGAGTCGGTGATGCGCTTTTTCGATAGCCAACCGATTGGTTTTGATCAGGCGTTGCTTGTGGCGGTGATTGGGCTGCTGATTAATCTGGCCAGTGCCTTGATCCTCAAAGATCATCATCACCATCATGACCACGACCACGACCACGACCACGACCACGACCACGACCACGACCACGACCATTCGCATGCACATCATCACACTGGGGTGAAAGATCATAATTTGCATGCCGCCTACATGCATGTCCTCGCGGATGCGTTGACGTCGCTGCTGGCGATTGGCGCTTTGCTGGCGGGTAAATTCTATGGCCTCAACTGGCTGGATCCAGCCATGGGGATTGTGGGCGCGCTGATAATTGCCAAATGGGCGTTTGGACTGGTGAAAAATACCGCGCCCACGCTGCTGGATGCCAGCATTGATCAATCCACTTTAGCGCGCATTCGCGCGCAGATTGAAAATGACAGTGACAACCAGATTGCGGATTTGCATATCTGGCGGGTCAGCAGTGAACACTTTGCAGGTGTTGTGTCTATCGTGACCCACGAGCCTAAGCCGGTAGAACACTACCGGGCGTTGTTAGCCGAGGTACGGGAATTAGATCACATCACCATCGAAATTAACCGTTGTCATGACCATGCCTGCCGCACTTAAACGGCAGGCAATTCCAACGTCTGAATAGAGCGGGTGGTTTCGCCCTGTTGCAGGTTACGCAGCAAGATCCCTTTGTTGGCATCCAGCTCAAAAGGTAACGCCAGTTTAACGGTATGGCCGGAACCTGGCGCGACATCAATACTCTCACCTTGCAGATTATGCAGGTTTTCCAGCGTAAAATGATGATTGCCGTTGGGCGTCATCAGCTCAAGTGAATGGCCGATAGCAAAGCGATTCTTAACCTCAATGGTGAGCCACTGACCATCCTGTGCAATGACTTCTCCAACCAGTTGTTGCAACTCAGACACAGACGCGCCCTGATCATAGTTTTGGTACATATCATGGGTATGGCGGCGCAGGAAACCTTCTGTGTAACCGCGGTTGGCCAGCTTATCCAATTCAACCAGACAATCAGGATCAAATGCCCTGCCAGCCAAAGCGTCCTCAATGGCGCGGCGATAGACCTGCGCGGTGCGTGCGCAGTAATAGAAAGACTTAGTGCGACCCTCGATTTTTAACGAGTCCACGCCGATCTCAGCCAATTTCTGTACATGCTGAATGGCACGTAGATCCCGGCTATTCATAATATAGGTACCATGCTCGTCTTCGAAAGCGGACATAGGCTCGTCAGGTCGCATAGGGTCGATTAACTCAAACACCTCATCGGTGGGCTGACCGATTCCCAGTGTCGGTTGTTTATCGCAACAACTCACAATATTGCCGGTGGCAGCATCTTCGGAGGCGGGATTTACCCCATATTGCCAGCGACAGGCATTGGTACAGGCACCCTGATTAGGATCGCGTTTATTGATATAGCCGGACAACAAGCATCGCCCGGAATAGGCCATGCATAGTGCGCCATGGACAAACACTTCCAATTCCGTGTCCGGACATCGCTGGCGAATTTCCGCAATTTCATCCAGCCCCAATTCACGGGACAGAATCACGCGTTTAATTCCCTGACGGGCCCAAAATAGTACCGCCGCATAGTTAACCGCATTGGCTTGTACCGACAGGTGAACCGTCTGCTCGGGAAAACGCTCCCGCACCAGCATAATTAAGCCGGGATCAGACATGATCAGGGCGTCTGGCTTCATGCTGATAACCGGCTCAATATCACGTAAATAGGTGTTAATTTTGCTGTTATGCGGTGAGATATTGGAAACCACATAGAGCTTTTTATTGAGGGCATGAGCTTGCGCGATGCCCTCACCCAGACGCGCCAAATTAAACTCGTTGTTGCGTACCCGCAGTGAGTAGCGTGGTTGTCCGGCATAAACGGCATCGGCGCCATAGGCGAACGCGTAATGCATGTTTTTCAAGCTGCCTGCCGGCGAGAGTAATTCAGGTTTTTTCATAACGGCACCCGGGTCAAAAAAAGACGCGCGAGTATACAAAAGCGCTATGCAGGCAATCTTTGCGCTGGCGCAAAAAAGGGGCGATTACGCCCCTTTGTGATTTATTCCTGCGGAAAAAGCTCGCGCAGATACTGGAATAATTCCCGTGATGCTGTGGGTGGCTGATTCAGCTCCGCTTGTTTCTGTGCGTTACGCACATATTTGCGCAGGCGCTGACGATCAGCTTCGGGTTGCTCTGCTATCAGGGCATTAATGGCTACATCCTGATCACGCAAAATGCGCTCACGCCATTTCTCTAACTGATGGAAATGCCGATTGGCAATCTGGTGTTTATTTTCAATCTTGTTGATGGCTTCTTCGATAGGTGCCACGTCACGGTTACGCAACAACTTGCCAATATACTGAATCTGGCGACGATAGCTGTCTTTTTTACGATTAATGCGGCGCGCCAGTTCGATGGCTTCCAGCAATGCATCATCCAGCGGGATCTTGTCGCTATGCGCGCCCATGTTGACGATTTTCTCGCCTAGCGCCTGCAGTGCGAGGAATTCGCGCTTAATCTGCGATTTACTTTTTACATCATCATCAAAGTCGTCAAACGACTCGAAATCTTCTTGCATGATACCTGCCTCAATATTAACTGGCATATTGTAAGGCATATTCCTCGCCGTGTGTGTTTCATGTGCTAGATTTTCCTTTAAATAGTAAAGGAGAACAGCATGGCTCACCCTTATCTGCGTCGTCAGTTTGGCCGAATTCACCGTAGTCGCTTCGATGCATTACGTGAACTCAGGGCACCTCAGCCCTGTGATATCGAGCCAGACTGGAACGAAGACAACCGGCAATCTCTGGCGCAGTTTATCGGAGCGGTGAATAAGGGACAGCATGCCAGTTTGTGTCTGGTCTGCCAGGCTGAGCAGGCGTTATCTTTTACCTTGTCGGAAATTGCGGTGCATACCGAAAAAACCCTGATGCGGGTCTATACACCGCTGTGGTTGCGCCAATACCATAAACAACCCGATTCCAACCTGCAGCGATTATTGGCCGATGCGGAAGCCGGCCAGCAAATTCTGTATTTTGATGAGGCTGATGCGCTGTTTCAGGTCGATGGCAGTCTGCAGTGGCCGCGGGATTTTGCCAAAGCACGCTGTGGGTTAGTTTTTCGCTGCCAGTGGTTACCAAATCAGGCGTCGCAATTTGACGGCCTGATTCAGTGATCAGAATGAAGGTAAGCGTTTACTTACTTTGTGTTCGTAAACTAATGCTGTTTCCACATGCACGACATCGTCCAGCGCGGTGATGCCATTGAATACAAAGTCTCGTAGGTGCATGGTATCGCTCACTGTGACGTGGATCTGAAAGTCATTGGCGCCACCCATATGAAAGATCGCCAGTACTTCAGGTTGTTCTAACATGGCGTCCTGAAAGCGATCGAACACATCCCGGGATTGTTTTGCCATACGTACCGCAATCATCGCCTGAATATGTCCACCCAGGGCGGTGTAATCCACATGCAAACTGCACCCTTGCACAATATTATCCTGTTGCAGGCGACGCACACGCTCCAGACATGAAGATGGCGACAAGCCTACTTGCTCAGCTAATGCCTTGTTGGTCAGGCGAGCATCCGCATATAAGGCAGCCAGAATGGCGATGTCGGTGGGATCCAGTGAGCGATGACGGGGATCAGTGGGCATAAGTCAGTGTTCCAAGAATAGCTGGGCGTGATGCCCCGGTAACAGCCGGCAAATTGCCGGGGATCTGATTGACAAAGGCATAGGCCAACCAGGCAAAAGCGCATGCCTCGACGGCATTTGCCGGAATATTCAGCACATCAGTGCTATCGATATGCACCGCAGGCATTAATTCCCGCAGGGTATTGATAAGATGCGTATTGTAGGCACCACCCCCACAGACGAACAGATCATCCAGCGCCAACGATTGGCATGCGTCAGCGATGGAGCGGGCAGTGAAATGCAGTAATGTTGCCTGCACATCTGCAGCTGCATATTCATCTGATTTACCCAGATGTTGCTGCAACCAGTGGAGACTAAAATGGTCGATACCGGTACTTTTCGGTGCGCATTCTTGCAAAAAAGGGTGCTGCAGTAATGCGTTCAGCAGTGCCGGGATAACCCGCCCGCTGGCCGCCCATTCGCCGTTCTTGTCGTAGGCATGCCCAAGATGGAGTGCAATCCACTGATCCATCAGGGTATTACCCGGCCCTGTATCAAAACCTAATGTGTCTTGGTCGGTGAGTAGGGTGATATTGGCGATACCACCGATATTAAGAATGCCACGGCGTTTACCCGACCGGGCAAACACACTGGCATGAAAGGCAGGCACCAATGGCGCACCCTGGCCACCCAGTGCAATATCTTTATTGCGAAAATCACTGACGACATTAATACCTGTGGTAACCGCCAGTGTATTCGCATCACCCAGTTGCAGGCTGTATCCGAGCGGACCGCTTGGGGCATGGCGTATGGTTTGACCATGGGAGCCGATGGCATGAATCTGGTAATCAGGATGGCGTTGTATCAATTGGTTTGCCGCATCAGCGAACGCCAACGCGACCTCACGGCTGGCAGTAGCCATCTCATGCACTTCATTATTCATTGGAAAATTGAGTGCAAGCAGGGTGCGTTTCAGTGTGTCACTGTAGGGCACACATAAAAAATCACGCATAACAGGTTGGCTTGGTTGACTAAAATCGACCAGCGCGGCATCGATGCCATCCATACTGGTACCGGACATCAAGCCGATAAAGTAGCTCATTTAGTTCATGGCCAGCATGATGCGTTTACTGTTGTTCAACTGTTGCAGGTAGTCCTGTGCCAGTTGTTCAAATTTCGCCCGTTCAGCTTTGGCGATCGGATTTGCTTTTGGCAATTGGACGGTACGTGGGTTGCGGTGAACGCCGTCGACCAGAAATTCGTAGTGCAGATGCACACCCGCTGCCAGACCGGTTTTACCCACATAGCCTATCACTTGACCCTGTTTGACGGTTTCGCCGGTTCGTACTTTAGGACGCTTATTAAAGTGCAGATATTTGGTGGTATAGCGCTCACCGTGCTGAATAAACACAAAGTTACCATTATAGCGGTCATAGCCCGCCTTGATGACTTTACCATCACCGGCCGACATAACCGGCGTGCCTAAATCGGCGGCGTAATCGACACCGTTATGAGGTTTTACGCGTTTTTGTACCGGGTGAAAGCGATTTGGATTGAAGTTCGAACTGATATAGCGGAAGTTGACCGGCGCTCGCAGGAAGCTCTTGCGCATACTGCGACCTTCCGCTGTGTAGTAATTGCCATCCTCATAGCGAATGGCAGTGAAGGTTTCACCCTGGTTGGAGAACTCCGCAGCGAGAATGTCACCATAGCCGCTGAATTCACCATCAATATAATGGGTTTCATACATCACGCTGAAACTGTCGCCGCGGCGAATCTCCAGCGCAAAGTCGATATCCCAGCCAAAAATACTGGCCAGACTCATTATTTGATTGTCATTGAGTCCGGCTTTGCTGGCGGCGTGCCAGAAGCTGCTGTCAATTTCACCGGAAGCAAATTCAATGCGGGTTTCAACGTCGCGCTGGTCGATATTGGTCTTAAACTGCCCCTGTTCGTCGGGAATAATTTGCAAGGTTTCCAACGGCGAGTAAGCATATTGTAATCCGGCAAACTGGCCTTGCTCATTGATCTGCAGAGCAACTTCATCACCCGGCATCATACGCAACAGTTTTTCGGCCTGTTTACCACTTTGGGTGACGGCGTATACATCCTGCGGAGTCAGGCCGAAACGGTCAAATATTTTGGCCAGATTATCACCACGCTTGACCGTAACAGTTTGCCATTGTGGCTCTAGTTGTTCTAACTCCAGCGACTCTGACGGCAGGCGTGAAAAGTCTATTTCCAGTGGATAAAGGGTACCAATGGCAAGATCGCTGATGTGTTCATGACGACTGGCTTCCACCGAAGATGAGGGTAACAGCGTCACCAGCCCGAGTGTTGCGATAACGCTCAGGAGAGAAATTTTGTGCGCCTTTGGCAGGGGAGTGTAGAGCCTCTTTAACATCGTCGAACTTCCGACCTTAATACAACAGTCTGAGCGCAGAATATAACGAAAATTAAGCAGTTACCAGTGTTCACAAGGGGTAAACAGGTATGCGCGGACAAAATTGGTTATAAATGTCTGGTTAAAAATTGTACAGCCTGATACGCGTCTGTATATGGCGAAACGGTGTTTTTAAACAAGGCTTTACGTTAGAATGCCGCGGCAGTATTTGGAGACTAACGAAACATGACTGATTGGCAAACAGCGCTGGCAGAAATTAAGCGTGGCGCAGAAGATATCCTGCTGGAAGACGAGCTGGCAGAAAAACTGAAAAGTGGCAAACCGCTTAAAATCAAAGCCGGTTTTGATCCAACCGCGCCGGACCTGCATTTAGGGCATACGGTGCTTATCAATAAAATGCGCACGTTTCAGCAACTTGGCCATGAAGTGATTTTCCTGATCGGTGATTTCACCGGCATGATTGGCGATCCGACCGGTAAAAACGTTACCCGCAAGCCATTAACCCGCGAAGACGTATTGGCTAACGCCGAGACCTATAAAGAACAGGTATTTAAGATCCTCGATCCGGCGAAAACCACGATTCGTTTCAACTCTGAGTGGATGGAACAATTAGGGGCTGCAGGCATGATCAAGCTCGCAGCACGTCAGACTGTAGCGCGTATGCTGGAACGGGATGATTTCAAAAAGCGTTATAACGGCGGTCAGCCCATTGCGATTCATGAATTTTTATACCCTCTGGTGCAGGGCTGGGATTCCGTTGCGTTGGAAGCTGACGTTGAGTTAGGCGGTACCGATCAGCGTTTTAACCTGCTGATGGGTCGGGAACTGCAAAAAGAAGAAGGTCAGCGTCCTCAAACCGTGCTGATGATGCCGCTGCTCGAGGGCCTCGACGGTGTGCAGAAGATGTCTAAGTCACTCGGTAACTATATCGGCATCACCGACGCCCCTAATGAAATGTTCGGCAAAGTCATGTCGATTTCTGATGAACTGATGTGGCGCTATTTTGATTTATTGTCGTTCCGTCCGGTGGACGATATCGCCGTATTAAAGGCGGACGTAGCGGCGGGTAAAAACCCACGCGATGTGAAGATTGAACTGGCCAAAGAATTAATCGCCCGTTTCCATGACGAGAGCGCGGCTGAGGCTGCCCATCAGGACTTTATTCAGCGCTTTCAGAAAAACGCCATTCCGGATGATATGCCGGAGGTT
The DNA here is from genome assembly GCF_004329715.1 of Bowmanella sp. JS7-9. Classification (GTDB taxonomy): domain Bacteria; phylum Pseudomonadota; class Gammaproteobacteria; order Enterobacterales; family Alteromonadaceae; genus Pseudobowmanella; species Pseudobowmanella zhangzhouensis. The sequence goes on from NZ_JXSY01000018.1 coordinate 87,221, forward strand.
ACCCTAAGTGTTGGAGAAGGTTTGATGATTGCGAATCTGCTCAAAGAAGCCGATTTAGTCGCGACAACCTCTGAAGCCATGCGGATGATCAAGCAGGGCGCGGTAAAAATTGACGGCGAAAAAGTCGATGATGCCAAACTGATGCTCGACAGCGCAGGCACTGCGGTATTCCAGGTGGGCAAACGTAAATTTGCCAGAGTGACACTGGCCTAAAACTGAAAAGCCCGCTGTATGCGGGCTTTTTAATATCTCCAGGTGGCTTAAAGCCAGCGATCCTGAAAGCGCCCCCACTGATAGTATCCCCACAAACCCATTCGTTTAAACGGACTCAATGGGAAGCGTTTGAGTGTTGATTGGTAAAATGGCAGTGACGGTAGCGGCTCTTCACACACAGCCTGTGCCAGACGCCGGCCAGCCAGCTGGCTGAATGACACGCCAGAACCACAATATCCCATGGCGTAACCTACCCCTTGGGTGTGATCGAACCAGACTCGCGGGTAGTCGTCCAGCGATACGCTGATCCAACCGCTCCAGTAATCGGCAACTCGCACGTCCTGTAGCCCACAGAATTGATCTTTTAAGGCCTGCAATAATCGTTGTTTGAACACCCCGGAGGTCGCTCCCCGCCCGGTAATCGCGCCACGGCCACCAAATAAAATCCGATTATCCGGCAGCAAGCGGTAATAGTATTTCAGCGCGCGGGTGTCCATCGCCAGAAGGCCCGACTTAAAGCGGCACGCGGCTAATTGTGTCTCACTGAGTGGTTCGGTCACGATAACAGAAGACAGCACTGGAAAATGCCGCTGTTCTACCAAGGCATGGTTGTGTGTGCCGGTGTAAGCATTGGTCGCCAGAATGACTTTGTCGGCAGTAACACTCCCTGTGGGAGTATGCAGCTTATGTTGCTGACCTAGTTGTTGCCAGGCTTGTACCGGGCTGTGCGCATACAGAGCGGCACCACTTTGTTGTGCCGCATTGGCCAGCCCCATGCTCAATTTCAGCGGATTTAATCCAAAGCTGTATGGGAAATACAGCCCACCGGCGGATTTTTGTGTAGCCAGATAGTGAGTTTGCACGTCGTCGGGGGACAACAGTTCAGCGGGATCACTAAAACGACTATTCAGCAGGCGTGCCTGAGCTTCAAGGCTTTTTAACATAGATGGCTTGTGGGCGATCTTCAGGTAACCCCCACGTTGAAGGTCACACTCAATACCATACCGGGTAATGTGCTGTTCTGTGATCTCAATGCCAGCCTTGAACTCGGCATAAATCGCCTGAGCCTGGTCTTCCCCCCACTTAGCGATCATTTGTGCCAGCGATAGACGTCCTGTGCCTGGGAGCACGAAACCCGCATTGCGGCCACTGCACCCCCACGCAGGATTGACCGCGTCAAGTACACAAACATTGATGCCACGCTGGCGCAGCGCCAGTGCGCAGCTGAGGCCTGTCAGGCCGGCACCGATAATGGCAACGTCAGTATGGATATCCTGAGTGACTACCGGAAGCTGGGGTACTTGTAATTGACGCGTCCAATAACTTTGCACATAACCACTATCGGGGGACGGATGGCGCTGGCGCAGCGGATCGTAGAAGTCAGTCTGCTGCAAACGGGATCACCATCTCAGCCGCCACACAGTCACATCCGGATTCGCAAATAGGGCAGACATAGCCATCTTCGATAACATTTACCAGCCATCGACCCGGGTGGCGGGCTACCAATTCACCGCCACAAGCGCGGAAATATCCTACTGCGTTATTGCCGGGGCTTTCTTCCCATACATGGGCTAAGCCGGCTTTGGCACCCTGCTGTTTCGCTTGTTCAATAGAGCGTTTGAGTAATTCACCACCGACACCTGAACCCTGATATTCAGGATCGACCGCAATGACTTTGAAATAGCACATGTCATCGGCTGCAACCGGCCATTTATCGACACTACACCACTTGTCGAAAGGCCATTGCCCTGCGGCGAAGGTCAGGCGAAAGCCCACCATGCGTTCCTCATCCAGTGCGACAATACTGGCATTGATATGGTTTTTAACCGAGCGCTGTGCGTAGGTTTCGAGGGTGGCTAAATCAATGTAATTATCACCGTGGACACGGTTTGCAAGTTCCACGAAGCGAGCAAAATGCTCAGGCTGTAAAAATTCGTAATGGATTGTCATATTATTTTTTAGGGTACAGATTATATTTTTGCAGGTGGACATCGAGGGCATGCACCGATATGCGGCTCTCCCATACTGACATCCACAGGGAGTAGAGCAGAAACACCAGACTTAAGGCAAAGATCCAGCTACCCGCTACCTGGTATTCCAGATATATCGCCAGCATCGCCAATACGCATAAAAAGAAACTGGCCGCACCGGCTTCCTGCATGCGTTTGATCAATTGGATCCGCTTGCGCAGGTTACTGATTTGCAAGCTCACCGAGTCATCCGATTGGGTTGGATCAAAATTGCGAATGATACCTGCGAGAGTCAGAAACCGGTTGGTATAAGCCAGTAATAATAACGAGATGGCCGGAAACAGCATGGCAGGGGTAGTCAGAGTAATGCTCATTCCAGGGTATCCAAATATTCGCGCGCGAAGCGTTTAGCAGTGTCCGCATCGTCGAATAATACCTTATCGAAATCCCGTTCAATACCAGCTAATTGCATCATTTGGCGAATTTGTGCCTTGCCCAAAGCGGACCGCATACAATAGACGCTCAGCTTGCAATTACGTATCTGACATTGTCGGTATACATCGATCAGAATCTGCTGGCTGGTTTGGGTGGTAGCGTCAAAACTTTCGGCCAGACACACATAAGCCCAGGGGGCAGATTTCAGATCTTCAGCCAGCGCGGCCATATCATCGGCATATTTTTGTGCCAACGTGTCGTTTAACACACCACGAAAGGCCGCAACAATAATATCGTCCTCGAGGGTGAGTTGATATTGACCGAACTTATTACGTCCTTTTAAAACTCTCTGTGACACTAACTTACTTCTCGATAGGGAGTTTCGCTTCCTGCCAGCCTAACATATCACCATCCAGATGATAGAGTTGTTCAAAACCTTGTTCTTCTAGCCACTGCACTGCAACGGCAGCCCGGCGACCCGAGCGGCAATATACGACGAGGTTGTTGTCTTTGAAACCGTCCAGTGTTTGTTTAAAACTGGCTAACTGGTCGTAGGGCATATTCACCGCGCCGGGCACGTGTCCCTCGGCGAATTCTTCTGGCGTGCGAACGTCAAGCACCACTTTATTTGGTAAGTCGCTGAATTGTTGCTGACTGATATCAGTAGCTTGAGCAGTCACAAATGCACTGAATAACAGACCTGCAATGAGTGAAAGGGCACGCATGTTTCTCTCCAAAAAGGTAAAAAGCCAGCAAAAATGCCGGCTTTTTGTACGTTCAATATTGTGACACGAATTGTCGCTTTAAAAAACCCGGCTGAAAATACGACCACCGCGACGTTCGCTGCGGCGTTTGCGCATGCGGGTGTGCATTTCCATTCGTTTGCTGGCTAACCAGTCTTCGGTGCTGATTTCTACACCGCGGCGTGCCATTTCCTTTTCACGGAACTCACAAAATTCTTTATACGCCTCGATATTGGCACTTAAATCCTGCACCACCAGTTCGATCATAATGGCATCATCCAGATAGCCTAGTACCGGGATGTGGTCCGGTACCAGATCTTCTGGCTCACTGAAATAGGCCAATGAGGTCAGTACTTCCTGACGTTCTTCTTCTGGTAGTTTCCAGGTGTCGTCATCCAGCATTACCAGCAATGCTTCCAGACTGGCAACCCGACTGGTAACAAATTCCGGTACCCCATCGCTGCTCATTTCAGCAATGGCCTGTGCAGCCTTCTGTTTGATGGTCGCTTCCGGTAATTTAGCGGCATTGGCGATGGCGGTGGTCATTAAATGACGGAAATGTTCCAAATCGGCGTCGCTTAATTGGAAGGTGACTTCAATGCTCATTCGAGATTTTCCTTGCATTGTGGTTTAGCGTAAAGCACTAGCATAGCAGAGAAAAAGCGAACAAAAAAACCGCTTTATCGCGGCTTTTTAAACAAAAAATATTAAAGATCAACTGGTTAATAGCGGTATTGATCGTCTTTGAATGGACCCGCCTGCGCAACACCAATATAGCTGGCCTGCTGCTGGGTAAGATGGGTGATAACGCCGCCAAACCCACGTACCATATGGCGAGCCACCTCTTCATCCAAATGACGTGGCAATACTTCAACCCGTAAATGCGCAGGTTTATGGTCATCGGGTAGGTCGGCAAAGCGTTGCTGGTAAAGGTGGATCTGTGCCAATACCTGATTGGCAAAAGACCCATCCATAATGCGTGACGGGTGCCCTGTTGCGTTGCCCAGATTTACCAGACGCCCTTCTGATAACAACAGCAGGTGATCGGCTAAATCGTCACTGCGGTACACTTTGTGCACCTGATCCTTAATTTTTTCCCAGCGCCATTGTTTGCGCATGTAGGCGGTATCAATTTCATTATCGAAGTGGCCAATATTACATACCACAGCGCAGGCTTTGAGGTTTCGCAACATCGCCGCGTCACAGACATTGATATTACCGGTGGTGGTGACGACTAAATCTGTGTTGTGGAGTAATGCTAAGTTGAGATCGGCATCCTGACCTGAGTTATGGCCATGCAGATAGGGAGAGACCACTTCGAAACCGTCCATACAGGCCTGCATTGCGCAAATAGGATCGATTTCGCTGATACGCACAATCATACCTTCCTGACGTAACGATTGAGCCGAGCCTTTGCCTACATCGCCATAGCCAATAACCAGCGCCTTTTTACCTGCCAGCAAATGATCGGTAGCGCGTTTGATCGCATCGTTGAGACTGTGACGGCAGCCGTATTTATTGTCGTTTTTGGATTTGGTGACAGAGTCGTTGACGTTGATAGCGGGAACTTTGAGTTGGCCATTTTTGAGCATGTCTTCCAGACGGTGCACGCCGGTGGTGGTTTCTTCAGTGATACCGTGAACGTTGGCCAGAACCTGCGGATACTTATCATGCAGCATGGTGGTCAAATCACCCCCATCATCCAGTACCATATTGGCATCCCAGGGCGAACCGTCCTTCAGTATGGTTTGCTCCAGACACCAGTCATATTCCTGTTCGGTTTCCCCTTTCCAGGCATAAACCGGAACACCTGCCGCAGCCATGGCGGCTGCAGCATGATCCTGGGTAGAGAAGATATTACAAGACGACCAGCGTACCTCAGCCCCCAATGCAATCAGGGTCTCAATCAGCACACCGGTCTGAATGGTCATATGGATACAGCCAAGAATTTTGGCACCCTGCAATGGTTGACTAGCCCGATATTGCTCGCGAATTGCCATTAAAGCAGGCATTTCGCTTTCGGCGATGGTGAGTTCTTTGCGTCCCCATTCCGCCAGACCGATATCCGCTACTTTGTAATCACCACTTTGGGTTGTATCCAACATGCTACCATCCTCTTACTGGGCCTCCCCGAGCACTTCAGCGAGAATGGTTTGCTGAACATCAGCCGCCAGGCGAGGACCGAATTGTGAAACACATTCGGCAGCACTGCGGCTTGCCAGACGACCTGCAGTCGCCATATCCAGACCATTGGTGATGCCGTATAAGAACGCACCTGCGAATGTATCGCCGGCGCCGGTACTATCTACTGCTTTTACCGGATAAGGTGGGATATCGATCACTGATTCCCTGGTGATAATTTGTGCACCTTTACTGCCACGAGTCAAGACAAGGGTTGGACAAATTTTCAGCAAGTCTTCAATGCCTGCGTCAACGTCATCGTTTCCTGCCCAGTCAGCCACTTCATCCTGATTGCAGAACAGCAGGTCGACACCGTCTTCGCCAATGACATCAGCCAGATGGTCGCGGGCATATTTCACCACAGCAGGGTCAGAGAAGGTCATGGCTACTTTGATGCCAGCTTCGCGGGCAATTTTTTTGGCGACCAGGATGGCATCGACGGCTTCACGCTGGTAGACCAGATGACCTTCGATATACAGAATTTGAGCATTACGAATGACGTCTTCATGTAATTCATTTACCGAGAAGTCAATGGTGATGCCCAAGTAGGTACACATGGTGCGCTCAGCATCCTGTGACACCATAACAACACAGCGGCCGGTGGCACCTGGGGTATTTTGCTGATCGAGACGATGCATAACACCCGCGTCGGTTAAGTCTTTTAAGTAAAACTCACCTAACGCATCATCGCCTACTTTACAGCAATAGAATACCTTGCCGCCGAACTGAGCAGTGGTCACCATTGAGTTGGCTGCGGAGCCACCGCCTGCGCGCTTTTTCAGGCCAAACTGGTTATTCAGGCTGTCCAGCAGACGCTGCTGAACATCACATTCAAGAAGCGTCATCACGCCTTTCTCCACGCCCTGGGCGGCGAGAAATTCGTCTGTCACTTCGTATTCTTTATCAACTAGGGCATTGCCAAGGGCAATAACGTCGTACTTGCTCATATCCAGCAAATCTGATTACTACACACAAAGGCGCGGATTCTAGCAGAAAGTGCGCTAAAGTGCGGATTTTTTCTGTTTAATTGAACAAAAATAATCAGTTTTTTCTTAGGTCGCTACATAAAGCTTGCAGCCCGTCCAACAGGCGCGGCGTGAAGCGATGTAGTTTGTTTGCGTCCGCGGTGACTATAGAATGAGCGGATTGTGGGATAAGTGTTTGCCAGCGTTGCCAAAATTGCTGCGTCTGACTTTGGGTAGCGCCATCAGCGGCAATGATCTTTTGCGGCTGGCGCTGAATAATCGTCTCCACAGTCACAGAAGGATAATCGTTCAGGCTGTCAGCAAAAATGCTATCGGCATTGCAAATATTTAACAATTGTACCGGCCAGGCGTTATTGCTGGCGGTAATCAGCGGTTGTGACGACAGATAATAAAATACCTTTATTCTGGGTTTGCTGGCGTAATCGCGACGTAGCTCGGCAAGCCGTGCTTCCAATGCCAAAGCCAGTTGTTCCGCATCCGGCGCCTGCAGCAATGCGCCCAGTTGACGCAAATCTGTAGCAATCGCCTCGGGTGTGTCTGGAACGGATAAATAAAGGGTAAATCCAAGCTGTTGCAGACGTGCCAAATCCTGAGGTTTATTTCCACCCTGCCAACCGATGATCAGGTCGGGTTGTAACGCCGTTATCGCCTCAAAGTTTACCCCTTGGTAACTGGCCACTCGAGGTAAACCTTTCGCCGCTTCGGGATAATCGCTGTAGTCACTGACAGCTATCAGGTGGTCACCGGCACCAAGGGTATACACTAACTCGGTGGTATGAGGCGCCAAACTAATGATTCGGGTAGGTTGCGCGGTGGCGCTAAATGCAATCAGTAAAACCATAAGCCAGCGAATCATGATGTCATTCCTTTGATGAACAGCATGCCGACCAACGCACACAGCACCAGTAGAAGCAATGTGCTCAAACGCACAAATAACAGGCTTCGAGAAATATCGCCGGGATTAGGCAGTCGCCGACCGAAACGCGTCATGCGTACTTTCTGCTGCTGATAGATAACAGGGCCACCGAGCTGAACCCTCAACATTAGAGCGGCACTTTGCAGAAGATGATTACGATTAGTCAGTTGCAGGCCCTTTAACCAAATCCAGATGCCTTTAAACGGACTGCCAATCAGGGCAAAGATCCCGGTGGTCAGACGCAATGGCAGAAAAATCAGCACAGCGATGAGGCGCTCCAGCGGTCGGCCAAAATGCTGATACTGACGGACTTTGGGATTCCATTGATAATGGCACTCCAATACCCATCGATAAGCAAATGCTGAGACGCCGCCGAAAAACATAAATAGCAGTAGCGGTGTAATGTGCTGTTGCACGAGACGCAGTATCTGGCCCTCGATACAGGCTTTGCTCATGCCGGTTTCGCTCAGGCTATCCACATCACGCAATACAATGTTTTTGAGATACTGTCGTGCCAGTGATTTTTTGTTTTGCTGCAATGCTAACTGACAGCGTTTCGCGCTGCGCTCTACATCGCCGTAGGCCAGCGCGACAAATAGCAGTAGCAGATCAAAAAACAGTGGAAACTCTGACAGTGAGCGCACAATCGCGATGATAATCAGCCAAGGAATAATCATCACTGCAGGCGCCAGTAGTCCGGCAATTCGTTGTTGTGCGGCGGGATTATTGGCACGGCAAACTTTATCCGCCATTTTCCGCGCCAGAATTTGCATGAAAGAAAGCGGATGGGCCTTTCGCGGTATAGCGAGAACCCGCTCTAGCAGGATGACCAGACTGGCAATAAATAAATTGGTAAGCCAGGGTGAATCAAGTAAAGCGGGTGGGGTCATATCATCCTTTCGGGGCCAGTGCGGCAATCATGCCCATGACCAATTCTGCGGAATGTTTCGCTGCAATATCAATATATTGTGAGAATGACATACTCGAGGTTTTGCCGGCAATATCTGACAGAGAGCGGATTACCACAAAGGGTGTTTCCAGCATATGACAGGTTTGTGCAATGGCCGCACCTTCCATTTCCACCGCGCGCATCTCAGGGAACAGATCACGCAGGCGTGCCACGACATCATCGCTACCGATGAACGCATCCCCAGTGCAAATTAGACCACGTTTACTTTGAATATGTACCACATCGCGAGCGGCTTGCTCGGCGGCCTCGATCAAACGTTGATCACAGGCGAATTTGGCGGGCATACCGTATGTTTGGCCACGTTCATAGCCGAAATGGGTTAAATCTACATCGTGATGCTGAACGAAATCCGCTACGACTAAATCGCCGATGTTCAGGTCTTTATCAAAGCCACCGGCAGAACCGGTGTTAACTACGAAGTCCGGGGCATAGCGATCAATCAGGATAGTTGTCGCTACAGCCGCAGCAACTTTGCCGATACCGCACTTCACGACGACCACTTCAACGCCATGCAAGGTGCCGGCGTAAAATGTAAGGTGCGCATATTCGCTAACAGTTACATCCTGTAATGAGGCTTTAAGGAGCGCAACTTCCTGATCCATCGCTCCGAGAATACCAATTTTCATGTACAACTTATCTGAAAAAAATGTGCGCGAAGTTTACATTATTTTTCCTGATTTCGCGGACAAATCTGGGTAGGAATAAAACAGCCACCCGCAGGTGGCTAAAGATGGTGTAGGAAAACTAGGCGGCGACGGGGCGGCGTAATGGCGCTTTGTCGTTATTCAGGGTACCGCGTACCAAGGGTTCCTGCGGTTGTTGGAATCTCAGAGGAGCCAGTTTGGCATGAATACAGTCGCGAATTTCCTGCGGCTTGTAACTGGCTTTAGCTTTAATCCGAATGTGTGGGATACGAGCCGCGTCCAACGCGCCGCTGACATACCAGTCACGTTGCGCCTTATAACTGCGTTCCGCTTCGACGCTGACCAAATCGACGGCGACCACGGGGCTCATGGTGTCTTTTTGACACAATACAAAATCCAGTTGTTTAGTGGCGGCCTGCGCCATGGCACTGCGACTGACTTTTACTGAGGTATTCGGGCGAATACTGACGATGTCACTAAGTCGCACCCGGCAAATAATCCGATATTGATCGCCCACGGCCATATCCAGCATTTGCAGAAATTTTCGTTCTGCGGGCGTATACAAATTGGTTTTTTTACTAAATGGGAAGGTTAAACCCACATCGCTGAGTTTAATTGCCGCCGCCGCGACGACAATTAACAGAATCATCAGAATGATCGCCAGTTCCATACGCACCTCACGCAAGTCATAAAATTGACACCGAGTGTCATCTGACTAAGTGAAATGCAGGGGGCGTGCCATTTCTTTCAGAGGAAATGGCTATTTAATCAGAATGTCGACCTGGCTGCCGGCGGCATCGGCTGAAATCACCACCACTTTCTGCGCAAACTGCAGGACGGTGCGACCTTTTTGCAAAGATTCCTGCTCAGGCTCACCTAATGCGGATTTATAAAAGGTCACGGTATCAGCAGGGGACAGTGGCGCATGATAGCTCATACTGGCTGGTGTATCTGAATTGAAACTGTGGCAAACACTTGCCCGTTCATGCAAAGGGACGGCATGAAATTCGCCGGGGCATTGCTGGGCGTTGACTGCCACGCTAGCCATACCGGCAGTTAATGCGAAAATGATTGATTTGCTCATATCAATATTAATCCTGGGACTCTGGATCAAACTATAAGTAGCTGGCGTGCGCTTGGCAAATCCTGTATTGCCACTACGGGTATAGGAACAGGGCAATAGGTATATTGGCGCGACAAAAAAGCCGTGCAGTGCACGGCTGTTCTTGCTCAGTTCACACGCCGATGTAATCCAGGATACCCTCTGCAGCCTTGCGTCCTTCGAATACGGCGGTTACCACCAGATCCGAACCACGTACCATATCGCCGCCTGCGAATATTTTCGGGTTACTGGTCTGAAATGCGAACTTTCCGTGTTGCGGCGCACGTACACGGCCTTTTTCATCCAGAATGATGCCGAAATCTGCGAACCAACTGGCCGGACTGGGCTGAAAACCGAACGCGATGATGACAGCATCGGCTTCCAACACGTGTTCGGAGTCTGGTACGGCCTGAGGTGATCTGCGTCCGGCGGCGTCCGGTGCGCCCAGCTCAGTTTTTACGAATTGCACGCCGCATACCTTGCCATCTGCATCTACGGCAATATCCAGCGGCTGTAGGTTAAACATAAATTCGACACCTTCTTCGCGGGCATTTTGCACTTCGCGCCGAGAGCCGGGCATGTTCTCTTCATCGCGACGATAGGCACAAATCACCGATTCAGCGCCTTGTCGCACCGAGGTACGTACGCAATCCATTGCCGTATCCCCGCCTCCGAGCACAATAACCTTCTTACCCTGCATACTAATGTAATCAGCAGGATCTTTTTCCAGCGCCATCAAACGGTTGGTGTTGGCAATCAGGAATGGCAGTGCCTCGTAGACCCCGGGCGCGGACTCATTGGCAAAGCCACCTTGCATATATTTGTAGGTACCCATACCAAGGAATACCGCATCGTATTCATTCAGCAGTTCTGCGAATGCGATATCTTTACCAATCTCAGTGCCCAGAACAAATTCGATCCCCATGTCGGTGAAGATCTCACGGCGTAACTTGATAACCTCTTTTTCCAGCTTGAATGCCGGGATGCCAAAGGTAAGCAGTCCACCAATCTCTTCGTATTTATCAAACACCACGGGTTTAACGCCGTTACGCACCAGAATATCTGCGCAAGCCAGACCGGCGGGTCCCGCGCCAACGATGGCCACGCGCTTATCGGTCTTTACTACATTGCTCAGGTCTGGTCGCCAGCCTTGCGCAAAAGCCGTGTCGGTAATGAATTTTTCAATACTGCCTATGGTGACGGCCCCAAAGTCTTCATTCAGGGTGCAAGCGCCTTCACAGAGTCTGTCCTGTGGACAAACACGTCCGCAGACCTCGGGTAAGCTATTGGTTTTACTGGACAATTCTGCCGCTTCAAATAAGCGGCCTTCGTTGACCAGTTTCAACCACTGAGGAATATAGTTGTGCACCGGGCACTTCCACTCGCAGTAAGGATTGCCGCAGTCAAGACAGCGATCCGCCTGGCCCTGTGCCTGTGATTCACTCATTGCCTGATAAATTTCCGCGAATTGTTCTTTACGCACGTAAAGAGGTTTCTTCGGCGGGTCGATGCGTTCTACATCGACGAATTGATACACATTTTTCGCCATATCCGCTCCTACTGTGCCTGCACGCGCAACTCATCGGTTGAGCGACTAATGTGACCCAGCAGATTCTTAACATCACTGGTCTTCGGTTTGATTAAGCGGAACTTGCCTAAGTATGCGTTGAAATCTGTAAGTATCGCCAAGGCACGCTCGCTGCCTGTTTCTTCGTAATGCTGATTAATCAGTCCACGCAGATGCTCGGCCAGAATCGCTTTGTCGGTGAGTCCGGAGTACTCCACCAATTCAGGATTGATGCGACACTCCAGATCGTCATGTTCATCTAACAAATAAGCGAAGCCTCCTGTCATCCCGGCTGCAAAGTTGACCCCAATACTGCCGAGAATCGCAACGATCCCGCCGGTCATATATTCACAGGCGTTATCACCGGCACCTTCGATGACGGCAATGGCACCGGAATTGCGCACAGCAAAACGTTCACCGGCGCGACCAGCCGCAAACAGTTTTCCACCGGTTGCCCCGTATAAACAGGTGTTACCAATGATGGCGCTTTGATGAGCGATGTAACTGACATCGGCAGGCGGATGGATGACCAGCTTGCCGCCCGCCATACCTTTACCTACGTAATCGTTGGCATCTCCTTCAAGGCGCATCTCCAGCCCACCGGCATTCCACACACCGAAACTTTGTCCTGCCGTGCCGCTGAAACTCAGTTTTATGGGATGGTCTTCCATGCCCTTGTTACCATGTAACGACGCAATCAGTCCGGACAAACCTGCACCGACGGAACGATCAATGTTAGTGATCGGATAGCTGCCTGAAGCACCCTGTAAGTTCTCAACCGCAGTTTTGAAATCTGCCACCAGTTGCAGATTTAGCTCACCGGTGTCGTCAGGTGCGTTTGATGTTGTGCTGCAGAACAGGCGAGTGTGATCACCTTCGGTGGCCTTGGCCAGAATCGGACTGAGTTCCAGCTTTTGCTGTCGCACTGATACACCGTCCAGCACGCTGAGCAATTCTGTGCGACCGATCAGTTCTTCCAGTTTTCTGACCCCCAAACTGGCCATGATTTCGCGTACTTCTTCTGCAATAAAGCGGAAGTAGTTCATCACCATCTCTGGTAATCCGATAAAGTAGTTATCGCGTAAATTTTTATCCTGGGTTGCGACGCCGGTTGCACAATTGTTGAGATGACAGATACGTAAGTACTTACAACCTAATGCCACCATCGGACCGGTGCCAAAGCCAAAACTTTCTGCGCCGAGTATCGCCGCTTTGATTACATCAAGGCCGGTTTTTAGCCCACCATCGGTCTGCACGCGGACTTTGTGTCTGAGTCCATTGGCTACCAGTGCCTGTTGAGTTTCGGCCAGACCGAGTTCAAATGGACTGCCGGCGTACTTCACCGAGGTAATCGGGCTGGCACCCGTGCCGCCATCGTAACCAGAGATGGTAATCAGGTCGGCATAAGCTTTGGCAACGCCGCAGGCGATGGTGCCGACACCCGGTTCAGAAACCAGTTTGACGGAAATTAATGCTTTGGGATTGACCTGCTTGAGGTCAAATATCAGCTGTGCCAAGTCCTCGATAGAATAAATATCGTGATGGGGAGGGGGCGAAATCAGGGTAACGCCTGGCACTGAATATCTCAGTTCAGCGATATATTTATTGACCTTATCGCCGGGTAATTGACCTCCCTCGCCGGGCTTCGCTCCCTGTGCGACTTTGATCTGAATAACGCTGGCATTGATCAGATAGTGCGGCGTGACACCAAAACGACCGGATGCCACTTGCTTGATTTTGGAATTACGTTCAGTGTTAAACCGTGCCGGATCTTCGCCACCTTCGCCTGAGTTAGACTGGCCACCCAATCGATTCATAGCGATGGCCAGTGCCTCATGGGCTTCCGGGCTCAAAGCACCGATTGACATAGCGGCGGTATCGAAGCGCGGATAAAGCGCCTCGGCTGGCTCCACTTTGCTGATATCGATCGCAGCCTGCTGCGGTTTTAATGCTAGCAGGTCACGCAATGTGGCGACGCCACGCTGATTGACCAGGTCAGCAAAGACTTTGTAATCCTGATAATCGCCACTCATTACCGCTTTTTGCAACGATTGCACCACGTCTGGGTTATAGGCGTGATACTCGCCATCGTGCACGTACTTAAGTAAGCCACCATGGGAAATCGCTTTGCGTTTTAACCAGGCCACGCGGTTTAAATTGATTTGGTCTTGTTCAAAATCGTCAAAGTCGGCGCCCTGAATGCGACTGGGCACGCCCTCAAAACACACGTCCATCACATTACGATTGATACCAATGGCTTCAAACAGCTTGGAACACCGATAGCTGGCGACTGTGCTGATGCCCATCTTTGACATAATTTTATATAAGCCTTTGTTGATCCCCTTGCGGTAGTTGATCATGGCTTGTAGTGGTGAATTGTTTAATTGTCCACGTTCGACCATCTGTTCGATGGCCTCATAGGCGAGGAAAGGATAAACCGCCGTCGCGCCCAGACCAATCAGTACCGCGAAGTGATGAGGATCTCGCGCAGAAGCGGTTTCAATCACGATATTGGCATCACAGCGTAACGAGGTCTCGACTAAACGCTTCTGTACCGCCCCGACCGCCATTGCCGCTGGAATGGGCAATGTATCAGGACGAATATTGCGGTCTGACAGTACCACGAACACCGCTTTTTTATGGCGGACCACATGTTCTACTTCATTACAGACTCGCTTGAGCGCAGCTTTGAGCCCTTCACTGGCCGGGTAATTAATCGAGATGACTTCTGAATAGTAATGTTCGGGATCGAAATTACGCAGTTGTTTCAAGTCGGTATACATCAGAATAGGTGAGTCAAACCGTACTCTATCAGCATAGCCAGACGTTTCACTCAATACGTCTTTCTCGCGACCAATGCAGGTGGCGAGCGACATAACATGATTTTCCCTTAATGGATCGATTGGCGGGTTTGTCACCTGGGCAAATTGTTGGCGGAAATAATCATACAAGGTGCGGGGTTTACTGGATAACACTGCCATGGGTGTGTCGTCACCCATAGATCCCACCGCTTCCTGGCCATCATTCGCCAACACGCGGATGATTTGATCTAATTCTTCATAGCTGTAGTTAAACTGCTTGAAGTAGGTATTCATCATGTCGTCATCGAACAGACGTTTACCAATAGCAGGCGTTTCCATTTGTTCGACTGGAGTGAGGCGACGGATGTGTTTACCCAGCCATTCGCGGTACGGGTGGCGATTTTTTAATTCTTCATCGATTTCATAACTACGCCAGATTTTTCCGGACTCAATATCCACCGCGAGCATTTCACCCGGGCCGACACGTCCTTTTTCCAGGACATCCTGATGTCGATAGTCCCAAATGCCCACTTCAGAGGCCAGCGTAATCAGATTATCTTTGGTAATAACATAACGGGCAGGGCGTAAGCCATTGCGATCCAGATTACACGCGACATGTTGACCATTCGTCAGGACAATTCCCGCAGGCCCATCCCAAGGCTCCATATGCATGGAGTTAAACTCATAAAATGCCTTAAGATCGTCATCCATGGTTGGATTGTTTTGATACGCAGGCGGCACCAGTAATCGCATCGCGCGGAATAAATCCATGCCGCCAGCCAGGAACAGCTCAAGCATATTATCCAGTGAAGACGAGTCCGAACCATGCAGATTAACAAACGGTGCAGCGTCATACAGGTCTGGGATTAGTGGAGTGCGGTATTTATAGGTCCGCGCCTGAGCCCATTCACGGTTACCACGGATGGTGTTGATTTCACCGTTGTGCGCCAGGAATCTGAAGGGTTGTGCCAAGGGCCATTTCGGTAATGTATTGGTCGAAAAGCGCTGGTGGAAGATACAAATCGCCGATTGCATGCGCTCATCGGCAAGATCCAGATAGAACTTGGGCAGATCACCGGCAAGAACCAATCCTTTATATACGCTGACCAATGACGACAGCGCTGCAATATAAAAATCGTCATCTTCACTCAGCACCTTCTCAGCACGGCGACGAGCCATGAACAGCCTGCGTTCCATATCATGGGGGCGCCAGCCAGGTGGAGAGTTGACAAATACCTGTTCAATTTGCGGTTTGCAACTGGCGGCAAGTTCACCTAGCAGGGAATCATCTGTCGGAACCTGTCGCCAGCCGAGCACATCCAGCGTTTCTTTTTGTAATTCCTGTTCCAGCGCATGGCGGGCGGCCGCGGCTTTGTCTTTGTTCTGACTGAGGAATACCATACCAACAGCATAGTTTTGTGCCAGCTTCCAGTTTTGCTCGGCAGCAATGGCACGGAAAAAGCTGTCCGGCTTTTGCATTAACAGACCGCAACCGTCACCTGTTTTTCCATCCGCAGCGATGCCGCCGCGGTGTTGCATACGGTCTAGCCCGGTGATAGCAGTCTTTACCAAGTGGTGACTCGCTTCACCCTTTATATGCGCAATTAACCCAAATCCGCAGTTATCCCGAGAATCGTTTGGATGAAATAGAGTCATGTTGAAACACTCCTTCAACTAAGTGATGGGCGGAGCATCATCGAATGTTAGTTCCACTGTTGTTTAAATAGGTCTCACGACAAAATATTTGAATTGTTATGCACTCGACGTTGTGAGCCTTAGGAACATACAGAGGAACAAAATCAAAATCAATTATCCCAAAAGTGGATTTTTTGGCCTTTGTTCTTTTTTGCTTTGTTTTTTTATTTAAGTGATTGATTTAATTGTTTATATTAATGTTGTTAATGGTGTGTTAAATCATTTTTGTCTTGTCGCAAAACGAAATATTTATCCTAATTGCTATTGATTTCCGGCCAAGTTACGTTTACGTAAAGGTGCATAAATATGTTGGATTGCACGGTTGCAGTGGCGGGCTGTAAGTGTGTCAGGAAAATTTACAAATAGTTGAGGTTTATCAATTTCAGAGAATTAGGTTGATATACTGTAATACTTTTAACTTATTGTATTATAATGATTTTTGTTATTTTCTTTTTGGGTATTTACATGTTGGCATAGGGAATGCATTGTATTCTGCGAGGCGTACAAGAAGAGTTTAGTGGTGTATATCAGGTGACTGATGGTGCACGCTGTGGTTTATTCTACTGGAGTATTTTCCATGAAAAATTGGTTCATGGGCGCCGCCCTTTCTATGTTGTTATCTTCGACCGCAAATGCCGGTCTGGTTTATTTCGATATCTTTGCTGACCTTACCGATACCGATGCAGGTTGGAATTCTTCTGTTGTTGATCAAAACCAATTGGTATGTGGCAACTACACAGGCAGCTTAGATGGGTATATTGGTTGTTTCGGTGCAGATTTTGATGCGGAAACGCCAGCCTCGTTTGAAGCGGGTGACTCCAGCTATAACATTCAGGATATGACATCGTTCTTCCTCAGCCTGTTCTTAAATGATAACTACCTGTACTTCTCGGCAGGTGAACAAGGGATCATTACGTTAGACAGTAACTTCAATCTGATTTCTTTTAGCTTCAGTGCATTTACCCAATCTCAGGGCGATAGACTTAACATCACCTATGATGATGTTTCAGAGTTGCGTTTGGAGACCGTAAATGAAGAGCAAGGTGCTGGCGGTAATGTGACTATTACTCAGCGAGTTGATGCTGTACCAGAGCCGCAATCATTATTCATTTTAGCGCTTGGCTTACTGAGCGTATTCGGTTTACGCCGCAAGGCGTAAGGGGTGGGCGAAATAAAAAAGGTGCCTTCGGGCACCTTTTTTATTATCTGCGAGGGAGATATCAGGCCTGATAGCCGCCTTCGATACCTTTCACTGCAATCGCAACCGCGTCGTGTGCATGGAGAGACTCCAGATGGTTGACCCGCACATAAAAGTCCGCATAGCTAGCTTGAGCGGCAAGTGCGTTTTTAAGTTTACGCGCTGCGTCTTCACAGAACATCAGATTCTGGCCATTTAAACGAGCAAATTCCTGCTCATCTTCACGTTTTACTGCGGCTTGTACCGGTGTCTTTAAGGCATTTTCGATTACATCTACCAGAGCCTGTACCGGTAACTCTGTGACGGAATCATCCAATTTTACTTTTACATCGGCAATTGAACGCTGACTGTGTGGTGTGGCGACTATACCTTGTGTAGTGCCCAGCCAGGCATGAACCTGATCAAAATTAACCTGTTCCTGCTGACTAAAAGATTGCTCGAAACTTTGCTGGATCAATTGTCTGGCTAAGGCTGCAGAGCATGGACAGGTTGAGCTATAGGGCACATCGATTTGCATCTCGACCTGCATTTTTCCTTTGCTTAATACGCCATTGAGGACGATTGGGTAAGCTTTCCAGCCTTGCTTGCCACTTATCAGGGATTTGCGACGCATGTGGTAGTCGAAAGCAACGATTAACTGCGCACTGTCACTGAGGTCTTCGTGGCTGCTTACGAAATCATTGAGTAATTGCTGCAATGTCGCCAGAGTCAATTCACTGTGATTGGAGAGTTCATCCAGCAGCAAATATAGACGAGACATATGAATGCCTTTAGCTTCAGGCTTAATCAGGTTAACGAAAGCGCTAACTCGCGCGCTGACGGGCCGGCCGTTGCTTTCATCAGTGGCGAGCATTAACGGGATTTCAATATTGCTCATACCAACGCGATCCAGGGTGCTGGCAGTTAGTGCTGCACTTTGGTTGGCAACATCAGGCATGATTAAGGACATTATTTCTCCATTGGTAAACAACAATGACGAAGCAGAAACTCAGCTGTCACGCTGGCCGCAACTGTAAAACGGCGCTCGTTATAGCATAAATTGTGCTGCCCTGTCCGGTGAAAAAAACGAATATGACGTTCGCTTCGACCGACTTGCGTGAATAGTTGAGTATTTTACTTGGTTTTTAAATTCATACAAGCTTAGGTGCCGTCCATGCTAGGATGCGGGCATCGTTGTTGTGTAATGGAGTGAACCAATGTCTCCACATCAGCCCATGGACTCCTGGGCAATTCGATTTGCAAATTTTATTAACCGTATGGGTACGCTGAAAGTCAGCGTAATGTTCGTATTGTTGGCGTTGAGTTTCACTTTGCTAGGGTCTTACGTGCTGCGTTTGACGCTGACGGGTGAAGTTGAATTGATGGACTTTTTCAGTGCCATCGTTCTGACATTATTAAGCGCGCCGTTTGTGCTGTTTTTCTTCAGTGAACTGGTTAAGCAATTGGAACGTCAACGGGTCAATTTAGAAGAGTTGGTGGCACAACTGGAGCGTTTACGTGATGAAGACGTGCTGCTAAACCAGGAATTGCACAGCAATATTACCCAGCTCAATTACGAAATAGAACAACGTAAGCAGGTGCAAATCGAGCGGGAAACTCTGTACCAGGAGTTGGAGCAGGAAATCAAAGAACGCCGGGAAAAAGAGCAACAGGCACAACGTTTATCATCCTTGCTGCGTTCGATAATCGACTCCTCGCCAGATTTAATTTATTACCGCAACGAACAGGGCCAATTTGCTGGTTGTAACCGGGTTGCAGAGCAAATGACCGGTAAAACCGAAGCTGAATTACTTGGGCTAACTCCGGAAGAGGTGTACGACGAGGACGTCGCGATCCGCGTGGTGGCCAGTGATAACGAGGTATTAAAGAGTAATACCAGCATCACTGAAGAGTTGTGGCTTAAATTTGCCGATGGCAGTTTACGTTACTATGAGATGCGCAAAGTGCCGTTTTATGACAGTGAAGGTAACCGCCTTGGTTTGCTCGCGTTCGGGCGTGATATGACCAAACGTAAGGAAGCGGAAGACGCATTAGAACGTGCCAGTCGCGATAAAACCGCTTTTATCGCCACGATCAGCCATGAGTTACGTACACCGCTGAATGGGATTGTTGGCCTTAGCCGGATGTTGCGTGGCACTAAGCTCGATAGTGAGCAACAAAACTGGGTCAATACGATTTATACCAGTGCGGTAACGCTGGGTAATATATTCAACGACATCATCGATCTGGATAAGATCGGTCGCACACGTCTGGAGTTGGTGCAGGAAAGTATTGATATCCGGTTGTTCTTTAATGAACTCAGCAGCCTGGTCGGCTTATTGGCCGGTGATAAGAGCCTGACGTTTAATGCCAGTATTGATAAATCACTCCCAACCTATATCGAGACTGACCATACCCGCTTACGCCAAATACTGTGGAATCTGTTATACAACGCAGTGAAATTTACTGAGCGTGGCGGCGTCACCTTCCAGTTAACCGTCCAGGACGACAGTGCCGAACCTATGATGAAATTTGTCATCACTGACTCGGGGATTGGTATCCCTGAAGCAGAGTTAGATAACATTTTCGCTATGTATTATCAGGTCAAAGAAGATAAGAAGCGCTTTGCCACGGGTACCGGGATTGGTTTGGCGATTACCAAAAAAATGGTCGACCTGATGGGCGGTTCTATCCAGGTTAACAGTAAGCCGGGTAAGGGCAGTACATTTACTGTGTTGCTGCCGCTTAAGGCCATGGATGCGCCGAAGCCTCAGACTCTGGTCAAAGCGACCGGCTTGCATATTCTGCTGGTAGAAGACATCGAATTAAATGTGATGGTTGCCCGCGCATTGTTGGAGAAGCTGGGTCAGGTTGTCAGTGTGGCTATGACCGGGGGGGAAGCCATCGACATGGCACGTCAGCAGCATTTCGACCTGATTCTGTTGGATATTCAATTACCCGATATGACCGGCTTCGATGTGGCCAATACCTTGCTGCAAGAAGATCTGGTAATGGGAACGCCCATGGTGGCGCTCACCGCTAATGTAATTAAAACCCGTCAGGAATATCTGGATAATGGCATGGACGATGTTATCGCCAAGCCGATCAAAAAGAGCCGTGTGATTGAAATTATCAATCAGTATTGCAGCGCACCGGAAATACAGGATGTAGAAGATGAGAGTCAGCCGCAGGGCAATAGTATTGCCGGCGCACTGGACACGGAAAATCTGAGTCAATTGGTTGATACCATCGGGGCGCAGTTGTTATTAGATTCGGTCGAGGTATTTAAATCTAAAATGCCGCAGTATTTGCAGGTTTTACAGACCAGCCTGATGGCAAAAGACAAAAACCATGTGTGCGAAGAAGCGCATAAAATAAAGGGGGCCGCTGCATCTGTGGGCTTATTACATGTGCGTAAATATGCCAATCTGATTCAGCAAGGCGAACACCCCGCATGGTGGGAAAACGTGTATGACTGGGTCGATGAGTTGCAGGCCTCTTTGCAACACGATTTACCCCTATTGGAGAATTGGTTGCACACTCAGCTTGATGGGGAAGATTGAGTTCTTCTCCAGTGCCAAAGTGCGAGCACGGGAAGAAACAATAGCGGCAGGGTGCTGAGAAGCACCCAGTTCCATCCGAACCAACCAATCACAATACCGGCTGACAGTGAAGCCAGCGCCTGTAATGAGAAGATGGTCAGGTCATTGACGCCCTGTACCCGAAATTTTTCATTTTCCTGATAACTTTGCGGTAACCAGGTGGTACCCGCTACGTACATAAAATTCCAGCCAATCCCAAGTAACACCAAGGCACTCCAGTAATGGACATAGTCCTGATTAATCAGACCGATCACCACACAGGTTAGCAGGGCTGCAACGCCTGCCAGCATCAGTTTGCGGATCCCTAACTTGCGGATCAGCAGCGCGGTGAACAGGGAGGGCAGATACATGGCAATAATATGACTTTGAATCACCCACTTAGTGTCCTGCATCGAAAAATGATGATGCACATGCATGCTGATTGGCGTGGCGGTCATAATAAAACTCATCACCGCAAAGCTGATAGCTGCGCTGCTTAGTGCCAACAAAAATATAGGTTGCGTGACCAGCTGCGTGAGGGGACGTGGCGCTGAGTCCTGATGCAGGGATGGTGCGCCGACAGGCTGCAGACGACTAATCACGACCAATGCCACAAGCATATTAATAGCTAAAAAGACGAACGCGCCGCTGAATGACTCATTCAGGACCGACTTACCCCATACACCCAATTCTGGCCCAACGAATGCCGCGACCAATCCCGCCATGAGTAATACCGAGACGGCCTGACCACTTTGTTCAGGCGCGACAGACTCAATTGCCGCAAAGCGAAATTGTTGATTGGCCGCCAATGGAATGCCAAACAGCAAAATACTGAAACACAGCAGCCAGAATGATTGCTGCTCAATACTAAATGCCGCAAACAAACTACAAAGCAGGCCACACAGGGTAGTTAACAAGATGCCACGTTTGCGCCCAATTCTGCTCATTAGTTTCACCACGGGCAGGGTAAATAACGCCACACCGACAATCATGCAACTGATCGGCAATGTTGCGAGTGCCGGGGTGGGAGCGAGCGCAATACCAATAAAACCGCCGACAAACACGATCAGTGGGCCACTGGAACCAATCAACGCCTGCGCAATTAACAGAATAAATACATTGGGGTGAAGTAAACGCATTTAAGGCATCAGAAACAGCGTAGCAGTGCCGAGGAATGCAAAGATTCCCACGACATCGGTAATGGTGGTCAGAATAACAGAGCCAGCCAGTGCCGGGTCGATTTTCATACGTTTCATCATCAACGGCAGGAAAGCACCGGACAGGCCAGCGGCAATCATATTGATCATCATGGCGAAGGCAATAATTAAGCCGAGAGTGAAGTCTTGTTTCCATAAGGCTACTACCGAGGCAATCAATACTGCCCATAGCAACCCGTTCAAAAACCCGATAGCCAACTCCTTGAGTAGCAGGGCGCGCCCATTTGAGTCGTTTACGTGGCCCAATGCCATACCGCGAATAACCAGAGTCAGGGTCTGGTTGCCCGCAACGCCACCCATGCTTGGCACGATGGTATTTAAGATTGCCAGTACCGCCAGTGCGCTCAGGGTTTCTTCAAACAAATCACTGACTGCCGCCGCCATAAGTGCAGTGATAAGGTTCACGCCCAGCCAGATGGAACGACGTCGGGTCGATTTCATTACCGGGGCGAAGGTATCCTCTTCGTCATCCAAACCGGCCATGCTCATCATTGAGTGTTCGGCGTCTTCACGAATAATATCGACCACATCATCGATGGTGATCCGGCCTAACAAATGATTTTCTGCATCCACCACCGGCGCGGACAGCCAGTTATAACGTTCAAATAATTTTGCAACCTCGGTTTCCGGCATATCCACCGGAATGGCTTCGGCATTTTCATTCATTAACTCTTCCACTGTCATATCAGACGTGGCAGTTAACAGGCGGGTCACCGGTACGGAGCCAATCAGTTTGTCAAAACGGTTCACTACGTAGAAGGTATCGGTATCTTCCGGTACATCGCCTTTGAGGCGCAGATAACGCAGAATGACATCGACGGTGACTTCCGGCCGCAGGGTAATCGTATCGGTATTCATGACGAAACCGGCGGTTTCCTCGCCATAAGCCAGAGCACTTTCCGCACGAATCCGGTCCTGCTCATCCATGGATTTGAGCACTTCCTGCACCACGGCATCAGGCAGGCTGTGCAGCAGCTCTGCCAAATCGTCGGTATCCATGTCTTCGACGGCATCGGCCAGCTTCTCTGGCATCATGCGGCGAATGATGCCGTTACGCACATCTTCAGACAGTTCTTCAAGAACGTCGCCGTGGAATTCCGGATCGATCAGTTGCCACAACACCATCCGACTCTTGGACGGGGTCGACTCCAGCAGTAATGCAACATCACACGCAGGCATATGGTGCAGCATTTTACGCACATGCACATACATCCCACTGCTTAACGCGTTATTAATCGCTTGCAGTTGTTCAGGGCTGTATTGTTTTTCCAGAGTATCTGGCATGCGGAAGACGGCCAATGAGTGACAATTAAAAGAATAACAATAGTTTAGAGTAACTACGCACAGAGTTCAGCAGATATTTGTGCGTGCTATTTGCTTGCTCGATGTGGCGGATTAGTCGTTGATGTCGAGATCGGCGGACAAGGGGGAGTCAAGCAGATACGCCTGACCAAGCACTTTTTGTAGGGTACCGTCTTCACGATACTCGCGGATGGTGGCACTGAGTGTATTCAATGCCTTGGTGTGTTTTGCATGACAGGTGATTGCATCGTGAATAATCAAGGGTGAAAAACCTTTGGCATACGCAAAGTGTTGTGCAAGGCCAAGTCTCTCGTAGGCAAATAATACATCCGGATAAAACACAAACAGGTGATTGACCCGGTGATTTTGCAACATGGCGATGTTCTCTAATTCGCTCTGTACCTGATACATCCGGCCGGCCCTGTCTGCTAATTGACGCATCTCAGTACTCATGGGCGTACCGCGCACGATACTAATCGTATCCTCAGCACTGATATCTGCCAGAGACGTTACCAGCGGTAAATCGCGATCAGACAGCACGCGCACCAGCGCAATATTCAGCGGTGCAGACGTCAGCGTATTAGTCAGTTTCTGTCTTTCATCTGGTTGATCAAAGGTGTCGATGCCGGGCGCGTAACAGGCAAATTGTTTATTGATAAAGCCAACTTTCGCTCTTTTCATGGGCAGTATGACGAGCTCGTATTCCTTCTCCAGACCAGTTTCGTTAAGAGCCTGTTGAATAAGCGTTGCATAGGCTCCGTAGGGGCGGCCATGCAAGTCTTTCTCAAACAATCCACTGAGTTCCGCTGCAGCAATGATTTGTTTTTGAGAATCTGCGGCGCTGGCGCTAAATGCGAGTGTCGTTATCATGATTAGTTTCGCCAGAAACCTACCTGTCCGAATAACTTTGAGCATCATCGTGTTCACAAAATGGAATACATTGTTAATCAGTGTACTGCAATTTTTTATTCTGCAGAAAAGCACAGCATACAAACCCACAACAATTTGCTGCCTTGCTGAATGCTATGGTTGTTGACCTTGTGCTGTTTTCATAATGTTCAACATGGCATTGACCTGGCGTTGTGAGGCAAACAATACTTCACTGGGCTTTTCCCGTATGCCCATATTGTGTTGCAGATAGATGCTTCCCCAGGCAATCGACAGGGTTGGCATCCCAAAAGCCTGACGGAAATTGTCTCGTAAAGTGGGAAGTTCAGCCTCTGGAATCAGTATCCAAACCAAATCCAATTGGTCATCCTGAAAAACCAGTTCTATCAGACGCTTTTGGCCGGCGTATTCAAAACCCATGCAATTAATTTGCTGTTGGGAGTGCCTGGCCAGTGGTGCGGTGATGGGGTTGATATTTTGCACGGTCAGATAATCGCACTGATTAGTCAAATCACTCTGTATATCGGCTAATGGTGCCCCAAAGCGAAATACTTCAGGTTTATCAATATCCGATGCAAAGGACAACAATGAAACTATCGTCAGTAACATCGCCGTGATGGGTTTCCACATAAAATATCCATAATTTCGTTAACTCAACGCACCAAAGTGTATGGTGTTGGGTAGCCGAAATCTGTTAAAAAATGTGGAAAACTGTTCGCTTGTGTTATGCGTTGAGGAGTTATTCTACTTCGTTAAAACGCTTGGCAACTAACTCTTCAATCGCATCTAAGGCCTGCATTGCATCTGGCCCTTCGCCAATCACCTGAATTTCTTTGCCCATATGGCTTTCTAACATCATCAGGCCTAATACAGAATTAGCCGATGCATGGCGTTCACCATTGACGATGGTCACTTGTGCATCGAACTGGTTGGCTAATTTTGCCAATTGCGTGGCCGCGCGTGCATGCAGCCCCAGCTTGTTGCGGATTAATAAGGTTCTTTCAATTGTCATCCGACGGATGCCTTGAGTTTGGCCAACTCGCGGTGGCGAATTTGCAAGTCAGGGTGGACGGGGCGAATATTTGCCGCCAGCATTTCAGCCACATATACGGAACGATGCTGCCCGCCAGTACAACCGATGGCAACGGTCACATAGCT
The DNA here is from genome assembly GCF_004329715.1 of Bowmanella sp. JS7-9. Taxonomy (GTDB): domain Bacteria; phylum Pseudomonadota; class Gammaproteobacteria; order Enterobacterales; family Alteromonadaceae; genus Pseudobowmanella; species Pseudobowmanella zhangzhouensis. Next base: position 112,767 of record NZ_JXSY01000018.1, read on the forward strand.
GCGATTATTGCGCTCCAGGTGCGGCAGCCAGGTAGTAATCAGGTTCTGAATCTGCCAGACAAATTTGGTCACCAGTGGCTGTGATCCAAGAAAGGACTGCACAGGCTCATCCAGTCCGGTTAATGGCTTTAGTTCAGGCTCCCAGTGGGGATTTGGCAGGAAGCGCGCATCAAACACATAATCGGCATCTTTGGGGATGCCATGTTTGAAGCCAAAACTTTCAAATACCATCACCAGGCGGGAGGATTTTTTACCCAGAATACGTTCGCGCACTAACTCTGCCAGCTGGTGGACAGACAGATCTGCCGTATCAATGTACAGATCGCAGCGCTCCGCAATGGGGGCAAGTAAATTAGATTCCGTAGCAATCGCTTCAATCAGTGAAATATTGTACTTAGATAACGGATGTAAACGGCGTGTCTCACTAAAGCGCCTTACCAGAATATCATCAGCGGCATCCAGATAAACGATGGTAACTTTCCAGTGGGTCGGCAAGTAGTTGAGGATTTCGTTCAATTCATCCGGATCTTTCGGCAGGTTACGTACATCGATACTGACCGCAACCTGATCGTACTCGTCGACCACGGCGTGGGTCAGGGTCGGCAGCAAATTAACCGGTAGGTTATCGACACAATAGTGGCCCAGGTCTTCCAATACCCGCAGTGCGATAGACTTCCCTGAGCCAGAACGACCACTAATAATGGTTAATTTCACAAAATCGCCTCGTACAGTTCCTGATTGGTTTGCGCGTTACGTATTTGTTTAATGGTGTTCTTTTCTGCCAGTTTCTGCGCCACCGTTGCGAGGGTTTGTAAATGCCCCTCTGTTTGTTCTGCGGGCACTAATATGGCAAAAAACACGTCAACCGGCTGATTATCGATAGCATCAAAGTTGATGCCGGGTTTGCAGGTCACTAAAACGGCGGTGATTTTTTGCAAGCCATCGATTCTGCCGTGAGGTATTGCAATACCCTGACCTATGCCCGTGCTTCCCATTCGTTCGCGGCCTAAAAGCGCGTCGAGGATCTGCGTTTCCGGAAAATTTTGGTTATGGAGATGAGCCAGTTGGCTGATGGATTCCAGTATTCTTTTTTTACTGGATCCCGGAGCTGCACATAAGGTGCAGTCCGGGCTTAATATGTCAGTTATTTGCATTCACGCACGACGTCAGTGACGGTTTAACTTTTCCTTATGTTTTATCACCTGACGGTCTAGTTTGTCTATCAAACTATCAATGGCGGCGTACATATCGCTGTGTTCTGAGGTTGCAAAGATTTCTCCACCGTTGACATGTAAGGTGGCTTCGGCTTTCTGGTTTAGTTTTTCGACGTTAAGAATGACGTAAACATTGTTGATATGGTCGAAGTGTCGCTCCAATTTTTCAAATTTCGTGTCGACGTAATTGCGAAGAGAGTCTGTGATTTCCACATGGTGACCAGAGAGGTTGATTTGCATATCGCCTATTCCTCATATTACTGAGCCTATAACAGGCTCTTACGTTGGTTGGATGGCGGAATCATTAAAGATTCGCGGTATTTGGCAATTGTACGCCGGGCGACCATGATCCCCTGATCGGCGAGCAATTGCGCAATCTTGCTATCGCTCAGCGGTTTGCTGGGCTTTTCTGCAGCTACCAGCTTCTTAATTAAAGCACGGATAGCTGTCGACGAGCATTCACCACCATTCTCCGTAGACACATGACTGGAGAAGAAATACTTCAACTCAAAAATCCCACGTGGTGTATGCATATACTTTTGCGTGGTGACCCGGGATATGGTGGATTCATGCATGTCTACCATTTCTGCGACATCATTTAACACCATTGGTTTCATTGCTTCCGGGCCATATTCAAAAAAACCTTGTTGTTGCTGCACGATACAGTTTGCCACTTTGAGCAGTGTTTCGTTGCGGCTTTGCAGGCTTTTAATAAACCATTTCGCTTCTTGCATGTGCGAGCGAATAAACTGGCTATCGCTGGCATTTTTGACGCTGCGTGACATTGCCGCGTACTGCTGATTGATATTCAGCTTGGGCAGGCTGTCTGGATTTAACTCCACCACCCAGCGGCCATTCTTTTTATTCACCGATACATCAGGAATAACGTATTCGGGTTCGGCAGTAATAATGCTGCTGCCTGGACGAGGGTTCAGGGTCTGAATCAAGCGCATGGCTTCGCGTAACTGATCTTCATTCAGCCGCGTTTTCCGCATTAGGGTGCGATAGTCTTTACTGGCCAGCAAGTCCATGTGCTCGGTGATTAACATCTTGGCCTCTGCCAGCCAGGGCGTCTCAGGGTCAAACTGACGTAATTGCACCATCAGGCACTCTGTTACATCACGGGCCGCAACACCGACCGGGTCAAACATTTGAATGCGTTTAAGCACGCACTCTACTTCGTCCAATTCAATTTCTTCTTCTTCCATGGCGAGACTGGCAAGAATATCTTCCGCACTGCACGTCAGGTAACCCGAGTCGTCAACGGAGTCAATAATCGCCACGGCGATGGCGGCATCCGTTTCACTGAAATGGGTCAACCGCATCTGCCACAATAAGTGATCCTGAATGGAATCGGTGGTTTCGCCCTGAAATACCTGTTCATCATCACTGGCTACTGCTGGTGCAGGCGCGGACGAGGCGCTGTAATACTCATCCCACGTTGAGTCGATAGGGAGCTCGTCCGGTAATTCGTTTTTTTCCAGTGCTTCACCGGTATCTAATTGGTCGCTACTGGTGAATTCTTCGTGTTCGTTGTTGCTTGCAACCTCACCGCCTTCTTCCATTTCGAGCAGGGGATTACTATCAAGCGCTTCCTGAATTTCTTGCTGTAAATCCAGTGTAGACAGTTGCAACAGGCGAATGGCCTGCTGAAGCTGTGGCGTCATGGTTAGCTGTTGACTGAATTTAAGCTGTAAAGAGGGCTTCATGTACTTCTTTTTATGTCCTGAAAATCATTGCGCTTTGCTGTTTGCCGAACCGGCATTCCTTATGTGATTACTATAGCCTGAATTGTTCGCCCAGGTATACATCACGCACTTGCTGATTACTCAATACTTCGTCGGGACTGCCCTGTGCAATGAGCTCCCCATGACTAACGATATAGGCGGTTTCACAAACATCAAGGGTTTCCCTGACGTTATGGTCGGTAATCAATACGCCAATACCGCGGTCGCGCAAGTGGTGAATAATCTTCTTAATATCACCTACCGAAATCGGGTCGACACCGGCAAATGGCTCGTCCAGCAAAATAAATTTAGGGTTTGCGGCCAGGGCACGGGCAATCTCAACACGGCGTCGCTCGCCACCTGACAAGCTCATCCCCATACTGTGACGAATGTGATTGATATTAAATTCATCCAGCAGGGCGTCGGCTTCTTCCTCTCGCTGCGCCTTGGTTAAATCTTTGCGGGTTTGCAAAATAGCCATCAAATTGTCCCACACACTGAGCTTGCGGAAAATCGATGACTCTTGCGGTAAATAACCAATGCCCAAGCGAGCACGATTATGCATCGGCGCGAGGGTTAAATCCTGCTCATCAATACTGATGTTGCCTTTGTCCAATGGCACTAATCCAACAATCATATAGAAAGTGGTGGTTTTTCCAGCGCCATTGGGGCCGAGTAATCCTACTATCTGTCCGGTAGACACAGACAGGCTGACGTCCCGCACAACCTGGCGGGATTTATAAGACTTGGCTAAGTGTTCCGCTTTAAGGGTTGCCATCGTTATTCTCTTGTTCTTTTGGCGTTGGTGCGGCTGGTTGGAAAATGGTGATGACACGTCCATCCTGATCGTCAGAACCGGCAGCATTCACCTGTTCACGTAACATATCAAAGGTAATTGAACTGCCCTTTACCATGCTGGAGTTTTGCTTTAGCTCAGCCTCGCCTTCCATGCTCAGTGTGCGGTTGACCACCATGTATCGAATCTCATTGGCTTGCGCTTTGACAATAGTGCCATCTTCCTTGGTTTGCTGATAAACCGCAGGCTTACCGCGGGCGATAAAGACTTCTTTGCCTGAACCTTCTTTTGCCTGTACTTCGACCTCATCGGCCTCGATCAGCAGTGAGCCCTGTGCGATACGCACATTACCCCAATACAGCAAAGATTTCTCGATGCCATCACCGCTGGTGAACTGAGAGCGCACTTTAATCGGCTGATTAAAATCGTGCTCTATGGCAATGGCAGATCCTGCAAACAGGTTGCTCAAACACAGACTAGTTGCGAATAGCAGGTTGGAAGGTCGTTTCAACATGTTGGCCTATCTCAAAGGTATTTTTTTCTAAATTTGCGCGGATGCCCTGACTCTCGATGATGTAATTGGCACCACTGATGACAACGGCTTGTTGTGAGACTATTTCCTTACTGTCCAGGTTCACTTCCATTGAACTCGTTTGAATTGTTTGCACCAGCCCCTTGTCGTCAGTGCTTTGGATCATTACGCCCTGATTCAGTGAGAGGCTGTCTTCACCATTTAAGATGCCTTCCAGAGCACTGATCTGCCAAGGATTTTTTCGACTGCTGGTATATACCACGTAGCGTGGTTGACTGAATTGGGTTTCTCGCTGATGGTCGAAATGTGCCATTTTCTGTGCGTAAACTTCGTGGCTAATGCTGCCGTCTTTACCAAATAACACACTGTGCATGGCAAATGCGTGATAATTAGGCTCATTTTCTGATGCCTGGCCTTGCTCGGTCTCTTCGTTTTGGGTATCGCCAAAGAAAATCTGACCACCCAGCCAAGCCAGCAGCGCAAATAAAAATAATATGCTTAATGTGATTCTGCTCATACGCTGGCGCTGTGGGTTTGTTGCAACACATTATGGACCATTAACAGCAGGTCGCATGCTTCACGAACGGCACCGAATCCACCTTGCGCCGACGTAACGTAATCGGCGTGGTTTTTTACCACTGGATGGCCATTGGGTACGCTTATGGATATGGCCGAAAGTGTGAACATACCCAGATCAGGCATGTCGTCTCCCATGCTGGCGGTTTGCGCCACAGAAACGCCGAGTGTTGCTTGCAGCGCAGACAAAGCGGTGCTCTTATCTTCACGGCCCTGCAGTATATGTTTGACGCCCAGCGCTTGCATGCGCTGCTCGACGATATTGGATTGACGGCCAGTAATAACAGCGACCTCAACACCCTGTTTCATGATGGCTTTAATGCCGTACCCATCTAACGTATGGAATGCTTTGAGTTCTTCACCGGCATTACCCATATAAATCCGGCCGTCGGAAAAAACACCGTCCACATCAAAAGCGATGAGTCGGATATTCTGTAATTTCTGCAGCAAAGCCGGCGCGATATTTGACAGATACGCCATCAGGCAATCCCCGCCTGCAGTAAATCGTGCATATTGAGCGCTCCGACTGGGGTATTAGATTCATCGACCACAATTAACCCACTGATTTTAAAGGTCTCCATCAGATTTAGTGCCTCTGCCGCCAGCATATCTGGGTGGGCAGTTTTACACTTACGAGTCATCACCTCACCAATAGGTGTCTGATACACGTCCACCCGGGCATCCAGCACCCGGCGCAAATCACCGTCGGTGAATATGCCGGCCAGTTTTCCTTGCTGATCAACAATCGCGGTCATGCCCAGTCCTTTGCTGGAGATCTCCATCAGAGCATCGATAATGGTTTTTTCGGCTGTAACACAGGGTAAGCGTTCACCCTTGTGCATGAGTTCTTCCAGACGTAAAAGTAATTTTTTACCCAGAGAGCCTCCGGGATGGGACAGCGCAAAGTCATCCTCACTAAATCCTCTGGCATCCAACAGAGCAACAGCCAGAGCGTCGCCCATAACAACCGTGGCAGTCGTGCTGGATGTCGGTGCCAGGCCCAATGAGCAGGCTTCTTGTTCCACCTTGATACATAGGTGCACGTCGGCATAGCGTGCTAACGATGATTCCGGGTTGCCCGACATCGCAATTAAAGGAATGCCTAAACGCTTGATTACCGGCAGTAAGGCCAGAAGTTCATTGGTTTCGCCGGAATTAGAAATGGCCAGCAGGATATCCTGTTTGCTGAGCATGCCCAAATCGCCATGACTGGCTTCACCCGGGTGCATAAAAAATGATGGGGTACCAGTACTGGCCAGCGTCGCTGCTATTTTGTTACCGATATGACCTGACTTGCCCATGCCGCACACGACAACCTTGCCCTCGCAGGCAAGAATGCGTTCACAAGCGATAGCAAAATTGTCATCGATATGTGTCACAAGATTGGCAATAGCTTGTTGTTCAATGTGCAACACGCGCAACGCTGAACTGATAAACGACGAAGTCATTGTCGGTGATATTCCTTTTCAACTGGCGGGTGAGTGCGATTTGGCCTGCATTGCGCCAGCCTGGTCCGTTCTCACCCTGAGCTTTGGCAAGAATAATACCAGTATTATCAGCTTTGCCATAACCCTTGCGTTAGTGAATTGTTTTTCACAGTAAAAATATCTTTTGGATGGATGTGAACTTACCGAGGTTGGTAAGCGTAGTTCTTCCTGCTCATGCATTGCACACAAATTAATTGTCACAGCAATGAACAATTTCTCACAACTTGTAACTAATAAGTTTTTCGTTTTTGACTTGAAAACTCATACAATGGCCTTAATTTAGCGGGCTTGGAATTAATCCGCGAGCGGCAAGGACTCTATCTGAACATGCAAAATCTGGTTGAAGTAGACAACCTGACGTTTCGTCGTGGCGAACGCATCATTTACGAAAACATCTCGATGCGGTTTGAACAGGGTAAAACGACGGCCATTATGGGCCCCAGTGGTATCGGTAAAACGACCTTGCTGAGATTGATTGGTGGTCAGTTAAAACCCGACAGTGGCGATATTCGTTTTCAGGATAAGTCGATCGTTAGCATGAATCGTTCGCAGCTTTATAAAGCGCGCCGTGATATGGGCATGCTGTTCCAAAGCGGCGCGTTGTTTACTGACATCAATGTATTCGACAACGTTGCTTATCCTTTGCGCGAACACACTAAGTTACCAGAGCATTTAATACGGCTTGTGGTGTTAGTGAAATTGCAGGCGGTGGGCCTAAGAGGCGCTGCCGGGCTAATGCCATCTGAACTGTCTGGCGGTATGGCACGTCGTGCGGCACTGGCCAGAGCGATTGCGCTGGATCCCAAGCTAATTATGTATGATGAGCCGTTTGCGGGGCAGGATCCCATCTCCATGGGGGTCTTGGTTAAATTGATTCGCGAACTGAATAACGCATTGAATCTGACTAGTATCGTGGTAACACACGATGTCGATGAAGTGATGCAAATTGCTGATTACGCTTACATTATTGCGGATAAAAAGGTTATCGGCGAGGGCACGCCCGAACAAATTCGCGCCAGCGACTCACCGCTGGTGCAACAGTTTTTGAATGGTGCCGCAGATGGTCCTGTGCCTTTCCACTATGCTGCGAAACCGCTGCAGGACGAATTATTACAGGGGTGTAAATGATGCAAAGCCTGGTTCATTTGGGGCGTAACGCGATAGACCGCATCAGTACGCTTGGGCGCGCAGCGCAATTAATATGGGGCGCCATTATCGCGGTTCCTCAACCGGTTAAAAACACCCCACTACTAATCCGTCAGATGTACGTAGTGGGTGTGCAGTCATTTTTGATTGTAGCGGTATCTGGCTTATTTATTGGCATGGTAATGGCGTTACAAAGCTATACGGTGCTGATTGATTATGGCGCGGAAGACAGCCTCGGCCCAATGGTCGCGCTTTCTCTGCTCCGTGAGTTGGGCCCGGTCGTGACCGCACTTTTGTTTGCCGGTCGCGCAGGCTCAGCGTTAACCGCTGAAATTGGCCTGATGAAGGCTACCGAGCAGCTTAGCAGCCTGGAGATGATGGCCATTGATCCACTCCGCCGTATCATTGCCCCGCGTTTTTGGGCTGGCGTGTTAACCATGCCGATGCTGGCGCTGATTTTTAGTGCAATTGGTATCCTTGGCGGCAAGTTTGTCGGTGTTGACTGGTTAGGTGTGGATCAGGGCAGTTACTGGTCAGTTATGCAGGCCTCAGTAGAATTTCATCAGGATGTGGTGAATGGTTTTATTAAAAGTTTGGTCTTTGCAGCGGTGGTGACCTGGATTGCGGTATTTAACGGTTATGACTGTGAGCCAACTTCAGAGGGTATCAGTGCCGCCACCACCAAAACGGTAGTGCACTCATCCTTGGCAGTATTGGGACTGGATTTTATTTTAACCGCACTTATGTTCGGACTTTAAGGGAGCGAATCGCAGATGTTATCGCGCAAAATTGAATTATTGGTGGGCCTGTTCGTGGCGGTGGCTATCGCAGCGGGTCTGATGTTGTCCTTGTATGTAGCTAATCAGGGCATTAGCGGTGATCAGGAAACCTATCAGCTGAAAGCGAAATTCGACAATATTGGCGGATTAAAAGTGCGTTCGGCAGTGAAAGTGGGCGGAGTAGTGATTGGCCGGGTGGCAGATATCAGTCTCGACAAAAAGAATTTTACGCCGGTTGTGACGCTGGATATTTCGACCAAGTATCAGGACTTCCCGGAAACCAGTTCCGTGGCGATTTTGACCTCGGGTTTGTTGGGTGAACAATATATTGGTTTGCAGCCAGGGTTTTCATTCGACGGTATTGGCACCCTTAAAGACGGTGATTTTGTCGAAGACACCAAGTCGGCACTGGTGCTGGAAGATTTGATCGGGCAGTTCTTGTTCAGCAAAAATAAAGATTAAGTGTGAGATAACGACACACAGGAATTAATACAGTTAAGGTAAATGTATGTTTAAAAAAGTAATTGGTGTTGTGTTACTGGTTGGTAGCGCGTTGTCGTTCAACGCCGCCGCGGTTGATCGCAGCAACCCCTACGATATGGTCAAAGAAGCGGGTGAGCGTACCTTTGCCCGTTTACATGATGAGCAGGCGTTGATCCAAAAGGATCCGAATCATCTGCGCGTGATCATGAACGAAGAACTGCTGCCTTATATCGATTACAAGTACGCTGCATTAAAAGTGCTGGGCCGTTATTTTGGTCAAACGCCACGAGAAAAAATTCCTGAGTACATGCAGGAATTCCGCGATTACCTGATTAACACCTATGCCACGGTATTGGCGCAATACGACAATCAAAAAGTCGTATTCCAGCCCGCGCAGGATGTAGAAGATGACTCCAATGTAACCGTACGGGCATTGATTCAGGAGCCGGGACGACCAGATATTAAAATTGCGTTTAAAGTGCGCAAAAACGACAAAACAGAAGAATGGGCAGCCTATGATATGGTTGCTGAAGGTACCAGTCTGTTGTCGGCAAAGCGCAGTGAACTGGAAGGGATTTTGGGTAAAGACGGCATTGATGCTGTGATTAAAATGTTGAAAGAGAAAAACGCAGAATCCATTACCCTGCCTGAGAAAAAACTTTAATGTCGTTAACGATCAATCTGAATAACAACCGCGCCGAATTAGTCGGCGCGCTGACCCACCAACAAGTGGCCAATGCCTGGCCTGATTTTGCTACCGTTGCCCAGCGCAGTAAAGACGCGCTGACTCTGGATTTATCCGGGGTCGACAATATTGATACCGCTGGCCTGGCCTGGCTGATTCATCTGGTCGGGGTTGCCCGTGCCAGCAATGTGGCACTGTACTTTAGCGCCATTCCGGAAAGACTCACCAGTCTGGCAAAAATCAGCAACGTTGAAGACCTTTTACAGGTACAATAATCAGCTGTTATTTTCAGCCATTACTTCCTTATGCAAATTGAAACAATAAAAACGCTGCTGAACGAAGCGCTTCCACTGGATGAACTCATTGTGACCGGCGACGGTTCACATTTTCAGGTTATTGCGGTTGGTGAATGTTTTGACGGTGTGAGCCGTGTGAAAAAACAGCAAATGGTTTACCAGCCTTTGAATAGTGTGATTGCAGATGGTAGTTTGCATGCACTTTCAATTAAAACCTTCACGCCGGATCAATGGCGTCGAGAGCGTTTGTTCAATCAGCCCGGGAGTTAATGGGTGGAAAAATTAGTTATTCAGGGTGGTACCTGCCTAAACGGTGATGTGCGTATTTCCGGTGCGAAAAATGCGGCATTGCCGTTGTTATTTGCCAGTTTATTGAGTCCGGAACCCTGCATTTTCCGCAATGTCCCGCGACTGCGCGATATTATAACTACCTCACGTCTGCTAAGTGAGTTAGGCGCAGAAGTTATTCAACTGGACCCTGAGAGTATTCAGATCCACGCAGGCACGCTTAGCAGTCGCACGGCGTCATACGAGTTGGTCAAAACCATGCGTGCGTCGATTCTGGTATTGGGGCCACTGTTGGCACGCTTCGGTGAGGCCGAGGTATCTCTGCCGGGTGGTTGTGCGATTGGCGCACGGCCGGTTGACTTACATATCAATGGTCTGCAGCAAATGGGCGCAGTCATCGATGTGGAAAATGGATATATCAAAGCGCGTTGCGATGGGCGTTTGCAAGGCACCCGGATCTTTATGGATACTGTGAGCGTCGGCGCAACAGAAAACCTGATGATGGCCGCAGCGTTAGCGGAGGGCGTCACTGAACTGGAAAATGCCGCCCGCGAACCCGAAATCGTTGATTTAGCTAACTGTCTGAATCAAATGGGCGCAGATATCCGCCATGCCGGCAGCGATAAAATCATTATCCATGGTGTTGAAAAGCTAAGTGGCTGTGATTATGCGGTGCTACCGGATCGCATCGAAACTGGCACCTTCCTGGTTGCGGCTGCCATGACAGGTGGCAAGGTACGTTGCACCAATGCCGCACCCGATACCATGGATGCGGTGTTGAGCAAATTACGTGAAGCCGGTGCTGAGGTAACTTGCGGTGATGACTGGATCGAACTGAACATGCAGGGCCGGGCATTACACAGCGTGAATATTAAAACTGCGCCACATCCGGGTTTTCCTACCGATATGCAGGCTCAGTTTGTTGCACTAAATTGCGTTGCCGAAGGCACAGGTGTTGTCACTGAGAACATCTTTGAAAATCGCTTCATGCATGTACCTGAGTTACAGCGCATGGGTGCAAAAATTGATCTGGAAAATAACAGTGCTGTGTGTCGCGGCTCGTCAAAGCTCAGTGGCGCTCAGGTGATGGCCACGGATCTACGCGCCTCTGCCAGCTTGGTGATAGCAGGTCTGGTGGCCAAAGGGGATACGGTGGTTGACCGCATTTATCACCTGGACCGTGGCTATGAGCAGATTGAAAATAAACTTAATGCGCTCGGAGCGTCAATTACCCGCGTTAACGGATAATCAAAAAAGCCAGCGTTTAGCTGGCTTTCATTTCTCCAAGAGTCACTGCCACACTCAGTGTTCGGTTAGCTCTTAATATCTGAAAAGTGATGACAGTGCCAGGCGCAGATTCCGCCACGATATCTAACACTTGGTAGATATTGGCGATGGGCTGATTATTAACCCGGGTTAATACATCCTGTGCCTGAATACCGGCTTGTGCCGCCGGGCCAAGTGGATCGACGTCAGTGACATAAATCCCTTCGATTTGAATTTTGCCTTCCTGATCCCGTGGCTCAACACCCGTGATACCAAGGAATCCGCGGATAACCCGGCCGTTGGCAATCAGTGAATCCATTACCTTTTTGGCCAGCTCGTAAGGAACCGCGAAATAAACGCCAGCGACGCTGCTGATCCTTCCCTGATTATCGCGGGTCTTAAACACTGCGTTATTGATGCCTACCAATATGCCGTTTGAGTCAATCAATGCACCGCCGGAATTGCCTTCATTCAACACCGCATCCATACGGATGTAGTCCACGTAGCGTGAACCAACCACGTTACTCATTCCGGCACGGCCACTGGCACTGACGATGCCTTGTGTGACGTTTTGCCCAAGATTTAACGGGTTACCAATAGCTAACACGACATCGCCAACCTGAATATCCGGATTGTCCGTTTGCGCAACAACCGGCAAATTTCCCTCTTCAACTTTTAATACCGCTAAATCAGTCGGCCGGTCGGCACCAACAACCTGAGCTTCCAGAACCCGTCCGTCATACAGACGTACCAAAATCCGCTCAGCGTCCTGAATAACGTGATAGCAGGTCACAATGTAGCCATCCTCGCGCATGATCACGCCAGAACCCAGTGAGTTACGGATTTCAGCTGCACCATAGCTAACAGGAGAGCTTTGAATACTTTTACTGAAAATATCGACCACAGCGGGGGCGGCGGACCGCACCGCATGATGAAAGCTGACCCGATCTGAGGCCGATTGACCAGTGCTGAACATACTCCATTGCTGACCATTACTCTGGCGTAACTGGGGTACCAAAAACAGCAACACACCTGACAGAATCAGGCCCATAAGAATGGATTTCAGCAGGAAGGAGACAAAGGTATTGGCTTTCACATCAGAGATTTATAAACAACAATGGGGCACAGAATAGCACCCCATATGTTCAGATGATAGCGCGGTTTACCCGACGGAAGTCGCGCTTAACGAATTACCAGGAAGACGGAACGCTCACCACGTTTGACGTTCAGGGTAAATACCCGATCTTCACTGCCGATTTGAGCGCGCATCTCGGCCAGGTTTTCCACCCGCTTGCGATTTACGCCAACAATCACATCGTCTTTTTCCAGGCCATACATCGCAGCTGGCGAGCGAGGTTCAACCTCACCGACGATCACACCTTTTTGCCCTTTGGGGGTTTCGCCATTACTTAGTGTCGCCCCCTGCAGTGCCGGGTGCATCTCAGTGGCCGCTACATTGGCTTGCACATAATCGCCCAAGGTTGCGGTTACGTGCATTTCTTTGCCTTCGCGCACCACGGTCAAATCTACTTTAGAACCTGCGCCGGCAGTAGCGACTTTGGCGCTGAGCTCATTGAAGGTGCTGATGCGTTTACCGTTAATGCCTACAATCACATCTCCGGCCACGATACCGGCTTTGTCTGCGGCTGAATCTGGCGTGACCTCGTTCACGAAGGCGCCTTGATTAATATCCACGTTCATCGCCTGAGCCAAATCACCCGTCAGGTTGCCGCCGCGAATACCCAGCAGGCCACGGCGTACCTCACCAAATTCAATAATCTGATCAACCAGTGACTTCATCATATTGGCGGGAATGGCGAAGCCGATGCCAATATTGCCCGGGCCTAAAATCGCGGTGTTGATCCCAACCAATTGGCCTTTCAGGTCCACCAGAGCACCACCTGAGTTACCGCGGTTAATCGCCGCGTCAGTTTGAATAAAATCTTCAAAACCTTCGATGTTCAAACCGCTGCGACCCAGCGCCGAAACAATCCCGGACGTGACGGTTTGCCCCAGACCAAATGGATTACCAATGGCAATGACAAAATCGCCGACGCGCAATTTGTCCGAGTTGGCGATTTTTAACGCCACCAGATTCTCTGCACTGATTTGCAACAGGGCAATATCACTTTTCTCGTCGGCGCCAAGCTTTTTCGCTTCGAACTCGCGGCCGTCAGTCAATTTTACGAGGATCTCGCTAGCGTTATCGACTACGTGGTTATTGGTGACCACATAGCCCTTCTCTGCATCAATGATGACGCCAGAGCCAAGCCCGCGGAAAGGTTTTTCCTGTACCTGCTCTTCCGGCATGTTTGGGCCAAAGAAATACTTGAACATCTCAGGTATACGCTGACGCTGCACTTGGGTGCCCTGCACAGAGATGCTGACAACGGCAGGTGAGGTCTTCTCCAGCATAGGTGCCAGAGTCGGGACCTTTTCGTCATCATTGCCGAAAAATGGGATGGCCGCGGTTGCGGACAGACTAATAGTAGAAATCAGTGCCACGCTGGACACGAAGGAAATTAATCGACTTTTCATTCCTGATCATTCTCCGCTTTGGTTTGTGCTATGCCCCTGAATATAGGGGCATTTTTAAAGTTTCAAACAGACAGGCTAATGACCAGAGTGAAGTTCTGAAAGTTCCCGCAGATTTACTCTGCTGCGTTTGATTGCTGTTTTTTTGAGCCGGTAAACAAACCTGAGCCTTGTCCGGAGTAATCCAATGGCTGGTCATCGCGAACGGCTTTCGTCCGTACATCCTTTTGTTGCTGAGAACGCAAATATGCGCTGGCCTGATCGCCAAAAAACGCCAGTTTCGGCTCATTGTCATCCTGTGCGGGTTCCGCCACACTGGACTCAAATGCATCTAACTGGTCGCGCAGGGCTTCACACTGATTTTGCACCGCTTCCAGCAGCAGACGGGACTCGCGCAGATGCTGCGCTGAGGCTAGCTGGAATTGCTCGCGAACACCGGCCTCATTGTCCGACGTCGCCGCGCCTTGGGCATAAAAATGTCGTGCCGCAAAAAAGCCAATAATGCCACCACCAATTAACAACAGTAGGCCAACGATGAAATCCATGAATTAATACCTCTTGTTCACTGTGCTTCTGCGCTAAATGTTACACGAAATTAGCGTCAGTCCTTTAGAAAATGTTTCGTCCCATAGTATCATTTTGCCAGAGGGCGAAGTGGACTGACGTGCACGTCGCATTTTTCAGATTATTCAACAGCATAATACGGCGCTATGACATCACATCTGTCCCCCTGGCAAAAATATCAGCAAGACCTTCAGCAGGATGGGTTTTCCCATGACCCAGCGCAGGAAAATGCAGTGATTCAACTGCAACGCTTGTATGAAGATCTGTTGGCGCAGCCGAAAGAGATCGGGGCAATGGCCAAACTGACCCGCTGGATATTACGTAATGATGCGCAACAGGAAGTAAAGGGCCTGTATTTTTGGGGCGGCGTCGGCCGGGGTAAGACCTATCTGGTCGATACTTTTTTTGCCAGTTTGCCCATCGAACATAAAATGCGCGTGCACTTTCACCGCTTTATGCACCGTGTGCATGCGGAGTTAAAAACCCTGGCGGGTCAGCAGGATCCGCTTAAAGTGGTGGCAAAGCGATTACAGCGCGAAGCCAGAATCATCTGTTTTGATGAGTTTTTTGTCAGTGATATCACCGATGCCATGATTCTGGGTACCTTATTTGAAGAACTGTTTAAAAATGGCATCGTGTTGGTTGCCACATCAAACATTGTGCCGGATGAGCTCTACCGTAATGGGTTGCAGCGTGCGCGATTCTTACCTGCTATCGATTTGATTAAACAACATTGTGAAGTGGTCAATGTGGACAGTGGCATCGACTATCGTTTGCGAACTCTCAAGCAGGCGGAGATATACCATAGCCCGCTGGATAAGGTCGCCAATGACAATTTGCATCGCTACTTTGAGCAACTGGCTCCGGAACCCGGAGAGCAGGGGCGCTTGATTCAGATAAACCAACGTGGCATTCCGACTATCCGTGATGCCGATGGGGTATTGATGCTGACATTTAAATCCCTGTGCGACAGTCCGCGCTCTCAGGCTGATTACATGGAGTTAAGCCGCATTTATCACAGCGTCCTGCTGGCCGATGTGCCACAAATGGGTGCCAATAATGATGATGCAACACGTCGCTTTATTGCCATGGTGGATGAATTTTACGAGCGCCGGGTAAAATTAATCATTTCTGCCGCCGTACCTATGACCGAGCTATATACCAAAGGACAGTTGTCGTTTGAATTCAAGCGCTGTCTGTCACGCCTGCAGGAAATGCAGTCCCACGATTATCTCGCCAGTCAGCATTTGCCGTAAATTTCACCAGGTAACACTTCAAATAGCCGCGAAACTCTGTATAATGCCGCCCCTGCCCAGTTACTGCTACAAAGGAAGGTAGCATAGTCAGCGGGTTCGAAGGGGCCAACATTGCTGGCTTGGTGTGGTTTGCTCTGGCAAATCAAATGTAAAGATTACTTATTATTTTGGGTAACGATAGATGAAAACTTTTGTTGCTAAACCAGAAACGGTACAACGTGACTGGTATGTGGTAGATGCCACTGATAAAACTCTGGGTCGTCTGGCGACTGAAATCGCTCGTCGTCTGCGCGGTAAACATAAAGCTGAGTACACTCCTCACGTTGACACCGGTGATTACATCGTTGTTATCAACGCTGAGAAAGTAACGGTTACCGGCAACAAGTCGAAAGACAAGATGTACTACCGTCACACTGGCTATCCTGGTGGTTTACGCGAAACTAACTTCGAAAAACTGCAGGCTCACAAGCCAGAGATGATCATTGAAAAAGCAGTTAAAGGCATGCTGCCTAAAGGCCCTCTGGGTCGCGCAATGTTCCGTAAGATGAAAGTCTACGCGGGTGCAGAGCACAAGCACGCTGCGCAACAACCACAAGTTTTGGACATTTAAGGGAGCATTGAGTAATGGCTGATAATCAATACTACGGTACCGGTCGTCGTAAAAGCTCGACTGCTCGTGTGTTCCTGCGTCCAGGCACTGGTAACATCGTAATTAACAAGCGTTCAATCGAAGAGTTCTTTGGTCGCGAAACTGCCCGCATGGTAGTTCGTCAACCGCTGGAACTGGTTGAAATGACTGAGAAGTTTGACCTGTACATCACCGTAGCCGGTGGTGGTATCAGTGGTCAGGCTGGCGCAATCCGTCACGGTATCACTCGTGCACTGATGGAGTTCGATGAAACTCTGCGTCCAGCTCTGCGTAAAGCAGGCTTTGTTACTCGCGATGCGCGTAAAGTTGAACGTAAGAAAGTGGGCTTGCACAAAGCACGTCGCCGTCCACAGTTCTCAAAACGTTAATTCGTTTACAGACGATGTCAAAAACCGGCTTTTACAGCCGGTTTTTTTTCGCGCTAATTCCTTGTTTATCGAATGATTTCCTTGTTTTTAGCAGGGCTTTTCTTTTATCATTTTCGGGTTTTATAAAAACCACAATAATCTAAACTTATTGTTTATTTTTAGCGCTACTCGCTAAAAAACGTTCCAAACCCTGGAGAAAAGTGGATGAGCAATACGCCCGTAGATAATGGTCGGCGTCGCTTTCTAACAGTCACGACCTCTGTCGTTGGTGCTGTGGGAGTCGTCGGTGCGGCTGTGCCTTTCGTTGCTTCCTGGAATCCCAGTATGCGTGCTAAAGCAGCTGGTGCAGATGTACAGGTAGATATCAGTAAAATTGAACCCGGTCAGCAGTTGACGGTGAAATGGCGCAGTAAGCCGGTGTGGATCGTCCGCCGTACCGCCGATATGTTAGCTGAATTAGGCAATCACGATGATCGCCTGCGCGATCCAAACTCTGACGAGCCGCAACAGCCTGAGTTTGCTAAAAATGCTTATCGCTCTTTGAAAGAAGAATATCTGGTACTGGTTGGTATCTGTACCCACCTGGGGTGTTCTCCTAAATTCCTGGCGGATGGTGAATTTGCCAAACAAGCGGAAGTGGTTGGCGTTAATAACGGCTTCTTCTGTCCGTGTCACGGGTCTAAGTTTGACCTGGCTGGTCGCGTGTTTAGCGGTGTGCCTGCACCATTAAACTTGCAGGTACCGCCATATCAATTCCTGGATGACAATACCATCCTGATTGGTTCAGCAGAGGAGAAAGCCTAATGTGGAAGAATCTGCTCGATTGGATTGAATATCGCATCCCGATGATGCGTGTGGCGAACATGCACGCCATTCAATATCCTGCGCCAAAAAATATGAACTTCTGGTACGTGTTTGGTTTCCTGGCCACCATCGTGCTGGTAAACCAAATCCTGACCGGTGTTTGGCTGACTATGAACTTTGTACCTACCGCTGAAGGCGCATTTGCCTCGGTAGAGTACATCATGCGTGAAGTGGAATACGGTAACGTGATTCGTTACATGCACAGTACCGGTGCGTCGGCGTTCTTTATCGTCGTATATATGCACATGTTCCGCGGCATGATTTATGGCTCTTATCAGAAACCACGTGAACTGCTGTGGTTGTTTGGTATGTTTATTTATCTGGCATTAATGGCTGAAGCCTTTATGGGTTACGTATTGCCATGGGGTCAGATGTCATACTGGGGTGCACAGGTAATCGTATCATTGTTCGGTGCGATCCCGGTGATCGGTGAAGACCTGACAGTGTGGATCCAGGGTGACTACGTTATCTCTGGCGCAACGCTGAACCGCTTCTTTGCATTGCATGTTATTGCGCTGCCACTGGTTATCGTGATTCTGGTATTCCTGCACATCGTTGCATTGCACGAAGTTGGCTCAAATAACCCGGATGGCGTTGAAGTTAAGCGTCCGAAAGGCAGCCTGAAAGAAGAAGAGAAAACCAAGTTCGAGATGCACGAGTACTACACCAAAAAGTACGACATCATCGACGACGTGGTGCCTTTCTTCCCGCACATCGTGCTGAAAGACCTAGTTGCATTCAGCGTATTCCTGTTTGGTTTCTGCTACATCATGTTCTTTGCACCAGAAATGGGTGGTAAGTTCCTGGAGCATCCAAACTTTGAAATCGCTAACCCGTTCAAAACCCCTGAGCATATTTTCCCTGTATGGTACTTCACGCCGTTCTACGCGATTTTGAAAGCCGTACCAGATAAGTTGCTTGGTGTAATCATGATGTTCTTCTCGATTATCCTGTTGTTCCTGTTGCCATGGATCGATCGTGGTAAGGTGAAATCATGGCGCTACCGTTGTGGTTTCCACAAAGTCAACCTGCTGGTCTTCGCTGGTGTGTTCATCTTCCTGGGTTACTTGGGTGGTACACCACAAGCGGAATGGAAAATTATCGCGTCACAGATTCTGACCGTGATGTACGTGATGTTCTTCGTATTGCTGTTCATCTACAGCAAGAATGAAAAGACCAAACCAGTACCAGCGAGGATTACAAAATGAAGAAGTTTTTAGCGGCTTTATTTGTTCTGGTACCTGGGCTGGCATTGTCAGCAGGTGGAGACGTGCATCTGGATAAGGCGCACTACGACCTGACTGACAAAGCGTCACTGCAAAACGGTGCCAAATTGTTTATGAACTACTGTCTGGGTTGTCACCAGCAGCAGTATCAGCGTTATCAGTCTACCTTCGAAGATCTGGGAATCCCGTTGGAACTGGGTCAGGAAAATCTGCAATTTACTGGTGACAAGGTGAGTTCATACATCACCAATAATATGAAACCGGCGAATGCAGAAAAGTGGTTCGGCGCGGCGATCCCAGATTTGACACTGGTAGCCCGTGTACGTGGTGCTGATTGGTTATATACCTATCTGCGCAGCTTCTATGCGGATCCTAAGCGTCCGATGGGCGTGAACAACCTGGTATTCAAAGACGTAGGTATGCCGCATGTGTTGCAGGAATTGCAGGGTCGTCCAGTTTTAGCGCACGAAGAAGCCATGGTTGATGGTGAGAAAGTTGAGCGTTATGCAGGTATTAAAGCCGAAGGCGGTTTGATGACTGCTGA
This sequence comes from Bowmanella sp. JS7-9, assembly GCF_004329715.1. Taxonomy (GTDB): domain Bacteria; phylum Pseudomonadota; class Gammaproteobacteria; order Enterobacterales; family Alteromonadaceae; genus Pseudobowmanella; species Pseudobowmanella zhangzhouensis. Next base: position 132,048 of record NZ_JXSY01000018.1, read on the forward strand.
GCAGTATGATGCAGCGGTATTGGATCTGGTTAACTATCTGGTTTACGTGGGTGAGCCGGGTCGTCTGGATTTGGAACACAAAGGTAAATTTGTATTGGGCTTTATCATCGTACTGTTTATCTTCGTGTACCTGCTGAAGAAAGAATACTGGCGCGAAGTACATTAATTCAGCACGAAAGTATGTATAATGCGAAAGGGGCAGTCATGCCCCTTTTTGTCGTTCATGTCGATACGATAAATTATTGAGATTGCTGTGATTTGCACTGTGCAAAGCAGAGTTCTACTGGAGGAAAGTAAATGGCTGTTGCCGCGAATAAACGTTCAATCATGACGTTGTTTTCAGACACGATTGATATCTATAGTCATCAGGCAAGAATCGTGCTGGCAGAGAAAGGTGTAGGTGTCGAGATCGTATTTGCTGATCCTAACAACCTGCCGGAAGATCTGTTGGATCTGAATCCCTACGGTACAGTGCCTACTCTGGTAGATCGCGAATTGGTGCTTTATGAATCACGCATCATTATGGAGTATCTGGACGAACGCTTCCCGCATCCACCGTTAATGCCGGTTTACCCGGTTAGCCGTGGTCAGAGCCGTCTGATGATGCACCGTATTGAGCAGGACTGGTATAGCCTGGCTCACCGCATCCTCAAAGGCGAGGGAGACGTTGAAGCTGCCCGTAATGAATTACGTGAAGCTATTCTGAGTCTTGCGCCATTGTTTGCCGATACCCCTTTCTTTATGAGTGAAGAATTCAGTCTGGTTGATTGCTACTTAGCACCATTGCTGTGGCGTTTACCGCAGTACGGTATTCAGTTAACTGGCGCAGGCAGCAAAGAAGTGACTGCCTACATGAAGCGTATCTTTGCGCGTAATTCATTTATTGCGTCGCTGACCGATCAGGAACGCGAAATTCATAATCCGCTGTGAATATGACGCCCAATCGCCCGTACCTGTTGCGGGCGTTTTATCAATGGATTGTGGACAATGAATTGACGCCCTATATCGTGGTTGATGCCACGCAGGATGGGGTTGAGGTGCCACAAGAACACGTGCGTGATGGTCAGATTGTGCTGAATATCGCACCGGGTGCCTGCAACAATCTGAGCCTGGATAATCATTATGTGTCGTTTGAGGCGCGCTTTGGTGGCGTCGCACGCCGACTCATGATGCCAGTTAATGCCATCATGGCGATATACGCCCGTGAAAATGGTGCAGGTACGATCTTCGCTGATGAGGAAGAGCCGGATGAGACTCCACCTCCGTCGCCCAAGCCTAAAGGCAAACCCAGCCTGAAGATTGTGAAATAAAAAAGCCGACTGTTGTCGGTTTTTTTATTTCTTGGAAAATGCCATCACCACTCGATTCGTTCTGCCCCTTACACTGGGATCCCACATTGGGATTGTCATTGGATCATCCAGATTTTGTAAGAAATCCCCTTCCTTGACTAACACAAAGCCCCACTGCTGCATGCGGTCTTTAATTAGCTGAGGATCGATTCGATGCAGTTCCTGCCCGCTGGTGTCAGGTGTGCCAGGTAACGCCGCATGGTCGGTTATGGCGATAATGCCATCATCTTTTAATGCACGACGTAAGGTTTGCATAAATCTGGCATCGTCGATTTTTTGCCAACCATTTTTGGCGTCTACGTGGTACAAGTCATGAAAACTGAGAAAAAACCAGATTCGGTCGTAATAGTCAGCAGGTAGATCCAGCGCATCAGTTTCCTGAGTAAGGACCCTGGCATTGGGCAGACGATTATCGGCAAAACGCTGATGAATCTTTTCCGGGCCGACATAATTAATGTATGCCTGATTATTCAGCGCATCGACCTTTCCCGCGTTACCCACAACATAAGCAGTCAGCTCGGTGTAATAGCCGCCACCGGCAAACATATCCAGCACTTTCATGCCCGGCTGCAAATCAAAAAAGCGTAATACCTGATCCGGCCGGCGCTTGGCATCCTGCTCAATATCTGCGGATGGTCTGGCCGCATGTTCCAGCGCAGCGCTTATTGGGTCGCTGGCCAGCGCGTTGGCACAGCAGATGAAGGTGGATAAAACTAGAGTAATCAGACGCATAGGTGCTCCTGTTGAGTTCATCCTAGTGTTGGCGTGATTAGCGTGCAGTACAAGTAAACAGGGACGAATGCGCTTAGGGATGCGACTAGCGTAATTGTTTACGCGGATTAATCTCTGGCTGTAATTGCCAGCTAAAGCGTTTTTGATAGCGCACACCAACCGGAGTTGATACCGACTCAAACAGATGAAATTGGTCAAACAGACAGCGAATATTCGGCTCAACTAACGGCGGCGCAGGTGGTTGCTTGCATTTACGCGCCAGCGTCAAATGCGGGGTATAACCATCGCGTGGTACATTAATGCGTGCTATCCCTCCGGCTTTTTGACTCAGCGCGACTAACTGCTGATGAGTGGGGCAATAATCATCGATACCTAACCAGAACACTTTGGGACGGGCAAAATAACCCACATGATTCAGATTCAGTGCAAATGGCGCGGGCAGTGATTGATTATTCAGGAAGCTCACCATGTCATCCACCTGACTGTGACTGGCTTCGCCTAAAAATGCCAGCGTAATATGGTAATTGCCCGCAGGCACAGCTGCGTCTAATGGCGGCAGATATTTTTGTCGCCATTGCTCGATAGCAAAGCGCGAGGCGGGACTGGGTTCCAAAGCGAAAAAGCAGCGCATAGTCATTCCTGAATATCTTCCGATTCTGCATTAAGTGCGTCTGATAAACGCGTGCAAAACTATAAATAAACCCCGGCTATGGGTAAGATCAGCCCAGTTTAACCAAAAAGTACCGTGCGCGTGTTACCAGTCGCAGAAATTTATCCTCAGTTACAACAGGCGTTGCAATCTGGCAATGTGATCCTTGCTGCGCCGCCGGGGGCGGGCAAGTCCACTTACCTGCCGTTGATGTTATTGCAAAATAACGTGTTCGCTGGCCAAAAGATACTGATGCTGCAGCCTCGCAGGCTGGCCGCTCGTAGTATCGCAGGTTACTTGGCCAGTCAGTTAGGCGAGTCACTAGGCAAGCGAATCGGCTATCGGGTTCGTGGTGAAACCAAAGTGAGCAAGGATACGCAACTGGAAATTGTGACCGAAGGGATCCTGACCCGCATGTTACAAAGTGATCCGGAACTAAGCGGCGTTGGCCTGGTAATTTTTGATGAGTTTCACGAGCGCAGTCTGCATGCGGATTTAGGCCTGGCCTTTACTTTAGAGGTGCAACAGGGCTTGCGCGATGACCTGAGAATTCTGGTGATGTCTGCCACCCTGGACGCACAGCAATTGCACAAGTTAATGCCCGACGCGGAAGTATTAAGCAGTGAGGGACGCAGTTATCCGGTCTATGAGTTGTATGTGAACGATAACTCGCAGCGGCCTGTTGCTGCCAAGATAGCTGATGTGGTTAATCGTGCATTGCAGGAACAAAGCGGCAATGTGCTGGCCTTTTTACCCGGTAGCGGTGAAATTCGTCAATGTGCCCAATTGCTGCAAGAGTGCGTGAGTGCGGATATTCAGATTATGCCATTGTATGCCGATCTGGACCGGGCCAGTCAGGACGGGGCCATTGCCCCGCCTGCGCCGGGTATGCGTAAGGTGGTGCTGGCCACCAATATCGCTGAGACCAGTTTGACCATTGATGGGATTCGGGTGGTGGTCGATAGTGGTTTGGAAAAGCAGGCCGCGTTTGATCCTGTCCGGCAAATGACGCGATTGTCTACGGTCAGAATCAGTCAGGCATCGGCCACGCAGCGAGCAGGCCGGGCCGGGCGTTTGTGTGAGGGGGTCTGTTATCGCATGTGGCCGCAAGAGCAGCAAAGTCGGCTGGTCAGTCACCATTTGCCGCAAATTGCCAGCAGTGATCTGGTTCAACCTGTGATGGAAGCGTTGGCGTGGGGGACACCGCTGATGCAATTGCCCTTGTTGGACAAGCCGCCCAAGCCATTACTGGACGTTGCGCATGCTCAGTTAGCCCTGCGCGGTGCGATGGACGATAACGATAAGCTCACGTCTTTGGGGCGCGAATTACACAAGCTGGGTACAGAGCCGGCCATTGGTGCCATGCTGTTGTTTGCCAAAACGTTTTCTAACGCACATTTAGCGCTGGCATGTGCGCTGGCGACTATTCTGGAAAACCCTGCCGCATTTCGTCGCGCCGGCGTGAGTGTGAGTCGCTGCCTGCAGCAATTGCGTCAGCAACCTAGTGGTATGGCCGGGCGTCAATATCAGCAGTGGCTGGCAAGGTTTCACCTCGATGCCGATTTGCATTGGCCAGAGCAGGATTGCGCCCTGTTATTAGCGGCGGCTAATCCCCAATGGGTCGCCAAAGGCCGCGGGTTCGGGCGCTTCGTTTTAGCCTGCGGTGCCGGCGCTAAACTGGATGAGCAGGACACTCTGGCTCATGAGAATTTGCTGGTGGTTGCGGGTTTGCTGGATACAGGTAAGGCGGATGTGCTGATTACTTTGGCCGAGCCGCTGGCGCTGGCATCATTACAACAACACATGCCCCATTTGATTACTGACGAAACTGTGTGTCAGTGGCAGGGCGAGCAGATTCGCAGCACCAGACAAACCCGGTTAGGCAAGATTGTCTTAAATGAGCAAGCGTTGAATCGCCCGGGTCCTGAGCAGTTGGCAGAACTGTGGCGAGAGCGTTTACACAGCCTGACAGCCGAGGCATTACCATTAGACGACAATGCACGGGGATTATTGCAACGCATGCGCCTATTTGCGAGCCTGGGTCTGGATGACACCTTCCCATCAATGGACGATGCCGTACTGATGGCACAGGCCGACCAATGGTTATTGCCTTATCTGCATGACAAAACCCAATGGCGTGATCTGGCTGGGTTAAATTGGACGGAGTTGCTGATGAGTCGACTCAGCTGGCAACAGCAAACTGCGTTTCAACAGGCGCTGCCGGATGCTTTCCCCATTCCCACCGGACGCAATGCAAAATTAGATTATCGAGCCAATGGGCAGGTGTATTTGAGTGTGCGAATGCAGGAAATGTATGGTCAGGCGACCAGCCCGGTATTAGCCAATGGGCGTATCGCTGTGATCGTAGAATTATTGTCACCAGCCGGCCGGCCCTTGCAAACCACTGCCGATTTAGCCGGATTCTGGCAAGGTAGTTACCGCGAGGTTCAAAAAGAGATGAAGGGACGATACCCTAAGCACTTCTGGCCAGATAACCCGGCAACCGCCCAGGCAACGGCAAAAACTAAGAAAAATATGTAATGGCAAAAAAAGCAGTAACTAAACCGACACCAACAACGACGCCACGCAGATTCTCACCTTGGCGCTGGTTTGTAGGGCATTTCGGCAAATTGTTCCTAGTGGCGCTGGTTATGGCGGCTGGCTACAGCCTGTATCTGGACGCGCAGATTAAAGCCAAATTTGACGGCAACCGCTGGCAGGTGCCGGCGCAGATCTATGCCAGACCGCTGGTACTCGAAGTCGGCAGTGATTTAACTCTGGCAGAGCTCACCGATGAGTTGCAGTTATTGTCCTACCGTAAAGTGGCCAATGTGCGCCAGACCGGGGAATACAGTGTGGTGGCGGGGCGGGTGCGCTTTATCCGCCGCGCGTTTGACTTTCCCTCTGGTCATGAGGATGCGATTGCCGTCGAAGTGAGTTTTAACGGCGATAAGGTCGCAAGTTTACGGAATTTCAGCACCCAGCAGACGCTGAGCAAAACGGCGTTAGAGCCTTGGCTTATCACCCGCCTGGTAAGTAAACAGCGCGAAGATCGAATGTTGGTGAGACTTGAAGATGTCCCCAAATCCCTGACTGATACCTTGCTTTTAGTCGAAGATCGCGACTTTTACGACCATTTCGGTATTGCGCCGTTATCTATTCTGCGAGCGCTGGTTGCCAATATCAAAGCCGGTGACAGTGTACAGGGCGGCAGTACCTTAACCCAGCAGCTGGTAAAGAATTTTTTCCTGACCCGTGATAAAAATCTGCTTCGAAAAATTAACGAGGCGTGGATGTCGTTATTGCTGGAACTGCGTTACAGCAAAGATGAAATCCTCGAGGCCTATCTGAACGAGATTTATCTGGGCCAAAATGGCAATAGCGCCGTGCATGGATTTGGGTTGGCCAGCCGCTATTATTTTGACCGGCCGCTGAATGAGTTAAATCAGGGTGAGATTGCTTTGCTGGTGGGGCTAGTCAAAGGGCCCAGTTATTACAATCCGCGTCGTTATGGGGAGCGAGCCCAGGAGCGACGCGATATGATTCTGCGCCTGCTATTGCAGGAAAATCGCATCACCACGGCAGAATACAAATCCCTGAGTAAGCAGCCAATCAAACTGGCCGATATGGGCAGGCTTCGCGGAGACAAACATCCCGCGTATATGGACAAAGTCCGGCGTGAGCTGGCAGATTCTGTGCCTGATATGCAGACCCTGGATGCAGGTGTCCGAGTGTTTGTGGCCATGGACCCGCTGGCACAGCGCCGCGCGGAAAGTGCACTGACCTCCCAACTTAGCACGTTGGAAAAGCAACGTAAGCTTAAGGATCTGCAAGGCGCCATGTTGGTCACTGATATCCGCAGTGGCGAACTGCGCGTCATTGTAGGTGATCGTGATGTGGATTTTGAAGGGTTTAACCGTGCCTTGGATGCCAAGCGTCAGGTCGGTTCAGAAATTAAACCGGCAGTGTATCTGACGGCGCTGGAAGACCCTGCGTCCTATACGCTGGCGACACCACTGGATGACAAGCCGATTCAGTTACGCAGTACCCACGGTAATCTGTGGAGCCCGAAAAACGCTGACAAACAATATCGCGGCCAGGTGCCCTTGTATGAGGCGCTGGTGCATTCGTTAAATGTGCCAACGGTTGGTCTGGGTATGCAGGTGGGGTTAGACAATGTGGCAGATATGCTATTTCGACTGGGAGTTGACGAGCCAGTCGAAGCTTATCCGGCAATGACGCTGGGTGCAGTCAACTTTTCGCCGCTGATGGTCAACCAAATGTTTCAGACGATTGCTAATGAGGGTCTGCATATTCCGCTGCATGCCTTGCTCGCAGTCACCGACAATGACAATCGCCTAATCTGGCAGCGGGATTTGCCTGCAGTGCAGCGCATTGACGCCAAGGCGGCCTATCTGATGAATTACGCGTTACACAAGGTCACCACGGAAGGTACCGCCAGGCAGCTCGGCTCAGCATTTCCCGATGTACACCTGGCAGGTAAAACCGGTACCACGGACGATTATCGCGATAGTTGGTTTAGTGGGTTTGACCGAACCAGTGTGGCCACTGTGTGGGTAGGCCGGGACGACAATCAGTCTACCGGCTTAACGGGGGCTTCCGGTGCCATGCAACTGTACGCCAGTTATCTGCATCAACAACATCCAAAATCCTTATTGCGCAGTATGCCGCAAGGGGTAACTATCACGGCCTTTGATCAGCATGGCGATATGCTGGCAGTTAACTGTCAGGCTAATCTGCGCCTGCCCGCCATTATCGATGAGCAGCGTCAGTTGCAAAATTGTCAGCCGGTTAAGCCCGCTACCGAAAAGAAATCCTGGTGGGAGAAGTTATTTGGCGGACGTTAAACCACCGGCAGTCCTGTTCAGTGCCTGTCTGCTGGGCGACGCAGTGCGATACGACGGCGGTGACAATCTGCAGGTTCATAACGCAATCCGGATTTGGCACCAGAATGATTGTATATATCGCCTCTGTCCGGAAGTCGCCGGAGGATTACCCATACCCCGTCCGGCGGCCGAAATTATCGGCGCGGGTGGCGATGCTGTATTGGATGGCAGTGCAAGGGTCGTAACGCTCGACGGCTCGGACGTTACACCGGCTTTTTTACTCGGTGCCCAGCGGACCCTGGCAGTTTGCCAGCAAAACAATATCAAAATCGCAGTGCTGACCGAGGGGAGTCCTTCCTGTGGCAGCCAACGTATTCATGCCGGTCGGTTCAGTGGCAGCAAAACTGCCGGACAGGGCGTGACGAGCGCGTTGCTGCGAACCAATGGCATTAAGGTGTTCAGTCAGCATCAATTAGATGAAGCACTGCTATGCTGGTCGTCTTTGTCAGATTGAATGCCGCTGCGTTCCAGACGTTGATCAATAAAGCTGCCAATATCCGGAGTGCTCGAACAGCGCACCATGCCGCCTAACAAACCCGTCAACAAAGATACCGCTTTATTCGCCGCTTTGTTGCAGTCCGTGTGAATGATCTTTGCCTGTAATGCTTTCTCCTGCGCAGTGCGGTCATCACCTCTTCGAACATCATGCATTGACGGCAAAGCTGCCTGCTGACGCAGTGATACAGCTTGTTCAGTCAGTTGTTGCAGAGCCCCCGCTTGTCGGTTGGCCAGTGCCCGCCCAATGGCATGCAGGTTGACAGCGTTTGTGTTATTGCTCACTGCGGTGACGTGTCTGTTTGCCTGAGCCTGATCATTATCTTTGCCTAACGGTGCCTGATCCGCTTGTTGTTCCGGGGTTGGACGCTGAACAGGTGCAGCAGCGGCATCAGGGGTATTTTGCGACACAATGGCAGGCTGAACAGGCGGGGGCGCATATTCTGCTGCGGGTTTGGAAAAATAAAGATGTGCTTGCACTGGTGATGGCCGAGCGACGGAACGTATGTCTCTGGTGGCAGGGGACTGTGATATCCAAATGCCGAGCACCACCAGATGGAGCAATAAGGACACGACAAGCGCAGACGAAAAATGAAATCTACCGGTGGACATCCCTGACTTGCCAATATTGATTATCGAATACTAGCGTTAAGACGTGGTTTGTGCGGGAAAGTTCGCTTAAACGTCTAGTGCCCCGTCCCAATCCGGGGGCAATAACTGTCCACGCATTCGGTAACAGTGACTCAAATGGTGGTTGATCACACTATCCTGAGGTTGACTGGCAACGGCCTGCTGGAAAGCGTGAATCGCTTCGTCCCAGCGCTGAGCAATACGATGCTCAATACCTTTTTCAATCAATGGCGCTATACTCAGCCTTTGTTTTCGGACATTTTCCGGCAAGTGACCGAGCAGTTCATAAATCTTCACCGGTCTTTGTTTACCTTTGACCCGCACCCAATCCAGCAGACGATAATCAATACTGTCACCCAATCCTGACGCTTCCAGCGTTTGCGCGCTGACGATGATGTCGGCATTGTATGTCGGCGTGAGCGCTTCCAAGCGCGAAGCGGTATTGACCACATCGCCCAATACGGTGCTGTCCATGCGATCTTTGGAACCCACAGTACCGAGAATCACCGGACCAAAATGCACGCCAATGCCGATATTGATGGGGGGATAATTGCAGTTGGCACGATGCTGATTGTACAGATTAAGTGCATCACGCATGGCCAGTGCGGCGCTGATAGCATCACGGCATTTATTCTCTGCGGTACCTTGTGGGTGATCGAATAACGCCATCACCGCATCGCCAATGAACTTATCAATAAAGCCGCCATATTCATGAATAGGCTGGTTGATTCGCTCGAAGTACGAATTGAGAAAATTGAGCAATTCCTGTGGCGACATTTGCTCTGACAGGCGGCTAAAACCGCGTACATCACAAAACAGGATGGCGACTTCGTCTTCGATGGCATTGCCTAATTCAATTTTTCCGCTTTGACCGCCACTTAAATGGGCAAAAAATTGATTGGGGACGAATTTTTCAAATGTTCGACTAACCTGTTGCGCTTCATCCAGCTGAGCAGAAATTTGTTGCATCATTTCTGCATCGGACTCGCTTTTGCTTGGTGTGTTGGCCGAATTATGCAAAACCTTGCGATAAAGCTCATCAAGGGAACGAACACGGCGGCTTAATCGCCAGATAATGATCGCAAATAATGCGACCAGGCCGAGCAGTAAAAAAATAAAAATGTCAGGCAAATTATTCAAATTCAGGTCACAAAAATAGCGGTTAAACAGCTCGGTTTAAGATGGCAGAAAGCGTTTTGGCTGCCAAGATTAACTTTTTAAATTATCCAAAATAATAAGGGCTTACGCTTTAATTAAAAAATCGAATTTGTAATTTTCGGTAGTCTTTGACTACTTTTTAGGACTCATAACCCGTTAATTTTGTTGATTAAACACTAAAGTCCGAAATTTGTTAACACATGAATACAAATCCATTTATTAGTATATGCGCTACTAATAAGGAGATTCGGGTGGAGCAGTATTTAAGAGAGTTACTCATTGTTCCCGAAGCAAAAGTAACCGAACTAACATCACTCGCGACGGCGTTAACAACACTGACCCAAAAAGGTCAGGGAAATGGTCAAGGTGTTCGTGTTGATCACCTGGCTAAGCAGTTGTGTACCTCCGAAAGAAATCTGCGTCGTAAATGCGCCAAGATGTTCGGCCTCAGTCCCAGCGAGTTACTGATGAAGGTTCGTATTGAACAAGCCAAGCATTTATTGAACAAAGGCCATAGCATTGGAGACGTGGCCTATCATGTTGGCTTTACAACCCACAGCCACTTCTCGAATGTCTTTAAGCGCTATGTCGGTAAAGCGCCCAGCGCGTTTCGTAACAATAAGGCGCAGCGTTAAAGCTGCGCCATAACCTTATCTGCTGTTTCCAGCGTCATATCAAGCAATGCGTCGCTGTGGCAAGCAGACACAAAGCCAGCTTCATAAGAAGCTGGGGCCAGATAAACCCCATTGCTTAACATACCGTGGTAGAAGCGATTAAATTGCTCCGTATTGCAGTTAATCGCCTGCTGGTAATTTGTCACCGTCTCTACATCAGTAAAGAAGAAACCGAACATGCTACCGGCTTTGTTTGTGGTCAGTGGAATGCCATGACGTTTGGCGATATCCCGCAGCCCCTGAGTCAACACGTCGGTACAATGATTAAGGCGCTCATATAATCCGTCCTGTTGGATGGCTGTCAGCGCGGCAAGGCCAGCGGCCATTGCGACCGGATTACCCGATAAGGTGCCCGCCTGATAAACCGGCCCCAGCGGTGCCAGACACTGCATAATTTCGCGCTTACCGCCAAATGCACCAACTGGCATGCCACCACCGATAACTTTACCTAAACAGGTCAGGTCAGGACGAATATTGTAGTGGGCCTGAGCGCCACCCAACGCGACGCGAAAACCGGTCATGACCTCATCAAAGATCAACACGGCGCCGTATTGGTCGCATACGTCCCGTAAGCCTTCCAGGAATCCCGGAACGGGCGGAATACAGTTCATATTGCCTGCGACCGGTTCAACGATAATAGCCGCGATTTCATCACCAGATTCAGCAAAGACCCGACGTACCTCGTCGATATTGTTATATTCCAGTGTAATGGTGTGCTTGGCGTAATCAGCCGGCACGCCCGGAGAACTGGGGACACCAAAGGTCAGTGCGCCGCTGCCGGCTTTGACCAGCAAGCCATCGGCGTGACCATGATAGCAGCCCTCAAACTTAATAAACTTGTCACGCTGGGTGTACCCGCGGGCCAGACGAATTGCGCTCATGGTGGCCTCGGTTCCCGAGTTTACCATGCGTAACATTTCCATTGATGGCACCAGCGTGCTGACCAGTTCGGCCATGGTAATTTCGATTTCTGTCGGTGCTCCGTAACTCAAACCATTTTCTGCGGCTTTGATTACTGCCTCACGGATAGCCGCATGGTTGTGACCCAACACCATAGGTCCCCAGGACAGCACATAGTCAATATATTGTTTGCCTTCGCTGTCATACAAAAACGCCCCATCGGCGCGTTGGATAAACGGCGGAGTACCACCGACAGCTTTGAATGCGCGAACCGGTGAGTTTACGCCACCAGGAATATGGATCTGGGCGCGTTTAAATAAATCATTTGAAGAGGTCATTGTTGGCCTTTAGTTGTGAACCACTGCACGTCACAGTCATATTTTGCCACCAGGTCTTCGACGCCAAGCGTCAGTGCAAACAGCGCCATACGCACCAGTACACCATTATCTGCCTGACGGAAAATTGCGAGGTTCGGGTTAAGGTTCAGGTCATTATCCAGTTCATTGGCATCGGCACGGCTATCTCGTGGTAGCGGGTGCATAATGACGGTGTTGGATTTGAAGTGTTGTGTGTAGATTTGCTGGTTCAGTCGGAATTTTCCCCGGTACTGATCGGCTTCCGCTTTGCTGGCAAAGCGTTCTTCCTGCACGCGGGTCTGATAGCAAATATCGGCATCCAGACTACCGGTGAGCTGGTCGGTAATTGTCACCCGATGCCCGGCTTTATCCAGTTCTGCCATGACTTTATCCGGCATCGCCAGTGCCTGCGGAGAGATCAGGGTCAGTCGGATATTTTTATACAAACACAGCAATTTTGACAAGGAATGCACGGTACGACCGTATTTAAGGTCGCCAATCATGGCGATATGCATGCCATCGATGCTCTTACCATGGTCGGCCAGCTCCTTCTGAATGGTGTACAAGTCCAGTAGCGCCTGAGTCGGGTGTTCATTCGGGCCATCGCCGCCGTTAATCACGGGAACGCGGCTACCCTGAGCAAATTCAGCCACAGAGCCGGCGTCCGGATGGCGCATGGCAACGATATCGGAATAACTGGAAAGCACCCGGGCGGTGTCATACAGGGACTCGCCCTTGGACAATGCGGAGGTCGCCATACCGGCTGTTTCGCGCACTTCTCCACCAAGAAGGTTAAACGCCGTGCCAAAGCTTACCCGGGTACGGGTACTGGCCTCAAAAAACAAATTTCCTAAAATTGCGCCATCCAGCACCTTGGTGCGCTTTTGACGATGAGCGTAGGGGGCCATCCGATTGGCAACGGCAAAAACCTGCCGAATAGTATCCAGATCAAATTGATCCACTGAGAGAATATGTTGCCCGCGAAAAGAGTTCATATATTCAAAATCCGGCCAGTTTTAAGCAGGCGCGATTCTATCACGCCGGAAATAAATGTGAATGTACGTCAGCGTCAGACGCTGGATCAGATAAATTTCACCACCGCCAATGACACCACCGCCAGCAAGACTAAAACAGGTAGTTCATTGATAATTCTGAAGAACCTGGCGCTGTGGCAGTGGGGGTTATGGATGAGCTTTTTCATCAGGCTAAATAACCAGCCGTGATAAATATACAAGGCTGTCACCAGCGCCAGTTTCACATGCAACCAGTGGGCAGCACGAAACCAGTCTGCGCCGTAACTGACAATCAGTGCGACGCCAAACACCAGGGTCAGAAGCGCAAACGGGGTGACGAACCAAAAAAGTCGTCTTTCCATGATTTGCAATTGTGCATGCACATTGGGATCCCTCGACTCTGCATGGTAGACAAACAGGCGGGGCAGATAAAAAATGCCGGCAAACCAGGCCACCATAAAAAAGATATGTAAGGCCTTAAGCCAAAGAATAGACGTCACGACTAATATTCCTGTTTATGTAAATGCCCGCGTAGTGTACTCCAGGTGACAACGCCAATCAGTTGATTCTGATCCTGTTGATACACATAAACCGCGCCATTTCTGCTGGCCTGCAAAATATCGTAAACCTCTGACAAGGTAGCCTGAGCGCTGACCCCTTGCATCGTTGTGTAACTGACCGGTCGGCTGTCTTCGCCACTGAGGCTGATATCCCATTGTGCAAGCTGAAACTCTGGCCCATCTTCTCCGGCAATACGCAGCACCACCAGTTTCTGCGGCGCGTGTTCCATAAATTGCATGATTTGTTGTTGATTGCTATCTGCAAAAATCTGGATATCTGCTTGCATTACCGCGATTACCCCGGTTTTTTGCAGATGTTCGCGCACTGGCGTGGTCTGATACGGCAGTTGTTGAAACTGTAACTGGCGAATAAACACCGAACTGTTATTTAAAAACTGTGTGGAGGTCACATAGGCCGGCACAATCACCAGCATGGCAGGCAGAATGACATTGGGATTAAAAGATAATTCCATTACCGCAGATAATGCCGCCAATGGAGCGTGTAACACTGCAGTAAACATACCTGCCATGCCAAGCAGGCCAAAGCTGCCAGTAAACTGATCGGCGTCTTCCAGCAATAAATTCAAGGGCAGTAAAAATAATGCCCCGCCGATTACGCCGAGGCCGAATATGGGGCCGATTACCCCGCCAGGTATACCAAGGCCGATCGCAATAATAGTGAGTAGTAACTTACCAAATAGCAGGGCGATAAGCAGGGTAACATTGTGTGGGTTGTCGATGACCACATCAATAGCCGTCAGGCCTGAGCCCATGGCTTCAGGCAGCACAAAGCCAATGCAACCCGTGATAAATCCAGCCAGTAATAAGCGGGTCGCCATATTAAAACGGCTGAAGAATTCGATTGTCTTCATTAGCTGATGATTAAACAGGGCGGCTAATCCGCCCATACCCACACCAAAAAATATCAGCAATAAGTACATCCAGGGTTCTAACGCCACCCAGCGCAGGAACGCCATCTCATGCACCTCACCAAATACCAGCGTGGTTAACAGTGAACCCACTGCGGCGGCCAGCATTACGGGTATAAAAACGTGGATTTTGTATTCACGCAGCACGACTTCCATAACAAAAATCACGGCGGCAAAGGGGGTGTTAAAGGTGGCGGAAATGCCTGCAGCGACACCACATCCAGCCAAAATACGTATGCTGTTAAACGGCAGTTTTAGTCTATCACCGACAAAACTGCTGCCGGCCGCGCCTAAGTGCACAGCCGGCCCCTCTCGTCCGACTGAAAATCCGCAGGCCAACGCCAGCATGCCGCCGAAAAATTGGTTAATCGTTGTGCGCAGCGGCATCAGACCATAGAAGGTTTTCACCCGGTGAATAACGAACGGAATGCCGAGCCGGTAATGGCGAAAACCTGTCAGCCATGCAACGAATAAAATAAGCATGGCCGCCAGTGACGGCAGCAGAAAACGATGGCGCGGGTCGAGCAAACTAAAATTATCTGGTACCGTCAGGATCAGTAATTGAATCCCTTCCACACACAGGCGCAGCAGGGTGATCAATAGCGCAGCGATAACACCCGCGACAATACCGAGCAGGCACAGTTGTACAGAAGTGCGCGGATGCGCCAGTTCGTATCGCAGTTTGTCCAATTGCATGGCAATGGCATAATAAGCGGAAATGATAGGTAAGCTTATCACAAGTTATTGTATTTAATGGCTTTTAAAATTTGAGGTAGAGCATTTGTCGGAATATTTGCAGCAATTCAAGGATAAGTGGGGACTGGCGACGTTCTATCTGCGCGTGATTAGCCTGTTTGCCATCGCTGTCGCTGCCGGATTTGGTCTGGGTTACGGGGTTACAGATTTGGTTTCAGCCAAACTCGAGACCCAGCAAAACAGCCTGAATCAGCTGAATCAGGAGAATAATCAGTTACAGCGCCGTCTGAATATTATTGGCGTGGAATTAGAAATCGAAAAGCGCGCTAACCAACAGGCGCAGCGAGACTTGCAAAATGCGATTGAGGAATCTCAGCAAATCCGTCAGGAATTGTCGTTTTACCAAAAAGTCATGGCGCCTGAACTGAATGAAGATGGCTTTGTTATCGACAGTCTGGATATTGAGTCGATGTCCACCCCTGGTCGTTACCATATGGCCATGGTTCTGATGCAACAAGAACGTCGAAAAACCTTCGTAAAAGGCAGTATCAAACTGTATCTCAAAGGCAGTCAGAATGGTCAGGCGGTGACGCTAGGCATGGATCAACTGGGATTGGATGCAATGAATTTTGAGTTCCGCTATTTTGAAGTGCTTAAAGCGGACTTCCAGTTACCTGACGGCTTTACCCCGGATCGTTTTGAAGTGCAGGCCAGATTAACCAGCAAGGGCAGTAAACAGGCCAGTTATGAGCGCACTTTTAACTGGCGTTTGACCAGTATGGATGTCATCAGCGGGTAATTGCGGTTTTACCGAGAGGATTTCTTGACCAAATTACTCGGGTATTAGATAATTCGCGACCCCTGAATGGGGTCGATTTGTACCGGAGACATTATGACTGTTGAAATGGCCATGCCAATTGAGTTTACTGATGCAGCTGCACGCAAAGTGCTGGCGTTGATTGATGAAGAGGAAAATCCGAATCTGAAATTACGCGTATTTGTGACAGGCGGTGGTTGTTCAGGTTTCCAGTACGGTTTTACCTTCGACGAAAAGGTTAACGAAGGCGATATGACCATCGAAAAGCAGGGCGTGACGCTGGTGGTTGACCCGATGAGTCTGCAATACCTGGTGGGTGGTGAAGTTGACTATACCGAAGGACTGGAAGGTAGCCGTTTTAAGGTAAATAACCCCAATGCGACGACAACCTGTGGCTGTGGCTCGTCATTCAGTATTTAACTTAAGCCTAAAATCTGCTCTACTCTGAGTATTCTCGCAGTGCACGGTGAACCATAGGTTAGGTTCACCCCAAGGATACTCATATGCCTAATGGCAAACTAACCCTGAAAACGGTTGCTGACGCTCTGGGCGTTTCAGTTGCCACTATCTCTAATGCCTTCAATCGTCCCGATCAACTCTCGGCCAAACGCCGTGAAGAAATATTGCAGGCATGCAGCGATATGGGTTACTACGGCCCTAACAAAGCTGCCAGTTCGCTGCGCAAAGGTCATTTTAATATCATCGCGCTGGTGCTGCCTGACAGCCTTGAGTATATGGTGACCGACCCGGTTGCCAGTCAGTTTATCAAAGGTGTCGCCGAGGGATTAAAAGAGACCCAAACTAACCTGCTGTTGTTTTCGGGGAGCAGTGACTCAGTGCATGAGGTAGTTGACTTTGTTGACGGCTTTATTTGCTACGGCGGCCCTCGCAACGCCAAATTGCGCGATCAATTAGCCAAGCTGGACAAAAAAGTGGTCACCGTTGACTTCGATATCCAGGGCAAGCCATCGGTAAATATCGATAACCAGCGTGCCGCGTTTGAGGTGGCGCAAAATGTGTTGAAACAAGGGGTGAAAAATCCTGCCATTCTTGGTTTGCGTTTGATTGACTCTAAATTCACCTGTCGTGTGTACGACAGTGAATTACTGGATGCGAACACTTCGATTGCCCACCGTCGTCTTGACGGTTACATGCAGGCGCTGCAGGAAAATCATATCGCTATCGGTAATGATCGTATCTGGCATATTCCGGAGAGTAACCAACATTATGCTGCTATCGCAGCCAGGGAAGCATTGTCGACCAACCCGCGCCCTGATGTGTTGTTGTGTATGAGTGATATCATCGCGCTATCGGCAATGCGTGAAGCGTTACAAATGGGTCTGCGTATTCCCGAAGATGTAAAAGTTGTCGGCTTTGATGGCATCGAAGAGACCCGCCGTTTTCACCCAACACTTACCACAGTGCATCAATATAGTGATGAAAAAGGCCGCCGTGCTGCCAAATTATTTTTAAGTGGCGACACAGCAAGCCTGAATCTGAATTATGAGATCATTCAGGGTGAAAGCAGCTAAACACCCAGCCAGTCGGCCAGAATAATTTCCTGCGTATCGCCATCTTCCGTTACAGCTATGCTGGCGCTAAGTCTGTTGGTGGCATCGATATGTAATTTTGCCGAAGACGTCGCGCTTTGCCAGCTTAGTGTCAGGCAGCCACCCTCAGCCACGGCGCTGAATTCGCCATTAAAGCATGTCAGTCGATTACGTAACTCAATCAGCTGGCATAAGGCTTTAACCACCGGCTTTTGTAACGCCGCGCGCACTTTTTCACGATCCAGATACGGCCGGTTAATATCCCGTCCTACATTGCTGCGTGACAGCAGATCCATATCATTGGGAATCGCTAACAGACCGGCATAGTAAACCTGAGGGATCCCCGGACTAAAAAATTGAATCGCACGTGCGATCAGGTAGGCCAGATCATCCTGCCCTAAAGCATCGTAGTAGGTACAATTTACCTGATAGAGATCCACATTGCTGGCCGCTGCGCCGGTCGCCTGACGGCTCTGGTGCGCGCTGTTGCTATGAATAGTCTCTACCAATTGATCAATTTGTGCGGGCGTCAGTAAACCAGCCTTATCGCCATCTGGGCCGGCATCAATAATGCCAATGCCATCATGGGTATCCAGCACGCTGATACAATTATGCGGCGCAATTGCCAGCCATTTACCCAGCGCGGTGAAGTCGTGACTAAACAGGCTATGTAAGACCAGCGGTGGCAGCGCGAAGTCGTAAACCAGATCACAGCGTTTAGCGATATCGACCTGGGTTTGATAATGACTGTGTATCTCAACCAAACATTGCATGCCGAGCTGTTTCGCACGCTCTGACAGGGTGGCAATAAATTCAAAGGTTTCTTCCTGCATAAAGCAGCGCGTGCCGGCTTTTTTAATCGCATAGCCCGCCGCATCCAGACGGATAAGATCGATATTGTTGTCGGCAAATGTGCGTAAAATGCCGTCCAGATAGGCCTGACCGGCGTCAGAATGCACATCGATATCAATCTGGTTGCTGGTAAAGGTGGTCCAAAACGGCACCGTTTGGCCATCTTTTAACTGAATATCGGTAAAACACGGTGTCGGTCTCGGCCGGTAAATTTTGTTAATGAGCGCTTCATCATGGGCGGCAAACACTTTATCGCGAGTCAGGAACAACGACCAATAAGGCGAAGCTTGCCCATTTGCCAGTACATCCTGAAATTGCGGAGATTTTGCCGACATATGATTCACAATCAGATCCGCCATAATGTCAAAGCGTTCGCCGATACGCCTTACATCCTGCCAGTTACCCAGTCGCCCATCGACCTGAGTGTGATCAATCGGATCGAAGCCGGCGTCTTCGCCGTCGATGGGATGGTAAAATGGCAGCAGGTGCACGCCGCTGAATAAGTCTTTCAGCTCTTGCTGGAGTAATTCGCCAAGCATGCTCAGGTCGCCGCCGCTGAGACGATCTACATAGGTAATAAGTTGTACCTGATTTTTTACCGACATGCGGCTCACTCCAAGATTGAATCTTAAACGATTAAGATATATGTTTACCTAGAATTAACATTTAATCAAGTGCTAACCTCTGCAGCGATACAAAAATGTCATCCGTATGCGGACATGCCAAAAGCGTCAGGAGCGAATTATGAGTGATGCTAACCGTCACAACACAGTTAAGTACATGACCTATTTAATGTTTTTTGCATTTGCGATGACGACAGACGCGGTTGGCGTGATTATTCCACAAGTCGTTAAAGAGTTTGATTTGAGCCTCACCCAGGCTGGTGCGTTCCATTATGTCACTATGGTCACCATCGCTGTGGGCGGGATAGGTTTGGGCTCGTTGGCCGACACATGGGGGCGTAAGCCTGTCATTTTAGTTGGCCTGGGCTTGTTCGCTGTGGCCTGTTACGGTTTTATGCTGAGTCAGTATTTCTGGATGTTCCTGTGCCTGCTGGCCATGATGGGCCTGGCAATTGGTTTGTTTAAAACAGGGGCATTGGCGCTAATCGGTGATATAAGTCAGGACAGTCATGCCCACACCCGGACCATGAACGCGGTCGAAGGCTTCTTCGGTGTCGGCGCTATTGTTGGTCCGGCGGTGGTCACATATCTGGTTGCCACCGGTGCACACTGGTCGCAGCTGTATTTGTTGGCCGGTGCGTTGTGTAGTGTGTTACTGATTGTGGCGTGGCGTGTACGCTACCCCGAGTACGTACGCCACGAACAAAACGCAGCCAGTTTTAAAAGCACTATCAGGTTGGTCAACAATCCCTACGCACTGGGTTTCTCTATGGCCATCGCCCTGTATGTCGCCATCGAAGTTGCAATTTTTGTGTGGATGCCGACCTTGCTGGCTGATTATGTGGGCCAGTTTGAATGGCTCGCCACCTACGCATTAACGATTTTCTTTGTGCTGCGCACCGCCGGACGCTTTATGGCTGTGTGGATCCTGGCGCGTTTTTGCTGGACTGCAGTAATCTGTGTGTTCACCGGACTCATATTCTTGTGTTACCTCGGCGCTATGGTATTTGGCACAGAGGCTGCAATCTTTTTGTTGCCCCTTAGCGGACTGTTTATGTCGATGATTTATCCGACTCTCAATTCCAAAGGAATTAGTTGTTTTGCCCGTCAGCAGCACGGCTCGGTGGCTGGATTGATATTATTCTTTACCGCAGTTTCAGCTGCGCTGGCGCCGTTACTCATGGGTCTGATTGGCGACGCCTTTGGGCATGTTCGTTATGGCTTTATTCTGGCTACGATATTATCCGCCTGCCTGTTTGCCGGTATGTTGTATAACTGGCTGAAGCAACCCGCTCGAGATCGCCTGGCTCAACTGCAGGCATCATAGCGTTCATTTCGAAATATTTTTAATGTCATGTAAAAAATTTGTTATTTACCACTTGCATTCTTAATCGATTAAGTTAATTATTCTTGCACAACAATTACACAGTTAACTATTTTCCGTTCCAGTGGAGATTGCTCATGAAGAAACGTTTTACTTATTCAGCAACGGCCAGTGCAGTGGCATTACTGTTTGCCTTACCTATTACCTCCGTAGCGCAGGAAGCTCAGACTGAAGAAGAGGCGAAATCTTCAGGAGTAGATTTCGAAAGAGTATTAGTGACTGGTAGCTTCAAGCGTAACCGTACTGTCATGCAATCCAGTGTATCTGTTAGTGCGCTGAATGAAGACGACATCAAAGTTACGGCACCGCGCAGTACTGCCGAAATATTCCGTTCGTTGCCCGGCGTACGTTCAGAGTCAACCGGTGGCGAGGGTAATGCGAATATTGCGATTCGTGGCTTACCAGTTGCCTCGGGTGGCGCGAAATTTTTAACCTTGCAGGAAGATGGTTTACCGATTTTACAGTTTGGCGATATTGCCTTTGGTAACGCAGATATCTTTTTACGTGCAGATGCGACCGTTAGCCGGGTCGATGTGGTGCGTGGCGGCTCGGCCAGTACCGCCGCCAGTAATTCTCCTGGTGGGGTTATTAACCTGATCAGTAAAACCGGCGAAGAAAACGGTGGATCCGTCGCGGCAACGGTTGGCCTGGATTACGATACGTTCCGCACTGACTTTGAGTACGGCGGCGAACTGGGTAAGGATATGCGATTCCATGTGGGCGGATTTTTACATCAGGGAGCCGGCCCCCGGGATCCGGGTTATAAAGGTAACAACGGTGGGCAGATTAAAGCCAACGTGACCAAAGAGTTTGATAGTGGTTATGTGCGGGCCTATTTCAAATATCTTGATGATCGCTCCGTGAGTTATATGCCGATGCCAATGTACGCCAATGGCGATTCGGTAGCCGGTTACAATGCTAAACAGGACACGCTGCAGTCGGCCTATCTGTTGTCAACGTTGCGCTTAAACGGCGAAAACCAGATTTCCCGTGGCGATATTCGCGACGGTATGCATCCTCAGGTCAGCAGTATCGGATTTGAGGCGGCATTTGATCTGACCGATGGTTGGGATGTGCAAAACCGCTTCCGCTTCTCCGACGTGAGTGGCCGCTTCAATACCCCATTCCCTGCTGAGATTGCGTCCGGTAATAGCGTTGCTCAAAGCATTGGTGGTGACGGTGCGCAGTTGGTCTACGCCAATGGCCCTGATGCCGGCAGTAGCTTTAATGGCACAGGTAACGTCATCCGTATGCACACATTTGATGTGGAAATGGAAGATTTCGGTTCATTGGTGAATGATCTGCGCTTGTCCAAATCATTTGAAAAGGTCGATGTCACGGTGGGTTATTATCTGGCATCGCAGGCTATCCGTATGTCCTGGTTGTGGAATAGTTACGTTAGCGAATTAAAAGGCGACAACGCGGCATTGCTGAATGTGGTCGGTGCTGATGGCACTGAGTATTCGGAAAACGGGCTGTATGCCTATGGCGTGCCTTACTGGGGTAACTGCTGCCAGCGAAACTATGACACCGAATATGATATTGCCGCCCCATATGTGGAATTGTCTACCCAGCTCGGCGATGTCAATGTGGATTTGAGCGTGCGCCATGATAGTGGCGATGCGTCCGGTTTCTACAGTGGTGCAGCACAAAGTGCCGTGGATATGAATCGCGATGGCGTTATCTCTGTTGCCGAGCAAAGTGTGTCAGGTCTCGACCTCGCGAATCCTTCGCTGGTCAATTATGACTGGAGCTATACCTCTTATTCACTGGGTGCAAACTATCAGTTAGAAAAAGACACGGCGTTATTTGCCCGCCTCAGCCGCGGTGGTCGCGCCAATGCTGATCGTTTGTTGTTTGGTAAAGTGCGTGCTGATGGTACGGTCGCCAAAGAAGACGCGGTAGACATGGTGGATCAGTTAGAGGCTGGGGTGAAATGGCGTCGGGATAATCTGTCGTTATTCGCCACCTTGTTCCATGCCAAAACCGAAGAGCAAAACTTTGAGGCGACCAGCCAAAAATTCTTTGATCGCCAATATAAAGCCACAGGTTTAGAGCTGGAATCCTCATATACGGCAGATAATTTTGACCTGCGTGGCAGCGTAACCTGGACAGACGCCAGTATCAGCAAAGATGCGCTTAGCCCTGATTTGGAAGGCAACACACCTCGTCGTCAGGCTGATTTTATCTACTCTTTAATCGGTCGCTACTACCTGGGTGAAGGCCAAGTCGGCTTGAGCCTGGTGGGAACCACAGATTCTTACGCGCAGGATAATAACGACCTGAAGTTTGACGGTTACACCCAAGTAAATGCATTTGCCGTTTATAACTTATCGCCGGCGATGACGGTCAGCCTTAACGTGAACAATCTGTTCGATACGGTAGGACTGACGGAGGCGGAAGAAGGCTCGGCATCGGCATCTGACATTATTCGCGCCAGAACCATTAATGGTCGCACCTCATCATTGACAGTGACTTACAAATTCTGAGGCTACAATAAGTGATACAGGCCTCCTGATGGGGGCCTTTTTTTGGAGTGTGATTGATGGCATTGATGAGCTTTGGTGAAGCATTGATAGACTTTCTGCCAGCGGATAAACCGGGAGAATTCAAAGCTTGTGCTGGTGGTGCGCCCGCTAACGTGGCGGTGGCGCTGGCGTGCCTGGGGCATAACAGTTTTTTTGTAGGGGGTATGTCCGCTGATGCTATGGGCGATTTTCTGCGCCATGAAATGGCCAGTCGTGGGGTGAATCTGGATTATATCGCACTAATCAACCATGCCCCCACGTCTTTGGTACTAGTCACATTAGATAGCCATGGCGAGCGAAGTTTTCAGTTTTATCGCGAAGGTGGTGCGGATGCTTTATTTAGCGGTGAACACTTACGTATCGAGGCGTTTAAATATGCATCTATCTTCCATTTTTGCTCAAACACCCTGACCCATCTATCCCTCAACGAGGCCACATGGCAGGCGTTAGAACTCGCTCACAAACATCATCTAATCGTCAGTTTTGATGTGAATCTGCGTTTGTCATTGTGGAGCGAACAACAGCGCACACATTTGTTTGCTCGTGTAATGGAGTGTGTGGCGCGTAGCCATATTATAAAGCTGGCCAGCGAAGAATGTGCATATCTTGCCGGGCAAGCAGGCTGTACCGAGGCACAGTGGATTGCGCAGTGTTTGACCAACGATTGTACTGAATTGGTAGTGGTGACTGACGGAGGTAAGCCAGTGAATGCCTATACCCGACACGGGCAATTGTGTGTCACACCGCCTGAAGTTACCCCTGTGGATACTACGGGTGCCGGGGATGCGTTCATCGCCGGGTTACTCGCTAACCTGGATACCTGCCTGTTACAGGGAGATGGCTTTGCACACTGGTTAGGTGAAGAGACGTTGCAACAGGCGTTGGTGCAGGCCTGTGCCAATGGCGCGAAGGCTTGTCAGATAAAAGGCGCGTTTGAAGCCATGCCTGCCGGCTAGTCGTGAGCCCATACATTTGTTAATCTGCTCGTGTCTATTTTCAAGGCGAGCATATGCAATTACGCTGGGTACAGAATGTTGTCGTGAGTGTCGCGGTATGGCTCGCAGTGCCCACCGTGGTGGCTCAGCAACTGATTTTCGATGGTGCTGCAGAGCGGGAAAATCATCAGGCGCAGTTTGTTCAGGCGATGTTGACAGAGGCCTATTCTGAACTGGGCATTACCCTCAACTTTCAGTCCGCACCGATTGGCCGAAGTTTTGTCGAAGCCAACGCAGGGCGTATAGATGGTCTGCGAGCCCGCGTTGAACAATCCGGTCAACAATTCCCTAATTTGCTGAAAGTCGATGTGCCATTGCTGGAGATTGATGTGATGATTGTCGCAGATCGCCGGGATTGTGGTTTGTGCGAGTTATCTTCCCTGAATTCTTTGGCCACAGTGCAGGGTATGTTAGCTGCAGATAAATTTTTGCTACAGCAGAGCAAAAAATTTCAGCGAGTAGATGTGGCGAACACCGACCAGGCAATGGCCATGTTAGATGCGGACCGTATTGACGGCGTATTGGTCACCGAAGCGATGCTGGAAAATGTCAGCTTGTTACGCAACCCCCATTATATTGTTTATCCGGTGGCAACCATAAGTGCCTATCACTGGCTAAACAAAAAACACGCTGACCTGTTGCCAAAAATTCAGCGTCAGTTAGAAACTATGGATTCGGTGGGACGTATTGCCGAACTGGCTGGACAGTTTGGGATTGACCGTCAAAAACAGCCCCTGGCTGACTCTATCACCCAGCAGGTAAGTGCAGTGTCTTCCGCATGGCTGGAATACTCCGATTCTGAGTCAGCGACCTATTGGCGATTGATGCGTCATGCGTTTGGTAAGCTGAAAATAGAAATTACAAATTGGAAACGGGCTAAAAAACAATTTTTTGCCGGCCAATTTGATGTACTGGTCGGTGCTTACGCGTCGGAAGTCAAACCCGGCACCATTCTCTCTGCCAGCCATATCGACTATGAAGAGCCGGTACTGGCCATTGGAAAGAATACCGCTTTACTGAAAAGTCAGATCGCGGGAGATATTTCCGCCCGAGCCTGCCAAATGCTCGGCTACGACTTTCAGCCATGGTTACCGGCGACCATTGAGATGTATGAAGTGACGGATCTGGACGACTGTTATCGCATGCTTAGTAGCGATCGGGTCGATATGATCATTGATTATCGCTATGGCATGGATGATCGTCAGGACACTCCCTTGCAAGCCATCGAAGTGCGCGAGCGCCTGCCTATATTTTTAATATTTCACGATGATCCGCGCGGGCGTTATCTGCGCCGTCAATTTGATAACAGCTTCCGCAACCTGGTTATATCAGGCCAGGCGGTATCTTTTTATCCATCGGTCGATGCATTTAACACTGCCCAGTTACTAGGAAAGGATTAACCAGATGATAACGTTATACGGCTCTACCACATCACCTTATGTCCGTCGTTTACGCATGTTTCTGAGCGATCACGGCCACACCTTTGTAAATATGCAAATATTCGACGGACCGGATCGTGCCGAGCTGGCGCGGCGCAATCCCACGATGAAAATCCCCATGCTGGAAGATGATGGCCAAATGCTGTTTGATTCCCGGGTGATATACCGCTATCTGGCACAAAAATTTGCTCAACCGGCACTTAGTTGGGATCAGGAAAACCTGTTAACCCTGATTGATGCCGCCAATGACTCACTGGTGCAGTTAATGATTTTGAAGCGCTCTGAGGTGGATATTGACGAGCCGCGTTTGTATTTCCGCATCCAGCGTGAGCGGGTGGCGAACGTACTGGCTGAACTAAACAAACAGGCAGAGCAGGGCGCGTTCAGGCAATGGGGCTATCCGGCAATCAGCCTGTATTGTATGCTGGACTGGACCCGCTTTCGTGCGCTGTTCGATATTAGCCCCTATCCAGCATTAATGGCGTTTCTTGAGCGCGAAAGTCAGCGCCCGGAGGCCCATGCGACTGACCCTCGCCAGGTGTAAGTAAACAAAAGTTTGCTTTTTTGTTAATAAAATTCGACCAATGATCTTTATTAACAAATAAAATTCGGTATATATCGGTGCATAGCCAAATAAAAGGAGGCGCTATGCACTCGTCATCATTTGAACAAGCCAAGATTTTATCACCCAAACGTCACACCACATCGGCGACCTCTTTACCAGAGCTGGCCAGCGAGCAACTCAATCATTTTGGAATTAGTCCAGAGTCAGATTACGGCAAGGCGTTGTACAGTGCTGCGCTGCATTTGTATCAGACCCAAAGCGACGTGCAGCGTTTATGGGATATTACCGGTGCAACCCTGAATGGTTTGGATCGCGAAGATAAAATCGCCTACTTCAATGCGAAAAAGTTTTTGTCTTTCCAGTTGGCCAAGGTACTCGATACTTTGCAAAACCCATTCAGGGCAGTTCATCAGAGCCTGAGCCATCAAAGCGGTGGCCACCTGGCCAATAACCACTATCCGTTATTCGACAATGTCACCGCACTTTTTTCTGCCACCCCGGTGATTGTGCGCACTGCCACCTATGTATACGCCTGCACCGAATGGATTGATGATGCATTTCAGGGTAAAGAATTTACTCACCAGATTTATTCACGTTTATTGAATCCCACGGCTATCTCTCTGGCCAATGCCATTGTCGATTTGGAAGCTGGCCCTTACGCAGCCGAATATCTGGCCTGGAACTTTAACTCAGGCATGGCGGCAATTGACGCAATGTTGTCTAACGTACTGAATCACGGTGACGTGTTAATCGTGTCGCGTAATGTGTATGGCGGTGTCTTCCAATTGCTGCAGGACTTTTTTGCCAAGCGCAACAAACTGGCCGTAACGCTGGAATGGTTCGATGGCTATAGTCGCGAGGAATTTGCCACCTTTATGGCTCAGGTTAAAGGCCGTCATCGTGACAAGCTCAACGATGGTGCCAAATTGCATGTGTATATCGAATCGCCATGTAATCCACACGGTTATGTATTGGATGTACCGGGAATTTGTGCCGAAGCACACAGTGGTGACCATCTGGTGATGCTGGATGCCACTTTGGCCACACCAGTACTGCAGCAATCCCTGCAGCGAGCGAACAAGGCCGAGCGACCAGATTATGTTGCACACAGCTATACCAAAGACATCTGTGGTAGTGGTGCGGCGACCGCTGGTGTCGTCATCGGTGAAATGTACCGCATGTTCCAGCCAAAAGGCGCCTGTATGAATGGTTACGACTGGAGCAAAACCATGTTTTGGGATGTGTACTATATCAAGGGCGCATTCCTCGACTCAGAGAAAGCATTTGATGTACTGATTGGTATGAAAACCCTTGAGTCACGCATGATGAACAAGGTAATCAACACCCGGGTATTTACAGAATTCCTCGCTGCCCATCCGGATTTTAATGTGAATTCTCATGCGTTAGAGAATCACCCAAATGCGGCATTGCGCAAGAGTCAGATGCGCCATGGCTGGCCCTGTGCGCTGTTTACCGTGGATATGGAAGGCGCTGGTTTAGAGCGTGATACCTTCGTACGCTTCTTCGATGCTCTGGAGCCGGGTTTCAGCCATCAGGTCTCTATCGGCCAGAACAACACAATCATTTTGTGTCCGGCACTGACCTCGCACTCAGAAATGAATCGCGAAGAGCAGCAGGAGGCCGGGATTTATCTGACTACCATGCGCATCGCCATGGGCACCGAGAACGTGAAACAAATGATTGCCCACCTGATTAGCAGTGCGCGAATGCATATCGATCCGGTACGCCCAGGCTTCAGCGCGAAGTTCCCCTCGGCCGACGAGATTGATGAATTGTATGCTCGTATCGCCGCTGAAGTGTGTGGGCAACATTATGGTGCGGTCGTGAGTATGCAGACCCTGCTCGGACAGGGTGACATGCAGCAGGCAAGTTAATCATAAGCCACCTTCGGGTGGCTTTTTTTCTGGCTTTTCCTTGACAATCCGGGGCCAGGGTTCAACATGCAGCCATTGATTTTAAAAGCAGTGAAATATGAACGTTGAACAGCAAATCGCTGAATTAAGTCAGCGCATCGATGATGTGATTCAGTTGGCGCTCAAAGGTGGTGCGACTCAGGCTGAGGCCAGCATCAGTAAAGTGCAGGGCATTTCGGTTGGCACCCGCTTGCGTGAGGTGGAGACGCTGGAGTACACCAATGATGGTGCGCTGGGTATTACCGTCTATTGTGGTAAACGTAAAGGCAGCGCCTCGACAGCTGACCTTAGTCAGCAGGCGTTACAGCAAACCGTCGAAAAAGCGATTCAGATCGCCCGTTATACCAGTGAAGATGAGTGCGCCGGGCTGGCAGATGCCGAGATGCTGGAGCGTAAACCGCTGGACTTAGGGCTGTATTTTGCCGATCCGTTAGACCCGGGGCGTGCCATTGAGCTGGCCATTGAAGCCGAGAGTGCTGCACTGGATGCTGACTCACGTATCATCAATTCCGATGGCGCGTCCTACAGCGGAAATCAGGGCGTGCGGGTGTATGGTAACAGCAATCAATTTATTGCGGGTTATCCCAGTAGCCGCTACAGCCTCAGCTGTGTGGTGATCGGTCAGGACGGCGAGGAGATGCAACGTGATTACAGCTACGATGTATCCCGTGACCCATCTAAACTGGCCGCGGCGGCGCAGATTGGTCGTGAAGCGGCCGAGTTCACTGTCGCTCACCTGAATCCACGTAAAGTGCCAACCGGTAAATATCCTGTGTTGTTTCACAGCAGTGTGGCGGCGGGTATTTTCGGCCACATGGTATCGGCGATTTCTGGCGGCAGCCTGTATCGCAAATCCACGTTTTTGCTGGATCATCTGGGTAAGCAAATTCTGCCTGACTGGTGTCAGGTCAATGAGCGTCCGCATATTGTCGGCGCGCTCGCCAGTTCACCTTATGATGCGGAAGGGGTGCAAACCCGTGACATGGACATTATCAAGGATGGTGTGCTGCAGCATTATTTGCTGACCAGCTATTCAGGGCGCAAACTGGGCATGCAAACTAACGGGCATGCGGGTGGCATCCATAACTGGCAGATTGGTTCTACGGGCGAAGATTACCAGGCACTGCTGAAAAAATTGGGTACAGGCCTGGTCGTGACTGAACTGATGGGGCAGGGCGTCAATATCGTTAATGGTGATTATTCCCGTGGTGCAGCCGGTTTCTGGGTCGAGAACGGTGTGATCCAATATCCGGTAGCAGAAATTACCATTGCAGGTAATTTGCGCGATATGTTGCTAAACATGCAGGGAATTGGCACCGATCTGGATATCCGCAGCAGCATCGTGACTGGCTCGGTGTTGATTGAGAGCATGCAGGTCGCGGGACATTAAGCGCGGGGTCGCAGAAACAAAAAAGTCGGCAAATGCCGACTTTTTTATTGTGTAGGGTAGGTATTTTTATCAGGCGTCGACTTCGCCGGTGAAACGATAGCCTTCACCGTGGATAGTGTCGATCAGCTCTTCTGCGCCAGGCACAGATTCAAAATGCTTACGAATACGGCGAATGGTAACGTCCACGGTACGGTCGTTAGGACGTAATTCACGGCCGGTCATTTCCATAATAAGTTGTTCACGGCTCAGAATTTTGCCCGGATTACGCAGGAACAGGTGCATCGCACGGAATTCACTGCGTGGCAAACGGAACTCTTTGCCCGCTGGTGAGATCAGGCTGCGGCTGTCGCCATCCAGTACCCAGCCATTAAATTTAACTTTGTTGGGTAAGTCCTGATCATCGTTGCCACTCATAGTGCGAGACAACAGGTTACGTGCACGAATCGTTAATTCACGCGGATTGAATGGCTTAGTCAGGTAGTCATCACCACCAATTTCCAGCGCCAGAATGCGATCTACGTCATTGTCGCGGCCAGTCAGGAAAATCAGACCGACGTTTTTACGGTTACGAACTTCGCGGGCCAGCAACAGGCCATTTTTACCTGGCAGGTTAATATCCATAATAACCAGGTTGATATTGTTGTTGTTGAACAGATCGTGCATCTGCTCGCCGTTTTCCGCTTCCAGCACCTGATACCCTTCTGCTTCGAACAGGTTTTTCAGTGTGGTGCGGGTAACGATTTCATCTTCTACGATGAGAACAATCGGAGTCTGCATTCTTTTCCTACCCTTAGTGCATGATTGCTAACGAGTTTATCAGAAATTGCTTAAGTGTGATCGCTAAAATGCGATTAGCCTGCACTCAGTCGGTTATGTTCTATGCGGCTGACCGGAAAAGTAATCACGAACTCACTGCCCGGCTGGCCATCTTGTACCAATTGAATAGTGCCGCCCAAAATCTGGGTCACCAGATTGTAGACCAGGTGTAAGCCCATGCCTGTTCTGCCGTTACCTCGCTTGGTGGTAACGAACGGGTCGAAAATACGTTTGCCCAGATGTTCAGGAATGCCAATGCCGTCGTCCCGATACAAGATGCTGATTGCATGCTGTGATTCGGTCACCACAATAAATATATGTCCGTTGTCACTATGGGCGAAGGCATGCTCCAAAGAGTTGGTCAGCAGGTTATACAGAATTTGATTGAGTGGCCCCGCTTTGGATTCAATCTGTAACTTGTCATCACACTCGATATATACGTCGTGATGGGTGTTCTTAAGCCGCGGACGCAGCGTGATTAACAGCTCTTCAATGAGTTTTCGCAGCGGAAACATGCGGGTATTTTCATCGGTTTGGTTAACCGCAACCTGCTTAAAGCCACTGATCAATTCTGCACTGCGATCCAGATTATGCCGGATGGTTTGCAGGCAGTTTTGTGAGTCCTGTAAGAATCGTTCCATATTGCGGGCGCGCAATTGCTTGGTATTGAAGTCGTCGTCCAGACGGGACAATTTTTCATCCAACAGATTACAGGCGCTAAGACAGTTGCTGATGGGCACATTTACTTCCTGGGCGACGCCGGCGACCATGTCACCCAGTGACGCGAGCTTTTCTTTCTCGACTAACTGGCGTTGGAATTGATGCAGTTGTTCGAGGGTTTTGATCAGCTCTTCATTAGAGTCTTTTAACGCCTGAGTACGCTTGGCGACTTTTTCTTCCAGGCTGCTGGTCAGACGTTTGTGCTCCTGTTCGGTGTTGAGCTCTGTCTGACGGCGTTCCTCTAAGCGGACGAGTAAACGATTAAACGCCTCGGCCAGCAGGATGGTTTCTTTAAAATCACCTGATGCGGCGCGTTGCTGAGTATCTTTGTTCAGTGACATATCGGTCGCAAACTGCGTGATGTCCTGAATCGGCCGTAGAAAGCGCCCCTGTAATCGCATTACAAATGCCAGCGACAGTGCGACGATAATCACGAATACCAACATGGCAGGTAGCAAGAACTCACTAATGAGGCCAAGGGTATTTTGTTCCCGTGAGATCAGATAGACATAACCCAAACGCCCGTTTTCCTCGATTGGAGCAATAAACTCCAGGCCACTTAGGTTGCCATTGTGAGGTCGCACTTTGTTGCCTTCGCGGATAATCCACTCAACCGCGCCGGTGCTGGGACGATTGTACGTGGCGAAAATCGCGAGGTTTTTATCGTAATCGAAGCTGTAGATGTGTACGTGATCAACATAACCAAATCGTTCCAGTTGGTTTAGCACATCCACCATGCCGCTTTTGTTATCAGCGATAATATAACTGCCCGAGACCTGAGCCAGCACCTGAGTCAGAGATGCCGCATCCTGCTGATTATTTTGCTTACTGATATTGACGTAACGCACCATCATCAGGCCGGACATGGCCACTAACGCCAGCACACTTAGGCCAACCACCAGTAAAATGACGGCAGATTTTATGGAGGTTGCGTTTGATGGCGACGTCATAGTGATGTGGTGGATGCTCCGTTTGTACCCGTTAAAAGTGGCGTAAGATACGCGTTATATAGTTGATTAAACGCTGGATTTTAATAATGCGCAAAAAAGAATTGTGGACATTGTATCAACAGACTTGCTTTGTAGTGAGTAAAAAAACAACGCTTAGTGATGATTTTTGCATCATCACGGCGTGTAACCCCTATTCTGCAAATTTGTCGCCCGAGCTGGACGCAGCAAGGAATACGAAATTGGTGCAACGACTCCAACAGTTACACTTAGATTATCAGCCGCTTATTGGTTGTAGTGAGGATTTGGCGCACCAGGAGGCATCTTTCGCCATTCAATGCAGCGTAGCGCAAGGCAAAACGTTGAGTTGTGAGTTTGCACAAAACGCATTTTATGCGGTTCTGGATGGGCAATTATGGTTGCAGCCAGCACTGCTGGACGAGCCGGCCCCGGTTCATCTGGGGCCGTTTATACAGCGGATTATTTCTGACAGTGATACAGCTTGAAACGTGTGGTGTGTGCCATCACAAGTGGTGCTGCCAGATGTTTTTCCATTATGGGCGGGTAATCTAAAAACGCATTGGCGACCAGTGTCAGGCTGCCATTGACGCCCAAATGTGCGTTGGCGTCACGCAAAAACTGCTCGGTAATACTGTAATCTGTGTGAGTGCCGGTATGAAACGGCGGGTTGGTATAGATTGCAGCGAACTTGCGCGTAATGTCTTTTAAGCCATCGGATGCCAGTACATCGGCCGTAACACCGTTGATTTCTGCGGTACGGCCGGCGCAATGGACTGCAATCGCAGAGACATCACTCATGGTCAGTTGGATTGCCGGATTCTTCTTAGCCAAATATACGCCGATAATGCCCGCACCGCAGGCGAAATCCAGCACCGGCGCGGTTGGGATGGGCTTAAGATTTTCCAGCAACAATTTGGTGCCGTCATCCAGCGATTTATGGCTGAAAATGCCAGGTAAAGAATAAATGCGCAGATTGTGCTCTGCGATATTCACCTCAAATTCCTTGGCCCATTGATCAAGGTTAAAGGGTTTTACCTCGGCACTGAGCACCATATTAAACAAACTACAGTGGCGTGCCGCGTCCAGTTTTACTGCTTTGTGACCATAATCGGCTAACAATTTGGGGGCACTTTTCACCCCGCTGTTGTTTTCACCAACCAGCATCAGGCAGCCGCCGGGTTTAAGATGGCAAGCCAGATTAGCCAATAACATTGCTGCATGCTCTTTGGCTTTTGGCATATATAACACAATGCCGTCGTAGCGCTTTTCGCTAGCCAGCGCGACCGCAAACTCATGATTATTCTGAGTTTTGAGTTGTGAATAGATCTGCCAGTTTTGGTGAAAACCGTCGATATCGCCGTCTAGTTCGCTAAATACCTGCGCGTCTTCGGCATTAGCCAGCAGCCATTGACCCTGTTCAAACAGATGCGCATTGCGGACAAGTAATTGACTGGGGTTAGATAGCATTAGCTGACTCGCTTAAATATAAGATCCCATACGCCGTGACCTAAGCGATGACCGCGCTGTTCAAATTTGGTTAACGGACGAAAGTCCGGACGTGGCACGTAATCGCCGCTTGCTGAGGTATTTTCAAACCCTTCGGCCTGCTGCATCACTTCCAGCATATGCTCTGCATAATTTTCCCAGTCAGTAGCCATATGAAAAACACCGCCGATGGCTAACTTGCTGCGTAATTTTTGGACAAATTCAGGCTGAACGATACGGCGTTTATGGTGACGTTTTTTGTGCCACGGATCGGGGAAATACAATTGCACTCTGGCGAGGCTTTCATCGGCGATACAATCGGCCAGTACTTCCACGGCATCATGCTCGAATAATCTCAGGTTTGTCAGACCAGCTTCCGCCGCATCGGCCAAACATGAGCCAACACCGGGACGGTGTACTTCGATCCCGATAAAATCGTGATCAGTCTCGTTAGCCGCCATTTCAACCAATGACTTGCCCATACCAAAACCAATTTCCAAAACCCGCGGTGCCTGCCGACCGAAAACCTGATCCAGATCCAGCAGTTGTTTACTGTGGTTTAAGCCCATTTGCGGCCAATATTTTTCAATAGCAGCGGCCTGGCCCTTGGTCAGACGTCCTTCGCGTTTCACAAAACTACGAATTTTTCGTAAACGTTTGTCTTGCTCGGTTTGGATTGTTTCTTGGTTTTCGGTCATGGTTATGCCCTTGTTTTTCAGGGTTGCGGAGTATATCAGGCCTGCTCCAGAAGGGTAGCCACAAGCTCGGGTTTTTGCAGCGGGAACATATGCTCAGCGTCTTCTACCTTAATTAAGTTTGCGCCACACAGGGCTGCACTTTGCGCTAAACGTTGCAGTGGAGCAATGCGATCCTGCTCAGCACCAATGAGCGTGGTTTTGAATGGTGCAGTAGCCAGTTGTGCACAAAAATCCTCGCGTTCAGTGGTAGCACGGGTCTGTGCAAGCAACACGCTGCCGCCTAAATCGCTTTCCATATCCCTGACCATTTGGCGGGTGAAGTCAGCGTTTGCGCCACTGGCGCTGATAAACTGCGCCAATCGGCTGTCTGCCATCGGCGTGAAGCGCCCGTTTTGCAAATGACGAATAAATTGTTTGCGCTGCGCCACCTCCTGATCGGGCAAGCCGGCAGGATCGTAGCCGAGTAAAATCAGATGCTCCACATCGTCCGGATTGGCCAACGCATAGCGGGCAGCGATGTAACCGCCCATGGAAAACCCGATCAGGGTCACCGGCCCATTGTCACAGGCATATGAGGTTAATGCGTCCATTTCCTCCAGATTGTTTGCCCATTGCAGCGGCACATAGCGACGATCCTGAATGTGCATCTGTTTCCACATTCGAAACCACAAACGCTCGTCACATAAGGTGCCTGGCAGAAACACCCAACTGGAATTTTGACTCATGTTATTTTTAACCTTGCTGACGTTTGCGGGTATGATAGCGCGCCTTATGATTTTTGTTCAGGTGGTTGTTTGCTAAACACGTTCGCATCGCGCATCTTGGCCTGGTTTGATATCCATGGCCGCAAGCATTTGCCCTGGCAGCAAGACAAGACACCTTACAAGGTGTGGGTGTCTGAAATTATGCTGCAACAGACACAGGTCACCACAGTTATTCCTTATTTCCAGCGTTTTATGCAGCGTTTTCCGGATGTGCAGGCGTTGGCCGCGGCACCTCAGGATGAAGTGTTACACCACTGGACCGGCCTCGGCTATTACGCCCGCGCTCGCAATCTGCACAAAGCTGCACAAATGATTGTCGCTGAATATCAGGGGCAATTCCCCCGCGAGAAAGAACAGGTAATGGCGTTGCCTGGCATTGGGCGCTCTACGGCAGGGGCGGTTCTATCCCTTGCCTGTCAGCAACATCACGCAATTTTGGATGGCAATGTAAAACGTGTGTTAGCCAGACACGCAGGAATTGATGGCTGGCCGGGAGAGAAAAAGGTCGAGAGTCGTCTGTGGGAGTTGGCCGAGCAATTGACTCCGGCACATAGAACCGCAGATTACACCCAAGCCATGATGGATATGGGTGCCACCCTATGTACCCGCAGTAAGCCCAACTGTAGCGATTGTCCGCTGTCTGCGGATTGCGTGGCGTTCAAAACCGGCCGACAAGCCGATTTACCCACTAAAAAGCCAAAGAAAACCCTGCCCGTGCGTCAGACAATCATGCTAATCCCTAAAGTGGGCAGTCAGCTGTTGATGCAACAGCGCCCGCCGGTTGGTCTGTGGGGCGGGTTATGGGGCTTTGCAGAAATTGCCTCGGTAGAACAACTGCCAGAATGGTTACGTTGTCAACGGCTTGAGACTGGTAAGCAGATTTGGTTAGAACCATTTCGCCATACGTTTAGTCATTTTCATCTGGATATTCAGCCGCTGGTGATTGAACTTCAACATATTTCACAGGTAATTGAAGTACAGGACGCCAACAGCCTTTGGTATGATTGGCGCAATCCATCAGCCATTGGTTTGGCTGCACCCACGACCATGATTGTTAAAGACCTGCAGAGCATGTCAGGGCAATAACCTTAGGAAAAGATAAATGAGCAGAACCGTATTTTGTCAGTATCTGAAAAAAGATGCGCCAGGCCTGGACTTCCAGCTGTATCCGGGCGAATTGGGTAAGCGTATTTTTGACAACATCAGTAAAGAAGCCTGGGCGTTGTGGCAGAAAAAGCAAACCATGCTGATCAATGAGAAAAAACTCAACATGATGAATATGGAGCATCGTCAGTTGCTGGAAACCGAAATGCAGGCGTTTTTGTTCGAAGGTAAAGACGTTGAAATTGAGGGATACACCCCTCCTTCTGCGTAATTTGGGTGATTTTTGCAGCAAGTTGATTAAACCCTGAGCGGTTGAAAAAAATCTGCAAAAAACTGGTTGACTTAAGCACGCAGAATCCGTTTAATACGCACCCACAGCGAGGTGAGGCGCAAGCCAACAAGCCAAGCATGCCCAGATAGCTCAGTCGGTAGAGCAGGGGATTGAAAATCCCCGTGTCGGTGGTTCGATTCCGCCTCTGGGCACCACTTATTACGAAGCCCTGTCAGCAATGACGGGGCTTTTTCGTTTTTGCTTGCTGATATTTTCTTGGCGTAATCTCACGCTGTTTTATCGGTGGTTCGATTGCACTTCACTTCCATGTGAAGTGCCGCAAGCGGCCAGCTGACGCTGTCCCAATTTGTTGCAGACAAATTGATAGCGCCTGTGGGCACCACTTATTACGAAGCCCTGTCAGCATTGAAGCCTAGTGAGGCTGAGGTACTTCGTTCGGTGATACAAGTTTACCTTTGCGATGAGCCATTCAATTCTTTGTTTTTTTTATGTCTCATTATGTTTTGATAGGTGTCTACCCAGTAAATATTTTCATTCGTGGCCAGATAAGCAAGTAGTTGCTGATGTGCTTCACTACTCACTGACAAATGATCGCCGCCCACGCCATGAAATAAAATATTGATTAATCGGGTGCCTGCTGGAGGACTCTTTACGTAATTTATGAGTTCTTCACCACTGACGTTACTTGGCGTGTAGAGAATTGCATGTCCTTCAGCGACACCTTCTCCTTTTACGGCCAGAAAGCGTTCGGCCAAGAAACTGTAATAGTCACCATCTGTCACCTGAGTATCCCCACAAGGAATGGTGTAAGTGCGCAGGTTTTTACCATCAATAGTATTAAGCATTAAATTAGCGATATCTATTTCCAGCAATATACGTTTGATGCTGTATTTATCTAAGTCTTTATGTGGTTCAACCCATTCTCTGTTCGGCAGAGAACCACGACAAGGGTGATATAAACTGTGATTGCCGAGTTCATGACCTTGCTGTGCGAGTAATTTCCATTCTGAAAGCCGACGTTGAAATGGCTCTGAGGCAGGGTATACATAAAATGACGCTTTGAACCCATACATTGTGAGCTGAGGTACTGCCTTGTCTAATTGGCTGTCCAGCGCGTCATCATAGCTAAGGCTTATGGCAAATTGTTTGTTTCCGGGCCAAGTCGTTGCGTCCTGTGAATCTGAACCGTTCGCTTTACCGGTTAGAAGAATTAATAAAAGTACTAAAAAGACATGCTGGATGTTCATGATTGTGCACGCTAGTCCTGAGAGAAGCCTCTGCGTGACCTGAGCAGAGGCTGTTGAGTGACGCGAAACGTTATATCAATGCTTATGCACGCTGTAATAGTTTGGCCATCGCGCTGTTAAATACTTTCATCCACTTGGGGCAAAGCTGGCCTTCGCAGATTTTATTGATTTCTATAACGGCCTGTTTTTTCGAGATGGGGCGGTTGGCATCATGATTGCGCGGGTGGGTCATGGCATCGAAGGTATCGACAATTGCCAGCAACTTAGCGCCTTCGCAAATATCTTTTTCTTTCAGCCCCATGGGGTAGCCCGTGCCATCGAGGCGTTCGTGGTGCTGCATCACGATTCTGCGTGCTTCATTCCACTCGCTTAAGTGTTCCAGTAATTTGGCGCTCTTGAACACATGGGAGCGTAACAGATTAAATTCCAGTTGCTCTAAGGGTTCGATTTTATACAGCAACTCTAATGGCATAAACGCCATACCGAAGTCATGCACATAACAAGCGACAGCGAGTTGCGTTTCATCCACCGGCGATTTGGCCAGGCGATTGAGTAATAAGGCTAATTTCGCCACCCGGTCACAACGGCCTTCCCAATAGCGAGAACGTTGCTCAACGGGCACCATGATTTCGCGGAAAAAGCGCAGATCGCTTTCCTGTTGCGGGGTAAGTGGTTTGGTAAAACCCAGTTCGTTAAAAAACACAGTTGGCGAGCCGGTATTGTCGACCACGGGGGCCGAAACTGGCGTTTGTGCTTTTACAGGTGCGGAGTTATCCGGTTGTACTGGGTCTACGCTGGGTTCTGTGGAATCAGACGGTTCGGCCATTTCGGCCTGAAAATCCAGTTTGGGATTGAGCAATAACACGCAGTCATGCAGCAGTTTTTCGTGCTGGTCACTGTTATTGGGCTTTATCTTGGTAATTTGCCGCTCAACCAGTCCAAGCAATTCTTCATCGTAACTGGTGTTACCCTCGCGGATGCAGTTTTCCACAAAGTTCTTCACCCTGTCGAGACTGAGCAGTACCAGATCGCTCATGGTATGGCTGTAGCGAATTTCGCCTTTACGCAACAAATCCAATAAGTCTTCTACCCGCTGCAGTATTGGCAGCATAGGGGTAAAGTTGACCAGCCCCAGATCACCCTTAATGGTATGCACAGAGCGAAATAACGAGCGTAGTAATTCGGTATCGTCAGGGGTAGCTTCCAGCTCCATCAGATATTGTTCACTGGCTTCATATAACTCGTTAATTTCTTCCAGAAGGTCTGCCAGAACATCAGCATCGGTGTCGTCGTGTTGAAATACTTTAAGCATAGTGTGAGTGTTTGCTTCTCTGGTTCACATTTGACCTACACAGCATAGTCCACTGATCAGACATGCTGAACAATAAAAATCGGTATACTCCCTCGGTTTTTAATCTGCCGAGATAGCTGTGATCGCTCTAATCCGAATTCCTGTTTTAGGTCTGTGTTTTATTATCGTCAATATCATATTTCTGCTGGCGTGCATTGTGCGTCCATTTCATCGCAATAATGTGCAACTGGGCAGCCGTTTGTATTCGTCGCTGTCTGTCATCCTCGGCCTCAAATTAGATATCCGGGTGCCAGAATCGGTGCGCAGTGGCGGCCCATTCGTTTATATCGGCAATCACCAGAATACATTCGATATTTTTACTATTTGTGGCGCCACACAGGCTGGCACAGTGTCGGTGGGTAAAAAAAGTCTGGTGTGGATCCCTATCTTCGGGTGGGTTTACTGGTTAAGCGGCAACATTCTTATCGATCGCACGAACACCAATCGTGCCAGTAACACCCTGAAACTGGCTGCGCGTAAAATCCGTGAGCGCCGTCTGTCGGTATGGATATTCCCGGAGGGCACCCGCTCCAATGGTAAGGGATTATTGCCGTTTAAAACCGGTGCGTTCCGCCTGGCCAAGCTGACCAATGAACCTGTTGTGATGATTTGCGCCAGCAGTTTGCATAACAAAGTGAAGTGGAACCGCTGGAATAATGGCACGTTGATTATTGAAATGAGCGAGCCGGTGGTAATGGACGAGTCACTAGATTTAAAAGGCTGGACAAAGTATTTCCATCAGCAAATGTCGGAAAATATTCAGCGCATTGATGCAGAAGTCGCGCAGTTGGACAAAGCAGGATAAACTTCCGCTAATTTTGCTGGAGTAGTGCCAAATATGTCTGAATTAGAAGAATGGTTAGCCTTTAACCGTGAAACCGTTGACGCCCTGTTAGCCGATGGTAGTGATCCGGATGCCGTTTACAGCATCGAATATCACTTTGCCAGTAACAACTTTGATAAGCTGGAAAAGGCGGCAGTTGATGCGTTTAAAGCTGGCTTTGAAGTAGGTGATGCGGAAGAGATGATTCTGGACGATGGCGGTACGCTGTTCTGTTTTGATGCGGTTGCCGAAAGGGATCTTAATGTTGAGCAGTTAGATGCGGATACCAAAACCCTGATGACTATCGCCGACAAACATAACGTTTATTACGACGGCTGGGGCACTCACTTTATTGAGTCTTAATTGTCACGTTCCGGTGCTGTCCGGTGATGTCGGATAGCACTTTGTTCACCTTTTCTATATCCACCACATTTTCCCGAAAAGCCAGATACACAGGCAGCTCATAGCCCTGGTCGATATCCATTGTCACCCACTGACCAGCTTTGGCATTGGCAATCACAAACTGACCAACTTCTGAGTTAGTAACAAAGCCATCTATTCTGCCCAGCATCAGCATTTCCAGCAGTTGCTCATTACTGGTAAATCGCAAGGAAACTGCTGCTTGCAATGCATGTTTATCGATCATGCTTGGCGTCAACGCCATTCCACGCAGGTGCCCTACCGTCTGTATTGGGCCAGTTTCGCCACTTCGTCGGAACATGGCATAGCGAGTCACATGCAGTGGAATGTTGGTATAGCTAAGATGCAGTCGCCTTTGTGGTTGGTCGGCAAGTGCGAAAAAACAGTCATACAGCTTGCCTGGGATAATTTTGTTCAGTCGTGCCCATGGTAAGTTATCAACAGACACCTGCCATTCAAAATGTGCCGCTAGTTGATCGATCAAGATTAGGTCGCTGCCTGTGAATTGGCGCTTGTTAAAGTCGAAAGTTGCAAAAGGTGGGTAATGGGTCGTTGCGCAATGCAGATTTTTTGCTGCGACTGGCATGGAGATGACCACAAGCATTGCAATACATACTGACTGAACGATTTGCTTAATCATGCTTGCAAAATCCCTGTCGCAACGTGGCCCTCAGGCACACTATGAAATTATGGATAAATTATACGCAATCGATGGGTGACAAACAGTTTAATCTGAACAGATTTTCAACGAATCTCTTGTCAGAATATGTAAAATTGAGGTTAAAAATAGCCGGGTCTTAATAATAACCCGGCAATTTGATTATTGGCGGGTTGATTTTAATTCATCGAGACTGCGTTGCAGCGCATCGAGCTTCTCCGATAAATCCCGCAGGTTGGGCTCACCGTGATCATGTCGCTCTTTGGCATTTTCCTGCTCCATCACGCCAACCACGATACCGATGACCATATTCAGGAAGGCAAACGCTGTGAAAAAGATAAAGGTCAGGTAGAAAATCCAGCTAAGTGGATAGACTTCCATGGTTTCGTACATGACATCTGTCCAGTCCTCGAAGGTCATCACCCGAAACAGCGTCAGTAACGAGATAGTGATGTCACCCCATAAATCAGGATTGATGTCCTCAAACAGGGTCGCACCAACGGCTGCGTAGATATAAAAGATGATAAACATCAACAACATCACGTAAGACAGTTGCGGCAGGGCCTTAAACAACGACACC
This sequence comes from Bowmanella sp. JS7-9, assembly GCF_004329715.1. Taxonomy (GTDB): domain Bacteria; phylum Pseudomonadota; class Gammaproteobacteria; order Enterobacterales; family Alteromonadaceae; genus Pseudobowmanella; species Pseudobowmanella zhangzhouensis. The sequence goes on from NZ_JXSY01000018.1 coordinate 173,099, forward strand.
AGCAAAATACGCAGTTCGGGGATGATAGATATCATCCGCAGTACCCTGAATACCCTGACCAGACGTGCCACCAGTGCTAAATCTGTGTCGTCAGCTGGGATTAAACTGACCAGCACGATCAGGGTGTCGAAAACGTTCCAGAAATCCCGGAAAAAATGCTTTTTATTCGGTTCCGCGATAAAACGTATGGTGATTTCCAGCAGGAAAAAGGCACTGATAAACCAGTCCAGCAGCAACGTGACAGACTGAATGGTTGGTGGCATCTCGTAGGTTTTTGCACCAACCAGTAAGGCGGAAGCAATGATGACGGCAACAACAATGGACTCAAAAAGTTTGTTGCTGCGAATGGCGATAAAACGTTGTTGTAAGCCGCTAATACGCATAGACGTGTGGGGTCTGAATGAAAATTAGCGGCTTACTTTATGGATTTCCTGGTTAGTGTCAATGCCAGACGACTTTGTCGCTTAAGGCTTCAGCAAACAGGGCTTGATAATGGTTCTCGATCGCGTGGCGACGGATTTTTAACGTTGGCGTAATCAGCCCGTTGTCCGTGGTCCAGCTGTCGTGTAATACCCGAATGCCATCGAGTTTTTCATGCTTTTCCAGCTGTGGGTTGACGTCGTGCAACAAACTCAATAATTCATCGATGACGTCCTGCTTTGCCATCGCTTTGGCATGGTCAGACAGTACAACCAGCGCGACCGGTTGAGCGAGTTCAGTTCCAACCACACAGGTTTGTTCGATCAACACCGAGCGTGCCAGCATGGCTTCTATTGGTGCCGGAGCGACGTATTTGCCTTTGGCCGTTTTGAAGATGTCTTTTAGACGGCCGACAATATATACATAGCCATCGTCATCAATCTTTGCCTGATCTCCGGTTTTGAAAAAGCCATCTTCGGTGAAGCATTCTGCGTTTAGTGCGTCTTGTTGGTAATAGCCCTGCATGATGGCGCTGGTTTTGATTTGCAGCTCACCTTCGTCACTGATGCGCAGCTCTGTATTGGCTAACGGGCGACCGATGCTGGTGGCTTTATCGGCGCGAAATGGTAGTTGGGTGGTGCCTACTGCGTTGGTTTCTGTCATTCCCCAACCCTGACAGATATCGACGCCAATCCGCATGTACCAATCCAATAGGGACGGCGCAATAGGCGCGGAGCCAGATGCGAAAACTTTTGCCTTATGAAATCCCAGTGCTTTTTTAATTTTGTATTTAATCAGGCTGCTAAGTAGCGGGATGCGCAGCAAGGTATCGAGTTTTTTCTGTGGCATTTTGGCCAGTACACCAGACTGAAACTTTTGCCACAGCCGCGGTACGGAGACAAACAGGGTAGGTGCTGTATCACGCAGGTTATCGGCGAAGTGCGCCAGTGATTCGCTAAATGACACCTCAATTTTTGCCTGATATTCGGCAGCGTATAAACACAGACCTTCGCCCAGTACACGTTCAGTAATGTGTGCCAGTGGCAGGTAACTGAGCACTCTCTCATTATCCAGCGACAGCGCAGAGGTAAAATTAAGTAAAAAATTATGGCAACCATTAATGTAAGACTGGAATGTGTGCACTACGCCTTTCGGCACACCGGTTGAACCGGAGGTGTAGATAATGGTCATCACATCACTTAAGGATCGTGCCGGGAATTCCACCGTGTGGCTATTGTTTAGCAACTGCTGCCATTGATACTGACAGGCGATAGTGGGATACGGGAAAGAAATCGTGGCAACGTCAGACCCAAAGACACCTTCATAGGATGCGGCATTATCCAGCTTACCAACAAACGCTGCTTTGGCCGCACTGTGCTGCATGATATACGCAATGGTGTCGCGATCGGCAGAAGGGAAGATCGGTACGCTAATGGCGCCGGCTAGACCGATTGCCCAGTCACTCAACATCCATTCCTGACTGTTTTTGGCAAAAATCGCCACCCTGTCGCCCGGGCAAATATTGATACCGGATAAGCCCGCGGCCAAAGCCTGAACCGTTTGCCAGGCCTCACCATAGGTCATGGTGTGCCATTGGCCATCTACAGGCTGGCGGAAAAACACGGTATCAGGATGTTGGCTGGCAATGTATGCGAGTTGCTGGGCGGGTAATCGGGGTTCAGACATGCGGGGCTCCCATATAATTATTTTTTTGGCCGATTTCTTTAAAAATCGGCTGACTGATCTATAAACCTTGGTACAGCTTTTTACCTTGTTTCCTAATTAATTCAAATACTCAGCTATATTTTTGTGAGTTTATACACAGAGTAACAGGTTTCCTGAGGTTGGTCGGTATTGGTCAACCGCTGGTTATACGGATTGAGTGAGGTTATTTGTTACATGGATTATCAAATATCGGCAAATACGTTTCGTCAGGCATTTAATCTCGCCCCAATGCAATGGGGCGTGTTGGCATGTTGTGCTGCCATTTCACTATTGTGTTTGATGTTCGGGTTAGTCTGGTTGGGCTGGGTGCTGCTGTTGTTGGGCATCCCTGTCGCCGTGGCAAAAACATCGGGACCGGCACAGGAGCAATCGAGTGCAAATGAAGAGCGGGAACGACAAACTCAACGAGATAATTTACAAGCGGTTGGATTACTGACATCGGAATTAGCTAAGGTGTTGGCTGAGTGTGAAAGTAATCTGAACGATATCAATTCCACTCAGGATGACGCGATTAATACCCTGAGTGAGTCGTTTATTAATCTGCAACGATTGGTACGCGAGCAAAACGCCTGTATCGGTGCGCTGATTAAAGCCGATCAGCAAAGTGGCGAATTATATTCAGAGCGGATGCGCAGATTTGCCGGAAGCACTGAAAAAACGCTGGATCAGTTCATTCAGTCCACCGTGCAGATGTCCGCGTCCACGATGGAGCTATTGGAAAAGGTTAATAAGATTTACGAGACCATGCCCACTGTGGTCAAAGCCTTAAGTGATATTGATGACATTTCCGCCCAAACTAACCTACTGGCTTTAAATGCAGCGATCGAAGCGGCGCGTGCTGGTGAGGCGGGACGAGGTTTCGCGGTCGTCGCCGATGAGGTCAGAGCCTTGTCCAATCGCTCCACGCAGTTCAGTGGTGTTATTAAAAAACAAATGGAAAGTATCCGCAGTCAGATTGACCAGCTTACTCAAGACGTGGGCGTAGTTGCCTCTCAAGATGTTAGCTATGTAATTGAGGCCAAAAAAGAGATTCAGAAAGCGTTAGATGACATCATTGTTAAAGCTGAAGCGGACTCCAGCACTACGCGTACATTGGAAGACATTGGGATTCAGTTGGACAAAGCTCTGAATAATTCCATTCGCGGCCTACAGTTTGGCGATATCAATGGCCAAAACCTGACCTACACAAAAGAAACCCTCAGATTTGTAAAAGATCAGCTGCAGGATCTGCGTAACAAAGATGTCGACGAAATAGTCGATACGCTGCACAACTATCAGCAAAAAATGAAGCAACGGGTCAATGTGGACCATAACCCGGTTTCTCAATCCAGCGTTGAAGCTGGCGAAGTTGAACTGTTTTGATAAGGAGCTAGTACGTGTCAGATGAAAGAGTAATAAGCTTGCCGGAACGTTTTGATTTTTCATATCACAAGCAATTTACCGAGGATTATCAGGGGGTATTGGCACATCAGGATGTAAAGCGGGTTGTACTGGATTTCACCCGCGTGTCTTATTTGGACAGTTCGGCACTGGGCATGATGGTATTGCTGCATAAACGCGCCAAACCGCGGGGAATTGAGACCATCGCGCGCGGTGCAAAAGGCACGGCGGCCGAAATTCTTGAAATGGCCAATATGAAGCACCTGTACCGGATTGCCTAACGATGAAGCCAAAGTCTGTCTTGCTTGCAGACACAGATCCCGAGTTTTCCTCATGCGTTAGGGAGTTTCTGCGCCAACATGAGGTCGCGTTGATCTATTGGGTTTCGGCGATTCCCATGTCACTACAAGTGAAGGAGTTTAATCCGGACTGTGTAATTATCACCTCGCGGATGTTTGCCACTATTACCCCTGAGCAATGCGGGCAATTAGCTAAACACACCCGTGTGTTGCTATTGCTGGAAGAGGATATCGAACAGACCGATTTATTAGCCTGGATTGATGAGGGAGTGGCTGATTTCCTCGGGCTGCCAGTTAATTTAGACCTGCTGTGGGCCAAGATTAAGCGCATGACGGAGTTGAAACGGGTTTATACCCGTTTGGAAGAGCAGGCTAAGTTACAACAGGTTTTGATAGACGAGAAAAAACAGGAAGAAGAGTTGGCTCGTCACGTTTTGCATCACATCAGTAAGTACGATGATGACGCGGAATCTGATAATTACTATCAAATTTTTATTCAACCCTCAGATACCTTTAACGGTGATTTTGTTGCCACTATGCAAAGTCCTGGTGGCAATATTTACTTTTTATTGCTTGATGCCACAGGGCACGGTCTGGCGGCTGCTATCAGTATCTTACCAATCACCGGCGCGTTTCGTGCCATGGTCAGCAAAGGGTTAGAGGTAGCCGCCATCGCCCATGAATTGAATCGTAAAATTCATAATGAGTTGCCGGATGATCGATTTGTTGCCGCCTGCTTGCTTGAAGTCAATCTGCATACCAACGAGTTATTGGTGTGGAACGCCGGGATGCCGGACGTGCTGTTAATTGATGACAATCAGGAGTTGCAGGTTCGGATTAAATCCAGTCACCTGCCGCTGGGCATTTTATCACCACAAGAATTTTCGCCAAAATTTGCAAAATTCGGACAAGAGCTTATACATCATATTGTTGCCTGTAGTGATGGCTTGATTGAGCAAAGTGGCACGAATGGCGAATTATTTGGCATGCGAGGATTACTCGAAGGAGTGCAGCATTTCAATCTGGATGACAAATGGGTAGACAAGTTAATTGGCGAACTGCGCGAGTTTTCAGAAGGGGTTCCGCAGGAAGACGATATCACTCTGTTTCATCTGGACCGTCGCAAAATTGAGCCCTTCCGGGAAACGTTAGGGGCGCAGGTTCAAAGTGAGCATGGCGAACTGCGGCTGGAATTGTTGGCTAAAGGGACTCAGTTAAAACGATTTGATGCACCCGGTCTGATTGCGAAAGTTCTTGAATGTACTAGTCTTTTTGTTGATATCAGGCAGCGAGCTTTTACCGTTGTCAGTGAACTTTTTAACAATGCACTTGAACATGGCGTGCTGGGGTTAAGTTCAACGCTGAAACAGGATCCAGAAGGGTTCGCAGATTACTATCAGCAGCGCGAAGACCGGTTAAACAACGTAAAGGAAATTGATTGGGTGCGCATCACAATGCGGTACGACCCGCGTGAACACTCACTGTCTTTTGACGTGGGTGATTCAGGATCGGGCTTTGATGTTGATGCGCTGAATCATACGCAAAATGAGTTTTCAGGTCGCGGACTGGCGTTAGTGCGCAAACTAGCCCACACCGTGACTTGTATTCCACCAGGCAATGTAACGCAGGTGATTATTAAATGAGGGAGCTATGAGCAAGAGTATCTTAATTGTCGACGACTCTTCATCAATTCGGCAGATGGTAGAAGTGACCCTGAAAAGTGCCAGTTATCAGGTGACTGCAGCAGTTGATGGGCAGGACGCATTAGATCAATGCAAATTTAAGCGGTTTGATTTTGTATTGACCGATCAGAACATGCCTCGGATGGATGGTTTGACGCTGATTAAGAATTTACGCGCGATGGCAGCCTATAAAACCGTGCCGATTGTAGTGCTAACCACCGAAGCCAGTAACGATATGAAAATGCAGGGCAAAGCAGCAGGAGCAACCGGCTGGATGGTCAAGCCCTTCGATCCGGATAAGTTGCTGGAAGTATTGAAAAAAGTCTTGGGCTAAACGGGAGCTAGCGGATTATGTCCATCGATATGGAACAGTTTCATGCGGTGTTTTTTGATGAGAGTCAGGAGCATCTGGATGACATGGAACAGCTATTGATGGAATTGGATTTGGGCGATCCGGATCCAGAACAATTGAACAGTATATTTCGCGCTGCACATTCAATTAAAGGCGGCAGTGGTATTTTTGGTTTTGACGCACTGACTGGTTTGACTCATGTGATGGAAAACCTGTTGGATCGGGCGCGTAAGGGCTCTATGCAACTGACGGTTCCCGTGGTTGACCTGTTTTTACAGACCGTCGATTTGCTTAAGGGAATATTGCAGGCTTATCGCAGCGACAGCGCGTTACCCGAGGAAGCAATCGCTGAAGGCATTCAGGCTCTGGAAGCGGTACTAAACAATGAGAATCCGCCGGTTGCCAACGATGAGGCGGAAGAAGACGCCGGCTTCGGTTTTTTCACTGACATAACCCCAGCGGAAAGTGATAACGGCGATGGTTCACAACCCAGTGAACAACAGGATGAGTGGGAAGGCTTTGGCTTTTTTGAGCCGGTTGCGGAGGTGCAGCAAAAGGCCAGTGAAGAACAGGGTTATGGCTTTTTTGAAGAGCCAGATCCAGCCAAGTTTAACAACGAACCGCAATATGGTTTCCATAAACCGCTGGACGAAATCAGGCAGGAAGCTAAATACGCGGCGGTGCAATCAGAGGGGCCGAGTACCACAGGTGAGGCTATTCCAAGGCGAGAAGGACAGGATAATGCCAGAGTTGCGCGTCAGTCCACGGCCACTAAGGAAAACACGTCAATCAGGGTCGACACCTTAAAAATTGACTCCATGGTCAATTTGGTCGGCGAACTGGTGATTACCCAGTCCATGCTATCCATGATTAGTGAGGAAGTGGTGGGGCATTGCCGGGAAAAACTCCAGTCTGCCATCGCCGAATTACAGCGTAACACCCGTGAAATTCAGGAATCCGTGATGTCGATGCGGATGTTGCCTATCAATATGACCTTTAACCGTTTCCCCCGTGTAGTAAGGGATTTATCCAGTAAGTTGGGTAAAAAGGTGGAATTGATTATTGAAGGTGGCGCTACTGAGATTGATAAAAGCATGATCGAAAAGCTGGTGGATCCGCTTACCCATCTGGTGCGCAACAGCATCGATCATGGCATTGAAAAAACCGATGTGAGAGTCGAACAGGGCAAAAGCGAGACCGGCACCGTTATCCTGCGTGCGGAGCAAAAAGGCAGTTCAATTGTCATCAGCATTATCGATGATGGTGCCGGCTTAAACCGCCAACGTATTCTGTCCAAAGCCAGCGAAAATGGTCTGCCATCAGATCCGGGCATGTTGGATAAAGAAGTATGGCAGCTCATCTTTCAGCCCGGTTTCTCCACTGCCGCAGAAGTAACCGATGTGTCTGGGCGAGGCGTTGGCATGGATGTGGTGAAACGTAACATCGAAGAGATCGGTGGGCGTATCGAGATTGAGTCCAGCGCCGGCAAAGGCTCGGCATTTTATATTCACTTACCGCTAACTCTGGCCATCGTCGATGGTATGTGCGTTTCCATTGGCGAACAAATTTATGTGATCCCTTTGGTCAACATTCTTGAGTCCCTGCAACCGTTGGCAAAACAGCTTAAGCAAATTGGTAACGACTCGCTGTTATGGATCCGTGAGCAATACTGGCCACTGGTAAAGCTGTATGAGCTGATGGGTGTCGAGGGCGCGATTGAACAACCCACCGGAGCAATTGTGGTACTGCTGGAAAGCAGTAAAAAGCGTTTTGGGGTACAGGTGGATGCGTTACTTGGCCAGCAACAGGTTGTAATTAAAAGTCTCGAGCGGCACTACCGGCCTGTGCCGGGCATTTCCGGCGCAACCATCATGGGCGATGGACGGGTTGCGATGATCCTCGATGCGGAGTCCATCGCGGATTTTGCCAATGACCGTTTGATTCAGGAGTGACATCATGAGTTTTGATTCTCATCTGCATAACGATAATTCGGGCAGTACCATCAATGAGTATCTGAGCTTTGTGCTTGGTGATGAGCACTATGCGCTGGATATTATTACGGTCAAAGAAATTCGCGGCTACGAGCCGGTGACTAAGATTGCCAATGCGCCACCTTTCATTAAAGGGGTGATTAATCTGCGCGGCGATATCGTGCCAATTATCGATCTGCGTCTTAAGTTTGACGTGGGCGAGGCCACCTATAACCAATTTACTATCGTCATTATGCTCAATGTGCTGGATCGCATTGTTGGCATTGTGGTTGACGGCGTTTCGGATGTTGTCCGTCTGGCAGATGATGACATTCGTCCACCTCCAGAATTTGGTGTCGCATTTGATTCCCGTTATCTGCGCGGGTTAGCGGCTGTCGATGACAACATGGTCATTCTGGTCAACATTGAGCGCCTGATTTCCAGTGAGGAATTGGGCTTGTTTGAAGCCAAATCCGGCTCAGATGAGGAGTAACAGATATGGGAATTCTCAATTGGTTAAACAATCTATCCAACGTGTCTGACACCGCTCAGGCATTGCGGAATGCCCAGGCACTGGATGCCAGTACCACTTGCATTATGATGGCCGACGCAGAGCGCAATATTATTTATGCTAACCGCGCGGTCAGAGACCTACTCAAACAATGCGAGCCTGAGTTACGTAAAGCGTTACCCCAGTTCTCTGCGGATAACCTCATCGGTCAGAATATCGATCAATTTCACCGTAATCCGGCTCATCAGCGTGGCATGCTGGCGAATCTTAAAGATACGATGTCGTCGGTCATTCATGTGGGGTCGTTAACCTTTAAGCTAACCCTCAGTCCATTGCGCGGTACTAATGGTGAGAATCTTGGTACGGTCGTCGAATGGGTTGACCAAACAACCCTGTTGCAATCGGAAACAACGCGGGCGCGACTGTATTCTGCACTCAATTCCACCAGCGCCAATGTGATGGTGGCGGATGAACACCGCGAAATTATCTTTATGAACAAAGCGGTCGAGCAAATGCTGCGCTCGGTGGAGGAAGAGCTTCGTGAAGAACTGCCTGATTTCTCCGTCGACAGCGTGGTGGGTAGTAACATGGATATTTTCCATAAGAATCCCAAACACCAGTCCAAATTGCTGGAGCGGCTGACTGACACTTATCAAACTCAAATCACGGTCGGCAAACTTAAATTTAAGCTAACCGCCAATCCAATCTTTGACGATAACAACAAACGATTAGGTACGGTGGTGGAATGGCTGGATGTCACCCAGCTCGTCGCCGAGCAACAGCGCACGCAGCGTATTCTTTCGGCACTGAATGCCACCACCACCAATGTGATGATTGCCGATCAACATCGCGAAATCATCTTTATGAACGATTCGGTACGGGTGATGCTGAAAAGTATTGAGATGGATTTACGCAAAGCGTTGCCGCACTTTGCGGTGGATAAAATCATCGGTTCAAATATGGATATCTTCCATAAAAACCCTGCGCATCAGTCACGTTTACTGGCAGAACTCACTACCACCTATGACACGCAGATCCAGGTGGGCAATTTGTACTTCCGCCTGATTGCCAATCCCATCTTCGACACCAGCAATAATCGCATTGGCTCGGTAGTGGAATGGCAAAACCGCACGGAAGAAGTCCGGGTTGAAAAGGAACTGGCCAAACTGGTCACCGCAGCCACTCAGGGAGATTTCAGTGAGCGTGCCAGCACCGAAGGCAAAGAAGGCTTTATGCTGCAAATGGCCACGGGCATCAACGAATTGCTGGAAACGACCGAACAGGGGCTGAGTGATATTGCCTATATTCTGCAGGCCATAGCTGATTGTGACCTGACCAAACGAATTGACCGTCAGTATGCCGGTACCTTCGATGAGTTGGTTAATTACTGCAACACTACCAGTAGTAACCTGGCGCAAATCATTGGTGATATCAGTAGTGCCGTTGAGACTATCACGGGGGCATCAGGGGAAATCGCCAGTGGCAATGCAGATTTGTCCAGCCGCACCGAGCAGCAGGCGTCCAGTCTGGAAGAAACCGCCTCCAGTATGGAAGAGTTAACCGGCACCGTGCGTCTTAATGCGGAAAATGCCGAACAGGCCAGCAGTCTGGCTTCGCAGGCATCTACTGTGGCTGTCGAGGGGGGCAATTTGATCAGTCAGGTAGTGACAACCATGTCATCCATTAATGAATCGGCCCAGCGCATTTCCGATATTATCGGCGTGATTGATGGTATTGCCTTCCAGACTAACATCTTAGCGCTGAATGCCGCGGTTGAAGCGGCACGCGCGGGTGAACAGGGGCGGGGTTTCGCGGTGGTCGCATCGGAGGTGCGCACACTGGCACAGCGCTCAGCAGAAGCGGCGAAAGACATTAAAGAGCTTATTTCTGACTCGGTCAGTAAGATTGCCAATGGTAATACTCTGGTCACCCAATCCGGTGCGACTATGCAGGATATTGTTACCGCGATTAAACGGGTCAACGATATCATGTCGGAAATTGCAGCGGCATCGGCCGAGCAGTCGACTGGCATTGATGAGATCACCAAAGCGGTCAGTCAGATGGACGAAATGACCCAGCAAAACGCTGCATTAGTTGAGGAGTCTGCCGCGGCGGCTGAAAGCATGCGTCAACAAGCCGAGCAATTGGCAGATAGGGTCAATGCCTTTAAGGTAACAGACGAGGAACCGCAAAAAATGTCACGGGCATCGAGTACGCCCGTTGCCAAAAAGCCAGCCGCAGCAAAGAAGCCAGCTGCGGCAAGAGCCCCAGCTAAATCTGCTAAGCCTGCGGCCTCAAAAAATGACAAGTTGTCGCCACAAGCTCCGGATGATGATGAATGGGAGAGCTTCTAAGTCCTGAATGAGGCCGTATGAAACAATCATCAGGACAAGAGTTTTCCTTCAGTAAAAAGGACTTTGAACGGGTTCGGCAGGTGCTTTATGCCAAGGCAGGCATAAAGCTGGCCGACTCCAAAGACTCGCTGGTGTATAGCCGCCTGGCGCGCCGTCTGCGGATACTGAATATTCAAAGTTTTCAGGCTTACCTGGATTATCTGGAAAAAACACCGGAAGAGCAGCAGCCGTTTATTAACGCGCTGACGACTAACCTGACCGCGTTTTTTCGCGAGCCCCATCATTTCGATGCGCTGGCTGAGTATCTGAAGAAAAACAAACGTAAGTTGACCATCTGGTGTGCAGCCAGCAGTACCGGAGAAGAGCCGTATTCTATCGCGATGATAGTTGCGGAATGTTTTGGCAGCTTTGATACACCTGTGAGCATTGTCGCCTCGGATATCGACAGTAATGTGCTGGAAAAGGCCAGAAACGGTATTTACTCAGTGGATGCGGTAAAAAAACTCAGTGCTCAGCGTTGCCGACAATTTTTTCATCGCGGCACTGGCCGCAATCAGGGCAAAGTGCGCATCGTGCCCGAATTGCGCAAAATGGTGCTATATAAACAAATAAACCTGATGCATTCGAATTGGGCACTTAGTTACCCCATCGATATTATTTTTTGCCGTAACGTCATGATTTATTTTGATAAACCCACGCAGGTCTCGATCTTAAAACGTATGATTGCGCTCATGCCAGCCAATGGCATGTATGTGGCGGGCCATTCTGAAAACTTTAATCATCAGCGCGAGTTGGTAACGCCTATGGGTCAAACGATATATGCACCAGTCAAAAGCGCTCCAGAGTAAGCCGACTGCAATTGTGCACGCTCAGGACAAGTTACCCGGCCATTATTTCGATACTCGCTTTGGCTATAAAGCGGTAAAGATCCTGCCGGGGGAGTATTTTGCGACCCGTGAAGATTTAATGATTGTTACGGTATTGGGTTCCTGTGTGTCGGTATGTTTGCGCGACCCTAAGCTTGAAATAGGCGGGATGAACCACTTCCTGCTGCCTTCGGATAATTCCGGCTTATCCGGGCCGTTTGAGGTATCAGCAAGATACGGTATGTATGCGATGGAAATGTTGATCAACGACCTGCTTAAACTGGGTGCAGAACGTAGTCGCCTGGAGGCCAAAGTATTTGGGGCCGGCAATGTGTTGAAACATGTGAAATACATCAATGTGGGACAGAAAAATGCGGACTTTGCGCTGGAATATCTGCATAACGAAAAGATCCCAGTTTTAGCTCGCGATTTGCTGGATATTTACCCGCGTAAGGTTTTTTTCTTTCCCTCCAGCGGTAAGGTGCTGGTGAAAAAGATTAAAGAGTTGCACAACGATACCTTGCTTGAACGTGAGACGGCCTACCAGGCTAAGCTCAAACATAGTGTAACAACACCCGATCCTGACCTGTTTTTGGAGTGAAACATGACGATAAAAGTGCTGGTGGTGGATGACTCAGCATTAATCCGAAATTTGTTAGGTGAAATTATCCGTAGCGAGCGGGATATGGAGTTGGTAGGAACCGCACCGGATGCCTTTGTGGCGAAAAAGCTGGTCAACGAGCGCAGTCCGGATGTGATTACACTTGATATCGAAATGCCCAAGGTTGATGGCTTGCGTTTTCTTGAGGTGTTAATGAAGGCAAAGCCGACCCCGGTGATCATGATCTCCACCCTCACCGAACAAGGTGCGGATGCAACGTTGCGCGCGTTGGAGTTAGGGGCGATCGATTATATTGCCAAACCTAAGCTTAGTGTCGCCCAGGGTATTGAAGAATACCGCCAGTTAATTGTTGAAAAGATCCGCACCGCGGCCATGTCTAAAGTGCGTAGTGTGCAATCTGCGCCGAAATCGGTCAGTACGTTGCAATATACCGGTACCGAAAAAATCATTGCGATCGGCGCGTCCACCGGTGGTACCGAAGCGATTAAAGAAATTATTGAGGTGCTGCCGGCCAATGCACCGGCGACCGTGATTACCCAGCATATGCCCCCCGGATTCACAACTACGTATGCCAAACGCCTGGACAGCCTGAGCAGGTTAAGAGTTGTGGAAGCAAAAGGCGACGAACGCCTGTTACCTGGCAATGCCTATCTTGCTCCCGGCGATCGGCATATGCGTATTGTCAGAAGCGGCGCGGACTACCGCATTAAACTGGATGATGGCGATCGGGTCAGCGGACATAAACCTTCGGTAGATGTGATGTTCGACTCGTTGGTGGAGTCCGCCGGTCAGAATGTGGTGGCCACACTGTTGACCGGTATGGGGCGGGATGGCGCACAGGGTTTGCTGAATTTGCGTAAAGCCGGTGCGCATACTATCTGTCAGGACGAGAAAAGTTGCGTGGTGTTTGGTATGCCTAAAGTTGCGATTAATCTGGGCGCAGCGGCGCAAATACTGCCACTGGGTGAGATTGCCGAAGCAATGATTCAGTACCTGCAGAAAGTTAAGGCTGGTAGCCGCCTCTAGGATAAAGCGACTATTTCACGGATTTCTCCCACTTGCTAGTTGCACAGCCTGACACGGCGATTTACTCTCGGGGTAGCTGTGTTTAACCCTTTAAAATCGAGGACTTCCCGTGCAAGTGAGTGTACCTAAGCATATTGTGCCATTGGACAATATTCTCCCCGAAGAACCGTTATTGATGATGGGCGCAGGCCCGGTTCCGGTACCCGCGCGGGTGGCAGCCGCCAATGCCATTGTGATCAATCACCTTGGCGATACCATGTCGCAGGTTATCGAGCAGGTCAAAGCCATGTCCCGCTACGTGTTTCAGACCGAAAAAGGCCAAATTTTAGGGGTCGCCGGCCCCGGATCGGCGGCCATGGAAATGGCCGTGGCTAATCTGGTCGTGCCGGGTAGTAAGGTACTGAGTGTTATTAATGGCTTTTTCAGTGGTCGGTTAGCGGAAATGGCCCAGCGACTGGGTGCCGATGTAACGCGTCTTGAAGTTGCCGAAGGCCAGGCGGCGCAAGCGGAAGAAGTTGAGCGTTATTTGCGTTTACATCGCCCTCAGGTACTGACCATAGTACAGGGGGAGACATCCAACACCATCTGCAATAAGCACCTGCAGGCCATTGCCAGAATAGCGCGTGAGTATGACTGTCTGGTGATTGTTGATGCGGTCTGTACCCTTAGCACTATGCCACTGGAAATGGATGCCTGGGGAATCGATGCGGTGATCACCGGTGGCCAGAAAGGATTATCCTGCATTCCGGGTATATCACTGGTGGCGTTCTCTGAACGGGCGTGGCAACACATTAGCGCCCGCACCGATACGCTGCGTCACTGGTGCCTGGATGCCAAACTTGCCGATAAATTCTGGTATCAGAAGTCTTATCACTATACGGCGCCGGTTTCCGGGATTCTGGCCATTCATGAAGCACTGCGCCTGATATGTATCGAGACGCTGGAAAGCCGGTTTGAACGCCATTTGCGCTGTTCTCTTGCGCTGCAGGCGGGGCTGGAGTCAATGGGCCTGAAATTATTTGTTGCGCCATCTTCGCGCCTGAATTCCGTAGTGGGCATCGAGGTCCCCAATGGAATTGAGGGCAAACAACTGCTCAGCTACATGTCCCAGCGCTATCGGGTAGAAATCTCTGGCTCGTTTGGTGCCAATATTGTGCGTATCGGGCAAATGGGCGAGCAGTGCCGCTCGCATAACCTTTTCCGTACCTTGCACGCGCTGGGCAGCAGCCTGCGTGCTCTGGGAAGTGACGTGGATGTGCCAGCGGGTGTGGCCGCGCTGGAAGCGACGCTGGATAAATTCGAATTTCCACCGGCATCGCCCCGGCAAATTGCCTGACCAGCTCATGGACGAAGCGATTGTCAATTACCTGAATAAGCACGCCAACTGGCCGCAGTTGGCGCTGGCTCATAATCTATTATTGGCGCACGGATTCAGTGCCGCGATAAAATGGAATGCGCCTGTATATATGCTGGATGGTAAAAACCTGGTTGGCCTTGGCGGTTTTAAACAGCACTGCGCGGTTTGGTTCTTTAACGGCGTGTTACTCAACGATCCACAGAACAGACTGCTCAATGCCCAGGAAGGCAAGACCCAAACCTTGCGCCAATGGCGCTTTAGCGCCGGCGATACACTCGATGAAGCGTATCTTGCCGGGTTGCTGGCACAGGTCAAACACGCCCATCAACAAGGTACCGGGACTCCTCAGCTGGCACCCAAGCAACTGACTATCACTGAACCCTTTTGTCAGGCACTGGCGGGCGATGCCGCGCTGCAATCGGCCTTTGATAGCCTGTCTCCGGGTAAGCAGCGGGACTATGCCGATTACATTACTGAGGCGAAACAGGAAGCCACCAAGCACAAACGTTTGGATAAGATTATCCCGATGATAAAAGCAGGGATGGGCCTGAACGATAAATATAAAAACTGTTAATCGCGCCAATAGCAAAGATTAAACAAAGCAGAGATTAAAAAAGCCGGTTAAGTTAACCGGCTTTTTTGTGTTTGGCTGAAACTATTTACAGCGCTTCGATGGTGGCTTTTTGCTCATTCAGCTTATCGATTTGCAGCTGGAACTCGGCCAGTTTGGCGCGCTCCTTGGCGATAACTGCCTCCGGTGCTTTGCCCACAAACGCCTCATTAGACAGCTTGCCATTGGTGCGGTTGAAGTCACCCTGCAGCTTTTCCAGCGCCTTATTGATACGCGCCAGTTCGGCATCTTTATCAATCAGGCCGGCCATCGGGATCAGCACTTCCATTTCACCGACGATAGCACTGGCAGACGCTGGGCCTTTTTCGCCAGCAGGCAAAATGTCCATACTTTCCAGACGTGCCATTTTGGTCAGCAGCAAACGGTTATCTTCACTGCGGCGCAGATCGTCGCTGGTAGCGTTTTTCAGTAATACATTCAGTGGCTTACTCGGTGCGATATCCATTTCACCACGGATGTTACGCACGCCCACGATGACCTGTTTCACCCACTCGATATCCGCCAGTGCTGCTTCGTCCAGTTTGCTGGCATCGAACTGCGGGAATGGCTGCATCATAATGCTGTTTTCACCGCTGACGGAGGTCAGTGGTGCCACACGCTGCCAAATTTCTTCGGTGATAAATGGCATAATCGGGTGCATCAGACGTAGCAGGCTTTCTAACACGTTAACCAGCGTATGACGGGTACCGCGCTTCTGCGCCTCAGTGCTGCTATCTGCATTAAGAACAGGTTTAGCCAGCTCCAGATACCAGTCACAGAATTGGTTCCAGGTAAATTCATACACTGCCTGTGCGGCTAAGTCGAAACGATAGGTGCCAAGCGCCTGTTCGAATGTTTGCAGGGTCTGTTGGAATTTGGCCCAGATCCACTTATCGGCTAATGACAGCACCATTTCGCCACCGTCTTTACCCGTGTCTTGCTCCTCGGTGTTCATCAGCACAAAGCGCGAAGCATTCCACAGCTTGTTGCAGAAGTTACGGTAACCTTCCACGCGGCCCATATCGAAGTTGATATCGCGGCTGGTCGACGCCATGGCGGCGAAAGTAAAGCGCAGCGCATCGGTCCCGTAGGCAGCAATGCCATCCGGGAACTGTTCACGGGTGCGCTTAGCGATTTTTTCCGCCAGTTGCGGCTGCATCATGCCCGCGGTACGTTTTTCTACCAGCGTGTCCAGTTCGATACCGTCGATCAGATCGATAGGATCCAGCACATTACCCTTGGACTTGGACATTTTGTTGCCCTGTTCGTCACGGATAAGACCGGTGATATAGATTTCCTTGAACGGGATTTTGCCGGTGAATTTTTTGGTCATCATGATCATGCGGGCAACCCAGAAGAAAATGATGTCAAAACCGGTTACCAGCACGGAAGACGGCACAAAGGTTTCCAGTTCTGGTGTTTTTTCCGGCCAGCCCATGGTCGCAAATGGCCACAGGGCAGAGGAGAACCAGGTATCCAGCACGTCTTCATCCTGACGCAGTGCAATATCGGCACTCAGATTATGTTTGTTGCGTACTTCTGCTTCGTCGCGGCCAACATAGACATTGCCATTGTCGTCATACCAGGCTGGGATACGGTGGCCCCACCACAACTGACGGCTGATACACCAGTCCTGAATGTTGTACATCCACTGGTAGTAGGTTTTGCTCCAGTTCTCCGGTACAAACTTGATTTCGCCGCTTTCCACCGCTTCAATCGCCGGCTTGGCCAGTGACTCCACCGCCACATACCATTGATCGGTCAGGTAAGGTTCAATCACCGCTCCGGTGCGATCACCGCGTGGTACTTTCAGTTTATGCGGTTCAACTTTTACCAGTACCCCGGCAGCTTCTAAATCGGCGACGATTTGCTTACGCGCATCGAAACGATCCAAACCACGGTAGGCCTCTGGGGCGTTGTTGTTCACTTTGGCATCGGCAGTAAAGATGTTGATCATTTCCAGATCGTGGCGTTTACCGATGTCATAGTCGTTGAAGTCATGGGCCGGGGTGATTTTCACGCAGCCGGTGCCGAATTCCATATCTACGTAATCGTCCGCAACGATAGGAATTAAGCGGCCGGTAATTGGCAGTTTGATCTGTTTGCCAATAAATGCCTGATAGCGTTCATCATCCGGGTGTACCGCTACCGCGGTATCGCCGAGCATGGTTTCCGGGCGGGTAGTGGCTACCACTAACTCACCGCTGCCATCGGCCAACGGGTAACGCATGTGCCACATGAAGCCGTCTTCTTCTTCATTCAACACTTCTAAATCGGATACCGCGGTGTGCAGCACCGGATCCCAGTTCACCAGACGCTGGCCACGGTAAATCAGGCCTTCTTCGAATAATTGAACGAACACTTCTTTGACGGCCTCAGACAGGTCGTCATCCATAGTAAAGGCTTCACGGGTCCAGTCACAGGAGGTGCCCATACGGCGCATTTGCGAGGTAATGGTGCCGCCGGAGTGTTCTTTCCATTCCCAGATCTTTTTCACAAAGTCTTCGCGACCTAAGTCGTGACGGGTTTTACCCTGCGCGTTCAGTTGACGCTCAACCACCATCTGGGTGGCAATACCGGCGTGGTCGGTACCACATTGCCACAGGGTGTTATCGCCTTTCATACGATGGTAACGGGTCAGCGCATCCATAATGGTGTGCTGGAATGCATGGCCCATGTGCAAGCTACCGGTCACATTGGGTGGTGGCAGCAGAATACAGTACGGATCGCCTTTTCCACTGGCGGCAAAATAGCCTTGCTGTTCCCACTGCTGGTAACAGGCCTGCTCAATATTATTGGGATTAAAGGTTTTATCCATGGTTCGTCTCAAAAAGTTCATGTGCCGGGCGGGTATCCAGTTGATGGCCAGCGGCCCGGTATTGTTTATAACGTTCTCTTGCTGCCTGCTTACCTGCTTCATCCGCAGGTACCAGGTCATAAATAAAGCGATAGCCAGATAAACTGGCTGGCATGCTGTGGCTGACGTTGATTAGCACCTGGCATTGATTGGCCTGACGCCATTGCCAGCCGATTTGCACTGGTGCGCCATTGGCCGGGCCTTCCCCCGGCAGGTTGTGTGGTACGAATCCCTCGGCGGGGCGTTGCCACATCAGTTCGTCCACAGCTTCTGCGCCAGTTTGATCGGCACAACATACAAAGCTGCGCTGACGCTGGCGGAAATGCCGGGCGGCAAGTAAACAGGCCAGTTCACTGGCCTGTTTGGGATCATCCTGCTCCAGCAGGTAAAAAGTGACGTTAGCCATTAATCTTCAGTTTGAATGCCTGCACGATTAATCAGGAACTGGGTCAGCATAGGCACCGGACGACCGGTCGCCCCTTTGTTTTTACCACTGTTCCATGCGGTACCGGCAATATCCAGATGCGCCCAGTTATATTTGCGGGTAAAGCGCGACAGAAAGCACGCGGCAGTAATGGTACCAGCCGGGCGACCACCTAAGTTGCTCATATCCGCAAACGGGCTTTCGATTTGTTCCTGATACTCATCCCATAAAGGTAAACGCCACGCGCGGTCACCACTTTGCTCAGAGGCATTCAGTAGCTCATGAGCCAGCGGATTATGGCTGCTTAGCAGGCCGGTGGCATATTTGCCCAGCGCGATGACACAGGCACCGGTCAGGGTTGCCACGTCGATTACCAACTCCGGCTCGAAACGCTCCACATAGGTGAGGGTATCGCACAGCACCAGGCGGCCTTCCGCATCGGTATTCAGCACTTCGACGGTTTGACCTGACATTGTGGTGAGAATATCGCCCGGGCGATAGCTCTTACCGTCTGGCATATTTTCACAGCCAGCCAGTACACCGATAACATTCAGTGGCAAGTTCAGGGCGGCGATCGCATGCATGGTACCCAGTACCCCGGCTGCACCACCCATATCGTATTTCATCTCGTCCATGCCTTCGCCGGGCTTGATTGAAATACCACCTGAGTCAAAGGTCAGGCCTTTACCGACTAAGACAATCGGTGCCTGATTCTGAGAGCCGCCTTCATAGCGCATGATTGTCATCACTGACTCATTCTCAGAGCCACGGCCAACGGCCAGATAAGCGTTCATGCCTAATTCCTGCATTTGCGCTTCGCCGACGCGCTCAATACTCAACGGCGAATACTGTTCAGCCAGCTTAGCGGCCTGATCGTGCAGGTATTGAGGGTTGCAGATATTCGGCGGCATATTCGCCACATCACGGGTGGTTTTCATGCCCTCTGCTACAGCCAAACCGTGAGTAATGGCGCGCTCACCGATAGACAGTTCGCGGCGGGTAGGGACATTAAAAACCAGTTTACGCAGCGGACGACGTTGATCCGACTTTTTACTCTTGAGCTGGTCAAAGGTGTACAGCGAGGCCTGGGTGGTTTCTACAGCCTGACGGACCTTCCAGTAGGTATCGCGCCCTTTCACGTGCAGTTCAGTCAGGAAACACACAGATTCCATCGAGCCCGTTTCATTCAGGGTGCTGATGGTCTTGGCGACGATTTGCTTGTACTGACGTTCGTCCAGTTCACGCTCTTTACCACAACCAACCAGCAAGACGCGCTCGCTCAGTACATTGGGAATATGGTGCAGTAACAGCATCTGGCCGGCTTTGCCTTCCAGATCGCCACGACGGATCAGGTTACTGATGTAGCCGCCGCTGATTTCATCCAGTTGCTCAGCAACCGGTGTTAAACGACGTGGTTCGAAGACACCGACAACAATGCAGGCACTGCGTTGTTTTTCCGGACTGCCACTTTTTACACTGAATTCCATGGCTGATTAGCCCCCTCAAAAGCTCTGTGTTTATCAGACTTTACTTGCTGATTCGCGAAAAAAAGCCCTTCTGCGGGCGCGGATTAGCAAATTAAACTTGTGAAAATGGTAAGTTTACTTAAAATTTTGCAGTATGCCACCAAAAATGGCAGTTTTCATTGTTTGAACCGCGCGCTGTAACGCGGTTTAATAGGCCGTAATTTATTTGCGCCGGGCCGCAACAAAACAGGGTTAATTGTGCTGATTTTCCGCTATCTGTTGTCCGAGACATTAAAGTCTCAGGTGGCAGTTTTTCTGGTCTTAATGGCCATATTTATTACGCAAAAGTTTGTGCGTGTACTGGCTGAAGCCACCAACGGCGATATTCCGGCCAATACCGTATTAAGTTTTCTTTCCTTGCAATTACCTGTGCTGGCGGCACTGGTGTTACCGCTGAGTTTATTTTTAGGCATTATGCTGGCCCATGGCCGTTTTTACGCGGACAGTGAGATGGCTGTGATGCGCGCCTGTGGCATCAGTGAATGGTATGTCACCCGCGTAACACTGGCGCTGGGTGGGCTAATGGCGCTGATTACTGCCTTTTTAACCCTGTGGCTGGCACCACTGGCGGTAGAGCAGGAATATCAGCTGGAAGACAAATTAGGTGCCGAAACCGGATTGACGACCCTGATTCCGGGGCGTTTTCAGGAAACCGCTAATAAACAAGCCGTGATGTTTGTGCACGACATCGGTGATGAAGACAACCAGCTGGAAGGGGTTTTTTTGGTGCGCCAAAAGGCGCCAGGCAGTGAAGACTTACATTTGATTTATTCTCAGACCGGCAAAGTGGAAACCGAGTCTAATGGTGCGCAAAAACTCGTTCTGGCCGAGGGCGCTCAGTATGAAGGTAGCCTAGGCCAGCGTGACTTTCAGGTGGTGGAATTTGCCGAGTATCAGGTGCAGATTGCCGAGCAGCAAACTGAACAACAACGGCGTAAGTTAACCGCCTATCCAACCCAGGAACTGATTGGTGACGATAGCCTGGATGCACTGGCCGAATTACAGTGGCGGATTGCGATTCCGCTGTCTATTCCGTTTCTGATTCTGATCGCCGTGCCGCTTAGCGCGGTCGAGCCTCGCCAGGGGCGTTTCGGCAAAATGTTCCCTGCACTGATGCTGTATCTGGGGTATTTCATGCTATTGATGGCCGGGCGCAAATTACTCGAAGATGGCAAGATCCCCGCCAATCTGGGCCTGTGGTGGGTACATGCTGTGATGTTATTGATTGGCACCTTCCTGCTGGTACGTGGCCGCACCTTCGGCGTGAGAATCCGCGCCCAGCTCAAGGGGAGAAAGGCATGATCAAGATATTAGATCTGTATCTGGCGCGCACCCTTATCGGCACCACCTTTATGTCATTGATGGTGTTGGTGGGGCTGAGCAGTTTGCTGAAGTTTGTCGAGCAGCTTAAGTTTGTCGGTCGCGGCACCTACGATATGTTAATCGCCAGCGTGTATATCCTGCTGAGTATGCCCCGTGAAATCGAGATGTTCTTCCCCATGGCGACCCTGATTGGTGGCCTGATTGGCATGGGCATATTGGCCAGCAATAGCGAGTTGGTGGTGATGCAGGCGGCAGGCATGAGCCGCGCCAACATTATCGGCTCGGCGATGAAAACTGCGCTGCTGATGGTGTTATTTGTGATGTCGCTGGGCGAATGGGTTGCGCCGGTGACTGAAGCGCAGGCCAAAGAATTACGCACCCAGGCAATTACTGGCGGTAGCCTGTTTACCGGCGGTAATGCCGTGTGGGCTAAGGATGGCGACGATTTTGTCAGTATCGGCGAGGTACGAAGTAAAACTGAACTGGCCAATGTCAGGATTTTACATTTCGGTGCTGAGATGGCATTGCAGAGCATTACCACCGCCGATTCTGCCATTTTTAGCGGTAGCAGCTGGCGTTTGAAAAACGTAGAAGTCACCGAGTTCAGTGAGGGCTATATTGATGTCGCGCCTAGTAAAGAAACCCGCTGGGAGTCGCAATTAACTCCGGATAAACTGGGCGTGGTGGCGGTTAAGCCGGAAGCCCTGTCCATTCGTGGCCTGCTGGATTATGTAGCGTATCTGCACAACAACGGTCAGGATGCCGGGCGTTATGAACTGGCGTTTTGGCGTAAAGTGCTGCAACCCGTATCCGTAGGGATTATGTTGTTGCTGGCGCTGTCATTTGTATTTGGCCCGCTGCGCAGCGTGACCATGGGCGCCCGGGTGATCATGGGAGTGCTAACCGGCTTTGGCTTCTTTATAGCTAACGAAGTATTCGGTCCCATGAGCCTGGTATATCAATTGCCGCCACTGGTTGGCGCGCTGTTACCCAGTGCGCTGTTTGCCGGACTGGCCGCGTATCTGGTCCGCAAATAGGCGTTAGCCGTTTAAACCACGCCAACTGCGATGGTGGTTGGCCTGCTCGCTGAGAAAGACCACCTCTGTGTTGGCGATGCGATCTTGCAGACTGAGGCGGTTTTTCCAGTCTATGAGCAATAACAGATTACCCAGTCCACCCAGCGCGCAGAGCATACGCAATGCCACGCGAGGGTAGGTGATGGGCTGCTCTGTGGTACTCAGAATCCGTAAACGCCAGGCACGCATGCCGATGGTCTGTCCGCCATTACGCCAAAACCACATAAAAAATACACACACCCAGAACAGCACCCAGCACTGCACCAGATGGGTATATAAAGGGCTGGATTTAAGCCAGTCACTCAAATGGGTGTGACCTTGTGTGTCTAGCTGACCATTTTGAAATAGCACCATAAACACCAGCAAAATGGCCAGAGCGGCGACCATGCCGATAGCAATGGCGACCAGGGTGTCATATAGCATTGCGGCAAGGCGGCGAATTAGCGTCGCGCGAGGAAAATTGGTCATAAAAACAACAACTTTGACTTGTGATTGGAGGCAGTTTACCAGCAAGCATGGGCATGAGTAAGAGAATGTGGAAAATCCATAATAAAACGCTTGCAAGGGTAAAGCACATCGCTATAATGGCGACCCTCGATAGCCGCTGGAAACAGTGGTAAAACGACAAAAATAAAATCTATGCCAGAGTGGCGAAATTGGTAGACGCAGCGGATTCAAAATCCGCCATCCTAACCGATGTGTCGGTTCGAGTCCGACCTCTGGCACCACCTTAAAGCCTTTAAAAATGCGGCCTACAGCCATTCAGTAGGTCGGCTTTCTTCAAAGTACCAAATACCCCGAAATACCCAAAAAACACCCCAAATACCCCTAAATGGTAGACAAAAATGGTAGACAAAAGGACGCGCGTTCGGTTGGGTCTTTTTTTATCATTATTTATCACTATTTTAAAACCCAAATTCGGCAAAAGGGCCGGAAAATAAGACTGATACCCTTGCCTTGTAAACAAAAGAATTGTCGCGTTTTGTACGCTTTTTGATTTGAGAGATTATTCCCAAAAAGCGTTTAAAAATTAGTCGTTTGCGCATTATTTCTACCGGTTTTTATTGCCTGATTATGACGGTTCCGTTAAATTCATTCCGTTCTAATTTAGACCTAAATGAAATAAGAAAGGGTGTAGGTGAGTTGTCATGCCTAATGGGAAAGTCAGTCAGGTCGTAAATACAGTAGCAATGATGGACGATATTGTGACCAGTCACATTGATGCCATGATTAGTGGTGAAGTTGTACCGGAAGCGTGCATTGCGCTAATAAAGATGCAGCAAGATATTATGCACACTATTGCTGATTTATTGGTTCAGCATGTAAGCGCTACCAATATATTTGAAACTGGCAGAAACTTCGCAGAAGCCTATGCTGGACAATTTATTAAATCGCAAGAAAACACGGCATCTGATGATGAAAAAGGATAAGGACTGGGATTTTTCCTGCGTTGGTCAATCTGGCTATCGTTTTATCAGTGTTCACCCGCAAGGTTACTGGGTGCGAATAAATGCCGTGCGCGATGGTAAGGGCCGCCATACCAAATTCTTTGGTATATCTTCCATGCGAACAGACAAACAAGCGCTTAAAGAAGCTGTTTCTTGGCGAAACCAAAAGATTGCAGAAATTGGATTGGTGCCTAAAACGAGAGCGAAACGTATTCGAGCGTGTCACCAGGATTTAATCACTGGTTTGCACCAAACAAAATCGTCAAAAATGCTTCAGGGTGGCAAAAAATACTATGACGTAATCGTCGTGTCGCATCCTTTTTTCCCTAATAAAAAGCGTTCATTTAGATTTGAAGAAAATCCGCGATATTGGCAACGGACGCGAAGCGAAGCGATTGCCTTAGCTGAAATGCAACGCATTGCATGGGAAATTGAATGCAATATGCAACCGCAAGAACCCAAGTATGCAGCACTGAAACCAAAACGGGGGCGTCGTAAAAATGCGCAGTGAATTTGTCAGGCAGTTTATTGAATCGGCACCGTATGTTGGCACGACAATCCTGTTTATCTTGCTGACTGAATATTCGCTCGACGATTGGCAGGCATGGGTGTTTGTGGCGTTTCACTTAACGGCGCTATTTCATTCTCACCGGTTGGTGTACTTGCGCGCTGCCAAGGAAGCGGCAATGATGGTGACGCAAGATTTAGGTCGTTTGCTGGACAATATGCGCGCAGAATTTGAAGCACGGGCCAGCCAAAAACGCGACTGATCCGGCGCGCACCGTAGTCTTTTAAGAGCCAGCTTCGCTGGCTTTTTTCTTACCTAAAATCTGTGGATAAGTGTGTTGATAATATGTGTGTATGCTCTGATCCGCTGATGATGTCTCTGACGTGTCACAGAGAAAATTTTTTGTGTGAATTGTGTCTCTGATCCGTTTTGGGACAAAAATCAGATGGATCAGAGAAAATGCAGCAGAATGCGGGTTGTAGTGGTATTCTTTGGTACTTGTTGAATCTCTGTGACACGTCTGATCCGTTAATTTCTCTGATCCGCAAAATCATGTCACAGAGGGGTAGAAACTACTTAAAAGTTTCTCCCCCCGATGAATTGACAGGCGGTGTGAATAAATGCGCTGAACAGGTATAATGGGCCGTGTTTTTAGCGGGGTTGATGTATGAAATTCAACTTGCCTTATCCTGTAAGTGTCAATGCGTTGTATCGGATGAATAAGCAAACCGGTCGGCTGTATAAAACAACTGCGGGAAAAGAGTACACCAAAGCTGTTAGGCTGATTTTATCGGCAGCGGGTATTGCCGATATAATGTTGTCCGGTGATTTAGTGATTAGTGTCACGTTGATGCTGCCAGATACAAGGCGGCGTGATATTGATAACTTGAATAAGGTGCTGTTTGATGCGTTGGTCGATGCGCGTGTAATTGAAGATGATGAACAATTTATCGGGGCCAATTTGTTGAAGTTGCGCAAAGGCAGTTATGAGGGTGATCCGCGTGTTGAAGTGGAAATAGAAAAAGCGGATTTGTTTGCTACTATTTAGGCAGATGATTAAGGGGGTGTTGTGTGGGAAAACAAACTCAATTACCAGGATTTTTCAGTGCAGTAAAAGCGACGTTTGAAATCGCCAGTTTTTTACTGGGCGTGTGGTGGTTTTATGCGTTTGCAGCGCTGACGTTATTACTGCTTGTCTACGGTACAGTTGTCATTGCATACAGCGTGATTGCGATTACTATTGTGTGGTTTTGCTGGTGGTTTTACGGTCACTTGTTTGTGTATATGGGCCAGAGTATCTGGCGAATGTTAACCGGACAAAAAACAAAGGCGCATTAAGCGCCTTTTTTGTTTATCGCAAGGTGCATTTTGGGTGTACCTAAGATGCACCACTCAAACGCTGATTTGTTGTGTGTAAAATCGGCTTCATCCAGAGCGATAAGTCGTCGCGGCCACTGTTACGATTTTTAAATGCTTTTTGTTCGGCTTCGCGCCAAGCGGCAATGACTTCGGGTGTTACGTTGTCGTTGTTATATACGACTGTTTTAAATGGGCCGTTATTGATAGAAACAAAAATATCTATCTTGGGTGTCCAACTGCATAGGCGGCGTGCAAACTTCACACGCGCACCATTGACTGAGCATAACAGTTCATCGGATTCAGGTTGTTCCCAGTCTGTGCCTTGTGCAAACAGGGTTAGTTCAAATTGTCCGTTAGCCATTGTTTGACTCCTTTTTAGGTGACGGTGTAACCGGTGTCAGTTTGTTAAGCAGATCGTGTGCGCTGATTGTTGCGCTGTCGATGAACTGGTAATGGGTGTTCGACGGGATATGCTTTGCGCCCCAGTGATACAGGGTGTCTGTGATGGGTTCCATCATGTAAAAGACTTCCCACACGCCAAGACGGCACCAACGGCGCGGGGGCAAGACTTCTAACAGATCCCAATATTCTTCTTCGCTGCACGGAGTAGGGTTTGTTGCTTTGTACTGTGTTGCTGTGTTCATTTTGGCTCACCTTATGCGACTGAATGTAATTTCGTGGACGTAGCAGCGCGATCCAGTAACTGATCGGTATGATAATCGGCGCAAATTCGCTCATATTGCGGCCAAGTCAACAAACGATACTTAGATCCTGGGGGGCGTTGTTTGAGCCATTCGTCCAAGTGAACACCGCCGGTATACTCGACAATGAAGTCCAGATTGCGCGGTTTGAAAGTGGCAGTTAACCGGCCACGAAACGGCAATTGAATGATGGGTAATCCGCGTCGGGTAGTTTTGGATAGCAGCAGTTCATAACCAAGCTGACAAAGTGACGGCTTGGGTTCATCGGCCAAGGCGCGATAGGCTACGTCGCGGTTTGCCATTGTGATTTCTATTTGTGCAGCATCTAAAAAGGAATGCACGTCGCACATTAGCTTATAAAGCATGTTTGAGTATTTCATATAGTTACCTTTGGTCATTGGTCTATGGTGTCGGTTTATATCAACCGTCAAAGCGCACCATTTAAGATGCGCTTTAGCTGTTAATATCCGGTTTTGAACCAAGTGATTTCTTGGATAGCTACACGAACTGAACTGTGTGAAATACCCAAATCAATCAATTCGCTTTCGACGTGTTCCAGCATCGCTTTTAAAACGTCCAGCTTATCTGGGTTTTCACGGTCGAAAACACGCATAGCGCTTGCAGCGTCAAACGCGGCTTGTCGTGCGTCGTGTAAGTAACCTTTGTCGTAAGCTACGTTGGGATCGGCTAAACAACATTCCGCCGATTCAGCGTTAGCTTTAAGCAGGGTTAACAGTTGAGTGAATGTCATTTGTTTACCCTCAATACTTACGTTCAACGGTTGGACAGATGCGCTTTAACGCGGTGTAGACGTGCGACGAGTCCAGATACTGAAACAGGGTGTCACAGATAAACCGCGTCAGACCGGCACCATACGCCAAGTCAAAGCAGAATCGCATTTGCAGGTCTTTGACTTTATCAGCGCGCGCAAATTGGCCGTGTTCGTATTCACGTATAAGCGCTTGCCGTCCATGACGATCCAACGTGGCGTTGATCTCTTTTTCTAAGACGGCATAGTGTTCGGGTTTCATTTTCATGCGCTTTTTTCCTCTGAGCGAAACACATCGCAAACATCGGATAACATGCCGGTGTATCTAAGATCGCGCTCTATGCGCAGGCCAAACGGGCCTTTAATTGCGGCCAGTTCGTTAAGCGACACTAAGCCAAACTCTTTTTCGTGGCCCTCGACAAAGCAGTACAGGTGCCAGTCACCATCGGGCTGTTGTTCGCCCTCTAGTACATACCACGTCCAGTTAGTCCATGGGGTGAAAAACTTGCAGATAATAGGTCTGTCACCGCTGCCGTCAGTTGAGCGCAGTGCGGGTAATTGCTTAATGATTGCTTGAGTTAATAATTTCATTGTCTTGTCCTTTGGTGTGTGTCTATTGGCAGATAGACGTTTAATCGGGTTGAAATTGGCCCGTCAATGCGCCGCCCTGGGGGGGACGCATTAGCTGGACAACTAGGCACCCGTGTAAGACACGACTTCGCGCAGGTATTTATCAGCCTGCACTTTGAGTTGATAACCGGCGATTATTGTGTCGATATGCACGTCATTTACATCGCAATTGAATGTCTCGCTAATGACTTCAACGGCAGCATCTTCAGCGTTTCCATCGTCCACGGCATCGCACCAAATATGGTGGGTACTATCGCCCTCTAAATGGAAAGTGACGTAGTAAGGCTGTAAGTCATGTGCGAAAAAATAAAGGTTTCTTGATGGGCTGTACCACACGGTAACGTCGAGCAGGTGAAAAACCTCGTACAATTCGAGATCGCCGGTTTCTTCCATGCGTACAAGTGGAAATTTTGGGGCCAACTTTGCTGCATCGACAATCGCGTTATGATGCGCATCGCTATCGGGATCACCCAGCGCAATAGCGCTGAGTGTCATAGTGTAAAAAATATCGGTATTCAGTTGCATGATACTTGCTCCCATTGGTGGTAGTGGACTAGAGCGCAATCGGATAATTTGCCGGTGATATGACAACGTTTAAAATCATCATGGCTTTCATCAGTCGGGTATTCCCATGAGCCATTGGCCCATGGGAGATTCGATTCAAAAATAAGCAGGCCCAGTTCTTCATATTCAGTCAGGCCCGATGTATCGCCATAGGCAAGCGCTGTAATAAAGTGCTTGGCGATGTAATAGCTAACAGATTGACGGCTCATATCAGACCCCGTTCAGCGAATGACACTACCGATCCATTACTACAACCGACTACCAGATGATCGATAATGCGAATATCAAAAAGGGCCAAAGCATCCTGTAACCGTTTTGTGATTGCCTTGTCTGCTTGGCTTGGTTCTGCTATGCCAGATGGGTGATTGTGCATCAGGATTAGTGCAGCCGCGTTTTGTTCCAGCGCTTTACGTGCGACAACGCGCGGATAGACAGCAGCAGAATCTATCGTCCCCTCAAAGACAATTTCAACGTCAATCAATCTATGCTGGCTATCCAGATAGACAACTGCAAAGCATTCATGGGCGCGATTAGATAGGGTGTTGAATGCGTAGTCTTTAGCGTGATTGCAACACGTAAAAAATTCAGGGTGTTTGCGTGCATACTTGTTCAAAATTTGATTAGCACGATAAACGGCGCGCTGTTCGGCAGCAGTCAGCGCAAATTGGGTAATTGTGGTCATAAATACTTGTCCTATGGTGGTATCGGGTAAAAGCCCCGTCAATGCGCCCAGTGACTAGGCGCATTAGCTGAGCCTATGCCGTCGCGCAATAGCGCTTTAACTCGCCACCAAGCCACCGGCCCAGTGGTACAGGTACGCCATTGCCGATCTGCTTATATGCGTGACTTTCAGCGACCGGAAAGCTAAACGAATCCGGTAAACCTTGCAGCCTTGCATACTCGCGCACACTGTATGGACGCACGCCACCTTTGAAACGTGGATCGGCAAGTAATCGCGTGGTCTTGTCTTTGCCATAGTGAGCCACTGCGCACGGCGCAATATCGCCCCGTGCAGGGTCAGAAATAATCGGCTTATCACGGTAATTGGCACCACCGTTTAACCGCGTGAACATCGACGGCGGTATAGATACCTGTGGATCCTTTTCGACTATCTCTGCCAGCGAAACGGGCCGAGTATTTACAGGTGGACGCGGCGCAAAGGGTGTCCGAGTCCCAAAGATGATTAAGCGGTCGCGCTTTTGTGGTAGCCACCATTGGGCCTTAACCGGCGCAAAGCACCAAATATAGTAATCAGGCAACTTCGTCAGGCATTCCATGACTACAGGGAATTTGCGCATACCCATAACGTTTTCGACTACATACGCTTTGGGCCGTTTAAGTGCCAAGTGGCGTAGAGCGTGCAAGAACAAGTCGTCACCGGTTCGCGTGCCGTGTATGTCTGCACTTGTCGCGTATTTATCACACGGATAAGTGAACACCATAGCATCGCAATCCGGTTGTTCAGTCACTAGCAACTGGCTTATATCTACTTGGGTAATGTGATCGCCCAGATTGGCCCGATACGTCGCGCACGCATTCTTATCAATCTCAAAAGCGGTTTGAATCTGGCAACCGGCTTGCATTAAGCCAACGTCCATCAGACCGGCCCCCGAAAAGTAGCTATTGATTTTAATGCTCATTCGGCTTCTCCGGTTTTCGACCCGGATAAGCGATCTTGGTACGCGAAAAAACGTCCCAGAAGCCAGTAGAGCGCACTTGCTATAGCAGGCATAAATGCTAGGTGAGGTTGAGAAAACAGCGCTAAGGCCGTTACAGCCCCAAATATGGCGGAAAGTACATAGCAGGTAGAGTCTGCATTATTGTCCATTGTTGATCCTTTGGTCTTTTGGTCATTTCTATGGTGTATGGATAGTTGCTGTTTGATACTATCCCGTTATCAATATAGTGCGTCCCTGTACACTAAATCAACAATAAATGTACATAAATGTACAAATAAGCGCACTAAACATACATATACCCACCATGGCCTACTGACCAAAGCTGACAAGAACACACACGTTTAACCCAGTAAAAGGCCCATACAATGAAGATACTCACCCAATTAACCGCTAAAGGAATGTCATTAGAACCCAGTGCCTTTGGTGGCCCGTCTAATGAGCGCTTAACCCGTACAGAACATGCCGACTTACTATCTGGCTTGGACGAAACAGAGCTACTGGCCGTCTACGCCATTGAACTATTGGATCGTTCTAGCCAACTCAAGCTGAAAATCTACGCGGATATGTGGTTTAGGGCAGAATTCTATGCAATCCATGGCAAGGAAATACCACCAAACGACGATTCATCGTTCTACAGGGTCGCATCTGGCGTGGTCGAGATGATTGTCCGGCACCCCCATGGCGTCCTGTGCCGATGCGGGGGGGATGCCGACTGTACTAGGTGTCTGGGTAGCAATTTACGTCCTTTTTCAATTACCAGTCTCGCCAAGGCCGCAGGAATGGCGCGCCAGAGCCTGTATAACGGGAAATTTCGGGAATGCTACGAAAAAATTTACGAGCATGTTTTCGGCATTTATAACAGCGCGATGCAAAAAATTTCGGCGCGCTATCGTCAAATGAAGAACGAATAAACAAAATAAATATTTTTCGGATTGACGCTGCGACACAAAACGGTTATCTTTTAACCATGCTAGGGGTGTTGATTCTTGGTTTGCTTTGGTCGGCTTCCTTTGATGAACCCTTAGCATCTATGGTGGAAAAAGCCCCTTGTATGTCCTTGCTTGGGGCTTTTTTTTGCCCCGCCATTGACCAAAAAAAACCGAACTATCTTCATTGTGAGTACCTCGCTCCCTTATGGGGTGGAGTCGTGTCCACCCCTTTTTTCCCAAAAAAAATTTTTTCAATTTCTGGAAAACACTATGGTTCCTTGGCTTACGTCCCTGCTGAAAGGCGGGTTGGGTTCGCTTGTGTCCGATGTGGCAAACGTGGCGGATCGGTTTATCACCACCGACGAAGATAAACAGCGCTTTGCTGTGGAAATGGAAACCCTTATCCAGAAACGCGAAAGCGAAATGGAACAAACCCTGCGCGCGAATCTGCAAGCTAAGGAAAGAATCCTGGTAGCGGAATTGTCCCAAGGGGACACCTACACAAAGCGCGCGCGTCCAACTGTGGTCTATTTCGGACTATTCATCATATTTATCAATTATGTCGTTGTACCCCTCGTAAACTTATGGGCAACCGGCGCTGCCACGCCGTTTGATCTTCCGTCCGACTTCTGGGCGGCGTGGGGTGGCATTGTGGCAACGTGGTCGCTTGGTCGCTCGTATGAACGGGCCAGCGGCAACACCAATAAACTTAGCCGTCTAGCAACCGGTAGCAGTGAATCCCAATGGCTGAAATAAAGTTCATCACGCCATGGGTGCATTGCGAAAACTGCGACGACTATATGTGTTCCTTGCATGACGTTCACGCGGCAGATTGTCCCTGCCCAGGCATAGAAGATTGGTATATCTACGACCGTTCACCTTACGACCAGTTTAGCGTCGAAGAATTGACCGAAATCATTTTGGATATGGCCCAGACAGACGTTATCGACAACGAATTCTTTATGGAAATCTCGCCTTTGCTGGTGGGAACGTTTGGGGATGCTTTTTAGCGTTGTCGGTTAAGGGGTCATTGTGGAAATAAGTTTTTATCACGTCATTGTCATGGTGATCGCACTACTTAACCTAGTGGCGGTGCCGTTTTTTCACTCACTTTTCGGACGGATCAACAAGGCTACGGAGTTAGCGGCGGAAAACAAATCAAACCTATCTGATTACAAATTGCATGTGGCGGAAACGTTTGTGACACAACACCAATTACTTCAACACCTTGCCCGTATCGAAAAAACCCTCGATGAACTGAAACAACTCATCTTGGAACAAAAGCGATAACAGGAATTCCCCATGGCCGGTCAAATCATTGCTAAGTCTGTCGAACAGTCCATGACAGTGCTTGAAGAACTGGCAGAGGATCTGAATAAGCGGCAGCTAGAATTTGCGCAACAGTACCTTGCCGACCCGAAGCGTGACCACGCAAAAGCGTACATGGCGGCGTATGAAAACTGCGGTTCGCTTGCCACGGCTGATGCCTGCGGCAAACGACTGTTACGTCATGGCACCCCGACGCGCGAATATATTGATGCGTGTCTACTGGAAGCGCGCACACACGGCTTTATGAAGCTGCGCATCAATGAAGAATTTGTGTTGAATGAGCTGTTTAAGCTGGCAGCGGTCAACATCAAAGATTTCTACGACCACAACGGCAACATGCTGCCGATTCACCAGATTGCCGATGAAGCGGCGGCTGGTGTGTCGAAAATCCGTGAACGGGTCATTAAACGCACCCGCGACGACGAGGAAGGCGTAGAAGAAGAATTGGTGCAGCGTGATCTTGAAATCGCTGACAAGAAAGGCGCGCTCAATCTATTGGGCCAGCACCTTGCCATGTTTACCCAAAAACACCAGCACGACATTAGCGGTGAAATGAAAGTGGCGCAGTTCTTTGATGCCATTTCCCAAGAAGTCACCGACTCGCTGGTATCGCCGCTGCCTGCGGATAATCTGAGACTGGACACCACAATTGACAGCGGAAACGGCTAATTCCACCAGCGTTGAATTCGACTGGGGGTTAATGCGCGAAAAGCTGTCCGATTGGGAATGGCGCGTTAATAACCTTTACTGGATCACTGACAAGAACGGTAAGCGGGTCAAATTCCACATGAATGAAGCGCAATTGGCGCTGTTTCGGGGAATGCACTACCGCAATATCATCTTAAAGGCCCGTCAGCTTGGGTTCACTACCTTTGTCATGATCTTTATGCTCGATGCGGCGCTGTTCACCAAGAACACCAAATGCGCGGTAATCGCTCACAGTAAAGACGACGCGACCCGTCTGTTTCGGGAAAAAATCAAATACGCTTACGACGAGTTGCCTGCGGCAATCCGCGATAACGTCAGGGCCACCAACGACCGAGCCGGTGAACTGGTATTCAGTAACGGGTCGTCTATCACAGTCGGTACGTCCTTTCGTGGTGGTACGCTTAAATACCTGCACATTTCTGAATTCGGGAAAATCTGTGCCAAGTACCCCGACAAGGCCCGTGAAATCGTCACGGGTGCCTTTGAAGCGGTATCGAAAGATTGTGTGATCTTTATCGAGTCCACCGCCGAGGGTAAGGCCGGTTACTTCTACGAATACAGCCAGCAGGCCGAGCGTAACGCGAAACGCGAAATTAACCTGTCACGGCTGGACTGGAAGTTCTTTTTCTTCCCCTGGTACAAAGACCCGTCTTATAAGCTGGACAACGACGCGATCCCTATCCCTGAACGGCTTAGGGACTACGCGAACACCTTGGCGTCTAAGCATGGCGTCCACCTGTCGGATGAGCAATTAGCGTGGTATGCCGCCAAGGAACGTACCCTTGGCAACGATATGAAACGGGAATACCCGTCCATACCGGAAGAAGCCTTTGCCCAGTCTATCGAGGGGGCTTACTACCAGCGCCAGATAGAAGATATTTACGAACAGCAGCGTTTAACCAAAGTCCCGCACGAAACGTCTGCCCTTGTGCATACATTCTGGGACTTGGGGGTGTCGGACGAAACCTGTATCTGGTTTATCCAGCAGATAGGCCGCGAATACCGCGTCATTGATTACTACCAGAATTCAGGCGAGGGCTTACCGTTTTATAAACGGATGCTGGACGATATAGCGTCCGAAAAGAAGTATATGTATGGCTTCCACGTTGCCCCGCACGACATCAACCACCGCGAATTCGGCACGGGTCTGTCCCGTATCGAACAGGCCGCGTCCTTGGGGATCAACTTTGAAGTAGCCCCAAAACTGGCGGTCGTAGACGGTATCGAAGCGGTGAGGGCGGTATTGCCCCTGTGCTGGTTCGATGAAGCCAGTACCGAACAGGGTTTCGCCGGTCTGCAAGCCTACCGTAAAGAGTGGGACGACAAGCGCGGCGTCTGGAAAGACCGCCCATGCCATGACTGGGCTTCACACCCTGCCGATGCGTTCAGAACGTTTGCGGTAGCCCTGAATTACCTACAAGACCAAATGAGTGACTTCCACGGCGGGTACTTCTCCGGCGTGCGCGTCATTAGTTCCGGTGGATGGACATAATGAACCTGGATCAACGTTATGCGGTAGGCGCGAAATTCCACACCATGCCTTACCTGTGGAAACTCACTATTGGCGATATGTGCTTTTATTCCCGTCACCAGTACCACTGGTGGCAACGTTTTTGTTTGCGCCTGTTAGGCTGGCGTGTTGAAAGGGTTGATGAATAATGATTGAGCCAACAGGCTTGTCCGGTGGCGTGTCCGACGAGGACGAAAACGCCCCGATGCAACCGGTCATTATCGACCGGCTGGCGCATCATGTTGCCCAGTGTTGGGATATTGCCAAACGTCACAAATTCTCGCTGTCCACCCGTCTGACCAATTGCTTGCGCCGCCGTAAAGGCGAATACGATCCACAAAAGTTGGAAGAAATTAAGAAAACGGGCGGCTCACAGATTTACATGAACCTGACCGGCGCGAAATCGCGTGCGGCCAAAGCCCTGTTAACGGATCTGTTTTCTACGTCCGGTGATCGGCCTTTTTCTCTGGCCCCGACCCCGATTCAGGAATTACCCCCTGAAATTCAGGAAGAAATGATCACCACGGCCTTGCAGGCGGTTATGCAGTATGGCGTCCCGCCAGAAGTGGCCGAACAGCTACTGATGCAGCATGAAGCACGCATAAAAGACGAAATGCAGCGTGAGGGTGAACGCCGCATGGAAAAAATGGCTGAATACGTCGAGGACGTATTGATCGAGGGTGGCTATCGTCAGGAATTTGAAGAATTTTTGGAAGATTTAGTCACTTACCCTTTTGCCATTTTGAAAGGCGTTGTTTACAAGAAAAAGCATAAGGTTAAGTGGGTGCCTGACCCGCAAACCGGCAAGCATGTTCCCAAGGTGGAAGAAAAGATCCTGCGCACCTTTAAACGGGTATCGCCGTTCAACTTCTACCCGTCACCGTCTACCGTGCGGATTGGCGATAACTGGGACATAGAGAAAATCAGCATGACCCCGCACGAACTGGAAAAGATGCGCGGCATGATGGGCTACAACGCCAAGAATATTGCGCTGGTCTTAAACCAGTACCGCATGAACGGTCTGCGTGAATGGGTGTTTGAAGATGGGGAACGGGAACGCCTAGAGGGCCGCAACGACCAGCTTCATACCAACTATGACCTGATCGACGGTCTTATCTGGACGGGCTGGATTCAGGGCAAGATGCTGCAAGACTGGGGTGTTCAACAGATGATTGAAGATCCCTATAAAGAATACAGCGTATCGCTGACCGTGATTGGCAGCTACACCATACGCGCCGTGATTAACCCCGATCCGACCGGCAACCCGCCTTATACCAAAACCTGTTTCCGCAATGTGCCTAACTCGTTTGCCGGTGAAGCGCTGCCGGAAATTCTGGCGGATATTCAGGATGCGGCCAACGCCACGGCACGGGCGCTTATCAACAACATGGCGATAGGCTCAAGCCCTCAAGTGGCGGTCGATATTTCGATGGTGCCAAAAGGGCAGGACATTACCAACGTCTACCCGATGAAAGTGTGGCCCTATTCATCCAAGGCGAACCCGCAGGGTGGGGGCCGCCCAGGCGTGGTTTTCTTCTCGCCTGAAATCAAAGCCAATGAACTATTGGCGGTATATGAGCGCTTTGAACGTTACGCCGACGAAAAATCCGGTATTCCTGCCTATTCCTACGGCTCCGACAATGCCGCAGGGGCAGGTAAAACGGCGTCCGGCTTGTCCATGCTGATGAACGCGGCAAGTAAAACCATGAAAGACGTGGTGCGCTCTATCGACATCAATGTGATTGAGCCGCTAATCGAAGCGGTGTACCACTCGCTGATGCTCGACCCTACCGTGCCGGAAGATATTAAAGGGGATGCGTCCGTCCATGCGCGCGGCTCCGATGCCCTGATGCACAAAGAAGCCATGACGATCCGAATGCAGGAACTGTTGGCAATCACCAATAACCCAGTGGATCTTCAAATCCTCGGTCTTGAGGGCCGACGCGAACAACTACGCGAAGTGTTTAAAAACACCAGCATTCCGGTGGATCGCGTCGTTCCGACCCTAGAACAGATGCAGGCCCGTCAGCAAGAACAGGCCATGGCCCAACAGGCGCAGGGACAAAATGAACCAGTACAGTGAAGAACAGACCCGCCAGCTTCGGGCGATTAACCGGATGCGCGCGGCCTGTCACGATGAATACGACGCTTTACTGCAATTTATCCGTCAGTTGGAAATCGACCACACCGAAAGTCTGATTTATGCCAACGACAAAACCACCAGCGATTTTCAGTCGCGCATTCTCGAACTGCGCGACTTATTGGACGTGTTAAGCGATCCAGAAAGCGCCGCCAATGACGGCGAAAACTAACCCTTACGATTAACCGAAGAAACCCGCCTTGTGCGGGTTTTTTCATTTTAACCACCCCAAACGTGAATACCGGCTGGAACACCGCACTGGCTCCGCTACGACCGGCTCACCCATGGAGTACCAATGGCCTTACCAAGCGCTTTACGAAAAGCCGAAGAAGAAGCCAATGCGCTGATTCAATCCGGCAACCAGCCACCAACTGCCGCTAATGACGACAACACTGGTGATCCGACCCAAACCCTGACCCCTGAACCGCTGAAACAGCAAGGAACACCGGCCCCTGCCGACTCCGACGACTGGAAAGCGAAATATCAGGTCTTGCAAGGCAAGTACAACGCCGAAGTACCGCGCATGAAAGACGAACTGGACGCATTGCGCCAGAAAGTCGAAGCCGGTGCCAAACCCGATCCAGAAACCACTCGGATGCTGATGGATCTGAAAGCGGCCAATGACGAGTTGAAAAACCAGTTAGCGGAAGCCCAGAAACAACCAGCACAACTGAACCAGTATCTGACGGACGAATACGGCGAAGAATTTGCCCAGGCAGTAGCAGAACAAGCCGAACAACTGGCAGAGCAGAAAACGTCAGCACTTCGCAAAGAACTGGATGCGATTCGTAACGAAATCGGCAGTGTGCAGAAAACCAACAAGGAAGCGTCGAGCAATATGTTGCTCACCACGATTGCGACCAAGTTGAAAGCGCACAACATTGATTTCGACCAAGTAGATCGTGATCCCATGTTCCGCGAATGGCTAGGCGAACCCGATCCCTTTTCAGGGATGCCGCGCGGCTCACTGTTACACCAAGCATTTAATCAGGGTGATGTGGACAGGACTGTTGGTTTCTACACCGCTTACAAGGCCCACGAACGTTCCCGCTTGGGAAAACCCAATTCGCCTTTTGAACAACACGTAGACCCAGTAGGGCGCAACAATCCACCCGATATGGGTACGGACGGTGACTTTTGGAGTACCGCCCAGATTGACGCGCTTTATAACGCCTACAGCAAAGGTCAGATCAGCGAAGCGGAGTTTGCCAAACAGGAACAAAGTCTTTTCAGGGCTTTGAATGCAGGCAACGTGCAGTAAGCACACCTGTTAAGCCCCATGTGGAGTATCTAAAATGGGCTTTCCTATTGATGCCAGTGCAAAGAACTATTCCAGCACTGGTGCAAACAACACCAGCAAATTCATTCCTCAAATCTGGTCGAAAAAACTCTTAGTTAAGTTTTACGATCAAACCGTGTTTGGCGCTATCGCTAACACCGATTACGAGGGCGAAATCAAAAACTACGGTGACGAAGTAATCATTCGTACCCGTGCCGATATTACCGTCAATGATTATGTCAAAGGCGCTGGTATCACCTACGAACAACCTGAATCACCAACGACCAACTTGGTGATCAATCAGGGCAAATACTTCGCGTTTAAATTGTACGATGTAGATCGCGTCCAATCAGACTTAGCGCTGATGGATGAATGGTCGCAAGACGGCGCGGAGCAAATGAAGATCAAGGTGGACACCGATATTCTGTCGGCTATCCCTGCTATGGCCGGTCACGCTGGTCTGACGGCGGGTGCTGACTCGAATATTAGCCTGGGGACAACGGCCACGCCGCTGTCTATCACCAACCAGAACATCGTTGAAACCATCGTTGAGAAATACGGCGTCATTATGGACGAACAGAACATGCCGGAAAGTAACCGCTTTGTGGTACTTCCACCAGCATTGTGCGCGCGTCTGAAAACGTCTGATCTGAAAGATGCGTCTATTACCGGTGATGGTAAGTCCACTCTGCGTAGCGGTCGAATCGGTATGCTGGATCGTTTCACGATCTACTCAAGCAACAACCTGAACCGTCCTGCGGCTGGTCAATACGATGTGGTGTTCGGACACCAGTGCGCGTTGACCTTTGCAGCGCAGATTTCCTTTATGGAAAAACTGAAAAACCCTGATGACTTTGGCGATTTAGCCCGTTCCCTGATGGTGTACGGCTACAACGTCATTAAGCCAGAGGGCTTAGGTCACTCAGTCTTAACCCTTGGTGCCTAATCGTACTGGGTTATCCCTTAAAGGGACGCTTTATGCGTCCCTTTTTTTATGGAGTGTTTACGCATGTCTAATCAACGTCCTGTGGGATTCAAAAACAAGTTTGGCCGCACGGTGCCGTACAATCCTGGGCTTGCCAAAGTAGCCGCTACGTTTGGTTTATTGCCGGTATTCGATGAAGAAGAACTGGAAGCCAATATGAGTGGGCCGGTCAAAGTGACCAAAGCAAAAGCCAAAGCCCCTGCCAAAGTCACCAAAGCTGCCGCTGAACCTAAAGCGGAGTAAGTTAAATGGCAACCACCAAAATCATTGATCTGATCTCGCGCGCTGAAACCATTGTGCAGGATAAAACGTCTGTGCGCTGGCCGAAGCAAGAATGGTTGAACTGGTTTAACGATGCCGTGTTGGCGGTCATTATTGCCCGTCCTGATGCGTCGGTCGTTAACGAAGATTTTACGCTGGATGAAACGGACAGCAAACAATCTCTGCCCAATGATGCGCTTCGGTTAATGACTGTGGTGCGCAATAAGGCCAGCGGTGTGCCGGTTCGCCAGATTGCCCGTCACCAGTTGGACGATCAGTTACCGGACTGGCATACCAAAACCGCGTCAACCGTTGACCATTATGTGTACGACGAGCGCGACCCCAAGCACTTCTATGTGTTCCCGCGTCCAAGTGCAGCAAGCCATGTGGTCGAGTTGATTTATTCGACGGCCCCTGCGGCGGTCACTATTGCTGACTTTACGACCGACACCCAAACCCTGTCGCTCGACGATAGCTACTTAAATCCGTTGCTGGATTTCATGCTGTACCGCGCGTATTCCAAAGATGCGGAATATGCCGAAAACGCGCAACGCGCTGCCGGTCACTTAAACGCTTTCAATTCCCTGCTAGGTATCAAAACGCAATCTGACACGGCTATGGCGGGTCAGGCCAAAAATCCTTAACCGATAGGAATGCACCATGGCGGAAATCACCAGCTACGCGCATCTGGTTGCGCATTATTGCCCCAATTTGCCCAAGCTGATCTTTCGTCGCGCGTTTATCAGTGCGGCACGGCATTACTTCACCCAAACCCAAGCATGGGAAGAAGTGATCAAAGTCTCGTTAGTGGCAGCCAAGCAACGCTATGCGCTCGATACACTGGCCGATGATGCTGAAATCGACACCATTATCGACGTGTACTCTGACACCGGTAATTTGACCGGGCTAACCGGACGGCCTTTTGCCATGGGGCAGGATGCGCCACGAAGTTACTACGCCAATGCCAAGCGCACCGTCGGGTTCTATCCGATCCCCAAAGAAGCGGGGGTGGTGTACGTGCAAAGTTGCGTAAAGCCGGTACTGGAAGCAGACACCATCGACGACGATGTGTTCAGCGACAATGCCGAGGGCATTCTTGCTGGCGCCGTCTACGAACTGAAAATGATGCCCAATACCGATTGGTACGACCCCCAAGGGGCGTTGTACTACAAGGCAGAACGCGACCGGTGCATTGATGAAAAGCGCATCGAAATCGCCACCCACTACGCCAATCACTCTCTGATCATGACCTACCCCAACATTCTATAAGGCGCTTTTATGAGTTGGTTCCGTGGCAATGTCACACTGACACAAGACAGTCAGAGTGTGACGTACAACAGCGGTGATCCGATTGATAAGCTGAAAGTCGGCTTTTTGTTGGTGGTTGATGGTGATTTCTATGAAATCATCGGCGTGGACAACACCCCAGGATCTGAAACTGTTACCCTGTTCAGTGCCTTTTCTAAGACGGGTCTGAACAGCGGTGATCCCCTCACCGTTGATGTGATAGGCATTCCTACCGCCTATGACTTTGCCGACGCCACGCTGTCTATGCGTGAATTAGCCGTACTTGGCACTAATACCCTGTCAGCCCTCAATGCGTGGGCCACCTCTACCAACGATACCGTTTCCATTACCGATGCGTCCGGCACCGTGCATGTGATTAACACGCTCTACAAAATGCAGAGCGATTATGCCTTGCCGGTGTATGGCGGTGTCAGTTCAAACAATGGTTTAGCATGGGTCAAAGCCCCCAATGGTGGAAGCTGGACACCGGCTACCACCACCACCGATCTGACGTTCACGTTTTCACGCGGGGCGTCGGTGGTATCTACTCACGTTATCCGCGCCACACTCGACCCCGCGACCGGCTATATCACAACCGCCACCGAGGGCGCACCAAGCGGTGAAGCGACGACCTTTAGCCGGATTGGTAATGGCACGTCCAATGTCACCGTTACGATCACCCACAACAACACCGGCATTGCTGTGCCTGTTACCGTGCAAACGACCCAAGGCGGGACAGCGATTGCGCCGGAAGTGGTGGAAGTCAGCCCAGGCGTTTACAAAATTATCGGCGCTAACGGTGAAATTACCGTTAAAGACGGCCTGAACGGGGATGTGCCTACGCTGACAGATAACGGCGATGGCACCTACACCATTGATAACGGGCAGGGTCAAACGCTGGTGGTATCAGACGGCGAGGACGGCTACAGCCCGATCCACGGCGTTGATTATTTCGACGGTGCGAATGGCGATTTTCATAGCATCATCTTTAAGGTGTCGGTTGACGGTACACCCCCCGCAACTCCGACCGGTGGTAGCTTTAATGGCACCCTTGAAATCGTGCCTGACGGGTGGACTGATACCAGCCAGTATCAGGGAATTGGTATCGAATACTGCGCCAAGGCGGTGTATCGCCACAACCGGCAAACCGACACATGGGCGCGCACCTCTGCCAATTGGTCGGCTCCGGCTATCTTCTCAAAAGCCGGTATCGACGGTGCCAGTGCCTATCAAACATGGATAGCCAATGGCGGCGTAGGGACAGAAGAAGATTTTTTACTGTACCTCAACGGCAATGACGGCACCCCTGGTAATCAGTGGTTCACCTCTGCCGGTGGCCCCCCTGCGTCGGGTACGGGTATTGCCGGTGACTTTGCGTTGGTGGATGGGCGCTACGTCTATAAAAAGACGGACGAAACAACGTGGACGTACCAATCTGATCTGCTAGGCCCACAAGGCCCACAAGGGCCGCAAGGCGAGCAGGGGCCGCAAGGTGTGGCAGGTGCGAAAGGGGCAGACGGCCAAACGACCTATACGTGGATCAAATATGCCGATGATGCTACTGGCACCGGCCTGTCCGACGACCCGACTGGTAAAGCCTATATCGGTTTTGCTTACAACAAAACGACCGCTACTGAGTCCACCACGGCAGGGGATTATACGTGGTCGCTGATCGTCGGGCCGCAGGGTAATACCGGTGTGCAAGGGCCAAAAGGGGATGATGGGCAAACGACCTACACATGGGTTAAATACTCTGCCAACAGTGACGGCACCGGTTTAACCGATACCCCGCAGGCGAACACGGCGTACATCGGGATCGCGGTAAACAAAACCACGGCAACCGAATCAACTAACAAAGCTGATTATGTGTGGAGCCTGTTCAAAGGCCCACAAGGCGATCAAGGCCCACAAGGGCAAACTGGTGCCACTGGTTCACGCGGCGCAGCAAACTATGAAATCGTGGTTACGGCAGCGTCATGGAGCGATACCGCTGCCAATAACGTGACCACGGGCGCAAATGTGACCTATGACACGGTGACGCAATCCAATGTGACCGCAGGGCAGGAATGGTCGGTTACAAAATACTGGAACGGTAGCGCATGGGTGGCAATCAGCCGCGTGATTGATGCGTCGTGGATGTTCAATAAAACCACGTTCTTTGCTGATCTGGTGGCCGGTAGTGTGACCGCCGATTTTCTGGATGTGTCGTCAATAGACATTGAGCAGGCGAACTGGGGCGATAACGTCACAATCAATGCCAATGGCGTGAATTATGACGGCTCGTACCTTGGCAAAGCGTCCATGGCTGTGAACGTGGACAACTATGTACCCTGCGGGTCGTACTACGATGTGATCTATGGTGCGGGGATCTCTATGAGCATCGACCGTACTTTAGGTGGTGTAGGGGGAAACCCTAATGCGGTGGGCCTGTTCATAGAACAGAACAACGGCAAAGGCATTCAGATTTTTGCCCAAGATACCACCAGTGCAGGGGATTACGGCATTTATGTGACTGCCTATCCTGGGTGTGCCGGTGGCGGGATTTATAGTTACCGGTCAGACGGCACGGCAGGCTATTTTCAGTCGGACAATTACATCGCACTTTATTGTGCGTCGTCGCACACGTCTTTGCCTGCACTGCGCGTCAGCGGCAACCTAGAAGTGATTGCCGGTGGCACCCCTGGTAATGTGATTATCAGCGGTGAATACTCCGGTGATGATTTTGTCATTTCGTCAGATCGCAACCTAAAAACCAATCTCAAGCGCATCGACAACCCGCTGCAAAAACTCGACGCGATCCATGGTTACACCTTTGATTGGGTCGATACCACCAAAGGCAGCGCGTCACACACGGTTGCACAGGAAGTACAGGCCGTATTTCCAGAAGCGGTCAGCACCAAGGCCAATGGCTATTTGCAGGTGTCGCAGGCAGCGGAAATCGCCTTGTTAGTGGAAGTGTGCAAAGCCTTGCGTGAGGAAATTGAATTACTCAAGGCGGCGCGCTAGTGGCTTCCTACTATATCGACGCGCTTTATATTGGCGGAAACATATCGCTCTATGACAATCTGCCTGCCAGTTTGGCGGTCGGTGATACTGTCAACATTACCAACGGTGACATTGACGAATTTCTTGAAATCACGTCGATTAGCACAACCTTTTGGGATATTGGCCCCAGTTATTTCTTAGAGCCTGATGCGTCCGTTATGCTCACCGTCACAGGCACGGGGTCTGGGTCTGACACCATTAACTTTGCTTTTGGTGTATCAAGTACCGGCAAGGTATTCAATTTTACCGGATCTGCCGTTCCGCCGGTTGCGCCCAATGCGCCGGTAGCGTCCATTGTCAGCGGGTCGTCTACGTCCGTAGCATGGACGGCTCTATCTGATCCGTCTGTCACAAAATACGAAATGCAGGTCAGTGTTGGCGGCGGGGCTTATGGCACTACCACCAATGTTGGACTGACTTCGCCAAAGGTTTGGACGGGCCTTGTTGA
The DNA here is from genome assembly GCF_004329715.1 of Bowmanella sp. JS7-9. Classification (GTDB taxonomy): domain Bacteria; phylum Pseudomonadota; class Gammaproteobacteria; order Enterobacterales; family Alteromonadaceae; genus Pseudobowmanella; species Pseudobowmanella zhangzhouensis. The sequence goes on from NZ_JXSY01000018.1 coordinate 217,058, forward strand.
CGGTAGCTACAAGTACCGTATTCGTGCGGTTAACAGCTACGGTAACGGGGCATGGAGTAGCGACAGTAATACCGTTGTACTGGACGATACGCCCAATTCGTTTGGCTTTACCAATAAATCCAGCGCCAATTTAAGTACCTACTACGAAGCCACGACAACTATCAGCGGCTATGTGCAGCCGGTAACGGTCAGCGCGACCAATGGTGCGCAGGTCAGAATTGGTACGTCCGGTAACTGGTATTCCAGCGTCACGGCAAACCCGACAACGCAAACGATTGGCGTGCGAATGCAATCGTCTGCCAGTTATTCCACCGCCAAGACAACCACCGTAACAGCCGGTGGCACCAGTGCGAACTGGACAATCACAACGGCGGTGATGGATGAAACCCCAAGCGGGTTTAATGATCCGACCGATATAACCGGCGCAGAACTGGACACGTACTATTACTCTGTTCCCTATACGGTAACGGGGATCAACACGTCCGTCGCAGTGACAGCCACGGCAGGCGCAGCGGCCAAGATCAACAATGGCAGCTATATAAGCGGCTATGCCGGTACGGTAGTAGCCGGTGATCAGGTTACGTTCCGAATTGCCTCGTCGTCCAGTTACCAGACCGCCGTAAATGCGTCGATTGGGATTGGTACGGTCAGCCACACATGGACGGCTACTACCCGCGCGAAAGACACTACCCCGTCTGGGTTTACTGCGCCGTCTGCTGTAACCGGTGCGCAACTGTCTGAATACCGCTACACCGAACCCTATACGATCACCGGTATCGATCCTGCGGTGACAGTCAGCGGTAGTAGTGGGGTCGCGTTTAAAATCAATTCAGGCTCGTATGTTACCAGCGGCACGGTCAACAGTGGCGATACGGTCATATTCAGGCAACAGGCGTCGGGTAGTTACTCTACGCTTGTCAGCCGCACGATCACGGTCGGCAGCACCAGCTACACATGGAACGTTACGACCCGCGCCAAAGACACCACGCCTAGCGGTTTTTATCAGCCTTTGGCGGTGGGTTCACTGGTGCCGAATGCGTGGGCCTATACCGACACCTATACCATTACCGGTATCGATCCCGCAGTACCTGTAACCGGTGGGCCGAATGTGGAATTTTCAATTGCTGGCGGCAGCTATGTTACCAGCGGCACCATCAATAGCGGTCAGACCGTGCGCTTTCGTGGCAAGGCCGCAAGTACCTATAACACAACCGTACAACGTATGGTGGCAGTGGGTAGCACTACCTATACGTGGTATCTGGACACACTGGCTAATCCACCGACTTCTACGATTGGGATTTCTGAGCCGCCCATTGCGCTAAGTGATGTGATTACGTTCTTTGGGGGCGGGACAAAGTTAAGCCAGTTTGTCAGGGCAGGTGCCTATGTACCTAACCTGGTTGAAAACGCTGACATATCTACAACGGCCACCGGCCTAAAGCTCTCGCAATTCTTCGATTGCGCCAAAAACTAACCTTTCAGGAATCCCGTATGAAATACGTCGCTATGGCAAAGGCGGTCTGCCTTTATGTCTTTATCGTTGTGTATTGGGCGCTGCTTATCGTCCTTTATTCACCCGTTCAATTGCCCGTAACCCTGATCGCAATTTGGGTTGAGAAAACCGGCGAAGTCCACTGGCGCAAGTGGCGCTACAACCTCTGGATCGGGCAAGACCAGTCCCTTAACGCCCTGCTAGGGGGGGACAGAGACATTACCCTTTCGTCCCGAATTGGCTGGAACGCCGAGCGCGGCAGCCAAACCGCATTGTATATGGAAGCGTGGCTAAACCCCGTCTGGGAACTGTTTACCGGCATCGACAACCATTGCCGCCGTGCGATTGAGCGCGACGAACAACATAACAAACACTGGGGAGCCTAACGCATGAATCTGACTGAATTTCTGACACAAGCTGTCTATGACGCTATCGATCCGCAAGACAACCCCGTTACGTTGAATTTCACCCTGCCAGATATAGACGGAAATTTTGTTACTGATGCTGAGTCCCTTTGGTACGCGCACCGGTATGCAGTGACGGAAACCAACTATATCGACTCCAATTTAATGAATGCGCTACTGGCGCAACACTCGCTGGCCGCGTTCTTCGAATGGGAAAAGGGGAATTTAACCAGCCCTTTTGCTGATGCCTGTATCGCATTCACCAATGCGGTGAAGCAGCCCAGTAATTTCAATTTTAATAGTGCCACCATTAACGGCGCGGCAAATGTGAATATTTTGCAAGCGATGATTGATTACTACGGCACCCTGGGCAGTGGTGCAGTAACTGAACTGAATACCACCTATGACGTGATCACAACCCGCTTGACGGCGTTTCGCAATTTAGTCACCGTGATTGGGGTTAAGACCTCTTATCCCTTGGCAAATTCGACGCTGGTTCAGGTCATGCACGCCAGAAACCGCATGACGTACAGCACGCCCACCATTTCAGGGCGCTTCGCTGTGATTGAACAAAATGCAACAACCGATAGCTACGACCCGATTTTATGGGGTTACAACCCCCGTACACTGCAATGGCAATCCATCAACGTGTTCAGAAACGTGGATGCAATAGGCATGTATGAAGCAATCATTCCGTCTGAATGCAGCGGGTGGTCGCTGCGGGTAGACAATCCGTTCAATTCGCACACTGAGAATGCCTAATGTCAATTTATGGTCTGAACTGTAACGGCTCTACGCAATATGCCGCACTGGACACGTCCGTTGCGTCACTTGCGGGGGATTTTGCGTGGCTGTTCTGGGCAAAGCTGGAAAGTAAGGCCACCGACTTTCATTACATGCTGTCAACAGGGCCAATAGCGGTAGGGCAAATCAACGTAGCCTTTCAGGAGTCTACCGGCAAACTGGGCTTAAATATGTTGGGTGGCGGCTTGGCATTCCACCCAACGGCAGTTCCCAGTTTGATTGGCACCTACCACCTGATCGTAGCGGGTCGAAGAACTAGCGGGGGCCGACTGGCGTTTTGCGTTAAGGACGGGACAGTTGATTTATCAACTGAACTGTTTGGCTCTACGACCACGTTTACCAATAAAGATTTCGAGTTTATGCGCCGCGCTGACGCTAACGTGGATCGTTACGCCAAAGGGGTGTTCAGTCAGCCTGTCTTGCTTGACCGCTGGCCGTCAGACGCGGAGATCGAAAGCATTGCAGCGGGAAGCGACCCGTTGACCGTGTTCAGCGGGAACATTGTTCATTACTTCCCCATGCCGAATAACACGGACACTTCGACCACCGACACGCAAACGTCAGTCTCACTGTTGCAGGTAAACATGCCGGTGGACAATACCCAATGGGTATTGGTTGAGGGGCCAGCAAATCTGCTTTCCGGCACCTTTGCCAGTGTGACCACTTCTGTTACCACGATCACGCCTGCTGGCGGGGTTTATGTGCTGGCATCCTTTGACAGCAATAACACCAGTGCTGATGTCATTAACGGCTTTGTGCGCTTATCTACACAGATGGACAGCCAAACGTCAACGAGTGACAACATGGCTGGTCTGGGCGTGTTGTTTGGTCAATTCACGACCTCTGCTGCCAGTAGCAGTGCCTTTAGCGCTGATGGTTATACCACGTCTGGAATTACCAGTATCACGGTGTCCGACTCAAATATGGATGCCAAGATCCGGTTACTGGGACAGGCGATTAGCCAAACGACCAGCGCAGATGCACTGACCGGTCGGCCCCGATACTCCGGCACAGTAACCAGTTACGTTCAAAGTCAGGCCAGCATTGCTGGCCTGATTCGTTATGGCTGCTCAATTACCTCTAGCACCGGCTCTTTGGCGCAGTTCAACGCGCTGCTGACCGGTGAGCGCAACACACGCAACAGCATCTTTCTGACCACTGATATTAACGGCATTTCACTAAGCAGTGACATTCAGCCCGTCAGGCTGACCGCAGACATTAGCTAATCACAAGGCTTGTTTATGAAAAAAGTAACGATCAGCGATTTATTTCAGGCTGAAGATAAGCAGATCGTGGTGAATGCCACGATTGACAGCAATCCAATCATAGATGTTGCCAGCGCTTTACTTGTCGTCCAAGACGCTGACGGGAATGAAGCACTGCGACTTACGTTAGGCAGCGGTATTACGTTCAGTAATAGCGCATTCACTCTGCAATTAACCGACACCAACACCGCCGATCTGGTGGGCAAATACCAGTTTGAACTTTGGTTCACCGACTCTGCCGGTGTGGACACCCTTGCTATTTACGGCTCCATGAAATTTGCACCTACCTTTGGGAGATACAACTAATGCCATTAACTACTGCTGGCAAAAATACTGCGCTTGACGCGCTAACCATTACACACATGAGTCTGCACACAGGCGATCCATCCGATACCGGTGCAGCTAACGAAGCAACCGGTGGCAGCCCTGCCTACGCACGCCAAGTCCCGACCTTTGGTGCAGCCAGCGCGGGTACACGCACACTAAGCGCCAGTGTCACCTTTGACGTACCTGCGGGTACATTTGGCTGGTATGCCCTATGGAATAACACTACCTGCTTGGATAAGGGACAGCTAAACAGCGATAAGGTTTTAGGCGAACAGGGCCAGATTGAAATTACATCCGGTACGGTCAGCCTGACTTAATGACACCGCTTAAACACGTTGGGCTAATCGTGGTGCATTGTGCCGCGTCTAGCCCTAACCGGCGCGTCAGTATTGATGAAGTAAGGCGCTGGCATGTTGAGGGGAACGGGTGGGATGAGATCGGTTATCACTATTACATTGATAAAGACGGTGTTGTTCATCCTGGTCGTTCCACTACCTTTCAGGGCGCGCACGAACCCAAGATAAATACCTGCTCGTTGGCAATCTGCCTAGAGGGGGGATTTCAGGGGGACGTGGACTTTACCCCCGCCCAGTTTTCCGCATTACGCACGCAACTTATGTCACTACGGCTTCTTTACCCGACAGCGGTAATCGCCGGTCACAACAATTTTCGGGACGATAAAACCTGCCCGAATTTTGATGTGGCTACGTGGTGGGAACAAGACGCGATTATCAAGGTGTAATATGAAGATTGTCATTCACCCGATTAAGGGCATGTTGCCGATCATTGAGTCGGCTAAGTTGCCACTGGAAAACGCAACACTGGCGATCAATTGCCGCTTTGATAGTGGCAGCTTGGAACCCTATGCTGACTTGGTGGCGAAAGCAGCAACGTTGGCTACCAATACCTCATCCATCTATTTGTATGGTGACACGCACTGGTTTTCTTGGTCGGACGATGTTGACCTAGTTGAATCCCCGATTAACAACGACCAGTATAGCCGCGCCTATTTTACCGGCAGTGGCAGTTACCCCAAGATAACAGCGGCGGCGATTGCAACCGGTGGCGGGGTGATGCCTACCGCGTCATATAAAATGGGGGTGCAACAACCGACCGCACCCATTTTAAAGGGCTATCTCAACAACACTGATGATGCCGACGCTGAAAACGACATTACCCGCTTTTATGTGCAGACCTATGTAAACGCCTATGGCGAAGAAAGTATGCCAAGTGACATTTCGGAAGAAATCACTTTGCTTAATCCTGACGCCAGCGTGGAACTGTATTTTGATGCTATCGGCGTCAATGATCAGAACATAACCAAGCGCCGCTTGTACCGGACTAACGGGGACGCCTACCAGCTTGTTGCTGAATTGGATGTGGGCTTGCATACCAGCAGTGCGACCGCGTTTGAAGATAACGTGGCAGACGCCGGTTTAGGCATTGTGCTGGAATCGTGGGGCTACAGTGAACCGAATAGCGCAATGAAAGGCTTAACCGCCATGGCTAACGGTATCTTGGCGGGGTTTTGGGGTAACACCGTTGCATTCTCGGAACAGTACCAGCCCCACGCATGGCCCACCGACTACCAACAAACCACCGAATTTGATGTGGTGGCGATTAAGGGAATTGGCAACTCGATTGTGGTTGGCACCACCGGCAACCCGTATCTGTTTGCCGGTGTCTCACCTGATGCGGTCAGCGGTCAGAAGCTGGAAATCGCGCAATCGTGCGTGTCTAAGCGCTCAATGGTGGATATGGGTAACTACGTTATCTACGCCAGTCCTGACGGCTTAGTGGGGATCGGCCCAGGCATGGCCCGATTGTTGACTGAGGGCATGTTTAATAAGAAAGCGTGGGCCAATTACAACCCTGAAACCATTGTGGCTACCTACTACGAAGATAAGTATGTCGCGTTTTTTGATGGGGGCGGTTTCATCTTCGACCCGCGCACACAGGATTTTATTGAACTGGATTTCAGCGCTGATGCAGTTTACACCGACCTCAAACGTGACACCTTGTATATCGTACAAAGTGACAACCTGTTTGCCATGGATGAAGCGTTAGCATCCATGCCGTTTACATGGGAAAAGGTTGTCAGGCTCGATTACCGGCCCATGCCAAGTTGCGTTTATATCGACTGTGAACGACCGCAGGATCTGTCCTTTAGTCTTTGGCTTGATGGTGCCTTAGTGGCGGATTACGCGGATTTATCCGCTGCACCTGACGATGTGGTGTTAGACCACCCGTGCTTCCGGCTTCCACAGGGACGCGGCAAGGAACTGCGCTTGCAGCTTGCGGGGACGGGACAGGTGCATCGACTTATGTTTGCTTCCAATTTGCGGGAGCTGATGAATGGCTAAGAAGCGCTTATATCCAGCTATCCCGCGAGGGAACGATCAGCGCCAGATTGAAAGCCTAACCCAGATTGCCGAAATCCTGATTGGAGCCAGTGGCAATAAACTGGAAAAGGCGGTCACATACCGCGAACTGGAAACGTTGGGGATCACCTCGTTGCTGGTGGCAGCGGGGGGTAAAAAGGTAACAGGGGGCGGGGGTGGCGATCCGGCGATTGACTTGCCTGATGTACCAACTAACTTGCAGGCATTTGGCACGTTTAGCCATGTGATCTTGAGTTGGGACACCCCGCAATACAATGGACACCAGTACACCCGCATTTACCGGAGCGATACGGATAATCTGGCAGGCGCGGTCGCTATTGCGACCAGTATTGCGTCAGTGTACGCCGATGATACCGGCCCGTTGGGTGACGGGGCCGGTTACTATTACTGGATTACCCACGTTAACCTTAATGACGTGGAATCCGCGCATCATCCGGCGATTAACGGGGTGTACGCGGAAACGTCCCTTGACCCAGATATTGCCCTGTCAAAATTAACCCAGATGGTAAACAGTGGGCAGTTAAGTGAATACCTGCGCGGCGATATTGAATGGGTAATAAATAAATATGCCACGCTTGAAGCCCTGTTTAATGACGGCACCGGCATAATTGAACGGGTCGGCAATGCAGAGGGAACAATCTCAAACCATAACGGGATGATCTTCGCTAATGAAGAAAACCTTGCCGCTATGGGCATTGCAACCTTTGGGCTGGAAGATTCGATCACGTTAGCCAGAACAGATGCCGCTTCTTGGGATGGGGTATTAGTCGCAGAGATTAATAGCCTAAAAGCCGTGGTATATGAAATTGACGGGATCACGCCTAAGTGGCAAGCCGGTGTAAATGATATTAAAGCCGCGTTTGCGTATGACAATGGGGCGATTGCGATTTCCGCCCAGGATGTGTATGTCGATCAGGGTAATGGCCCAGAGGGCATCCAGACCTATGTAGAAGCACGGGCCGGTGAAGCGGATAGTACCGTCGCGCAGTGGGCGGTTAAATCGTCTGTTGCCAGTGTGCTTGACCCTACGGATAAGTTGGTCGGCGGTATTGGCCTTTGGAACGATGGTCAGCAGGTCTACTTTACGGTGTCTGCGAACCGCTTTGCCGTGATTAACCCGCTGGATAACACCGCCGAACCATTGCTAACGGTCGTACAGAACAGTGGCGATCCTGACGTACCCGATGGGGTGTATATCCCTGATGCGTACATTCGCACCGCGCATATTAAAAACCTGATCGCTCAAACGGTTGTGGCTGATTTTATTCATGCGCTGGAACTGACCGCCGTAGACATTACTGGCGGCACAATCGGGATTGGCGGGGATGCCTTTACTGTTGATGAAAACGGGCAGGTTGAAGCACGTAACATTACGATTAAAAACGATCTCGGTGAAATCGTCTTACAGGTCAATGATGTGGGCGCATATATCAGCGGGGCGTTTATTGAAAACCTGACCGTTGGCACGTTGGATATAGTGAACGGTGCGGTCACAGCTACACGGTTTTTTGAATCCCCGACCTATGGCCCGACAACCTCTGCCGTCACACTCTACGACGATACCATTTCAATTGGCTCTGATGCGTTTTTGACGGTGTGCGCCACCGTGGAAGTAAAACGCTCCGGTGACACCACAACTGCCTATGACTCGGTGAAATTTATAATTTGGCTGTACGACGATACCGCCCTTGTGAAAACCATTTCGCATACTGAACTGTACGCTGATGCCAAAGGCACCGAACAGCCAAAGTTTTTAATGCCCGTATCAGTGGCGGCCCCGATCACGTCAGGCAGTGCGCGCTTAAAAATTTCCGCACAGACAGACGGTTCGCCCGTGCAACCGTTCTTTTTCAAAGTGACAGGATTCTCAATCAGTGCAAAACGTTAATAGCTTTGTGGTTTATGAAGTGGCAACCGGTATCATCCGGCGCAAAATCCAGTGCCGACCCGACGAGATTGTATTGAACGTAGGCGAGGGCATGATCGAGGGGGACGTAGACCTAGATCAGTATTACGTTGACCCTACTCAACCTGCGCTGGTGCCACGTATGCAATTTGCAGAGGGGGTACTGGCAGACGGTTACTTTACTATCGCGCTGCCCGTTGGCACCACTGTACTTTGGCAATCTGAAATCTATACGGTGGATGATGGGGAATTAGACGTGCTGGTGGATCAACCTGGGGTGTTTTCGCTGCACCTGTCCCACCCCCATTACGTGCATAAGGTGGTGAACATTGAAAATCCATAAGAACATTGACCCGCGTAAATTGCGGGAACGGGCGTACAAGTCAACCGGTGATCAACTGGATTTAATCATTAAGACGTTTGATCACTTGCGCAAGCAAGGCATTGACGTTGGGCCTGCCGCGATTGAACTGATTGACCATGCCGCAGACGTAAAAGGCAAGTACAAAAAACAACCAGTATCACAACTAAGCGCTACCACAGGCAGACAGAAAAAGGTATAGTAATTTCTAGTCTGACCTAGTAGCCCCTGTTAACCACAGGGGCTTTTTTGTATGCGCGATCCTATCCTTGATTTCACTCCCGAACTGGCGCAATTGGCCCTTGATAGCGGCGAATTGAATCTGGTCGAACAGCTACAGCAGGCATTGGCTGACGGTACGGCAAACGTGGGTATCTGCGTTGGCGGGACATTAGCCATTATCCAACCACAAAAAGACAACACACTATTTATTTGGGCTGGCGTCAGCCGCGAATCTGGTGTGATTGTCCGTTATCAGGAAACGTTTGAAATGGTGGCACGCAAAACCGGCTTCCATCGCATTCGATTTAAAACAAAGCGCAAGGGGCTTAGGAAGCTGGCCCCGAAACTAGGTTACACAGAAACCCGTCTTGATTCAGACGGGTTTTTTGTTTTTGAAAAGGTGATTTCTCATGGGTAAAGGCAGCACAGACATCCCAGAAACCAAGGCCGAGCAAATGCAGGCCCAGGTCGCTATGCGGCGTTGGAATGATTACCAGACGTTGTTCAAGCCGTATGAAAACAAATTTATGCGCCGTGTTGATGCCATGAACGGTGAAGCGGAAATGAATGTGGCGTCTGATTTATCAATGCGACCGTTGGCAAACGCATTCGCTAAAGAGGGCTTGAAGATCCGTAACAGCATGATGCAAAACGGCGTAAACCCCAATTCAGGCCGGTTTCAATCCGGCATACGTGAGGGGGAAACCGGTTTGGCTGGCTCCAAAGTTGATACGGCCAGCCGTGGCACCTCAAGCCAGCAAGATCGGTATGTCAGCGGTATTCAGAATATTGTTGCCATGGGGCAAGGGCAAGCCGGTAATGCCATGCAAGGGCTGACGGATATTGCGTCTATGGCACAACAGGACGCGCAAAATAGCGTGCTGAACAGTATGCAAAATAGCGCGCTTCGACAAGAAGTAGCCGGTACAGCAATCGGCGCAGGGTTGCGGTGGGGTATCGAATCACCAACACCCCCACCGAAAGATACACCGACCCCGCCAGTTTCACCCCCACGATAAGGCTCTCGTATGGAACAGATATACAGATCACAAGTCAACATTGACGACATAAATTCCATGCAATCTTATTCAGATTACCAATCCTATCTTGACGTTCACCGCAACAGTGGCGGGGGCGGCTCGTATGGTGGCAATAGCCGCAGGGGTGACTACGGCGGTGGGTATGGTGGCGGCGGTGCAGGCGCAAACACAGCGTCAGGATCGTATCTAGGGGGCAATGACCCGCGCTATTTCCTGCCGTTGCGACAAACCTTTGGTAAGCATTACGCATCCGATACCTATGCAGCGTTGATCGGCAATGAATACAAGGATTATTGGGAGCGTTTTCAGCCTTACGAACAGCGCTTAATGCAGTTGTCCGACTCGACCGAACTACTGGATGCGCAATTGTCCCGGATTACTGCTAATTCTGCCCGTCAGTTTAATCAGGCCCGTGCCAATAGCGCCCTGATGAATCAGAAATACGGCATTCAAATGACCGACCGAATGCAGCAAACCAATGATACCCGCATGGCGGGTCAATACGGCTTAACCGTTGCCAACTCTAAAAACATGAGCCGACTGGCAGCGAAAGACAGAAATATGGGCATCCTGACCGGTTCAAATGGGCGTCAGGCAGTGGCTAATTACGTGAATACTGGGGGTTAACCATGGGTTACGGATTATTACAAACCGGTCAGGCAGTGAAAGGTCAGGCGATGCAAGGCATCCGTGACGCCGCCAAGTTAGAACAGCAACGCGAGCTGCAAGAAGATCAGAATAAACGCATGAAGAAACAGCAAAACGCCACCGCCGCAGGAACCGGCGCAATCGCTGGTGCCTATGCAGGGGCCGAAGCCGGTTCAGTGGGTGGCCCGTGGGGGGCGGTAATTGGTGCCGTTGCAGGTTATATCCTTTCGGAGATCATCTAATGAGTGGGTTAGTCAGCGGCTTTCAGGCCGGTTTCAATATGATGGATCGCTACTACCGCAACAAGGAAGATGATCGGCGCTGGAACATCCAAAACGAGCGTGCAGAAACGTTGCATGGATTACAAGTGGAGAACCTTACCCGTGATGGGCAGATTAAGCAGCACACGATTGACCGCCTACCTGAATTGGATCGGCAAGCCGACGCAAGTTTTAACGCCAAACTAACGTTAACTGGCTTGCAATCTGAAAATGCGGAAATGGAAGGCGAACTGAAAGGAAAGCAACTTAAAAACTATGACGCTGACCATGCGCGCAAGGTAAGGGCAGACAACGCGCAAATAGCGTCAAGTGAAGCGGCAACCGCAGCGTCTAAGGCATCGACTGAATCGTCAACTGTTGCCACGCGCGCCAACAACCTGCGGGTGCAAGAAGCAGAGCGCAAGGCCAAACTGGACGAAGCGAGAAATGCCTTTTCCGGCTTAGAAAATATCATGGCCGCGTATGAAGCGGGTATGGGAGTCAATTTTCAGGATGTGTACGAACACGCCAAAAAGCTAGAAGGTACGCAATATGACGTGTTGTTTAACCCCGTTTTACAGGAAACCGCACGCCTGATTCGCCGCGATATGAGCAATGGCGGGAAGTTATCACAGGAACTGTTGGTCAAGCTGAACAATGGCGGCCTGCCAGAACTGAAAAAATCGGTCGGCAAACCTGGGCGCTTTGGCGCACCGATCACGGACGTTGCCATTGTGAATATGGAGCCGGTGGGCGGCAACAAATTTAAGCTGCAAGTGATGGTGCGGGATGCTGACGGCAACGTGTACCCCTCAGAAGTCAACGAGGGACGGGACGCCAGCGGGGGGAATCCTATCATTTTGGATATGGACACCCTGATGCAGCACTATCAGGCCCAGAACATGATCCTTGATAAAGCTGAAGCCAGCGGGTTTATGAGTAAGTTTGGTACAGCAATTCAGGGTATTCGTACCCGTGAACAGGCCGCACTTAGCCGCAGCAGCGCCGTACCAAGTCAGGTGCGCTCGATGCAGATGCTATCGACCTTATCAAACATCCCGATTGAAGATTTGGTAAGGGCTAAATATCTGGTCGGCAAAGCACCTAACCCGCAAACCATACATACACAGGCTGTCAAAATGGCGCAAACCGATATGCGATGGATGCGCGCCGATGAAGCGCAACAGCAAGCCTTAATTGATGGTTATAAATCGTTCCTGATGCAAGGCGATAGCACAGGCTATGGCCTGACGGGTGGCGAAAACCCGAATGGGGCAAGCCCAGATCAGCGTGAACTTATCGAAGCGTGGCTTAAAGGCATTCAAGACGCCAATAAAAGCAAACCTACCAGCGCCACTCAACAACCAGAATAAACAGGGTTAACCGCACATGCCGAACAAAGCCAATCCGTTTAAAGATTACGATTTGACTAACCCTTACGACATTATTGCGTCTGGGCGAAAACTGGGGTTAAGCGACGAGTTGATGCAACAGCTTGCGCCTGAAATCTGGGCCGCTGCAAACCCAGATAACGGGGGCTTTCTGGAAACGAAAGCACGCAACCTGGGGAATGCGGCAACTGACTTCGTAGGTAACTTATCCAAGATTACCGGTAATGCGTTGGGCGGGGCTATTCGAGCGTTGCCAGAATCGTTAGGCGGCGGCGATGAGCGTGCGGATCGGGTATCTGCCAGCCTGAACCGTTGGGGTGATAAGGCCCGTGATTTGGTGGACTACCAGCCTGAATACTCTCCTGAATTGCTCGAATCAAAAGGTGGGGTAACGTTTGGCAACGTTTACGGCTTTATCAATGAGCAGATGATTCAGTCACTGCCTGAAATGGCCGCTGCCGTCTATGCCCCTCATGCGTTTGCCGCGTCAACCGAACAGCGATTGGCAGAAGATCGGGCGAGAAATAACAACCGTGTCAATCCGACTGGGGAAGATTACTTGTCGGTTGCGCCGTTTACCGCTGGTGTCATGGCACTGGAACGCTTGGGCGCACATAAAGCCTTTGGATTGGACGATGGACTTCGCGCATCCGATATTGCCCGTGTCACAGACGACTTGGTTGACGGTGGTTCTAAGCTGGCAATTGCGAAAAACGCGAGTCATAAAGTTGGCGCGGCGGCGAGTGTCGAAGCGGGAACGGAATTCTTGCAAGAGGGCTTAGAATACACTGCCGGTACTTTGGGAACCGTAGAGGGCTTTGACGGGTGGGACGCATTTAAGCAAGGCGGCTATGGTGCGTTAGGTGGTGCCGGTACGGGTGCGCAGCTACGCGGTGCAGCTAACGTGTGGCAAGGTGTTCAGCACAAGCGCACGTTGGACAAACTGGCTGACGAGGGTTTAGCGTTTGATTTGCTGACCTTGCAGAACGAAGAAAAGCGTCTTGCGAAGTTGCAGGATGATGTGGCGAACATTAACCAGCCACAACACGATCCTGCCACCCAAGCCCTGCTACAGCGTTACGACCGACTGAATGCGGAAATTGAATCGCTGTTGAATCCTGTTCAAATGCGTGACCCGATGGGTGCGGCCAATGATCCAATGTGGGCAACAGAGGGGGAGCAGACCAGCACTTTGAATATCACGGTGCCAGCTTCGCAACCTAGTGCAGATATGGATCAGTTGGTTGAGCAGGCCACCTTACTTGATCCTGAATATACCGCGCAGGTAATGAAAGATGCAGAGTCCATGCGTGGCAATGTCACTGACGATATGGTGGACGATTACCTGCTTGAAAAATTGACAGGTATTGTTGACCAGTCACCCGCCTATAAATATTCACGCGGCTTGCTGAATATTGAATCCGATCCGGTATTGGACGAGTCCACGCAAGCAAACCAAGCACCACAGCCAGAAGCAAACGCCACTACCACACTACCGGAACAGAACTTTGCACCGTCAGACAGTGACGTTGACACGACTATTACCGATCCGCTGGTTAAAGGGTTGGCAGAGTGGAATACACAAAATGACGTGGATTACATACAGAAAGATCCGGCACATACTGTCCTGCACGGCTTACGCTCTCATTCAAAACAGGGCAGGTCGTTTGATGAAGCGATCAATTTTGATGAAGAAACACAGGCATTTTTTGGTGGATTGACGCCAGATGCGCAACAACAATTGCGTGAGCGCTACGAACAAGGCGCAGATGCAATCAACAGTCTGTATAAACTTTACAATCAGCAAGTGTCTAAACCTGGGCAGCAAAAAGCGCAACGTGCGCTGGATGAAAAACGCTACAGCAAAGATTATCTGGACTACAGCGAACATTACCAGAATCACCCAGAAGAAATCCCTGAACAGGATTCAGCCGGTTGGCAGTTCTTGGCAACCAGCACACAGATGAGTAAACAAGAAGTCGCTCTGTTGCAAAAACAGTTGTACGGCGAAACACCGGCACCGGCCAAAACCCCACCTAAAGCCAAAAAGCTGAAAGAAAACGACACGGAATTTCGCAGCCATACCGGCAATACGTTTAATTCAGTGTCCGAAGCGGAAAAAGCGCGCAAGGAAAACGGCTTAGAAAAAACAACGTTTGTAAGTAAATCGGGTCGTAAATCGTTTGTACTGAAAAAGGTCACGCCTTGGTCTGGTAAGCAGCAGGTTACGGTAGACGATTACACCGATTACAAAGGCACGTTGGGCGCTATCTTCATTCCTGAAAACCAAGCTGCAACGCAACAGCTTTGGGATATTGCGCGCACAGTTGACCCGCAGGCCCGTTTATTGAAAGTCAGCCCAAGCGATAATCGGCAAGGGGTGGTTTTCAGTAGCCAAGAGAAAGCCGAAGCGGCGATAAAGATGCACGGGATTAGTGTCAATGGCGGTGCCATGATAATGCCTAATCTCGATACGAAGTTACCGGCCACTACTGCGAAAACTGAAACCGAGCAAGAAAAGTCAGCGCCTGCCGAAGAAACAAAACCGTTTAACTTTGGCAGTAAGACACAAAATAAATTCGACAGTGAAGCCGACGCTGAAAAAGCCAGGTCAAAACATGATCTGCAAAAGGTGTCGTTTGTCGAGAAGATAAAAGGGAAGCTGCACAAGTGGAAGTTGACCAAAGTGCGCGCATGGAATCCGAAACGTGTTGTGGTGATGCGGGATTTGTTTGAAAAAGGGCATGGTCAGCAACAAGGTGATAAACCGCCCCGCGCTATCTTCTACGTTAAAGACGACAGCATTAAGCATCAAGATCACTTGTGGGAAATTGCTAAAACAGTTGACCCTCAAGCAGAAAAAATCGTTAAAACAGATGCTAAAGATCAGCTTTCTACCGAAAAATATTATGGTGTTGGCTTTAGTTCTCAGGCGCTGGCCGAGAAAGCAATGAAGTTACATGGCATTACCATTGAGGGTGAATCAGATCACTACCCGAACTTTGATGCCAGCCCAGAACTAAGCAACGAACAGGCGGCAGCCAATACAGCCAGTGACTTACTGCACCCGTCAGACCCGCGCAATAAGTTGGTAATTAGTAACTTTTCAGGCAACAACGTTGTACTTTCAGCCAAGGGAAAACCGTTTCCATCCCGTGAAATCGCTTGGAAAGCGCTTGTTGATAATGGGCTGGTTGGTATTGCAGCGGTCATAAAATCAAAGGATGGGTCAAGCGGTAAGCCTATTTACCAATTGCGTTTAGTTAAACCCCTTGAACCACACGAAAATGTGACAGTCCATCGTTTTGATGATCAATACGGTGCAAGTGTTCATTACCTGAAAACGCGCCATCCCTCAGTATCTGATGCACTGGTGTTAGCTGCCCATACCGCAGGGTTAAAAGACGTGCGGATTGGCAAGGCACCTGATGGTAGCCGTACCGTCTTTATTTATACCGCTGATTTTTTAGAACGGTTGATTGCGGTGTCAGGCATTAACGTTCATGTTGGAAATGATGTTCACCACTTAGCGGCTAAAGTTGCCAACGCTGCAACAAGGGAACAGGCCGATCAAAACTATGAACGCCTGTTAGCAAGATGGGAAGCAGTTAAAAACCATAATGAAAACAGCAGAAAATCTGGTAAGAAATCTGTAGCTAAAAAAACCGATAAAGTCAGCACTTTTGGCAAGTTGCAGAAGCTGAAAAATTACTACTTTAGAAATCCTGACTTCAAATTACAGCCGGTTAAAGAATCTGACCAATTAACCCCTGCGGAAGAAGCGGAATTGGCAGAGTATGTTAAGGAACAAAACTACCATTTCCTACTTGAAACGACCCACCCAGATTCAACAACTAATAGCGTAGTAAATGACCTGTTTTCAACCGGTGAACTAAACGGTATTCATGCACTGATAAGTAAGTTGCGCGAGGCATTTAACGACCAAGTAACCGTGTTGGATGACATACTGCAAGACAGTGGCCCTCACCAGCAGGCATTTGAAAATCTTACCGAAGTATCAAAGGATTTTATTCGTGAAAAACTGCAAGAGGGGTCACTTAAAACCTTTTTGATTGCCGCTAAACAACGCCAAAAAGAAGATATTGACAATCAAACCCGTGCGGGACGCCCCCGCTTCGGTACGCGGCCTGAACCAAGAACGGAACTGTTTAACGGCGATAACAATAAAATCTTCACTAAAGATAAGGCGGAAGAAGCCAAGGCGAAGATCCGCGCGATTATGGCTGGTCGCGCCAATAGTGGTATTGACCCTGAACTGTTTACGGCGGGTATGACGCTAACCGGCTACTACGTGGAAGCGGGTATGCGTAACTTTAAAGATTACGCCGCGCAGATGGTGAAAGATTTTGGCGAAAACATTAAGCCTTATCTGTTGTCTTTCTGGGAAGGGACGCGCGCCTATCCTGGGTTAGATACAGCGGATATGACGAAATCTGACGACGCTAAACAGATCCTGACTGATCTGGACTCGATGCTGGAAGATGAAGCTGATGTGGACGGGGAACCTGAAACCGTTGACGACAGTTCAGTGGATAAGCCAGCGATGGAACAGGCGCTGTTTATGAGCCTGTTTGATGATGCCGTCGATACTATGCACGAATCTGCTAAAAGTTTCCTACCGCATGATGCGCTTAGTTTCAAAATGTATATCGCCAAGAAAATGGGTATTAAGTCGAAAGACGTTACCTATGAAATGGAAAAATACGCGCAGGAAATTTTAGAACGGGCCATGTATAAAGCGCTTCGCCTGCAAGTCGTTGGTTCAGGCTGGAACCGTGCAGCGTTTGATGAAGTGATGGAAAAGGCGAAGAACCTTTATAATGCACAACCAAAGTTGAATGTACGCACCGGCAAAAGTCAGCGCCTACAGGCATTCTCAACCCCTCTGCCGCTATCACTTTTGATTAACCGTGCGTTGGGCATGTGGACAGAAGAATTTGGCGGCAAGGTTGAATTTGGTGATGCTGTCAATGAAGAAAAGGTACTGGAGCCGACAGCGGGTAACGGGCTGTTGTTGCCGCTGGTGGAATTGGGTAACAACCTGACCATTAACGAGATCATGCCCGATAGAGTCAATCAGATTGGCAAGGCTGGTCTGAGTGCTGGACGACGCACAGGGGCCACTAACGTACTGTCCAAGGATGCGGTTACTGAGGACTTGGTAGAAGCAGAGTCGCAAGACGTTGTAATTATGAATCCGCCGTTTGGCCCGTCTGATACATCGTACACGGTGACTGGGGTTGATGGACTGGATTACACGTTAACTGATATGGATCACATTATCGCAGCGCGTCAGTTACAGGCGATGGCAGATTCTGGTCGGGCAGCGTTAATCCTGGGCAGTTCGCGCGACGGGAAAATTAAGGGTAAAGGCCGCGTTTTCTTGAACTGGCTCTACAATAATTATATTGTTGCCGACCACTTTGACGTTGACGGTAAAGTTTACGAGCGCCAAGGGGCCGCATGGCCGATTCAGGTCGTGATTATTTCTGGGCGTCGTACTACTGACAACGATAATTATGCCCCCACCAAACTTGACCGCGTAAAGGGCGAAACTGCTAATGATATTTTCAACGCCGTTGAACAGCGACTGGACGATAACGGATTTCTGGATTCCCACGAGTGGGATCACCGAGCCGTCGAAGCTGACTATGTTAGCGATGGAAATGCCAGTATCAGCCCCAATATCGCGCCAGATGATAATGCAGGGACTATTCAGAAAGTTGGAAAAGGAAATAAAGGAAATAAATCCACAAAAGAATCTGGCGTACCTGATACCGGAAGAAATGGAAATGATGGGGCCAATGGAACTGGCGTGGTCGATAGCAGCGGAGATAGAACGGACACTGGTGCCGGAACTGGATCTGTTGCAGGAAACACAAAACTGGATAAACGGGATAACCCCGATTCACAAAAACCTGATAAAGAACCAACTAAAGGCGGTTCCCACCTTGATTCTATTCTTAGAAACCTGCAATCCGTCGAGCGTCTAAACGACTATCAGGCCGCATATAAAACCGGCTCACGCGGTAGCAATAATGGGGTACTCATCCCGTTCAATATGGCAAAACAGAATCAGGCTGCGTTAGCTTCTCTGATTTCCCGCGTAGGCGATCTGGACGAATATGTTGCCTACCACCTTGGCTACAAAGACGTGGACGATATGTTTGCCAAAGCTAATTTCATGGGCTTGCAGGTAGACTCACTCGCACTGGCAATCGACAAATATTTTAACGGCGGCAAAGCCATTATCATTGCTGACCAGACGGGGGTAGGTAAGGGCCGTCAGGCTGCGGGTATGATTCGCTTCGCCATGCAACAGGGATTGTTACCGGTATTTATCACCGCCAAGCCAAACCTGTTTACCGATATGTATTTTGACTTGCTGGAAATCGGCTTAGAACCGAATGAAATCAACGCATACATAATGAACAGCGGTCAACGTATCACCTCTGAAACAGACGGCGGCAAGACGGTTACACACCAAGAATCACCGAAACAGAAAGAACATCAAACCTACCTGAAACGTATGAATGCAGGTCAGGCTGAAATTGGCAGCAGTGCTTTCCCATTCAATATGATCATGGCTACCTACTCCCAGTTTGCAATGCAGTCGGCACGTAAAGGGGCATTGCTTGGCGTGATGGAGAATGCCTTTTTAATTTTGGATGAAGCGCATGAAGCGTCAGGCGAATCGTCTGAAACCGGCAATTATTTCAGACAGGTAGTGCGGGATGCCAAAGGCATTACCTACTTGTCGGCTACGTTTGCCAAACGCCCCGATAACCTGGGCTTGTATTTCCGTACTTCGTTAGGGGATGCGGCTAACTCAATTCAGGAATTGCAAGATGCGTTGTCAGCAGGTGGCATCCAGATGCAAACCCTGTTGGCGGCCATGCTTACCGAATCCGGCGAATTATTGCGCCGTGAACGTTCTTTCGAGGGGATCACGATTGAAGATCGCTTTGATAAGAAAAACCGCGATACGCACGTCAAGCTGTACGACAGTTCAGCCAGAATCCTGCAAGAACTGATTGCCTTTTCTAATAAGTTTAAGGATTTTATCAAAGACGAAAATGACAAGATTAAGGCAGGCGCACAACTCATCGGCACCAGCAACATTGAACAGCTAAACCCCTATAGTTTTGCGTCGGTGGTGCATAATTATATCCGCAACCTGACCATGGCAATTAAAGCGGAAACCGTGGCACAGCGCGCAATTGATATGGTTAACACAATTGACCCGAAAAGCGGTAAACCCTATTCACCGGTTATTGCGCTTGACTCCACGATGGAGTCAATAATGAAAGCGTACATGGACGACAACATGATTTCATCGGGCGAAAGTATTGAGGGCTACAGCTTTTCAACGTTGTTTGAACACGCGCTGCGTTCAACTATGTCAGTGACGGAAAGAAAACCTAACGGCGATACAGAAAAAATCTACTATCACGTTGACGACCTGCCTTATCACTTGCAGGTTCATGTTGAAAAGATCAGGGATATGGTGGCCGCAACAGACTTTGATGCACTGCCGGTTTCGCCTATTGATTATATCCGTAAACGCCTAACTGACGCCGGTATTTCCAGTGGTGAATTAACTGGCCGGACTAATGTGTTGGATTTAGACAAAATGGTGTTTAACACCAAGGCCAACGTATATGGTGATAAGCCGCGCCGTGAAATCGTGGACGACTTTAACAAAGGTAAGATTGGTGTACTCATTCTTAACCGTGCTGGCTCCACCGGTTTGTCGATTCATGCGTCAGAAAAAGAATCCGTTACCAACAAAAACCCCCGCCACATGATTGTGGCGCAACCGTCGCTTGATATTAACGTATTCATGCAGATGCTTGGACGGATCAACCGTACCGGACAGGTGGTGTTACCCAGTTACGAATTATTGTGGCTGGACTTACCCAGTGAAAAGCGTCCCGCTGCGGTACTGCGCGGCAAAAGCCGTTCCCTGAATGCGAACACCAGTGCTAATACCGATTCTGCAACCTCTGTGGATGGGTTGGATATGCTCAACCATTACGGTGATGAAATCATGCGTATGTACCTATCCGAAAACCCAGATATTTTGATTAAGTTGGGGTTAAGTGCCACTGGACTGAATGAACGGGAAGAATTGGCCCGATACATTACGGGCAAGATGGCGGTATTGCCTACAGAAGAACAGGAAGAATTATTTGCCGCAGTGGAACCCATGTATGAAGAATATGTGGCGCAGTTAAAACAAACCGGCAACTTCCAGTTGGAAACAACTGAAATGGATCTGGATGCAACGATTGATGAGCAACAGATACTGGAAGAAGGGGATAACACCAATGCCTTTGACCGTGACATAAAGCTAAACAATGCCGATGTGAAAACACAGGGTAAGCCAATGTCCGGTGAAGAAATGCAGCAGCTTCGCTCGTCACTGGATAGGATAGCAGGGGCTGAACTGTTTGATAGTTTTGCCAACGCATTCCAAACCTATATCTACGAGCGCTATGCACAGCGCATTGCTGATGCGACTAAGGCGATTGAACGCGCACACGGGCAGCCGGATAAGAAAATTAAGGAATTACAGGACGCCTTACGGGAAATCGAAGCGCGCAAGGCTAAAGAAATGAATGCCGCACAGGAACTAAAACACCTGTTACATAACCGTTTGCGCCTTGGCTCTGCGATTAAGCTGGAAATCGACGGTGAAATGGTACATGGGATGGTTACGGATATTAAGCATTCCAATGACGGCAAAGGCAATCCGTATGCCCCTGGTAAATTCAAAATCAAACTGGCACTGGCACACCCTCTGCGCCATGTGAACATTAACGCAAGCCAAGTTATGACAGGCAGCGGCACGTTCAAAGTGGTGGATATGAACCACGTACCGCCAGAGGGCTTGCGAAATATTTTTGATACTGAACACATGAAGCCGCAACGGGGTCAGCGTTACATTCTGACCGGCAACCTGATCAAAGCATTCTCTAAAATCGACGGTGGCAAGGTAATTAACTTCACCACCCAAAAGGGACAGAACGAGACTGGCATTTTGCTGCCAAAAGACTTTGACCCCGCTAATGGCATCAAAGATAAGTTGTACGTCACCGATGCGCCTAGCATGTTCCGTTATCTGAACGAAACTAAAGACGCGACCTTACGTTCCTTTGGTATTCGCAACGCTGATAACTTCGGCTTTGCACGGGTTGAAAAAAGCGGTAGCACACAGTTGGTCATGGTGGTGCCAGTTAGTAACGCGGCATTGCGTAAGCGCTATGCGTCGGAAGAAGTGAGCGCCATTCTCGGACGGGAAGTAGCGTGGCGTAACGGACAGAAAGCCGTATCAATTGAAGTGACCGAAGAACAGGCCACCAAAATCTTTGATTTGTTCCAAGAGCAAACCCCGTTTGCGTTGACTGGCAGTGCGCTCGAAGAATTTGCCCGTATTAACGGTATTGAAGCGCGCGGGGATGATTGGAATACCGAAAACCTATTCTGGGATAAGAATGAGGAAGTAGACCATCAACGCCGCGAAATACTGGGGATGATTGGTCGATTATCACTAATATCGACTGGCTTAATCGGGGCGGGGGTTGGTTCAAAAGCGTTAATACCGGCTGATAATACAAAAACAGGCGAAGTAACACCGCTATCTGTTGACGCGCTGCACGCCAAATTACCTAAAGAAGTGGAAGCGATTTTGCGTGGTGAAGGGAAATTAAAACCCGCCTTACAAGCGCTCATAAAATTAGCCCCACCAGAAATAAAAGCGTTAGTGCAAAAACTTAATTCATTAGTCACATCAAAAAGTAACGCAAACGTGATTATTGATGATGATGGTCACTGGAATGCGAATGGCGCAGTAGACATTAAAGATGGTGAAATTCGTATGCGCCTTTTTAATGCCAAGCTGAATGACGGGACACAGCTAAGAGGGTTGAGTTATGGCACGTTCTTGCATGAAGCGCTGCACACTGTTGTTCTTTCACGATATGCGAAACTTTCAGTTGCCGCGTACCCTGAAAATTTTGGCAAGTTAGGCCAGGGAGATCCTAAAGCGGCGGCAGCGCTGCAACAGTTTACGAATTTGTGGCGGGAATTTAGCCTAGCGTTTGGAACCGTCAAAGATAAGCCAATCTGGCTAAAAGAGGCTTTAAACACTCCAGACGAGTTATTTGTCAGGGCGCTGACCGACCCTAATCTGCAACACCTTATGGCGCAAAAGAAATACAAAGGCCGGACGCTGTTGCAGCGGTTTAAAGACTGGGTGAAACGAATGTTGTTCAGCTTAGAGGGTACGCATCCATCATGGCTGGACGCCGCGCTTGTTGGTGCGAATGACTTGCTGGATGCCATGGCTAACGACCCAGATAACTTGGCTATGATTGAAAACTATATCGCCTTAACGAGTAAGAGTAGTGGCGGCAGCGCGCATTATGATCTTAACGAAAACCCATCAGAGCAGTCCAAGGGTGGCCGCAAACGCTCTAATCATTTGTCCCGTCTAAGTAGCGAAGTGAAATCCTACTTTAAAAAGCTGATGGATAAATACGGGCGTGAAAAGGTACTCAAAGTATTACCGCTTTCTGAAATGGCGGATCTATACGACCACATGACTAACGGTGCATTGCAACGTTATTACGACCTGACAGAAGCCTATGCGGCATACAAAGCCAAGGCATTGCAGTATGCCGAAAAGCACGTAGAAGAACGTTGGGCTGACCTGCAAAAAACCAATCCCGATGAAGAACGCCGTATGTCTCATATTATGCTAAACGCGACTATGAGCCAGTTGTCACCGGATGTTGCATTTGTTGATCAGAAAATCGTTCAGTCGCTAAAGGCACGGATCGCACAAATTGAACTGGATATGCAGGCCCACCCGAAAGGGGGCAGCTTGGGTCAACGTGAATATAAGGGCGATCTTGAACAGAAACTGATTGACCTGAAACGGGTCTACAGGGATTTGCATAAAGAGTGGAAAACACTTGCCAAGAATTCACCGCAAGCGCAGCAGCTTTACCTTGATGTGCGTGAACACTACAAAGTGATGTGGAATAAGACGAAAGAATACCTGATTAAACGCATTACTGAATTAGAGGGTGACAACAAACATAAAACCGCACTGATTGATAAGGTGAAACTTCAGTTTGAAAAAGCGGTGCAATACGGTGATTACTTCCCGCTTTTCCGTACCGGCAATTACATTGTGACTTCGACCAAGGATAAGGGCCGTGACTTTATGGTGACGCGCCACGAAACACTGGAAGAAGCCGAAGCCGAAGTAAAGGCCATGGAAAAAGAGGGGTGGAATTCATCATACAAAGTTGAAGCGAAAGTAAAATCCAGCGGCCAAACGTCAGTATGGCAAAGCGGTAAAGAAATCCTGGGGGCAGTGGAAAGCATAAATTCCCGTGCGCGCTTGGGGCAGTTACCGGAGCATAGCGGTGGACTGGTGTATGAATTCAATGAAATGGAAACGCTGTTTGAAAAACTGTCAGATGGGGCCGCGAAGAATGCGCTTATCGACCAGATTTATCAGGTGATGTTGGATTCATTGCCGGAAGCGTCAGCGGCTAAACACTTTATACACCGTAACCGCGTCAAAGGTGCCAGCGCTGACCAGCGCCGTGCCTACGCGCACACGATTTACCATAGCGTACAACGTGCCGCCAAAATCCAGTACCAACACAAACTGGAAGCGGAGATCATTAACATGCGCAAGTTGGCTGATGATGTGACTGGCCGCGATAATATTCTGTTGCAGCAAGTAGCTGACTCTGTGCAAGAACGTCATGATAAGACAATGAACCCTAATGGCTCTGCGATCTCTGCGTGGCTAAGTGGGTTTGGTTTCCACTACCTGCTAGGTGGCAGTGTGGCCGCTGCCACTGTGAACATGACCCAAGTGCCGTTGGTTTCCGTGCCGTATCTGGGTTCTATCTATGGCTACCGCAATACCAAAAATGCCATGTTTAAAGCCTACGCTGACGCACTGGGGTCTAGCCTGAATTTGGCACAAGGCAAAGGTGTGAAGCGGATATGGAAAACGGTGTCGCAGGTTGACTCGATTATTGATGTGACCAACAACAATAAGAACCTGTCAGAAATGGAAGTGAAGATGATCAAGCTATTGCAGGATCGGGGCAAAATTGACGTAACCCAATCACTGACCATCGGGCAGACAGCCGACACAGACACCAAGGATTACACATGGCACAACCGCCAGCGTGGGCAAGCCATTTTGCGTGCGTGGGGTTCGATGTTCCACAACGCCGAAGTGTTAAACCGCCAAGTAACCGCGTTAATGACTATTCGATTAGAACTGGCGCGCAACCCCAGAGTGTCAGAAGAACGCTTGTATAAAATTGCTGCCAAAGCGATTGATAGCACACAGTTCAATTATGCGGCTCATAACCGTGGCATGTGGACGCGCGGGGATTACAGCAAACTTATCTTCATGTTTAAAACCTACTCGGTGAACATGATTAGTTTGATGGTGAAAAATACCATGCGCGCGCGTAGAGGGGATGAGCAAGCTAAAAAATTCCTGATTGGATTTATTGGTATGCACGCGCTTGGCGCGGGGGTGTTTGGCATCCCGTTGGTCGGTATGTTCTTTGAACTATTATTCGGCCTGTACGATGCTCTGGATGATGATGATGATCCAGACAACTATGTGCGTTTTGTGGATGAATTGATCATGACAGTGGCTAAAGAACTGGGCATGAATGATTACTTTGCGGATAAAACCAGCGTGGCACTACGCAAAGGCATTATTAACGCGACACTCGGCATAGATATGGCAAGTCGCGTCGGGCTGGATTCGATGCTTTGGCGTGCAGAGACTGACCCAGAAGATACCGCATTTGAGCGAATCGCCAAGCAGCTTGCCAGCCTGACACCACTGACCAATATCTTTGGCAATATCGTTGAGGGTGGCTCTATGTTACACGAAGCCATTTGGTATAAAGGTGGCGATCCTGAATTGGCAATGAAAGGGGTAGAAAAATTCCTGCCAAACGGCGCTGGCGATTTGTTTAAGCCAATCCGCCATGGTGTGTATGGGCAGACGACTCGCGCTGGCAACATGGTTATTCCCGCAGACGAGTTTCAGGATTTCACCGGTATTCTTTCACTGATGGTCGAAGCTGGCGGCTTTAATACTGAACGTATGCGCGATGTGTATGAACGCCGGTCGATTCAGTTTAAAGAAAACAAATACCGTGAAAAGCGTCGGGCCTTGTTGATGGATTTAGCGAAGTTTGAAATGCGTCGTAATGATGTTGTGTCGGACGGCACCCTGACTCTGATTGACCGCTTTAACCGTGATAACCCAGATATGAAAATCATTACATCGTCTATTACTAACAGCCTAAAGGCACAGCAGGCTTATGAACAACAAACTGTTGATGGTATTCGCTTGCAGAAGAAACAGGAGTGGCGCAGAGATCGCCGTCAATACTTTGGTAAGGATGAAAAGCAGGACTAATCGAATAGTCCCGCGACTTTACTAAGCAAACCGGTATCAAGTTGGGATTCGTTAGCTGGCACCAGTGCGCGCGGGTCGCGCTCTACGGCGGCTAACAGTTCCTGCCATTTCTCGATCCACTCTTTTTTCAGGTGGTAGAGCGTCCCAAACTGATAACTTTGGTTCACGCCTACCGCCAGTTTGTGATTCAAAATGGCGTCTGTCACCTCTTTGCTTGCCCCCTGGTTCTGCAAATGCGTGGCGATAGTTTTACGGAACATTTTAGCTGTGAAGTGCATCCACCCATGCGCCTTTTGAAACTCTTTTGCGGTCAAGCTGCCACGTAGCGGCAACGGCGTGTAAGGGTCTACATCGAAAAACAGATACATATCCGGTGTGAGTTTGCCGACCTGCTCTTTTATCCGCTGAATATGGATTAACAGCAGTTCGACCACATTCTGCGGTAAATGCGTCCAAGCCGGTTCTTTGTTTTTCATGCACGCGGCAGGATGTTCTATTCGCATCATTTGCCAATTGATATGTTGCATTTGCACGCGCGTCCATTCGTCAGAGCGCACGCCAACCCGTAACATAACTTCGGCCAATACTTTCACCCATGGCTTGAGCCTGTCTTGCTGATGAAGTTCGTTCAGAAAGGTATGCAGTTGCGTCGAGCCAAGATAGTGCTTGGTGGGGTGTAACCGCACTTCGTTTAATACTTTTTTGCGACCGAATGCCGGATTGGCGTTGATAATGTTTAGTTCCACTGCGTAACTGAACACCACGCGCCCCGCTTTATGGGCATTAAGCGCTGCGCCCTTTTTCTTCTGATTATTGGCAATATCCATGATCAGGTTATCCCACATGACCGGTGTAATCAGGTTGATAGGATGGGTGCCATAAACAGGGAATACATGGTTAGTCAGTGCTGCGCTGTAGTCTGCTAGTGTGTCAGGATTGCGACCGGCGTTTTGCCAATCATCCTTAAACCGTTCAAATACGCTGAATAGGCTGTTCTTACTGCTTTTCAGTAATGCCATATTGGTGACGCGGCTTGCAATCAGGCGCTGTTCTAATTGCTCGACTTGTGGATCAACCCCGCTTTTAAGCTGGTTGATGAATGACTTGTAGCGTTGTTCGATTTCAGACAACGGCAGATCAGGGTATTGGCCTATGCGAATAACATTGCGCCCACTGGAAACGGGACGCTGATACCGCAGTTGAAAATGGCGGGACACATTGCCGTCAGCTTTTCGGCTCAATTGCAGTTGCAGACCTGCGAAATTATCAAAGGTATACACCACTTTTTTTGCCAGTTTGGGTAGTAACACCCGGCTAACTTCACTCTCGCTAAATGCTATTTTGGGCATGTGTCCCCCCCTCGATTACATAACGCGCAATGCCTCTAGGTCTTGTCCTGAGTCGCGTAGAAACTTCTTAAATGAAGCAGGCGCGTTACCCTCACCATCCCAATCTGTACCATTCAAACGATACAACGGACGGCTTTTGCTTTTCATGATTGCTTTGTTTTCTTCCTCGGCCTGAACCATCTTTACAAACTTTTCAATTTCAGCGCCCATGTGTGGAATACTAACACCTTGTTGGCGAGAAGTATAAATGTCACGGGCCGTTTTCATCAAGATTGCATTCTTGTTCGCTTCTTTCTCGCGTTCTTCTTTGGTGATCTCGTTGGCGTAGTCCAAACCACGTTGAAGATTCTCGATAACCTGTTCAAAACCATGGAAAGCAATTGCTGATTTAATCGCTACACGTAGCTTTGCCATATCGTTGATGTAGTTAGCCGCCGCACTAGAGCCAACCCTTTCTTTGTTGGCAGCTTGTGAGCCAACATAAGTGGTGCGCTCACCGCCGATTAGATCCATGCGCCCACGCATTTTCAAAAAATCTTCCATTGTAGGCGGTAGCTGCGCTGGCTCCACGTTAAAATCTTTGGCTAGTTCTGTGTTGAAACCATTTACTATGGCCCACGCTTTTTTCAGGTCGGGTACTTTATCCAGACTGATTTGACGTGACCGGTGCATCTTGGTGCCTTTTTTCAAAGACTCGACAGCTTGCACTTGAATGCAGCGACCGTTTGACGCTGAATTGACGATTGATAGTTTAATTTGAATCTTGTTGTTCATGGTGTTAAGTCCCTCTATTTATGGTTAGGTAGTGTTACTTTAATTGCCGTGCATCCATCTTCCCCAACAGCGGGTAAGGTCTTGCCGTCCCACTCTTTGAGAAATAACGAAGCAAAGGCTTTTGAAACAAAACAAATTCGACCGCGTTGGCCTGTATGGTCTAGATCGATAAAAACGCCGTGAGTAAATAGCATTCGCATGGTGCCGCACCACATGCCATTAACTTTGCGCAAGTCCTCGTAGCCTTGTTCCATAAGATAGGCAGCAAGACGCAATTCCTTATCGCAATAACCCTCGGTGAACAGCTTTTTCGCTTCATCCAGATATTGTTCTGAGCGTTGCATAGACTTGTTTAATTGCTCGATTGCTCCGTCGATTAAAGTTAGCAATGGATCTGGCATAAAGGTATGTTCGTTACTCATGTTTTTACCTAGTTAACCCCTCAATTTAATGGGCGCTATGATCCGGCAATTCAGCATTCAGCGGTATGGGGTCGTACAAATTGATACCTTTCCCATAAAGCCCGTTTTGAATGTCATCAAAGATGCCCTGGTCACAGTGTCTGAACGCATCAATCCACTGCAAAGCGCGTCGATGCGTTTCGTAAAATTTCAGGTGGTAGTACATATTTGTAATATCGTGTGGTAGATAGTCAGCGTGCTTGCTGCCACACTCGATGCACCGTTCCATTAGTGCATACCACCTGTAAACGGAACCACGTTATCGTCGATTTCCACGTCTGATTCCTCATG
Source organism: Bowmanella sp. JS7-9 (assembly GCF_004329715.1). GTDB lineage: Bacteria > Pseudomonadota > Gammaproteobacteria > Enterobacterales > Alteromonadaceae > Pseudobowmanella > Pseudobowmanella zhangzhouensis. The sequence continues at coordinate 245,959 of NZ_JXSY01000018.1, forward strand.
CACCGATTCAAACGCACCCGCACCAGACATAGCAGCCACGCCAGCCATTAGCAGCATAAGCGTGTCACCGCGACCGCCAGCGTTAGACAGTGACAACAACGTGTCCTTTTGATCTGAACCTTCTTCCGTCGCAGCGCCAATAACCAACGAAAAACTAGCGTCCGATAGGCCCAGTTCATGTGCCAATAAAGATTCAATTTCTTTAACCGCGCGGTGTAGATTGATTTTGTTTTCATACTTCATTGTCATTGGCGTTACTCCTTGTTGTCTTTTTTAGTGTTATGCCGTCTTAACCAAACCACGACATCATTGTTAATAATCTGGTACTTGGTGTGCCGGTTGCGCCCCATTTTTTTAATCACGTTTTCAGCGGTTAACTTTCCAATCGACCGGTTAATGTTCTTGCGCAACGTGTTTTCGTTTGCTTCTGGGTTGAATCGGTACAAGAGGTTGTTTAGTTCAGTCGATTCAACGATGGGTGGGCAGAATCTGGATGCAGCAAATTGCTGTGCTAACAGGTTATCGAATGCGATCAGAATCTGGGCTTCCATGGTTTTGCCCTTGTTAATTTCTGCAATCCAGTCTTTTGACTTCACCGGTTCAGACGGCACCAGCACAACAGACGTTTGCGGATCGCCGTCCTCATCTTCGCCCACGGTCACTACTTGACGATGGAATAACATCGGTTGCATAGGTTCGCCGTCTTTCATTTTGGTATTAACTACCTTGATCACCGGTTGCAGCGTCGGGTCACGCTCCATTTCCGCTTTGTTTTCGACGAACACTTTGAATTCAACATCAACGGCACCTTTGAGTGCTGACGAACCACGGGCGCGGTCTGATTCGCTGTTGCCGCTGTGGTGTACCGGAATCACCATGCAATTGTATTTGCTGTAGACGTATTTCAGATTGTCAATGAAGCGGGTCATATCGCTGGTGGAGTTTTCATCACCGTCACCAAAGTTACGGTTGAGCGTATCTAGCACAATGACTTCTGGTGCTTCGTCCATGCTGGCAATTGCTTTGTCCATAAGGGCATTGATAGCTTGCAGGTCGAGAAATGGCACCGGCTCATTGGTGGTATAGATCGTTGTGCCTTTGCGGCCATGGTGCTTACACCACGCGCGCAAACGCTTGTGTACGCCTGATTGGCCCTCACCGCAGACGTACAGTGTGCGGATTGGTCTTGAAACGCGATGGCCGTGCCAGTCCATGCCGTTTGCCATGTGGCAAAGCATATCCAGCGTGACAAACGATTTGAAATCCCCAGGCGCACCGAAAATCAGACCAATTCGTTCAAACGGTAAGACACCTTTGATAAGCCAGCTTGGCTTGACCGGCGGTTTGTCATATTCAAACTGGGTAACTTCCAAGGATGGGTACGGATCAAAATGACCGTCAGTAAAATTCAATGCTTTACGAATGCGGTTGTGGTCGCGCAAGTCGTTGAAATCGGTTACGCCTGCTTCGACAGGTGGGGCAAAGTAAGGGACGTTAAAATCATCCAGAATACGTTTTGCCACTTCGATGCCAGCATTCTTTTTGCCTTGTGCTTCTTTTTCGTGATCATTGTCAGCGGCCACCACTAAAGCAATGCCTGTTGCGGTCAGCTTTGGCAACATACCTTTGACGATTTCATAAAGGTTATTGGCGTTTCGGCAAACCATGACAGGAACCCGCGTGGCTTCATGTACGCTGGCAGCAGTAGAGTAACCCTCGGCGGCATAGACAAGACGGGTAGTGTGGTCAATGCGGCCTATTAAGTGATATGCGCCTTTGACCTGCCCGTCAGTGTGAACCCACTTTTGCCCAGATGGTGCGATAAACTCTAGTGAACAAAGGTTGCCGTCAAAATCGTGCAGCGGCATAACAATATTGCCTTTGGCATCAACTCGGATGCCATACGCGCCAACCCCTTTTTTAACCAAATAGGGCAAGGCATCAGTATTTATAGGTGAGGGCAGGGATTCAAACAGTTGCCGTGCACTATCGGCGGCGTCTTTTTGGGCTTTGGCTTGGGCCGCTTCACGGATTGCTTTTTGTGCATCCAGTTTAACTTTAATGTCAGCTTTTTCTTGCGCAGAGAGTGGTGAACCCCCCTCTTTTTGTGAAAAGGTATGGGTGACACCCTCGCGCCAATCCCCCCAGGCTCCGTAGCCAAATTCCCGATCTTCTTCATACGAATACCAAAGCGGCGTGTCTTTGCGGTGTTCTGTGCAATAGCAACGCTTTACGTCTGTAAGGCCGGTGATTTCAACATGGTCTATGTCAAAGCCATTGTCTTTTAACAGGCTAAGAAACGACTCGCGCGGCGATTCGACGGGGGTAGACTGCTTGCGATTGGCGTAGGCAATCGGATCGAAGAATGATGATGTGGTCATAAGTCAGGGCTACATAATCATTCTTTAATGAAAAAGTGATCAACAATGTCATTCAGGGAAAAGTTGCCACCCAGTTCATTAAGTGCGGCCTGCACTTCGGCTAATCGTGGGCGGCTGAGTGTCGGACGTTTTTCGATGCGTTTAGCGAAATATCCACCGGACAGGCGCGTATAGCTAACTCCCAGACGTGCAGCCAGTTGCAGCTTTTTATCATGTTCCAGCGACCTGTAGAATTCGCGTGGCGTCACCGACACTTTCATTAACTGTTCCCTTTGTCATTTGATTTACCCTGCAATAGATACTAAATACACACTATCAACAAAATCAATAACTTTTTTGTTGATATTGTGTACTACTGTTGAATAATGCGCGGGAAGATATGCAAATTTATTCATCTATGTGCATAAATTGTGTTTGCGTAACGACTAAATATCTTGCTAGGATTGACGATAAATAGTCACCAACGCTATATAACTTGCTGATTTCAAAGGATTGAATCTTAAAAGGTGAACCAACGAGCATGGTTTTAGACATAAAAAATGTGCGTCACAAAAATGCCAGGTTATTGCTGGCAGAAAAATGCGACGGCGTTTACAAAAACTTCGCTGCCACGATTGACCGGTCGCTTTCGCAAACGTCTGCGTTTCTGAAAGAAGATGCCAAGGTCGGGATCGGCTCTGCGCTTGCGCGCAATATTGAGCGTGGTTTTAACTTGCCTGAACGCTGGCTGGATAAGCCGCAAGCATCGAGCAAAGCGGTTAGTGGTGGTGGCATTGAAGATTATTTGAAGTCAGTCCACGAAGCCTTAGCGGAGCAGAATGTCACCTTTATGGTGAAAAAGTTTTCCGCGTTGAGTAAGTACACTGCGCAGTTTATGAACGCTAAGTCGTTGGTGTCGTTTTCGATTGATAGCACGCTAAAGCAGGCGCTAAGTAATTTCTACTTAATGGCCGAGGGAAAGCAGGAAGCCAAGATCATTACCTGTTTTCTGGACGGTACGATTAGCAGTGGCACTGTTGACGCAATTGTTGCTGACAACTTTGACGCGCTGTTTCGCAATAGCCGAAAGGTTAAGCCAAAAGACTTTTGGTATATGACTGAAAACGACCAACGCCAAATGGTGCTGGTGGCGTTATCTGACGAGTTTAAGACGGATTATCTGGCAACGCGGCCCCAGTCGGTCACGCTGAGTTACCTCAAAGGTAAGCCGGTAATGTGCATGAATGATAAACAATACAAGGTAGCGAATGACGTAGTAGTCGAATCAGCTATTTAAAAAAAGCTGCACCCCGCAGCCTGTTTAGCGTTTCACCGTTCTGGTGAAGCGCCCGTTTTCTTCCCCCCAAAAAAAACTATTGCAATCATATTTTTACGATCTTAATCTAATTCTTCACTGATGTTGATTTCTTGTTGATTTGATGTTTTTCAGCATGAACGTCGGTCGGCTGCACTGCCATGCGGCCAAAAGAAAAGGCCGATAGTTTTACCTATCGGCCCATCACACCAGCAAAGCTGGACAAGTATTAATCAGAATATCAACTACCGGTCTGCCAACCGTGGTTGTAATTGATAGGAGTTCCTGATCGTGTCGATCTTAGATCAGGTTGTTGTTAACGCGCAAGTTAAAAACGTTGCCGTGAACCGCGACCATCCCGAAATGTTATACGGTTCGATAGATTATCTATCCGATTCCATTCTATCCCTGTCCCAACAGATAGCCACGCTTAATGATATGAAGTCCCAACTACAGCGCGAATTGCTTGTCGCGTTGGAAGCGTCAGGCGCTGGTTCACTGGATGCAAATTCCAGTTCCGTGAAAGCTGATACTGGTAAGTACAAAGTGACTGTACGCCAAAATGCTACACGCAAAATCCTCGATGCTGCCGAATTAAGCCGCGTGGCCCCAGAAGTCGTGAAGAACGAACCCAAACTGGACGCACGCAAACTGAATGGCTTGGCGATTAACGCGCCTGAACGCTATCAGCAGGCTTTGAGATACATCGAAACGTCCTATTCAAAACCCAGTTATTTAATCGAAAAACAATAAGGCGGAAACGCCTTTTAAGGATTGACTATGTTTGATCTTGCTTCGCAAGTTATCAAAGGGTCGTCGTCTAACCTGAAAATGCCGATCATGTGTATTCATGGGATCGGCGGGGTCGGTAAATCGACCTTTGGTGCGAGCGCCCCTAACAACTTATTTATCCCCATCGAAGATGGTTTAGGAATGCTTGCGGCTAATCCTAACGTGACTATGACGCCGGTTCCGCAAAGCTATGCCGAAGTTGACCATATCATCGACGCGCTACTGACACAGCAGCACAGCTACAAATGGCTGGTGATTGACTCGATCACCTCGCTGGAAAAGAAGCTGTGGCAAGACCTGTGCAAAAAGTACAACCACGAAAGCATTGAAGCCTTTGGCTATGGCAAGGGATTCAACATGGCACTTGAGATTATGAGCAAGTTTATTCTCAAATTGCGCCAGCTACGTGACCTTAAAGGCATGGGCGTGATCATCATTGCGCACAGCAATGTGACCACCGTTAACAAACCAGACAAAGACCCTTATGACCTGTACGGCATTCAGGTGAACAAGAAGCTGGCGGATTTCATTCATTCGCAATGTGATCTGGTGGGCTTTGCTGAAAAAGAAGTGTGCATTCGCACCGAAGATAACGGATTCAGCCAGCGCGGCAAAGCCATTGAAACCGGTCAGCGCTTGTTGCACTGCTACTCAACTGAGAAGTACAGCAGCAAAAACCGCTACGGCATGGAAGATATGCGCCCAATCCCACTCGACTTTAACGCTCTGATGCAGGCAATCGCATCAAAAATCCCACAACAACCTAAATCAGTACAGGAATAACAATCATGGCATTTTTTGACCCAACTAAATTCGACCCGCAAGCCGCCAAACAGGCAATGTTCAGCGCTATTCCAGAGGGCGAATATCGAATAATCATCACTAAAGCTGAACCAACACGCGGCCAAACCGGCGATATGAGCAAATATCCTGGTCGTTGGTATGACTACCTGCAATTTGAATGTGACGTGTTGATGCCTGACGGCGGTGCGCGTAGCTACTCTGAACGCTTTATGACCAATCACGAAATGGCCGATCACGACTCTTTCAAAGGATTGGTGGCCGGTGGTCAAACGCGCATGTTTGAACTGTATCAGGCGCTTGGTTTGGCTGGCACGGTTGTTCCAGATGATCAGATCAACAGTCGATTGTCAGGCCAAATGCTCATGGCACGAATTGGCTTGAAGAAGAAAGAGACAAACTACCCGAACTACATTGCCCAATTAAAAGCCATGCCCAATACCGGCCACGTTGGCGGTACAACGCCAGCACAACCGGCTATGCAACCTCAACCAGATGCGGGGCTGGCAGCGAATCAAAACCCTTACGGTAATTACTAACTGAAACGGCAGGCCGGATCAGCGCTCCGGCCTTGTCTTGAGGAACCACAAATGAACAACACGGCAAATTACGCTGAAATGATTTTTCAGCGCTTATCAATCATTGAGCAACAGAATAAACAGTTACAACAATCGCTGAATAAGCTGGTGAATCAACTAGCCAGCAATGATGCACAAGACCAACTGAATGCGCAGTTGGCCCTTTTGCCAAAAGTGACGCCTGCGGTAAATGTCACGAAAGCTATCCAAGCGTATGAGCAGATAGAAGCGGCTAACGATGCGGTGTTCGATGAACCCGCCAACGATGAAGTCTTTATGACCGATGAACGCCGTGCCGACTACTTGGTACGGTACGCACACCGCGAAGAATGTTTAATGAACAACCCTAAGATCCTGGTCACGATATGCCGGTTAATTAAAGAGGGTTACACGCAAGAGGATATTGCAAAGCGGATTAACCAGAATTTTCATCCGTTCACGGTGGCGAATGTGGTGCATTCTCTACTGTGGGCAAGGGCTAAGGATTACATTCACGTTGACGATCCGTACAGATGCAAACTGACACCGCAAGCTGACTTCCACATTACACAAAAGTATTTCCTCGATGTGATTTCTAAGAGGAAAGATTATGAATAATAAACTGACCGATCTGATTTACGGGCGCTACGCTGCTAACGATGAATCATTCCGGCCCCATCACGGGGCATCACAAGGCGGTGAACCCTGCCTGCGAAAACAATGGTATTCATTCCGGCATGTGTCCAAAGTCGTGTTTGATGGACGAATGCTGCGACTGTTCGCGCGGGGGCATCGTGAAGAACAGTTTTTCGTGGATGATTTGCGCAGTATTGGACTGGACGTGCAAAACGTTGACCGTGCCGGTAATCAGTTCCGGCTTGTTTGTCCTGACAACAAGCACATAGGCGGTAGTTGTGACGGCTACTTTCGGGCCGGATTCGATATTGATGTTATACCCCGTGGCACGATTGGCCTGTGCGAATTTAAAACATTTAATGCTAAGTCATTTAAAAAGCTGGTGGACGCGCAATCGGTGGCAGATGTGAAGCCATTGCATTACGCACAGATGCAGCTTTACATGGGCTGGTCAAAACTGGGCTGGTGCATTTATCTGGCTGTCTGCAAAGACAATGACGAGCTGTATTGCGAAATTGTCAGGTTTAACCAGTCCGATTTCATGTACCACGAAAACAATATGATTCGCGTGGTTGCAGCGAATGAGCCGCCAGAACGCATCACGGAAAATAAATCAGATTTCTCTTGCCGGTATTGCGACCGCAGCGATGTTTGTTGGGAAGAACAGTTTACACTGAACATTAGTTGCCGGACGTGTGTGTATGCCATGGCGGCTAATGATGGTTCATGGCGCTGCCAGCATGAAGCCGGTGATCCGATTATCGGTGACTTGGGGCATGAGACAACCAAAGGCTGTGACAATCATTTAATCATTCCAGCGCTACTTGCGAAAGTGGCAACGCCAATTGGCAGCGACGTTGAAACCAACTCAATTACTTATGAAACACGGCAAGGTAATCACTTTGCTAACGCACGCGCAGGCGGGTTTACGAGTTGGGAATTGGCAAAGATTATCAGCGTGAATCCATCGCTGCTTGATGCCGGTTCACTGGTCGCAATCAAAGCGGCCTTTGATGCAGAAATTAAAGACGTGCAGGGGGCAGCATGAATTACTTTGTTGCTGTATGTGTGTCATACCTGTTTATTTTTCTGCGTGCGGGTCAGCAAATAAATGTGATTCGTGGCTATTACCGTCGCATACCTCTTTATTCATTCGCTATCGCTTTTTGTGAAGTCACAGCGGTTCACCTGATTGTGCAAGACACGGTTTGGATCGCAATCCCGCTTGGTGCTGGTGGGTGCCTGGGCGCGTGGCACGCAATGAAAATGAATAAAGTTGTCCGGGGGGATCGCACGATATGAAGTTACGCGATTACCAAGATGAAGCGGTGACAGCAATCAATCATTACTTTATTGGTAAGCGCGGTGATAATCCGCTGGTGGTCGTGCCGACCGCTGGCGGCAAGTCGCTTATCATCGGTGAATACATAAAGCGTTGCGTGCAGAAATGGCCGGACACGCGCTTTATGATGATTACCCATCAAAAAGAACTGATTGAACAAAACTTTGAAAAGCTACTTGCGCTGCACAATGAGATCGACGCGGGTATTTATAGTGCAGGGATTGGCCGCAAAGAAACAGATAACCAAGTTTTGTTTGCCGGTATTCAGTCCGTTCATGCCAAGGCGAATGCAATTGGCCGCGTGGATGCCCTGCTTATAGATGAATGCCACCTTGTACCGAAACAAGGTACGGGCCGGTATCTGAAGTTTATCAACGATATGCGCCAAATTAACCCGCGTTTAAAAGTGATTGGCTTCAGTGCTACCCCCTACAGAATGCAAGGTGGGTTGCTGTGGGAAGGAAAAAATGCCTTGTTTGACGGTATAGCCTATGAAGTTCCTGTCAAAAAGTTATTGAATGACGGGTATATCACCCCCCTGGTTACGCCAACGGGCGGAATTAACACTCGCATTGATTTGACCGGTGTTGACGTAAGCAACTTTACCGGCGATTACAAACAATCACAAATGGCAGAACGGTTTAACCGGCCACACTTGGTAGTCGCTGCCTGTCGTGAACTGGTATCGCTCGGCCATGACCGGAAATCATGGATGATCTTCGCTGCCAGCGTTGACCATGGCATTGCGCTGACAAATGAATTGTGTGAACGCGGTATCGACGCGCGATTCGTGGACGGCACCACCCCTAAGCGGCAGCGTGAAGAACTGTTGGAATCATTTAAGGCCGGTCGCTTCCGTGCGATTGTGAATGTTGGTGTATTAACTACTGGTTTTGATGCGCCAAACGTTGATCTGATTGCGCTGTTGCGTGGCACCAAGTCCACAAGTTTGTATATACAAATGTGTGGTCGTGGCGTCAGGTTGTTTGACGGCAAACAAGATACCCTCGTATGTGATTTCGCAGATAACATTCTCACGCACGGGCCTTTCGATGCGCCCCGCGTGTTCAGTCAGCGTGAAAGCACAACGGTTGGTAAGACGCCGACCAAGCAATGTCCCGATTGCGACTTTGCCTGCGCAATTCAGTTATCCACTTGTCCCAATTGCCAATACATTTTCCCGCGTAAGGAACGCGAAGTCAGTCACCATGACCAAGCGGCCAAGGTGTCTATTATGTCGTCGGAAAACAGCACGCAAATTGCGGCTATCAGCCATATAGAAGCGTGTGTGTACCAGAAAAAGGGTAGCCCGCAGTGCATACGCATTGATTACATGAATAGCATTTTCAAAGTGGCAACTGAGTTTGTGGCACCTAACGGCCATGATTTCGCCAAGCGCAAAGCCATGCAGTTTTGGAATGCGCTAATTCCTGAACGCATCATGCCTACTGACATAGCGACCGCTGTTGAACTGTTGAATTTGTATGGCCGCTACAGGGTGCAATCAATCGAAATAACAACCAACACCAAATACCCGCAAATTGTCAGCAGGAGATTAAACAATGACGCTCGCAGTGCATGACCAAGCGATCAATAACATGATCGATATGCTGAAAGACCATGTAGCCAAAGAACAGCTAATGACCTATGTAGGGCTGTACTTTAAGTATGGCCCCGTGCTGAACGAAAAAGATATTTGTGATTTTTTCGGGCTGACCCCGCGTGTAATGAAATACCAAGTCAAACAAAACCAATTCCCGATCCGTGTCGTGCGTCGTGGGCATCAACTGTTTGCGCCTACCGCATCACTAATTGGATTTTTATACCAAGGAACAGACAATGACTGATTATTTAGGCAGTAACACAGCGCTTGAATTGCGCGATTCATACGGCACCCCGCAATGGTTATTTAACGCTGCAAATGATGAATTCTTTTTTGATTTAGACGCGGCAGCCAACGATGAAAACCACAAGGTAGATAAATACCTGACAAAAGAAGTGGACGCATTAAGCATAAGTTGGGTAAACGATATTGGTGCCAAGCGGATATGGATTAACCCGCCATATTCCGATATTGGCCCGTGGACTGAAAAAGCGCTAATTGAAAGTGAATTAGGTGCAACAATTGTTATGCTAATTCCGGCTACCCCTGACGTGCGCTGGTGGCCTAAACGGGTCAGTGAAATACGTTTTATTTCGCCTGGGCGAATCAACTTTATTGATCCTGCCACTGGCCTTGAAAAGAAAGGCAACACTAAACCGTCTGCTTTTTTAATCTGGCGTCCATATTTAAACGACCAAACATTCACCCGATATGTGCCAAAAACACAATTGCAGCGATTAGGTGGGTACAAAAAATGAGCGCAGAACAACAAGTTTATACAATTGATGATTTACGCAAATTGTTTGGGAAAAGTACGCACGGCATTGAAAACATGATCGCGCGTGGTGAATTACCCAAAACGTTAAAGCGTAGGGGATCGCGTTCACCGCGTCAGTGGCGAAAAGTAGATATTGATAAACTGCTCGGTTTGAATTCCCAGACGGCAGCAAACGACCCGTTTTTTAATGGTAGACCGTTTACCATTGAGCAGGAACGGGCGCTAAAAATGATTGTCAGGGAAGCGCTTTTGGCGGTATTATCCGACCCGCATTGGACGCACCAACAACAATAAAAAGTCTACAGAATGGTAGACATCTACCATTGGTCGGTCGTGAAGCCCCTTAGAATGCGGGCTTCGGGCCACCGTCAGCGGATTCAAAATCCGCCGGTGGCGACACCTTGCCGGTTCAAGTCCGGCCTCTGGTACCAAATCTTTTTTTCTTGGTCAGAAAAATGATTTTATAAACCTGCTTCGGCAGGTTTTATTGTTTCTGGGGCAATGGATTCTCTTTTTCAAGCCAGATCTGTAAATCAAGGCACACTCAATAACGTTGGGTGCCCATTTGATGTGAATCAATACAGGATGCTACTTCTTAAGGGTCAGTTTACCCGTAGCAAAAACTGACTGGGACAAGCGCCAAAGTGTAGGTGGAAACGGCGGGTAAAGTGGGCCAGATTAACGAATCCGGCATTCATGCAGGCTTGTGTCACCGACTGGCCGCTTTGTAATAGCGTGCGGGCGCGTTCCAGACGACGGCGCTGAATAAATTCCATCGGGCTGCAGCCGGCCAGATTAGCAAATTGCTGATACAACTTGCTGCGACTCATGCAGGCCAGTTTGCACAAGGTGTCGATGGCAATTGGGTTATGCAGATTATCCTCAATATGTGCCAGCACCGCGGTAAGTGGCGTCTGCTCGCGATTCTGCCGCGCCATGGTTTGTAACGCGTTTACGCCATAATGGCGCATCATGCGCAGTAATAATTCATTTAAACCAAAATTCAGCACAAGATCCCGATCATTGTCACCATGCACGAATGCCTCGACGATGCGCATCAGCAAGTTTTGCGTGGCCTGTGAGTGGCGGGTGTGTAAATAGTCACTGGGTGCGTGCTGCCATACATCCTGCTGGCCAAGCAGCGGAGCCTGTTGCTCCAGACGTTCGCTCATTTGAGTCAGTTGCCGCGGGCTGAACGCTAAAGTTAAACAGGTAGTCGGGGCTTGTTCGGTGGCCTCAGGAAAGTCGATCTCCACCACATCGCCCGGCGACATCACGAATGATTCATTGGGTAAAAACGCACTGTGGTAGTCACCTTTACCATGCAGGACTTTTTTGCCGGTCAGCATGCCGCAATATAACACCTGCTCGGCATCCAGACGCACACGCTGGGCCTGCTCGTAGGTATCATAAATCGCCAGATCCACATTATGCGACTCGTACAGGGTACGGTTTTCCACCAACTGACGAACCGGACGTCCGGCGGTGCTGATCAGCGCAAGGTGTGACATTGCCATGCTGAGTTTCCAACTTGAATTTTGGCCAGTTTATGAGCATTCGCCTGCGCTGGCAAATTGTGAAGAAAATGTAAATTGTGGACGCTCAGCAAACAACTTAAGACGCACAGCAAAGCGCACTCAACGGTGCTGACGTAGTCTGCTCCCCGACAACGCGAAAATTAATCAGGAGAAAAACAATGATTTACGCAAATCCGGGTGAAGCAAATGCCAAAGTGTCGTTTAAATCCCAATATCAGAACTACATCGGTGGCAAATGGGTTGCACCGGTCAATGGCCGCTATATGGACAATGTCAGTCCGGTTAACGGCAAGGTGTTTTGTCAGGTGCCACGCTCTGATGCGGCGGATATCGATCTGGCGTTAGATGCGGCTCATGCCGCGGCGGCGGACTGGGGCAATACCTCGGTGCAGGAGCGCAGTAATATTTTGCTGCGTATCGCCGATCGCATCGAACAGAATCTGGAAATGCTGGCGGTGGCAGAAACCTGGGACAACGGTAAAGCCGTGCGTGAGACACTGGCGGCGGATATCCCGTTAAGTGCCGACCATTTCCGCTATTTTGCCGGGTGCATCCGCGCTCAGGAAGGCAGTATGGCGGAAATCGATGCCACTACGGTGGCCTATCATATCCACGAGCCGCTTGGCGTGGTGGGGCAGATCATTCCATGGAATTTCCCTATTTTGATGGCGGCGTGGAAGCTGGGCCCGGCCTTAGCGGCAGGGAATTGCGTGGTGCTTAAGCCAGCTGAGCAAACCCCTGCATCCATATTGGTGTTGATGGAACTGATTGGCGATTTACTGCCGGCAGGGGTGGTGAATATTGTCAACGGTGTCGGCGAAGAAGCCGGTCAGGCACTAGCCACCAGTAAACGTATTGCCAAAATTGCTTTTACCGGCTCAACCCCGGTTGGTCAGCATATTCTGCGCTGCGCAGCGGATTCATTGATCCCCAGCACAGTGGAGTTGGGCGGCAAGTCGCCAAACGTTTACTTTGCTGACGTGATGCAGCATGAAGATGATTACCTGAGTAAATGTGTGGAAGGATTGGTGCTGGCGTTTTTCAATCAGGGTGAAGTCTGTACCTGTCCGTCCCGCGCGCTGATCCAGGAGTCGATTTATGACGACTTTATTAAGCTGGTGGTTGAGCGGGCAAAGACTATCGTTCGTGGCAATCCGCTGGATACCGATACCCAGGTTGGCGCGCAGGCTTCGCTGGAGCAATATGAGCGGATTATGGGCTACCTGGATTTAGGCAAAAAAGAAGGCGTAGAAATGCTGATTGGCGGCGATGCCTGCCAGTTAAGCGGTGACTTACAGCAGGGCTATTACATTCAACCCACACTGATGCGCGGCAGCAATAATATGCGGGTGTTTCAGGAGGAAATCTTTGGCCCGGTTGTCGGCGTTACCACTTTCAAGGATGAGGCTGAAGCGCTGGCGATTGCCAACGACACCGAATTTGGCCTGGGGGCTGGTGTATGGACGCGGGATATGAACTTAGCTTATCGCATGGGCCGCAGCATTAATGCGGGCCGGGTGTGGACTAACTGTTACCATGCCTATCCGGCTCACGCAGCATTTGGTGGCTATAAGAAGTCAGGCATTGGCCGCGAGACTCACAAACTGGCGCTCGGCCACTATCAGCAAACTAAAAACTTGCTGGTCAGTTACAGCACCAGTCCACTGGGATTCTTCTAATCTTCTGAGCCCCGGTTGCCTGACCGGGGCTGTTCCCCGCGGATAATCCGCTTGCAAGCTGATGTGATTGTGATAAAAAGGATATCTGTTTGGTGTTAATGCACTGATTTAACAAGAAAATCAGCACGAATTGGCACCGGTTAAAGGCAATAATAATAAATAGAATGTCGCCTATGTTGTTGAGCAAGATGTGTTCTCATCGGCTGTGCAGTGTATCGTTGTTAAACAACGGGCAGGTGCACTATGTCTGATTCTGCAGTAATTCAAATTCTGTCCGCACAGGCAGCGGTCATTACCGTCATGCGGGATGCCTGTCTGTCGTTTGGTCACTGTGTTACCGATACTCAGTTGTGCCGTGATGCCGCACTATTTGTGGTGGATGACGCCTGCGTGGTTGACGGTCAAAAAGCACTGAACTGGTTACAGTCAAACACTCAGTATCAGGGGCAACCGATCCTGTGGCTCAATAATGAAGATCCCATTGCACCATGGCCGGAGTCATTGGTGGGGGAAAACGCCGATTTTATTTGTGGGCATGTTGAGCCGTTGGATGTGTCCCGTCGCCTACGCCATTTGCTTACCCAGAGTAAATCCCGCCAACTGGCCGAACGGGATCCGTTAACCGGTTTATTGTCGCGCCAACATTACGCGCAACAAATTCAAAATAGTTTACGCCGTCGCCCGCGCAACCCTGATGGTGGCGCCGTGTTGATGATTGATCTGGATAATTTCAACCGGGTTAACAGTCACTTCAGCTATGACGATGGCGACCGGGTGTTACAGCTAATAAGTAATCGCCTGGCCAGTGGCTTGCGTGCCTCTGATGTGCTGTTAAAAGGCTGTAGCGCCGTCAGTCAGGATCGGCATCTGGCAAGGGTTGGCGGCGATGAATTCACCCTGTTCCTGGATGGTATTGAAGATCAGGCCGATGCTATTCGTGTGGCACAACGCTGTATGGAGCTAATTGCCGCACCACTGGAGATTCAGGGCCAGCAAATCGTGTTGCAGGCCAGCGTCGGTATCGCCTGTTATCCGCTGCATGGAGATAATGTTAACAGTCTGCTGCGTAATGCCGAGCGAGCCATGTATGTGGCGAAGAAAAGCGGCGGCAATGTGTACACCTTGCACGACAGCGCACTGCATCCCCATGAGCAGGATCATTTTAGTCTCGAACAGGCGCTGCGCAGTGCCCTCAGTGATGATCAGTTATATCTATTGTTCCAGCCACAGCTGGACACGCAAACAGGCAAGGTAATCAGCCTGGAGGCACTGTGCCGCTGGCAACATCCTGAGTTAGGGCAGATTTCCCCCGCGCGTTTTATTCCGCTGGCAGAACAAAGCGGCCTGATCGTTCCGATTGGCGAATGGGTATTACGCTCCGCTTGTCGCCAGGCGGCCGACTGGCTCGAGACTGGCCTGGATTTCAAACGGGTGGCGGTTAATGTGTCGGCTTATCAGTTTAACCGCGCTGACTTTGTGCAGAGTGTCCGCGATGTGCTGTTACACACCGGCCTGCCGGCCCGCTGTCTGGAGCTGGAGTTGACCGAGTCGATCATCATGAGCGATGTAGAAGAAAACATCAGCAAACTTGAGCAATTGCGGGTGCTGGGCGTGCATTTAGCGGTGGATGATTTTGGTACCGGTTATTCCTCACTAAGTTATTTGAAACGTCTGCCTATCAATACCCTGAAAATTGACCGTACCTTTGTTACCAATATCGGCAAGGATTACGTGGATAGCGCCATCGTCAGTGCGATTTTAGCGCTGGCACGTCAGTTGGGCCTGCAAGTGATTGCCGAAGGGGTAGAGAATGTGCAGCAACTGAACTTCTTTAAAAAGCATCAGTGTGCCATGGTACAAGGGTACTATTTTAGCCAGGCGGTGGATCCTGTGGCGATTGAAGCCATGTTAAGGGATGACCAGCCGTTGTTGGCTGCACAGCCCTGAGTCACTGCACCAAAATAGTGAAATACATCAATCGAAAGGGCGCGCCAGCGCCCTTTTTTATTGCTCCGCCCAAATTCAACAGAAATAACTAAGCATCTGTTTTAAATAACAAAATCGTATTAAAGAACGGGTTAAAAAATGTGTCATGATGCTGTTACATTAGGCTGGCACGCTCTCTGCTGCTAGTGTTAATCACCGGGATCACCACAGGAGTACCATCTTGTCATTGGATAAACTGCTGTATTTACAGGGCGTGGGTGCAGAGTTTATCGACTGCGATGGGCAACATGTGCACATCAGCTGGCAAGACCGCCTGGGTATATTGCAGAGCATGTGCCGTGATCGGGTGAATACCCCACAACAAGTTCTCGAAGATCCCTTTGTTAGCCGCCGAATTGAAGAATTGGACGCCAGACAATGGACTTTGCCCATATCGGGTTTTATCCATGGCGTCACCGACAATTGCGGTATTTCCGTGTATTTTCCTGCCGGTATTGCCTACCAATTTGAGCTGCAGTTCATCTCAGAACAGCAAACTATCACTGGCCTTGCGGCCAGCACGGTTGAGTTGTCGGTCACCGGGGATTACCGTATTGCTGACCGAGGCTATTTGCGTTATTGGCTGCCACTACAAGCTCTGCAACTGGTAAGTGGTTATTACCAACTGAGCCTGCAATGTGAACTGGGTGAATTTACCGCGACCCTGCTGGTGTCTGAAGGTCGCGCCTATTTACCCGCCAATGCGCAGCAAAAGCATTGGGGCGTGTCTATGCAGCTGTATGCGCTGCGCTCCTCAGGTAAATGGCAGATCGGTGATTTTATTGATTTGTATGAATACACCCAATGGCTGGCCAGCAAAGGCGCCGGGTTTATTTTGCTCAACCCGTTACACGCATTGAGTATTGATAAACCGGATTATCCAAGCCCTTATAGTCCCAGTGACCGTCGCTATATTAATCCCCTGTACATTCGCCCGGAGTCCATCGAGGAGGCAAAAGATATCCCTGAGCTAAGCGCTTTATCCGCGCAATTAAGTGATGGCAACTGGCTGGATTATCCGGCGATATTTAGCGCAAAGTACCAGGCACTGCGCTTGATTTACCAGCAGTTTCTGGAACAGGCCAGTGAACAACGGAATATGCAATGGCAGGCTTATTTACAACGTGAAGGGGCAGCACTGGAGGCATTTTGTGCCTATGAATTGCAGCATGCCCCGGATTATTTGCAGGATGCCGGGAGCGGATTTTTTGCGTGGTGTCAGTTTGTTGCCGATGAGCAACTGGCCGCTTGTCAGGCGTTGGCCAAGGGACAGGGCATGCCGATTGGCTTGGTGCGTGATTTAGCCGTCGGGGCGATTCCCGGCAGCAGTGAAGTCAGTCGTAATCCTGCCGCCTTTTTGCATCATTGCAGCGTGGGGGCGCCACCGGATCCCTTTGCGCCGCAGGGGCAGGATTGGGGACTGGTACCACCGGATCCTATTGCCATGCGCCAGCAAGGTTTTAAAGGTTTTATCGGGTTGGTCAGGGCTAACTTACGTCACTGTGGGGCATTACGTATTGATCATGTCATGGCGCTGCTACGCTTGTGGTGCAGCCCGTTGGATAAGGCGTTTGGGCAGGGCGCTTACATTTATTATCCACTGGATACGCTATTAGCCATTTTGACTCACGAAAGTCAGCGCGCTAAAGCGATGGTGATAGGGGAAGACCTTGGCGTCGTCCCACCGGAAATGCCGACACGTTTGGCCGATGCTCAGATCCTCTCCAACCAGTTATTCTATTTTAATCGTGATGCCCATGGCTTTTTTGCCCCGGAAGCCCAGAAGGTTTTCAGTCAGTTTATGCTGGCCAATCATGATGTACCCACCTGGTCTGCGTGGTGGCAGGAAGCGGATTTAGATATTCGTGAAAAGTTGACCCTTGATCCGCCCGCACAGCAGCAAAAGGCACGCAGCGAGAGACGGCAACATAAGCAGCAATTGCTGGATTGGCTGGCTTACCACGGCAATATAGCGTTAAGTATGCAGGCAGATAGTCGCGAGGTACTGTTGGCGGTAACACGCGTATCGGCGGGAGGTACTGCAACCCTGCTCAGTTTGGCTCTAAGTGATCTCAGTGGACAGATTGAGCCGGTTAATATCCCCGGTACCTGGAAAGAATATCCGAACTGGCGGCGGCGGGATGATTGCTCGCTGGCCCAATTACAACAGCATCCATTCGCAAATGACATGCTGGAAACGTTGCAACAAGCGCGCACAGGGAGACCGTCAAATGAATGAGATGGCTGAATTTAGCCCGGTACAACTGGCGACGATTCCGGTTGGCGAGTATGCCGATTTGTTCTCGGTGTTGGGCATGCATGAAGTAAACGGCAAATTGGTAGTGCGCTGTTATTTACCCGGTGCACTGGCAGTACGCGTGTGTGTACGGAATGACGAGACGGTTCTGGTCAATTTGCAGGACTATGGCAACGGCCTGTTTGCTGCAGTTGTGCCGAGACGACGTAAACGATTCCACTATGTACTGCAGGTCGATTATCCACAGTTAAGCACCACGCTTTACGATCCCTACCAGTACGGTAGCCTGCTAAGCGGCGAAGATATTTATTTGTTTGCAGAAGGCAAGCAGGAACAGGCCTATCGGTTTTTGGGCGCAAACTGGCGTGAAGTAGATGGTGTCGAAGGGGTTTGGTTTGGTGTGTGGGCACCCAATGCCCGTCAGGTATCCCTGCTGGGGGATTTTAATCACTGGAATGGTTCGGTGCATGGATTACGTTTTCATCCGGGGGCAGGGATCTGGGAAATATTTATTCCCGGCGTCGCGCCCGGCGCCCACTACAAATTCCGCATTGTGGGTCAGGATGGCGTGGTGCGCCTCAAAGCCGATCCTTATGCTAAGGCCATGCAACCGGCACCGGATAATGCGTCCCTTGTGCCATCGCCACAGCAATTCGATTGGCAAGACGCCAATTGGCTGGCACAACGCCGCACAACGCCCTGGCACGTCAGTGCGATGTCAATTTATGAAGTGCATCTGCCATCCTGGCGGCGCGGCGACAGTAACCGCTATCTAAATTACGCAGAATTGGCCGATACGCTGATCCCTTATGCATTGGAGATGGGCTTCACCCATTTACAATTTATGCCTATCAGTGAGTACCCCTTCGACGGCTCTTGGGGCTATCAACCGGTAGGTTTGTATGCACCTACTTACCGGCTAGGTGAAGCTAATCAGCTCAAATACTTTATTAATGCCTGCCATCAGGCCGGACTAGGGGTGTTACTGGACTGGGTTCCCGCACACTTTCCTACCGACGAACATGGGCTGGTGCGCTTCGATGGCAGTTGCCTGTATGAGCATGAAGATCCGAGGCTGGGTTATCACCCTGACTGGAATACACTCATCTACAACTATGGGCGTCCTGAAGTATTAAGTTTTCTGTTCAGCAATGCCCGCTACTGGTTGGAAGAATTTCATTTCGACGGATTACGCATCGACGCGGTGTCATCCATGTTATATCTGGACTACAGTCGCGAACCCGGACAGTGGCTGCCCAATGAGTTTGGGGGCCGCGAGAACTTACTGGCGATTCACTTCCTGCGTGAACTGAACGCGCGCTTGTATTGTTCGGTACCGGGCATCTGCATGATTGCCGAAGAATCCACCGCCTGGCCGGGTGTGACGCGCCCAACCAATGAAAACGGACTGGGTTTTGGCTTTAAATGGAATATGGGCTGGATGAATGACAGCCTTAATTACCTGCAAAAAGATCCTATCTATCGCAAGTTTCATCACCACCAGATTACCTTCAGTCTGATGTACTGTTTCAGCGAGCAATTTATTTTGTCGCTCAGTCACGATGAGGTGGTGCATGGTAAAGGCTCGCTGATCAATAAGATTCCCGGTGATCGCTGGCAAAAAATGGCGACATTACGTGCCTTCTATGGGCTGATGTGGGGGCATCCGGGTAAGAAGCTGTTGTTTATGGGCAATGAATTTGCCCAATGGCGCGAGTGGAACCATGACCAAAGCCTCGACTGGCATCTGACCGGTGAGGACGATCATACCGGCATGCAACGCTGGATTGCTGATTTAAACCGATTGTATCGCCAGCATCCGGCCCTGACCGAGCGGGATGACAGCCCGGGCAGTTTCGGCTGGCTGGATTGTGACAATGCCGAACAGAGCATTTTCGTGTTTATCCGTTACGCCCAGGAGTATCAGCAGCATCTTATTTTCGTGGTGAATATGACTCCGCAAACTCACCATGGCTACCGGGTTGGTGTGCCGCTAAATGGCGCGTATCGTGAAGTGCTCAATAGTGACAGTCATTTTTATGGTGGCAGCAATCAGGGCGTCGGGACGGCACTGGAGAGCGAGCCTCATCATTGGCAGGGCATGGCTAACAGCGTGGTGATGGTCGTACCGCCGTTGGGTTGTGTGGTACTGGCACCGGAGTGTGAGCATGCAAGTCGCTGATGGCAAGCCCTACCCACTTGGCGCGACGCTGCAACCCGGCGGCGTCAATTTCGCGCTGTTTTCTGCCCATGCTCAGCAGGTGTGGCTGGTGCTGTTCGATGAGCAGGACTACCAAATTTCCCGCATCGCCCTGCCGCAGCGAACCCGACAGATCTGGCATGGGCTGGTGGAAGGCATCGGGGTAGGGCAACGCTATGGCTTTGAGGTGGAAGGACCTTATCAGCCGCAACTGGGACACAGATTCAACCCGGCCAAATTGCTGCTCGACCCTTATGCACGACAATTAACCGGTGCTCCGGATTACCATCCTGCGTTGTTTGGTTATCCCCGCGAGCAGGGCGATGACCGCCTGCTGTGTGACATGCCAAGTGCCTCCCATATGCCCAAATGCGTGGTGTGCGCACCCCTTGATCGACGCGAACCTCGCCCACCCAGACCGACAACCAGCTTACGGGAGTTGGTGATCTATGAGTGCCATGTGAAAGGCATGACCGCTAACCGGGAAGATATTCCGCCTCATCAGCGCGGTACCTTTGCCGGGTTAGCCAGCCGTCCGGTGCTGGATTATTTGTGCGATCTTGGCGTTAACTGCGTTGAGTTGTTGCCGGTACAGGCGTTTTTTACCGAGGCCTTTTTGCACGACAAGGGGCTGACGAACTATTGGGGTTACAACAGCATCGGTTATTTTGCGCCGCACAATGCGTACTTGAGCGACGGCGATATCCGTGAATTTCGCCATATGGTCGATGCGTTTCATGCCCGCGGCATCAAAGTGATACTGGATGTGGTGTATAACCACAGTGCTGAAGGGGACCATCTGGGGCCAACTTACAGTTTCCGTGGCATCGACAACGCCAGCTATTACCGACTGCATCCCAATGATGGGCGCTTTTATATCAATGACACCGGATGTGGTAACACCCTGAATCTGTCTCATCCACGGGTACTGCAGATGGTGATGGACTCGCTGCGCTACTGGTATCAGGAAATGGGCGTGGATGGTTTCCGTTTCGATTTGGCGGTGTGTCTGGGGCGAGAGTCGGCAGGTTATGATCCGCGCAGTGGATTATTCGACGCCATCTTGCAGGACCCTAACCTGCAGGATGCGATTTTGATCGCCGAGCCATGGGACATAGGCCCGGGCGGTTACCAGCTGGGTAATTTTCCGGTCAATTTTTCTGAATGGAATGACAGGTACCGGGATGTGATCCGGCGTTTTTGGCGCGGAGACAGTGCGATGCTGGCCGAGTTTGCGCGACGCTTTCACGGCTCTGGTGACATTTTCGAACACGCGGGCCGGCCGCCGGCCTCCAGTATTAATTATGTGTGCAGCCATGACGGATTTACCCTGTGGGATTTGGTCAGTTATGAAACGCGCCACAACGAGGCCAATGGCGAGCATAATCAGGATGGCCATAGTGAAAACATCAGTGCCAATTATGGGGTAGAGGGGGTCACCGATGATCCGGCAATCCTCGCTGTGCGGCGGCGACAAGTGCGCAATATGTTGACGACCTTATTGTTCTCCCAAGGGGTGCCCATGCTGCTGGCCGGTGATGAACGGCTCAATTCTCAGCAGGGTAACAACAATGCCTACTGTCAGGATAATCCGCTTGGATGGCTAAACTGGCAGGAAAGCGGCGATGAAGAATTGTATGGCTTTGTACAACGCCTGATCGCAATACGTAAATCGTTTCCGTTGCTGTGTCACTCCCGCTATATCCACACGCCACAAAACCCCAATGACCCAGGTTTGTTCTGGTTTAACGTGCAAGGCCAGCCGATGACTAAGTCGGATTGGGGCGCGGCAAATTCTGCCACGCTGAGTTTACTGTTGAGCGGCGATCTGCGTAACAACGGCCAACGTGGTGCGCTATTGTTAATGCTTAATGCCGATAGCCGGGAAAGGAATTTCCAGTTACCACAATTATCCGGGGTAACCCAATGGCAGACGCTGTTGAGTACCCAACCTGCACCGCTGGCCCAAGTCAGCGCAGGCAGACATATTACCTTAATCGATCGCAGCCTGTGGTTAATGACTGCTAATTTTTCCGGAGAGAGTCATGAGTAGCGAAAGTGCGCCAATTCGCCAGGGCAATTGTGAACCCTGTGAGTCGTTAGCCGCCAATTTTGAGCGCCATATTCGTAACTGGCTGAGTCGTGATGAGAAAGTGCCGGGCGATTTGTATTATGCGTTGGCTTTGAGCGTGAAAGAGCAGCTGTTTGAGCACTGGCGTAGCACCCGGCGCCAGGATCTGAGTTATCAGAAGAAACAGGTGGCCTATTTGTCACTGGAGTTTCTGATGGGTAGAGCGTTGGGCAATATGTTGCTGTGTCTGGATCTGACCGATGAATGTCGCCAATCACTTAATCAATTGGCTATCGATCTGGAAGAGATTCAGGAGCAGGAACATGACGCAGGCCTGGGTAATGGTGGCTTGGGTCGCCTGGCTGCGTGTTTTATGGACAGTTGCGCGACTATGGATATTGCCGCGACAGGCTATGGGATCCGCTATGAGTACGGCATGTTTATGCAACGCATCGCGGATGGTTATCAGCAGGAAATGCCGGATAAATGGTTGCGCATGGGCAATCCGTGGGAGGTACGGGTTAACAGCCATAATGTGAATGTACCGTTTTATGGTCGTACCGAAACCTATCTGGATAAAAAAGGCCGGCGACATATTGCCTGGGTAGATACTCAGGATGTGCTCGCGGTGGCTTACGATATGCCGATACCCGGCTACCGGAATCAGCGGGTTAACACCCTGCGTTTGTGGAAAGCCGAAGCCACCGATGATTTCGATTTAAGCGAATTTAACCAGGGCGACTATGCCGAGGCGGTGGCGCGTAAAAATCTGGCAGAGCAGATCACCATGGTGCTGTACCCCAACGACGCCAGTGAAAACGGCAAAGAGTTGCGTCTGCGTCAGCAGTACTTTCTGTCATCTGCCAGCTTACAGGACCTGTTAAAAAACTGGGTTAATGCATTCGGGGAAGATTTCAGCCGTTTCGCCGAATATAACGTGATGCAGCTAAACGATACCCACCCGAGCATTGCCGTGCCTGAACTGATGCGCTTGCTGGTGGATGTGCATGGGCTGGAGTGGGATGAGGCATGGGACATTACTACGTCCTGTATGGCCTACACCAATCACACCCTGTTACCTGAGGCACTGGAGCGTTGGCCGGTGCGGATGTTAGGTAATATTTTGCCGAGAATTCTCGAAATCATTTATGAGATCAATGCGCGCTATCTGGATAAGGTGGCGCAGTTGTGGCCGGGTGATCATCACAAGTTACGTACTCTGTCGATTATTGAGGAAGGCCATGAACAGTATGTACGTATGGCTTATCTGGCGATTGTCGGCAGTTTTAGTGTGAATGGCGTGGCAGGATTACACACCGAACTCCTCAAACAGGGGCTGTTCAAGGACTTTTATCAACTGTGGCCGGAGAAGTTTAATAACCGTACCAATGGTGTAACGCCCCGCCGTTGGCTGGCCATGTGTAATCCGGGATTGAGTGAGTTGATCACGCAGAAAATCGGCGACCAGTGGGTGACGGATTTGCCACAGCTTAGCCAGCTGCGTCAGTTCGCCGATGATGTGGCATTTGTAAAGCAATGGGCGGCGATCAAGCGTCAGAATAAGGCGCGGCTTGCGCGTCTGATTAAGCGTGAAACCGGTGTGGAATTCGATAACAGTATGTTATTCGATGTGCAGGTAAAGCGGATTCACGAATATAAACGCCAGTTGCTGAATATCCTGCATGTGATTCATCTGTATGACCGCATCTGCCGTGGCGATACGGACGGCATGGTACCGCGCTGTGTATTGATTGGCGGCAAGGCTGCGCCGGGGTACGCCATGGCAAAGCAAATTATTAAGCTGGCCAACAATGTCGCGCACATGGTCAATAGTGATAAAAATATGGCGCCTTGGTTACGTATGGTGTTTTTACCCAACTATAACGTCAGTGCTATGGAAAAGATTGCGCCGGGTACCGACTTGTCCGAGCAGATATCTACCGCTGGTAAAGAGGCCTCGGGTACTGGCAATATGAAGTTTATGATGAACGGGGCGTTGACCATTGGCACACTGGATGGTGCCAATATTGAAATGCTCGAAGAAGTGGGTGAAGAGAACTTCTTCCTGTTTGGGTTAACCGCAGCCGAAGTGGCTGAGCAGCGCAAAGATTACCGTCCCAACGAGATAATAAATAATTCGGCGGCGTTATCAGGCGTAATGCAATTGCTGGAAAGTGGCCATTTTAATTTGCTCGAGCCGGGCATTTTTGACCACATCATCGGAGCCATTCGTGATCCATACGATCAATGGATGACTGCCGCGGATTTTGATGCCTATTGCTCTGCACAGCAGGCGGTGGCTGCGGCATATCAGCAACCCGCCCACTGGTATCGGATGAGTATTCTGAATACCGCTGCCAGTGGTCGTTTTTCCAGCGATGTCACTATTGCCGGATACCGTGATGAGATTTGGCGTGCCTAGCGCGCCACCAAGTTAAGTCAGTAACCAGGGATCGAACTCTATGTCTGCACAATCGCCACGTTATATCAGTAACTTAACCCGTGATACCTATGCGCTAATCCTGGCCGGAGGGCGGGGATCGCGTTTGCATGAATTAACCGATTGGCGGGCTAAACCCGCGCTGTATTTCGGTGGCAAGTTTCGCATCATCGATTTTCCGCTGTCTAATTGCGTAAACAGTGGTATTCGCCGGATTGGGGTGGTGACCCAATACAAGTCTCACTCATTGATTCGCCATATCATGCGGGGCTGGGGACATTTCAAAAAGGAACTGGGCGAGTCCGTGGAGATATTGCCCGCCTCACAACGTTATTCGGACAACTGGTATCAGGGCACGGCTGATGCGGTGTTTCAGAATATCGATATTATCCGCCATGAAATCCCTAAATTTGTCATGGTGTTATCCGGTGACCATGTTTACCGCATGGATTATGGCCATATGCTGGCTGCCCATGAGCAATCCGGTGCGGATATGACGGTGTCCTGTTTAGAAGTACCGCTAGCAGAGGCCGCTGGCGCATTTGGTGTAATGGAAGTTGACGAGAACAATAAGGTGATTGGTTTTGAAGAAAAACCAGCCAATCCCAAGCCGCTCCCGAATAATCCGGGCATGTGCCTGGCGTCCATGGGGAACTATGTGTTCAACACTGAGTTTCTGTTTGACCAGTTGAAAAAAGATGCGGCAAAAGCCGGTTCGGAGCGGGATTTCGGCAAGGACATTATTCCGTCGATTATCAAAACGCACGAAGTCTACGCTTATCCGTTCAGAAGCACGCTGGCTAACGAACAAGCCTACTGGCGCGATGTGGGCACGCTGGATTCTTTCTGGCTGGCAAATATGGAACTGCTGGCGCCATTACCAGCGTTAAATATGTATGATCAACGCTGGCCAATCTGGACCTATCAGGCGCAACTACCGCCGGCCAAGTTTGTGTTTAACGATGATGGCCGTCGCGGTATGGCGACCGACTCCATGGTGTCGGGTGGCTGTATTATTTCAGGCTCGCGGGTCAACCACAGTGTGTTGTTTAATAACGTTGAAGTCTGTTCCTACAGCGATGTGGAAGACTCAGTGATTTTGCCGGACGTAACAGTACTTAGGCACTGCAAAATTAAAAAGGCCATCTTGGATCGCGGCTGCGTGATCCCGGAAGGCACCACCATCGGTTATGACCACGATCACGATCGTGCACGCGGCTTCCGGGTAACCGATAAAGGCGTGGTATTGGTCACCCGTGAAATGCTTGGTCTGCCAGTAGGATACGATTAATGACGAAAAGGGTACTGATGCTGGCCGCTGAAAACGGCGCACTGAAAGGTGCAAAGGTCGGCGGCATGGCAGATGTTATCAGGGATTTACCCGGTGCATTATTGACTCAGAATGTTTGTGCGGACGTGGCGATGCCAGGCTATGGGCATCTGGTGGCGCAGACTCATGCAAAATTGCTGGCAACGCTGTCCGTACCCTTTGCTGGTGGCGTGACCGAAGTCAGTTTGTTCCGGGCACCGCACCCTGCCCATAGTGAGTGTTGGCTCTATTTGTTCGAACATCCAAGCTGGGATGATCCAGAGCAGAAAATCTATACCGACGGTGGGGATCAGCCTTTCGCCGCCGATGCCTCACGTTTTGCACTGTTTTGCGCCGCAAGCGCAGAAGCATTACTGCAGCAGGTCATTCCGTTACCGGATGTGTTGCATTTACACGACTGGCATACCGGCTTTTTTGCCATGCTACGCAGCTGTCAGCGCCGTTACGCGCCGCTACAACTCATCCCGGCGGTATACAGCATCCATAACCTAGCCTTGCAGGGCATTCGCCCCATCAGTGGTGATAGCTCTTCACTGGCTGGCTGGTATCCGGATTTACTCAATGAATTAAGTAGTGAGCAATATCAGCAAATTTGCGACCCGCGCTATCCCAATTGTGTAAACCCCATGCGTGCCGGCATTGTACTGAGTGATCGGGTGCATCTGGTGTCACCGACCTATGCCAAAGAGGTACTGCTGGCCTCACGTCCGGAGCAAGGCTTTTTTGGTGGCGAGGGGCTGGAGGCTGATCTGCAGGCAAAGGCACGTAAACGCAGTCTGTTTGGTATTTTGAATGGTTGTGAATACCCGGGTAAAGATGCGCCGTTGGACGCCTGCTTCGCCGCATTTTTACGATTAGCGGATAGCGTGCTGATCGGCTGGCAGGGCAATAAAGTGCATACGCCATCGCAAGATTTTATCGCCAGCCGGCGCATCAGTGCCATGCAGCAGCAAAGCCTGCAACCTGACTTTTTATTGACCTCGGTGGGGCGTCTGACTGATCAGAAAATGTTATTACTGCGTCAACCCATGCCACAAGGTGGCTTGTTGATCGATGCTGTGCTGAGCAGATTAGCCACGCACTCTGCTTCGGCGCGGTTGATGTTGCTGGGCAGCGGTGATCCGCATCTGGCTGAGGTATTTCGCAAGGTGGCGGCCAGACATGAGAATCTATTGTTCTTAAATGGATATGACGAAGAGCTTTCCGCCTGGTTGTATCAGCATGGGCAATTATTCCTGATGCCCAGCTCATTTGAACCCTGCGGCATCAGTCAGATGCTGGCGATGCGTGCCGGTCAGCCCTGCCTGGTGCATGGCGTGGGTGGCTTACAAGACACGGTTGAACACGCTAAGTCTGGCTTTGTGTTTGGCGGCGACGATCTCGCAGAGCAAGCGGCCGACTTGCTGGTTAAACTGGACGAGGCGTTACGTCTGTATGGCACATCAGGCTGGCAGAAAATTGCCAAAGCGGCCAGGGCCAAGCGATTTTCATGGGCCAAAAGTGCTGCACAATATACTAAAAAGCTATATAAATTCAGCTAGTTATCGGGAGTCAGGCACATGGAACTAAAACAATTAGACGATTTTGTGTATGTGAGTGGACAGATCAACAAAGAGCATGTGGCGCGCCTGGCGGAAATGGGCTTTGGGCACATAGTGTGTAATCGCCCGGATGGTGAAGTTGAAGACCAACCCGGCTACGAACAGATTGCCAGTGAGGCAGATAAGTATGGGATGTCATGCCTGTATGTGCCGATCGTGAGCAGCGATATAACAGCCACTCACATCCGCACCATGAGCCACGCACTTAAAACTTCCAAACTGACCCTGATTTACTGTCGTAGTGGCAATCGCTCTACCATTATGTGGGCGCTTTGCTCGGTGGCGGCCGGCGAGCCTGTGGATGAGGTGATAAAACGCGCCCGCAACGCAGGCTTTGATGTCTCGAAGGCGCTGTCACCTTTTTCCAGTTAAGACTTAAAGAAGTCCTGTTCCTGTTTGGCGAGCAGGGCTTCAATATCTTCGATATCAATATTCGGCAGTTCGCTGGTTTCGGCATCCTGATTAGCACCACAGGGAATGGCCTTTTCTTCAGCGGCCCATTCGCCCAAATCAATCAATTGACAACGCTTACTACAAAACGGACGAAACGGGCTTTGAGCGCTCCACTCAACCGCTTTTTTACATTGCGGACATTGGACAGTTAACGGCATGCAGACCTCCTAACAACAAGCGAGGCGGAAGTTTACATCCTGTTCCTGTGTAACAACACCCTCTTGCTGCGGGGCGAAGCGGAAAAAGCGAATGGCGTAGCGGTATTTGTTACCGCTTAATGTGGGGTAATAACCCTGATCGGTGTGGCACTCAATACGGATTAATTCATTTTTGCTGTCTGCCACCCCCTGAAAAAATCCTTTTTCAGCACTGGTGTCGACAAACCGGCCGCGTTCGCGCAAAAACGACAGGGTAATGCTGATGGCGTCACGGATCAGGGTAAATTCGTTAAGCCATTTTTGTACGTCCTGATGCAGCTGCTGCAATGGTTGCTTTAACCAGAAGTGCAGGCTTGGCAGATCGAAACTACAGGTCGCGCCGGGGATCGAGAAGCGTTGGCGAATGGACGCCAAAAACTTGTCTTCTTTGAGGCTGGTACCCAGTTTGCGTGCCGCTTTGAGCTTGTCACGCAGGTTGACGATTTGTTTTAGCGTGGCCTGCAATGCGTCGTTGTCGATGTTGGGGTGGCGAGACCAGTGCACCAGATTACGTTCGTGGATCTCGATATCACGCAGGATATCGGTGCGGATATCCACCCGTTCGAGCAAGTCTAAAAGGGTAAATAGTGATTCGAAAAAACCGATAAACTGCCAGTCCTGCTGCATCTGTTCGCATTGGAACAACTGATTGAATGACTGCTCTAAGCGCAAATAGGTGCGCACTTTTTCATTGAGCGGAAATTCATAAACAGCCAGTGACATAAGACTCTCAGGTTAACGGTACTGCGCAACTACAGCGCAACTTAACAGGATTTGCAAGTTTTCTGCTCCGCATAGTGACAATATTGCCGATGTAATTCAATAACTTGCTGTGAAACTTCGGTCAATGGTTGACTATTGTCGATGATATCGTCTGCCTGCTGCAAACGAGCCTGACGTGACAGTTGAGCCTGCATAATCGCATCTATCTGGCTATCTGTAGCATTGTCCCTTGCCATCGCCCGTTGGCGCTGAATGTCTTCGGGAACATCGACCACCAATATGCGATCGAGTAACTGATGCAAACCATTTTCAATCAACAGTGGCACCATCAACACAACGTAAGGTGATTGGGCCTGTCGGCACTGATTAAACATTTCCTCGCGGATTAAAGGATGGAGCAGGGCATTTAGCCAGGCTTTGTCTTGTGCATGGCTAAATACGCGCTCACGCAATGCGCGCCTGTCCAGTTCACCATTGGCGAGAATAAATTCTGCGCCAAAGTAATCAATGATTTGGGCAAGAGCGGGGGTGCCCGGCGCGACCACATCACGCGCGACCTGATCGGCATCTATGACATCAATGCCTTCGGCGGCAAATAGAGTGGCAATACTGGATTTACCGCTGCCGATGCCGCCGGTCAGACCGACGATGTAACGACTCATGCTAACAACCAGCGCCAATAGGCCTCGGTGATGACGTCTCCATACAACAGGGTTAACCAACCAGCGATGGCAAGATAGGGACCAAATGGAATCGGATTACTCTGGCTCTGTTTACTTAGTTTCAGATAGGCCGTACCCACAATCGCCCCAACAACGGAAGACAATAAAATAACCACGGTCAGATGCTGCCAACCTACGAAGGCACCGATGGCAGCAAGCAATTTGAAATCGCCATAGCCCATACCTTCTTTGCCTGTGAGTAATTTAAAACCCCAGAAAATGCTCCAAAGCACCAGATAGCCTGCTGCGGCACCTATCAGTGCGGATGCACTGTCGACGAAATAGCCGGGAATACTGGCGAGCAAACCGACCCAAAGTAACGGCAAGACGATATTGTCTGGTAACAGCATCTTATCCATATCGATGGCAGTCAGCGCGACCATACACCAGGTAAACAGCAGCGCCACTGCTGCGGCTGGAGTCGGCCCGAAGTGCCAGGCGACCAGCAACGAAGCGATGCCGGTTAACAACTCCACGGCCGGATACCTTGCCGAAATTGGGGTTCGGCAGTTACCGCATTTACGTCCCAAGATAAGCCAGCTCACAACCGGAATATTCTGCCAGGCTTTGATCTCATGCTGGCATTTAGGGCAGCGCGAGCCAGGAAACATCAGATTAAAGCGTTCCTGCTCCGCTGCGGTTTGGTCTGGGTGGAAATATTGCTGATACTGCTGCTGCCAGTCACGCTCCAGCATGATGGGTAATCGATAGATCACCACGTTTAAAAAACTCCCCACCACTAAGCCAAGCATGGTTACAAGGGAGTAGAAAAACCACGGCAGTTGTTCGAATAAAGCCAATACATCTTGCATCAGACGAGTCCATGTAAAAAAAGCGCCCGTAAAAACGGGCGTCTATTGAATTGAGTTGACGTTATCACACCACACTGGCCATCTGGAAGATAGGCAGGTACATGGCGATAATCAGGCCGCCGATTATGACCCCTAACACCGCCATAATCAGTGGCTCAATCAGGGCGGTTAAGCCATCAACCATATCATCCACTTCGCGCTCGTAGACGTTGGCGATTTTATCCAGCATTTCATCCACCGCACCGGATTCTTCACCAATGGCAACCATCTGCGTCACCATATCCGGAAAGACAGTGGTAGCGCGCATCGCAGTGTGCATTTGGGTACCTGCGGATACTTCGCTACGCATAAACATAATGGCCTTGCGATACACCGCATTGCCCGCAGCCCCTGCCGCCGACTCCAGCGCACTAATCAGTGGCACACCTGCGGAAAAGGTGGTGGATAGGGTACGGGTAAAGCGCGCAATCGCGGCTTTTTTCAAGATCTCGCCAATGACCGGTGCTTTGAGCAGCTTGGCGTCCAGTCCATCGCGCAATTTTGCTGAGCGCTTGTACTGGCGAATAAACATAAATATCCCCACGCCCAGGCCCGCACCAATAAAGGCACCGTAATCCTGTAAGAATCGCGACAAGCCGATCACCATCTGGGTAAAGGCCGGTAGCTCGGCACCGAAGTTACCGAAAATTTCTTCAAATTGAGGCACTACAAAAATAAGCAGAATAGTGGTGACGATAAAGGCCACCACCAATACCGCAATGGGGTAGAACATGGCCTTTTTGATTTTGGATTTGAGTGCTTCGGATTTTTCCTGATAGGTAGCGAGGCGGTCGTAGATAGTTTCCAGCGCACCGGATTGCTCACCGGTAGCGACCAAATCGCAATACAAATCATCAAATTGCATGGGATGTTTGCGCAGCGCACTGGCAAAGGGATTACCGGCTTTTACATCGGCGCCAATTTCGGTCAACATCTTGCGCACACTTTGCTTGGCATGGCCATCGGCGATCATATCGATGGTTTGAATCAAGCTCACCCCGGCCGCCAGCATCGTGGCGATTTGGCGCGACATGACACAAATATCTTCAGCGGTGACTTTGTCATTTTTGCCAAATAACGGTTTGGCGTATTTTTTAATTTTCGTGGTCGACACACCCTGACGTCGCAGCAGGTTTTTCGCCTCGATAATACTCGATGCAGAAATCTGGCCTTTCACTGCCTGACCCTGACGGTTTTTACCTGCCCAATCAAAGGTATCCAGTTTTTTAGATGCGGTCGCCATCGTTACTCTCCCGTGTGCTGCGTTACTTAGTTATAACTCTTTTTGGCAGAGAAAAAAAAACCCAGCCGAAACTGGGTTTTTGTTTAATTCTAGAATTAGCACATTGTGGCTGGGGTACAAGTTGGGGTCCAGGTGATTTTACCAGTACCGTCAACAGCTGGAGTCAGCACATAGCTAGCACCTGCCATAGTGCCTGTTGCATCAGTTGGTGCAGAGATAGTCACTACACCGTCAGCCGTTGCCAGACCGACTACGCCAGCAGCAGCTGCTACGTCAGCAGGGATACCTTGTGCACCGCCGTCACAAGTGGTGATGTCGCCAGTTACCTGAGTACAAATTTCGACAGAGGTTTTCAGACCCGCAGATGCATTGGTCAGCTCGCTGAATTTAGCTTTATCAGTGAAGTTTTGGTAAGCAGGCAGAGCGATTACCGCCAGAATACCGATGATGGCTACTACGATCATCAATTCGATCAGAGTAAAACCTTTGCTGTTGGTCATTTGAGTAGATTTCATGTCAGTCTCCTGTTGCATCACCGATGCAGTCTCTTGGTCAGAAAGTAATTAGGTTGTCAGTCAAGTGGCGATGATAGGTCGTTTATCAGCGGCCTCTCTCCTTCGCACAGTTCCAGTATAGATGGGTTGCTATTCTGAACAAGTATGCAAAAGAATACTCAGGTGTATGCTTTTCCGATCTATCGACAACCAGCCGTCAAAACATTAGTAAAAACATGTGCTTAATACAATGTTATTTACAAAATACGTAATGATAGGTCGATGGCTCTGACATGTTTGGTCAGTGCACCTGAGGAGACATAGTCCACGCCAAGCCCCGCTAGCTCGCGCAATCGGTCGGCCTCAACATTACCCGATACCTCTAATTTCGCTCGTCCCGCGTTGATAGCCACGGCTTGTTCAATCATCGGATTACTGAAGTTATCCAGCATAATAATGTCAGCACCCGCATCAATGGCCTGGGCAAGCTCATCCATATTTTCTACTTCCACTTCGACTTGCTTGTCGCTATGTAGTTGACGTGCAGTAAAAACAGCCTGTTCGATTGAGCCACAGGCGGCAATGTGATTCTCTTTAATCAGAAAGGCATCGTACAAGCCGATGCGATGATTTAAGCCACCTCCGCAGCGTACGGCATATTTTTGTGCCTGACGCATACCAGGAAGTGTCTTACGGGTGTCCAACAGACGCGTTTTACTGCCGGCCAAAATCGCGACATACTCTGCGGTGACCGTCGCAGTAGCCGAGAGGGTTTGCAAAAAATTCAGCGCCGTGCGCTCGCCAGTAAGGATAGTGCGGGCTGGCCCGGTCAGAGTAACAATCGGCGCATTTGCCTGCAGGTGGTCACCATCCTGACATAACCAGTTTAATTGCACCTCACCGCCCATTTGATGAAACACTTCATCCACCCAGGGCCGGCCGGCGATAACACAGGACTCCCGGGTAATAATGGTGGCTGTCGCCGTTTTATCAGCTGGGATTAAACTGGCAGTGATATCGGCATCATGAAAATCGGCACAGCCAAGATCTTCCAGCAGGGCGTGGTGTACGCCGGTTTTAATATGTTGTTGTAGAGTCATAGGGTCGTGGTTGTTTAAGTAAAAGCGTGCGATCACGTTGTTCAAAGTCAAGTTGACGCAACACGCTCATGCCCAGCAGTATTTCGTCACTGCGAAAGCCGGGATTCAAATGTGCGTCAACGTTATGCAGAGTAATGTTACCCAGAGTCAAAACCGGAATCTGAGTATCGTAAACCCGAATATTGCCATTGGCGGTGGACACCGTCGCGGAATAACCCGCCTGCAACTGCAGCTTTTCTTGTAAATGCGCCGGAATGGACACTTCAGTGGCACCTGTGTCCAATAAAAACGTGACTGCTACGCCATTTATCGTGCCGCTGGCCACGTAATGTCCCTGACGGTTTTGTTTAAGCTGCACTTCGATATAGTCACGACTGACACTGGATTGCGGTTGCTGGTTGGGATTAAATTTTTCTGCCAGAAAATCGTCAAAATACAGGGTTAATAAACCCAGGGCGCAGATCCAGCCAATTGCCAACATCCATTTACCGGTTTTCTGGTTTGGATCATGATTCATAATATCTGGTCGTAGTTGCGTCGACGATGAATTGGCAGATAATACCCTAAATTCAAGGACTTTTAAGAATGACAATGCAAATTCGCGGCGGATGGCTGGAGAATGCCCGTCAGATTATCTCGCCTTTTAGTGATGCGAGACCGGTGGCGACGGAGATTTCGTTGCTGGTTGTTCATAATATTTCCTTACCACCCCGGCAATTCGGTGGCCCACATATATTCGAATTATTTACCGGCCAGCTAGACCCTCAGGCGCATCCGTATTTTGCTGATATTTATCAACTGGAAGTGTCGGCCCATGGGTTAATTCGTAGAGACGGGGAGTTCGTCCAGTTTGTTAATTTCGGGCAGCGTGCCTGGCACGCGGGTAAATCAGTGTTTCAGGGCAGGTCGCGCTGTAATGACTATTCGATCGGCATTGAGTTGGAAGGGGCGGATGATGTGCCTTACACTGAAGAACAATATAAACAATTGATTTTATTGAGCAAATGTTTGCAAGGCAGCTTCCCAGCCATCACCATGGGCAGGATTGTCGGGCATGAGGATATCGCCCCGGGGCGTAAAACAGACCCAGGTGTGGCATTTGACTGGGCCAAATTTCGCACAGGACTAACAGAGGCGTCGTTATGATTTTATTGAGTTTATTGCTGGCATTGGCGCTGGAACGGGTCGTGGATAAACCGCGTCTTTGGCAGGCGCGCACCTACATGGGTATGTATGTGCGGGGATTCAGCCAGTATTTGGGTAAAGACGAAAAAAGTTCACTCGGTATGGTATGGGTATGGATTGCCCTACCGGCGCTGCTGACAGCATTAGTAATCTGGCTACTTCCGGGTATTTTTCTGGAGTTTTTATTTTCTCTGGCGGTGCTGTTTGTATGCTTAGGGTGTCCTGAAGAGCGGCAGGAGTATCGTCAATATCTGCAGGCGGTAAACCGGGGCGATACCGAAGCCTGTTGCTTACACGCGGACCAAATGGGCCATGACGAAAATCGTGGGATGAGTTTTGGGCAGACCCTGATGTGGATAAATTATCGTCACTACGCGGCCGTGATTTTGTGGTTCGCTGCATGCGGTGCGACGGGGGCGGTGTTGTACGTAGTGGCAAGGAATTTATTGCAAATTTTCGAACACATAGAGCATCCATATACGCGTCAGTGTCATGACATTGTAAAAATACTCGATTGGATCCCCGTGCGTATCGTGGCGCTGGGCTATGTGTTGATGGGCAATTTTTCCCGCGCGTTTCCGGTGTGGCTTGGCTATTTGGGTGATACGAAAACCAGTGCGTTAACGCTGCTATGTGCAGTAGGTCGCGCGGCGGAAGATCACGTCTCCCCACAAGACACAAGCGTTGAACCGGTTACAATGCTGCAACTGGCTAAACGTACCATGCTTTTTTTACTGGTGTTCATCTCTATTTTGACCATTTCCGGGCTCTTGGGATAATTGGTAAGACCAATTATGTTGGTGATTGTTAATCAATCGTAGAAATATTTGGCGATAAATTCGCCAGATATTTCGCTTTTGGTGGTCGGATTGGATCTTTTTCTTAACATGCCGTAAGCTATAAGGCTAATTGGTAAGACCAATGTAACGCGAGCGCATGGCAAACTTAATCAAACCGCAAAAACTTTCTGATGTGATTCTGCAAAAGCTGGAAGAAATGCTGGCGGCAGGCACATGGCGTGCGGGACAAAAATTGCCATCTGAACGGGAATTGGCAGTACGCTTTGATGTGTCTCGACCGTCGGTACGTGAAGCGATTCAAAAGCTGGAAGCAAAGGGCATGGTGGTGCGTCGCCAGGGCGGCGGTACGTATGTGCAGGAGTCTCAGACGTCGCCGGATAGCCCGTTGCTCCCTCTTCTAAATATGGATCCTGAAACCCAGTTTGACCTGCTTGAGTTTCGTCATACGCTGGAAGGCATGGCGGCCTATTACGCCGCGCTACGGGCGGAAAAAAGTGAAATTGACGCCATAGAGCATGCTTTCGATCAGATGCAGCTTGCCCGGGAAAAGGACTATTGTGCACAGGCTCGGGCGCTGGCGGATTTTTATATGCGCTTAGCCGAAGCGGCACACAATCAGGTATTACTGGGCGTGTTTAAAAGCTTAAAGGCGGCGCTGCAGGACAACATTGAACGTAACTTGCGCATGTTGGAAGCAGAACCTGCCAGTCAGGCCCGGATTGGTAGTCAACGTAAACAGATTTTACTTGCCGTGAAACAGGGGGACCCTGAGGCAGCCCGCGAGGCGAGCAATGCTCACCTGGCATTTATTGAACAAACATTACTGGACATCAACCGCCAGGATTCGCGCATGCAACGTGCATTGCGCCGAATCGAAGTGTGAATATGAAAAGCGCTGGTGCGACAAAGAGAATAACGACGCAATCGACTATCTTTACTGCCAGCAAGCATTAATCAACATAGGAAAGCAACATGTCAGAAATGATGCAAACAGACCTGGATCCACAAGAAACCCAGGAATGGATCGACGCGTTAGAAGCGGTTCTTGACGAAGAAGGACCCGAGCGCGCGCATTTTCTGCTGGAAAGTCTGATTGAAAAAGCGCGCCGCAGTGGCGCGCATTTGCCGTATGACGCCACTACCGCATATGTAAATACCATTCCTGCCGGTCAGGAACCTACGATGCCGGGCGACCAGAGCATCGAAGCAC
Organism: Bowmanella sp. JS7-9; assembly: GCF_004329715.1. Taxonomy (GTDB): domain Bacteria; phylum Pseudomonadota; class Gammaproteobacteria; order Enterobacterales; family Alteromonadaceae; genus Pseudobowmanella; species Pseudobowmanella zhangzhouensis. Next base: position 282,223 of record NZ_JXSY01000018.1, read on the forward strand.
GTATCCGTAGCGCGATTCGCTGGAATGCCATGATGATGGTGGTGCGTGGTTCTAAAAAAGAACTGGACTTGGGTGGTCATATTTCCAGTTTCGCGTCTTCTGCCATGTTGTACGATGTGGGCTTCAACCACTTTTTCCGTGCGCCGAATGATAAAGATGGCGGCGATTTCCTGTTTGTACAGGGCCATGTCTCCCCAGGTATCTATTCACGCGCGTTCGTGGAAGGTCGTCTGAGCAGTGCGCAGCTGGACAAATTCCGTCAGGAAGCCGATGGCCAAGGCTTGTCTTCTTACCCACACCCGCGATTGATGCCTGACTTCTGGCAATTCCCGACTGTGTCTATGGGCCTAGGCCCGATGCAGGCGATTTATTTGGCCCGTTTCCTGAAGTACCTGACCGATCGCGGCATTAAAGATTGTTCCGAACAGCGTGTCTGGTGCTTTATGGGTGACGGCGAGGTGGACGAACCTGAATCATTGGGTGCCATCGGTTTGGCCAGCCGTGAAGGTCTGGATAACCTGACATTTGTGATTAACTGTAACCTGCAGCGTTTGGATGGGCCGGTACGTGGTAACGGCAAAATCATTCAGGAGCTGGAAGGCACCTTCCGTGGCGCTGGCTGGGAAGTGATTAAAGTGGTGTGGGGACGTTATTGGGATCCATTATTTGCCCGCGATACCTCCGGCAAACTGATTGAACTGATGAACGAAACCGTTGACGGTGAATATCAGAACTACAAAGCCAAAGGCGGCAAATACACCCGCGATAACTTCTTCGGTAAGTATCCGGAGTTGAAAGAAATGGTCGCTAATATGTCTGACGAAGACATCTGGCGTTTAAACCGTGGTGGTCACGATCCAGTGAAAGTGTACGCCGCTTATCATAAGGCGAAGAATACTCAGGGTCGTCCACAGGTCATTCTGGCAAAAACCGTAAAAGGTTATGGCATGGGCGCTGCGGGTGAAGGTAAGAACATCGCCCACAACGTTAAGAAAATGGATTTGGAAGCGGTCAAACACTACCGTGATCGTTTTAACATTCCTGTTTCAGATGAAGCGCTGAAGGACTTCCCTTACTTCCGTTTCGATGACGACAGCGTAGAAATGAAATATCTGCGCGAGCGTCGTGATGCGCTGCATGGCTTTATGCCGCGCCGTTTGCCGCAAAGTACCAAGCATTTTGACACGCCAGATTTAAAAGCCTTCGAAGCTATTACTAACGGTTCGGGCGAGCGTGAAATCTCGACCACGATGGCTTTCGTGCGGGTACTGACGGCGATGCTCAAAGACAAAAAGATTGGTTCACGGGTTGTACCAATCATTCCGGATGAGGCGCGTACCTTTGGTATGGAAGGCTTGTTCCGTCAGGTTGGGATCTATTCCAGTCAGGGTCAGAAGTATGAGCCGCAAGACTCAGATCAAGTGGCGTATTATCGCGAAGATAAGAAAGGCCAGGTATTGCAGGAAGGCATCAACGAACTGGGTGCTATGTCATCCTGGTTAGCTGCCGGTACTTCATACTCGACCAACGACGAGCCGATGATCCCGGTCTACATCTATTACTCTATGTTTGGTTTCCAGCGCGTGGGCGATTTAGCCTGGGCAGCAGGTGATAGTCAGGCGCGAGGCTTCCTGGTTGGTGGTACGGCAGGTCGTACAACGTTAAATGGCGAAGGCTTGCAGCATCAGGATGGTCATTCGCATATTCAGGCTAATCTGATCCCGAACTGCATTACTTATGATCCAACCTATGGCTATGAAGTAGCAGTGATAGTGCAAGACGGTATCCGTCGTATGTTTGGCGAACAGGAAAACGTCTTTTATTACCTGACAGTGATGAACGAAAACTATGTTCAACCAGCGATGCCTGAAGGCAGTCAGGAAGGCATTATTAAAGGGATCTACAAGCTGGATACCTTGACCGCCAGCAAAGCCAAACACAAAGTGAAGTTACTGGGTTCCGGTACCATTTTGCGTCAGGTACGCGATGCGGCCGAGATCCTGAAAAACGATTTCAACATCAGTTCTGAAGTTTACAGCGTGACCTCGTTCAATGAACTGGGCCGTGATGGTCTGGATGCGGAGCGTTACAACATGCTGCACCCAACAGCCAAACCACGTAAGGCATATATCACTGAAGTGCTGGAAAAAGGCTTTGATGGCCCAACGATTGCGGCGACTGACTATGTCAAAGCCTATGCAGATCAGGTTCGAGCCTTTGTTCCAGGTCAGTACAAAGTGTTAGGTACGGACGGGTTTGGACGCTCCGACAGCCGCGCTAACCTGCGTCGTCACTTTGAAGTGGACGCACAGTTTATTGTTGTGGCCACACTGCATGAGTTGGTTAAGGCCGGTGAGTTTGATGGCAAAGCGTTGGCAAAAGTCATCAAAGACTATGGCATTGATGCTGACAAGCTCAATCCACTTTACGCCTAACGGACACGAGGAGTTATTAATATGGCTGAATTAAAAGACGTATTAGTCCCGGATGTCGGTGGCGAAGCGGTTGAAGTGATCGAAATCTGTGTTGCGGTTGGCGACACAGTGGATGCAGAAGCGTCTCTGATTACGGTAGAAAGCGATAAAGCAAGCATGGATATCCCGGCACCGTTTGCCGGTAAGGTTGCTGAGATTCTGGTCAAGGTTGGCGACAAAGTCAGCCAGGATACGCTGATCATTAAGATGGAAGCGGGTCAAAGCGCTGCAACGGCAGCCAGTGAAGTAACTGAGCCGGCTGCATCTTCGCCAGCTCCTGCTTCTGCACCTGCTGCCAGCCCAGCTGCATCGCAGGTGATTGAAGTGACCGTGCCAGACATCGGTGATGCAGAAAATGTCGATGTCATCGAAGTGCTGGTCGCCGAAGGCGATCGCATTGAGGCCGAACAGGGTCTTATCACCCTGGAAACCGATAAAGCGACCATGGACGTGCCGGCGCCACAAGCCGGTGTGGTGAAATCGATTAACGTAAAAGTGGGTGACAAAGTGTCGAAAGGCTCACTGGTGCTGATGCTGGAAACCGCTGCAAATGGTGAGACAACCAGTACTGCACCTGCTGCACCCGCAGAGCCCGCTGAGGCCGGTCAGGTAGTCGGTGATGAAGTGATTGAGGTAACTGTGCCGGATATTGGTGATGCTGCCGATGTGGATGTCATCGAGGTATTAGTTGCCTCAGGTGATGAGATCGCAGCTGAGCAGGGCCTGATTACTCTGGAAACCGATAAAGCGACCATGGATGTCCCTGCGCCGAAGGCCGGTAAAGTGGTCGATGTTAAAGTAAAAGTGGGTGACAAAGTGTCCAAAGGCTCACTGGTTCTGACCATGCAGGTCAGTGGCAGTAAACCGGCTGCACCGGCTGCACCAGCGCCGGCGGCAAAGAGCAACGATACGGTGACCGCATCCGTTGCCCCATCTGCACCGAAAGCACCACCAGTACCTCATCATCCGTCCGCGGGTGACAAACCGCATAGCGGCAAAGTGCATGCATCGCCTTCAGTGCGTCGCATTGCACGGGAATTTGGCGTGGATTTAACCCAGGTTAAAGGTACAGGTCGCAAAGGGCGTATTCAGCCAGAAGACGTGAAGTCCTACGTGAAATATGAACTGTCGCGTCCGAAGATGACCGCCAGTTCGTCCGTGGCAGCGGGCAGTGGTGGCTTGCAGGTATTGCCACCACCGAAAGTGGATTTCAGTAAGTTCGGTGAAGTGGAAGAAGTGCCACTGACACGTATTCAGAAGATTTCCGGTCCTAACCTGCATCGCAACTGGGTGACTATCCCTCATGTGACGCAGTTTGAAGAAGCGGATATCACTGAACTTGAGGCATTCCGCAAAGAGCAGAATGATCTTGCTGCGAAGAAAAAGCTGGATGTGAAGATCACCCCGCTGGTATTTATGATGAAAGCGGTGGCCGACGCGTTGAGAGCCTATCCGGTATTCAACTCTTCGCTGTCTGAAAGTGGTGAAAGCCTGATCCAGAAGAAGTTCTGCCACATCGGGATCGCAGTTGATACGCCAGCCGGTCTGGTCGTGCCGGTAGTGCGCGACGTGGATAAGAAAGGTATTCACGAATTATCCCGTGAACTGATGGAAATCAGTGTCAAAGCCCGCGACGGTAAATTAAAAGCCGCGGATATGCAGGGCAGCAGTATGACGATTTCAAGCCTTGGTGGGATCGGTGGAACCAAGTTCACCCCTATTGTAAATGCACCTGATGTCGCCATATTGGGTGTATCGCGCAGCGATATTAAACCGGTATGGAATGGTAAAGAGTTTGAACCACGTCTGATGGTGCCATTATCACTGTCTTATGATCACCGGGTGATCGATGGCGCGGTAGCGGCTCGATTTGCTGTGCATTTACGTAACGTACTGGGCGATATTCGCCAATTATTGCTGTAACTGATACTGGCCGGTGAGATTCACCGGCTTTGTTATATTATTGATTTTACTAATACAGGTGCGCTTGGGTAGAATTTGCGCGTCTGGTTACTCTACAAAATATTGAGGTCACTCATGAGCGAAATTAAAACACAACTGGTGGTATTGGGAGCAGGTCCCGGTGGATATTCTGCTGCTTTCCGTGCCGCTGATCTGGGCATCGATACGGTACTGGTCGATGCGCGCGACACCCTGGGTGGGGTGTGTCTGAACGTGGGTTGTATCCCGTCAAAAGCATTATTGCATGTGGCAAAAGTGATCGACGATGCCAAAGAAATGGCACACCACGGTGTTGTGTTTGGCGAGCCTCAAATTGATTTAGACAAGATCCGTGGTTGGAAAGACAGCGTGATTGGCCAGCTGACTAAAGGTCTGGCGGGCATGTCAAAAATGCGTAAAGTTCAGCATGTACAGGGCTATGGTAAGTTCACTGGTTCTAACACGCTGGAAGTGGACGGCAAAGACGGCAAAACCAAAATCACTTTTGATAATGCCATTATTGCAGCGGGTTCTGAGCCTGTTTCTCTGCCTTTCATTCCGCAAAATGACCCACGTGTTATTGACTCAACTGGTGCGTTGGAACTGAAAGATGTGCCAGCCAAAATGCTGGTGCTGGGAGGTGGTATCATCGGTCTGGAAATGGGCACAGTGTACAAAGCACTGGGTAGCGAGATTGATGTCGTTGAGTTCCTGGACCAATTAGTACCTGCTGCGGATAAAGACATTATCAAGGTTTACCAGAAATACGTTAAAGATAAGTTTAACGTGATGCTGGAAACCAAAGTGACTGCAGTCGAAGCTAAAGACGACGGTCTGTATGTGAGCTTTGAAGGCAAGCAAGCGCCTGCTGAGCCAGTGCGTTATGACAAAGTATTGGTGGCTGTGGGTCGTAAACCAAACGGTAAATTGCTGGATGCAGATAAGGCCGGTGTGGCGGTTGATGACCGTGGTTTCATCGCGGTAGACAAGCAAATGCGCACGAATGTGAATCACATTTTTGCCATTGGCGATTTGGTTGGTCAGCCAATGCTGGCGCACAAAGCCGTGCATGAAGGCCATGTGGCTGCTGAGGTTATCGCCGGTAAGAAACATTACTTTGATCCTAAGTGTATTCCTTCAGTTGCGTACACTGACCCTGAAATTGCGTGGGTTGGTGTGACAGAGAAGGAAGCGAAAGACAAAGGCATTGCTTACGAGACGGCAACCTTCCCATGGGCAGCTTCAGGCCGTGCCATCGCCTCTGGCCGTACCGAAGGTATGACCAAGTTAATCTTCGATAAAGATAATGGCCGCGTGATTGGTGGTGCCATGGTAGGTATCAATGCCGGTGAGATGCTGGGTGAAATTGGTCTGGCAGTCGAAATGGGCGCGGATGCAGAGGATGTGGCATTGACTATTCATGCTCACCCAACGCTTAACGAGTCTATTGGTCTGGCGGCAGAAATTTTTGAAGGCAGCATCACGGATCTGCCAAACCCGAAAGCGAAGAAAAAATAATCTGGTCAGATGACTGATTTAAAAAGGCCCCGCATTCTGCGGGGCTTTTTATTTGCCCAATAAAATTCGGCAGGTAAGCGCTTTCAGAAATTATTGTTCGAGTCTGAGATGTTATTGCTAATTCTTTTTGGGAATATGTTATGTAAAAAAGTAATTATGTTATGTTAAAAGATTGCGTAGTGTGTCCGATGTCTTATCGGTCATATACATCAAATGGAAGATGGAAGTTATTGATAGACAAGGAGAAAAAGTGCTGCTTTGCGGCAGTTAATTAAAATAATAACTAAGTAGAAATAATATGAATAAAAATAAATTGAGTCAGTTCCAGGGCCTGACCAAAACCGCCATAGCCGTTATCACGGCGTGTTCACTATCGGCAGCAGCATCTGCAGGTGAACTCAAAGAAGTCGAACAAATCAAACGAGGTGACTCTGCCGCGGACCAGCATTTCAATGCGTGGTTACAAGCGCAACGTCAACAAGCAGCGGAAATCGAGTCTGACCAATATATTATTGAATTTGACTCGACCAAAGAAGCAAAAAAAGAAACCAAACGTTTGGCCAAAGAGCTTAAAAAAGCTATGCGCTATGAGCGCAAGCTGGCCAAGGGTAAACATGTTCTGAAACTGGAAGAGAAACTCAGTAAAGACGAGAAAAAGGCACTTCTTAACAGCCTGCGAGCAGACAAAAACGTTAAGTTTGTTGAGGAAGATCCCGTACGTTTCCTGATGGCGCAAAGCACACCTTGGGGATACACAGCTGTGCAGGCTGCGCAATTAAGTGATTCAGCTGCAGGTGCATTAACCGTCTGTATTATCGATTCTGGCTATGATGCATCGAATCCGGATCTCAGTGCCAACAATGCCACAGGTACTAACGACTCAGGCACAGGTAACTGGTATCAGGCTGGAGGGTCACATGGATCTCACGTGGCCGGGACGATTGCTGCGGTGAACAATAGCATTGGTGTTAAAGGCGTATTGCCAAATACACAGGTAAATCTGCATATCGTAAAAGTGTTTAACGAATCAGGTTGGGGATATTCTTCAGATTTGGTTACGGCAGTAAACACCTGCGTCAACAATGGTGCCGACGTGGTTAATATGAGTTTAGGTGGCCCGTCTTCAAGCACTTCAGAAAAAAATGGTCTGGAAGCAGCAACCGCAGCAGGCGTTTTATTGATTGCCGCATCGGGTAACGATGGTGACGCCAGCCTGTCTTATCCTGCGTCTTATGACACCGTTATGGCGGTAGCTGCGGTGGATGAAAATGGTCAGCACGCCGAGTTTTCGCAATACACGCCGCAGGTTGAAATCTCAGGTCCTGGTGAGGCTATCCTGTCTACCGTGGCGGGAGACGGTCGTCTTGGTAGTTTAACTGTAGGCACAACCTCATACACAGAACAGGGTGTCGTACCGCAGTCCCGGTATGTACAAAGCGGCAGCAGCTATGTTGTCAGTGATATTAATGGCACCGTGTCAGGCACGTTAGCCTCTTGTAGTCGTTCAGGCAGTACATATAGCTGCGGCAGCATGACTGGCAAGATCTGTGTAGCTGAGCGTAATGCTAATCAAGGTACCAGTTATCCTGAAGTGAATGCAGCGAAGGCGTGTGCCGATGCGGGTGCGGCAGGTGTCGTAGTGTACAGCAATACGGAACGTCCGGGCTTGCAGAATCCTTTCCTTGTGGATGCGACAGGCGCTGTTGATGTGCCCACCGTATCGGTTAACCGCACAGTAGGTCAGGCTTTATTGGCCAAGGCTGGTCAGAGTGCGACTCTGTCTGTGACCGGTAATCAGGATTACGCCTATTACAATGGTACCTCAATGGCGACGCCACACGTGACTGCTGTGGCTGCACTTGCATGGAGTAATAATCTGGATTGTACCGCTGCACAGGTGCGTACTGCACTTAAAGCAACGGCTATGGATCTTGATGTCGCTGGTCGTGATGACCGCACAGGATACGGTTTGGTACAAGCCAAGGCCGCATCTGATTATATGGCGTTAAACTGTGGCTCTGGTGGCGGCAGCGGCGGTGGCTCTGATAATTCACTGGAAAACGGTGTGGCTAAAACCGGCTTATCAGGTAGCCAAAACGAGCAACTACTCTTTACTCTGGATGTACCTGCTGGGGCGACTGGCCTGAGCTTCAATATGTCTGGCGGTAGCGGTGATGCGGATCTATATGTGAAGTTTGGTTCAGAGCCAACCACCAGTAGTTATGACTGTCGCCCTTATAAGAGTGGAAATAGCGAGAGTTGTCCGATTAGCACTGCTCAGGCAGGAACATACTACGTTAAGCTGATCGGCTACAGCGCATTCAGTGGTGTAAGTCTGGTGGGAAGTTTCACGGAAGGTAGCACTGGTGGCGGCGGTGGAGCCACAGGTTACACCACAACCATCAATGATATCGCAGCCAGCAAGGGTACCTGGAAATATTACACTCTCGATGTGCCCGCGGGTATGTCGACGTTTAGTGTAAACACAGCGAACGGTAGTGGAGATGCTGATCTGTATGTGCGTTTTGGTGCGCAGCCTACAACCAGTAGCTATGATTGCCGTCCATATAAGAGTGGTAACACGGAAAGTTGTAGCTTCACAAACCCAACTGCCGGTACATGGCACATTGGTGTTCGTGCCTATAGCACATTCTCCGGTCTGGATATGACGGTATCTTACCAACCATAACGGTGATGTTTGTCGTCGAGGCGCCTTAGAGGCGCCTTTTCTATTTCCAGGGGCGAAAAGTAGTAAAACCCAGTTCCACTATGCTGGTAGACTAGCGAGTTTTGGAAGAAAAGCACGCCAGCTTGGCACGCGAGTAGGATTATCGATACATGTTACAACAAGCACGTCTGGCCAAATTATTTACTCAGCGCAACTGGCAGCGTGGTCAGGCTATTTTTGAAGCCGGACTGGTGACCCATGTATCACTTGACGACCAGCGTCAGGAACTGACCGGACTGGTTACTAATGAACAGGGTGATCGGGAATATGACGTTGCCATCACTGCCCGCGATAAAAAATTACAGTGTTTGTGCAGTTGCCCCGTTGGGCAATTTTGTCAACATGCTGCCGCGATTGTGCATGCAGCCTGGCAAGACTCTACCGAAACGATTGCTGTTTCTGATCAACAGCTGTCTGTTTGGTTGGAACAGCCGACTATTGCCCCTCAACCGACGACAGATTCAGCTAAATGCCTGATGTTCGTGTTGTCGACACGGCCTGGTTTAGCTGGATTGGGCTATGCCGTAAGCGTGTTTGTCAGCCAGTTCAAAAAAAATGGTGAGTTGAGTGAGGCGTCGCGACCTGTGCATTTACCCGAGAGCGGCTTACATTTTGATTGGATGAGTCAGCAAGAGCGTTATTTGTGCGCAGATATCGCCCATTTCCGCCACACGGATGGGTGTTTGTATCATGCTGATTTATTGCAGCGTATTGTCGCCAGTGGGCGAGCATATTGGCAGCAACCCCATACACAGGAGCTCATCTGGAGCGAGGCGCAACCACTTGATTTTCGGTGGGAGGTCACCGAAAACCATTTTATCCAATTGAAACCTGTTTGTGAGGACGTGACACAGATTCTTGCCACGTGTCCGCCCTCCTACTTACGCACAGATGGCAGCATGGGACTATTGCAGTCTGACGTTGCCGCGCAGGCTGCACAATGGTTGGTGAGTTTCCCTCTGATTGAAGCGGCGCAATTAAGTTGGATTCTGCCCAAACTGGCTCAGCGTTTGGGCCAGGACCATCCCCTATTAGCGAAGACGCCTACCTTAGAAACCTCCAGGGTACCCGAGCCTAATGTCTGTTTAAGTATATTTGGTCAGGCAACCAAGCCTAAGCTTGGCGTAGTCAGGGTAGAGTTTGATTATGACGGAATTAGAGTAAACCCTACCGATCCCTCACCAACGTATAAATCACTTGATGGCAAACTAATCTATCGACATACCGATGCTGAACAATCCGCATTGCAGGAACTTAATCGCTGGGGACTGCGGGCGTACGCGCCCGTGAGCAGTCAATGGAAGGTATTGCAGCATTTTCAGATGCATTTACCTGCTGGTGATTGGTTTCGCCTGTTGGCGGAGGCGCTGCCACTATGGAGAAATGCCGGTTGGCAAATCGAGGTAGCGAAAGGTTTTTATTACCGGGTTATCGATACGATCGATGATATTGACCTGACTATTAGTGAGCAAAGTAACCGTTACTTTTCCGTGGCAATGCAGGTAGAGGTGGAAGGACAAAAAATCGCCCTGTTACCTTTGTTACAGGGGGCGTTGCAACAAACCGATATAGCTGACTGGCTGGGTATTTCGCAGACTATCCCTGACAATATTTATGTGCAGTTAGCTCCGGGGCAGGCCATTGCGTTATCGTCTGCAACGCTAAGGCCACTGGTTCAGCAGTTTCTTGAGTTGCAGCTGCCCAACAGCATTGATAAGCATGGTCAGTTAAATTTGCCCGCACATCGGCTTGCCGCGGCGCTGCCTGCCATCGAATCATTGGCTGGCCGTAGCGAAAAAAACAGCAAAATAGAGAAAAAGCTGCAGGCGTTGCAAACCATCCCTGAGGTTGTGTTGCCAACCAAATTGCAAGCCACATTACGCCCCTATCAGAGGGAAGGACTACGCTGGATGCAGTTCCTGTATCAGGCAGGGGTGGGCGGCTTACTGGCAGATGATATGGGATTGGGTAAAACCCTGCAGGTACTGGCCCATTTACTGGCGCTCAAAGAGCAGAATAAATTGACTCAACCGGCACTGGTGCTGGCGCCAACTAGCGTCATATTTAACTGGAAAGCGGAAATTAAACGCTTTGCGCCGGCTCTGAACGTCCAATTGTTGCATGGCCCCAAGCGCGGTGCCGATGCCGATTCGTTGCAAAACAGCGATGTGATTGTGACAAGCTACCCGCTGCTTTTGAGGGATTGGAATGTGTACCAACAACAGCTATTCAGTCTGCTGGTGCTGGATGAGGCACAATCCCTGAAAAATCCATCAACTAAATTGTATCGGGTACTGCAAAGTCTGCGTTTCGAACAAATTATTGCGTTAAGTGGCACACCTATTGAAAACCATCTTGGCGAACTGTGGGCACAGTTTAATTTGTTACAGCCCGGATTGCTGGGCTCGCAAAGCCAGTTTAATCGATTATTCCGTGCACCGATTGAACGACAACGTAATGAAGCCCGCCGCGCGTTGCTGGTTGAGCGAGTCCGTCCATTCATTCTGCGTCGCCAAAAACAACAGATTGCCACTGAATTACCGGGTAAAACCGAAATTTTGCAAAGTATTCCATTGGAAGAAAAGCAAGCTCAGTTATATGAGTCAGTGCGTGTAAGCATTGACGCCTCACTGAACAAAATTATTGCGGCAAAAGGGTTTAAACATAGCCAGATTGAAATTCTGGATGCGATGCTCAAGTTACGCCAGATTTGCTGCCATCCTCAGCTGTTGAATCAGGTTGGCGCCAAGCGATTGTCACAATCGGCCAAGTTAGACTGGTTAGTAAGCCAGTTGCCGGGATTGTTGGAAGATGGTCGTAACATTCTGATTTTCTCCCAATTCAGCAGCATGTTGGGTTTAATCGCTACCACGCTGGACGACATGGGCATTGCCTACAGTAAACTCACCGGCGAAACTCTGGATAGAGAAGCTCAAATCGCGCGCTTTAAGCAGGGTAAAAATCGGGTGTTCCTCATTAGCCTCAAGGCAGGGGGAACGGGTCTGAATTTAACTGAAGCGGATACGGTGATTCATTTTGATCCCTGGTGGAATCCGGCAGCACAGGCGCAAGCCACCGACCGGGCGTATCGCATTGGCCAGGATAAACCCGTGTTTGTATACCGTCTAATAGCGCAAGGTTCTATTGAAGAGAAGATTGTAGAGTTGCAGCAAAGCAAACAGGCACTGGCAGCGGGTATTCTGGACGGTAGTATGGATGCAACGGAAACGCGTCTAAATGAGCAAATGTTGCAGAGTTTATTGGCACCGCTGGAGTGAATTGCAGATTTTTTCTGCAATTCACTATCTAATTAGCATAATTCTGATATAGTGCTCGGGGGCTGGAAAGCTGCCTATTGTTAAGTAAGATCCTTAGTTCGACCGTAAGACCGATTAGGTGAAGGTTATCTTCACCGAATAAGTGATAACTCTCTGATTAATAGCGCTATTTCTTGACCTTTACGAGGGAGCGATCCCTACAACTTATTAATCAGGAGATATTTATGTCTAAAATGACTGGCACAGTTAAATGGTTCAACCAAGACAAAGGTTACGGTTTCATCACTCCAGCAGACGGCGGTAAAGACGTATTCGTACACTTCCGCGCTATCGCTGGCGACGGCTTCAAGACTCTGGCTGAAGGTCAAAAAGTTTCTTTTGACGTTGAGCAAGGTCAAAAAGGTCCACAAGCTGCAAACGTTGTTCTGTAAGACGTTTTCACTTGAGAAAAAGGCGGTTTAATCACCGCCTTTTTTGTTGCCTGAAAAGGTGCTTCCCTGCACTTATTGGCGTTCCCTCTTTGCTTTTCCCTGGTCTCGGGAAGTGTGTCGGCTGACATGTTCTGTTCTATTCGCCCGCTCAGAGGATGGACGTGATTTTATTTCTTTCTTTGGTGTGTCAGATATTTGCCGAGCCCTTTGCTGCTCGTCGCTTTTCACGGAATAACCTTTACTGATCTTGTGTGATGGGTTGGTCACTTCTCTGCGCTCATTCTGGATCCGGCTGTCTTTGTATTGATGTTCGCTAGCATTATCGCGAGCGGTTACCCGAGATTGCGCTGACTTATCATCCATTCTTTTGTGCAGGGCCTGCTGCCAATCTCTCTGTTTAAATTCTTTGCGTTCAGACTTACGTTCATGCATGACCGGTTGGCGATCTCGATGGTGTGCGGTGTTATCGCGTTGTACATTGACTACACGGGGCTTGTTAGCGGTATGTCGCTGATATGCATGGGACGTGCTGGCATAGCGCGCGCCACGGCGGTGCTGGGTGGCGTGTTGCCAGCGGCTGTACTCGGTCACACGAACTTTTTTGTCTCTGGTGTGGTGGCGTGGATAATGATAGACATCGTAATTTACGACTACGTGGCGACGGTGCCAGTGAAAACCACTGAACCAGAAGCGAGGTAGTAACTCGATACCAACGCCCCAGTGGGCATTATGGTGCCAGACAGATATGGCCGGTGAATGCCAATAAACGGGTTCATAGTGATGCCAGTAGTCGTGCCCATAAATCACACGGGTGTCGTAATATGGCACATACACCACACGCTCAATCGGGGTGGCAATTTCTATTTCCTTATCTGCGCTGGTGGTGACGGTCTGATATTCATTGCTATTGATATTACCCAGCGCGACGGCTTTTGTCCGTAGCGATTGAATTCGTTCCAGAACCAGCGTTTCATCGCTTAACACGGCATCGCCCAGTTGTTGCAACCAGTTCAGATCATCCACCAGGCGATCGAGTAGGTCATTAAATGCCACCAGAGCCACCACGCTGGGATCCCAATCGAACTTTTCTGCTTGATCCAGCGCTTGTTGGGGAGTGAGATTTGTATTTTGCTCTCGCCAGCGTTGTGCCTGAACTAACTCCAGAGGATAGGTGCTGGCAACCAGAATATGAGAAAGTAAAGAGTCCGGATACAAGGCAATAGGCGATAGCACGCTATCCAATTGTTCCTGCTCAAGGGTAGTCACGATCTGATTGTCATCATTGTCCGCGGCGAAAGCCGGTGTGATTGGTAATGCAATCAGGCAAACACTTAAAATTAATGGATATAAACGCATGACGCTCTTCCTGATGTTGTGTCGTACTGTCAGGTATACGCGTGCTTTTGTTAACTCAAACTGAATAGCAAGTTTGCCATGTAGTTAAGCTTGGCTATATTCAGATCAGTGGGCTGGAGGAGATGTGAACGATGCAAGCCATAGACTACGCTAAAAGTGTGACTGAATCCTTTGCTTTGCCTGATACCTGCTCGCGGATCCGCGAGATGCTGGATGATGATTACTCTAATATCGACGACATCGCAGAAGTCATTGCTGTCGATCCGTCTCTGGCTGCGAGTTTAATTAAGCTTGCCAACAGCGCCCTGTATAACTTCCCTAACAAGGTCACGACTATTGGTAAGGCTGTTAACGTCATCGGTGGTGAATCGGTTTATTCACTGGTCATGACTGAGACAGCCAGCAGTGTGTTTAAACAGTTTGATGACGTCTCTATTAATCTTGAACGTTTCTGGCAGCAATCGGTGTTTACCAGTCTGATTGCACGTGAATTAGGCAAATTAGCCAAATGCAAGCATGCAGAGCAGCTTTTCCTGACCGGATTGGTAGCTAATTTCGGGGAATTAGCCGTTGCCAGACAAGCGCCCGAACTGGCAGCTAATTGTGAGGATTATCACGCAAAACTCGTGCCCTGGCAGGTGCAAAAGCGGGTGATGGGTTTTACCTACGCCGATGTCAGCTACCACATCATGCGTTTGTGGGGTGTGCCAGAGGAAATATACAGTCCGATCAGACAAAGTTTTAATATTCAGCAAGCATTGGAAATTAAAGAAGCGGCGATTATTAACGGGGCGATTCGCGGTGCACTGACGCTGATTCATCCGGAATTTTATTCGCTGCCGACCCTGATCAATCTGGAGATCCTCAAATCCCACAATATCAGTGAGGAGATGATGGTCGATGCCGTTGCCTTCGCTCGTCAGGAGGCACAAAGCATCCTGTTCCTGATGAACCCGGATTTGTTTTTGGTGTTTTAATTATTCGAATAAATAATGAACAGGGCGTTTGAAATTCATCAAATTTATGCTGGCTATAAACAAATCTGAGCCCTGTTCGTTGTTAATTTTTCCTTTCAGCCTTTATACTTAGGCGGTTTCATTCCTAAACTGTGCGCTCGTTCTGAGTAGTCGCAGATAACAAAGAGGATTTCATAGTGTTAGAAGCATATCGTCAACATGTTGCCGAGCGTGCAGAGCAAGGTGTACCGCCTAAGCCGCTAAGTGCAGAGCAAACTGCCGAGTTGATTGAATTACTGAAAAATCCGCCAGCTGGCGAAGAAGATTTCTTGTTGGAGTTAATCTCTGACCGCGTTCCTCCTGGTGTGGATGAAGCTGCCTATGTGAAGGCAGGCTTCCTGAGCGCAATCGTAAAAGGTGAAACTAATTCGCCGCTGATTTCTAAAGATGCTGCGGTGCAGTTACTGGGTAACATGCACGGTGGTTATAACATCGAAACACTGGTTTCATTATTAGACGACGGCGACCTGGCTGAGTTAGCTGCAGAAGAACTGAAGCATACCTTGCTGATGTTTGATGCCTTCCACGACGTGGAAGAAAAAGCCAAAGCGGGTAACGCTCACGCGAAGGAAGTGTTACAAAGCTGGGCGGATGCCGAATGGTTTACCTCGCGTCCTGAAATCCCTGAGTCGATTAAAGCCACTGTTTTCAAAGTGACGGGTGAAACCAACACGGATGATCTGTCACCCGCACCGGATGCCTGGTCTCGTCCGGATATCCCTCTGCACGCATTAGCCATGTACAAAATGAAGCGCGACGGTCTGGAACCAGATGCGCCGGGCGAAATCGGCCCAATGAAACAGATTGAAGACATCAAAGCCAAAGGCTTGCCAGTCGCCTTCGTTGGTGACGTAGTGGGCACGGGCTCTTCACGTAAATCTGCGACTAACTCTGTACTGTGGTTCTTCGGTGAAGATCTGCCGGGCGTACCAAACAAGCGCGGTGGTGGTATCTGTATTGGTGGCAAAGTGGCACCCATTTTCTTCAATACAATGGAAGATGCCGGTGCACTGGTATTTGAAGCTGACGTCGACAAGATGGAGATGGGCGATACCATCGAAATTCGTCCACTGGATGGTGTTATTAAGAACGCAGACAGCGGCGAAGTGCTGGCGGAGTACAGCTACAAATCTAAAGTGCTGCTGGATGAAGTACGTGCCGGTGGCCGTATTAACCTGATTATCGGTCGCGGTCTGACTGAGCGTGCACGCGAAGCCTTAGGTATGGGCACCAGTGATGTATTCCGCAAACCAGAGCAACCAGTTGACTCAGGCAAAGGTTACACCCTGGCCCAGAAAATGGTCGGCAAGGCGTGCGGCATGCAGGGTGTTCGCCCGGGTATGTATGTAGAGCCAAAAATGACAACGGTTGGCTCTCAGGACACCACAGGTCCTATGACTCGTGATGAACTGAAAGATCTGGCGTGTCTGGGCTTTACTGCTGACCTGACCATGCAGTCATTCTGTCATACCGCGGCTTATCCTAAGCCGGTCGATATCGATACACAGCACACGTTGCCAGACTTCATTATGAACCGTGGTGGTGTGTCACTGCGCCCTGGCGACGGTATCATTCACAGCTGGCTGAACCGTATGCTGTTGCCTGACACCGTTGGTACTGGTGGTGACTCACACACTCGTTTCCCACTGGGTATTTCTTTCCCGGCTGGTTCTGGATTGGTGGCGTTCGCTGCTGCGACCGGTGTGATGCCATTGGATATGCCAGAGTCAGTATTAGTGCGCTTTAAAGGTGAAATGCAGCCGGGTATCACGCTGCGTGACCTGGTGCATGCTATTCCTCTGTATGCAATTAAAGAAGGTCTGCTGACAGTTGAGAAGAAAGGTAAGAAAAACATCTTCTCGGGTAACATTCTGGAAATCGAAGGTCTGGAAAACCTGACTGTTGAGCAGGCGTTTGAATTGTCTGATGCCTCTGCAGAGCGTTCTGCCGCGGGCTGTACAATCAATCTGTCTGAGGAGTCAGTAGCTGAATATCTGCGTTCCAACATCGTCATGTTGCGCTGGATGATCAACGAAGGTTACGGTGATGCGCGTACGCTTGAGCGTCGTGCCCGTAAGATGGAAGAATGGCTGGCCAACCCAAGCCTGATGCGCGCAGATAAAGACGCTGAATATGCCGCTGTGATTGAAATCGATCTGGCCGATATCAACGAACCAATCGTGTGTGCACCAAACGATCCGGATGACGCGCGCACTCTGTCTGATGTGGCAGGCGACAGTGTCGATGAAGTGTTTATCGGTTCATGCATGACTAACATTGGTCACTTCCGTGCGGCAGGTAAACTGCTTGAGCAAACCAAAGGTGAATTGTCTACTCGTCTGTGGATCTCTCCACCGACTAAGATGGACAAAGCTCAGTTGATGGAAGAAGGCTATTACAACATCTACGGCCGCGCCGGTGTGCGTACGGAAATGCCAGGATGTTCACTGTGTATGGGTAACCAGGCTCGTGTGAAAGCGGGAACCACAGTGCTGTCGACTTCAACGCGTAACTTCCCGAATCGTCTGGGTGATGGCGCCAATGTTTACCTGACATCTGCCGAGCTGGCAGCGGTTGGTGCAATCATGGGCAAAATCCCAACGCGTGAAGAGTATATGGAATACGCCAGTAAGATTCAGACCATGAGCGGTGATATCTTCCGTTACCTGAATTTCGACAAAATGGATGAGTTCCTCAAAGCATCTGACAAAGCGAAAGAAACGATTATCCCCACCTTGAGCGTGGCATAATCACTCTTAACTGAAGAAGCCGGGTTTAACCCGGCTTTTTTGTGTCTGCAAGATTGGAAGATTGATCACATGTTGGCGAATATTCGTGTTTCCAAACAGTTGCCTGCGTAATTTGCTACACTGCTTTTTTCGGGTTAAGTCTGTGAAACTATTGCCAAGTTTTGCAATGGTGATAGCATGCAGCGTTTTTTTCATTTGCTAACCGTTGAGGAATATCTATGTCCCGCGTTCTGATTATTGGTGCTGGTGGTGTCAGTACTGTAACTGTTAAAAAATGTGCGCGTTTGCCAGAGTTTTTTGATGAAATTTACTTGGCTAGCCGTACCCTGTCTAAGTGTGAAGCGTTGCAACAAGAATGTGGCGTGGATCGTATTAAAGGGGTTTTTGCAGTCGATGCTGATAACGCTGATGAAGTCATCAAGTTAATCGAACAAGTGAAGCCTGATCTGGTGGTTAACCTGGCATTACCTTATCAGGATCTGCCGATTATGGATGCGTGTCTGGCAACCAAGACACACTACCTGGACACCGCTAACTACGAGCCAAAAGACGAAGCCAAATTCGAATATAGCTGGCAGTGGGCGTATCAGGATAAATTCAAAGACGCCGGTATCATGGCCCTGCTGGGCAGCGGTTTCGATCCGGGTGTTACCAACGTGTATACCGCGTACGCAGCTAAGCACTATTTTGATGAAATTCACTATCTGGATATCGTCGATTGTAATGGTGGTGACCACGGCAAGGCGTTTGCGACCAATTTCAACCCGGAAATTAATATCCGTGAGATTACTCAGCGTGGTCGTTTCTGGGAAAACGGTGAGTGGAAAGAAACCGATCCACTGAGCGTGCGTGAAGATCTGGATTATCAGAACATTGGTGTTCGTGCCTCTTACCTGATGTTCCATGAAGAACTGGAATCCCTGGTTAAGCACTTCCCAACGCTGAAGCGTGCCCGTTTCTGGATGACTTTCGGCGAAGCGTACCTGACCCACCTGCGTGTGTTGGAAGGTATCGGTATGACCAGCATTGAGCCAATCAACTTCCAGGGTCAGCAAATTGTGCCTTTGGAGTTCCTCAAGGCTGTATTACCTAACCCTGGCTCTTTGTCTGATGGTTATCAGGGACAAACCTGTATCGGTACTTACATTACCGGTATCAAAGATGGTAAAGAGAAGACCATCTTTATCTATAACAACTGTGACCACGCTGCCTGCCACGCAGAAGTCGGTGCTCAGGCTGTTTCATACACTACCGGTGTTCCGGCGATGATCGGGGCCGCGCTGATGTTAAAAGGTACCTGGATGAAACCGGGCGTATGGAATATGGAGCAATTCGATCCGGATCCATTTATGGAGCTGTTGAACGTGCATGGCTTGCCATGGCATGTGATTGAATGTGACTCTCCGTTCGCGAAGTAATAAGACACACGCCACCTCCAGGGTGGCGTTTTTCACTCTGTTTATTTGGAGTTATTTGCTGTGACTGATCCGATTTTACATCCTGCCATTCCATCGCCTTGCTATGTATGTGAAGAGAGCCGTCTGGAGGCTAACCTGCAGATTATGCAGCGGGTTCAACAGGAAGCCGGTGTTGATATTATCCTTGCGCTGAAAGGTTTCTCCATGTGGTCGACCTTTCCGCTGGTCAAACAGTATCTGAAAGGCTGTACCGCCAGCTCTGTTTGGGAAGCTAAACTGGCCAAATTTGAATTCGGTAAGGAAGTACACGCTTACGCACCAGCCTATAAGCCACAGGATATAGACGAATTAGTCCAGTTGGTTAACCATATCTCGTTTAACAGTGTTGGTCAGTGGCAGCGTTATCAACAGCAGGTTGCCGATGCTGGTATCTCAATGGGGCTGCGAATTAACCCGGAACATCGAGAAGCGGAAACTGAGTTATATGACCCCAGTGCACCGGGCTCACGTTTAGGTGTTCGTGCGTCGCAACTAGAAGGGTTGGATCTAAGCGGCATCGATGGCTTCCATGTACACAACCTGTGTGAATGTGACTCGTTTGCCGCCGAGCGCACATTGGAGGCAGTCGAAAAGCGCTTTGCCAAATGGTTGCCGCAAATGAAATGGTTAAACCTGGGCGGTGGTCACCTGATGACGCGCAAAGGTTACGATGTAGACCACCTGATTAAGACCTTGAAAGCCTTCCGCGAAAAATATGATCTGCATATTATTCTGGAGCCAGGCTCTGCGGTGGCTTGGCAAACCGGGCCGCTGGTGGCCGAAGTCGTGGATATCGTTGAAAATCGCGACAAAATCGCCATTCTGGATATTTCTGCCACGGCACATATGCCAGATGTACTGGAGATGCCTTATCGCCCAGTCGTGCGCGGTACAGGTGAAGCCGGCGAGAAAGGCCATGATTATAAGCTGGGCGGGAACTCCTGTCTGGCCGGTGATGTGATTGACACCTACAGTTTTGATAAGCCTTTAGCCATTGGTGACCGCATTATCTTTGAAGATATGATTCACTACACTATGGTGAAAACTACCTTCTTTAATGGTGTGCAACATCCGGATATCGGAATTTTACGTAAAAATGGTGAGTTCGATTTGATACGTCACTTTGAATACGAAGATTTCAGGGACCGCCTGTCCTGATTTAGAAAAGGAGCCTCATGGCTCCTTTTTTATTGGCTGATTGAAAGCAAATTGGGCTTATCACTGTCTTTATGCGTAGATGGAAAAGGGTTTAATTGCCGGGGATGTGAATTGTTTACTTTTAAGCGAAAGCAGGATGTAAGTGAAAATCAGGTGACCGACGAATCAGTTTACCGGGGGCGGCGTCAGTTGTTGAAACAGCTCGGCTTTGTCGGTAGCACCGGATTATTGGCGCCCTATGCCACAGCAGGTGTTTTGGACTGGTTTGGTGATAACCAGACCATAGCGCTAAAGCCACTTAGCTATGTAGCCGATGCCAATCGCTCGGAACCCGACCTGACGCCAGAGTCAAAAGTGACCAGCTACAACAATTTTTATGAGTTCGGCACCCAAAAAGACCAACCCGCGGAGAACGCGAAAGACTTTAATCCGGATCCCTGGACCTTGCTGGTGTCTGGTATGGTCAACAAGCCGATAACTCTGGGTTATGAAGACCTGATTAAGCGACGAGATCTGCAGGAACGTATTTATCGACTGCGCTGTGTCGAAGCCTGGTCAATGGTCATCCCTTGGATTGGCTTCCCCTTAGCTTCCTTACTTAAACAGGCTGACCCACAAGGCAGTGCTAAATATGTCGCGTTTGAGTCTTTGGCAGATAAATCCAGGATGCCGGGGGTCGGTAACTACTTTCTCGGTGGCGGTATAGATTATCCCTATGTGGAGGGCCTGCGCATGGATGAAGCGATGCACCCGTTAACCATCTTAGCGGTGGGTTTGTACGGTAAAACCTTGCCAGGGCAAAATGGTGCGCCAGTGAGATTGGTTGTGCCGTGGAAATATGGGTTTAAAAGCATCAAATCTATCGTGTCCATCCGTCTGACGGATAAACAGCCACCTACCACCTGGAATAAGCTTGCTCCTCAGGAATATGGGTTTTACGCCAATGTGAATCCAGCGGTGGATCATCCGCGATGGAGTCAGGCACGAGAGCGACGGATCCTCAGTGGAGGCCTGTTCAATCAAACCTATATCGATACCCAACCGTTTAACGGTTACGCCGAACAGGTGGCCTCTTTATATAAGGGCATGGATTTGAGGCGTAATTATTAATGCTTTCTGCTGGTAAAAAAGTACTGCTGCTAAAGTACCTTATTCATCTGGGTTGCCTGGGAAGCATTGGCTGGCTGTATCAAGCTGCCTGGCAAGATACGCTGGGGCCGGATCCTGTCGAGCGTGTCATTCACTTTTGCGGTATCGCCAGCTTAAACATGCTGCTGTTAACCCTTTGTGTTTCACCATTGGCAAAGCACTTTAAAGCAGGCTGGTTAATGCAAACCAGGCGATTACTCGGCTTGTATGCAGCATTTTTTGCACTACTGCATGTGGTTAATTACTGGGTGTTCGAGCTGGCGCTTAGTGTCGATATGTTTGTTAGTGAGTTAATTAAACGGCCATACATATGGGTGGGCATGCTGGCGCTGAGTATATTCAGTGCGCTATCGGTCACCTCAATAAACAATATTCGCAGACGTATGGGTAGAAACTGGCAGCGCCTGCATAATCTTATTTATCCTCTGCTGCTGCTGGTTATTTGGCACTTTTACTGGTCAGTTAAAGCGAATGTCTCGGAACCCATATTTTATGGGCTTTTTGCGCTTGTGCTTATGCTGATTCGGATTCCAAACAGACTTAACTTTTCGTTGGTAAAGCGACCGAACAAGTAATTTTCAGGATTAGTCTCTGGTGCGATTGTGAAAATATCTGTAATAGTTATCAATAAGCCAAACCAAGGGTGGGTCAATCATGAAACTAAGAGCTCTTCTGGTGTTGCCACTATTATTATTGGGTGCTTGCCAAACAACTCAGGTATCCCGGTTACATGTTGATGAAGTATTGCGAGATGACTTGTTTCCAGATGCATCATCCATTCCCATCGAGTCAGTTGAAGACATATTTGCACTCAATCCAGCCATTATTGAGAAACTCAAACCGATTATTGCAAAGACACCCAATCTAGCAGTAAGACGGGATGCCCTGATTGATGAACTATTCGACCAGTCAGTGTTGAATTTACGTTATGAGAACAGTGCAAATACCACTGCAAGTGAAACTTCGGAGCAGAAACAGGCAAATTGCCTGTCAATGTCTATTCTGGCTTATTCAATGGCTCAGTACATTGGCTTAGAACCAGTTTTTCAAGAAGTTCACATTCCGGAGGCTTGGGTGAGGCGTGATGGGTATTCCATGCTCAATGGTCACGTTAATCTAAAACTCAAAATGCAGGCAGAAAAGAAAAATGTCGATCTGATGATTGTCAATGGTAAAGAAATTGTCATCGATTTTGACCCAGAGATATCTCGCTATCATTTCCCGACCAATAAGATCGATAAAAGTCGAATCGTTGCCATGTTTTACAATAACAAAGGGGCTGATGCGTTAGTTCAAAATAATATATTAGCCGCCTACGCCTATTTCCGTGCAGCAATTCGGGCCGATAGTTCGTTTGTACCAACGTATGGAAATATTGGCATTGCATATAGAATGTCAGGACACTATGACGCTGCTCGTGATAGTTACGAAGCAGGTTTAGTTTATGCACCTAATCATACAAATCTATTGGAAAACCTCGCCGTCTATTACAGTCATATTGGTCAGCCTCAAAAGGCAGAGGCGCTCTATGAAAAGGTTGTACTGAGACGAATTAATAATCCCTATTATCATTTTATTCTCGGCGAAGAAGCGATGAGTAAAGGACGTTATGATGAGGCTCTGGACTTTTATCGGAGGGCAAATAGCTTGAATAACAAAAATCATGCTTTCCATTTCGGTTTAGCAAAGGCATGGGCTATGTTGGGAGACTACGACCGCAGTGAACGGGAATTATTGCGGGCGAGAAGATACGCAGATAACGTAGAAGACGAACAGAAATACACATCTAAATTGCAGTTATTCGCGGGTATACGTTGAGGTGCTGTCAGTTTATTTAATGGTCTCTTTACTGACGGCGATACCAACACAGTTGGACGATAGCTTGTGGCATGATATTGAGATGCTGAGCAGTCCAGCATTTTCAGGTCGGCGGATTGGCCACAATGAAATGGCTATTGAATATATAGCCCATCGATATTCTCAGATTGGTCTCGCTCCAATCAACAGCAATAATTACTTAAAAGCATTTGAATTCCGTGGCAAAGCCGGAGCAAATATTGTCGGTGAGATAAGAGGTAAAAAAAAACCGGAACAGTATTTCGTGCTAACGGCACATTTTGACCATTTAGGTGGGTCTTTACATGATTATTTTCCCGGCGCAGATGACAATGCGTCAGGGGTTGCGGTTATGTTGGCTCTGGCAGACTATTTCGTTATTCATGCACCCGACTATTCGATATTGTTTGTGGCGACCGATGGTGAAGAATCTGGCTTGTATGGCTCCTACGCCTTTTTGCAAAACAGTCCGATTCCGGTGGAAAAAATAAAACTTAATATCAATCTGGACATGCTAGGTGAGCCAGAGCGGGGTTGTCGCTTAGCTGTGTTTCATCGCTTACTAGGCAAAGAACAGCAGCAGGTGATTGAGCAGTACGTGCAACCACAGACGGAATGTGCGCTGCGGGTGCAAGGGCGTATGTTTCGCACGCAGCAAGGACAACAGTTTGATTGGCTTCGAGCAAGCGATCATTACCCATTTTACCGACAAAATATCCCGGTGATCTTTTTCGGCGGTAGCGCACATGAGCGTTATCACACTCCACGCGACAATGCGGCAAACCTTTCCCGGACGTTCGTAATGAACAGCGCAGAATTGGTTTTACAGATTATTCAGCGTCTCGACCAACTTCCTGATTAACTCTGCACGGCTTTAATGCGCGAAGATAATGCGCCGCCCCAAAATGGTGCGTTAGTTTTCTGTAAATTCATTTGTCTATAGCTAACATGCTGAAATTTAAAGACTATTTCTTTTGGCATGGCACTTGTTTAGTTACTGATAAATCTAACCAAAATCAACATCAGTTCCGACAGGAGTGCCACGTATGAAACTAGTCAGTGCCATCATCAAGCCATTTAAGCTTGATGATGTTCGGGAAGCCATCTCAGAGATTGGCATCGACGGGTTGACCGTCACAGAAGTGAAAGGCTTTGGGCGTCAGAAAGGACACACTGAACTCTATCGTGGTGCAGAGTACCAGGTAGATTTTCTACCCAAAGTGAAACTGGAAATTGCCATCGGTGATGATCAGGTAGATCGCTTAGTCGAGGCCATTATGGGTGCAGCGCGCACCGGTAAAATTGGTGATGGCAAAATTTTTGTGTATGACCTGCAGCACGCGGTACGCATTCGTACTGGCGAAACTGACGACGAAGCAGTGTAAGGGGAGGCTGTCTCATGGAAACAACATTTGAATTAAGTTACGCACTCGATACCTTCTATTTCTTGGTTTGTGGTGCATTGGTAATGTGGATGGCGGCAGGCTTTGCCATGTTGGAAGCGGGTTTAGTTCGCGCCAAAAACACTACAGAAATTCTGACCAAGAACGTCGCCTTGTATGCGATCGCCTGTACCATGTATATGATTTGTGGCTACAGCATTATGTATGGCGGCGCGGATTTTGCTTGGTTCTTAGATGGCATTATGGCTGACGGTGCAACCGGTGCTGAAGAGCCTGCAACTTATGCTCCTTCTGCAGATTTCTTCTTCCAGGTTGTGTTCGTTGCCACCGCAATGTCCATTGTGTCTGGTGCAGTGGCGGAACGAATGAAGCTGTGGACTTTCCTGGCATTCTCAGTGGTGATGACTGCATTTATTTACCCGATGGAAGGACGCTGGACATGGGGTGGTGAAGCGGTATTTGGCATGTATACCCTTGGCGATTTAGGTTTCTCCGATTTCGCTGGCTCAGGTATCGTGCATATGGCTGGCGCCGCGGCTGCATTGTCTGGTGTACTGCTGTTAGGTGCGCGTAAAGGTAAATACGCAGCTGATGGCCGTGTAAACGCGATTCCGGGGGCTAACCTGCCATTGGCCACATTGGGTACCTTCATCCTGTGGATGGGCTGGTTTGGCTTTAACGGTGGTTCTGTATTAGCCACAGCCAGCGTCGAAAGTGCCAACTCTGTTGCCGTGGTATTTATGAATACCAACGCTGCCGCAGCGGGTGGTTTGATTGCTGCGCTGCTACTGGCTCGTGTGATGTTTGGTAAAGCAGATTTAACCATGGCGCTTAACGGTGCACTGGCCGGTCTGGTTGCGATTACGGCTGAGCCTTCAACGCCGACACCACTGCAGGCGACGCTGTTTGGTGCTATCGGTGGCGTACTGGTGGTGTTCTCCATCATTACCCTGGATAAGCTGAAAATTGACGATCCAGTGGGTGCGATTTCTGTACACGGTGTTGTTGGTTTGCTGGGTCTGTTACTGGTACCAGTAACCAATCCGTTGACTGAAGACGGCGGCGCGTCGTTCAGCGGACAATTGATTGGTGCATTAACGATATTTGTATGGGTATTTGTTGTCTCGGCTATCGTCTGGCTGATCCTGAAAGCTACCATTGGTCTGCGCGTTAGTGAAGAAGAAGAGTACGAAGGCGTGGATATCAGTGAATGTGGTCTGGAAGCCTACCCGGATTTCACTAAGTCCTAATCAACCAAGCTATTTGAAAGCCTCGCACTCGCGAGGCTTTTTTGTTGCTAACGGCTTTTAGCCAATTCGTGCTAATTTATTTTCTATAACGAAAACAAATGATTACTTAACCATGGCACAACCTCAAAAAGGCATTTGCGCCGAGCCCAATCTGCACAGTCTGTATCTGATGTTTAACGTGGTCGATGATGACTACGCGGCGTTGCGTGAGCGTTTAGCGATGCTGTTAGATCTGTTTTATTACAATGAGCAAGAATATTTTGAGGCGATGTTGTCGGGCATGATTGCTATCGGCAGTAACTTTTGGTCAGAGATTTATCCGCACAACACGCCTGCTGAACTCGCGCCATTTCCTGACACCGGAAAGCGTGAACCGCGTATGCCGGTTATCCCATTCGATTTATTTATTCAAATCAGAGCCGATCGCGCCGATGTCTGTCATCAACTGGGCGTTGAGGTGTGCCGTTTGCTCAGCCCATATACGGAATTGGTTGAACAGATTAAAGGATTCCGCTTTTTAGATGGTCGTGATTTGACTGGCTTTGTGATGGGGTATGACAACCCCAGAGGGATGGCAAAGTTAGATGTGGCGTTGGTGGGTGAGGAAGATCCGGAATTTGCCGGAGGCAGTTATATCCATGTTCAACGCTACCAGCATAACTTAGCCCAATGGGAGCGGTTATCGGTCGCTGAGCAGGAATATATTATGGGGCGTAGCAAAGACACTAATTCAGAGCTGGATGACCATGCCAGAAGTCCGGCTTGCCATGCGACGCGCATCTCTGTAGATAAATTTGGCGAGCCGATAAAATTACTTCAGCAGGGCATGCCCTATGGAGATATGCACGAGCAGGGCATGTATTTGGTTACCTGTGCGCGAACGGTGAAGCCATTTCGGCATATGCTGGAAAATCTGGTCGCGCTGGATAGGGAAGGGCAATACGACCGGCTGCTGGATTTCACCACAGTGCAAACCGGTTGCGCATTCTTTGCCCCTTCAATCAGTTTCATTAAAAAATACGTTTAAATTAAAGGATTAACATGAAAAAGGCATTACTGGCCGTCGTTGTTGCGACCGCCTGCTCAATGGCTGTTCACAGCCAGGAACCGTCAGCAAAAGCCCATCAATTGGCGCAAAAACATATTCTGGTCGATACCCATATCGATGTGCCAATTCGCTTAGTTGAAGGCTGGGAAGATGTGACTAAAGCGACTGCGAAAGGGGATTTCGATTATCCACGCGCATTGGCTGGTGGTCTGAATGCGCCTTTTATGTCGATTTATATCCCAGCCCGTTATGAACAAAGTGGTGGCGGCGATCAATTAGCTAATATGATGATTGATTTAACTGAGGCGATTGTTGCCCGGGCGCCACAAAAGTTTACCATGGCTGCGTCCGTGGATGAGGTAGAGCGCGCCTTCGCTGACGGCAAAATAGCGCTGGCTATGGGAATGGAGAATGGTACTCCCATCGCGGGTGATTTCGCGAAATTGCAGCATTTCTATGATCGTGGCATCCGCTACATTACGTTGGCACACTCAGAGAGTAATCATATCGCTGATTCATCTTATGATTTGCGTCGTCAGTGGAAAGGCTTGAGTCCGTTCGGAAAAGAACTGGTAGCCGAGATGAATCGATTGGGCATGATGGTGGATATTTCCCATGTGTCTGATCAGGCGTTTTACCAGGCTATCGAAATCTCTAAAGCCCCGGTCATTGCCTCGCACAGTTCGTTGCGTAAATTTACCCCCGGATTCGAGCGTAATATGGATGATGATATGCTCAGGGCGTTGGCCAAAAATGGGGGTGTAATTCAGATAAATTTTGGCTCCAGTTTTATCAACCAAACGGCTCGGGACTGGTATAGCAAACGCGATAAAGTGCGTGACAGTGCAGAAGGTGACGCGGCAAAACAGGCGGTTGAGGATTATAAAGCGACCAATCCATTCCCGTTTGCTACTTTGGAAGATGTGCTGAATCATATTGATTATGTGGTGAAGCTGATTGGTATCGATCACGTCGGTATCGGCTCGGACTTTGACGGGGTAGGTGATTCCTTGCCAGAGAATCTCAAAGATGTGTCGTATTATCCTTATTTAATTCAGGGCTTGCTCGACCGCGGTTACAAGGACGAAGAGATTGCACAAATCATGGGGGGGAACACCCTGCGATTATGGCGTCAGGTAGAGCAAATAGCAGAAAACCTGCAGAAATCTTCATAAAAAAGGTCGGCATGTGCCGACCTTTTTGTTTTTACTTTCTGTTAGCGGATGACGATTTCATTTAGCACCTGACCCGTAGCCCGATCCGGTTGCGTGATACCCAATACCGCGGATAGGGTAACTGCCAGATCTTCCGGCGATACCGGACGGGTGTACTCTTTGGCTTTTACTTTCCAGCCAGTGAAGTACAACGGCACGTAAGTATCGTAATTGTATGGAGAACCGTGAGTCGCCGCTGAATAGCTTTGTAGCATGGTAGAACGCTTCTGCACCACGACCACGTCACCTGCGCGACTGGCCACGTAAGAGTTTTGCACTTTTGCTTTGATCGGATCGTATTGCAGATTCTGCTCGGTTAACTCTTTAGCCGTCAGAGCTAATGCGACGCCATTTACCTGCGCCACTTTCTCTGCCAGCTTTTGTGCGACTGTTTCGATGGATGAGGTCGAGGCGGTTATTGTGCTGTAGTTTAGGTAGATATCCGGCAAAGCGATTTTCTCAATCAGCTCTCCTTTAATGCCCAAATCGGCGGCAACTGACAGGGCGGCAGCATTGATATCCTCGACGGCTTTGGCACGCAGTGCCGGGCTGCCACGCAGGGCTTTGTATTCCGGAATCGCGTCCACACCATGGTCGGCGGACAGTGCAATCAGCACATGCTCCAGGCCGATTTTTTTATCCAGATAACTGAACAGATTGGCGAGGGTTTTATCCAGACGAACCAGATTATCTTCTGCTTCCAGGCTGTAAGGACCAAAACGATGGCCTACATAGTCGTTTACTGAGAAACTGATGGATAAGTAATCCGTAATATCATCTGCACCCAATTGTTGGGTTTCCACCACATGTTGTGCGAATTTCGCCGTTAATTCATCACCATAGGGGGTGTAAGTTAGCATGTCATAGTAGGTGGCGGACGCGTCAGCCGGCATGCCATGTGGGAAGCCCAGATTAAAGCCCTTAGGTGGCATCTGATAGGGGCGGTTGCTGGCATCATTATGATACTGACTTTCCTTCAGTGAAAGTGACCAGCTTGCGCCCAGGTAGGCATCTTTGGCATCGCTCTGATTAAACTGTTCAGCAAAGGCAGGCAATTCGGGGTAGTAATAGGTACTGGTCACCATATTGCCGGTCTTTTTATCAAACCAGAATGCTTTGCCATGGTGGCCTCCGGTTAATACCGCCCCGCGATCTTTAATCGAGACTGCATATATTTTTGCCTGACCATTGGTTGCCTGAAACAACTCATCTGAGAAGGTTGAAGCCAGCAAGTTGGCAGCAGAAGAACTGTAGCCCTTGGCACCTAGCAGAGTATTACTGGCATCTGCCACGCAGTACATGGACTTGCCTGTGCTGCGATCATACCAGTCATTGGAAACCAGCCCATGTTGAGATGGAATTGCACCCGTCGCCAGCGTCGCATGGCCTACCGCTGTGAGGGTGGTGGCATGGCGATAATGGGCGTTAGTGTATAGGGTGCCGTCGTCTAAAAAGCGTTTAAAACCTTTGCTTTTACCTGATGCGACGAAATGATCTGCATAGCGTTTGAGTAAATCACCACGTAACTGGTCTACGGTGATCTGCACTATTAGTTTGGGTTGCTCGGTTGCAACAGCGTCCACTGCGGGTAAGGCGCTGAGCAACAGGCTGGTCATGAGAAACTTGTTCATGGCATTCTTCAAAATAACGGGTACAAAAAAGGACCTAACCATAACGGAAAGGTCCTCGCTTAACAATTCACCTTCGATGAATCTGCGCTTTTAGATGACACCTAACTCGCGCAGACGCTCTTGCAGATAGGTACCTGCAGTATGACGCTCAGAGAGTTTAACGTCAGGACGAGGGTGCAGGAATAAAGGCAGTGAAATCCGGCCGCGTGACTGATCCTGACCTTCCGGGTTAATCACACGATGCGTGGTCGATGGGAAATAACCACCAGATGCTTCTTGCAACATATCACCAATGTTTACGATCAGGTTACCAAAGTCGCATGGCACGTCCAGCCAGGTATCTTCTTTAGTCTTAACCTGTAAGCCAGGTTCATTGGCGGCAGGCAAAATGGTGATCAGGTTGATATCTTCATGGGCCGCGGCACGAATTGCCCCTGGCTCTTCATCACCTTTAAACGGCGGGTAATGCAGCACGCGCAACAGGGTCTGATCAGAGTCTTTAACCATGTTTGACAGCGGCTCCGAGTAGTTGGCCGCGACAGCTTCCGGCGAATATTGCTCAATCCAGTTCAGCAATTCTTTGGCCAGATTCATGGCATGCTCGTAATAGCTAGACAGATAAGGCTTAAGCTCTTCCGGGCACTGACCCCACGGGTAGTAATGGAAGTATTCCTTGATATCTTTAACAGTGTGGCCTTTGGCGACTTCCGATACATCTGGTGGGAAGTAGCCATCCTGAGTGCCGACGTTATAGCGGTAATCATATTTTTCGTCTTTGGCGAAAAACGCTTTAGCCGCTTCATAAATGGTATCGACCATTTTCTGTTGAATCGGGTGGTTTTTTAATACACCAAAACCAGTTTGGTGCAGTGACTCAACAAAGTCTTTGGCTGCGTTGTCTGATGCGTAATCAACAGCGACAAGTTTCATATTCAATGTGTCCTAAATATATCTGGTGTAACAATACACGTCGTATTAAGTCTACCGAAAAGCTGCGTGGGCAAATTTGTCCACGATCAGCTTTTTAGTTTTAAATTGATAAAAACAATCCGGCCAGTGCCGCGCTCATCAGGTTTGCCAGTGTTGCAGCTAAAACTGCACGCAGACCAAGTTGAGCAATCTCTGAGCGTCGGTTTGGTGCCAACGCACCAATGCCGCCCATCAGTATGGCAATGGATGAGAAGTTAGCAAAACCACACAAAGCGAAAGTAATAATGGCCTGAGTGGATGCAGATAACTGTGATTGGGCGTCAACAAAGCTCAAATACGCCACGAATTCGTTGACCACCAGTTTCTGACCAATAAAGCTGCCGGCGATATTGGCTTCTTCCCATGGTACGCCCAGTGCCCAAGCCAGTGGTTGAAACACATAACCCAGAATCAGTTCGAACGTCAGGTCCGGCATACCAAACCATGCGCCTACCCCGCCGATGATGCCGTTTAATAAGGCGATCAATGCCACGAAGGCCAACAACATAGCGCCTACGTTCAGGGCAAGTTGCATCCCCGATGCCGCACCGCTTGCAGCAGCTTCAAAAATGTTCGCGTATTTGTCTTCACTGCCCTGCAGTTCGCTAACTTCGTTTTTAGCCTGTTCGGTTTCCGGCATAATGATTTTTGCCATCAACAGGCCAGCGGGTGCCGCCATAAAGCTTGCTGCCAGCAGGTATTTCAGTTCAACACCCATACCGGCATAGCCTGCCATTACGGAGCCAGCGATGGACGCCAGACCGCCGACCATAACCGCGAATAATTCTGAGCGGGTCATGTGTGGAATAAAAGGTTTGACGACCAGCGGTGCCTCAGTCTGACCAACAAATATATTTGCCGCCGCCGACATAGATTCCGGGCGACTGGTGCGTAATACCAATTGCAGGAAACCACCGATAAGACGAATGATCCAGGACATGATGCCCAGGTGATATAGCACGGTGATTAACGCCGAGAAAAATACAATCACGGGTAACACGTTAAATGCGAACATAAAGCCGATGGATTTGTCACCGACCGGGCCGAACATAAATTCGATACCCTTATTGCTGTAGCTAATGATGTTAGCTACGAACCCGGTTAACGAATCCAGTACGCGGGCACCTGCAGGAACATAAAGTACAAATGCGCCTACACAGGCCTGAATAGCAAACGCACCGCCAACGGTGCGCCAGTTAATGTTTTTGCGGTTTGCGGACAGCAGGTAAGCTAAAGCCAGAATAACGGCTATACCGATAATGCTTGTCATGCGTTTTCCTTATTGTTGTTTTAACGCTTGGTGGATGTGCGCTTTAATCACATCCAGTGCAGGGCGATTTTTACCGCCTTGCGTCACCACAATATTAGCTTTGTGGCGGCAGGGTTGGATGAACTGGTGATACATGGGTTTGACTGTTTTTTTGTATTGTTCAGCCACTGACTCAATGGTGCGACCACGGCTAATGATGTCACGCTGAATTCGACGCAGCAGACAAATGTCTAACTCGGTATCCATAAATACCGTTAAATCGAATAGCGGTAACAACTGTTCGCTGGCCAACAACATAATGCCTTCCACGATAATCACCGGTTTGCCACTAATGCGCGTGGTCTCACTCAGGCGAGTATGAGTTTTGTAACAGTAATTCGGGTACTCAATCGCATTGCCTTTTTTAAGCTCATGCAGATGCTTGGCTAACAGGCTGTGCTCAAACGCATCAGGGTGGTCGTAATTGGTTTTTTCACGCTCATCCATCGGCATATTTGATTGGTCGCGGTAATAGTGATCCTCACACAGTACCAACACGTCAGCGCCTGATTCCTTCAGCTCTTGTTGCAACGTTGCAGTGAAAAGTGATTTGCCGGAACCGGATGCGCCGGAGATGGCGATAATATGCGAATGACTCATATACCTGACTACATAAAAAAACCGGCGCTAAGGGTATCAGCGAAGGCCAAAAAAGTCAGTTATTAAATGCGAAAATTTGCGCCCAAACGCCTATATGTAATTGAAATGTAACGGCGTTGTAAAGAGTTTATCTGTCACTTTTTAAACAAAGGGTTTTGGTTTGACATAAAAATGTAATAAAATTCGGGGAAAATTTACCCTATGTAAGTTTTGTAGCATTTAGTAACGTTGCCTTTTAATAAGAGCACGCATTTGCAAAACCGAAGAATAATTCTACTCAAACTAGGAAACACAAAACATGATACACAAGGCTAAGTTAACTCGCGTAGCCGCCGCTGTCGCATTGTCAGTAGGCCTGGCTTCAAGCGCAGTAGCTCAGGAAACTTCTTCCAGCATTACAGGTTCAATCGTTGGCCCTCAAGGCAACGCTGCCGCTGGTACAGTTTTAACTATTCGTCACGTACCTTCTGGTACGGTAAAAGTTGTCGTTGTTAACGACGCAGGTCAGTTCAGCGCTAAAGGTTTGCGCGTTGGCGGTCCTTACACTATCGAAGTTGACTCTGATAAGTTTGAAGACAAGACCATTACTGATGTGTTCCTGACTTTGGGTGAAGCTCTGCCTCTTAACCTGACTCTGGATCCAGAAGCGAATGTAGAGCGTATTGCTGTAACAGCATCACAAATCAGCAATGTTGATTTCGGTAACACCAGCCCGGGTTCTACTTTTAGCCTTGAAGATCTGGAAACTGCGCCATCTTCTGATCGCGATATCAAAGATCTGGTTCGTATCGACCCGCGTGTCAGCATTTCTGAAGACAATGGTGACGAGTCTATTATCTGTGCTGGTAGCCACCCGCGTTTCTCTAGTTTAACTGTTGATGGCGTTCGCATGAACGATAGCTTCGGTCTGAACTACAATGGCTACCCAACTACTCGTATGCCATTTTCTTTCGATGCTATCGACCAGGTGGCTATCGAGGTAGCACCTTTTGACGTTCAGTATGGTGGTTTCACTGGCTGTAATATCAACGCTGTAACTAAGTCTGGTACCAACGAAATTCACGGCGGTGTTTTCTACGATTACACCAACGATAGCCTGGCTGGTGATAAGATCGAAGGCAATAAGATCGCACGCGGTGATTACTCAATTAAGCGTTATGGTTTTAATGTAGGCTTCCCAATTCTGAAAGATACCCTGTTCGGTTTCGTTTCTTACGAGAAATTAGACGGCGTTCAGGTATTTACCTATGACGCACTGGAAAACGGTCGAGTATCAATTGACGAAGTTAACCGTGCAATTCAAATCGCGCGTGACGTATACGGCTACGATGCAGGCGGAATGCCAACTTCTGCACCAGTTGAAGACGAAAAATTACTGGTTAAATTTGACTGGAACATCAACGACCGTCACCGTGCATCGGTTGTTTACAACTACAACGATGGTTACCTGATTGATCAGTCTGATGAGAGCAGCAGCACACTGACTCTGTCAAACCACTTCTACAAGAAAGGGGCAACTTTAGACTCACTGGTTGCGTCTTTGTACTCTGACTGGACTGATAATTTCTCAACTGAAGTTCGCGTTGGTCATATCAAATTGGATAACCTGCAACGTTCTGTTGATGCAGACAGCGGCTTCGGTGAAGTACAAATCAGCTCACTTGCTAACGGTGGTTCAATTTTCTTAGGTCCGGATGACTCTCGTCAATCTAACGATCTTGACTGGGAAAACACCACGTTCAAGGTTGCAGGTACTTATTACCTGGATGACCATACAATCACTGCTGGTTTTGAAACTGAAAAACTGGACATCTATAACCTGTTTATGCAGCACACGATCGGTGAATACCGTTTCGGTGGTGACTCTCGCCATAACGTAAATGGTGTGTCTGGTCTGGACGACTTCGAGAATGGTTGGGTAGATGATATCTACTACAACAACTCAGCCGGTACTAATAACCCAATCGATGCAGCTGCTAACTTCTCTTATTCAACTTACTCTGCCTATGTGCAGGATGAGTGGATGATGGATGACTTCACTTTCATGTTGGGTCTGCGTTATGACTGGATCAGCAGTTCTGACAAGCCTAACTACAACTCTCTGTTCGAAGAGCGTTATGGTTTTGCTAACACTGCGACGTTTGACGGTAAAAACCTGCTGCAACCGCGTTTCGGTTTCAACTGGGCGATGGCTGACAACATGGAATTGCGTGGTGGTATCGGCCTGTACTCAGGTGGTAACCCTAACGTGTGGCTGTCAAACAGCTTCTCTAATGATGGTGTAACCAACATCGATACTTATCGTGCAAACGTAAGCAATTTGTTCGACCGTGATCTGGTTGACTCATCTCTGGGTTATATCTACTCACCTTTACAAGAGATGTATGACCAAGTTACCACTGGTGATGCCCCTCTGGGTCAAGAGCCATCTACGAATGCTATCGATCCAGATTTCGAAATCCCTGCAGAGTGGAAATATAACATTGGTTTCACTTTAGAAACTGAAGACAGCTATGTGTTCTCAGCAGACGTGTTGTATACCAAGAAAGTAAACTCAGCTTACATCCGTAACTTGGCAATTTACGATACAGGTGCCGACGCGGTTGATGGTCGTACTATTTACGACAACATCATTCTGGGTTACGACGAATCAAATGGCCGTGCAATCACTCGTAACAGCCGTTACAGTGACCTACTGCTGACCAATGCACCAGATGATGGTTCTGCAACTACTATCTCTTTGGCTGTTAAGAAAGAGTTCGACTTTGGTCTGGACGCACAGTTTGGTTATGCTTATAACCGTGCAAAAGAATTCAGCCCAATGACCAGCTCAGTGGCGTATTCAAACTTCACTAACTTCTCAGTAGTGGATCAGAATAACCCTGGTGTGACGACTTCTAACTATGAAATCCCACACAACTTTACTCTGAATCTGCGTTACTCAACTGAGCTGTTTGACGGTTACAAAACTCGTTTCTCTCTGTTTGGTTCACGCAAATCAGGTCGTAACTACTCATACACGTTCAACAGTTTTGAACCAGGTACTGACCTGAACGATTTCCGCTCACTGATGTATGTACCTTCACACGATCAGTACGGTGTTGATGTGTTCTTCAGCACTCCTGAAGTTCAAGCACAGTTTGACGAGTTCGTTCAAGAAGCCGGTCTGGAAAAATATCGTGGTCAAATCGTTCCTCGTAACTCAGCGTCTTCTAGCTGGAATACGCGTTTCGACCTGCGAATCGACCAAGATATTCCAGGTTTCATGGATGGTCACAAAGGTAATGCTTACCTGATCATCAAGAACCTGGGTAACTTCCTGAATGACGATTGGGGTATCTACAACAAAGGTCCATTCAATAATGACTCTGTTGTTCGCGCATCTTTGAACGACGACGGTACTTATTATATTGACCGTGTTTATTCTCGTGCAGAAGAAACTCCATACACTAACGGTTCTCTTTGGGAAATTCGTGTAGGTGTTAAATACAAGTTCTAATTTGACTTGTATCTGAACATAAAAAGCCAGCTCTTGTAGCTGGCTTTTTTTATGCCAGATTGGTTACTGTTGCTGGAATAATAAAACAGATGTTAAGTGAGTTGATGTTGAGCAATCGAACACACAGCATGGTGCGAGTGGCCTGCTTTAATGCCAGCCTAGAAGCCGGCAGATTGGCGGGGAAAAAATCACAATTAAATGGTGATGAGCTGAGCATGGCATTAGCGACACCGGAGCATCCGCTGCTAAAAAACACTGCGGCGATCATTCAGGCCGTGCGGCCGGATATCCTGTTAATTAATGAATTTGATTTTGCTGCGGACTACCACAGGCGTATTGCTGACTTTCAGCGCCATTATTTATCGGTACCACAATGTAACAAGCCGCCGATTGAATACCCATTTTCTTTCACCGCGCCGGTTAATACCGGGTTGGCGACCGGTTTTAACGTGGCTGCGGATAAAAATAGCCGGTTGGCGAATACATATGGCCACGGTGCGTTCGCCGGGCACTACGGCATGTTGCTGCTGAGCCGGTTTCCGGTTATTGATGGACAAGTACGCACGTTCCAAAAGTTTTTGTGGCGGGACATGCCGGGTAATCTGTTACAAAGTGTACGTTTGCCGGACGGCAGCGCATTTTACTCTGATGACGCACAGCAACGGCTGCGTTTAAGTTCGAAATCTCACTGGGATATTCCACTGGATATCAACGGCGAGACATTACATGTGTTAGCCAGCCACCCAACGCCACCGGTATTTGATGGGACAGAGCGACGTAATCGTGCCAGGAACCATGATGAAATCCGTTTTTGGCTGGATTACCTCGATCCCGGCTCTCCCCATTATCATTATGACGATTGCGGTCAAGCCGGCGGATTTGACGGAAAGCGTTTTGTGCTTCTTGGTGATTTAAATAGCTCACCGGATGAAGGAGACAGCGATAAACATGCGATTACACGGTTACTGGCCCATTCGGCGATAAACAGTGAGTTGTTACCTGTGAGTGACGGCGGCCTGCAGCATTCGCCAAATAATCCCTATGCGAAGTCACATACGGCAATCTGGCGTATGCGTGCCGATTATGTATTGCCTTCCAAATGCGGCATCAGACCGTATCAAGCCGGGTTATTTTGGCCGTCAGCAGGGCAGGTTGATTGTGAATTGTTTGCTGACGAGCAAGCGGTGTCAGATCACCGCCTGGTATGGATCGACTTAGAACTAACTCGTTCTTAGACGTTATCGAACAGGGCTTCTACCCGGCGCATTGTGACGTCAATTTGCTGCACATCTGCCGGGGCAATAAAGATGGTATCGTCTCCCGCTATCGTGCCCAATACGCCATCGGATGGATTCAGGGAGTCCAGCAGGCGTGCGATCAGTTGAGCCGCACCGGGGCTGGTGCGAATAATGATCATCACATTGTTATGTACTATATCCAGCACCAACTGCTTCAATGGGCTCTTGGCAGTGGGCATTCCCAATTCGGGTGGTAAGCAATAGACCATTTCGCCTTTAACGTTACGGGTACGCACGGCGCCATACTTACTTAATAAACGCGACACTTTGGATTGGCTGATGTTATCAAAGCCCTGTTCTTTTAACGCATCGACGATTTCCCCTTGGGATCCAAGGTTTTCGCCTTTCAGCAGATCTTTGAAAGCTTTGATCAAATTGTCTTGTTTATTGCCGGACATGAAATTACTCAGTTAAAAAAGCGCGCGCATTTTGCAACAGGATGAATTTTTAGGCAATTATTCTAAGAATTTATGCATAAAAAGTGAATGGTTTGCTGTAAATATATCTGCAACTTTAGTCTGTAAGCTGTTGTATTTATTCTATCATTGCACTAGTGTTGCAACCCGCAAAAATGTCGCGATTCACCATTAATAGGAGAATGAAATGAAAGTAGCGGTCCTTGGTGCTGCAGGTGGGATAGGTCAGGCGCTGTCTCTTCTTTTAAAAACTCAGTTACCGGCAGGTTCTGCGCTTGCTTTGTACGACGTTGCACCGGTTGTGCCGGGCGTTGCCGTCGATTTAAGCCACATTCCTACGGATGTAAAAGTGTCAGGTCACGGTAAAGACGATCTGGCGGATGCGTTACAGGGCGCAAATATCGTATTAATCCCTGCTGGTGTACCGCGTAAACCAGGTATGGATCGTTCTGATCTGTTCAACATCAACGCGGGCATCGTGAAAAATCTGATTGAAGCTATCGCAGACAACTGTCCTGATGCGTGCATCGGTATCATCACGAACCCGGTGAATACTACGGTTGCGATTGCAGCAGAGACGCTCAAAGCGAAAGGCGTTTACAACAAGAACAAACTGTTCGGTGTGACAACTCTGGACGTAATCCGTGCCGAGACATTTGTTGCTGAAGCGAAAGGTCTGAATGTTGCCAGCGTACACGTACCCGTCATTGGTGGTCACTCAGGTACCACGATTCTGCCTCTGCTGTCTCAGGTTGAGGGTGTGGAATTCTCTGATGAAGAAGTTGCCAGCTTAACTCACCGTATCCAAAACGCAGGTACCGAAGTGGTTGAAGCCAAAGCGGGTGGCGGTTCTGCGACCTTGTCTATGGGCCAGGCGGCGGCACGTTTCTGCTTGTCTCTGGTGGCGGCAATGCGTGGTGACAACGTAGTGGAATACACTTACGTACAGGTTGATAGTGACGATGCAGTGTTCTTTGCGCATCCGGTACGTTTAGGTGCCAATGGCGTGGAAGAGATCCTGCCATACGGTAAACTGAGCGCTTACGAGCAAAAAGCGAAAGAAGACATGCTGGGCGGTTTACGTGGCGACATCCAAATGGGTGTGGACTTCGTTAACGGCTAATTCAGCAGTCACGGAAACAAAAAAACCAGTCGAATCGACTGGTTTTTTTATATCTACGAATTGTCTTAATTGCTGCGATTGATTGACAAATGCGCCAATCCAATCAGTGCCTGTTTGTAGTCGGAATCCGGAATGACAGCGAGGGCATTGATCGCCTGTTCAGCGGCTTTCTCTGCTTGTTGACGGGTATAGTCCAGAGAGCCGGTTTGTTGCATGGCGGCGAGGATCTCATCCAGATGCTCCATGCCATCGCCGTTTTTAATCGCAGAGTGGATCAGGGCTTTTTGCTCTTCGCTGCCATGCCACATGGCATAAAGCAGTGGTAAGGTCGGCTTACCTTCCGCTAAGTCATCACCGACATTTTTACCCATATCATCGGCCTCAGAGGTGTAGTCCATCACATCATCAATGAGCTGGAATGCGGTGCCCAGATATTTACCATAGTCCTGCATGGCTAATTCGACAGTCTCTGGCTGTTCGGTCAACACCGCTGCCAATTGTGTCGCCGCTTCAAACAGGCGGGCGGTTTTGCTGTAGATGACCTGCATGTAGCGGGCTTCGGTGGTGTCAGGGTCGTTACAGTTCATTAACTGCAGAACTTCGCCTTCCGCAATAACATTGGTGGCGTTGGATAAGATATCCATTACACGCATTGAATTAAGCGACACCATCATCTGAAAAGAGCGGGTATAAAGGAAGTCACCCACCAGTACACTGGCCTGGTTGCCGAACAAGGCATTGGCGGTTTCACGCCCGCGACGTAGGGTGGACTCGTCCACCACATCGTCATGTAATAGGGTAGCGGTATGAATAAATTCAATGATCGCAGCGAGAGTGTGGTGTTGATTACTCTGAATATTCAAGGCTCTGGCTGCCAGCACGGCGAGCAGCGGGCGCAATCTTTTTCCACCGCTGTTAACGATGTAAAATCCCAGTTGATTTATCAGGGCGACGTCAGAACTCAATTGATGTTGAATCAACTGATTCACCGAGGTCATGTCTGCGTCGCTGAGTTGTTTTATTTGTGCTAGCTGCATTGTATTGATTGGTAACCTGTTTTCCCGCGGGGATTTTTACAAATTTCGACCGACTATACCAGTGACATACGAAAGCTGTGTGGTTGTACGAAATAAATGCAAATTTAGTCTTGCGGCAAAAAAGCCTTTCACGTAGAATTCGCGCCCTGTTTTAAGAATCTTATAACGCCTCAATTGGGCGTTTCATGAGCGGAGTTATATATGTACGCGGTTTTCCAAAGTGGTGGTAAACAACACCGTGTGACTGAAGGTCAAACCGTTCGTTTGGAGAAGCTGGAAGTTGCACCTGGCGAAGCTATCGAGTTCGATAACGTACTGATGGTTAGCAATGGTGATGACGTTAAAATCGGCGCTCCATACGTAGCTGGTGGTAAAATTAAAGCTGAAGTGGTAACGCACGGTCGTGGTGACAAAGTCACTATCGTTAAATTCCGTCGCCGTAAGCACCACCGTAAGCAAGCGGGACATCGTCAGTGGTTCACAGAAGTGAAAATCACTGGTATTAGCGCATAATTTAGGAGCAACGACACATGGCACACAAAAAGGCTGGTGGTAGTACTAAGAACGGTCGTGATTCCGAAAGCAAACGCTTAGGTGTTAAGCGTTTCGGTGGCGAATCAGTTTTAGCCGGTAACATCATTGTTCGTCAGCGCGGCACTAAGTTCCACGCTGGAGACAACGTTGGTCTGGGTCGTGACCACACTTTGTTTGCTTTGTCTGACGGCAAAGTAAAATTCGAAGTTAAAGGTCCTCAGAACCGTAAATTCGTGAGCATCGTAGCTGAATAAGCTCGTCTCCAACGAAATTACAAAAGGCCCCGCAACTGCGGGGCTTTTTTTTAGAATTCAAACTCGCGCTTACACAAAACTGTCTCTAAGGTACAATGTAGGTGCAAGTTCAATATCAGTGTTTATATCAGGTAATTCGCAATGAAATTTGTTGATGAAGCGGAAATCCGTGTTGAGGCGGGTGACGGTGGTAACGGGACCGTTAGTTTCCGTCGCGAGAAATATGTGCCAAAAGGTGGTCCCGATGGTGGTGACGGCGGTGATGGCGGTAGCGTTTACCTGGTGGCTGATGAAAACCTCAACACCCTGATCGATTTCCGTTTCGAGCGCTTCCATCGCGCCGAACGTGGTCAAAATGGTCAAAGCTCAGACTGTACCGGTAAAGGCGGCGCAGACTTAGAGC
The DNA here is from genome assembly GCF_004329715.1 of Bowmanella sp. JS7-9. Classification (GTDB taxonomy): domain Bacteria; phylum Pseudomonadota; class Gammaproteobacteria; order Enterobacterales; family Alteromonadaceae; genus Pseudobowmanella; species Pseudobowmanella zhangzhouensis. Next base: position 323,303 of record NZ_JXSY01000018.1, read on the forward strand.
TCAAAGTACCAGTTGGAACCCGTGCGACAGACGTCGACACCCATGAAATTCTGGGTGACTTAACCCGTCATGGTCAGCGTTTACTCGTTGCCAAAGGTGGCTTCCATGGCTTAGGTAATGCACGGTTTAAAACCAGTACTAACCGTGCCCCACGCCAAAAAACAAACGGTACACCGGGCGATATCCGTAACCTGAAATTAGAGTTGATGCTGTTAGCCGACGTTGGGTTGTTGGGTATGCCAAATGCCGGTAAGTCGACCTTTATTCGCAGCGTGTCGGCGGCCAAACCGAAAGTGGCCGATTATCCGTTCACTACACTCGTACCTAACTTAGGTGTGGTGCGATTGGATCAGCAGCGCAGTTTTGTTATTGCGGATATACCGGGGCTGATTGAAGGTGCTGCTGAAGGTGCAGGGCTGGGTATCCGTTTCCTTAAGCATCTGGAACGTTGTCGTATCCTGTTGCACATGATTGATTTACTCCCGATGGATCAATCAGATCCAGCTGAGAATGCGCGTAAAATTGTGCAGGAACTGGAAAAATACAGTCCGAAGCTGGCTGGTAAGCCGCGCTGGCTGGTATTCAATAAAGTTGACCTGTTGCTGCCAGAAGAGGCGGACGAAGTCTGTCAGCGTATTTTGCAAGAGTTAGAGTGGGACGGTCCGTATTTCCAGATATCCGGTTATCAGCAGCACAACACCCAGCACTTGTGTGAAGAAATCATGAACTACATTTCTTCATTGCCGGTTGAACAGGAAGAAGAGCAGAAGCCTGAAGTGTCATTTAAATGGGGTAATTACCATGATGAGGCACTGGATATGGTTGATGACTTCGAAGACGAAGACGATGACGACGATGATTTTGATGACGACGATTACGACGTCGAAGTGATTTATCAGCGCTAACACAAGGACGTAGTATGCGAATTTCCATGATTGCCGCCATGGCGCACAATCGGGTTATCGGCAAAGATAATCAGATGCCATGGCATTTACCGGCGGATTTAAAGCACTTTAAAGCCGTGACACTAGGTAAACCTGTCATCATGGGACGCAAGACCTACGAGTCGATTGGCAAGGCGCTGCCAGGGCGCCTGAATATCGTCATCACCCGAGATAGTACTTATAAGCTTGACGAGGCCGTTGTAGTTAACAATCCTGAAGAGGCGTTAACCGCAGCAGGTGATTGTGAAGAAGTAATGGTGATCGGTGGTGGGAATATTTATCAAACTTTCCTGCCCCGATGCGACCGCTTGTATCTCACCTTTATTGACGCAAATATCGACGGTGACACCCAATTCCCGAATTATCAACAGCATTACCAATGGACTTTGGTCAATTCTGAGCAATATGTTGCTGACGATAAAAATTGTTACAATTTGACTTTTGCTACATACTCCAAGCTAACTTACTGATTTTAAAGAATTTAATTTTTATATTCTTTTTTTGAATAATCTAATTCTGCAAAGCTATTGTAAAGAGAGTGTCATCCTCATATGGTGGGAAGATGCGGCTAATATTCACTCAAAAAAAGTCGCATTCATTACCTAACAACAATTCCCCCAGGGAGACACACAATGCTAGACAAGAGCAAAATCGCTAAAGCGGTTCAATACTCACTCCTATGCGGATCGATCGCTGTATCATCTGCAGCTTGGTCTCAGGAAGCTCAGGATGCGCTTGATGAAGACGAAGTGAAAGAAGACGTAGAAAAAGTCGTCGTTACAGGTTCACGTTTACGTAAACAGGAATTCTCCAGTGCGTCACCAATTCAAATTATCGATGGTGATTTATCGCGTGAATTAGGCTTGTTCGATGCAGGTGAAATGCTGCAACAATCCAGTCAGAGTGCTGGTACTCAGATCGACAATACTTTTAATGGCTTTGTATTAGACAATGGTCCAGGAGCCCAAACCATTGGTTATCGCGGTCTGGGAGCAGAGCGTACTCTGGTTCTGATCAACGGTCGCCGGATTGCACCCGCTGGTGTAGGTGGTGCCCCTGTCGCTGCTGACCTTGCTTTGATTCCAGGCGTAATGATTCAGCGCGTTGAGAGCCTGTTAGATGGTGCCTCGACTGTTTACGGCTCAGATGCGGTAGCCGGTGTTGCTAACGTTATTCTGAAGAAAGACGTAGAAGGTTTTGAAGTAGAAGCGTCCTTCTCGAATCCGATGTCTGGCGGTGGCGATCGTAAAGTACTCTCTATGATGTACGGTACTTCCAGCGATAATGGCTTTATCAGCGCTGGTCTGGAATACAACGAAGTTGATGCTATGTCATTCGCCCAGAGCGAATTCTTCAGCGACTGTGAAGGTTTCTACTACGAGTCAAACATTCCGGGTGAAATCCTGAGTGGTAACCGTGGATTGGGCCCATTAAAGTCTAACTTCACGAACTGCGATATTTTCCCGTTGACTAACCGAATCAGTATCCCATGGTTTGGTAGCGTATATTACACCCCGGGTTCTTCTAACATTGGCGTGCCAAATTACAGTGAGTCTTCTATCCCAACTTCATTGATTGGTTTGTTGCCTAGCTGGGTGGCTGGAGACAGTAACGGTGATGGCATCGATGATATGGGCTTCATCGATGGCGATGGTGACGGATATCTGGATTTTGATTTCCAAGATCCGTTCTACAACTATCAGCGTTCAGCCTATTACAACAGTGGAGACTTCGTTCGTCAGAACCGCCGTATCAGTGCCATCGTCAATGGTGAATACGACTTGGGTGGCGAGAGCAACACCAAACTGTTCTTTGAAGGCTTGTACGCAACTCGTAACTCAGATGGCTTCAGTCCTGGTGGTCAGTTCTTCCCATTTGTGCCAGCGTCGAACCCATATAACCCATGTGGTACAGATGCCATTAACGCGGTTGACTGTCGTGCAGGAATTGGATTCCCTTACGGTCCTCAAGGCGTAACACCGATTGTTAATATCCGTGGTGACCGCGATTACGAAACTGTAGACGTATCTCAATATCGTGCAGTTGCGGGTCTGACCGGCGACGTACGTTTCATGGACGACGTTGGTGCGGGTAACTGGATTTATGAAGCATACGTTTCTTTAAGTGGCTCTAAAGGTGAAAACTCAACGTGGGGTATCCATGAAGACCGTTTAGCCGAATCATTGGCCGCTGTTCGTCTGGATGATGGCACTATCAGCTGTGGTGAAGGCTGCGTTCCTGTGAATTTGTTTGCTTCGAATATCTTCCAGGAAGGCGGTGGTAGCTTCACTGCAGAAGAGGCGGCATTCCTGTTCGCAGAGCGTTACATGGAAACCAAAATCACCCAACGTCTGGCCAGTGCATACATTGCAGGTGACCTGATGCAATTACCATGGAACGATGAAGTTGTTCCTGCGGTATTTGGTGTTGAGTTCCGTCGAGACGAAATCATTTCCAATCCAAATGACGTCACATCACAGGGTCTGTTAATGCACTTCTTTGCTGACCAGGGTGCTGACGGTAGCCGTACTCTGCGTGAGTTTTTCACAGAGATGGAATTCCCATTGCTGAAAGGTCATGAACTCGCTGAAGAACTGACTGTTTCTGCATCTGGTCGTTGGACAGATGAGAGCTACTATGCCCCAGCAACGACATACAACGTGAAAGCTATTTACCGTCCTAACGAATGGTTAACTTTCCGTGGAACACAGGGCTCCTCATATCGTGCACCAAACCTTCGTGAACGTTTCTTAAACGGTACAACTGGGTTTAACAACGTATTTGACCCGTGTGTAGTACCTGAAGGTGCTCGCGCTCCATCAGATCCGAGCGATGTAGATTCAGCACAAATCTATGTTGCTAGCGAAGATACTCGTCTGCAACGTGTATTGGATTCCTGTACTGCTAATGGTGTAGACCCAACGACACTTGGTTTGGGTGATCCAACCAACCGTTTCGCTTCAAGTGTTAACGTTGAAATCAGTACTGGTGGTTCACTGACTCTGACCGAAGAGCGCTCTAAAGCGAAAACGTATGGTGTTATCTTCGAACAGCCATTCACCGATGAATTCGAATTGACCTTGTCGATGACGCGTTTCAGCATCGAAGTATCTGACAGCATCAGCGAGCCAAGCAATCAGTTCATCGTTAACCAGTGTTTCAACAACCCTGAAGTTCCGGATGGTTCCAGTGGTTTCTGTAGCCGTATCACCCGTGGTGATGATGGCTCAATTGAACTGCTTGATGCGTCTTTCATCAACGTGGGTTTGATTACGTCTAAAGGTGTGGATTACAACATCTACTATAAGCAAGACTTTGTAGTAGGTGACAATAATCTGGGTGTAACGTTTGATATGACGGCGACCAACCTGAAAGAACAGTACTTCCAAATTCTGGACACTGAAGATGACAATGCGGGTGAACCTGCTTATCCAGACTGGCGTGCGGATGCTCGTTTGTCGTTGGAATACAGCGATTTCCGTTTAACATGGCGTACCCAGTTCATCGGTGGCGGTGAAGCTGATAATCCGGGTGAATTCGACCCAGATGGTACTCCGTGTGACGGTCTGGCACAGTCTTGCCGTCCGGTTTACTGGACTGAAGACTACTTCCGTCACGACGTGGCACTGAGCTACAACTTCGACAACATGTTTGTTGCTGTTGGTGTACGTAACGTGTTCAACGATGCGCCAAATAAAGTTGATGGTGGTGGTGTGTTCTCAGTGCGTAACTTCCCTCTGGGTGTAGGTTACGATGTCTTTGGCCGCACTGCGTATATGAACTTCGGTGCGAAGTTCTAATTGACCAATTAGGTTAGTAATCAGGGGCTCTTCTGTAATTCAGGAGAGCCCTTTTTACTTTACATTTGGAGGTAAAATGAAAAAGCAACTTATGGTGTCATTGTTCTCCCTGTCGGTAGTTATTTCTGGCGAACTCGTAGCGCAAGACGCCCCCACGCCGATGCCGGAAGTTGAAGCCTTTGCTGTGCTGCCTGCGATGACTCAGGCAAGCGTATCGCCCGATGGCAAAAAATTATTGATCCGCCGTGCGACAAGCAAGAACGGTGATTACATATTAGAAGTGCACGATACCGCAAATTTAAAGGCGGAACCGATTCGCTTTGGCGCTTCTCGCATGGAAATGATGAATGGTGCCTGGCTGAATAACGACAAGATTTACGTCAGCTTTCGCCAGAATATTCAAGATGGCAACAGTAACTATTGGGTTAACAAAGGCGCAATCGTTAATGCAAATGGCAAAGGAGATTGGTTAGTCCCTTTTCCCAGAGACAACGCAGCCTATTTCTCAATTACCAGTCAGTTGCCCAACGACCCTGACCATATCCTGTTGACCTACGACGTGAACAATAACTGGATACCTGATGTAGTAAAATTCAACATTAACAATGGTCGTACCCAGACAGTTATGCGTGGCAATGACAAAGTCAGTAGCGGCTTTGTGGTGGACTGGGATGGTGAAGTTCGTGCGGGTGCAGGATATGACGCTGCGACAAACTCTATCCGCACCTATGCTCGTCTCAAGGGTGATGATGAATGGCGATTGGTGAATGTTAATACACCGGAAGATCGATCAAATTTCTCTTTTGCTGGTTTTTCCCGCGAGAATCCTGATGAGATATATGTAAACGCGAATCGAGGTGAAGATACAACTGGCATATATCTTTACAACATCCGTACCGGTGAATATTCCGAGCGTTTATTCGGGCTTGCCGGTGTCGATGCTGGCAGTGTTATTACGAGTTCAAAACAAGGTGAAGCTGGTCGATTATTAGGTTTTAGCTACACGGCAAAATGGCCTACGTTGTATTTCACTGATGCAGAAGCTGAAGCGTTGCAGAAAGCGGTAGAAGGTTTATTTGACGGCGAGTACGTGCGATTGATGAGTCGTTCTCAAGACGATAATCAAATCGTGATTTATACCGAGTCGGACAAAAATCCGGGAAAATATTATCTGCTGTCCGATAAAAAGAATCTCGCTTTCCTTGGTGAAAAATCTCCCCTGTTAAAGCCCGAACAATTGGGTAGCGTAAAGTACGTCAAATACACGGCGCGTGATGGTCGGAAGGTTCCCGCTTATGTCACCATGCCAGCGGTTGGCAAAAAGCCATATCCAACGGTGGTATTGCCGCATGGTGGACCTTGGGCCCGTGACGTAGTTATATATGACGAATGGTCACAATTGCTTGCAAGTCACGGTTATCTGGTGATTCAGCCGCAATATCGTGGTTCCGAAGGTTTCGGCATGGATCATTGGAAAGCGGGCGATAAAAAATGGGGCTTCGAGATGCAGGATGACCTGGATGATGCAGCCTTGTATCTGGTGGAGAAAGGCCTTGCAGACAAACAGCGTCTGATGATGTTCGGCTGGAGCTATGGCGGTTATGCTGCGTTTGCTGGATCAATGCGTGAGAATAATTTGTATACCTGTACCGTTGCTGGCGCTGGGGTGAGTGATTTAGACCGGATTGGTGCCAGTATTAACGGCAGTCGCTTCGGACGAATCCTGCAGGGACCGACAGTGAAAGGCGTTTCGCCGATTGAGCATGTAGATAAAGTTAATGTCCCGATATTGGTGGTGCATGGTGATATCGATCAACGTGTTCCTGTTGAGCACAGTCGTTTGTTCGTAGACAAGTTGAAAGAATTGAACAAAGACTATAAGTATCTGGAGCTCAAAGGTGCTGACCACTTCTCAAATACCTTGTATTACGAGCACAAAACTGAGTTTTACAATGCATTACTGGATTGGTTAGATAACAAATGTCAGTAGTTTGAACAGACAAAAAAGGGCGCCTTAGGCGCCCTTTTTAATTGGTTATCATCATACTCTAAACTGCTGAATAGAGGCTTGTAACTCCTCTGCCAGTTTGGCCACTTCCTGGCTGCTATCTGCTGTTTGCTCAGCGCCTGTAGCAGTTTCTTCTGCAATGGAGACAATATTCTCCAGTCGCTCACTAATCTCTTGCGATACACGATGTTGCTCTTGGGCCGATTGCTCAATCTGGGCACTGACATCGTAAGCGTGATGTACAGCGTCTGTAATCGAGTTCAGTGCGAGTGTGGCATTTTCTGTTTGGGTTACGCACACTTCGGCCTGACGTTGTCCCTGTTGCATTACAGAAACGGCTTTTTCGGCGCCAACCTGCAGCATTTCAATCATGGATTGAATTTCCTGCGTGCTTTGTTGGGTGCGGCTGGCAAGGGTGCGTACTTCATCTGCTACCACAGCAAAACCTCGGCCTTGTTCGCCAGCCCTGGCAGCCTCAATCGCGGCGTTTAACGCCAGCAGGTTAGTTTGATCGGCAACGCCGCGGATAACATCCAGAATGCCACCGATGCTGGCACTGTCCTGATGTAATTTATTGATGACCTGCGCCGCCGCTTCTACTTCTTTGGCCAGGCTTAGGATGGTGTCTTTATTTTCGATTGAGATGGATTTGACCCGCTCAGCTTCGGCGTCTGCCTGTTTAATTTGCTGCAGCGTATCGATGGCATTGCGCGAGACAATCTCTGACGTGCTGTTCATCTCAGTCGTAGCCGTAGCGACCTGAGCAACCTGAGATTTTTGTTCCTGAATTGATACTGTCGTTTGTGCGGTTACTGCCGAGGTCTGTTCAGAGGCAGCAGCCAACTGTGCGGCGCGGCTACTGATACCGGCAATCAGGTTTTTCAGACTATCGATCAGGTTGTTACAGTTGCGTGCCAGATCACCAAATTCATCCTGTTTTGAGTCATCCAGCTTGCGGGTCAGATCGCCGGCGGCAACCACGTTGAGCAGCTCGTTGACATTATTCAACGGCACAATAATGGCTCGCACTACGCGCCAGCCAATTAGCATGGCTGCAACGACAGCGATTACCATTACGATCAAGGTGATGGTTAAACCTTTGGATACTGAACTGTCGACACTGCCGGCAATTTGCTTGGCAAGGGTGTCCGATTGCTGCAGTAATAAATTCAGTTTTTCTGTCGCATCAGCAATATTTTGCTCTGATCTCACCAGAGCTTGTTGCGCGTCGGCTTGTTGCTTTAAGCGCAGTTTTTGTAACGCAATCAATCCTGTTGCGCCGCTAATATCCTGCTCGATGACTTTTAGTTTTTCATCCACATCAGCGAGCATTCCTGTAGGGTCGTTACCCGCCTGGCTGAGCATTTGTGCAAACCCTTCGGTAGCGCGGGTTAAGGTCAATCCGACTTCGTTACCCAGGGTTTCTGCACGGGTCGGGGTCGTAGTTTTGGCAAACTCATTTGAGACCGACACCAACGCCATCAATGCAGATTCAATATCAGAGCCGATCGAGGCAGCTTTGGTCAATTTAGCGCTATCGGCAACTTCATCGGCATCTGAAAAATCCAATAACAGGGTTGAAGTGTCATCGGCATTTTCTTCCAGAGAGTCCAGTTTATCGCGAATTTTCTTGGCACCGCTCAATACGTTCTCACGCAGGGAGAACATCTGCTTGACGTTGTTTTGGTACTGACCGTAGCTATCTTCTATGCCTGCAACGTTCTGCAACATTTGTGGCTGATTGCGCAGCACGGTTTTTAATTGGCTTAGGCTACTTTCAAAGGTTTGTTGCACATTGGCAAAACGATTCAGGTGCTTATTTAATTCTGCTGATTCTTGCTCATAGTAGCCTTCAATGGTCAGCTTACTCATGGTTTGAAAGCTGGTTTTCAGATTCCCAGAATTATCCATAGTCGGAATGGCTATGGTATTGGCACGCTCATTATCCGAGGAAATGGAGTTAAAATTGATTAAGGCGGAAATTCCAACCAGAAAGAGAGCAAGGATGATAACTGCGAAGCCGCCAATTACCCGAGTTGCGACAGTCAATTTCATGTTTAATCCGTCCTGTAAGTGCTAAGGGCAACAATAGAGTTATTATCCGGTTCTATTTATGTCGTAGCGCGCAAGGCTACGTAAACTCTATCGTTGAGGTTCAGGTTGAACCGTCTCGTCCTTGTATCGGTCACGCTTTAGGATACTTTATACCAAACTTGATGGATAAGAAATCAGGCTTTCACGCTCATGTATTTCATTCTGCCTAATTTTATCATAGTCAGTTTGCCGCCCCATACACAGCCTGTATCTAATCCCACATATTGTCTGTGATGGGTTTGGGTCTGCAGCGCTGCCCAATGTCCGAATAAAACGGTTTGGTGTTTTTTTAGCTGCTGGCCAGGGTGACGAAACCAGGGTACCAACGGGGCTGGAGCCTTTTCCGCTTGTGACGTCCATTTAAAGTCCAGTTCACCGTTTGGGTAAACGAAGCGCATACGGGTCATAGCGTTGATAATAAAGCGAGCGCGCTCTATGCCGCTGAGGTCCTCGTGCCAGGAAGCTGGCCCCGGGTCATACATGCCAGATAAAAGGGAATGGTAGTTATCGCTTTGTAGCCAGTCAGACACTTCCTCACCAAGCGCAAGTGCCTGTTTAATCGACCAGCCGGGATACAGGCCTGCGTGCGTCAATAAAGTGCTTTTAACCGGTTTGAGCGCCAAAGGCTGCTGTCGCAACCACTGCACATATTCGCTGAGATAGGGGCTATCCAGAAGCTGGTCAAAGTGATCACTTTTTTTAGCGGGACGCACGCCAGCAGTAACGGCGAGAAAGTGTAAGTCGTGATTACCCAGTACGGTCTGAAAGCTATGGCCCAGTGAGATCAGATAATCCAAGGTTTTTAGTGGCTGGGTACCTCGACCAATCAGATCACCACACGCCCAGAGCTGGTCTTTTTTCGGGTTGAAATCAGCCTTTGCCAACAATCGTCGTAGTGGCTTGTAGCATCCCTGAATATCACCGACGACGTATACAGCCATTAATTCAGAAACTTCTCCGCGCGCAGGCTAAACACATTAATCGGCGCTTCGAAAGCCTTACCCTGTGGGTCCTGCATTTCATAAAAGCCCTGCATACTGCCGACCGGAGTATCTAAAATTGCGCCACTGTTGTATTCGTAGCTTTCGCCTGGCTGAATCAGTGGTTGGTTGCCGACGACACCCGGGCCGCGCACTTCTGTTTGTTTGCCGTTTCCATCAGTGATTAGCCAATAGCGATTCAATAATTGCATAGGCTGATCAAAATGATTGGTGATAGTTACAAAATATACAAAGGCAAACTTACCTTCGCCAGCCACCGGGTGCTCCGGCAGATGTTTTGATACCACCGCCACATCAATCATGCTTGTTCACCTATCGGCCCATGTTCAGCAACATAATTCGCAATCGAAATAAATTGTGTCAGGCTCAGATTTTCTGCCCGCTCGGTTGGGTTTATCTCCAGCTTTTGCAATCCAGCTTCATCAATATAATTGGCCAAACTGTTACGTAAGGTTTTACGACGCTGACCGAATGCTGCGCTGCACACGGCGTTTAACAGGGATACGTCTTTCGCTAACAATTGGTCCGCAGGCTTCGGGATGAGTCTGACTACCGCAGAGTCAACCTTGGGGGCCGGTTTAAACGCACCGGGCGGGACCTGCAATACCGGCATCACTTTACAAAAATATTGAGCCATCACAGATAAGCGTCCATAGGCTTTACTGCCAGGACCCGCGGCCAGACGATCCACGACTTCTTTTTGCAACATGAAATGCATATCGCTGACCGTATCGTGGAACGAGAACAAGTGAAACATCAGTGGTGTGGAGATGTTGTACGGCAGGTTACCGAATATACGCAATGTCCCTTTTTCCTGCAAAGAGGCGAAGTCAAACTTCATCGCATCGGTTTCGATGACAGTCAGTTTATTTTGCAAGAATGGATGGCTGCGCAGGCGTTCAGCCAGATCCCGGTCTAATTCGACCACAGTTAACTGATCAACTTGCTCACACACAGGCTCAGTCAGTGCGCCCAAGCCCGGACCGATTTCAATCAGATTTTCACCATTTTTCGGATTAATCGCCGAAACGATCTGATCGATAACATAGGGATCGTGTAAAAAGTTCTGACCAAAGCGCTTTCGCGCCGTGTGACCTAGATGGGTTTTACTCATTGACGTTTTTTCACTAATTCAATTGCTTGTTCAATCGCACAAAGCAGGCTGCCGGGATCAGCAGTACCACTGCCGGCAATATCCAGCGCGGTGCCGTGGTCGACTGACGTACGGATAAATGGTAGCCCCAGCGTTATATTCACTGAACGACCAAAACCTTTGTATTTTAATACAGGTAAGCCCTGATCATGATACATCGCCAGTACAACATCCGCATTTTGCAGATATTTAGGCTGAAACAGGCTGTCTGCTGGCAATGGACCAGTTAAAAGTAAGCCTTCGGAGCGCAGTTGTTCCAGAGTAGGAATAATGACATCCAGTTCTTCACGCCCCAGATGGCCGTCCTCTCCGGCATGAGGGTTAAGCCCACACACCAGAATATGAGGCTGTTCGATACCAAATTTACTGCGCATATCCTGATGTACAATGCGCAGAATACTGGTTAACCGCTCCGGTGTAATGGCTCTGGAAACGTAGGCAAGGGGTATATGGGTAGTGGCAAGGGTAACCCGCAGACCCTCTGTGGCCAGCATCATTACCACCTGAGCGGTATTGGACTCAGTGGCAAAAAATTCAGTGTGCCCACTAAAGGAAATGCCGCCTTTGTTAATGATGCCTTTGTGCACAGGCCCGGTAACAACAGCCTGATATTCATCTCGCATATTAGCGTTGCAGGCCTGGCGGAGTGTTTCCACCACATAAGTACCGTTTGCCGCGTCTAACTGGCCAGCGGTGACGCTGGCGGCAGCCGGAATATGCTGAACAAATAGCTCCCCTTGCTTGGCTAAACGGTTGCCGACCTGCTCTATATCGGTCAGGCTAACATTAAGGCCGAGCACCTGAGCACGTTCGGCGAGCATGTTACGGTCTGCAAACATCACAAGCTGCACCGGCCAGGTTTGCCCGGCCAGCTGCAAGCAAAGGTCCGGGCCGATGCCAGCTGGCTCGCCCGGGGTTACCGCGATTCTTATCACAGATTACTCGCTAACGATTTCGACATAGGCTTCGTCACGCATTTCACGCAACCAGGCATCGCTTTCTTCAGCAAATTTACGCTTGAATAACATCTCGTAAGCCTGATCCTGTTTCAGTTTTTCACTGCCATCCTGCATGCGGCGGTCAAGCAGTTGGATCAAGTGCCAGCCAAATTGACTGCGAACCGGTTGAGAGTATTCGCCTTTGTCCAACGTGGCTAAAGCTTTGGAGAACTCAGGTACAAAGACTTTCGGTTCGGTCCAACCCAGATCGCCACCTTTTAATGCTGAGCCGGTATCTTCGGAATGTTCTTTGGCCAGCGTGGCAAAGTCTGCTTCACCGGCAATGAGTTTGGCGCGGAAGTCCAGCAGCATATCCTGGGCTTTTTTGTCGCTTAAGATTACAGACGGTTTAATCAGAATATGGCGCGCATTTACCTGCTCGACGTCAACGGTTTGTTGCCCACGCAGGTCGAGAATTTTCAGAATGTGGAAACCTGCACCGCTGCGAATAGGACCAATCAAATCACCGGCTTTCTTGCCCTGCACAGCTTCGGCAAACAGAGTCGGCATTTCATTGATATTCATCCAGCCCATGTCACCGCCATCCAGCGCTTTAGAGCCCGCAGAGGAAGCAACGGCAATTTTTGCAAAATCGGAACCGTTGTTCAGTAATTCAATAACTTTACCTGCACGTTCACGTTCTGCTTCAATTTCCTCAGTACTTGGCTGTGACGGCAACCCAATCAGAATGTGACCTAAATGATACTCAACCTGACTATCACCCTGTTCACTGATAAGTTTTACCAGCCCTTCGACTTCTTGTGGCGTGATGTATATCCGTCGACGCACGTTCGCCCGTCGTACTTCACCGGTGATCATCTGGGTGCGAATTTCTTCGCGATACTCATCATAGCTAATGCCCTGACTCGCCAGTGCCTCAACTAACTGTTCCAGAGAAATACCTTGTTCTTGCGCCAGTCCGCTTATGGTTTGATCTAACTGTGGATCGCTGACCTGAATGCCCATGCGCTCAGCCATTTGCATTTGCAGACTATTCAGAATCAGGCGTTCGATGGCCTGGGTGCGCAGCACGGTGTCAGATGGCAGTTGCTGATTCTGTTGCTCAGCGTTGCGTTTAACATCGTCGACCAAAGCCTGAATCTGGCTTTCCAGTACAACACCCTGATTAACGATAACGGCGATTTTGTCCAGTTCCACCGGTTTGGCCAGTGAGAGGAAAGTTGTCGCCGCCATGGCAAGTGTAAGTAATATTTTTGTTTTCATAATTCGATTATTTATTCAGGAAATAGGGTTGGCGATAGCCAAATAAACCATCGTTTAACAGGTCGCGGCGGCTCTTACTTTGCCCCATACCTTTAAACACAAACTTCAGGGAAATACCCGATTCAAACTCATTGGTACTTTGCTGGCCGAGGGCATCGAAGCGGTTGTTTAAGTAACGCTCAACCACAAATTGCAGTGCCCAGCAGCAGGATTCGTATTGTATCCCAGCGTAGGATTCAATAGTACGATGTCTGCGTGCATCTTTAAACCACCGACCGACAGCATACCAGCTTCCCTGTATCGGCCACGAGGCAGTTACTCCCCATTGGTCAATTTTTTCTTCTGATAGTTCCCGCACATAGCGATGGGAAACCTGAATCAATTGCTCTTCGTTTTTCCGATATTCCAGCGTGATATGACTTTTGCTGACCTGATTGTTATCACTGTTAAGTTGCAATCCAGAAGTAAAAAACCAGCGGCGTGAAGCGCGCCAATCAAGCTCAGCAGCCAGTTCGGAACGGTCACCCTGTGTTTCTAAGTCAGTGACCTGATTCTCCGACAGGTAAAAGATTTGTGCGAGGCTCACGCGCAGAAATTCAGCGTTATTTTCATCCAGCCAGCGGCTGGTAATCCCCATTGTGAGCTGATTGGAGTCGGAAAATCGATCCGGTCCGGTAAACTCGTGCCCGCGGAACAGACCCTGATAGTCAGTCAATAATCGCGCGGTATCATAAAAGCCTATGCCGGACTGATCATCATAACTGGTGTACAAATACTGCAGCCGAGGCTCGAGGGTTTGTTTGCCGTTGGCGCCGAACAGGTTTGAGTCGCGTTCGAAATTTAACGCGCCGTATAAGCGCAACCGGCCTAAGGTGCGGCTGACTTTATCGTCTAACCCGCTGATATCCGTCTGTTCCTGCCAGTAATTGGTTTGCAGCACGCTGGCCTTGGCAGAAAACTCCCCCCAAGGGGCCCAGTAATTCCACAGCAATGCCGGAACAACGTGTAAACGCGTGGCTGCAGGGCTTAATTCATTGCGACTATCAAAGCGGGCCAGTTCAGTCTGCCAGTCCAGTTCAAACCCTGCGCTTAATGGGTAATTGTAACCCAAACGCAGTTCCGGCATGGCGCGATAGCTATCAGGGTGGGCACCAATAATCGCAAAATCCCGCAGAGCCGCACTAAAGGTAAAATTATCATCCAGATAACGTACGGTCAGGCTTCGGTCTAAATGGGTATCTGCACGGTTATAGAAATCGCTGCCCAGATCGACAATATAGTTATCATCACTCAAACCATTCAGATCCAGTGATGCCCGCCAGTTGTCATTTAATTTGCTAAATTGCTGCCAACGATAAAAATAGCGGACTTCATCGGAGTCGTAGGTCGTGTCGCTGGGCAGATATTCAAGGTCCATTTGTCCTGCATGCTGACGGGTCAGATAGCGGAATTCTGTTTGTAATTGGGTACCCCGTTTACTCATCATACGAGGTGTGAGGGTCATGTCGTAGTTATCTGCAAGATTCCAGTAAAATGGCTGCAAATAGCTGAAGCCGATACTGTCATTGCTTTTAAAGCGAGGTGTCAGCAAGCCCGATTGGCGACGGTCTGTAACGGGAAAGGTGAAGTAAGGCAAATACAGCACAGGTACATCAAACAGATAAAAGCGGGTGTGCCACGCCTCACCCCAGATCTTGCCGGGGCGTAAACTGATTTCACTGGCAACCATGCGCCAATCTTCACCGCCGGCCGGGCAGGTGGTAAAGCTCACATCACTAAGCTCAATTCCTTGTTGCTTGTTAAGGGCGATTTGGCCGGCTTCGCCTCGCCCGGTGAAACTCAGCATCTGATACTGGGTGTCATCCAGCTGTAATTCACCTGATTGCAGATTCACTACAACGCCATCACTGCTGACCAGAATCTTGTTGTCTTCGAACGTGATATTGCCATTGGCTTGCAGGCTTTGTTGCTCTTTATCCAGACTGGCAGCCTCTGCTTTGATCAGGCTGGAGTCAGTCAGAATTTCGACATTGCCACTGAATGAGGCGAGCTGATCACGGATCACCTCGGTTTGATTGGCTTTCACTTCGATACCGCTGTTTTTCGCCCTGAATTCAACTGCTTCAGGGGGCGGGGCTTCACACTGCGCCTGCGCCGCAACCTGCGTGCTGAACAGGGACAAGATTGCCAGTGTGTAAAACGGTTTTTGCAAAGTGATTCCTAACCAATATCTGATGAAATTAACTGGTGGCAGATTGTAAGGGTTACGCCGTGAATTACCAACACTTATCCGGCCTTGTGCTTTGGTGGTTTACCCGGTTATTCCCATCACGGCATAATGATGTCGCATTACAGGCTATGGGACGTTAATTATGTGGGGAAAGCTATTCGGGGCGATGTTTGGTTTTATGTTCGCCAAAATTCCCGGATTGATCCTGGGGGTCATCGTTGGGCACATGTTCGACCGCGGCTATGCGGCGGACTTTAATCGTGCGGGTGGATTTGGCCGATTATTTGGTGAGCAGGATGAATTGAAATCCCAGGCGATTTTTTTCCACGCATTGTTTGCTGTGATGGGGCATGTGGCCAAGGCCAGTGGACGGGTAACCGAACAGGAAATTCGCATGGCCACTAGTCTGATGGACCAAATGCAGTTGTTTGGTGAAAAACGCCGTGAAGCGCAGCAGGCCTTCAAAGAAGGTAAGGGCAGCGACTTTCCACTTAAGCAAATATTACGGGAGTTTCGTACATCCTGTTTTGGTCGTCATGATGTGATGCAGATCTTTCTGGAGATTTTGATCCAGGCTGCGTTTGCGGATGGTGAATTACACCCAAAAGAAGTGCAGGTATTAGAAACGGCCGCAGGCGAACTTGGGTTTTCGGTAACCCAACTGCGCCACTTGCTGAATATGTATGAAGCGGAACTGCGTTTTCGCCAGCATCAGGGTCAGCAACGCCAGCGTACACAGGCGTACAGTGCGCAACAACAACTGAGCGATGCGTACAAAATATTAGGCTGTCAAAGTAATAGCAGTGACGCGGAGATCAAAAAAGCTTATCGGAAGCTCATGGCGCAGCACCATCCGGACAAACTGGCGTCGAAAGGTCTGCCACCTGAAGCCCTGGAAATGGCTAAAATCAAAACCCAGGACATTCAGGCTGCCTATGAGCGGGTCAGACAAACCCGCAATTGACGTTAGTTACTTTTTACCACCCGCGCTTTTATCAGCATGACGGGTTGCACCGGCACATCGTTCCAGCCCAGTGTGTCATCAAAACGGGTTTCCACCTGGGCCATTTTGTCGACTACATCCATGCCTTCGACAACACTACCGAATACCGCGTAACCCCATGTGCGGCCCGGATCAAGGCTGTCGTTATCCGCCACATTGATAAAAAACTGTCGGCCCGCCGAATGAGGTTGATTCTGGCGTGCCATGGCAATGGTATAAAGCGTGTTTTTTTCGCCGTTGCCAGACTCGTTAAAAATACTTTCATACACAGGTAGTTCTTTCATCTCGGCATCATAGCCGCCACCTTGCACCACAAAGTCGGGAATGATGCGGTGAAACACCGTGTTGTCATAGGCGCTGTTGGCCACATAACGCAAAAAGTTGTTGGTGGTGATCGGAGCCTTGTAGCGATTCAACTCGACAACGATGACGCCCATGCTGGTCTCCAACCGTACCTTCGGGTACAGGTTGTCCGCATCAACCCGTGCGCCGTCTTTAACTTCGACGGCACCAACCAGACTACTAAACAATAGTGAAACAAGTACGAGTAGTTTTTTCATGGCGTCTCTCCTTTTTATTTTTTAACGGCCGACAAAATACTGAATTTATTGTTGGCCGCAACGACCTGATAACCACCGAACAGGCGTTTCAATTTTTGTGGATAGTCCAGATGGCGGTTCCCGACAATACGCAGTTCACCGCCTTTGCTCAGACGGTCAAAACTGTCGGTAAACATTTGCCAGGCAATGTGATCGGTAATGGTATTTTGCTGATGAAAGGGGGGGTTACACACTACGGTGTCGGCACGCTGTTGCACTTGCTCCAAACAGTTACTCCAGATGAACTGACATACTGAGGCCTGATCAGGTAGGTTCGTTTCGATATTCAGGCGCGCAGATTCAACTGCCATGTAGGACTCGTCTACCAATGTCAGCGAGCCTGGCTGACTGTTATGCAACAACGACAGGCCCAGTACGCCATTACCACACCCCAGGTCGATAACCTGCTTGCCGCTTACTTCGGGCAGATGTTCCAGAAAGAAGCGCGCACCAATATCCAACTGATTACGGGCGAATACGTTAGCATGATGGCGTAAGGTAAATGGGGTATTTTCAAGCGGCCAACTGAGTAAATCTGCCCGCGCTTCTATACAAGGCGCCGTCGCACGACTGAAAATTAAACGGGACTTTTTCACCGCCAGTGAAGTTTTCGTTTCACCAATATATTTTTCAAACAAAGCCAGGATCGATGAGGTCACCTGATTGACCTTACCTGCGGCAATAATTTGCGTATCCGGGCTGGCAAGCTGGCGGATTTGCTGCAACTGATATTCCAGCATGGCGACGCTTTTGGGTAACTTCAGCAGCACCAGCGGCGCATAGGGCAAGGGTGACAGACTGTTCACCTGCGTTATGCCCTCCAATGGCAGACCGTTGCGCGCCAGATTCTGTTCCAGAGCCAGTTGCGCAACTTTTGAATCGGTGACCCAAACCGGTTGCTGCGTCGCCAAAAAACAGCCTAACGCACCAAACTCGTCATTGAAAATCAGCGGTTGGTTTACAGCGATTAAGCCGCTTTCATGTAAGTGGTTGATCAAGTATTGATCTGCCGCGTCCCAGGCTTGCAAGGATTTATGCTGCAATCGCGCCGGATAGCGCAACAGTTCCATTGTCTGGTTATTCAGGGTTAAACTGGTGTTCGCTTGATTCATGGTAGGACTAATGACTCACTCACTGTTTGCACAACCTCAAACCTGGTGTTTACCGGATGCTGATTTGAGTTATTGGCCGGGATTTCTCAGTGCCCAGGAAGCCGATTTTTATCTGCATACTCTGCAAAGCAGCCTGGCCTGGCAGCAGGATTCTATCAGACTGTTTGGCGAATTTCGCAAAATTCCGCGCCTGCAAGCCTGGTATGGCGATCAGGGGGTGGCGTACAGCTATTCTGGTACCCGCCTGACGGCGAGCCACTGGACACCTGCATTAGAAAGTTTGCGCGACAGAATAGAACAAGCCACCGGTCACAGGTTTAATTCTGTGCTGGCCAATTTGTATCGGGATGGCAATGACAGCATGGGTTGGCATGCCGATGACGAGCCAGAACTGGGAGACAATCCGGTCATAGTGTCATTGACGCTGGGCGAGACCAGAGACTTTAAATTGCGTCACAAAACCAGCAAAGATCAGGTAAAAATTGCATTGAGTTCCGGAAGCCTGTTGATTATGGCCGGGGCGACCCAACATTGCTGGCAGCACAGTATTGCTAAATCCCGTAAGCCCTGTGGCGTGCGTATCAATTTGACCTTTCGCAGGGTGTTCTGACGTTATAGAAGCGCAGAATTGGATAGCAAAAAAATATAACTTTTCCGTACAAAGGCTTAGGGCAAACCGACAAAAATGCGCGTTTTAAAAGCCGTTCTAAAGGACTAGATTTAGCGAATGGGCGTTGAAGTTTGGCGGCTGACCAGCCCGGGTCCAGCCATTAAGCGAGGGAATTTGGATGAATATTCAAATAGAAATTGAAAAAAAACTCACAGAGCATTTCCAACCAGCACATCTGGAAGTGATTAACGAAAGTCACCAGCATAACGTGGCACCTGGCTCCGAAACGCACTTTAAAGTGGTACTTGTCACACCAAAATTCAGCGGAGAGCGTCTGATTAACCGTCACCGTGCGGTCAATGCGGTGTTGAAAGAAGAATTGGCCAACAAAATCCACGCGCTGGCATTACACACCTATACCGACTCTGAATGGCAGGGGTTGTACGGTGGTGCGCCGGATTCGCCGGCTTGTTTGGGCGGCATGAAGCGCCGCGTGAGTTAAATTCCAGGCCCGGTTATCTGACCGGGCTTTTTGTTTCTGCGAAAAATACGTTAAGCATTTGTAATTAAAATGTAATTTCCTGCTTTTCATCACTGTGCTTTTTAGTAATCATGTCTCTACTTGTTGGTAAAGAGACATAAGTGGTTGTGAAGAGTTGGGTTGCCCTGATTGACAGGTTGAGTTTGCGGCTGAGCCAGATTGTGAGCTGGTTTGGACTGGTAATGGTGCTGTTGACCCTCGCTGTGGTTGTATTGCGATACGGATTTGATCTTGGCTGGGTTGCCATGCAGGAAACCGTGATGTATCTGCATGCCTGTGTATTCATGCTCGGCGCATCCTATACCTTTAGCGTGGATAAACATGTTCGGGTTGACGTGTTTTACAGCAAAATGTCCGCTAACAGGCAGCATTGGGTCAATCTGTGCGGTGGGATCTTTTTGTTAATACCTGTCTGCCTGTTTATCTTCATTGCCAGCTGGGAGTATGTCATCGCCGCCTGGCAGACCATGGAACGTTCTAACGAAGCCGGTGGTTTACCGCTGGTTTACGCACTTAAAACCCTGATATTACTCTTCTCCGGCCTGATGTTATTGCAGGGGCTGGCTGATGTGCTTCGACATGCCATCGCCATTGGTCAGCGGGAGGCTCGCTGATGGAATGGTTATCACTAGTGATGTTCGCGCTGGTTTGTGTGGTGCTGTTATTTGGTTACCCGGTGGCATTCTCGCTGGCCGGTACCGCGTTGTTATTTGCGGGCCTGGGTTATCTGACCGGTACGTTTGATGGCGCGTTTTTACAGGCCATGCCCAATCGTTTGTATGGGATTATGACCAACCAAACACTGCTGGCGGTGCCTCTGTTCGTGTTTATGGGCGTGGTATTGGAAAAAGCCAAAATCGCCGAACAATTACTCCTGACTATGTCAGGAGTATTCGGACGTCTGCGCGGTGGCTTGGCGATATCCGTGATTTTGGTGGGAATGTTGCTCGCAGCCAGTACCGGTATCGTCGGCGCGACCGTGGTCACGATGGGGCTGTTGTCATTGCCCAGCATGCTCAAACAGGGCTATCACCCTGCGTTCGCCACAGGCAGTATTTGCGCGACCGGCACACTGGGGCAGATTATTCCGCCATCCATTGCGCTGGTATTACTGGGGGATGTGTTGTCCAGTTCCTATCAGCAGGCGCAATTAAAACAGGGTATTTTCTCACCTGAATCAGTGTCGGTTGGTGATCTGTTTATTGGCGCATTGTTGCCGGGCTTAATGCTGGTGTTGCTGTATATGCTTTACACCGTGCTGGTGGCGATATTCAAACCGGATTGGTTGCCGGCACCTGCCAAGCAGCAGCAGTCCATAAAACTGGCCGATGTTGCGCAGTCCCTGTTGCCGCCGCTGTTACTTATTTTTGCCGTACTGGGCTCTATTTTACTCGGCTATGCCACGCCGACAGAGGCGGCGGGGGTTGGGGCGAGCGGTGCATTGCTCATTGCGCTGTTGAAACGTCAGCTTACTCTGGCTCGCTTACAGGAGATTTTGCTCAACACGCTGACTGTGACCAGTATGGTCTTCCTGATCCTGATTGGCGCGGCGTTGTTTTCGTTGGTGTTTCGTGGGTTTGGCGGTGAATCACTGATTCATCATCTGTTTGATAATTTGCCAGGTGGCGTGTTGACCGCCATGTTTGTGGTCATGCTGGTGATTTTTCTGCTCGGCTTTATTCTGGATTTTATTGAAATCACCTTTATCGTAGTACCGCTGGTGGGCCCGGTTTTACTGATGATGGGGGTCGATCCTATCTGGTTGGGGATCATGATTGCACTTAACCTGCAAACCTCATTCCTGACCCCGCCATTTGGTTTTGCCCTGTTTTATCTGCGCGGCGTAGCGCCGCCGGACGTTAAGACCGCGGATATCTATCGCGGTGTTGTACCCTTTGTTGTTATTCAATTGCTGTTACTGGTGGGCCTAGCGGTTTGGCCCGAACTTGCCACCTGGCTGCCGGACTATCTGCAGCAAGGCTAGATGGAGATATCAATATGAAATCCTGGATTGTAAAACTTACCGCAGTCACCTCCCTGCTAGGATTGGTTGCTTGTGGGCCGCAAGCAACGGAAAAAGCGGCACAAGCAACGCCGCAGCAAACCTATGAATGGAAAATGGTCACGACCTGGCCAAAAAACTTTCCCGGTCTCGGACGTGGGCCGGAAACGTTCGCTGAATATGTAGACAAAATGTCAGGTGGTCGCCTTAAAGTAAAAGTGTATGGCGCAGGTGAGGTAGTGCCCTGGGATCAGGTATTCGATGCGGTATCCGCCGGTACCGTGGAAATGGGGCACTCTGCCGGTTACTACTGGAAGGGTAAAGCGCCGGCCGCGCAACTTTTCGCGGCGATTCCGTTTGGCATGAATGTGCAGGAAATGAATGGCTGGTTTCATTATGGTGGCGGGATCGAACTGTGGCGGGAAACCTATAAACCATTTGGCGTAATCCCATTCGCAGGTGGCAATACCGGCGTGCAGATGGCGGGCTGGTTTAAAAAAGAAATTAACAGTATTGAGGATTTACAGGGTCTGAAAATGCGTATTCCCGGTCTCGGTGGTGAAGTACTGAAAAAGCTCGGTGGGGTGCCGGTCGCCATGTCGGGCGGGGAACTGTTTACCGCGCTGCAAACCGGTGCCCTAGATGCAACGGAGTGGGTAGGTCCATATAATGACCGCGCCTTTGGCCTGTATAAAGCAGCCAATTATTACTATTACTCCGGTTGGCATGAGCCGGGCACGGCGCTGGAATTTATCGTCAACGAAAAAGCCTACAACAGCCTGCCGGATGATCTGAAAGCCATCGTAGAAGTCGCCACCAAAGCCGTCAATCAGGATATGCTGGATGAATACACCGCACGCAACAGTGAAGCGATGCACAGCCTGCAAACTGAACACAATGTAGATATGCGTCCTTTACCTGCAGAAGTCATGGCGCAATTGAAAGCTGCCAGCGATGAGGTGTTGCTGGAACAGGCCGCAGCTGATGCGCAATTTGCCAAAGTGTTGGCGTCTTATCAGGCATTTCAGCGTTCAGCGTCGGCTTATCACAAGATTTCAGAGCTTGAATATTACAAAAATCGCGAGTAATTCTGCTCGTCCGAGTTGTTATCAGCTAGTGCGCCGATAGAATGGGCGCACTTTTTTTTCAGGAAGAACTAAATGATTATCCAACCGAAGATCCGAGGTTTTATTTGTACCAACGCGCATCCGGTGGGTTGTGCCGCCAATGTGGCCGAACAAATTGCCTATGTTAAGCAACAGGGCGAAGTGGCAGGCCCTAAGCGTGTGCTGATTCTGGGCTGCTCGACCGGTTATGGTCTGGCTTCCCGCATTGTGTCTGCATTTGGTTGTGGTGCTGATACCCTCGGGGTGTGCTTTGAAAAAGAGCCGTCCGAGCGCAAAACCGCCACGGCCGGTTGGTACAATGTGGCTGCGTTTCACCAGGAAGCAAAAGCAGCAGGCTTGTATGCACGCACTCTTAATGGCGATGCCTTCTCTAATGAAATGAAAGCCGACGTCATTGAGGCGATCAAACAGGATATGGGGCAGGTAGATCTGGTGATTTACAGCCTGGCAGCCCCGCGCCGTACCGACCCGGTGAGCGGCGAAGTGTATAAATCTACCCTGAAACCTGTGGGTAAGGCTTACACCACCAAGACCTATGACACAGACAAAGATCTGGTGCATGAGATTTCTCTTGAGCCTGCGAACGAAGAGGAAATCTTCAATACCGTTAAAGTCATGGGCGGGGAAGATTGGGAGTTGTGGTTACAGGCTCTGAATGACGCCGGTGTCCTGGCCGAAGGCTGTAAAACCACAGCTTATACCTATATAGGTAAAGAATTGACCTGGCCAATCTATGGTCACGCTACGATCGGTAAAGCGAAAGAAGATCTGGACCGTGCTGCGGCACAAATTAATCAGCGTTATGCGGATAAAAAGGTGCAGGCTTATGTGTCGTCGCTGAAGGCACTGGTTACTCAGGCCAGTTCCGCAATTCCGGTGATGCCGCTGTATATCTCGCTGATTTATAAGGTGATGAAGCAGGAAGGTACCCATGAAGGCTGTATAGAGCAGATTTATGGATTGTTTAACGACAAGTTGCTTGCCGATGCGCCAGAAACTGATGAAGCCAAGCGCTTGCGGATGGATGGTAAGGAGACCAACGATGCGACTCAGGCAAAAATCAAAGCACTGTGGGATCAGGTCACGCAGGACAATTTCCACGAGTTAAGCGATTACGCAGGGTATCACCATGAATTTCTGCGTTTGTTCGGTTTTGATGTGGCAGGTGTTGACTACGAAGCCGATGTATCACCGTTGGCCGATTGGTAAAAACTCAGAAGTCATCTATTACTTCTTTACGAAAAGCAGGCTTAGGTCTGCTTTTCATTTATTTACCAGCTTTTTACATAAAAAAGCGTTTAAACAACAATTTGCGTAGCGAACAGGCGAGCATTGATGCTAAAATTCCGTGCTTAAGTCAATCCTTATAAAACTATCGGGCGATGGAATGCTGAGCGATTTTATGCGCACGGTGTCGCCGATTAAAAACATCAGCACCAAGGAATTACGAATAACACAAGGCGTGTCACATGACCCGACCTGATGTTGTTGTGAGTGGTGGGTAAGGATTGAGTATCCCCCGACGCACCGCCAGACGTGCATCGCACTGAATGGCCGGACGGCGCGGGAGACGCTGAAATGCGGAGAACCTGTAGACGTATTCCGGTAGCGCCGGAATAAAGCAGGCCTGAACAGAATTCGGTTCTTTTTTATTTTCAGAGTAGTGCAATTGCATATGATAAAAATCAAACATGGCTTAGACCTCCCAATTCAGGGAGCGCCTCAACAGGCCATCCAGGACGGTAACGCGGTCACCCGTGTTGCAGTGTTGGGTGAAGAATATGTTGGTATGCGCCCCACCATGCACGTGCAGGTGGGTGATGTAGTGAAAAAGGGTCAGGTTCTTTTTGAAGACAAAAAGAACCCTGGCGTGAAATTCACTGCACCAGCAGCCGGTACCGTAACTGAAGTCAATCGCGGTGAGAAACGCGTTCTGCAATCAGTGGTCATTGAAATCAGCGGTGATGAACAGGAAGTATTTCCTGCGTTCGCCGATGTAGCCAATGCTGATGCTCAAGAACTGCGTACTGCGCTGGTAAACAGTGGTCTTTGGACCGCACTGCGTACCCGCCCGTTCTCAAAAGTAGCTGCGGTTGATGGCAACCCTCACTCAATCTTTGTGAACGCCATGGATACTAATCCTCTGGCGGCGGATCCTGCGGTCATTATCGCAGCGCGCAAAGACGACTTTGAGCGTGGTTTGCAGGTACTGAACAAACTGACCAGCGGAAAAGTGTTCGTCAGCAAAGCCCCGGGCGCGTCTGTGTCAGTCGGTCAGGCGAAGGTTGATGTAAACGAATTCGCGGGCCCACACCCGGCCGGATTGGTTGGCACACATATCCATTTCCTCGACCCGGTTGGTGCGAAGAAAGTTGTTTGGCATATCGGTTATCAGGATGTGATTGCATTCGGTGCATTCGTTGCGACCGGTAAGATTGACTCAAGCCGCGTTGTTGCGCTGGCTGGCCCAATGGCGAAAAACCCACGTTTAGTGAAAACCTTGCTGGGTGCCTCATTGGAGCAACTGACGGCGGGTGAACTACAGGACGGTGACGTGCGCGTTATCTCTGGTTCTGTACTGCACGGTCAAAAATCTGCAGGTGTGCACGCCTATCTGGGTCGTTATCACACTGCGGTTGCTGCACTTGCCGAAGGTTATGAGAAAAAGCTGTTTGGTTGGTTAGCGCCTGGTTCAGATATGCACTCGGTAACACGTGCTTACTTAGGCCACCTGAGCCCTAAACGTTTGTTTAATATGACTACCAGCACTAATGGTTCTGATCGTTCAATGGTACCAATCGGTAACTATGAGCGTGTTATGCCGTTGGACATCCTGCCGACTCTGTTGTTGCGTGACCTGATTGCCGGTGATACCGACAGCGCGCAAGCCATGGGGTGTTTAGAGCTGGATGAAGAAGATTTAGCACTGTGTACCTACGTTTGCCCGGGCAAATATAACTACGGCCCAATTCTGCGTAGCGTGCTGACCACCATCGAGAAAGAGGGGTAATCCATGAGTTTAAAAGATTACTTAGAGCGTATTGAGCCGAACTTTGAGCCAGGTGGAAAATACGAAAAGTGGTATGCCCTGTATGAAGCGGCAGCGACCATTTTCTACACCCCGGGTAAAGTGAATAAATCCACTACCCATGTAAAAGACAGTATCGATCTGAAACGCATCATGATTATGGTGTGGTTGGCGACGTTCCCGGCCATGTTCTATGGCATGTTCAACGTGGGTCAACAGGCAAATCTGGCGGTATTGCAAGGCTTTGGTCTGCCAGATATGTGGCAGGCTGGTTTGTTTACTGCGCTGGGCGGTAGCCTGGGAGCAGAGGCAGGCTGGGCCAGCATGTTCCTGTATGGTGCGTGTTTCTTCCTGCCGATCTATGCCGTAACCTTTATCGTCGGTGGTTTCTGGGAAGTGTTGTTTGCGTCTGTGCGCAAGCACGAAGTTAACGAAGGTTTCTTCGTGACCTCAGTGCTGTTTGCCCTGACATTACCGGCTACCATTCCGCTGTGGCAGGTTGCGCTGGGTATTACTTTCGGTGTGGTGATTGCCAAAGAAGTATTCGGTGGTACCGGACGTAACTTCTTAAACCCTGCACTGGCAGGTCGTGCATTCCTGTACTTTGCTTACCCTGCACAAATCTCTGGTGACGCTATCTGGGTTGCCGCAGATGGTTTCTCTGGCGCCACTATGCTGGGTCAGGCGGCCGCTGGCACGATGGACTATGCGAACATGGATCTGTGGTGGAACGCCTTTATGGGTAACATCCAGGGTTCAGTGGGTGAAGTCTCTACCCTGATGCTGGCAATCGGTGGCTTGTTCATCATTTATCAGCGCATTGCTTCATGGCGTATCGTGCTGGGTACCTTCTTCGGTATGGTGCTGTTTGCTTCATTGCTGAATATGTTTGCGTCTGAGACAGGTAACCCGATGCTGGCAATGCCTTGGTACTGGCACTTAGTCGTAGGTGGCTTTGCCTTTGGTATGTTCTTTATGGCGACTGACCCGGTATCTGCATCATTTACCAATTCAGGTAAATGGGCATACGGGCTGCTGATTGGTTTCATGACCGTGATGATTCGCGTACTGAACCCGGCATTCCCTGAGGGCATTATGTTAGCCATTCTGTTTGCTAACCTGTGGGCCCCGTTATTCGACTACTTCGTCGCGCAGAGCAATATCAAGCGGAGGATCGCTCGTGTCAGCTAAGAAAGAAACGTTCGCAAAAACCCTTGGTGTGGTGCTGGGGGTGTGTCTGGTCTGTTCGGTAGTCGTTGCTGGTTCGGCTGTTGGACTGCGCTCTGTGCAGGAAAAAAATGCTCAGCTGGATAAGCAGACCAATATACTTGAAGCCGCAGGTTTACTGGCACAAGCCAAGGGCGACATCGCTGCTACGTATAACAAGTATGTAGAAGAGAAGTTTGTTGATCTGGAAACTGGTGAATATGTTGATGCGCCATACCCGGATTACGACATGTTTGGTCCAAAGGCGCGTAAGCAGGAAAACAGTATTAAGCCATTGCCTGACACTGCTGGAATCAACCGACGCCCTAATGTGGCCAGTGTGTATTTGGTTAAATCCGATCAGGGTGAACTGCAACGCATAGTATTGCCTGTTTATGGTAGTGGCCTGTGGGATCTAATGTATGCATTTTTATCATTAGATGCCGATGCACAAACCATTCGCGAGCTGGTCTATTATCAGCAAAAGGAAACCCCTGGACTGGGGGGCGAAGTGCTTAACCCTAGCTGGAAAGCGAAATGGGACGGTAAGCAAATTTTTAACGGTGACGAGGTTGCTATTACCGTCAAGAAGAATGCCGGTGAGAATAATCCTTATGCAGTAGATGGACTCTCAGGCGCTACATTGACCAGCAATGGAGTGGATAACCAGTTGCAATATTGGCTGGGCGAAAATGGCTTTGGTCCATACCTGAAAAAGATGAAGCGAGGCTAAGTGATGGCTGATACTAAAGAAATGAAAAAGGTATTGTTCGGGCCGATCCTGGACAATAACCCGATTGCCCTGCAAATTTTGGGTGTGTGTTCTGCCTTGGCAGTAACCACAAAGCTGGAAACAGCGTTGGTTATGTCGCTGGCACTGACTTCAGTGACGGCGTTTTCTAACCTGTTTATTTCATTGATTCGCAACATCATTCCATCAAGCGTACGAATCATCGTGCAGATGACCATTATCGCGTCGCTGGTAATCGTTGTTGACCAAATCCTCAAAGCCTACAGCTATGAAATCTCTAAGCAATTATCGGTGTTTGTTGGCCTGATCATCACTAACTGTATCGTAATGGGTCGTGCGGAAGCCTTTGCAATGAAGTCGCCACCTATGATGAGCTTCCTGGATGGTATCGGTAACGGTTTAGGTTATTCATTCGTGCTGGTGATCGTAGGTATCGTCAAAGAACTGTTCGGTTTCGGTACTTTGCTGGGCTTTGAAATTCTGCCTTTGGTACAAAACGGCGGCTGGTATCAGGCTAACGGTTTGTTGATTCTGCCATTCAGTTCTTTCTTCCTGATCGGAGGCCTGATTTGGGTTATCCGTACCTTCAAGAAAGAGCAGGTTGAGGCGAAGGAGTAATCAATGGAACATTATATTAATCTGCTGGTACGTGCCGTTTTCGTCGAAAACATGGCACTGACCTTCTTTCTGGGTATGTGTACTTTCCTAGCCGTGTCCAAGAAAGTAAAAACTGCCATGGGTCTGGGTATCGCGGTTGTGGTGGTATTGACCATCTCTGTACCGGCAAACCAGGTTATCTACTCTACGTTCCTGGCGCCGGGTGCACTGGAATGGGCTGGCTTTCCTGATACTGATCTGAGCTTCCTGAACTTCCTGACCTTTATCGGCGTTATTGCTGCATTGGTACAGATTCTGGAAATGGCACTGGATAAGTATTTCCCTGCTTTGTACAACGCGTTAGGGATCTTCTTGCCACTGATCACGGTAAACTGTGCCATCTTCGGTGGTGTTGCGTTCGCGATTCAGCGTAATTACGATTTTACTGAAAGTATTTTCTATGGTT
This sequence comes from Bowmanella sp. JS7-9, assembly GCF_004329715.1. GTDB lineage: Bacteria > Pseudomonadota > Gammaproteobacteria > Enterobacterales > Alteromonadaceae > Pseudobowmanella > Pseudobowmanella zhangzhouensis. The sequence continues at coordinate 351,797 of NZ_JXSY01000018.1, forward strand.
TCGGCAGCGGTATGGGCTGGGCAATTGCTATTGTTTTGCTTGCTGCAGTGCGTGAAAAACTCAAATATGCCGACATGCCGGATGGCATTCGCGGCCTGGGCTCAGTATTTATTACTGCTGGCCTGATGGCACTGGGCTTCCAGTCATTCTCTGGCATTTCTCTGTAAGCGAGGCGAGTTAATATGTTTGATAACCCAACTGAGATTTACCTGGGCGTTGGCATGTTCATCGCCATCGTTGTGGTGTTGGTGATGATTATCGCTTTCGCCAAGTCCAAACTGGTCCCTACCGGTGATGTGACTATCCTGATCAACGACGATCCAAATAAAGCCATTACCGCGCAACCTGGCAGTAAGCTGCTGGGCGCACTGGCCAATGCTGGCATCTTCGTATCCTCTGCCTGTGGTGGCGGTGGTTCATGTGGTCAGTGTCGAGTACATATTCATGAGGGCGGCGGTGAAATCCTGCCAACCGAGCTGGACCACATCTCTAAGCGTGAAGCCCGTGAAGGCTGTCGCTTAAGCTGTCAGGTCGCTGTGAAGCAAGATATGAAGATTGAGCTAGAAGAAGAAATCTTCGGCATCAAGAAGTGGGAATGTACCGTTATCTCTAACGACAACAAGGCCACCTTCATTAAAGAGCTGAAATTAGGCATCCCGGAAGGCGAAGACGTACCTTTCCGTGCCGGTGGTTACATTCAGATCGAAGCGCCAGCGCACCATGTTAAGTACAAAGAGTTCGATATTCCTGCCGAATATCGTGGTGACTGGGAACGTTTTGGTTTCTTCAACATTGAGTCAAAAGTTGATGACGAAACCATCCGTGCTTACTCCATGGCCAACTACCCGGAAGAGAAAGGTATTATTATGCTGAACGTGCGTATCGCTACGCCGCCGCCTAATAATCTGAGCCTGCCAGCCGGTAAGATGTCGTCTTATATCTGGAGCCTGAAGCCCGGTGACAAGGTGACAATTTCTGGTCCATTCGGTGAATTCTTTGCCAAAGACACTGACGCAGAAATGGTATTCGTCGGTGGTGGTGCGGGTATGGCGCCAATGCGTTCACACATTTTCGACCAGCTGCGTCGTCTGAAGTCCTCTCGTAAGATGAGCTTCTGGTACGGTGCCCGTTCTAAGCGCGAAATGTTCTATGTAGAAGATTTCGATATGCTGGCGGCCGAAAATGACAACTTTGAGTGGCACGTGGCCTTGTCTGATCCTCAGCCAGAAGATAACTGGGAAGGTTACACAGGTTTCATCCACAATGTGTTGTTTGAAAACTACCTGAAGGATCACCCGGCACCTGAAGACTGTGAGTTCTACATGTGTGGACCTCCTATGATGAACGCTGCGGTTATTAACATGTTGAAAAACCTGGGTGTTGAAGACGAAAACATCCTGTTGGACGACTTTGGCGGCTAATCAGTCGTGTTAGAAAAAGGGCAGTTAACTGCCCTTTTTTAATGGAAGTAAAAAATGAAAACCTTGTTGAGTGTTTTATTCATTGTTTTTTTTGCGGGCTGCACACCGGCCCAGCAGGCTCAGGTCAGTATTGAAGGGCGAACAATGGGCACGACCTACCATATTAAGTGGGTCGCAGAACCTGACTCACCAGCACAAAGCGTATTACACGCAGAAATCGATGCGGCGCTGGTGCAGGTAAACAAAGAAATGTCCACCTACGACCCGACCTCCGAGCTGTCGGTATTCAATCAACGTCCTGCGTTTGAACCTATGCAGGTGTCTGACGGGACGGCCACGGTGATTCGCGAAGCGATTCGTCTCGGTGAGTTAACCGGTGGGGTATTGGATGTGACGGTTGGCCCGTTAGTTAATCTGTGGGGGTTTGGCCCCAACGCGAAGCCTGAGAAAGTACCCAGCGATGAACTCATCGCAGAAACCAAGGCGCGCACTGGCCTGCAGTTTCTGCAATTAGACGATCACACGCTGACTAAGCTGCATGACGATTTGTATGTGGACTTGTCTACCATCGCCAAAGGCTGGGGAGTGGATGTGGTGGCGGAGATCCTTGCCAGCCACAATATCCACAATTATCTGGTAGAGATAGGCGGTGAAATGCGTCTGGCAGGGCGTAAAGCCGATGGCAGTGAGTGGCGCGTAGCGGTGGAAAAGCCGGTTACGGCAGAGCGTGCGGTACAGGAAATTATCAGTGTGGGCGATAATGGCATTGCCACCTCAGGGGATTACCGTAATTACTTTGAAGAAGACGGACTGCGATATTCACACCTGATCGACCCCACTACGGGCAAGCCAATTCAGCACAATCTGGTTTCCGTCACGGTGGTGCACCCGTCGTGTATGACGGCAGATGGTCTGGCAACCGCTCTGATGGTGATGGGCTTTGATCGGGCGCTGGAATTCGCCGCACAACAAGATCTCGCGGTATTGTTGATAAAGCGGGAAAATGGCGAATTTCACGCGTATAATAGCCCCCGATTTGAGCCCTATTTACGTAAGCCAGGTAGTTAACCCGTGAGTACTTTTGTTCTGACCTTTGTTGCCTTTGTCGTTGTGATTGTGATTATGGCCGTTGGCTATATGATTCAACGTAAATCTATCTCCGGAAGTTGTGGTGGGTTAGGCGCACTGGGCATCGAAAAGGCCTGTGATTGCCCTGAGCCTTGTGACCGCAAGAAAGCCCGTCTCGCCCGTGAGCAGGCTCGTGCCGCCAAACTCAAAGAGTGGCAGGACAATAAAATTATTTAACTAAAAAGCCGCCATCAGGCGGTTTTTTATTGATTATTTTTCAGCACCCTGCAAAATAACTGTATGTAAAAACAGTGTTTGTCCAATGCGCAAGATTATCCACATCGATATGGATTGCTTCTACGCCGCGGTAGAAATGCGCGACGATCCCTCGTTGCGTAATGTGCCTATTGCGGTGGGCGGTTCGCGCGAAAAACGTGGCGTGATCAGTACCTGTAATTATCAGGCAAGAGCCTTTGGGGTGCGCTCGGCGATGCCGACCGGACAAGCACTCAAATTATGTCCGCAGCTGGTACTGGTGAAAGGCCGGATGGACGTGTATCAGCAGGTATCTCGCCAGATTCGCGCTATCTTCGCCGACTATACCGATAAAATCGAGCCCCTGAGCCTGGATGAAGCGTATCTGGATGTCACAGACTGTACGCGACATCAGGGCAGTGCCACCCGCATTGCCGAGGAAATCCGCCAGCGTATCTTTCATGAGACCCAATTGACTGCCTCGGCTGGGGTCGCTTCCTGTAAGTTTGTCGCCAAGATCGCCAGCGATGAAAACAAACCCAATGGCCTGTGTGTCATCACCCCGGCCATGCATGATCAGTTTGTGCGCCAGCTCCCACTGAAAAAAATTCCCGGAGTGGGAAAGGTCACGGCGGATAAGCTGGCATCCATGGGCTTGCACACGTGTCAGGATGTCCGTGATTACCCACTGGAAAAACTCCTGCAACGATTTGGGAAATTTGGACCTGTGCTGTGGGAGCGTAGCCATGGGATTGATCAGCGCAGCGTCAATAATCAGCGCCAGCGCAAATCGGTCGGCGTTGAAACCACGCTGGCGGAGGATATTGCCAGTTTTGAGGAGTGTTGGCAGGTGGTGGAGCGCTTGTTTCCTAAGTTACAGCAACGTCTGCAAAAGGCCACCGGCTCTGCTGCCATCCACACCCAGGGATTGAAATTAAAATTTTCTGATTTTCAGCAAACCACGGTAGAGCATCGCCAGACACAGCTAAATCAGGGCTTTTTTGATGGGCTGTTGCATGAAGCCCTGACCCGTCAACAGGGGCGACGTATCCGATTGGTCGGTATCACCGTAGGGCTGCCGACACAGCACGCCAGTGTGCAGTTGGATTTACCTTTGGATTCAGATAATTAAACGCATAGTGGAGCAGATTTTGCTACTTTATGCGTACACTACATGCCGCTTTTATCCTTGCAGGAGATTCCTATGCCATTTCCCCGCGCGCAAGCCTTTGATTCGAACGCTCATTGGTCGACGCTGATTGAACAATATGATGCCGTCATTTACCTTGGGCCCGAAGGGCTGCTTAGTCAACACCCGCAACTGACGGAAACCTTCGCCACTGTGGCACAGATCGATCAACGCGTTGGCAAGCAGGTTGTGCTGGTGCATGCCGCGGCAGCACCTGGGCAGCGTCTGGTGATCGCCCCCACGGGGCCTCTTGAGCGTGATTATGATGATGTGCGTCGCTATGCGGATGCCGCCGAAAAAGCAATTCGTGTTGCCTGTGACGCGGGCAGTCGTCGTCCGGCGTTGGTCGTGGTGAAGCCGGACAGCCTGAGTCAGTATCAGCATGCTGCCCAAGTGGCCTTTCTGGCTGCGTGTCAGGCGCTATGGCAACCGCTGGAAGCTCGTGAACGCTTGGTCGAGGCGGAAATTGAACCGGTTGAATTCATTGGCATGCAAGGCGTCACTGAGGACGAGGCCAATTGGCTCAATGCAGTGGAAGAGGGTCGGCGCTTGGCGCGGGATCTGTGTGGCACCAATCCCGAGCGTATGAGCGCCATTCGCTTCGCTGAATACTGTGTGGAAGCGTTTAAGGATGTGCCGGTACAGGTTGAAGTGCTGGGGCCAGAGGACAATATCCAGCAAACCTATCCGCTGCTGTTTTCTGTGGCACGCGCCTCAATGGATGTGGCCAGACATCACCCGCGTGTTGTACGTTTGCACTACAAACCCGAAGGCACGGTGAAACAAACCCTGCTATTTGCCGGCAAGGGCGTAGTGTATGACACCGGTGGGGCGGATTTAAAAACCGACGGGCATATGGCTGGCATGAGCCGCGACAAAGGCGGTGCCGCCGCTGTGGCCGGTTTTGTGAAAACCGTTGGGCGACTGGCCCCCAAGGGACTGGAAGTGATTGCCGAATTGGGGCTGGTACGTAACAGTATCGGCGCGGACGCGTTAGTGGCCGATGAGATTATACGCTGCCACGCGGGCGTGGATGTGCGCATAGGCAATACCGATGCGGAGGGGCGGCTGGTGTTGGCCGACTTGCTGTCGCATCTGCGCGAAGATGCGTTGCAGCGTGAACATGTGGAATTATTCAGTATCGCGACCCTGACTGGCCATGCTGCCCGTGCGGTTGGGCCTTATACCGCGTTGGTGTCGAACGGACCTGCGCACGCCCAGGGTAAGGCGACTCGCCTGTCTGCTATTGGCGATAATTTTGGCGATCCGTGCGAGATTTCCCGATCGCGTAGGGAAGACTTTGCGTTTGTGGCACCACGCAGTGCGGCGGATGATGTGCTGTCCAGTAACAACGCTGCGTCAGCCGTGACCGCGCGCGGCCACCAGTTTCCGCAAGCGTTTCTGACCATTGCGTCCGGGCTGGATAAGCATGGGATTAACAGCCAGCACCCGCTGGCTTATACTCATATCGATATTGCGGGCAGTGGTGTACAGGGCGGGGACTGGCAACATGGTAAACCGTCCGGTGCACCGGTATTGTGCCTGGCCGCCCGTTACCTGCTGGACTAGTCGAAAATACCAGCCACCTGACGGCTCAGCGCAATCAGCTCGCCGTCAGGATCCCACAACTGTGCTTCGGTATGCGCATAACCATCCGCAGCTTGTACGGTTTGCACCTGATAAGCCAGCCAGCTTTCTGGTGCAATGGGCCGGTGCGGATGCACAAATTCCAGATTCCAACTCATGCTGGACGCAGGCGCAGGCCAACGCAACATTTGTAACGGCGCAGGTGGCCAGGCATCAGCCAGCGCGATAATGTGCGCGTCGCTAATTTGTGCTGGCGCTTTAGTAAAACGCATCCAGCCATGCAAATGGGCGTGCTTACTACCGGTAAATGGCATTTGCCCTTCTTCTACTGCCAAATCCATGTGCTTCAAAAACTTCGGCGTGACTTTGGGAATCTGCGGAATGAACTTGGCTTTTTTCGGCAGGGCCATGTTATGGCTGTAAATGGCCGGCACACTGATTTTCGACTGGCGTTCACCGGCGAACAGCGCCACACCTAACACTGCGACTTTGCCATTCTGCATCGCACGCGCGGTCATTTGTATGGCATTTTTACCTTCGCGCAGTAACTCTGTCTCGATGCTAAAGGGCACTTCGGGCTCTAGTGGGCCGACGAAATTGATGGTCAGTGAGCGCAGGAAACGTGTCGGCTCAACCTGTTCGCGCATGGCCTGGTACACCATGGCCGCACTGATCCCGCCAAATGCGGTGCGTCCCTGGGTCCAGTCTTTGGGTAAGATTAACTCGGCCGGGTTATGCGCAACCTGGTGCAATAGTTCGTCAATATGCATGAAAAGTCTCTTCTGGTCGGATGAGTTAGGTTATATCGGGGTCGGTGGCGGATGTCCAGTCAGCAGGTGAAATCTGTAAAAATTTAACAAACTGGTTACATACGTTTGTATGTTGTGTTTAGCTACACAGCCTGACCTAATGTGCACATAAAAATATAACAACAGGAGCAAGCTATGGCACTGGACACGTCTCAACATAATCATGGATTTATCTTTTTTATCGCTGTCGTGGCCACCATTGGCGGCTTTTTGTTTGGCTTCGATAGTGGCGTAATTAACGGCACCGTCGATGGCCTGAAAATGGCTTTCAACGCAGAAGATATCGCCACCGGATTCAATGTGGCCAGTATGCTACTGGGCTGCGCAGTCGGTGCGTTTTTTGCCGGCTGGCTAGCCGACCGTTATGGACGGCGCAATATGCTGCGAATCGCCGCGTTGCTGTTTATCATCAGCGCCTGGGGCAGTGGCATGGCCGGTTCCTCGCTGGAGTTTATTATCTATCGGGTGCTGGGCGGCCTGGCTGTCGGCGCCGCATCGGTCATGTCGCCGGCGTATATCAGTGAAGTTGCACCTGCCCATTACCGTGGACGCTTATCCTCGGTGCAGCAAATTGCCATCATCGCGGGTTTATTTATTGCCTTTGTCAGTAATTACTTACTTGCTCAATATGCCGGTAAATCAACTGATGTTTTATGGATGGGCTACGAGGCATGGCGCTGGATGTTCTGGATGGAGCTGTTCCCTGCGGTAGTGTTTTTACTGGCGCTGCTGTTTATTCCGGAAAGCCCGCGTTATTTAGTGGCCAAAGGTGAGCAAGCTCAGGCAGATACTGTATTGGGCCGCTTGTACGGAACGGTTAATGCCGCACCAAAGCGGGCGGAGATCGAGCAATCTCTGAATCAGGAACATGCCCCCAGGCTTGCTGATCTGATGGACGCCGGAAGCGGTAAATTGCGCAAGATTGTCTGGGTTGGGGTTGGATTAGCCACATTCCAGCAGTTGGTCGGGATCAATGTGGTGTTCTACTACGGCGCGGTGTTATGGCAGGCGGCAGGTTTTGCCGAGTCGCAGGCACTGCTGATTAACATCATCTCTGGTGGTGTCAGTATTGCGGCGTGCCTTATCACTATCGCGGTAATCGATAAAATCGGTCGTAAACCCCTGCTGTTGCTCGGAAGCATCGGCATGGCGGTATCGCTTGCGGTAATGGTGTGGTGCTTTTCCAATGCTCAAGTGACCAGCAATGGCCTGCAACTGGGGGCAATGGGCACGCTGACATTGATTGCTGCTAACGTGTACGTGTTCTTCTTCAATATGTCTTGGGGGCCGGTCATGTGGGTAATGCTGGGTGAAATGTTCCCTAATCAAATTCGGGGTTCCGGTCTGGCAATCAGTGGCCTGTTTCAATGGGGCAGCAACTTTGCTATCGCGATGACCTTCCCAATCATGCTGACCGGTATTGGATTAGCGGGGGCCTATGGATTCTATGCGCTGTGTGCACTGGTCTCTGTGTGGTTTGTCGTGCGCATGGTGCATGAAACCAAAGGTAAAGAACTCGAGCAAATGCAGGGATAAGCCGGATGACAACACTATCACGTTGGTGGCTTGTGCTTTGGATAGGCGCAGCAACCAGCTATCTGTTGTGGCCGGCGTTACTGCCGGCATCGTTTCACGCACTGCATAAAGCCTTGCCCATCGGCATGTTGCTGGTGTGGGGCGCCGTGCAGTCAGGCGGTAAACTGCGCCTGTGGGTGTCGTTGGCGATGTTGTTTAGCATGATGGGCGATGTGCTGCTGGCGTTGCCGTTTGCTAACCATTTTCTATTCGGGCTTGGTGCGTTTTTGTTGGCGCAACTGACCTACGTGAAAATCTTCAGTGCTTTTGTGCAAAGCCAGTGGCGCAAGCCGAAACTGCTCGCGACCCTTGGATACCTGGTGTATTGCGCAGCGCTACTTAGCTGGATCATGCCGCAAGACAGCGTGCTACGCGTAGCGGTGAGTGTCTATGTGCTGGTGATAGCCTGCATGGCGATTTTATCGGTGTGGTTGTTGCCAACAGGTGGATTAATCGCAATCGGTGCCGCGCTGTTTGTGGCGTCAGACTCGATGATCGCCATCAATCGTTTTGTCGCCCCATTCGAGGGGGCTGATTTACTGATCATGCTTAGTTATTACCTGGCGCAACTTGCGCTGGTGACCGGCATCATTCGTTTATATCGGCAATCGGCAGGTTAAACGGCCTTGGCTATTGGTCTGCTTCGCGTATGCTGTTGAAAAGTCTTTAAAAAGGAACAGGTTATGGGAATCGCTCAGCGTATCATCAGACTGATGGCAGGCAGCTTAGTATGTTGTTCATTGTCAGTCGTCGCAGATGACACCGCGAACATAAAAATCGACCCAATAAGTCAGGTCATTACACAGCACAAAACGACGATTTTAGGTAACAAGATCAGCTACCAGGCCACCACCGGTACACAACCTGTGTGGGACGAACAGGGTAACGCAACGGCAACCTTGTTTTATACCTATTACCAGCGTACCGATGTGAAAGATGTGACTCGCCGGCCACTGATTATGTCCTTCAACGGCGGGCCTGGCTCGGCGTCAGTATGGATGCATATCGCCTATACAGGTCCGCGGATCCTGAATATCGATAGCGAGGGCTATCCGGTCCAACCTTATGGTGTACAAACGAACCCGTATTCGATCCTGGATGTAGCTGACATCGTGTTTGTGAACCCGGTAAATACAGGCTATAGCCGCGTATTACCGGACAAAGACGGCAAAATGCCGGATAAAGATAAACAAAAATCGATGTTTTTTGGGGTGAATGCAGACGTCAAATATCTGGCCGGCTGGCTAAACACGTTTGTCACACAACACAATCGCTGGTTAAGCCCCAAATACCTGATAGGTGAAAGCTACGGCACTACCCGGGTGTCGGGGCTGGCGCTGGAGTTGCAAAACGCCCAGTGGATGTATCTCAATGGGGTGGTATTGGTATCACCTACAGAATTGGGCCTGAAACGTGAAGGGCCGGTAGAAGCTGCGAATCGCTTGCCCTATTTCGCCGCGACCGCCTGGTATCATAAGAAACTACCGGCTGACCTGCAGGCGCTGGATTTAGATGATTTGCTCCCTCAGGTCGAGGAATTCACCCTGAACCGATTATTGCCGGCACTGAGTAAGGGCGGTTTTATCGACGCACAGGAAAAGGCTGACGTACTTAAGCAAATGGCGCGCTATTCAGGGTTATCTGAAACCTTTATTGCCGGGCAGAATCTGGATGTCTCAACCTGGACGTTCTGGAAGGAATTATTGCGCGATGAGAGCAAAACCGTTGGTCGCCTGGACAGCCGCTATTTAGGTATAGATAAACAGGATGTAGGTGATAATCCGGATTATTTCGCCGAACTGACGGCTTGGTTACACGCCTTTACGCCAGCGATTAATTATTATCTGCGTGAAGAGCTGAACTACAAAACTGATGTGAAATACAACATGTTTGGGCCTGTGCATCCATGGGAGCGCGAAGGCGATAAAACTGGCGAAAATCTGCGTCAGGCTATGGCGCAAAATCCATTTTTGCAGGTGATGGTGCAAAGCGGATATTACGACGGTGCCACCAATTATTTCGATGCTAAATATTCAATGTGGCAGCTCGATCCCAGCGGCAAAATGCGTGAGCGCCTGTCGTTTAAGGGTTATCGCAGTGGGCATATGATGTATTTGCGTCGCGAGGATTTGCAAAAATCTAATCAGGATCTGCGCGAGTTTATTCAGGGCTCTTTACCTGCACCTGGCTCGCCGGCGCAGTACCCGCGCTAATCCTGACTCTTATGCGCCAGACTGGCGGCATTTTGCTCCCAGTTCTGGCCATCAAATTCCACTATATCGATATGTTTCGGACGGGTATCCAGACAATTCAGGTTGATATCGATACCGTCAGGATTTGAACGGGGCGTATAGAAAGGTTTTACCCCACAGACTTTACAAAAGGTGTGTTTTGCCACCCCGGTATTGAAGGTGTAGATAGTCAGGGCGTCTGCCCCAGTCAACAAGGTAAAGCGACTCAGCGGGACAATCAGGTGTAAAAAGCCACTTTTACTGCACACCGAACAATTACAGCGCTCCGCTTCAATCTTCTCTGGTGCCTCAACGGTAAACGTGACGCGACCACAATGGCAACTGCCGTTGTACAACATGTTGACTCTCCCCTTTGCTACACGTCGCTCAGCATATGCAAATCCATTGGCTATCGAAAGGTTTATCGAAATTTTTCAAAAAGACCTGCCGCTAACGCTGGAGTAAGCTGGAAAAAATGACCGGAAAACAATGACGATGCAAACAGCAGATATTTTATTTATTTCCCACGGCGGTGGCCCGTTACCTCTACTTGGCGATGTAGGCCATCAGGCATTGGTATCCTGCCTGCAACAGTTAGCCTCGCAACTCAATCGTCCTAAGGCGGTCATTGTGTTTAGCGCCCATTGGGAAAGCACCCCGGTGCGGGTCACGACATCTGCTAATCCTTCGCTGTTATATGATTATTACGGATTTCCGCCAGAGTCTTACGCTATCCAATATCCTTGTCAGGGAGAACCTGAACTGGCCGCGCAGATTTTAAGCCAGCTCAAGGCGCAGGGTATCGATGCGGACGCAGAAACTGAGCGCGGGTTAGATCATGGGGTATTTGTACCGATGAAAATTATGTATCCCGACGCGGATATTCCCTGTGTACAGGTATCACTGCGACAGGATTTGTCGGTTGAGTTTCATCTGGCGCTGGGTAAAGCCTTGCAGGGCATGGATCTGAGCGATGTACTGGTGCTGGGTTCGGGTTTCTCATTCCACAATATGCGCGGCTTTTTTGAACCGGGTAATCAGACGATCAATCAAGCCAACCACGCGTTTGAGCAATGGCTGGAAGCGGCCATGGCAGAATCCAATGAAGAAGCTATGCAGCACTGGCAGCAGGCTCCGGGCGGTGCGCTTTCTCACCCCCGTGAGGAGCACCTGATCCCCTTATTTGTGTGTGCCGGTTTGGCAGGACGTCCTTATGATCAACACCTGAGTGTTGACGTATTAGGCAAACAGGCCAGTCAGTATCTGTGGCTGGCCTGCGGGGCGCCGAATTAGGGTATACTGGCGGGCTTGTTTATCAGGAATAAAACTATGTCTCACACCCTCAAACCCGGCACTTATCGTCATTACAAAGGTAATTTGTATGAGGTCATTGATGTCGCCACTCACAGCGAAGATGAATCCAAATTGGTTGTATACCGGCCGATGTATGGAGAGCGTGGCCTGTGGGTCAGGCCACTGTCGATGTTTTGTGAGTCAGTCGAAGTGAATGGCGAGTCGCTGCCGCGTTTCGAACGCATTGACGACTAGTTACAGAATGGGCGGTTGTTGCAAATAATCTTCCGCCCAGATCAACTGATGTTTCGCCTGGTCTATATTCCCGCCGGACAGCATCAACAGCACCGTCTTCTGTTCGTCTTGTTGCATACACCATGAGGCGACCGCGGCCATGGACATGGCCGACGTAGGCTCTACCTGAAGTTTCAGCAAATGGGTCAGCCATTGGGTCCAATAGGCGATTTGTGCTTCATCTACCTGATAGAAGTCATCCAGTTGCTGCAGATAACTAAACGTCAGCTCGCTAACCGCTAACGTAGCGGCGCCATCGGCCAGCGTTGCAGGAGAGGCGGCCAGGCGCTGAATGCTGCCTGCTGCCAGTGACATGGCGGCATCATTGGCCATAGCGGGCTCGGCGCCGATAACCTCACAAGCCGGAAATACTTCCCGGGCAGCGATCAGCGTGCCGGACAATAAACCGCCACCGCCACAGGGGGCAAAAACCGCATCCAACTGTTCAATCTGACTTGCCGCTTCTAGCATCGCCGTTCCCTGACCCGCAACAACCTGTGGGTGGTCGAACGGTGGGATCCAATAGCATCCTGGCTGTTGCGCCGCCTCTGCCACCAGTCTATCGGCTTCCATGCGGGTGGCGCAGCGTATCAGCTCTGCGCCGTAATATTCGGTGGCTGCTGCTTTTACAGCCGAAACATTTTGCGCGGTATAAATGGTCGCCTGAATGCCAAATAAATTGGCCGCCAGTGCCACCGCCTGCGCATGATTACCTGAACTATTCGCCACCACCCGCTCAGGTAACTGGCCATTTTCCTGTAACCACGCCAGCGTATTGAGCGCGCCTCTTGCTTTAAACGCACCGGTGCGTTGCAGGCATTCCGCCTTAAACAAAATGCGATGGCCCAGCCAGTCATTGAGCATGCGTGATTCAAAAATTGGGGTGGGGAGCAGGTAAGGTTGTAAACGCGCCAGAGCGTGGCGTACATCATCGAATTTAACGGCTGCCATTTGGTTTATTTTATTCGTTACAATAGCGGGCAGTATGCCGCGCATTACACTGCGAGTCAGCTTTTTAAGGAAATATCCCGAATGTCAGGTGGATTCCGGTTTAAACAGTTTTTTGTCGCCCATGACAACGCCACTATGAAGGTGGGCACCGATAGTATTTTGCTCGGCAGTTGGGCGGAGGTGCCTGATAGTGGGCGTTGTCTGGATATCGGCACAGGTAGCGGTATTTTGGCGTTGATGCTGGCGCAGCGTAGCGCCAATTTGTGCGTGACTGCACTGGAATTGGATGAAGTCAGCGTGCAGGTGGCGCGGCAAAATACACTCAATAGCCCCTGGCCAGCGCGCATTGAGGTATTGCATGAGCGTTTGCAAAGCCATGAAGCACTGCAATACGACTGTATTGTCGCCAACCCGCCTTATTTTCCAGCCGCCGCTGAACACGCGCAACATCAACATATGGCGCGCCATCAGGTGGGGTTAAGTCTGCATGAGTTGGCGCACCATGTTGGGCGCTTGTTGGCCGTTGACGGCATATTTTCGCTGGTACTGCCGCTGACACAAGGCGATGAATTTATCGCGCAGGCGTTGCATCAGGGTTTACATGTGCAGCGTCGGTTGAATATCAGCGCCACATCTGGCAGTGAAATTCGCCGGGTGTTAGTTAGTTTTGGTCGTGCAGCATGCGACCCAGTCATCCAATCCCTGCACATTTATGATGAAAACCGACAATACAGTGCGGCTTTTCGCCAACTTTGCCGGGCGTTTTACCTGAATTTCTGAATAAAAAAGCCGCCATAAAGGCGGCTTGAGTTTACAGAGTGTCACACTAGAGTTTCAGTACCACTTTTACCGAACCGTCTACTTTCGATGCATCGATGTAGCCAATCAGGTTTGGATTGCCCGCTACCAACGCTTTCGCTTCTTCGTCACTGGCCGCATCTTTCGGCGGTGTACCTTTACCGGTGAACACCAGTTTTGACCAATAGGCTTTCATTTGCGTGCTGGACTTGTTCAGAGCCTTCTCATTGAACTCATCACCGATCGCGCCGCCCTGGTTGATGGGCACCGCAGGCGCGCCACCCGGAAAGGACTTGTCCTTACCCAGGAATAATTTAGAAATATCATCCTGAGTGATGGTATCTCCGTTCGATGGGTGCACGATAATGGCGATTTCTGCCAGCACTGAGGCACTGAACAGCAATGAGGTGGCGATTGCCAAAGCTTTAATTTGCGTCTTCATAGTTGCCTCCTCAGAATACGCTGACCAGACCAATCTGGAATAATTTCACATCTTTACCCAGCACATCGTCTTCGGTATTGGTGAACTCGGCTTTAAACGCGACCGACGGGTGGAAATCCCAGCGTATACCTAACGTGTAAAAATCCTCATCCACATCCAACGTGTTCTGTACCAGCTGCGTGCCGCCAGCCAGGGCGTCGAGCGCTGTACCCGTTGGGAACGGCACATTGTATTTAGGAACTAAAAACTCGCTGGAGTCTTTATTATTGCCGTAGGTGGCATGTAGCATCACACTGTCCATACGCTTACCGACCGACACGTACCAGCTGTCCTGATCGGGGAAGATGGTTTTACTCAAATCCAGCTTAGTGATTTCACCGACAATGACCCAGTCGTTGTAATCGATTTGCATACCAAATTCGGCGAAAGTGATTTTGTCATCATCGATGCCAATCTCGTCGGCAATAACAGCGTAGGGTGTCGTTGCCCAGCCAGCCTGTAACGCGGCTATCTGACTTACGGCTGTTCCTGCCGGGGCTTCGTTAAGCGGAATATAGGCGTTTGCCTGGAAATAAGCGCCGCGTAATGTGAGCCAGTCATAGTTCCAGGTCAGAGATCCACCGAACAAGTCACTAAATTTGGTATCTAAGGTGGTGTCGTTAATTGGGGTATCTTTATCATCATTGATACCGTAGATCATGTGCCAGGTAACGAAAGAATCGCCTACCGTAGTGCTATAAATTGAACCGATACCATCGAAGGTATCAAACGGCGCGTCATACACTGCTTGTGGTGGGCGTAACCAGTGGTAGGCGTATGAAACGTCCAGGTAGTCTGAATACAAATACATAGGTGCGCGCTGGCGACCAAACAGTAAACGCCAGTCTTCTGTGGCGTCGTAGCTTAAATAGGCCCACGCGAATTCCGGATCCCAATCGTCACTGCCACGTGCCATCATTTGTACGGTGGCGCTTAGCCCATCGCCTAAATCCGAGTTTGCCTGAATGGCAAATAATGAGCCGGTGGATAAGTCAAATTCATTGTCGTAGCCGCGAAAAACCTGGTCGTCGCCTGAGGTTTTACCACCAACAACTGTGGCAAAGCCCGAGAAGTTGATATCTGCCTGTGCACTGAACGCGAGCACCGAAGCTAGCGCAGTGGCTATGATGGATTTTTTCATACTGTGTCCCATAACGAGTGAGTAACAACGTTTGTCTGTTGCATGTACGAGGCGAGATTGATTTTGGCTCAAATTCGCCTGGTAGCGAATCATCCGTGACGACTTTCCTTGGCAGAACAAACTTATGTTAAGTGTGACGTTAAGTCACGACTTAGCCGCAAGTGTAGCTATCACAAAGAATTTTTCCAATAAAGCAGGTGATGTAGGTCAATCGTTCAGTTAATTTTTAAACGATTCAGTCCAATAACGTGGCTTCCAGTTGATGAATCCATTCGGCAATGCGTGAATCGGTCAGTTCATATTGATTTTCTTCATCCAGGCTCAGGCCCACGAAATGAGTTTGACCCTCGTTGAGTGCTTTCGAGTGGGTAAACTGATAGCCCTGATTTGGCCAATGACCTATCACAACCGCACCGGCCGCAACGACTTCATCGTGCAGCATGCCCAGCGCATCCTGAAACCAGTCGGTATAACCCAATTGATCACCCAGTCCGAACAGGGCAACGACTTTATCGGTGAGGTCTAATCCACTGATTTCATCCCAGTGAGATTCCCAGTCTTCCTGCAGTTCACCAAAGTCCCAGGTAGAAATGCCCAAGATCAATACGTCATAGGTGAGGGTATGGCTAAGAGGAGTATCTTTAATGTTAAATAGCTCAATATTCAGGCGCTGACTGGCCTGCTGGATTTTCTCCGCAGCCATTTCTGTGTAGCAGGTGGTAGAGCCGAAAAACAAACCGACATTCAAAGCGATGGATTCCGTAAATTAAAGGATTTGGTTGGGTATTTTGCTTGCGACACCACGACAGATCCAGTTTTTCAGGCAACTTGTAGGGATTTTGTTAATTTGAGTTAGGTGATGTTCGGGTCTGCGGGTATAGTGCCAAAGAGAATATGAACAACGCGCGGGAGCGCACAATTCGGTGGCAGAGGTTGGATAACATGTTTGCGTATGTAGCAAGGCAGCCCATTTTAGACAACAACATGGAAGTGCAGGCGTACGAGCTATTGTTTCGTGACGGCAAGAATAACTGTTTTCCGGATGTTCTGCCCGATGAGGCGACTTCAAGCATTCTGGCAAGAAATTATCTGACACTGGGGCTGGAAGAATTCAGTGGCGATAAACGTTCATTTATTAACTTCCACAAAGATTCACTGCTCAACGATTTCACCAGTATACTGAATCCGGAAAAAACCGTGGTGGAAATTGTTGAGACCATTCCTACCACAAGGGAAATGGTCGAGGCCTGCAAACGCATTAAAAACAATGGCTATACCCTGGCATTGGATGATCATAATTTTGACCCGCGCTGGGATGTTTTTTTGCCGTATATCGACATGCTCAAGGTCGATACCCATCGTACGCCAATAGAAACCATCGCCCAGCATTTGCCAAAATTTCAGCGTGCGAATATCAAACTGGTGGCAGAGAAAGTCGAAACCCGCGAAGAGTACGAAAAACTCAAACCCTATGGCTTCGATTTGTATCAGGGCTATTACTTTGCTAAGCCACAAATCATTAAGTCGCGCAATTTGCCAACTTCTAAGCTGGCAATGCTGCAACTGATGGAAATTACCGCACACGCCGGCTTTGACTTACAGAAAGTGAATGACATCTTTGAGAAAGATGTGGGCTTGTCATATATGTTGTTGCGCTTTATCAACAACCCCCTAATCAACAAGCGCTATGAAATTACCTCTATACGCCATGCGTTAAATTACATGGGTGAACTGGAGTTGAAGAAATTTATTTCGCTTGTGGCGCTGGCGCGTATTAGTGATGACAAGCCGTTTGAACTGTTGCATATGTCGCTGGTTCGGGCGAAGTTTTGCGAATTGCTAAGCCACGAGTGTAAGGACAAAGACAATCCACCTAAAGGTTTTCTGGTTGGCCTGTTCTCATTGCTCGATACGCTGCTGGATCAGGATATCAATACCGTGATTGGTAAATTGCCGGTGGATAATGAAATTAAAGATGCCTTAATGAGTAAAGAAGGGCGCTTGACCACCTATCTGCATACGGCCAAAGCGTTTGAAAGTGCCAATTGGCTGAATTTGATTCGTTTTTCCAAGCAAATGGGTGTAGACCAACGTCAATTGCATAGTTTGTTTAATCAAGCCATTGTATGGGGAAATAATATTCGCCAGGTGGTGTCGAACCACTTCCCGACAGCGCGAGTATCTGGTTAGGTTGTGCACCTAAGATAGGCCAGTCAAACCATTTGAATAAATTGTGAGCAAGGGACTTGCCACAATACGACCAACCGCTAATTCTGCTGGTTCAAATTCGGCGGCACAGTGTTCCGAAGCGGACAGAGCCTGCTAACATGGTCGTATATGCAAAATGGAGAGATTGCAAAATGGATGTGCGTGCCTCTAACCTTTCAGTGACTACCGTCATGTCGAATAATCAATTACTGGTCGATCAATTTATTGATGCCGTATGGCTGGAAAAAGGGCTGAGTGAAAACACCCTGCAATCCTATCGACGTGACCTACGCCAATTTAGTGATTTCCTCAGTGAGCAATCTATCGACCTGAAAGATTTTGATGATCAGGCCGTCAATCAGTATCTGGCGCTACGCTACGATGAAGGCATGAAGGCTCGCAGCATGGCACGCTTTCTCAGCAGTTTACGCACCTTTGTACAATATCTGCTGCGCGAAAAATTACGCCACGCAGACCCGTTGGTTCAGATTAAAAATCCCAAGCTACCTAAGCCATTGCCAAAAACGCTGACCGAAGAGCAGGTTGATGCGTTGCTGGCTGCCCCTACCGCGCAGGATGCGGTGCAATTGCGGGACAAGGCGATGTTAGAAGTATTGTACGCAACAGGTTTGCGGGTTACGGAGTTGGTTGGTTTACGTATGGATCAGCTTAGTGTGACCCAGGGCATGGTCAGAATTACCGGCAAAGGTGGCAAAGAACGTTTAGTCCCCCTCGGTGAACAGGCCCTTGACGCCATTGATGTGTATTTACGTAAAGGGCGCGGTATGTTGCTCAAGAGTGATTGCGCTTGGCTGTTTCCCAGCAATCGCGGCAAGATGATGACACGTCAGACGTTCTGGCATCGGATTAAATATTACGCACAGGTGGCGGGTATCAGTAGCGAGTTATCACCGCATACTCTTCGCCACGCCTTTGCCACCCATTTACTCAACCATGGTGCAGATTTACGTGTCGTGCAAATGCTATTGGGGCACAGTGATCTGTCTACCACGCAAATTTATACCCATGTGGCGACCAGTCGTTTACATAAAGTCATTGGTGAGCATCATCCCAGAGGCTGAACTTCAGGTTTAATTCACATACAATGAGCCAATATGCGGTGTCAGCCGGTCTTATTTTCGGCAACCAAACTCGGGAGTAGTATGAAGAAGTTAATCCTATTGATTGCCAGTGTGTTCTGGTGTGTGTCGGCCGGTGCGCAACTGGTTACCGATAATGACGATGTATTACGCGACTTATTCGAAAATCAGCTGGGCCTGGCGGTTAGTGAGATTAACCCGGCGGCTATGCCCGGCCTGCGTGAAGTGATCACCTCGCAAGGTGTATTTTATGCCACCCCGGATGGTCAGTACCTGCTGCGCGGGCTGATGTATAACCTGACGGAAGGTCTGGTTAATGAAACTGAAAAAACCATGACCCGGGTGCGTTTAGCGGGAGTGGCGTCATTTGCCGACAGCAAACTGGTTTTTCCTGCCAAAGACGAGAAATACAAAATTACTGTGTTTACCGATACCACCTGTACCTATTGTCGTCGTATGCACTCGCAAATTGATGAATACAATGACTTGGGTATTACCGTCGAATATATGGCCTTTCCCCGTTATGGCACGGAACATCCCTCGTTTAATGAGCTGGAGTCAATCTGGTGCGCAGATAAACCGCAGGAAGCCATGACTAAGGGGATGGCCGGGCAAAAAGTTAAACCCAAACAATGTGATAACCGTCTTGCAGAACAATATGCCTTTGCACAAAGTGTCGGCGTGAACTCTACGCCGGCAATCATTGCCAAAGATGGCAGCCTGATGCCGGGTTATTTACCTCCTAAACAATTACTGCAAACACTGCAGAAAATTAAATAACACTTTTTCGCCCTAATACTCACCTATGCAAATTGTTCGTCGACCAGCGCCAGACAGGGTAGACCTGTCTGGCGTGGTGCATCCCCGCATTGCAGATATTTACGCCAGCCGCGGCATTAAACATAGCGGTCAGCTGGACACTTCATTGCAGGCACTGACCCATTATCAACAGCTCAAAGGTATCGGGCAGGCGGCGTCTGTGTTGGCTGACACCATTGAAACCGGTAGACGCCTGGTGATTGTCGGCGATTTTGACGCAGATGGTGCCACCAGTACCGCACTGTGTATGCTGGCATTGGCGCGCATGGGCTGTCAGGGTCATCAGTATCTGGTGCCTAATCGCTTTGATTTTGGTTATGGCTTATCACCGGAAATCGTCGATGTAGCCGCACAAATGCAGGCCGAAGTGATTATGACAGTGGATAGTGGCATTGCCTGTCTGGCCGGCGTGGAGCGGGCTAATCAGTTAGGTATCGATGTGGTGATTACCGATCACCATTTACCTGGCGAACAGTTACCAGAGGCGAAAGCCATCGTTAATCCCAATCAACTGGGCTGCGATTTTCCCAGCAAACATCTGGCCGGCGTCGGGGTCGCATTTTATCTGATGCTGGCCCTCAAGGCAGAACTGACCCAACGGGGTTGGTTTACCCAGCGGTCTGCACCGAATCTGGCGGAATTACTGGATATTGTCGCGGTCGGTACCGTCGCGGATGTGGTGAGATTAGACGATAACAACCGGATTTTGGTGCATCAGGGCTTACAACGTATTCGTAGCGGCCGTTGCCGCCCGGGGATTATTGCCCTGATGGAGGTGGCCAATCGTCAGGCATCCCGTTTGACTGCCGCAGATCTGGGCTTTGTAGTGGGGCCGCGATTAAATGCCGCCGGTCGCCTGGATGATATGGCGTTGGGCATCGAGTGTTTGTTATGTGATGACACATATCAGGCACGTGAGATTGCCAGTCGCTTAGATGGATTGAATCGTGAGCGGCGCGAAATTGAAAGCGGCATGCAGCAGGAAGCGATTAAGGCGCTGCAATCACTGGCGCTGACTGAAGACAGTGTCCCCCATGGTATATGCCTTTATCAGGCAGATTGGCACCAGGGCGTGATCGGCATTCTGGCCGGACGAATTAAAGAGCGCTATCACCGCCCAACCATCGCCTTTGCCCATCAGGATGATGACATCATTAAAGGCTCGGCGCGCTCGATTCCCGGACTGCATATGCGCGATTTGTTAGATGAAGTGAATACGGCGCATCCGGGATTAATCAGTAAATTCGGTGGCCATGCCATGGCGGCCGGATTGTCGTTGCCGGTGAAAAATCTGCCTGATTTTGAGGCGGCGTTTAATCACACCGCGAAGAAATTACTCGGCGATACACCGCCACAGCGGCAGATTCTGAGTGACGGGCAACTCAGTGACGCTGACTTGTCGTTGGAATTTGCCCGATTACTGAAACAGGCAGGGCCCTGGGGACAGGGATTTGAGGAGCCGTGCTTTGACGGTTACTTTGAACTGCAATCTCAGCGCGTGGTAGGTGAAAATCATCTGAAGATGCAGGTGAAAACCGAAACCGGATTGTTGCTCGATGCCATCGCGTTTAATGTGGACCGCGATCATTGGCCGAACGCGCTGGCCCACCATGTTCATCTGGCGTACAAACTGGATGTGAACGAGTTTCGCGGGCGCGTGTCGGTGCAATTATTGGTCGATGCGCTACTGCCAGCTTGATGCTTATCAATAATTGTCGTTGAAATGCTTTGCCGGTGGTTGTTAAGCAGGTAATCTGACCCTGTCAGTCATCACGGTTTTGTAGTTTGCTTTCCAGATTTTTATCTTTCCTGCTGTTATGTGCCTTGGCCGCCAATGGATTATTTGGCGCCTGGACTAATGGCCGGATGCTGGAGCTGGCTTCATTCTATGCCAGCGAGCATGTGGAGCTGATCTGTACCGGTCGCGATATGCGCTGGATTGATCCTCTCGCCAGTGCCGACGCGGGTCACTTTGTGTTTGTCGATGCGCCTGAGGAAGCACCGGCCAGCCTGCAGGAACCGGGCTGTCAGCTAGCTCTGTGGCAGGATCAGGTTAGCGAGCTCTATTCCGTTCACTCACACACCTCCATACCCGTGCTGGTGCATGGGGAATTTGCGCTGCTTAGCGCGGATGTGCGGGTCGCCGCTTATTCAAGGGGATTATCCCGCGCCCCACCAACCTTTCTTTTTATCAGTTAATTCATCACAAATTAATTCACGCGGCGCGGCCGCGCGGGCTTCGTGCCTGATAAAAAGGAACAATTATGCGCTTTGTATTTTCCCCGCTGACGCTGGCATTGCTGGCAGCCGGCGCTCATGCTCAACACACCACTGATATCACACCAACAGAGAATAAAGATCCGGCAGTTGAGCGGATTGTGGTCACCTCCGAACATATGCTGGAACCCGGTCAGGTAGTCACCGATCCTAAACAGCCTCGTCAGCCATTGCCGGCCAGCGATGGGGCCGATTACCTTAAAACCATTGCCGGATTTAATTTGATTCGCAAGGGTGGGGTCAGCGGTGACCCGGTATTTCGTAGTATGTCCGCTTCCCGTCTGACCATTGTTAACGATGGCACAATGTTGCTGGGGGGCTGTAATAGCCGCATGGATCCGCCAACCGCCTATATTAACCCGCACAACTATGATGTGATCCGGGTCATCAAAGGCCCACAGAGTGTGCTGAACCTGCCTGCAACCGCCACCGTGCAATTTGAACGTCAGGAGCAGCCGATGCAACAAGCCGGCATCGAGGGCGATGTGAGTCTGGTTATAGCCAGTTTTGCGCGGCGTGAATTGAGCACGGATCTGCAGGGCGGCAACCAACAAGGCTATGTGAGATTTACCGGCTCTTATGCAGAAAGTGACAACTACCGCGATGGCAAGGGTAATGTGGTCAACAGTCATTATCAACGTCAGGGAGGTAGCGCAGAGCTGGCCTGGACGCCAACTGAAAACAGTGTGTTGGCTATCACGCTGGCGCAAAGTGCTGGTGAAGCCGCCTACGCCGATCGCAGTATGGATGGTAGCGAATTTGATCGCAGCCAGTGGGGTGTCCGCTTACGGCAGGACGACATCACCCCCTGGTTATCACGGCTGGAAGTAAACTGGTATCAAAGTGATATTGATCATGTAATGGATAACTATTCGCTGCGTACCTTTACGCCCAGCATGATGCTGCCAAATCCCGCCGCGATGAATCCGACTCGCACCACCGATGGTGGCCGATTACAGGCCACGCTTACCCCCGCTGATGGGTGGCAACTGCGCCTCGGCGCAGATACCAATGACAATGTGCATACCAATCGCATGAGCATGAATCAGTTGATGATGCCCCATCAGGACAAGCCGCACCTGTCAGACGGTGAATTTAGCCAGTGGGGCGTGTTTATTGAGAGCGATTATCAGCTCAACCCTGCACGCAGCTGGCATCTGGGCATTCGTCGAGACGATTGGCAGGCGATTGACCAGCGTTCCATGCTGATGAAAACCATGACCGTGTCGGTGATGAATCCGACCTTTGCAGATGTGCGTGAAGACATCCTCACCAGCGGATTTATCCGCTTCGAGCAGCAGTTTGCCGACAGTGCAATGTATGCCGGTTGGGGCCGGGCGGCACGTTTCCCCGACTACTGGGAATTATTAGGCAAGGCCAGAGGGAGCCAAACCAGTCCATCGGCGTTTAATATTGCGCCGGAAATAACCCATCAATGGGACATGGGCTGGCTGGGCAAGACAGACAGTCTGCAATGGGATGTCTCGTTGTTCTACGCCAACTATCAAGACTATGTGTTATTGGATCAACAAAGCATGATGGGACCGGAAACGGTGCGTAACATCGCGGCACACACCTACGGCGGAGAAGCATCGCTGAGCTGGCAAATAGATCAGGCGTGGCGGGTGCAAAGTGCTTTATCTGTCAGCCGCGGCATGAATGACACAGACCGTCGCGATTTGGCACAGCAGGCCCCCGCTGAGCTGCGAATCGACCTCGGCTATACCTCTGGCCAGTGGCAATGGGGCGGTGTGTGGCGCCTGGTCAGGGCTCAGCGGCATATTGCCAAGGGGCAGGGGACTATCGTGGGGCTGGATACCACTCCCACCGCCGGGTTTGGCGTGGTTTCCGTTAATGCCAGTCGCACAGTAGCATCCAACTGGCGGCTAAGTCTGGGTATCGATAATTTACTGAATAAATCTTATCAGGAAGCGCTCAGTCGCAGTGCGTCGTTGATCCCAGGCTTTGTCAGCGAGGACAAGGTGAACGAACCGGGTCGCACATTGTGGTTAAAGCTGGATTATTCAATCTAGGCGGTAAAATTGATCGGCGTGAAGCAACAGCCTCACGCCGGTTAATGCGCTTCGTTTAGCGACGTTATCTGTTTGGCGTCCGTCAACTGGATAAACGGCGTTTGTTGGAAGTTCGCCCCCCGCAACTGAATCAAATAACGGGTGTGTCCGGCGTAGCTGTCATACAGGGCCAATATGTCCTGTAGCGTGACGCTTTGTACCGCGTTTATCAGGCGCTGACGTTGATCAAACTGCAGATGGTCTTGTTGCCAGTCACGTAAAACCCGGCTGAGCGCTACTGTGGTACTGGTTGGCGGCATTTGCAGATTGGCTAGCAAACTGGCGCGGGTGGTGTTCAGTTCATCGCTTGATAGTGCCTGTAACTGTGCACGAAAATCCTCTTTAAAGCGCTCTACCGCCGCAAATGTTGTGGTGAGATCGCTATTTGCCGATTGCAGATAAAAACCACTAAACAACTGCTGTTGAATGGGTAAAGTGAAATATCCCAGCGAATAACCCAGTTGTTGTTCTGTGCGCAGCACCCGAAACATCGCGCCATTAATTAGCTGACTTAAGAGTCGTGATGTTGCGTCCTGTTCCACACTATAGGGCTGGGTATAGGCATCCAACCAGGCCGTATCATTAAGCTCAGCATCCTGTTGCCAACTTAGCGTTGTGCCCGGTGGCAGGGAAAGCATCGGCGATATATAGCGAGGCTTATCGGCGTTCGCGACGCTGAGTCGGGTATGAATGCTGTTCGCGATATCGAGGGAATAATTGCCAAACATCAACACACGCAAATGATAGTTTGACAGTAATTCGGTGAGCTGGCGTCGCAAATCGTCAACCGATACCCCATCGAGTGCCTCACGTAATGCATCGCGGTCAAATTCATCGCGACTGATCAGGCGCGACAGTGTCGGCATCAGTTGGTCAATCAACATGGCTTTGTCTTCGTTTTGCCATTCTTCCAGCAGGGCCGCTTTGTGATTAGCTAAATGAGCAGGCTCGAAGCGCATGGAGTGCAAACGCGTCAGTAGCCGGTCCAGCAGTTCTGGCTGTCGCTCACTAAAGCCGGCCAGTTCAATATTCAGGCCATTATTGATACCCACAGACAGGCTCATGCCCGCGGCGATGGCTTCGTCATATAAATCGGTGGTCTGGCGACCGAGTGCGCGACTGAGCAAACTGGCCACCACATAGGACGTTGGGCTTTGCTTGGTGATGTCGCTATTGAGTTCGATCAGGATATGGCCTTTAGGCTCTTTGAACGTCCCGTTTTGCATTAACACCATGCTACCGTCAGGGTCATTTTGCAGGATCTGCGGCGTATCGCTGAGGGGTTGATGCAATGTAAATTCACCCGGCATCAGGGTGTTGAATGCCGGCAGGGAGAGCGTCAGTGAGCGTGCCTGCTGTTGCCAACTTTGAAGCTGTGACGGGGTAATTTTATGTTGGCTGTACTGTCCCGGGAAATGCTCAAAGTGTTGGTTTGCCTGCGCTTGTGGGCTAATCAGGGTGATACGTGCATTGTCCAGCGTCATTTGCGCCAGAACGGCGCGGATCCGCTGTGGTTCGAACTGCGCAAACTGATAGGGAGACACCAACACGTCCCGGGCGGGGTAGTTGTGCAGCTGAGCGGCCAGATGCATGGCCAGCTGGGCATTATCTGACTCGGTTAAAAAGCGGAAATTGTTTTGCAGTGATTGGCGCAGCTCATCGGCATAGGCTTGCTGGATCCCCTGTTGTGAGATCAATTGCAGGTAATTAAACACGGCGCCGACAATCCGCTCTGGTTGTTGTGCTCCGGCCAGGGTGAGATCGGCGAAAATGCTGAAATTGCCTGCGTTACCATATTGAGCCGGTTCCACATCCGCATACAGGGCCTCAACCAGTCCTTGTTCGCGCAACGTGGCGGCCAGAGTGCCGGGCATTTCGCTGTTGAGCAGGTAGGTTATGTAGTGGTTGGGTTTATAGCGATATTCTGCCTGATTGTTATTAATCACAAACGAGATACGCAACTGACGCATGTCTGCCTGAGGCTGGTAAGTCAGCCATTTAGCCCCGGTGTTTGTGTCTAATGCAGGCGGTAAAGGCGTGCTATGACGCTCCCGGCCTGATGGGATGGGCGTAAAGAAACGTTCAGCCAGTACGATTTGCTGATCGAGACTGCGTGGGCTGATTAGCACGGCCTGCATTTGATTGGCGCGGTAATAGGTATGGTAAAAGTCCACCAGTGCCTGATGTAAGGTGGCATTTTTGCTGTCCTGTAGGGTTTGCAGGTTACCCCAGCTGAACCGATGCGCCGGGTGCGCTGGTGCCAGCGTCCGCTCATCCAGTCTGGCCAGAATCACCCAGTCATCGCTGCGTTTCATCCGCCATTCAGCGTCTACGGCATGACGCTCTTTGTCTGTATATGCAGGATCCAGCGTCGCCTGCCAGAAGAAGCGTGAAAACCGATCCAGTGCCAGTTCGAAACTGGCATCATCCACAGAGACCATAAAATTAGTTTGTTGATTATCTGTGTAGGCGTTGAGGTTGCCGCCACTTTGATTAACAAACTCAGCGTAGTCGCCGGCTTGAGGATATTTTTCAGAGCCGAGGAACAACATGTGTTCCAGTAAATGGGCGAGTCCCGGAAACTCGGCTGGCTCATCGAATGAGCCTGCTGCAACAGACAATGCAACGCTGGATTTTACTGCATCAGGATCGCTGATTAACAACACTGACAGGCCGTTTGGCAAGGTATGCAGTCGATAGCTGCGGCTATCATTGGGGCTTTTTACAATGTCTGGTGGTGGAGACTGACAGGCAGACATGCACAGTGAAAGCAGGCTGACTAATGCCACTAAAACAACACGGCTAATCATTTATTCGTTCCGTCGATTCACTGCAATCTAGATAGGAGCCAGATAGTAACCGGCCAACGCGCACAAGTCATGGGTTAGGCGACAATTTCACCCACGTGGTAGTGAGTCAGAACCTCATTTTCTTTGCTACTTTGGTGCGCCCATTGTCGCATGGCAGGCAAATTCAGTAATTTCTTGCAGTATTGCTGCGCATGCGGGGATAGTGGCAAATCGTAGGATTGGCAACGAAATGCCACCGGTGCAAAGAAGCAGTCGGCAATACTGAATTGATCGAATAACCATCCGGTGGCGCTGTACGCGGCACATTCCGACCAGATTTCGTCAATTCGTTGCAGATCCTTACGCAATGCCTCAGTCATTTCAACCGAGCGATGCTCGCGCACATTCATCGGGCATTGTTGGCGTAATGCCATAAAACCACTATGCATTTCCGCACATAAGGAGCGAGCCTGAGCCCGTTGCATGGGCTCATCCGGCCAGCCGGTATTTTTCAGAAATACTTCGCTGATGTACTCGCAGATAGCCAGAGAATCCCAGATGATACTGCTGTTATGCAGTAACACGGGCACTTTTCCCACGGGTGAATAGCTCTGCAGCCGATCGCGCAGGCCTTGCGGAGTGAGGGACACTGACGTTTCCTCGAAGTCGATATTAAAGTGAGTCAGCAATAGCCATGGACGCAGCGACCAGCTGGAATAATTTTTATTGCCAATAACCAGGGTGGGGGCGGCGGGTAACATGCGGTCTCCGTTAATGGACTTCTTCGAGCTGGTAACCCAGCTGCAAAAATTGATTTAATAAGCCATCCGGTCCGCTTAAATGCAGCGCACCAACCATTACAAACTCTATTTCATCGGTGGTTAAATATTCTTGCAGCGTTGGCATCCATGCATCATTACGATTTTTAATGATGACGTCATACACCTGTGGAAACGTCTGGCGCATATCGGCCAGCAGATCCTTATCCATGCGTTGGAAATTTCCCTCACGCCATGCGCTGGTGACTATCGCCAGTGTTGCCGGCAAATTTTCCACGTCATCCAGGGTATAACGCATAAAGGCATCTTCATTGCCTTCGCCCATGGAGGCCAAAAAGCCCAGCTGTTGCATCGGAGTTTCTAAAAATGCGACCTGTTTGCTTTCTTTGCGTGCTTTGCCGAGAAAATAGCTGTCCACCCCCTGTTGACCAAAGCCAAGGCGCTGGGACTCTCCAATGGTAAGAATCACTGCCAGCATTGCTGGTTTAAACGGTAGCAATTGTTCCACCGCCATGCCGCGCTGGGTCATAAAGTTGATCACCGCCTGACTGGTCTCGGGACTGAGTTTATCGCGAAATGTGCTGCCGTCCTGATAGGTCAGCATTTGCATCATTTTACCCTGCATATCCGGTTGCTGCAGTTCCTGCTCATCCGCTTCAAAAACAAAAATGTCAGCATTTTTGTAAGCATTTTCAAATGCTTGCGGTAACGGGAAGTCACTCTTTTGCAGCAGGTGCATTGTGCCGCCAAGGTAAAGTGAGTGCTCACCTTTGCTGACTTTCCACACTGGCGACTCGGCACATAAGTGCGCGCTGAATAATAAAAGGGAGAGGGTAGATAAGACCGTTTTCATATTCCGTTCCCTGGTATACGACTGGTCGTAGAGTAATCAATCTGGTCAAAATTTACCAGTGACAATTTTGCGTCAATCAGCCTTCATCCATGTAGCTCTGCAGGATGATACACGCAGCCACACTGTCGACTTTCTGTTTGCCAAGTTTTTTAAAGCCGCCCAGTTCAAACAGGGTGGCGCGGGCATCGGCGCTGGTCAGGCGTTCATCACAGTGTGCGACCGGCAAACCAAAGCGACCATGCAAGCGGCCGGCGAATTTTCGTGCCAGGTCCGTAAGTGGTTGATCGCTACCATCCATATTCAGCGGTAGACCCACTACCAGCTGGTCGGGTTGCCAGGTTTTGAGCAGATTAGCTATCAGATCCCAATCTGGGATCCCATCGCGGGCTTTTAACGCATCCAGCGGTGCGGCTGTACCGGTAATACGCTGCCCGACCGCGACGCCAATACTTTTGGTGCCAAAATCAAAACCTAACAGGGTGTTACTACTCAACGTGATGTCCTTATGCGTTACCGGCACTGGCCAGTTGCCAGGGCTCAATTCCCAGTTTGTGCAGGGCTTTGTCCCATTTCAGGTGAACGGGTGTTTCAAAAAGTAATTCGGTATCCGCTTCCACAATCAGCCAGGAGTTTTGTTGAATTTCACTTTCCAGCTGTCCAGCGCTCCAACCGGCATAACCGAGCGCGACAATAGTATTTTGTGGGCAGTTATCTGTGGCTAAATCTTCCAGAATATCCCTTGATGTGGTGACCATAATGTCTGAATTTAAAGACAGACTAGAGCTGTACCCAGGTTTTGGGGTGTGCAGGATAAAGCCACGCTCCTGATTGACCGGCCCGCCTGCCATTACCAGATGCTCACCACGCTGTTGGTCAATCGGACCTTCGATCTTGGTCAGGTGTAATAACTCTTTGACTGTCATACCGGCCGGCTGGTTGATCACAATGCCCATGGCGCCCTGTTCGTTGTGCTCACAGATATAGGTCAGTGACCGCTTGAAAAACGCATCCTGCAGGCTGGGCATAGCAATCAGAAAATGGTTTTCCAGACTATTCATCATCAAATCTCGTTGATTAACACCCCCAGAGTATGGGGGTGAGTCGTCAGTTTTCAATGTGATAAACGTTTTTCAATGGCGTCAAACAGCTTGGCCATGATGCTGATGGGGTACGCCGCTTCGATTTCGCGCACGCAGGTGGGGCTGGTGACATTTATTTCCGTGACGCGGTCACCGATGACATCCAGACCGACGAAGATAAGACCTTTTTCAACCAGCAAAGGTGCGATGCGTTCTGCCAGTGCCCGGTCTGAGTCGCTGAGCGGCTGTGGTCTGGCACTGCCACCTGCGGCCAGATTACCGCGGTTTTCGCCCTGCTTGGGTAACCGTGCCAGGCAATAGGGCATGACCTCACCATCGACGATGAGCACACGCTTGTCGCCTTCACTGATTGCCGGTAAGTAACGTTGAATCATGGCATACCGGTTACCGTGAGCCGTAAGGGTTTCGATAATCACGCCGAGATTATTGCCATCGGCTTTGACCCGGAAAATGGCACTGCCGCCCATACCATCGAGCGGCTTACAGATAATATCCTGATGTTCGGTATGAAAGGCGCGAATAGTATCGCTGCAACGGGTGACAATCGTCGGTGGACATAAATCGGCAAACCATGTGGCAAACAGTTTTTCGTTACAATCGCGCAGGCTTTGCGGTTTATTCACCACTAACGTGCCAGCTCGCTCGGCCAGTTCGAGAATTTGGGTGGCGTAAATAAATTCCTGATCGACCGGTGGATCTTTGCGCATCAGGATGACATCCAGCTCACTCAATGGCATCACCTGAGTGTCACTGAGGGTATACCAGTCGTCAGTATTGTCGCGCACGCTGACTTCGCGCAATTTACCCATGGCTACGCCGTTATCGATGTAGATATCGGCCATTTCCATATAAAACAGCTGATAGCCGCGGCGCTGTGCCTCTAGCAACATGGCAAAGCTGGTGTCTTTTTTGGTATTGATGTGGCTGATGGGATCCATCAGCATCCCGAGTTTTATACTCACAGGTTGGCCCGCTATCGGATATCGTTGTGCTCAATGTAAGGCCTGTACGGCAGGAATCAAGTCCTGCCGTGAGGTGAATATGCCTGGTAACTCAGTGATTCATGGCGAGTTGTGGGCGGCGACGCTTGGTAAAGCGATAAATAGCCCACCAGCTTAACGGTACCCCAATCGCACTGGGAATAATCCAGCTGGCCAGTTGCAACTCCGGAAAACCCGCCAGCAAAGTGCGACCGCCAAAGGCAAAGAATGCCGTATAGGCTGCAACCCCGGAACCTGTCACTGCACTGATATGTTCGGCTAACCAGGCTTTGGCTGAGGTTTGCTTACGAAACACATACCACAGGGTATTGAAGCCGTTAAATAGCGCGATGGGCGCGAAAATTTTACCCAACATAAAATTACCCTCAATGGCCTGTTGCAAGCCCAGCGCCCCGGCAACGATCAGCGCCATCGGTACACTCAGGTAACGCAGGTTACGCAGCGGGGCTCGACTCTGTTTGCACTGTAATACCGCGTTGGCGTGACGAATATTGTGCCAGGACAGCAGGCTTAACATCAGCAGAAACATGGACTGGCCATGCATCACTCGTTCGAACCGCTCTGCGCTGCTAAAACGCTCCAGCAGATGTCCGTTAACTTCGTATGGGAAACTCAATACCAGTAACGAGGCAACCACGCCGCTGATGGCGGTAAAGGTCATGGCAAAGGTAAACCAGCGTCCCGCTTTGGCGTGTAACGGGCCACCTTTGCGGCTAAATACCGGTAACCAAAACAACAGCAGCGATGCGCTGCCGGTAACAATGTGTCCTTTAACAATCAGGCTGTGTAGCAATTCCATAATCATGCTCCTCATTCAAGTTGCAGCCAGATTAGGTCATTGCAGATGGATAAATCAGTGCCAGAAGTCACGACCTGAAAAATGACTTTTGGCCTATTGGCTTGCGTCCGTTTTCACGCATAATGGGCAAATGAAGTATTTGAAATCATTAACAATTGAGCAGCTGGTTGCGACACTAACCTGGAGTCTGGTAAGTGGCTCCGCGGTCTATTTCGGTATTCAGCGCTTCGGATTTGACCACTGGCGGCTGCATCTTAGCATGCTGTTGATGGGCTTTATTTTATTGGCGTTTTTACGCGTTACCTCCCACAAGCCGCTCAGCAATGCAGGACGTTATGCGCTGCTGGCCGTGCATCTGGTGTCAGCCTTCGGGCTTTACTGGCTGTTGCCGTTTAATCACCTGGCTATCTTTGTGGTGTTGTGGTCTGCAGTGGTGCCGTATTTTCTGCCATGGCACTGGTGTGTGCGACTGTCACCGCTTGTGGCCGCACCCCTGTGGCTGAGCTTTGGCTACTATTGGGAGCAGCAAAATGCCTGGCTCAGCGCGTTGCTGTTCTGGACGTTTAATCTGTTTGCCATGGCCATGAGTCGTGCTTTGATCCGGGAAGCGGATGCCAGACAACAGGCCGATGAGCTTAATCGTGAGTTGTTAGCCACGCAGTCGCTGCTGGAAACCGCCACCCGGCAGGGCGAGCGCTTGCGCATTGCGCGCAATATTCACGATTTACTCGGTCATCACCTTACCGCCCTGTGTATTAACTTGCAGGTTGCTCAGCACAAAACCAGCGGCGAGGCGCAGCAACAGGTCAGTCGTTGTTATTCGCTGGCAAAATTACTGTTGAGTGATGTACGTGAAGCGGTGTCGGATATTCGCGAAAATGCCGATCTCAAGTGGCAAAACGCGATTGAGGTGATGTTTGCTCAGGTGCCGATGCTTAAGCTGGATTTGCAGGTGACACCGCACACGGAAGTGAACGATCTGGGTCAGGCGGAAACTTTGCTGCGCTGCGTACAGGAAAGTCTGACCAATACATTGCGCCATAGTCAGGCCTCGCAGATGTGGCTTATCCTGACACAGACTGCTGAAGGACTTGCCCTGACCATCAAAGATGATGGCCATTGCCCGGCAAACTGGCAGGAGGGTAACGGTTTGACTGGCATGCGGGAGCGTGTTGGCGCAGTTGGCGGCACGATCTCCTTTAGTGGTGATGCACAGGGATTTGTCACACAGATTAATTTGCCGGAGTGCACTGTATGATCAACGTGATGTTAGTGGAAGATCAGATGCTGGTGCGCGAAGGGATACGATCGCTGCTTGGCTTGTCCGATCGGGTCAAGGTTGTATGTGAGTGCAGTGACGGTAGTGAGGTCGTCGATGCGCTCGCGACCCATGATGTCGATGTGATCCTGATGGATATTCGCATGCCCAAACAAAATGGTATTCAGGCATTGCAGGCGATGCAGACCACCGGCCTGACACACCCGGTGATTATTCTGACTACCTTCGATGACCATCAGTTGGTGATGCAGGCCATGCAATATGGGGCGCGGGGCTACCTGCTCAAAGATGTATCGCTGGACACCCTGGTCGAAGCCATCGTTGATGTGCAGCAAGGTAAAACGCTGATTCAGCCCAGCGTCACTGAAAAAGTCCTGCAGGGATTGCGTGGTCTGCCTACCGAATTTGAATCTTTTGATCAGCCCGAGGCACTATCCGAAAAAGAATGTGAGGTGCTGCGTTTGATTGCTGCCGGATACAGTAATCAGGAAATCGCCGAAGCCATGTACAAGTCCACTGGCACGGTAAAAAATCAGGTGTCTGCGATAATGGCTAAATTGGGCGTGCGCGACCGCACCCGGGCAGTATTAAAAGCGCTGGAACTGGGCTGGTTATAAAAGCAGCATTGCGTTCTGCAAAAATCCAAGTAGTCTGTGAATAAAATATTTCCAAAAATAAAGCTTGGGGGAATAGTTATGCGCAGCATATTGGTAGGTTGTTCGTTGGCGTTTGTCAGTCAGTTGCTTTGGGCGAATGCTGAATTTGATGAAGCCAGATTAAGTCTGAGCCCACCGCAACCCGCTGATCACTCCACGCCATTTATCAGTTGTCCGGTTACCTCGACCGAGCGGCAGGACTATACCAGTAGTGCCCAGGCCCAATACCAGCAATCAGGATGGGAACAACGCATCAGCCTTGCACGGGACTTTTTCCCGACACAGGAGGATAGCCGCATTCTGATGATCGACATTGCCCGGCGCGAGGGCGAGCCGGTCTATCGATATTTGTCTGATGGAAAAGAAGATCAGCTTTACGAGCCCTGGAGCTCTTCAAAAATCATGGCCTTCACCGCTGCGGTCAGTCGGCTGCGACGTGACACATCGGCATCACCTGTTTTGGTCGGGCAGGTAGCGCTGGGAGATCTGATTACCAGTCTTAATTCCTACGCATCGTCCGGTTTGGCGGACGGTGACTCAAACGCGATCGCTACCTATTTTCTGAATGTCGCCGGGCGGGATGAAGCGACGGCGTTGCTGCACGATAATTGGTTAAAGCTGGCCAATCCGGCCGTTCGTCTGCGCGGTGCTTATGGCAGCGTGGCGTTTGCGCCAGAGCCCAATGTGTGGTTGGCCGGGGGACAATCTCATAAGCTATCAGCGTATCAGCAAAGTAGCGATGATCCCGGATTTCAGCCGTATCGATGTGATACGTGTGGCTTAACCGGCAACAAACCGCAGACGACCCTGGCTCAGGCAGAGGGATTACGACGTTTAGCGATGTTCGATGACGAGCCTCAAACCCGTCCGCCCGGCTTGACGCGCGCAGATATCCTCACCCTGCTGTACGGTGATAAGCCCCATCTTGATGGGGGCATGATGGCTGGTATTAGTCAGCTCATCCATACCGGATTGGCCACGCATTTACCCACAGTGGGGGATGCGAAAAGTAAATTGGATGCCGTGGCACCGGGATGGCGTGTTTGGCAAAAAATTGGTTGGGGGCCGAGCGAAACCCGCGGGGCGGGGGAAATGGTGATGCTCGCCCATATTTGTTTGCCGGCTTATCAGGGAGGCAGGGCGGTGACTCTTGCTGCACAGGCAAGTTATCCTGATGCGACGGAGGCGTCGGTGTATCAGGCTGCCCGCATACTGCAACGCAGACTTGACGATGCCTTTGGACGTTGGTTACGAATTGAACATTGAAGACTTGTAAAAATAAAATATTCCAACATAATCAATCAAAAACAAATAAAGAATTATAGTTAATGTCTAACCGTACTGTTGCCTGGTGGCTAAATCTTGCTGCGCTGCTGTTGTCCTGTGCAGGGCACGCGGCTGAGAACTCGTTAAAAACAACAGATGTTCCGTTAGTGAAAGAGAGCCATCTTCGGGCATCTCATTGGATGGGGAATGCTGAGAGTGTGCTGATGACCACTGAGCAAATACAAGCTTTTAACCAACAGTTATTCCAGCATAATCCATATATGCAACAACCCCTGCAGTTGCCGGATAGCCTGAGTCGTGAGCAATTGCTGGCAAAAATTGAATCTATCAGTGCTATTCCTTCCAGTGCGCGTTTCTACCCGGATGGTCGGCAGTTGACGGAGCAGGACTTTGCTAATTATCGCGCCATGTTGAATCTTGCTGCGGTCCAACAGCACAACCCGATTCAGTTTGGATTAGTGGTCAGGCGCAGTGCATTGCGCACCTTTCCCACCTCAGACAGGGTGCTGAACAGTGAAATGGATGCCGATCTGGATCGTTTTCAGGAGTCGGCTGTATTTCCTGCGGAACCGGTGGCCATATTACATCGCAGTGGTGATGGTCATTGGCT
Source organism: Bowmanella sp. JS7-9 (assembly GCF_004329715.1). Classification (GTDB taxonomy): domain Bacteria; phylum Pseudomonadota; class Gammaproteobacteria; order Enterobacterales; family Alteromonadaceae; genus Pseudobowmanella; species Pseudobowmanella zhangzhouensis. Next base: position 386,519 of record NZ_JXSY01000018.1, read on the forward strand.
GCTGGTACAAAATTATCACTATATCGCGTGGATGCGTGCCACAGATGTTGCTATAGGTGAGCGCGACGAGATACGTCAATACCATCAACAATCCGATACATTGGTGATCACCGGTGCGCGGGTATTTACTGCCTTTGTGCCGCAACAGCCGCAAATTTCGCAAGTGCAGTTAGACATGGGGGTCAGGATCCCACTGGTGCAGGATGTGCCGGTCGACGTGCATGGTCAGAATCCCTATGCCAGTTATGTCGTATCCCTACCGGTGCGCAATGAGTTCGGACGTTTGGTTTTTGCAACAGCGCTGATTGGTAAAACCCAGGATGTCCATCGGGGATACCTGCCTATGACCCGGGATAATATCTTAGCGCAGGCATTTAAATTTCTCGGCGAGCGCTATGGCTGGGGGCACGATTATAATGGTCGTGATTGCACCGGATTCATCGGTGAAATATATAAAACGTTCGGTCTGCTAATGCCGCGCAACTCCGGGCAACAGGGGCAGGGTGAATACGGGTTAAACTGGCGTTTTTCGCCCAACAGCGCCGAGCGTGTCACCCAACAACTGAAAGCCCTGCAAGTCGGTGATCTGATTTATATACCCGGCCATGTGATGATGTATATCGGTGAGGAAGATGGCCAACCCTATGTCATTCATGATGTTAAAGGCCTGGCCTATCCGCTGGCCAATGGTGAATTCTATCGGGGCACGCTCAATGGCGTGTCGGTTACACCTGTTTTACCGCTGCATCTTAGCCCGACTACCCGATATATTGACCGCGTATACGCCATCAAACGTTTAATGGACGTTACACCATGATTATCCGCAAGCTCGAGTTGGCGTGGCTGCGGGTGCCGCTAATTACGCCTTTTAAAACCGCCTTGCGCACGGTAGACGCGATTCACGATCTCGTGGTGATTTTACATGGTGACGGCGGGAAGCGAGGATTCGGTTCTGCGCCATCCACACCATTAATCACTGGCGACACCCACGCGTCGGTCATTGCCGCCATTGAACAGGTATTGGTAAAAGTGGTGGTAGGTCGCGATATCGCAGACTTAACCCTGCTGTGCCAGCAAGTTCAGTGGGCTATGCCGCACAACAGCAGTGCCAAGGCCGCGCTGGAAATCGCCATGTATGATCTGGCTGCGCAGGACATGGGCTTACCACTTTATAAAATGCTGGGTGGACAACATCCCCAACTGACCACGGATATCACCATCAGTGTCGATCATCAGGCTAAAATGCTGAGCGATTGTCAGGCCGCACTGGCGAGAGGCTTTACCACCCTGAAAATAAAGGTCGGCCGCGACAGCCAGCAGGATTTGGCCAACATTCTGGCAATTTATGGGTTGGTCGATGGACGCGCCAGCCTGCGACTGGATGTCAATCAGGGGTGGACAGAAGCGCAAACCATTGCACATATGCAACAGTTGGAAGCCGAGGGGGTTGAGCTGGAATTGGTCGAGCAACCGGTGGACTATCGGGATATCGAGGGCATGGCAAGAATCTGCCGTGCTATATCCACGCCTGTGATGGCAGATGAAAGTGCGTTTTCTGTGGGCGATGTGCAGCGCATCATTGCCCTTCAAGCCGCAGATATTATTAACATCAAGCTGATGAAAACCGGTGGGATCAGTCAGGCGATTGCGATTGCAGAATTGGCTCATGAGCATAATTTACCCTGTATGATGGGCTGTATGCTTGAAGGCAGTATCGGTGTGGCCGCCGCGGCGCATTTGGTCAGTGGCTACAGTGACAGTATCAGCCTGATCGATTTGGATGGCCCTACGCTGGGCAGATTTGACCCGGTACTGGGCGGTGCAAGCTTCGATAATGCCAGCATTGAATTGAGTGACCAGCCCGGACTGGGTATTGAACATATTCAGGGATTGGAGGAGTTTAGATGTTTCGAATAGGGTTCTGGCTGCTGTTATTGGGCCTGCAGGGTTGCGTGGGGCACGGTTTGCAGCATAACCAGACGATGCTCACTGAAACCGGTCAGCTCGTGGTGGTCGTCGCCGACCATTGGGATTCACCCGTTGCGCAAATGTATACCTTTCAGGCAAATGGGTCTGGCTGGCAAGCGACAGATATAACAGGTGACGTAAATATTGGTCGCAATGGCCTGGCCTGGGGGATAGGTTTGCATCCGTCACAAACGGGATTACACAAGCAGGAAGGTGATGGCCGTGCGCCGGCAGGAGTCTTTGCATTAGGTGATGCGTTTGGCTATCTGCAATCAGTTAATACCGGGCTGAATTATGCGGCTATGCAAGCAGGGGACTATTGCATCGATGTGAACGGCTCGCCCTATTACAACCAAATTGTGAATCAACAATCGGTGGGTGATGCGGTCGTGGCTGAGTCAACCGAACCTATGCGTCGGGACATTCATAAACAGCAGAATATTTATAAAAAAGGCATTGTGGTTCAGCACAATCCGGCCAATTTATCTGGCCAGGGCAGCTGTATATTTATGCACTTGTGGTTTGGGCCGAATGTTGCGACAGCAGGCTGCACATCTATGCCTGAAGCGCGCATGGATGCATTGTTACATTGGCTGGATGCCGGTCAGAATCCTCGTATGGTGCTATTGACACGGGATGCCTATCAAAATCGGCGAATTATTTGGGGCTTACCCCAATTGCCTGGAGATGAGAAGTAACCATGCAGCATTTCACAAGTCTCGATTATCTGGTTTTTGCCGCATACGGTTTGCTGTTACTGGTTAGTGGCTGGTGGTTTAGTCGTGCCCGGGCTGTCAGTAGCAGTGACTATTTTTTGGGTGGCAAGACCATGCCGACCTGGATGGTGGCCATTTCTGTGCTGGCCACGTCGCAATCTGCCGCAACATTTCTGGGTGGTCCTGATCAGGGCTATCAGGGCGACATTAGCTATTTAGCGACCAATTTGGGTGCGCTTGTCGCCGCACTTTTTGTTATGCGTTTTTTGATCCCACGCTTTTACCAACTCAAAGTGTTTACCGTCTATGAACTATTGCAACAACGCTTTGGCAGTGCGGCTAAAACGCAGGCTGGCCTGATGTATCTGTGTGGACGGGTATTTGCCAGCGGAGCCCGCTTATATATGGCGGCTTTGGCGGTAGCGATGATCTTATATGGCAACATTCAGCCAACTTCAGTGATGGCTGCCATTGGTATTCTGGCGATTGTGGGTTTGTTATATACCGTTATCGGCGGTATTCGCAGTGTGATTTATTCGGATGTTATTCAGTGTGCAGTTTACGTGTCCGCGGCGTTGGCTGTGGTTTATTACCTGTTGACGAATATTCCACTGACGTTCAGTGAGATGCTTGATGCATTGCAGCACACCCCGCAAGGCACGTCGAAGCTTGCGTTGATCAAGACCAGTTGGGATACCTCGCCGGCTGGCGTATTTAATTTGTGGTCGGTATTCACTGGCTTTGTATTGCTCAATATTGCCGCGTTTGGACTGGATCAGGATATGACTCAGCGGGTACTGACCTGTAAAAACGCTCGGGAGGGCAGTAAAGCCATGTTGATGTCGGTGATTCTGGTGATCCCGGTGATGGCGTTGTTTATTCTGATCGGGTTATTGCTCTATCTGGTTTACCAGCGTCCTGACCTGATGACTAACGGCAACGAGCCCGTATCTCAGCTATTCGAAGGCGAGAAAATCACCATATTTATGTATTACCTGCTGCACGAGATCCCAGCGGGCATTAAGGCGCTGGTGACAATTGGCATCATTGCCGCCGCGTTGTCGACCCTCAACAGTGGCCTCAACTCCATGTCTTCGGTGTTAATTCAGGATCTGTATCGTCCATGGCGCGCGCGGCAGGGTAAGGCGTTGGACGAATCGCAGGCGGTGTTTGCCGGGCAATGGGGCATGGTATTAATGGCGCTGTTACTTGGTTTGATGGCGGCACTGTGTTTTTACTGGCAACGCTATACCGATATGCCGTTACTGAATTTTGCCCTGAGTGTCATGGTGTTTTCCTACAGTGGTTTATTGGGGGTGTACTTTACGGCGTTATTCACGCGTCGTGGCAGCCCCCGCTCAGTGTGGCTGGCGTTGTTGGCGGGATTTCTGTCAACCCTGTTCTGGCAGCCCTATGTGCAGGCATTGTTGTTACCCGAGCACTGGCAAATGAATATTGGATTTACCTGGCAACTGTGTATCGGCACGCTGGTGTCGTCGACCGTATGTTTACTGGGCTGCAGCGAAAGTGCTAGCATCCGTCGCCCTGCAGGGAATGAGGTAGTCTCATGACAAACCATAACACATTAATTTTAGGTATAGATGGCGGTGGCAGTAAGACGCTGGCGCGTTTGTGCGAACCTGACGGCCAGATAGTGGCAGAAAAAGTCGCCGGCCCCTCATCCCTGACCAACAACCTCGACAGCGCCTGTACTTTGTTACGCCGATTGATTGATGAACTGTGCCTGGAAAACGCGGTTAACCCTGCGCAATTGCATGTAATGGCCGGTCTTGCCGGCGGTGGCAGCACATCCCGGGTGAAGCATTTACTGGCTCAGTTGCCGCAGGATCTTGCATCTGTACGCATCGCCACGGATGCGACGACTTCGTTATATGGTGCAAACAATGGCAAACCTGTGTGTATCGTTGCACTGGGTACCGGATCTGTGGCCGCACGATTAAACAAAGATGGCACCGAAACCTTGCAGGGCGGCTGGGGATTCATCGCCGGCGATGAGGGTAGCGGTGCAAAATTGGGCCTCAGTGCCGTAAAAGCATTACTGCGGGAGATTGATCGATATCAACGCCCTTGCAGCGCTTTGGGCAGAGCGATTGCATCAGTGACGGGGGATAGTCGTACGCAATTACTGGGCTGGATTGCCGAGGCGAACCCTGCCAGATACGCGGCATTGGCTCCACGGGTGTTGGCCGTCGCAGATCTGTGTGCGGCAGCACAAGAAGTGGTCGCCCAGCACGTGAACGCAGTAGTGAATATGATCAATGATATCTGCGAAGGGAATAATTACCCTGTGACCTTATTGGGTGGACTTGCCAGCGCTACTTACGCATGGTTACCCGCGTCTGTGCAGAATGTATTAACAGATCCTGTCGGCACCTCTTTGGATGGGGCGTGCTGGCTGGCAAAGCAGCAGCTGCTGTCACAACCTTCTCAGGTGAGCTAATGATGCAAAAAACCGCAACCCGTGACGCCTTGATTGAACAGCTTGGGCATATTGTTTCCGAGGGACAAAATCCTGATACGTTGGATATTGATCTGCTTGATACCCATGCACTGCTGGTCAAATTAAATCAGGAAGATTTTAAGGTACCTCAAGCGGTAAAGGCTGCACTGCCGCAAATCGTGCAGGCAGTGGATACGATTGTCGATGCCCTGAAAAGCGGCGGCCGTCTGTTTTATATTGGCGCTGGCACCAGCGGCCGTTTGGGGGTGCTGGATGCAGTTGAATGTCCCCCTACGTTTAGCGTTTCCCATGAACTGGTGCAGGGCGTGCTGGCGGGTGGTGAGAAAGCCATGTTTAAAGCGGTAGAAGGCGCAGAGGATAACGGCGATTTGGCTATTCAGGATCTGCGTGGCAGAGAGCTGACGGCGCGGGATGTGGTAGTAGGCATTGCCGCTAGCGGTCGCACACCCTACGCCATTGCAGGCGTTGAATATGCCGCTTCGCTGGGCTGTCGCACCATTGGTATCAGTTGTTCACCGGATTCTGCATTAGGCCAGGCATCCCATATCGATATTGCGGTCGTCGTTGGACCTGAAGCATTGACCGGCTCTACCCGAATGAAGTCCGGCTCTGCCCAGAAAATGGTGCTGAATATGTTAACCACCGCCAGCATGATTCGTCTTGGCAAAAGCTACCGTAATCTGATGGTGGATGTGAATGCCAGTAATGAGAAGTTACGTGCCCGGGCGGTGCGGATTGTCATGCAGGCAACCGATTGTGACAAACACACCGCCAATGAGGCACTGGCCGAAGCCGATAATAATGCCAAGCTCGCCATTTTACTGGTGTTAACCGGGGTCGGTGCTGAGCAGGGTAAGAAGATGTTACAGCAGGCTAATGGCTTTTTACGTCAGGCGGTAGAGAGCAACGGCCGATGAGAGGCTGCATCGGCATTCTCTGTGTCTGGCTGTTAGCGTTATGTCAGCCGGTTACGGCGCGTCCTGCTATTGAGATTGGGGCTGAGCGTAGTGCACTGTACCTGCCCATGCTAAAGGGCAAAGTGGGGCTGGTGGTGAATCAGACCTCGCGGGTTGGACAGCAACATTTACTGGACTATTTACTGGCACAGGGTGTGGATGTTCGCATGGTGTTTGCGCCTGAACACGGTTTTCGTGGCGAAGCCGATGCGGGAGCGCACATCAGTGACGGCGTAGATGAACGCACCGGCGTGCCTATCGTGTCGATTTATGGCCAGAATAAAAAGCCCGGCAAGGATGTCATGTCACAACTGGATTGGGTGATATTCGATATTCAGGATGTCGGGGCACGCTTTTACACTTATATCAGCTCGATGCATTACATGATGGAAACCGCCGCGGAAAATCATGTGCGTTTTATGGTGTTGGACAGACCCAATCCAAATGGTAGTTATGTGCGCGGCCCGATCCGTGAGGACGCCTTTACCTCATTTGTGGGGATGCATCCTATTCCGCTGCTGCACGGCATGACAGTGGGAGAACTGGCACAAATGATTAACGGTGAAGGCTGGTTGGCCGGGCACGTTCAGGTTGATCTGACCGTGATTCCTATGCGCCACTATCAACGTTCGCAACCCTATTCCTTGCCAGTGTCCCCAAGCCCTAATTTGCCAAATGATAGCGCAATTGCCTTGTATCCTTCATTGTGCCTGTTTGAACCCACAACGGTTAGCGTTGGACGTGGTACGCCCTTTCCGTTTCAGGTTATTGGTCACCCGCAGGTTGCTTTAGGACCGTTTGAATTCACCCCTGTGTCGGGCGCTGGCGCGGCTAAGCCGAAATGGCAGGACACGGCATTGCAGGGTATCGATTTACGCCAGTCATCTATTCATGGGCTGGATCTGACTTTGCTGGTATCCACTTACCAAGCCATTACAGCCAAAGGCTTGCCGTTTTTTACCTCAGAAAGCTTCTTTGACAAGCTGGCGGGTACCGACAAACTGCGTAAAGCGCTGGTTGCCGGGCAAAGTGCCGGCCAAATCGAGGCTAGCTGGCAGCAGGGCGAAGCGCACTTTATGCAGCAACGGCAACCTTATCTGTTGTATGACTTAATTGCGTCTGAAATCGCCAATTAACTGGTTAGTTTTCTCCAGCATCTTACGGCCTGTTCGTGATGATTGCGTGATAGCGATAAACAGAATATCGATCACAAATTCCTGAGCCGTGCGGGCCAGAATCGAAGATAAACGTACGGACTCTTTCTCCGCCACAGAATACAGTTTCACGCTGGCACAATCTGACACCGGGTTTGCTGCATACTGGGTGATACTGACGACAGGGCAGTCGTTGGCCTGAGCCTGCTGTACGGCTTTAATTACCTCGCGCGTTTGACCTGACTCTGAAATCGCTACGACCAGATCGTCCTTACCAAACGTCGCCACATAGGCCAACTGAGCATGGCCGTCTGGCTCTGCAATGGCCGCCATGCCGAGCTTTTGCAGCTTGTAAGAAAAGTCTTTACCAACCAGTGCTGACCCCCCCAATCCGATGATCAGAATACGCTTGGCAGCTTTGAGCAAGCTGACAGCCTGTTCGAAAGCCTCGGCGGTATTGAGGTTTTTGGTTTCAGTCAGCACCGCCATCTTACTTTCCAGTAACTTGGCGGAAATTTGCGCTAGTGAGTCATTCAGGGTGACCTTGCTATGCAGGCGCACATCACCAGTTTCGCTGTTTAGTGAGTCTATAACGCCGAGTTTGAATGCAGGGTAGCCTTTAAAGCCCAGTTTTTGTGCAAATTTAACAACGCTAGACTGACTGACCCCGGCAATGCGCGCTAATTCCACTGACGACAATTCACGAATGACGTTGGCAGAGCTTAAGGTAAAATCTGCCAGTCTGGCTTCACTGTCCGAAAAGGTATCCCGTAATGCTTTGAGTTTGACAAATACCGACATATGGCGCCTTTTTTTAATAATTTATTATTCGCTAATTTAACTACTATTCGTGACAGTTTGATGGCATATCTCCAGTAAAATAAGCCTTAGCCACTGATTTATTGCTGCAATTTTACACAGTTATTAATGTTTATGAATATTATATTGAGTTATTTGATGGTTATTATTCCTGCGTTCTTTGCCAGCTAACCGGAGAGGTACCATGCGCTTGTATCTCGCCAAACAACACTTTTGCAAGCGCCAGATAACTGGGATTGGCTTCAGGGATGTGTGGATCCCGTATGCGGTAGTCATAACTGGTTAAGACAGCATCAACCAGGCCATTGAAACGTTCTGTCTGATAGGGCGTACGCAGATTAATCAGCACCACAGGTTTTCCTGCTGTTTTAGCTCGCTGCATCCATTGCTGTATGCTTTGCCATTGATCTGCTTTGCTGGCGCGCTGGCGCCAGTTTTCCAAATCATCCATACCGCCCAATTCCGCCAGGGTTTGTGCCGGGAATACGTCAGCCACAATTAATGCATCAGCAAATGCTGCAGGTGGTGTAGGTTGCTTTTCTTTGTTTGCGATTGACGCGCAGCGAACCTCAAGACCCGGACGGGTGCGTGCCATCGCCGCTTGCATTGCCTCACATTTTTGCTGATCCGGCATGAGTAAATCTAACGACTTAAGCGCAGGTGATAAAGGCAATACGCCCTTGTTGAGATTCATCGTAATCGCCGCATCGGCAATATTTTGCTCCAGTAGTCGGCTCTGTTGGCGGTTCAGTATTTGATTGGCGTTTGCTACCTGAGCATCGATTGGATTGGCATTAAATCTCAGGGCGGATTTGGCCGTAGAAATGCGTGCCAACGAGGCTGTCAGTTCATCGGCAGACAGTCGCTTGTCAGTATAAGCATCCGCTACGGCTTGCAGAAATTGCTTAAAATCACGGATATCTTGCGGTGTGCGAATGGTGTAAGGCATTAACGCAATGTCAGCGCCCGCTGCAAATGTCTGAATGGTTGCCTCGACTGGTGAGAAAAACTGACTGATACCAGCCATATCCAGTGCATCGGTAACAATTAATCCTTTGAATCCCATCTCATCGCGCAATAAATCGGTGAGGATTGCCCGTGACAGTGTCGCTGGTAACTCAGTGCTTATACCGTCTTTATTTACAAAGGTGCGAGGTTCCAGCGCCGGGTATTGAATATGTGCGGTCATAATCATGGCTGGGTTGCCTTGCTCAATCGCATAACGAAAAGGCAACAGATCAATGTTTTCAATGCGTTGTCGGTCATGTTCAACTCGCGGCAGTCCGATATGACTGTCGACGCTGGTATCACCGTGACCCGGAAAGTGCTTCAACGCACTGAGTACACCTGCTTGTTCAAAGCCCTGGGATTGGGCCAGGCCAAGCCGCGCAACCAGTTTGGGATCTTCTCCGTAGCTACGCACATTAATAACCGGGTTGTCTGGATTGACATTCACATCCAGCGTTGGCGCGAAATTCACATTGAATCCCAGCGCACGAAGCTCTTCACCAATCACATTGGCACTGGCTTTGGCTAAAGCGTTTCCGTGTGTGGATTCACTGGCACCCAGCGCCATATTGCCGGCAAATGCAGTACCCACTCCGGCCGGCAATCGCATCACGCGGCCACCTTCCTGATCGATAGCAATAAAAAGCGGCCCGTGGCCAGCCACTTTTGCCTGCTGTTGCAATTGATCATTCAGACGCACAATTTGTTCAGTGGATTGCAGATTTTCGGCGAACAGAATCACGCCCCCGATACCTGTGTCGCGAATTAACTGTGCCAATGGCAGAGGCAAGTCAGTGACAGGCTGGGTACATTTTTCGCCTTCTGCGATGCCCTCAGGGCAAAAGTAACGAACGTCCAGCATGATCTTTTGTGCTACGGGAATTAAATAAGGCTGCTCGTCTGTGCTAACACAGCCAGACAGTCCTGTGAATGCAGCCATCGATGTCAGAATTAGGTGTTTATTCATCATCTCAGAAACTAAATTTGCGCGGCAGTTGCGCCGCATTGTAGGGAGTTAACTGGCAAATACCAGTGACTTAGCGCTTAACACCAATGAGCTATGGCAGACTGTATGGAGCTTATCATCTGTCCTGCCGACGCGTCTCGACTCTGTCAGCACGGAGCTGGATGGAAATGGATGGTTCCTGTTCACAATGTCTCCTGGTGTGTTTCTCATCGCTCAATGGGGTTGCGCACCACTTTGGTTAATTAACCAGCTGGGCAAAAATTAATCAAGAATAATTTATGACTTTTAATAAACTTATTGTAAATTAAATATTCTAACTCATTGTCGCGATAATTAACCAAATGAGTATTGGCATCGGGCAGGAATGTCTGTTGTTTGCAAATTCGTTAAGTTGATGAAATAAAAGGTTAAGTGGTGAGTTTTTGTGGTGCGGCCAAGCGCGGGGTCAGGCACCCTGTTAAAAATAAAGTATTCATAGCGTAGATTAACTGGGGAACATACAAGTGAGACAACTTGTGATAAACCACTCGGGATTTTGGCGTCTGATTAGCTCAGTGGTAGGTGGCGCCGGATTAATATTAGCCGGTTGTACGTCCTTACCAATGGAATCGATGCCTTCGGCCAATTTCAGCGAGCGGGTCAAGTTTTTGGTTTTACATTATACCGCGATTGATTATGCCGATAGTCGCCGGGCTTTAGTGGATGCTGGCGGGCTGAGTGCCCATTATCTGGTGCCTGAAAGTGGCGACAGCAGTTACGCCGAACAGGAACTAAAAATTTATAAGCTGGTGGATGAAACGCAGCGCGCCTGGCATGCGGGCAATAGTTTTTGGCAGGGTCGTGAGGATATCAACGACCAGTCCATTGGCATTGAAATCGTCAATGTGCCTACCTGTGTCAGTGATGCCAGACCACAGCCGGAGATTGAGTCTTCTCACACTACTGCTTTGGTGGAAACGCCGGATTCGCCCTTGCCGACAGAAGACCCTTATCTACCCGATGTCGCTGAGCCTGCTAAGTTTGTGGAGGTCTCGCCAATTCCTGCACCTGAACGCAAGCTATGTGTTTATCCGGATTATGACCGTAAACAGATTGCACTATTAATTGACTTGATACAGGGAATTTTGGCCAGAAATCCGGACATTGGTCCGACCCAGGTGATTGGCCACGCGGATATTGCCCCGGGGCGTAAGCAGGATCCCGGTCCTCGTTTCCCGTGGTTTGAACTCTACAAAGCGGGTATCGGCGCCTGGTATGAACAAGAGACGGTACAACGCTATTGGCAACAATTTTCCAGTGCACCTCCCTCTGTTGGGCTGATTCAGTCAGCGCTGCGCGCCTATGGCTATGAGATCGCTGAGACAGGTATCTATGATAAGCAAACCACGGATGTGATAGACGCATTTCAGATGCACTTTTTGCCCTGGCAGGTAAGTGGCCGTGCTGATGCGCAAACGGCGTCCATTCTGTTTGCCTTGCTCGAACGTTATTTTCCATCCAAAGCGGAAAAATTATTTGCACGGTACCGTCCACAGGATAGCGCGCCAGCGCAGCTCTCTTTGCGCTTTGGGCAAATTGATGAAGTGTTTCCCGAGCCGGAAGATCAGCGCAGTGAGCGGCAATTGGTTAATGATAAGCGTCCATTTTTTGCCTACGCCGGTCGTGGGGAGTTAATCATTGATAACCGGGATGCAACCTCAGCAGAGATTCTGATCAATGACCAACTGATTAATATCTCGACTCCCTTATCGCCCCATCAGCATTACCGCTATGATTTGGGGCGCCGCACTCGTGATGGTGTCAATACGTTGGAGGTTCGCAATGTGCAGCCAGAGGGGGCTAGCCTGACGATTAGAGTTCCTTATCCAACCCTGGCGGCCAAGACAAGTAACGATAAGCGTTTTGCCAAAGTTGATGCGCTGATCAAACAGGAAGTCGCCGATGGTTTTCCCGGCGCGGTGCTGATGGTCATGCAACACGGCCAGATTATTAAGCACAGTGCCTATGGCTATCAACGCAAGTACGCCGATGGTGGCTCACTACTCCCACAGCCCGTGCCAATGACAGAGGACACGCTGTTCGATTTAGCATCCAATACCAAAATGTTTGCGACCAATCTGGCATTGATGAAACTGGTAAGCGATGGACGCCTGGATGTCAGCCTGCCAATTAGCCATTACTTACCTGAGTATCGTGATAATGGCCGGGATATTCGTCTGGTCAGGGATTTACTCACCCACAGCGCGGGATATGCACCTCAGGTGGGATTTCATACCCCGGATAACCCACTGGGCAAGCGTTTCTTTTCCCATGATGGGGATAAAACCCGCCGCTTACTAACTCAACATGTGCCTTTTACTTCGGGGCGCGGGCAGGGGCATGTATATAGCGATACAGACTATATGCTGCTTGGTGTGTTGATTGAGCGCATTGCCGGCGTGCCACTGGATGTGTATGTGGAGTCGCAGATTTACCATCCGTTACACCTGCACCATACGATGTTCAATCCGGTATCGAAGGGAATCATGCCGTCCCAGGTCGCAGCAACAGAAATTCACGGTACAACCCGCGCAGGGCGTGTTGAGCATCCGGGTATTCGTCATTATGTGTTGCAGGGCGAAGTACATGACGAAAAAGCCTGGTATGCCATGCAGGGCGTGGCGGGGCATGCCGGTTTGTTTTCTAACGGGGAGGACATGGCGGTGTTGTGCCAGTTACTGCTTAACCGTGGTGGCTATGGTCAGCAGCATATTTTCGACCCGGGTGTATTGGATATGTTTTTAAGCCCGGAAGTAGACAATGCCACATACGGTCTGGGTTGGCGTCGGGCTGGCAATGGGCAACAACGTTGGCATTTTGGCGCCTATGCCAGTCCGCAGGCTTACGGACATACTGGCTGGACGGGCACTGTGACCGTGATAGACCCTGCATATGATCTGGCGATTGTGTTACTGAGCAACCTGCGCCACAGTGACATCGTAGAAGACGAAGAAGGCAACGCTGAATTTGTCGGCAAGCAATTCGAAACCGGCAAATATGGCAGTATCGTGACCCTGATTTATGAGGCGCTGCTAAATGGCAAATAAATATAAATGGTTGTGGCGTTGGCCTGTTTTATCGGCTGTGCTTTGGTTGGTCTCTGCAGGCTGCGCGTGGGCGACGGGCATGACAGATGCAGAACTGGATGCGCTGGTGGAGCGGGCCAGACAGACGTTTAATGTGCCTGGCGTGGCGGTAGCCGTGGTGCATCAGGGGCGTGTTGAACATGTTAAAGCCTATGGTATTCGCGATATCGACTCAGAACAGGCCGTCGATACCCAGACTTTATTTAAAATTGCCTCATTGAGTAAGGCGTTTAATAGCGCGGCACTTGCCACCCTGGTCGATGCCGGCAAGCTGGATTTTAATGCGCCGGTGCGCGCCTATTTACCCGATTTTACCTTGTACGATCCCTGGGTAACCGAACAATTCACGCTGGTGGATATGCTCACTCATCGCAGCGGTCTGGGGCTCGGTGCCGGTGATTTGATGTTATGGCCAGAGCCATCGGGATTCCGTCGCAGCGAGGTGGTGCACAACCTGCGCTATCTGCCCGGCGATAAAACCCAGTTTCGTACGAAATACGCCTACGACAACTTGTTGTATATCGCCGCAGGACAAGTGCTGGAAGCCGTCAGTGGGCAAAGTTGGGAAAGCTATGTAGAGGAGCAATTGATGCGCCCGTTGGGCATGCAGCATTGTGTGGCAGGCGATATCCCCACAGAACTGCAGAATAACGTGGCTACCCCGCACAAAATGGTTGAGGGAAAACTTGCCAGAGTCGTGCGAGAGACTGCGCCTGGTCCATCCGTGTCGGCACCGGCAGGCGGGATCCGCTGCAGTATTGCGGATATGGCAAAGTGGACCCAGATGTGGTTGGGACAGGGCAAGGCGCTGCTTTCGGCACAAGTGAAACACCAGTTGTGGCAGCCATACACCCTGATGTCGGTCAGTGAGCGGGAACAGCAACAGGATAATACGCACTTCGCAGCGTATGCATTGGGTTGGCGACTGCATGATTATCACGGTACGTTGCGGGTACATCATACCGGCGCACTGGCCGGAATGCGGGCGCATCTGAGCTTATTTCCGGAAAAGCAATTGGGCATTGTGGTGCTAATTAACCAAGGATCGACCAACGCCCGGCAGGCCATCATGCAAACACTTGCTAATGCCTATCTGGATGCCCCGCAGCAGGACTGGATTGCCTACTACCGGAATAAAGAACTGGCGCGCGCCAGCAATACCAGTGCTCAGCGCGAGTCGGTCGATGCCAGTTTCCCGCTTACCACAGTGCAGGAATATCTGGGGGATTATCAGGATAACTGGTTTGGTAACGTGTCTGTCACGTCAGAGCAGGGTAAGTTGATTTGGCAATCCGCGAAGATGTCACGCCTGCGTGCTGAACTGCAACCGGTCGCGCAAGATAAATTCTATGCCTATTGGCACGATCGCAGTATGCATGCCGATAGTTGGGTTATTTTTACCCGCGATGAACAGGGCAGGATCAAGGGAATGCAGATGGTGCCCTTCGATGATATTGACTGGAGTTTTGACTTCCAGGATCTGGATTTACGTAAAGTAAACAAAAGCGCAGCCAACTAGCTGCGCTTTTTTAATTTTGTTAAGTGGTTTTACCGCTTATAAATCACCGAAATGGCTTTGCAGGATGCTGATACTGGTCAGCGCGGCGGTTTCAGTTCGCAAAATGCGTGGACCAAGCAACACCGCATCGAAGCCTGCCTGCTCAGATTGATACACTTCCTGATCGGTGAGGCCGCCTTCTGGCCCAATCAGTAACCGGCAACCGGCCTGCGGCATGTGAATATCACTGAAACGCTTCTCCGAGCGGGGATCCAGTGTCAGGCGTATCTGCGAGGTAGATTGTGCCAGCCACTGGTTTAACTCAACGGGCGGATGTAACACTGGCAGCACGTTGCGCCCAGATTGCTCACAGGCACCAATAATAATCTTCTGCCATTGCTGGTGTTTTTTCTCCCAGCGCTCGGCGTTGAGTTTGATATTGCAGCGTTCGGTGATAAGCGGGGTAATTTCTGTCACGCCCAGCTCCACCGACTTCTGCAATACGAAATCCATACGGTCACCTTTGGAAATCCCCTGTCCTAAATGTATTGCCAGCGGGGACTCCGGGCTTAAACCCAGTTTGGCTTCCACCCGTGCGACGATCTTGCGTTTTTGGACATCAATGACCTGAGCAGGATAGTCATTACCATCGCCGTTAAACAGCACCAGAGGCTGACCGTTACGGATTTTAAGTACGGTAGCGAGGTGATGACAGGCATCTTCGCTGAGCTGAATATCAGTTTCAGCAGCCAGCAGATCGGGGTGGAAAACTCGGATTACGCGCATGGATTATTCACAACGTGGACGGTTACTACTACGCAAACTCAGGGCAACAGGCATATGCTCCTGCAGTTTCTCAATACGGCTGGCGGGCGCCGGGTGGGTTGATAACCACTCCATGGGGCGCTGACCACCACTGGCCGCATCCATATTGTGCCATAAATCCACAGCTTGCTGTGGGTTAAAACCGGCTTTGGCCATCAGTTCCAGGCCAATAATATCGGCTTCGGACTCATGAGTGCGGCTAAAGGGCAGTTGCACGCCGATCTGTGCGCCTAATCCTAGGCCCGCCATAATCTCCTGATTATGTGCCACATCGTTAGTTTTTAGTGCGGCATCGACCACTTGCAGGGTCAGTGTCTGTGCGGTGGCGATAGACATGCGCTCATTGCCGTGCTCCGCAATCACGTGGCCGACTTCGTGACCAATAACAGCGGCCAGCTGATCCTGATTTTTGGCTACATTGAGTAATCCGGTATACACGCCTATTTTGCCGCCGGGCAGGGCAAATGCATTTACCTGCTCGTCATCAAACACCACCACTTCCCATTCACCAGCAAACACTGACTGGGATACCTGCGCGGCGACATGCTTGGCAACGCATTGTACATAGGCGTTTTGTACTGGTTTATTGGCGATTTTTTGTTCCTGTTTCATGCCGTCGAATGCTTGTACACCCATGGCATCCATCTGATTACTACTGAATAACTTCAGTTGCGTACGGCCGGTGGGGGACTTGGCACAACCTGCTATCAGGGAGGCGGTGAGCAGGGCAAATACGATCTTTTTCATGTCGGTTCCTTGGCATTCGTTGAGTCACTATTGTGCGTTAATATTTTTTTTTGCTCCAGTCTCACTCAGCCATGCAGAAAGAAATGTTTATGACTAGATTTACACATGGTTGTAACAATAGGAGCAGGATTTGCCATTTACTGTTCAGGAAACCCGTGAAATTTCCATTCTGGTTGTGATGCCCGAACCCCATTTAAAACAGGTGGTTAGGGCATTGCGGAATTGGTCATTTGTAAATATTAAAGCCAGTGAATGCACCGATATCATCCACAATCAAAACCACCAGGATGTCCAGGTGGCGATTATTCATGAATGTTTGCCTGCTGGAGAAACCGCGCGTGAATTGATTCGTCACGTGACAATGCATAACGCCCTGCCACCCTGGTGCAAATTTATTATCAGCGCCAGTTCACCGGAGCCATTACTGAGTAGCCTGCCTTATCGTTTTTTAAGTACAGAGGTGATTGACACGCCGGTTAATGATGACCAGTTAGACATCGCTCTGCGCCACACATTGGATGCGCTGAAATCATTGCAAAATGTGGTGTCTACATTACAACAACAGGATCCGCGCGCCATTTTACAGGCAGTTAAACAAGCCAAATCTAGTGCCGTGGAGGATAAATTACAGGAAAACCTGAATTTGATACTGGTGCGCATGCTGTTTATCAATGGGCATGTGGATAAAGCGCTGGAAATGATTGAGCAGATAGGTGGCAATGATGGCTTAAATGGCATGGCGTTTATTTTGTATCTGATCGCCGAAAATGAGCGCTTAGATGCCTTACTCAGCGCCCAAATTACCGGTGCAGCGTTTCAGGAAAAGGCGTTCAGTTATCAGATATTGCTGGATGTAAACCGACATGATTTGGCCGCCGCGGAACAGACTCTGACCAAATTAACAAAAATCAGCAATGATGCCACCACCATGCAATTACAACTGGTGGTTGAATATTGTTTACACGGTCTGTCACGCGCACAAACCTTATACAACACATTAAGTGCGGCTGCCGATCCTCAACAAAGCAATAATTACCCACGGCAGGCATTAGAATTCGCCTACAAAGTTATCAATTTATTGTGTTTGATCGATAGCGACAGGAAAAAAGAAGAAGTACAGCTGGCGCGTGGTCATCTGGCGGAGTTTATCCAACAGAATAAGGCCGGAGAGCGTGGTTTCTATTATCAAAAGTATTCGGTGTTTATCAATTTATTGTTATTGGCTTTGCAGGAGAATGCGCCGGCAGAAAAATTACGTACTCATCTAAAAGAGTTGCACGCTAAGACCGCGCGTCACCCGAATATTGTGGTGCAATTATTACAGGCAGCCTGCGCTGTGGTGCTGGGCATGCGAGATATCACCCTGACCTGCCTGGCGCGGGTTGACGGGTTGGTATCGGCATTGGAACCCTGTCCGGAATTGATCAATATCGAAATTGTCTGGCAACGGGTGATGCAACGCTTAGCCGGGGTGGATGGCGACGCTCGCTGGTATGGCGAAGTAGCGAAGGTACTGCAAGCGCGCGGCTTAAATTACCGGGCAATGCGCAGGGTCCATTACGCGGTAGCACAGGCGCCGGACAATCTGGACCTGAAGCGTTTGATGGCTGAAATCATGGTGCAGTTACGCCGTAAAGAATATCAGGGAGTCAGACTCAGTGAGTTGCTCAATTATCTGAACGAGCATGGCTCCAGTGACCAGAAAAGTCAGGTTCGGCAGTTACAGGTGCGGGTAGAGCAAACGTTTGCTTGATCAAAAAAGCCGCTCTGTTGAGCGGCTTTTTACTGATTTACGATTAAAGTGAAGCGCGCAGGGCTTCGGCTTTGTCGGTCGCTTCCCATGGGAATTCTTCACGGCCGAAGTGGCCGTATGCCGCCGTTGCTTTGTAGATTGGGCGCTCCAGATCCAGCATTTTAATCAGGCCGTATGGACGCAGATCGAAGTTTTCCCGCACCAAATCAACAAGTTTGTTTTCACTGATTTTACCGGTACCGAATGTTTCAATACTGATTGAGGTTGGCTCCGCGACACCGATTGCGTAAGACACCTGAATCTCACAACGGTCAGCCAGACCAGCTGCAACGATATTTTTCGCCACATAACGCCCCGCATACGCGGCGCTACGGTCAACTTTTGACGGATCTTTACCTGAGAATGCACCACCGCCGTGACGCGCCATACCACCGTAGGTATCCACGATGATCTTACGTCCGGTCAGGCCGCAGTCACCCATAGGCCCACCGATAACGAAGCGGCCAGTGGGGTTGATAAAGAACTTAGTCTTGGCAGTTAACCACTGCGCGGGCAGGGTTTTCTTAATGATTTCTTCCATCACCGCTTCACGCAGGTCAGCCGTACTGATGGAATCACAATGTTGGGTAGACAATACCACTGCATCGATGCCCACTGGCTTGCCGTTTTCATACACGAACGTGACCTGTGATTTTGCATCGGGGCGCAACCATGGCAGGGTGCCATCTTTGCGTGCTTCTGCCTGACGTTTAACCAGTAAATGAGAATAGGTAATCGGCGCTGGCATTAACACATCGGTTTCATTACTGGCATAACCGAACATCAGGCCCTGATCGCCAGCACCCTGATCTTCTTCACGCTCGCGGTCGACACCCTGATTGATATCAGGCGATTGCTTACCAATGGCGTTTAATACTGCGCATGAGTCTGCATCGAAACCCATATCAGAATGGGTGTAGCCGATTTCACGCACGGTGCTGCGGGTCAGCTCTTCGATATCCACCCAGGCATGGGTATTAATTTCGCCGCCAACCAGCACCATACCGGTTTTAACAAAGGTTTCGCACGCCACGCGCGCCTTGGGATCCTGAGTCAGGATTGCATCCAGCACCGCGTCAGAGATCTGATCGGCGATCTTATCCGGATGGCCTTCAGAAACAGATTCAGAGGTAAAAATATGTGTTGCCATGGTATTTCCTAAAAACAAGAAGCGAGGCATAGCCAAGCATAATGGCGGCAAGTTTAACGGATGGATGAGCGCTTTGCCAGTATTTCCGTCTAGACGTCTAAAAGTCCATCTGTTAAGTTTTGCTGCCAGAATGCAAAACGCAGGTGAATACCGCACAAATACTCATTTGGATCAGATTGGTGATGAATTATGCGTAATTTGCCAAAGCCTGCGTTTTAGGGTGTTTGAGGTTTGCAGTTGCGGCATTGCTGGGTCAGAATGTTCAACTATTTTTCGCGGCAGCTTTGTAACAGGAGAATTTATGCCGACACGTCGAGATCTTGCTAACGCGATTCGTGCACTGAGTATGGATGCAGTGCAAAAAGCTAATTCCGGCCACCCTGGTGCGCCGATGGGCATGGCAGACATTGCCCAGGTGTTGTGGTGCGACTTTCTAAACCATAACCCGACAAATCCACAGTGGGCTAACCGTGACCGCTTTGTGCTGTCAAACGGCCATGGCTCTATGCTGATTTATTCGCTGCTGCATTTGACCGGCTACGATCTGCCGATTGAAGAATTACAACAATTCCGTCAATTACATTCCAAAACCCCGGGCCACCCGGAATACGGCTATGCACCGGGTGTGGAAACGACCACCGGGCCATTGGGCCAGGGTATCAGCAACGCGGTGGGTATGGCGATTGCCGAAAAAGCATTAGCGGCGCAGTTTAATCGCCCGGGTCACGATATCGTTGACCACTTCACCTATTGCTTTATGGGCGATGGCTGTTTGATGGAAGGTATTTCCCATGAGGCTTGCTCATTGGCTGGTACGTTGGGCCTGGGCAAGCTGATTGCGTTCTGGGATGACAACGGTATTTCTATTGATGGTCATGTTGAGGGCTGGTTTACCGATGATACGCCTAAGCGTTTTGAGTCTTACGGCTGGCAGGTAATTGCCGACGTGGATGGCCATGATCCTGAAGCGATCAAAGCCGCTATCGAGCAGGCCAAAGCTGACACCAGTAAGCCGACCCTGATTTGCTGTAAAACCATCATAGGTTTTGGATCGCCAAATAAATCGGGTAGCCATGACTGTCACGGTGCGCCGCTTGGCAATGACGAGATCTCAGCCGCCCGTGAATTCCTGAACTGGCATCATGCGCCATTCGAGATCCCGGCTGATGTGTATGCCGGCTGGGATGCCAAACAAGCCGGCGCGGGTAAAGAACTGGCCTGGAATGATGCGTTCGCCGCATACCAGAGTGCACACCCGCAACTGGCGGCAGAATTCAAACGCCGCATCGCCGGTGAGTTGCCGGCAGATTTTGCCACGCAGGCACAGCAGTTTGTTGAACAGGTTCAGCAAAAAGGCGACAACATTGCCAGCCGCAAAGCGTCACAAAATGCTATTGAAGCCTTTAGCCCACTGTTACCTGAATTGTTAGGTGGCTCGGCGGATTTGGCTGGTTCAAACCTGACACTGTGGTCTGGTTCCAAGGGCATTACCTCAGACGATGCCAGCGGCAATTACTTGTTCTACGGTGTTCGTGAGTTCGGCATGGCCGGCATCATGAATGGTATTGGCCTGCATGGTGGTTTCCGTCCGTATGGCGCTACCTTCCTGATGTTTATGGAATATGCCCGCAATGCGGTGCGTATGTCTGCGCTGATGGGCGTACCCAGTATTTACGTATTCACCCATGACTCCATCGGACAGGGTGAAGATGGTCCGACGCATCAACCGGTTGAGCAGGTGGCAAACCTTCGTATGACGCCGAATCTGGTGACCTGGCGTCCCGCCGATGCAGCTGAGTCGGCTATAGCCTGGAAAGCGGCAGTGGAGCGCACCGACGGCCCAACCGCACTGGTATTTAGCCGTCAGAACCTTAATGCTCAGTCTCGTGACGCCGCTCAACTGGCCAATGCTGCCAAAGGTGGTTATGTGCTGGTGGATTGCGACGGTAGCCCGGATGTGATCATTATTGCCACTGGCTCTGAGGTAGATATCAGCGTCAAAGCGGCGGCAGAATTGCAACAAGCCGGTATAAAGGCTCGCGTGGTTTCTATGCCGAGCACCAATGTGTTTGACGCACAGGACGCAGCTTACAAGGAGTCAGTCCTGCCTGCTGCAGTCACTAAGCGTATTGCGGTGGAAGCAGCCCATGCAGACTACTGGTACAAGTATGTGGGCTTAAACGGCAAAGTGATTGGCATGACGACCTTTGGTGAGTCAGCGCCGGGTGGCGTATTGCTTAAGCATTTCGGCTTCACCGTTGAGGCCATCGTTGAAGCAGCGAAGTCGCTGTAAATCATCAACCCTCTGAAAAAGGCGACTAATTAGTCGCCTTTTTTATTCATTCCACTGATATGCCATTTATCCAGCAATGCCTGATATTGTCCGGTGGCTTTAATTATCGCCAGCGCGACCGAGAGTTTGTGCATCTGTTCAGGATTACTGTGGTGACCTGTCGCAATATACAGATGACCGGGAAAATTTGGCAAATGCAGGTAAGGTTTCACTCTCATGGGGGAGAATCCAGCGGCCCGGACTTCCTGTTCCAGCCCAATAAAGTTGGTCAACACCAAATCGCTGCGGCCATGAAATAGCATACCCCACAGTTGGTCGTTATTGACGCTTAACAACAGGTTCTCATCGGTGAAAAATCCTGCGTTTTTCAGATAGTGCTCAGTGCTGTAACCCCGAATCGTGCCGACCTTCAGTTTTTTCGCATCGTCGAGATCGTTTAGCTGCAGATCTTCGCGGTCACGTAAACCGACCAGGTAGGCTTGTGCCTCAAAGCTTTGACCTATCCACTCGTAATGGGGGTCTCGCTCTGGTGTTCTGAGTAGAGATAACATATAAGTGTTTGGGACGTTTTGCGTTTGCTCCAATGCCCTGGCCATGGGAACCAGTACAATTGAACCGTGCAGGCCAGATTCTTTGAACAATAAACGCGCCAGATCGACCAGAATGCCATCGGCTTTGCCGTTGGTATTACTAAAATGAAACGGGGCAAGGTCTTCAGCGACAAACGTCACGCTCTGCGCGTGCAGAGCAGGGGATAGTAAACACAATAACAGATAAGTCAGGTACTTCATTTACCAGATCTCATTGACTCTGTGAGGGCACTGTCGATGATATTACATGCAAATGCAACTGGATTTTACCATTACAACTGCGCGAGTTGATTATTCAGTATGGGTAATATGCTTTGTTGCAGTTCCTCCGGCGCGCCCTTCAAAAGATTAGCCAATTCAAGTAACACGAAGCGAAGATTATGCCGTTGTCTGAGATGGACAGAGTCTGTTTTAGCGGGTTCATAACGCGAAAATGGCGCAGTTAACCAGTTAGTTTTGTCCTGCATCGTCGCGTTTGGATGCATCATCAGATATACCATTGCTCTTGCCAGACGATAAGGCTCGCCCTCGCTAAATGCATGGTACTCATTGTGTATTTGCGAGGCTAACGCCTCCGCGAGAGTATTTAACTGCGCCCGGTTAATTGCTGGGTTTAATGCCAGCTGCAATACCACATCGGCACTGTGCGCTACGTGATGACGCCAGCCATCGCGGTCACTGAATCCGCGGTAATCGTGAATGTTTGGCAAATAGTCACTGATCAAATCCACCGCCCTCTGACGTTGAGCAGGGCTTAAATGCGGCGTGATACGATCGGTGCGTATTACTTCTGCAAACCCCAGTACCGCAAAGGGCAGATAGGTCTGGTTGGCGTTATCGGCGCGAGCTTGAATGTCACTGGCCAGGATGTCAAACAATTGCACAATAATGGCTGGAGATGGGATGTCATTGCGTAGCAACTGGGTAAGCGCTTCGTAGCCAACCTGATCGCGAAGTTCGCTGTCTGTGCTGGCAAGGCAGCTCAATAACGCATGCCAATATGCATCGGTAATTGGCTCTGGCGCAGCGATACTTGCTTTTCTCGCGGCTTGCCACTGAGTTTTAGCCTGATAACGCAAACACTCCTCATCCGTGCGTATGACGGTGCCGCTCAATAAGTTAAGGGAAAGTAATAACGTGGCTGACATGGCTGCTAACCTGCTGGTTTTTCAGCAGGTTAGCATAAAGGTCTGTCGACTAACGGTTTTTTACCAGTCTATACAGACCGCTCGTCGCCAATAGCAGGCTGCCAGCGATGGCGCCACACACTGCGGCGTACAGTGCATTGATGACGGTACCAGTCAGACCGGCTATATCCGGAGAAAAGTGGTGCAGGAATGCAAAGGCATGAACCAGAATCCCGCCCCCGACCAGAAACATCGCCGCTGTGCCTGCAACCGATAGGAATTTCATTAACCTGGGGGCAAAACTTAATAAACCGTGACCAAGACGGCGCAAGAATTGATTGCCATCGCCACCATGACGTTTAACCAACGCCAGACCCATATCGTCCAGTTTGACGATTAGCGCCACCAGACCATATACGCAAAGCGTCAAACCCAGGGCAACCAGCGCCAGTGTGATGGATTGCGTTAGCAGGCTGGCTCCAGTGACGGTACCCAGGGCGATCACAATGATCTCAGCCGACAAGATGAAGTCGGTACGGATCGCACCGTTGATTTTGGCTTTTTCAAACGCGACCAGATCCACATTGGGATCAGCGATGGCATCCAGTTCGGCCTGGTGCGCCGCCTGGTCGGGTTTATGCAGCGAGTGCCAGACTTTTTCGACGCCTTCATAGCAAAGATACAGCCCGCCAATAACCAGCAAAGGCGTAATAGCCTGAGGCAAAAAATAACTGAGCAGCAGGGCAATCGGTACCAGGATCACTTTATTCAGCAGTGATCCTTTAGTGACTGCCCATACGACCGGTAATTCCCGCTCGGCGCGTACGCCGCTGACCTGCTCGGCATTGAGCGCCAGATCATCCCCCAGCACCCCTGCAGTTTGTTTCGCCGCGGTTTTGCTCATCAGGGCGACATCGTCGAGTACCGTGGCGATGTCATCCAATAGGGTTAATAAACTGGCGCCTGGCATAAAACCTCCGTGTTTAGCGCTGCTTAGTCGTTGAGACTCAGCAGCGTGGCATTACCACCGATGGCGGTAATATTATTGGTACGCGTCTTCTCGGTAACAAAGCGGGTCAGGTAGTGTGGACCACCGGCTTTGGGACCTGTGCCAGACAAGCCCTGGCCACCGAACGGTTGCACACCCACTACCGCACCGATTTGGTTGCGGTTGATATACACGTTGCCTACGTTAACACGATCCGCGATGTACAGTGCCAGCGATTCGTTACGGCTGTGAATGCCCAACGTTAAGCCAAAGCCGGTGTTGTTAATGTCGTCTAACACCTGCTCCAGTTTGTCTGCTTTGAAGCGAATCACATGCAGAATCGGCCCGAAGTGCTCTTTGTGCAACTGGTTGATATTGCTGATTTCAACGGCAGTGGGAGCCACAAAGCAGCCATCCGGGTTGACTTTGCTGATATCGGCGGTGGCGATCAGTTTGCCTTCGGCACTGATCGTTTCAATGTGTGCCAACAGGTTGTTGCGGGCGGTTTCGTCGATTACCGGACCGACATCGGTTTTATAAGCGATCGGGTCACCGACAGTCAGTTCTTGCATTGCACCTACCAGCAATTCAATGACGCGGTCGGCAATATCATCCTGAACATACAGCACGCGTAAGGCCGAACAGCGCTGACCGGCACTGGTAAACGAAGAACTCACGACGTCATTGACCACTTGCTCAGGCAATGCGGTGCTGTCGACGATCATGGCATTCTGGCCACCGGTTTCGGCGATCAGGGTGGCAATCGCTCCTTCACGTTGAGCCAGTGAAATGTTGATGTTACGTGCAGTGGCCGTTGAACCGGTGAAACATACGCCAGTGATGCGCTCGTCACCGCTCAGTGCAGCACCCACTTTGCTGCCAATACCAGGTAATAATTGCAGTACATTGCCCGGGATACCGGCTTCATGCAGCATTTGCACCGCACGGAAGGCGGTTAAACAGGTTTGTTCCGCTGGTTTGGCGATGACGGTATTGCCGGTTACCAGTGCGGCAACAACCTGACCGGTAAAGATTGCCAGTGGGAAGTTCCACGGGCTGATACAGGCGAATACGCCCTTGCCCTGTACAAACAACTCATTACGCTCACCGGTTGGACCTGGCAGTGGGCCTTCATAGGCAAACAGTTCACGCGCCTGATTGGCGTAGTAACGCAGGAAATCCACGGCTTCGCGCACTTCATCGATACCGTCCTGCATGGACTTACCCGCTTCCATGGTACACAAAGCAATGAGTTCGTGGCTGTTGGCTTCCATGATCTCGGCCGCCTTTTCCAGCATATGTGCACGGGATTCCGCCGAAGTGCTGCGCCAGGCTGGGAATGCTGCATGGGCAGACGCGATAGCGCGTTCAATGGCGCTTTCGTCAGCATGGAAAATATGTCCGGTAATATGGCTGCGATTTTGTGGCGCACGCACTTCCAGCTTATCAGCTGTTTCAAGTAATTTTCCGTCAACGATAGGACCACCCAACCATTGTTTAGTGGCATGTTGTTCTACACCGGCGAAAAATGCCTGATTTTCTGAGCTGATATTCAAGTTGGTACCTGCTGAGTTAATACGATCATCAAAAATATGTGTGGGTAACGGGATCTTATCGTTGTGCAACGTCGGGTATTGCTTGAGTGATTCCAATGGGTGGGCCACCAGAGACCCGATTGGCGTTTTCGGATCCACTAACTTATGCACAAATGAGCTGTTTGCGCCGTTTTCCAATAAGCGTCGCACCAGATACGGCAATAAGTCTTTGTGAGCACCCACTGGTGCGTAAATCCGTACCGTGAGGTCGCTCTGTTCGAGCATAGTGTTATAAAGTTCATCACCCATGCCGTGCAGACGCTGGAATTCGTATTCGCGCGTGCCGGCCATGCTCTTGATGGCAACGGCCGTGTGAGCATTATGGGTGGCAAACTGCGGATAAATGGCGCCTTCGGTGTGGGCGGATAACAGGAAACGCGCACAAGCCAGATAGCTGACGTCGGTACAGGCTTTACGGGTAAAGACCGGATAGCTGCGCTGACCTTTTTGCTGGGCCCACTTTACCTCGCTATCCCAATATGCACCTTTTACCAAACGTACCGGGATATTATCGCCCTGATCTTTGGCTAACTGAGCAATCCACATCAGTACTGGCAATGCGCGTTTGGAGTAAGCTTGTACCACCAAACCTAAATTGCCCCAACCCTGGCAAACTGCGCCGCGGTAGACTTTCTCAAACAGGCGCAGAGACAGTTCTAAGCGGTCAGCTTCTTCCGCATCGATACTAACGCCGACATTCAGCTCACGGGCTAATCCAACCAGTTGCTCCAGCGTGGTGACCATTTCGGTCAGGACGCGATCTTCGTTGGCTACCTCATAGCGTGGGTGCAGGGCAGATAATTTAATCGAGATAGTCGGTTTAGGCGCATTGCCTTCATAGGTCGCTTCGCCCAGTGCACGAATAGCCCGTGCATAAGCCTGCAGATATTTGTCTGCGTCTTCCTGAGTCAGTGCGGCTTCACCTAACATGTCATAGGAGTGGGTGTAGCCGGTTTTACGCTGTTTACGACTGTTTTTCAGTGCTTCTTTAATATCCTGGCCCAAAACAAATTGTTTGCCCATGATTTTCATTGCGGCATACATGGCTTTGCGCACAACCGGCTCACCGAGGCGGTTAATCAGGCGCTCAATCATATTGCCGGCGTCACCCACGGGTTGATGGACGCGAATAACTTTGCCCGTCAGCATCAGACCCCAGGTCGACGCGTTGACCAGCAGGGAGTCGCTGTTACGCAGGTGCTTGCGCCAATCAGCACCTGATAATTTATCTTTAATCAGCGCGTCGGCAGTATCCGCGTCGGGTATACGCAGTAAGGCCTCGGCCAGACACATCAGGATGATACCTTCCTGAGTATCCAGGCTGTATTCCTGTAAAAATGCGCTGATGCCATCACCACCAGAGGCTTCTTCGCGCACTTTTTCCACCAGTTTGTAGGCTTGTTCCGTGAGCCCTTTTATATCCTGAGTATCCTGTGGCACGAGCTGCATTAATTCCTGCAGATAAGTATCCTCATCCACCATATAGTTGGCACTAATGATGGCAGGGAGCTCGGCGAGTGACGGCAACTGATAATCCGTCTGATTAAGCTGACTGACTTTTAACATAGGTAAATCCCGGAACAAGCCAATATTTGGCACATAAAAAACGCGCGCAGTATATTGATGCGCGCGCGGGAAATATAGCTTTTTAGGTTAAATCTTTGTGTTGCTTGTGAAGCTAATTTGACGTTAGTCCATCCAGCCATCACGGTTGCGTTTTTTCTTCGGCAGGTAAGGAATAATCACTCCAATAATAATACCCGCCAGCGCAATCATTCCGCCGCGCATAAACCATTCGTGTAATTCGGACTGGTCTTTACTGCTAAGTTGTTGTTCTGCTTGCTCAACCTGTGCTTGAAGCTGTTCAAACTGACGGTTTTTACCATTTAAACGTGATTCCAAATCGGCGATTTGCTGTTGCAGCGACTCGGCATTTTGTCTGGCGTCCTGCAGTGCTGCCTGAGCTTCAGATAGTTGTTGTTGTATTTGCGGCAATTTTACCCGCAGGCTTGTGTCTCGCATGACATTGATCGCTTCAATCCAGCCGGTGCGTTGGCGGTCGTCGATCACTTCAACAAATTCACGATCATCGCTGTAGCGGATCAGCGTGATAGGGGTGCCGGCGACAATGGATCCTAAGATGCGATAGTTACGGCTCGGCCCCGCATGCATAAAGGCAAACAGCTCGTCGCTGACATACGCCTGTTCGCCTTCAGACGTGGATGCAGCGTCGGTTTCCTGCGCCATTAGCGGCAACGCCAGCATGGCAGTAATGAAGCAGAAGGTGCGAAGTAACATGTTGAAATACCGGCTTTTTAAATTGTTATAAGCACGATGTTAGGGGCAGTAATTGCAGATGGCAAGGGCAGATTTCGTTGCCCTCGGCTGCGGCTTTGGGTAATGTTGCACTTTACCTCTTTCGAGCATCTCGCCAAAACGGCATGGACACAGAAATAGAACTTAAGTTACTGGTTGCACCAGGCTCTGAAAAAATCCTTGAAAATCAATTTTTTAATCAACTATCGGGCTCGGTAGCGCAGAGCGAGTTTGCGTTATCCAATTGCTACTACGATACCGTCGACGCGCAATTGCGCCAAAACGATATTGGCTTACGGGTACGTGGTAAAAACGGCCAATTTGAGCAAACCATCAAAACAGGTGGCAATTCGATGGGCGGATTACACCATCGCGCCGAATACAATATTCCACTGTCTGATAGTCACCCTGACTTATCCTTGTTCGAACCATCAATCTGGCCACCCGGGTTAAATGTGGATGCATTGCAGGACAGTATTGGTGTGTTATTCGCGACCAATTTTGTGCGTCGTGCTTATCAGTACACCCGCGCCGATGATGCATTGCAGGTCGAATTTGCCTACGACCAGGGCAAAGTCAAGGCGAATAACCACGGAGTTGCGATTTGCGAACTGGAGATTGAGTTACAACGTGGCAGTGCCAGTGAATTATTCAATCTGGCCGAGCAACTAGCCGAGGTATTGCCTTTTCGGCTGGGAACGCTGAGCAAAGCGGCGCGTGGTTATATGCTGGTTAAAGGTACCGAGCTTGAGGTGCTGGCGCGACCACAGAATGTGCCATTGAACGGTGATGAGGATCTCGAACAGATTCTGCAAAAAGGGCTAACTGCAGCGCTGGCCTGCTGGCAACACCATGAGCAGGTATTTTGCGAGAGTGGCAAATTACTCGCGTTGGAAGGGGTGTGGTTTGGGCAAAAATGGCTCCGTCAGCAGTTAATTCAAATTAACAGCGTATTGGCACTGGCAGAGATAGATGCGCTGATTCAACAACTGGATCAATCGCTGCGACAATGGACCTGGGTAGCCCAGGTTTTAGCAATGGGACGTTTGCGCTCTTCCCGCGGACCATTTAGCAAAAAATTGGCACAGTGCGACGCGTTGCAAAGTTATTTGCATGGCCGCATTCATGGATTGCTGGCGCAATACCAACCGTTGCAACTGATTAATAACGGCACCAGTGGTCTTATTCAACTGCGCCTGCTGGCGTTACTGTACAAGCGTCCCTGGCAACATGACGAAAAGGCAACCCAACCAGCTCAGGTTTTTGCTCGTCAATGGTTACAACAAAGCTGGCTGGATGTGCAGGGCGTGTTGGGCGAGCCAGCCGTGATGCAAGCCGATGATTACATTGCTCAGGAAGGGATTCTGCAACAATCGGTACTGCGCTCGCTGGCGATTGCCGAGCTGTTTAACGCCGAGCAGCGCGGCGAGTTTCGCGCCGGCTGGTTGGATGTGCTGGATGGCATCGAAGAGTTGTATACGCTGCGGGTGCTAAAACGCGAATTAGGGCGGGCAGAACTCGCAGACGCTGACGAGCTTGCTCAGTGGTGTGCAGAGAAAACGCAGCGTGTTTTAGAAATCATACACTTAAGCCATCACGCGGCGTTAAATATGACACCCTACTGGTGAAAAATTAAGCTATGCTGACTGAGTGCCGATAACAAACCTAGGTTATTGGCAGGTAGTAGGTTGTAAAGGGGCTCAGTCAGTATGCAGGGACAAAGCACATATTCCGCCATGTTGCTCATGATGGCAGCGTTGTGGGCAATTCCATTACTTATCACCTGGTGGCGATTCGATCGCCTGATACACAGCAAGAGTCTGTTGCTGTTGTGTTTGTTCGCGCCATTTGCACTTTTGGATGAGTGGTTAATCAGCTCCGGACAGTATTTGTCGGGCGGCTTTCTTCTGGGCATAAGCCAATGCCTGTTTGTTATGTTATTGGTATTGTGCGCGCAGAGTGTGCGCGACCTGTGTTTTGAAAAACAACGTAACGCCAATGTACTACTGTTATTGCCCGTCGTATTTGCCTTGTTATTACTGCCGTTTCTGACCCTCAGCCAGTCGCAAAAATTCAGTTTATTAGGACTGCAGGCCGTGCCTCAGGACGTTTCTTTGTTGTGGCTGTTATGTCCCGGTTTGATCGTGCTATGCGCCATGGGCGTGTGGATTATGGCGCGTGAGGATGTACAGCATTTTCATCGCCTTTTACCTCGCCAGGTCGCGGATCCCCAGTTATATCGTTTGACCCCTCTGTTGTGGGGGCTTGGGGTTAATTTGTTGATAGTCAGTGTTTGCCTGCTGACCTGGACATTGGCGCTGAGCGGTCAGATAGATGCGCACAAATGGTTAGTCCTAAGCAAAATGGCGTTAAACGCCGGAATTTGGTTGATGGCCATACTGTTGGCCAGTGTAGGGGCTCAGTCGCCATTACCAGACTTACGCAGCCGTGTGCGCCTGAGTCCGACAGAATTACGACAGCTGCACAGCCGAATTGAGACCGTGTTGGAACAGCAGCAGGCATATCGTTTTTTAGGGCTGCGAATTCGCGATGTGGCATCGCTGGTAAACGCCAGCCCGGCGCAAATCGATGCAGCGCTGGCCAGTCAGGGGATTCGCCATTTTCGTGGTTACGTTAATGGCAAGCGCATCCGCTACGCACGTCAACGCTTGCTGACCAGTGATGACAGTGTGACCGGGTTGACCCGGCAGTTAGGGTTTCCTTCTGAGCGGTGGCTTAGTGATGTGTTCGTCAGCTATGTGCAGCGACTCGGACGTTTACGTCTGGCCTATCGTCAGTCTCAGGGATAACACCAGATGGGATAATCCAGAGGGATTAATCCTCGTCTTCGAAGCGCGCTTTAATCGCGAGAATTTGCTCGATATTTTCTACAAACAGGGTAACCAGCGCAGGGTCGAAGTGCTTACCTGCCTGTTCCTGAATAAATCCCAGGGCTTTTTCCAGCGGCCAAGCGTCTTTGTAGGGGCGCTTGCTGGTAAGGGCGTCAAACACATCTGCCAGCGCTACAATGCGCCCTTCAATAGGGATTGCCTCACCGGCCAGACCGATGGGATAGCCGCTGCCGTCCCACTTTTCGTGATGGGTCAGCGACACGGACTTGGCCAGTGAGATTAAGTCCGAATCGTCGTCACCTAAGATTTCCGCGCCGATCTGTGGATGGGTTTTCATGATCGCAAACTCCTCATTGGTGAGTTTGCCGGGCTTAAGCATGATGCTGTCTGGAATACCAATCTTGCCAATATCATGCATGGGCGCGGCATTGAGCAGCTTTTCTGCTTGCCAGTCACTCATGCCGCTGGCTTTGGCTAATATTTGCGAATAATGACTCATACGCATGACGTGCATGCCGGTTTCATTGTCTTTGTATTCTGCGGCTCGCCCCAGGCGCTGAATGATCTGCAGGCGGGTGCGACGCAGTTCGTCAGCCTGTACCAGTGACAAATGTGTTTTCACCCGGGCTTTCACTACCGCTGGTGAAATCGGCTTGCTGATATAATCCACCGCGCCGGCCTCCAGCCCCCGCGCTTCATCGGTCTGGTCATTTAGTGCCGTAACAAAGATGACCGGGATAGTGCGGGTCTGTTCCTGTTGTTTCAGGTGTTCACATACTTCAAGACCGGTCATATCCGGCATCATAATATCCAGTAGGATCAGCGCTGGCAGTTTTTCCAGTGCAACCCGCAGGGCTTCCTGGCCATTTTTGGCAAACACCAACTGGTAATCATCCTGCAGCACCTGACGAAGTACGCGCAGATTGACCGGCTCATCGTCGACCAGCAAGAGGGTGGGGCGCTGTTCTGATAACATAGAATTACTGCTCACTTAAGGTTTGAATTAATGGCTTCAGGTGCTGCAACGCGACCTGAAACTCAAAATCATCAAAGGCTTGCTCGATGGCATTAAGCACGGTTGGTTGCTCTGGCAGGTCAAATTCACCTAGCAAGCGCAACCTATCATCATCGATCTGGTTTTCCATTGCATCGGCAAGCAGGGCTTGTAGTAACGTTAGCAGACGTGGTCTGTCTTGCTGCCTCGGCGCGTCTGTTGGTGCGTCTGGCAGACAATGCATGTGTCTGACCTTGTCGATCGACTGTTCTACCTGAGCGAATATCTCTCGCGCCAGTTGGCTGTCTGCCTGCTCACAAGCATGTTCGAGGTCGGCAAACAGTGCTGGTAATTTACTCAAATGCAAATTGGCACTTACGCCTTTCTCACGGTGCGCGATGAGTTTGAGCGCGTCAAATTTCTGCGCCCCGACCTGTGCCAGAAAGTCTGGGATTTGGCTCTGAAGTCTTTGTACGTAGTCGCATAACTGCTGGGTATAGCGCTTTTCTGAACCCCATAGCGCACTGCCTGCTGCAACATTCACTTCTTCGGTATGGTTTGTCGGCCGCGGACTTGCCAGCACGCAGTGGCTGACATCCATGCCCATCACACGAGCAATTTCCTGAAACAGTTTTTGCGCATCAATTGGCTTATTGGCGAAGCCATTCATACCGGCATCAAACGCGGCCTGTTTGTCTTCTTCCAGCACACTGGCTGTGATCGCAATAATCGGTAGGGCGGCAAGCTGATGTTGTTGTTCGAATTCGCGTCGCTCACGCGCAGCGGTTAAGCCATCTTTAACTGGCATTTGCACATCCATTAAAACCAGTTGCAGATTGGGTAGTTGCTGCATCCTGACCAACGCCTGCTCTCCATCTCTGGCACACTCAACCTGATGCCCCTGGCGTTCCAGCAAAATTTGTAACAGTTCAAGATTCTGTTCAATATCGTCGACAATCAGGACCTGCATCGGTGGCAATGAGGTCACGGTGGCAGGGTGAGGACCTTGCTGTGGCGCGTCTGTCGGCGAGAGGGGTAACCACACGCTAAAACAGCTGCCTTTGTTCAGCTCACTGCGTACGTCTATTCTGCCGCCCATCAGCTCCACCAATTGTTTGCTAATGGTTGTACCGAGGCCGGTACCGCCGAAACGACGACTCATGGATGCATCAGCCTGAGTAAAGGGCTCGAAAATTTTACTGAGCTGTGCCTGCGTCATACCGATGCCGGTATCTTCAATATCAAACTGCACACCATCGCTGCAGGGAATAACCCGGATAGCAACACTGCCCTGTTCGGTAAATTTGATCGCATTACCAATCAGATTGGTCAGCACCTGCCTGATTCGTTCCGGGGCGCCAAGGTAATAGGGAGCCAGATTCCCTGAAATCTCGGTATTGAGCAGCAGTCCCTTGTTGCGCGCCTGCAGATAGAGGGTAGAAATCACCATATCCATTTCTTCAGTCAGGTTGAATGCCCGCTGTTCTAGTTCCAGCTTGCCTTTTTCTAATTTGGCCGTGTCGAGAATGTCATTGAGTAAATGCAACAGAGATCTGGAGGAATGGCTGATGGTGCTGAGGTGGCGCTGTTGCTCGTCATTTAGTGGGGTATGCAACAGAATGTCGCTGAAGCCAATGATGGCATTCATCGGTGTGCGGATTTCATGACTCATATTGGCTAAAAAGGCGGTGCGCGCGGCGGCAGCATCCTCAGCCTTCTCTTTCGCCAGTTTGAGCGCCTGCTCCATATTTTTGCGCTCGGTAATATCCATAATGAAGCCGTCGATCCACATTACATTGCCTTGTTCATCACGGACCTTAGTTCCTTGTTCCAGCATCCAGTGAATATCACCCTGATTGTCGCGGATACGGTATTCAAGGCTAAAGGAATTGTCTTGTTTTACTGCCGCCTCGATGGCTGCTACGTCATCCGGATGATACAAATCGGCAAAGGACATTTGTGGCGATGGCAGGGTAAAGGTCTTGGCACTAAAACCGGTGATTTGTTCGACAGCGTCACTGATAAACAACATTGGCCACTGAGGTTCGTTCAGGCAGCGATAGGCAATACCGGGAATATTGGTAATCAGTGAGCGAAACTTTTGCTCACTGTCGCGCATACGTTTTTCCATTTCAACCCGAGCGCTAATGTCGGCCAAAAACGCCACAAAATAGGCTTCGTTGTCTAACTCAAAGCGACCCAGGCCAAGGCGCGCGGTAAAGGTGCTGCCGTCGGGTCGGAAAATAGAAATTTCTTCACTGGTGCCGGTCAGTACCGATTCGCCGGTGCGACGAAAGTTGTTCAGGTGAGTTTTATATTCCTCACGTTGCTGCTCTGACAACAAAACGCCAAACGAGCGACCGGTCAGCGCATCTGGTTGCCAGCCAGTCATGCTGGTCGCAGCAGGATTGGTTTCAACAATGATGCCGCGCTGATCGACGATAAAAATCCCGTCGATGGCATTGCGCATTATCGACTCCAGACGCTTGGCGTTAGCATTCGCCTGTATCGATATATCCCGATAGCGGTACATCAGGTTAACGACCAGCACCAGACTGATAATCGCAACCGTGAACACGGTAACGGCGATGGCCAAAATCCACGATATATGTGCAGTTTGCGCTGATAATTCCAGCCCAGGTGGGCGCACAAAGCGCGCGGCGGCCATGCCGGTGTAATGCATGCCAGCGATAGCGCAGCCCATGATCAGACCTGCCAGCAGGTTGGTTTGCAGCAGATTAAAACGTGAAGTCAGCGCACTCAGCGCAAACCGGATCCACAGCGATAGTGTTGCCAACGTGACGGCGACCAATATCGACACCAGAAATATGCTCAGGTCGTAGCGAAGCAGGGGCGCCATTTGCATTGCGGCCATACCGGCATAGTGCATGGTACCGATCCCGGCACCGACTAATACGCCTCCGAGCAATAACTGCGGGAAGCTGATCTGCTGTCTGGAAATCAGACCCAGTGCCACTCGCGAAGCCGCAATACTTGGCAATACTGACAATGCGGTGATCAAGCCGTCGTATTCCACATCCGTGCACAATTCAAACGCCAGCATGCCAATAAAGTGCATGGCCCATACGCCGCCGCCAAGGGCGATACTGCCGGTTAACAAGATGACTCGGCGACGCATGGCACTGAAGCTATCGCGCAACTGCGAGCAAATCTGTAGCGCCATAAACGACGAAAAGGCTGCGATAAGCACGGACAGCAGCACCAGTGGCAGACTGTATTGACCATCGATTAGCAGGGAGTCTGCGGGAATATTAAATAACGAGGTGATGTACTGCACCGGTTTGCCTGTATGAAAAACAACAACATAGCCACGGTAGCATAGATTCGTTGCAATCCGTCAGTGCTTATCGTGCCGGGGATTGTTTGCTACCTTTTGGCTGTTATTCGTTGAACTGGCGTTGCAGGATCGCTTTGGTAAAGGACTTTTTCAGATAAAATCCCCGGGGTCGGGTTTGGATAATGCTGCCATCCGGGCCGATGGCATCGGTCAATGCGCGTCCGTCAGCGGCTTTTGGGCGAATTTGCATCACTTCACCCTGCCGGGCTGTGAGTTTTTCTACCTGACCGAGCGAGATGAAATCCATGATTTCTTCCCAATCGCTGCGCAGTGCCTGTTCCTCGTCGTTATTTGGTTGCCATAAAAATCCGTTACCGACGACGCGCAGGGCGGGCGGGATATCGCGACTGCCCTGCACAGGAATCCATAGTACGCGGGATAATTTATTGCGTACATTCGATTGCTGCCAGTTCAGCCCGGCAATCCCGGTGAGATGGGCATAACACACATAGGTGGTCTCCAGTGGCGATCCGCTTTCGTCCACCGGTAAGGTTTTGAGTTCTACCCCCAATTGCGCAAAGTCCTGAGTTTGCTGGCTGCCAGCCTCGGCTCCTAACCACAATTCAATCAACTGGCCCACCCAGCCCTTATGTCGACGCAGGTTGGCGGGCGCCTTTAAGTCTGCCAGGCTGGCTAATTCGCCAAGGGTAAAACCAGCAATCTGCACTACGCGCTGCATCAAATCATCCAAACTGGCCGGTGGGTTTGTTGGTGGTTGCATTAAAAATCTCTATAAATCAGCGGGTTAGGGCGTGCTTCTGGTCAGGAATAGATATTATGCAGTAAGCGCAGGCCAGATTGCCAGTTGTAGCGTTGTGTGAAAGAATGCGGTCATACGCAATTTTAACTCTCCGGGAGTTCAAGTGATTGATGCCGAAGGATTCCGTGCGAATGTCGGCATAGTGATTTGTAACCGGGTTGGGCAGGTTTTTTGGGCTAAACGTTATGGGCAGCATTCATGGCAGTTTCCGCAAGGCGGGATCGACCAGGGTGAATCGCCTGAACAGGCCATGTTTCGGGAATTACACGAGGAAGTGGGACTAGAACCCAAAGACGTGGAAATTCTGTCAGTGACCAAAAACTGGGTAAAATATAAATTACCCAAGCGCCTGATTCGGCAGGGCAGTAACCCTGTTTGCATTGGCCAGAAACAAAAGTGGTTTTTGCTGCAACTCACATGTGCAGATGAAGATGTGGATGTATTAAAAAGTGGGCACCCAGAATTCGATGGATGGCGCTGGGTGAGTTACTGGTATCCGGTTCGTAATGTGGTGTCGTTTAAACGGGATGTTTATCGTCGGGTGATGAAGGAGTTTGCACCTGTGGTCATGACCCAGCAAGCGCCGCAGCCTAAACCAAATCGCCAGCATCGTTCACAACGGAAACGTCGCAGACATTCATGTTAGGTACGCTTAAACGCATTGTGCAGGAAGTAAATCAGACGCTCGTGTTCAACGATGCGCTGACGCTGCTTGCTACACGCGTTAAGCAGTCCATGGGAGTCGATTGTTGCTCGATATATCTGGCCGATTACGAGCAACAGGCGTTTTTGCTCAAAGCAACAGAGGGTCTTGAAAAAAGTGCGGTCGGTAACGTCGCTATAGGCTTTTCTGAGGGGCTCATCGGCCTGATTGGCCAACGTGAAGAACCCATCAATATTGAGGATGCACAATCCCACCCCCGCTTTAAACATTACCCGGAAGTAAAAGAAGAGACCTACCACGCGTTTCTGGGTACGCCGATTATTCATCAACGTAAAGTACTGGGGGTAATAACCCTCCAGCAGCAGGCTCGGCGCCTGTTTAATGAAGATGAAGAAGCTTTTTTAGTCACCCTTGCCGCGCAAATCGCGCTGGTCATTGTCCATTCGGAAGCCCGCGGTGCGCTGGATACTCATGCTCTGCTACCGCGCGCCACATTCCAAACCCATTTACGTGGTGTGCCTGGTGCTGAAGGCATTGGCATAGGCATCGGTGTATCGGCCAATCGCCAGGCCACGCTGGCCAATTACACTCTGACCCGCAGTGATGACATTGAAGGGCAACGCAAGTTGTACCGAGACGCGGTTAAGCAAACCCGGATTCAGGTAAGGGAGATGGCTGAGCGCATGCGTGAAAGCCTGCCGCAGGATGTGCATGCCATTTTCGACTTGTATCATCATCTACTCGACGCCAGCAGCCTGGGCTATGAGGTCGAGGCGCATATCGAAATGGGCTGGAATGCGGCATCGGGTCTGAAAATGGTGGTGGAGCAATACGCCAAGCAGTTTCAATCCATGGAAGACACCTACATGCGTGAACGCGCTGTCGACGTGGTCGACGTGGGTGATAAGATTCTGGTGAATATGCTTAACATGCAGGACGCGGATGTGTGCCTGCCGGAGCGAATTATTCTGGTTGCTGAAGAAGTTTCAGCGTCGATGCTGGCCGAATATCCGCGGCAAAAATTGTGCGGTATCGTGTCGATGCGCGGCTCTCAGAATTCCCACGCTGCGATTATGGCCAGAGCCATGGGTTTACCTGCGGTAATGGGGTTAACCGATGTGCCTGTGTCTATGCTGGCAGGCAAATCACTGGTCATTGATGGCTATTCCGGCGAAATTATCGTTGCCCCCAGTGAAGCGATTCTTAGTGAATATCAGGCATTAGCACGGGAAGAGTCAGAGCTAACCGAACATCTGAAAACCCTGTCGGACTTACCCTGCCAGACCCGTTGTGGTCAGAAAGTATCTTTGTTGATTAATGCCGGCCTGGCTGTGGAGTTCGAACAACAGCAATCGGGAGTGGATGAAGGGGTAGGGCTGTACCGAACCGAGGTGCCCTTTATGATGGGTGAGCGGTTCCCCTCTGAAAACGAACAGGTTGAATTATACCGGGCAATGCTGAGCGTTCAGCCAGATAAAGCCATTACCATGCGCACACTGGATGTGGGTGGCGACAAACCGCTGCCGTATTTACCTATTCATGAAGAAAACCCGTTTCTGGGCTGGCGCGGTATTCGCCTGACGCTGGATCACCCGGAAATTTTTCTGGTGCAGGTGCGCGCTATGCTTAAAGCCAGTGCAGGCTTACAAAATCTGCGCATCATGTTGCCGATGATCACCTCAGTTGGCGAGGTGGATGAGTCCGTACGATTGATTCGCCAGGCTTATTTTGAAGTGGCTGATGAACTGAATAAAATCGGTCAGACACTGTATATGCCGCAAATTGGCGTGATGCTGGAAGTTCCAGCGGTGCTTTATCAAATCCCACAACTGGCGCAAAGGGTGGATTTTTTTTCGGTCGGCAGTAATGACCTGACCCAATATCTGCTCGCTGTGGATCGCAACAACCCCAGGGTGTCCGCCTTATACGATGCCTATCATCCAGCTGTGTTGCAGGCGATGAAATTTATCGTCGAGCAGTCCCATGCCGTGCATAAGCCTGTCACTGTGTGTGGCGAGTTGGCCGGTGAACCGTGCGGGGCATTACTGTTGCTGGCCATGGGCTATCGGCATTTATCCATGAACAGCCATAGTCTGCTGAAAATCAAATGGCTGGCTCGTAGCACTGATATCGTGCGCGCTCGCGAGTTACTGGAATTGGTGCTGGCCATGCCTGATGGCGTGCATGTGCGTGATGCGGTCAATATGGAATTAGAATTAATGGGCTTAGGCGGCTTAGTCCGCGCGGGCAAATAATTACAGGAATAGGTCATGTCTGATTGGGCAGCGTTGTTGACGTTTTGTCTTGCCCTGGGGGCCGTTGTTGGGGTGTTTGCCGGCTTGCTGGGTATTGGTGGCGGTTTGCTTATCGTACCTGCCATGCTGTATCTGTTGCCGCATTATGCCCATGTACAAGCCGATGTATTGATGCCACTGGCCATCGGTACGTCGCTTTCTACCATTGTGATTACCGGTGCTTCTTCCGCGTGGGCGCATGCCCGTCTGGGGCATATGCAAAAAGGAATTGTGCCTAAAACGGCGATGGGGTTGGCGATTGGCGCAATATTTGGTAGCTGGCTGGCCACCCAATTACCTGTCACCTGGTTGAAATCATTCTTTGGCATCATGGTACTGGTGATAGCTGCCAAGATGGCCTTTCTGGCCAATCGTCAATCCAGCAATCAGGCCAGCGCCACTAAGTTATTTGGCATTGGCAACGTGGTGGGAACGATTTCGGCGTTAATGGGCATTGGTGGCGGTGCGCTGCTGGTACCAGCACTGGTGTGGTATCAGGTACGGATGCAAACCGCGATTGCCACCGCTTCTCTGGGCGGTGTGGTCATCGCAATCTTTGGTACGGTCGGTTATATTGTCGGCGGCTGGCATCATCCGGATTTACCTCAGGGGGCGTTGGGGTTTGTCTTTTTACCTGTCACTGCCGGGATCGTGTTGACGTCTATGTTCACAACCCGGATTGGTGCCTGGCTGGCTCATCGTCTGCCCACACAACAATTAAAAAAGATTTTCGCCATGTTTCTGGTCATCGTTGGCCTGCGCATGCTTTTGGGATAACGCGTTATGCATGAGTATTTTATTTTTCCGCAAATCGACCCGGTGATTGTTCACATTTATGGGCCACTGGCGATCCGTTGGTATGGCCTGATGTATCTGATTGGCTTCGCTGCCGCGTTTGTACTGGCCAAAACCCGTTTGCATCGCACCCATCTGAGCAAAGACCAACTCAGTGACATGATGTTTTACAGCTTTATGGGCGTAGTGGTCGGCGGGCGTGTTGGTAACGTTTTGTTTTATGATTTTGCGCATTTTATGGCAGATCCTGTTTACCTGTTTCGCGTCGACCAGGGCGGTATGTCGTTCCACGGCGGTATGCTGGGTGTGATTCTTGCGCTGTGGATATTTGCGCGTAAGGCCAAAATGCCATTACTGGCGCTGGGAGATTTTATTGCGCCGCTGGTACCAATTGGCTTGGGTGCAGGGCGAATCGGTAATTTTATCAACGGTGAATTGTGGGGGCGTGTCACGGATGTACCATGGGCGATGATTTTCCCCCATGTGGACAACTTGCCGCGCCATCCGTCTCAGCTCTATCAGGCGTTTACCGAAGGCTTAGTATTATTTACCTTGCTGTGGTGGTATTCATCTAAACCGCGGCC
Organism: Bowmanella sp. JS7-9; assembly: GCF_004329715.1. GTDB lineage: Bacteria > Pseudomonadota > Gammaproteobacteria > Enterobacterales > Alteromonadaceae > Pseudobowmanella > Pseudobowmanella zhangzhouensis. The sequence goes on from NZ_JXSY01000018.1 coordinate 426,936, forward strand.
GCGCGGAGCGGTATCCGGACTGTTTTTACTGGCGTATGGCATCTTACGCTTCCTGGTCGAATATGTGCGTGAACCTGAAGAACAGGTGCGTAGCCTATATGGCGAATGGATCACGCAAGGTCAGGCGCTATGTATTCCGATGATTATTCTGGGCAGCTATCTGATGCTGCGTGCTTATAAAAAACATAACGAGGCATCTGCATGAAACAGTATCTGGATTTGATGCGCCATGTGCGCGACACCGGCATTGTGAAACAAGACCGCACAGGTACCGGGACTAAAAGTGTATTTGGCTATCAGATGCGGTTTGATCTGGGTGAAGGGTTTCCGTTGGTGACCACCAAAAAATGCCACATGCGTTCCATTATTCACGAATTGCTGTGGTTTCTGCAGGGCGAGACCAATATTGCCTATTTGAAAGAAAACGGTGTCAGTATTTGGGACGAATGGGCAACGGATGAGGGCGAACTGGGTCCGGTTTATGGTGCTCAGTGGCGCAGCTGGCAAGGCCCCAATGGAGAAGTGATTGATCAAATCCGCGATGTGGTTGAGCAGATTAAGAGCAACCCCGATTCCCGCCGTCTGATCGTCAGTGCCTGGAATCCTGCGGTGTTGCCGGATACCCGTTTTTCGCCAAAAGATAACGCGGCGCAGGGTAAGCAAGCACTACCACCATGCCACACGCTTTTTCAGTTTTACGTGTTGGACGGCAAGTTGTCCTGTCAACTTTATCAGCGCAGTGCCGATATTTTTCTCGGTGTGCCATTTAATATTGCCAGCTACGCCTTGTTGACCATGATGATGGCGCAGGTATGTGGCCTGCAGGCTGGAGACTTTGTGCACACCTTCGGTGACGCACACCTGTACCTCAACCATCTGGAGCAGGTGGAAACTCAATTGGGTCGCGAACCGTATCCGCTGCCAGAAATGAAGATTAACCCAGAGGTTACCGATATTTTTTCTTTCAGGTATGATGACTTTGAACTGGTTAATTATCAGGCGCATCCACACATAAAAGCACCTGTAGCCATCTAATAAAAACGATAATAAATAGGGCAACAACAATGTCTTTACCCGTGTTAATTTGCGATGACTCGCGCTTTGCACGTAAGCAAATGGCGAACAGCATCCCCGCTGGCTGGGATGTGGAGATCAGCTTTGCTGAAAATGGTGCCGAGGCGCTGGAGCTAATTAAAGCGGGTAAAGGGGATGTAGTGTTCCTCGACTTAAATATGCCAGTGATGGATGGCTACCAAACCATGCAAATCATCAAAGAGCAGGACTTGCCCTGTATGGTGATTGTGGTGTCCGGTGATGTGCAAAGTCAGGCCCGTGAGCGCATGCTGAAGCTGGGCGCACTGGACTTCATACGTAAGCCGGTAGACAACTCGCGTCTGATGGAAATTCTGCGTCAATTCGGATTGTATACTGGCGAGGCGGCGGTCAAGCCTGCGAGTCAGGATATGCCGACCAGCAAAGAAGATCGTATCGATGCTTATCGCGAAGTGGCTAACGTGGCCATGGGGCGCGCCGGTGAGAAACTGGCCGAGCTATTTGATGAGTTTATTCGCTTACCTGTACCTAACGTCAATGTGATTGAATCCAATGAATTGCGTATGGCAATTGAAGAGATTCAGCAGAGTGAATATGTCTCTGCCGTCTCGCAGGGATTTTCCAGTGTTGGTCTACAGGGCGAAGCGTTGGTCATCTTCAATGAAACCAGCTTTGAAAGCCTGATCAATTTATTGAACTATCAACATGACAGCGACTGTCAGGAGCTGGAAATCGAGGCCCTGATGGATGTGTCGAATATTCTGGTCGGCGCCTGTTTAAATGCGCTGGCGGAGCAGCTTAATACCCGTTTTAATCGTAGCCATCCCAGCATTCTCGGTCGTCATTGTGATTTAGAACAAATGCTGGAGTCCAACGTTTCACGTTGGACCCGATTATTGGCCACAGAAATTGGTTACAGCATTGAAAATCACGATATTCAGTTTGATTTGCTGCTGTTATTCCCCAGTGACGCCATTGATCCATTACTCAGTTTATCGTGCGGGAGACGTTATGAGCGTACCGGCACCTATTAATTCGCAGCTGATGCAATATATGCTGGGCTCGCTGGAAGTTGGCCTGGTGGTGATTGATCGAAGCTACACCATTCGGGTGTGGAATCAGTTTATGCAGAGTCACAGCAATATCGCCGATAGCCTGGCTGTGGGGCAGAATCTGTTTGGATTATTCAGCGAAATCAATGAAAACTGGTTTAAAAGCAAAGTCGCGCCGGTGTTTAAACTCAACACCCCGGCCTACATCATTGCTGAGCAACGTCCCTATCTGTTCCGTTTCAGTGCCTCACGACCGGTCACATCCGCCTCAGAATATATGCATCAGAATGTCAGTCTGTTTCCATTGGTTGACGAGCATGGCGTGGTGACATCAATCTGTATCGTGGTGTATGACGTCACCGATGAAGTGGTTAGCCGCCAACGTTTTGAAGAAGCTAACGTTAAGCTCAAGCGTATCAGTCGTATCGATGGCCTGACCGGACTGAACAACCGACGTTTCTGGGAAGAATGTTGTGTCAATGAATACAAGCGACTGGGACGCAGTAACACCAGTTCCAGTTTGATCATGCTGGACATTGATCATTTCAAGCAGGTCAACGACACCTATGGTCACCCTGCCGGTGATGAGGTTATACGGTATCTGGCCGAAATCATTCGACGCACAACCCGCGAAACCGACATTTGTGGGCGCTTCGGTGGTGAAGAATATGTGATTTTATTGCCGGATACCGACGGTGAACAGGCCATGCTGGTAGCCGAACGCCTGCGTCGTAAAGCTGCGCTCAGACCGGCAGTGTATGAGGGTACCGAAATCGACTTCACCATTAGTGTGGGCGTGTGTGAATATCAGACCCGTTTCAATAACCACATGGAGTGGGTCGAACTCACTGATAAGGCGTTATATAACGCCAAACGTGGCGGCCGAAATCAGGTGCAGCGCGCAGCCTAGTCCATACCCAGTAAAGGTTTAAGCCTGTGCCGAATCAGGTATAACAACCACATGCTGGGGATGATCATCAGGGCGGTAATCACAAAGAATATTGCCCAGTCACCATCCAGTGCATCGACCATTACACCGCTATAGGCGCCCAACGAGACCCTTCCCAACGTGCCAATGCTGGCCAGCAAGGCGTATTGGCTGGCAGTAAACGCCCGATTGCACAAAGCACTGATAAAACTCATAAACACCACAGTACCCCAGGCGGCGGTAAACCCATCGATGACAATGGTGATGCCCAGTAATGTCTTATCCGGACCGGTGATTGCCATTAAGGAAAAAAGCAGATTACTGGCGGCCATGGAGACGCCGCCGATCACCAGGCCTTTAATCAGGCCAATGCGTAACGTAATGGCCGCTCCGATCACTGATGCGACGACGGTTACCAGCCAGGTGAGTAATTTGGAATAAGCGCCAATGTCTTCGTTACTGAAACCAATTTCTTTGTAAAAGACAATAGACATACGACCCAGAAACGCCTCGCCGAGCTTAAACAGCAACACAAAGCTAAGCAGTGCCAGCGCCATTGCCACGCCATTTCGTTTGAAAAAATCGCGTAATGGCTCAACCAGCGTAGACAGTATCCAGGCCACAACCTGCTCGGCCTGAGTAATCGAATCGACTGCCTGGTTACTGTTGGCCAGGATTCGGTTCAGCGAATGGAAAATCATCGCGAGGATAGCGACGACAACCACGGCAGTTACCTGCGGTTGATAAGCAAACAACGGCGCAGCGAACACATTGAGCATGATAGCCGCAATAATCAGCAATACGCCGAGCAGCATAGCTAAAGCTCGTGGATGGTGTCCTTTGACGGCATCCTGATATTTTTGCTGCACGGCAGCAAAGGTCGCATTGCGGTTAGATAACGGCTCGTGGGCGATAAAACCGAGCAGAGAAATCACTACCATAATGGCAGCCAATAACAGATAAACATTAGACCAGCCGATATCATCGGCCAGAAAAAACGGAATGGCGCCGAGGCCCGCATAGCCAGTCCACCATCCTGAGGTGGCCATGGCGGAGGCGGCAGACTGCTGCTCCGGATGATCCTCGGCGATGCTGTCGATGCGAAACGCATCGATGGCAATATCCTGAGTGGCAGATGCAAGGGCAATGCTCAGTGCGGTCAGGCCGGCCAGTTGTAAAGAGTGGCTGGGATCGACGCCCGCC
>NZ_JXSY01000019.1 GCF_004329715.1 Bowmanella sp. JS7-9
TGGCTGGGATCGACGCCCGCCAGACCCAGACAACCCAGAACAATACAAACCTGCATCAGCCAAATCCAACTGCGTCGCTGTCCCAACGCGCGGGCGAGGAGGGGGAGCCGAACACGGTCAATCAGCGGGGACCACAGAAAATTCACCGAATACACCACAAACACCGCACCAAAATAACCGATGGCACTACGGGTTAGGCCGGATTCCTGTAACCAGGCGCTCATTACTGAGCCAATCATGACCCAGGGAAAGCCGCTGGCGATACCGAAAACAAAGATACTGAGAAGAGGGCGGCTAAAGAATAACGAAATAGGATGACGCACGACGTATCCGCAGTGATTAAAAGGCCATTTGGCCATGTGATGATGGGGCGGTCAAGCCTAGGGGCGAATACCTATGCAATCCAGTGGACAGTAATAGCCCTCGTCTTCCAGAAACTGCAGACAAACAGACAGTTCATCTTTTAAATGACGGTCATTGGATAAGGTATCTTCCGGCCAGAAATGCATTTGGTGCAATACGTGCCAAAACACCCGTTCTTTCTGGGTGTAAGGGTAGTCAGGGCGCACCGCATGTTGATGCCATTCTTCAAGGGTATCCCAGAAGTACAGATCCAGTTCGCGATAGGGAATGCGTTGTTCCCAGAACCCTTTTAGGTAATACGCCAACTGCGGGGCTTTTTGATTAATAAACTGTTTAATGTTCACAATGTCCAGGTGCTCAGAAAGTCATCTTATGGTTGTTTTGTCTTTGCACAGCGCACGGTTAATAACGGAAAACAGCTAGAGTATAGCCCGCGATTGGAGTTTGTCTGTGGTCTGTCACATATTTGTAACTAGGCCATTGTAAACAAAGAATTTATTTCTGAACAAGGGTCAGTTACCAACCGAGACTTCTGACCCATCCATGAATTTCTTTTGCCAGCCAGTTGTATTGCGCTGGCTGGCTTGTATCCAGCCCACTGATATGACGCTGGCGATAATAGACTTTGAAGGTTTGCCGGGCGGCGATTTGACGTTTTTCACTGGTCATCATTGACCAGCTGTTGAAACGATCGGACTGAATATCCAGCAATGGAGTGCTCAACTGTCGGACCAGAGTGGGGATCTGTTGATTAAATTGCTGATGTGGCCAGTATGGACCAATGGCGACCAGCGCATCGGTATTGAAGCGATTTTCTGCGATGAGTTTGGTCATCCAGGCGGCGCTGACACCTTCACTGATAACCATTAAGAATCCTTTGAAATCACCAATTTGGTTGCGTAGCGCCTGCAGTTGTTCGATAAGCAGTGCCTCTTGCAGCGCAAATTGATTGTCGGGCATGCCGGCTTGCCAAGCAAAGCCTGCCAATGATTCGGGTATGTCTGGCGCGGATGACGTCGCACTTTGGCTCTGTTCATCCTGAGGGGGAGGGAAGTAGACGCGTGGCAAGGCCAGACTATAGGTTGTCCAACCCGCCTGATTCAATGAGTCCGCCATCCACTGTAATCGTCCGGCCGCAGACTCGCCCTCTTCGTTGAGCAAAATAACTACACCCAATTGCTGCACACTGGTGAAGGTCTGACGTAAAACCAGTAATTCTTTGTCGCCGGCAGAAATACTGATGTAGTCGTCACCAGCATGCTGCCAACGCAACATCTGGTTAAGCTCTTCCCGTGTCGTGGCCTGTGTATACAGGCTCACTAAGCACAATAAAATCAGTATGCTACGCATCTTTCACCTCTGTCAGAGGTTATCGGTAAATTCTGTCGGGACTTGATGGGCAAATGGTGGCCGGCAACGAAAGCACATGGACTCGCCCGTTGTGGGATGTTCCAGCATAAGTTCGGCGGCGTGTAATTGTAAATGCGGTGCGGCTGCGAGGGCTTGAGGGTGCGCATATAGTTTGTCACCCAGGATCGGGCAGCCCAGGCTAAGCATGTGCACGCGTAGCTGATGGGAGCGTCCGGTAACAGGTTTTAACTCAACCAACGCACTGTGCTGGTCGCGCCACAATACCTGATAATGGGTCAGTGCTTTTTTGCCCCGCTCAAAATCGACCATCTGCTTGGGGCGATTTGGCCAGTCACAGATTAGCGGTAAATCAACGCTGCCCTGTGGCTCTGCCGGATGGCCCCACACCCTGGCTAAGTAGCGTTTATCCGTCTGGCGAGTTTCAAATTGACGGGAAATGTGGCGATGAGCCGCCATATTCAGCGTCATCAGCATAATGCCCGAGGTGGCCATATCCAGACGATGCACCACCGTGGCGGTCGGAAAGACCCGCTGCACACGACGTTGCAATGAGTCCTGATGCTCGGGGGCTTTGCCGGGTACGCTTAACAAACCCGACGGTTTATTCAGTACCAGGATGTCATCATCCTGGTACAAAATCGTCAGATAAGGCGATAAGGGTGGGGCGTAATGCAACAGCGCCATTATTGGTGAGTATTCACAATCAGTCGAACCGCTTCTAACTCTACTTTAGCCTGATTGATTTCCACATCCAATAGCGCAATTTGCTCGGCCAGCGCGTGGATTTCTTCCTCGCGTATCGCGGGGTTCAATTCAGCCAGCGCTTTTAGCCGTTGTAATTCATCGCCGAGGATGCGCTGCATATCATTTTGAGCATGAATACGTACATCCTCTGCTTCGGTATCGCCGGCGCTGATGGCGTGCTCCAGTGACTGCTGAATTTGTGGTTGCAGGGCGGCCAGTAATTGCTTGCCGATTTGTTTATTTACCTTACGTAATCCCTGAAACTGCGGCGCATCCACCACGCCATTGATGTCCACGCAAATACGCACTGGAGTAGGCGGCAGGAATCGCGCAGGCTGCAAATGACGGGCAGCGTTGCAACTGACCACAAACAAACAGTCCAGCCAGAAATACCCCACCGGCAGTTCACGATTTTTCGTCAGCGCCATGGAGCTTTTGCCCACCGGCTCCATCAGTACCATATCCATGGCGTGCTGCACCATTGGGTGGTCATTGGTCAGGAACTGGATTTGCTCCATAGAGAGCGCGGCTTTACGTGAATAGGTAATGGTCATGCCCTCTTCATCCAGACCAGGCAGCTGACTTAGCATGGATTCACCGGGACGCAACAGGTAGCTGTGCTCGTCTTTTTCTTCCTGAATCACACCCACTGCGTCGAACAGGCTGGTCATAAAGTCGGCCAGACGACCGTTCTCGTCCTGACCCTGAATACGTTTGATAAATGACTCAATTTGTCCTTTACCCGAGGAATTCAGCTCCAGTAACTTGTCGCGCCCTTGTTCTAACTGTTGCTTAAATTGCTGGTGCAATTGTGCGGTCTGGGCGATCAGCTCATTGAGCATAGTTTCATCCTGTGGATTGAGCAGCGCCTGTTGCAACTGTTCCTGAACTTGCTCGTGCACTGCGTTCCCGGTCGGGCAGGTAAACTCGAAGGCCTGCAGGCCTTTTTCATACCAATCCAGCAGTACTTTCGACGCTGAGCGCGCAAAGTAGGGCACATGAATCTTAATATCAAAGCGTTGGCCAATGCGATCCAGTCGGCCGATGCGCTGTTCCAGCAAATCAGGTACCAGGGGTAAATCAAACAGCACCATATGGTGGGCGAACTGGAAATTGCGTCCTTCACTGCCAATTTCAGAACAGATCAGCACCTGGGCACCGTCTTGTTGCTGGGCAAAATACGCGGCTGCTTTATCCCGTTCGACGATGCTCATGCCCTCATGGAAAACGGCAGCACGGACAGCATGTTTGGTTTTGAGTAAATCGGCTAATTGCATAGCGCTGCGTGCATGTGCACAAATACACAGCACTTTATTCGGGCGCAATTCGGTTAATTGCGTAACCAGCCATTCAACCCTTGGGTCAAACTGCAGCCAGGTGTTAGCGAAGCGACTGTCGCGCTCCGGGGTCATTAACAGGTTAAGGTCATTCGTTTCCATCGCCTGATAATGTGCAGGCATGGGTAGTGGGTACTTACATAGCTGGCGCTGCGGAAATCCGCTGATTCCTGCACGGCTGTTACGGAATAACAGTCGGCCGGTGCCGTGGCAGTCCAGAATATGCATGATTAAATGCTCACGGGCCTTGGCCTCGTCCAGATTATCCATTAGCTCGGTTTGGTTGCCGACAAACGGTGCAATGGCTTTGAATTGCTTTTCGTTTGGTACCTCACCGCTCAGGAGGGGCTCAATGGCTTTCGCCAGCTTGGTATAGCCTTGTTCCTCTTTGATGAACTTTTTGTAGCTGTGGAAACGTTTCGGGTCGAGCAAACGCAAACGGGCAAAGTGGCTCTCGTGGCCTAATTGATCCGGTGTTGCAGTTAATAACAGTACGCCCGGGGTTTTGCGTGCAAGACCTTCGACCACAGAATATTCCTGTGATGGTTCGCCCTCTGACCAACGTAAATGGTGCGCTTCATCGACTACCATCAGATCCCAGTCGGCTTCCAGCGCCTGCTGGTAATAACGGCTGTTGTGGGTCAGAAAATCCAGACTACAGATCACCCGTTGTTCATCTTCGAACGGATTACCCCCTTCCTCTGCCACGGCTTCCAGGCGTTCTTCATCAAAAATTGAGAAACTCAGGTTAACCCTGCGCAGCATTTCAACCAGCCATTGGTGGACCAGTGAGTTGGGCACCACGATTAAAATACGGCTGGCGCGACCACTTAATACCTGTTGATGAATAATCAGCGCGGCTTCGATGGTTTTACCCAAGCCGACCTCATCGGCCAGCAATACTCTTGGGGCATGGCGCTGCCCGACACTACGGGCGATATGTAGCTGATGCGGGATCAAATCTACCCGAGCGCCGACAAAGCCCAGCAATGGTGACGTGGAATGATTAAATTGGTATTGCAAACACTGTTGACGCAAATCGAACCACTTGGGGCTGTCATACTGGCCACTGAAAAGGCGTTGCTGCGGTTTGCTTAACTTTAACTGATGGTCAATCAAGGTTTCACGCAGCTCGGCTTGCTCGCCGTTGTCGGTGCGTGTGCCGTAAAAAATAAACAAATTTCCCTGCTCACGGATATCTGCGATTTCCAGGTTCCAGCCCTGATGGCTTCCCACCACATCACCGGGTTGCAATGTCAGGCGGGTTAAAGGGGCACTGGCCGTGGCGTATACACGCACTTCGCCGTTTGATGGAAATAAAATGGAAACCTGGCGGTTATTGGCTTCGATAACGGTGCCGAGACCTAAGTCGGATTCTGTGTCGCTGAACCAACGCTGTCCGGGGGAAAAATGCATAACTTCACTCATCTTTTTGCGGGGGGCGGAGTATAGCCTAAATCGGCACAAACGGTAGGGCGAAAGCCAGTAAAAACGGACTAATCCGGCCTGTTTGCTCAGCAACTGTGCAGCTGGCCAACTGGGGTTGACTGAAGCGCAGGTGAATGTCAAAAAGTTGCAACAAAAAATCGGATGCATCGAAAAAAAAACCAGAGTAAGGTGGTGTTGTGAGCAAAACGATGGGCTCACCCACAGGCGCCGGATGTTCGCCAGCAACTTTTCTTTCTGCCAGGCGGGCACGTTGGCCATAGTCAGCTAGACGGAGTTGCGAATGCCAAGAAAAAAAGTCAGTGATCGGAAAATCTACGTTCTCGACACCAATATCCTGCTACACGAACCTTTTGCCTTTCTCTCCTTTAAAGAACACGACGTTGTGGTTCCCATGACGGTTCTGGAAGAACTTGACCACATAAAAGACAGCAAAAAAGACGTGTCCCGCGACGCACGCATTTCAATCCGGGCCATGGAAGATGCCCTGCACGATGCCACCCCGGAGCAGATTATTGAAGGGGTGACGCTGGAAGGGTTGGGGTCCGGGCAAGCCGCGCCGACCGGACGCTTATCGATTTATGCCGATTACAATATGAGTAAAGCCAACAGTGTCTTTACCAGTAATGAAAACGACAATCGTATTATCAACGCGGCGTTGTATCTGCAATCTCATAAAGCCCCTCGTCAGGTGGTATTGGTTACCAAAGATATTAATATGCGCCTTAAAGCCAAAGGTGCCGGCATGGTTAATGTGGAGGATTACCGCACTGACCAGCTGATTTCAGACATTAAGTATTTAAGCCGCGGTTATCACGAATTCCCCGGCCGCTTCTGGGACAAAATCAAATCGGTGGAAAGCCGTAGCGAAGGGCGCGATACCATTCATACGGTTGAGCGCTCTGTGCTGCCAGAAGCCTACATCAATGAATATTTTATTGATGAAGAGCGCGAATTTGCCGGCATGGTTGAGGGCATGGATGATAAGCATCTGGATATTCTCGACTTAGGATTTGAACGCATGATGTCGCGCAATGCCTGGGGAATTACGCCGAAAAATATCGGCCAGGCCATGGCGCTGCATGCCTTGTTGGATCCGCATATAGATCTGGTGATTCTGACCGGTCCTGCCGGTAGTGGTAAAACTCTGTTGGCGCTGGCGGCTGCACTGGAAATGGTGATTGAGGATAAGCTTTACGACAAGATTATCGTGACGCGCAGCACCCCGGAAATTGCCGAATCCATTGGTTTCCTGCCAGGTACCGAAGAAGAGAAAATGATGCCGTGGCTGGCCGCAATTACCGACTCGCTGGAGGCGCTGCATAAACATGATGTGAATTCTCATAGCTCGATGAATTACATCATGGAAAAGGCCAATATTCAGTTCAAGTCGATTAACTTTATGCGCGGCCGCAGCATTCAGAACTCCTTTGTTCTGTTGGATGAGTGTCAGAACCTTACTGCGTCGCAACTCAAGACCATCATCACCCGTTGTGGGCAGGGCACCAAGATTGTCTGCAGCGGTAACCTCGCGCAAATCGACAGTAACTATTTGTCGCCGCTAACATCGGGACTGACGTATCTGGTGGAGAAATTTAAAGACTTCTCCGGCAGCGCCACTATCAGTCTGGATGGGGTGGTACGCAGTCGTCTGGCGGAATACGCCGAACAGGTGTTGTAGTCAGGTGCAGCGCTGCTGCGTTACCATCGGCTAGACGAAAAAAAAGCACCCGA
>NZ_JXSY01000002.1 GCF_004329715.1 Bowmanella sp. JS7-9
GTGCCCGCCATGAAAACTGGTTGCATTTGCGCGCCGGTGAGCAAATGCAGTGCAATGGCTGTCACACGCCGCAAAGCACGGTAGCCCATGGACGTCCTGAGGCCGAGGCTATGTCGATTAACGCAGGTGCAGTCACTACCGGTCAGGCATTTCTAAACACCAATCCGGCCCTATTTGCCGATGCCGGCGAAACCATGGCAGAGGTCGCCACGCGGATTAACGGCTTATCTTATCCAAAGCCGGACATCGAGTTTAGCGATATCTGGAGCGATCCAGCGCTACGGACTCCCGACACAGCGTTTGCCTACCGTTACGCCGATTTGCAGGGCGCCATTCCAATCAGCCAGAATTGCGCGCTGCAGTGGCAGGTAAACTGCCGTATTGTGACCAACTATCCGCAACATATTCAGCCAATATTCGATCAAACCAGACAGTTACTGGCCGCAGACAATAGTGTGGTTGAAGAACGCACGTGTTCGTCCTGCCACAGTATGTTCGCAGCCGACGACTCATTGAAGGTCCCAGATGCGCAATTGGATCTGCGTAATGTGCCCTCCAATGAAGACGCCGACATGCTAATGAGCTACCGTGAATTGTTATTTATTGATAATGAGCAAGTATTGGAAGATGGCGCGATACAGGATCGTCTCGTCCCCGCACTGGACGCCAATGGCAATCAGGTGTTTGAAACCGACGAGGACGGTGAGTTGATCCTCGATGGCGCAGGTGAGCCAATTCCGGTGTTCGAAAACGTGACAGTGAATGCCAGTATGTCGGCCAATGGTGCCTTGAGCAGTGGACGGTTTTTTACTGTATTTGCCGATGGTGGCGTGCATGCACACTGGTTAACGGCGGCCGAACTGAAGTTACTGGCTGAATGGCTTGATATAGGTGCGCAATATTACAACAACCCGTTTGACGCCCCACTTAATTAAGGACTGATATGAGAATAACGCGTGGCTGGATACTGTGCCTTTGGCTGTTTAGCCTGTCAGGCTGGGCACAGGACAGCGATCTAAGCGTGACGGTGGACGCCGAATTCATCGAATTACGCAGCGGTCCGGCGCGCGCGTATCCGGTGTTTCATATCAGTAAACGTGGCGAACGTCTTATCGTGCTGGCCAGGCGCACTAACTGGTTTCGGGTTGAAACCAGTGATGGCATTCATGGCTGGATCAGCAATGAAGGGATCGCCATGACCCGCGATGAAAAAGGTCAGGCACTAACCTTCGAAAATGGCAGCTTCGATGCCTACCGCCAACGCCAGTTCGAAGTGTCTGTCAGTGCCGGTGTGCTTGAAAAATCGCCGGCCTGGTCGTTCAGTGGCACCTGGGTGTGGAATGAAAATATCTGGAGTGATCTCAGTTACAGCCAGGCTCTCGGCGACTTTTCCGAAAATCAGCTATTGCTGCTGGGCTTGCACCACAGTGCCTGGGGAGACTGGCGTATTCAGCCCCATTGGGGCCTGTATGCAGGACGATTACGCACGACCCCGCGAGCCAATTTGGTGCAGGAAGGGGCCGAACAACGGGATACTGATGTGGTCGGGGTGGGATTAGGCATGCGTTACTACCTGGCGCGTAAATTTGTACTGGAATTGGAATATTCACATTTGTTGGCGCTGACCGACAGAGAATCAAATGAGGAGCTGCAAAAATGGAAAGTTGGCGTCGTTGTATTCTTCTGATGTTGTTAGCTGGTATCAGTCAGCCATCGCTTGCACAGGACAGCCTGGAAGATTTGCTTGAGCCCGAGGTTGAACGTCGCTCAAGTAAAGAAGCGCGGATCGACAACGAAGATTTCGAGTTGGGTATCTATGGCGGGGTGATAGGTATTGAGGACTTCTCAAGTTCTGGCTTGCTAGGCTTACGTGCTGCCTACCATCTGAGTGAAGACTTTTTTATCGAGGCCAACTACGCTCAGGCCACCGCCGGACAAACCAGTTTTGAATTGTTAAGCGGTGGCGCACCGTTCTTAACGGATTCGGAACGCAAGTACCGTTATTACGATTTATCGCTGGGCTACAACCTCAACGGCGAGATGTTTTTAACCGATGAACTGGTATTTAACACGGCTACCTATTTTACCCTGGGGGCCGGCAGTACAGATTTTGCCGGTGACGAACACTTCACCCTGAGTATGGGGGTGGGGTATCGCTGGTTGCTCACTGACTATTTTGCCGTGCATGTTCATGCCAAAGATCACTTGTTTAACAGTGAACTTATTGGCGACAAAAAGCTCACGCATAATTTCGAATTCGCCCTGAGTGCGACCTTATTTTTTTGATGTAAAGGTAGGTGCAGACCATGTTTAAACGAATGTTATTTACCCTGTTGGCCATTTGTTGGCTCCCCATGCAGTTGGTGGCAGCCGAGCCCGCCGCAGATTTCACCCTGAAAACCATTGACGGTAACAATCTGCGCCTGGCCGAACTGCGCGGCAATGTGGTGTTAATCAACTTTTGGGCCAGCTGGTGTGCACCCTGTCGCAAAGAATTGCCGGTATTCGAACAAATGCATAAGGAGTTTGGCGATCTGGGAGTAACTATTCTGGCAGTGAATATCGATGAAGACTCGGCCAAGGCCCGTAAGTTACTGGATGAAATCGATGTCAGTTTCCCGGTGTTGTTGGATCCGAACAGCGACGTCAGCCGTCTGTATCAAGTGGCAGCCATGCCCACCACGATTTTTGTCGATCGGGATGGCAATCAGCGTTTGTTGCATCCCGGCTATAAGGATGGCGATGAACAGAAATATCGTAAAGCGATCAAGTTATTGTTGAGGGAATAGTATGCTGATGCGCAAAGTCTGGATTCGTGTCGCTTTTATGCTGGGCTTGGCTCAGTTGGTCGGCTGCGCCAGTATCGAACCCTGGGTTAAACCCTATGAACGTAACAACCTGGCCGACCCTGTTATGAGCCTGAATCGCAATCCGATTGCGGCAAACTATATCCACCACGTCTATCAGGCTCGTGAGGGTGCACGTGGGGCGGAAGGCGGTGCCGGAGGCGGTTGTGGCTGCAATTAATTCAGCCACTCGCAGCGTGATCTGCCGGCTGTTGTTGGCGGGGCTTCTGTGCGGCGCAATGAAAGCGAATGCGGCGGTCCTGCCGGAAGAACGGGCTGATGCCATGTATCACAGATACGAAGGTGGCGGGGTTAGCATCGATGGACCGAGTATCCTGCTACGCACCAATGTGGGCAACAGTGTGTCGCTGTTCGCCAATTACTACATCGACAGTATCTCTGGTGCATCAATTGATGTCGAAGCCACCGCCAGTCCCTATGCGGAAGAGCGCACCGAGTATTCGCTTGGGATGGATTACCTGCGCAATAAAACCCTGATGAGCGTCAGCGTGACCAGCAGCAGTGAAAATGATTTTGACGCCAAAACCATGCACTTGGGCATTACCCAGGATTTCTTTGGTGATTTAACAACCCTGAGCATGGGATATTCCTATGGGCAGGATGATGTGCGCCGCACCGGCGATGCAGGTTTCGCCGAACAGGCGACGCGGCATAACTTCAGCGTGGGTCTGACCCAGGTGGTCAGCAAAAATCTTATCGTTGGCCTGAATCTCGAAAATATTTCAGATCAGGGCTATCTCAACAATCCTTACCGAGCAGTGCGTTTCCTCGATGCCAATGCAGCGCTGGGTTATCGCTTTGAAACCGAACGCTATCCGCGCTCGCGTACCAGCAATGCTTTAGCGATGAATGCCAATTATTACCTTCCGTGGCGTGCATCGGTGTTTTTCGAGGGGCGATATTTTACAGATACCTGGGGGATACGTGCCAATACCGCTCGGCTTGGCTATGTGCACACTTTTGGTGACCATTGGCTGCTGGAAGTGCGTAGTCGTTTTTACCGCCAGGATCAGGCAGATTTTTACAGTGATTTGTTTAATCGCAGTGCGGAGTTTGACTTTATGGCCAGAGATAAAGAACTGGCCAGTTATCGCAATGTCAGTGTCGGTTTTTCGGCCAGCTGGTTATATCAGTTTGGCAGCGATAATTGGCTCAGTAAGGCCAGTCTGAATCTCGAATATGATCGGCTGAAATTCGATTATGACAATTTCCGCGACGTGAGAGTGACTGACGTATTGCCGGGACAGGAACCCCTGTACCAATTCGATGCAGACGTGCTGCGCTTATATTTTTCATTATGGTTTTAGACGGAGGCTCGATGAAACAGTTCTGTCTCTCTTTGATGTTGCTATTCACCCTTGGCGTGCAGGCCCAGGAAAGCAGTGCGCTAAACACACAAATTGAAGATCTGAAAAAACAGGTTATCAGCCTGAATCGTGATCTTTATTTGCTTGAAGAGGATTTACTCTTTCCTGCCAGTACTCAGGTCGCCGTGTATCTGGACATGGATGCCGGTCAGTATTTTCGTATCGATGCGGTCGAGCTGCATCTGGATGATAAGCTGGTGGCCAGCCATTTGTATACTCAGCGTCAGGCGAATGCCCTGGTACGTGGCGGCGTGCAAAAGTTGTATCTTGGAAATCTGGCCCGCGGCGAACATAAACTGACAGCGTATTTCGTCGGCATCGGCCCACACCAGCGCGAATATAAGCGTGCGGTGAGCACCAGCTTTACCAAGCAGGACGACCCGAAAGCGCTGCAGATTCATATCCGTGATGATGCCAGCAAGCAACAACCTGAATTCCTGTTTGAGGAGCTGTAAACCCTGTGAACATGCGGTTGGTTGTCATTCTGCTATTGGCAATAGCGCAAAGCTCGGGTGGTCGAGCGGCCGATCAGCCTCCTGGTTGGGGTGAAGTCCTGTATGAGTATTTTCAGGGTAATCACTTTGAGGCATTGACCCAGCTGGAAATCGCTGCACATCGGCAACAACTTGATCCTTCAGCGGCACAGCCTGCATTGTTACGTGGCCGCCTGAGTATGCAGTTTGGGCTGTACTCCCAGGCAGAAGCCATTTTCAAGCAACAACTGGATCACCTGGACAAACCAACCCTGCAGGCTGCCGTATATATTCAGTTGGCCAACCTGTACGAGCAGCTTGGAGATTTGGAGGCGGCTCGCACCGCGCTGACTAATGTGGCGGAAAATCAGGTAGCCGGGTTGAACGCAGAACAGCAAGACAAATACTGGTATTTGGTTGCCAGTCTGCAAATACAGGGCGGCACCCTGATTGATATCCGACGTTTCCCAGTCAATGCGCTGAGCCGTGAATATCTAAATTATAACCTAGCGATGATGGAAGCCGACCGCGGCGAAACGCAAAATGCCGTTGCCAGATTGCAGTCTATGTTGAAAGTGCGACCAAACTCAGAGGATGCAGGATTTTTCTCGCGGGTCGGAGACTGGGTCAGCGGTGGTTGGTTTAGTGCAGATGAGCAACAGATCAATACAGAAGAGCAGGCGTCTCTCAAAGATCGTCAATGGTTAACTTTAGGGTATTTATTGCAGTCGCTTGGTCGTCACCAGGACGCCATCAATGCCTATCAACAGGTTCGTCAGGACAGTGTCGACACTCAGGCGGCGATGCTGGCATGGGGCTGGGCCGCGGCAGAACGCGGCGAGTTTCAGCTGGCATTGTCTATTTGGCAACTGTTGGCGCAGCAACCGGTTTATCAACATGAAAGTTACGAAGCACCGCTGGCAGTTGCCTATGCCTATGAGAAGTTAAATGCCCCACGACAGGCGTTGACCGCGCTGAATCAGGCTAGTCGCCAGTACTCAGAATGGATCAACCGCTTGCAGGCAGAGCGTGTGCAGCTGTATCAAAGCGATTTTTTCCAACCTTACGTGCAAACCTGGCAACAGGGCCAATCTACGCCAGAAGATGTCCTGAGTCCGGTGCTGATGCCCCTGCTGACCGATGATCTGTTTAGCCAGCAGGTGGCGCAACTGGCGGATCTACAGCAGGCGGATCAACGGGTTCTGTATGCGTTACAGCAACTTACTATGTTCGAACAACTGATCGATGAACGCCAGCAAAGCGCGCAGCAACGCGGTGAGGCGTTGGCACACAACAATCTGTTGCAGACGCTACCGACATTGCAGCAACAACGGGATGGGCTGCAGACACAGCTCGATACGGTCGAGCACCAACAAGATGCACTGGCCCTGTTAAATGATGACGGACAGGCGCTGTTGCAACGAATTGGCAAAGCCGATACGCGCCTGAGTGCCATCGAACAGCAAATGCCAGACGCCGATAGTTATCGGGCTCGGATCCGGCGGTTGCACGGTATTTTGTTATGGCAGGCTGAGGTGGATTATGCGTCCAACCTGTGGGCGGGAAAGCGTAATTTGCAGGCACTGGACAGCTTACTGGCGTCCGGGCAAACCCGGCTTGGCAGTATTTATCAGGCTATGGACCGTCGTGCTCACTTCGATGCACAGCGTGCTCGTATCACAGGGCTGCGCTCTGGATTACTGTTGGCACAACAGACCCAACAGCGTTTGCAGGACAAATTGCTGGCACGCATGCAACAAGCGGCGGATGTGTTGCTGATCGAAACCGAGCAACAGTTGCAGCGTTATCGTCGACAGGCACAGATAGCGATCGTGCGTTTGCAAGACGAGACATTGCGCAAGCAGCAGGCGATCAAGCCTGAGGGAGCGCGCGATGAAGGTTAAGCCGCTGTTGTTGCTCCTGAGCCTGTTAACTGGCTGTGCCGGTAGTCCTCCGGCAGAGGTCGTGCAAAAACCACGTCTGGCTGCGCTACGCACTGAATTAAATGCGTTGGATCACGCACCGCTGGAGCAGATTACCCTGCCAAGTCTGCGCGATAATTATCAACGTCTGTTACAGGACATGGACGACCCGCAATTACGTCAAAATATCAGCGTGCGCCTGGCGGATTTAGAAATGATGTTGGCTGAAGAACAGATAGCCCAGGCGCCGCAGCTTACTCAGGCATTAGATAATGCCATTGCAGGTTATCATCAGCTACTCACTCAGCACCCGCAGAACCAGCATTCTGCGGAGTCGCTGTATCAATTGGCCAAAGCCTATGAACTGCGCGGCGAGGCCGACAACAGCTTCACCACGTTGCAGCAATTGGTGGATGAATTTCCTACCTCGGCGTATCTGGCCGAAGTGCATTTTCGCCGCGGAGAGTATTTATACGCGCGCGGGCAGTACCCGGCAGCGGCCACGGCTTATCAACAGGTATTGGCACAAGGTGACAACTCCAATTATTACCTGATCGCCGCCTATATGCTGGGTTGGGCGCAGTTTAAACAGGAGAATTATCCGGCGGCTTTGGACAGTTTTAACGATCTGTTACGTCAGCGTTTGCCCGACACGCTGGTACAGGGTGAACTGGATGTAAGCGCCCAATTGGCTGCCTTATCCTCTGGTGATCAACGTATTGTCGAAGACAGTTTACGTATTATGGCGCTACTGTTTTCCTATCAACAGGGGCCGGAATCCTTGCGCGCGTACTTTCGCGCCGCACCCGCACAACATGATGTGCTGCTGTATCAGCGTTTAGGTCAGTTGTACCTCAATGAACAACGTTATGCCGAGGCGGCCAGCGTGTTCGCTGGTTTTGTAGCGGAGCATCCTTCCCATTCACAAGCGCCATTGTTTTTCGTGCGTCAAATCGATACCTATTTGCTCGGGGATTTTCCTTCGCTGGTGTTACCGGCCAAGCAGGCATTTGTCGGTCAGTACGGCATCAACGGTCCATACTGGGCAACACTGGATCTTAGCTCTAAACAGATCATTTCACCCTATTTGCAACAATACCTCGACCAGCTGGCGCGCCATTATCACAGCCAGGCAAGAGCAATACCGGCGGCTCAAGCAACGCCTCAGGATAATAGCCAACCAAAGGCGGTCGAGTTGTTTTTGCAGGCTGCGCAGTGGTACCAGGAATATGTGCAGACATTTCCTCAAACTGAGCTGGTAGAGGAAAATGCCTTTTTGATGGCCGAAGCCCTATTGGAAGGAGGCAAATGGCAGGAGGCGATCACCGCGTTTGAGTCCTATGCCTATCAACTGACGCTGAATCCGCGTAGCGCCGAAGCTGGTTATGCGGCCTTGCTTATTTATCAGCAACAGGCTGCCAGCCAGCAACGTAGCGCCACAGGGCAACAGCTGTCTGCCTGGCAACAGCAATGGCTGGACAGTCAGATGGCGTTTATTCAGCATTTTGCCAATGATCCGCGGGTTCCGGATGTACTGTACGAGCTAACCCAGCAGCTGTATCAGCAGCAGCAATACAGTGCAGCTATTCAGCGTGCCACCGACTTGCTCTTGCTGGTTAAATCCTTACCAACCGAGCGTTGGCTCAGTCTGCATCAAATTCGTGCTAATAGTCAGTTCGAGTTGCAGCAATATGTGTTGGCTGAGCAGGATTATCTGCGCTTATGTGAACGCCTGCCACCCAACGACGCTCGTTTTGCACAGATTGACGAGCGTTTGGCTGCCAGCATCTATCGACAGGGTGAAACGGCGCGTCAGGCCGGGCGTATCAATGAGGCGATTGAGCATTTTCTGAGGGTTGTTGGATTGGCACCACAATCGCAAATTCGTGTGACGGCCCAGTTCGATGCCGCGCAGCTGCAGCTTAGCCAGCAACAGTGGACGCAGGCTGCCGCGCTGTTAACGGATTTTCGCCAACGCTTTACCAGCCATGCGTTGGCCAAGGGTATCGATGAGCAAATTATTTACGCCTATCAGGAAGCCGGGCTGTGGCGTGCGGCTGCACTTGAATTGGAACAGGTGTGGTTGGCGAATCAGGACAATGAGCAAGGACGTCAGGCACTGTGGGTGGCGGCGGAATACTTTGCCAAAGACGGTGATAGCGACAAGGCATTAAGCCTGACCCGCACCTATGCACATAAATTCCCACAGCCATTCGACGAAGCGATCGAAGCCATGTTCAGGATGAGCGAATTTTATCTGGCTTCTAACGAGCCAGCTAAGCGCCGCTACTGGCTGAATAAATTAATTCAGGCCCATGGTCAGGCTGGCGTAAAGGCTACAGAGCGATCCCGTTGGTTGGCTGCCATGAGTGCCACCCAGTTTGCCGAGGATGCCAGCTATGCCTTTCGTCAAATCGCACTAACCTTGCCGCTGGACAAAGCGCTTACAAAGAAAACACGCGCGTTTGAGCTTGCGCAGAGCAAGTGGCAGCAGACGGACAGCTACCATGTTGAACAATTTTCCACTCTGGCGACCGGACAAATGGCCGCGTTGTATGCGCAAATGGGCGCGGACTTAATGACTTCCCAGAGACCGACCAATCTGAGCCAGCTGGAACTGGAAGAATACGAGTTTTTGCTCGAAGAGCAGGCGTTACCGTTTGAAGACGAGGCGATAAAATTGCACGAAGTCAACGTGCAACGCTGTTGGCAGGGACTTTACAACGAGGCGATTAGCAACAGTTTTAGCGCGTTAAAACAGTTGCTACCGGGGCGTTACGATAAAAATGAAATTATTCAGGAGATAGACAATGCGTTGTATTAATGTCGTCGTCCTATTGTTGGCTTTGCTTCTGGCCGGGTGTGCTACTCAGCCAATTGAACCTTCAGTGCCGCCCTCCAGCTCAGTTCCCGCTGTCAGCGAGACGGCCATTGCCGAAACCAATGTCAATGATGCATTTCGGGCCTCGCAGCAGGTGTGGCCAGATCAGGTTAAAACCCGCTATACAAAGGCGCTTAAGCTGAAAAGTAACGGCGACAGCGCGGCGGCTGAACGAGAATTGCAGACCTTGGTAGCCGATTACCCCAATTTGTCTATGGCCTGGTTACAGCTGGGCGATCTGGCGATGACGGCGCGCGAACATGCTGCTGCGGAACAAGCCTATTTGGCCGCGATCAACGCCAATACCCACAATTACTACGCCCGTAACCGTCTGGCGCAGCTGTTGCGACATCAGGGCCGTTTTCGCGAAGCGCTGCAACATTATGACGCGGCCCTTGCCAGCTATGCTGACTTTGCAGCAGCAATACTCAACCGGGCTATTCTGAAAGATTTGTACTTAGGCGATAAATCCGGCGCGCTGGCGGATTACCTGCGTTATCAGCAACTGGTACCCCAGGCAGAGCAGAATCTGGCCGGTTGGATAACGGATATTCAACGGCAGTTGCAAAATGAGGGGCAATAACATGAAACCGACGTTGCTTACTATGCTGTATTGGCTGACATGTTGGCCGGCGCTGGTGTTGGCGCAAGAGACCAGTACGCAGGAAAAAAATCGTGATGCGGCAGAACCGATAAAGCTCGAAACTACCATTCGCGGGGATCAGCAACAGCCCACAGTCTTGTCAATCGTGGCGTGGCAGCCGCCAACCGCCAAATCCCCGTTTATCGATCCGACATTGAAAAGTGATATTCAAAAGCTGCAACCACTTAATCGCCGACAGTTTATGCGAGAAGTTAATTTCAACGCTAAATTACGCGGCAAGGGTATGTAACTCGATACAAACAGTAAACGCAAATAACCTATCGGGCGTGAAAACGCAGTATGCTCGGTTTCAGAACCACATGACTTATGTAGGGTATTGTTATGCAATTGTTGGACGAAATACTGCGCTTTTTTCAGGAAGGTGGCAGTTTTATGCTGCCTATCGCGCTGGTGCTGGCGCTGGGACTGGCGGTCGCACTGGAACGCTGGCTGTTCCTCAGTCACGCCAGGCTCACCAATAAAAAAGCGTTCGCACAAATTGAACCGTTGCTGCTAAAGCAACAGTTTGAACAGGTGTTAGGGCTCGACGTTTATCGCAACGCGCCGATCAGCCGAATCCTGACTGCAGGCATAGAGCGCATGGGTGCCAGTGAACGCCGTGAAGATATTGAATATGCCATGGAAGAGGGCCTGATGGAGGCCTCATCGAGGCTTGAAAAACGCACCCCTTATCTCGCAACGCTGGCAAATATCGCAACCTTGATGGGCTTGCTCGGCACTATTATTGGTTTGATCGCAGCCTTCTCGGCTGTAGCCAATGCCGATCCGGCGGAAAAAGCCTCGCTGTTGTCTCAGTCCATTTCAGTGGCGATGAATACCACAGCTTTTGGCTTGATCTCTGCGATCCCACTGTTGGCCTGTCATGCCATTTTACAAACCAAAACCACTGAAATTCTCGATAGCATGGAAATGGCCGGGGTGAAGTTTTTAAACTTACTCACCAAGGCGCGTCAGGTATCGACCCGCTCACGCGTATCCGACCAATAACGCACTGGACTCACGGCTATGTTGGGACGTAAGACAAAAATCAGGCAAGAGGCCGAGCTCGATATCACATCATTTATGAACCTGATGATAGTGTTGGTGCCTGTGTTGCTGATGATGATGGTCTTTTCCCGTATTACAGTGCTGGAACTGCGGTTACCTGAGCTTAGCGCATTGGCACAGGCATCAACCGAGCAATTGCAGAACGACAATCTGGAGTTGGTGGTGACCGATAGCGGTATCGAGGTGTTTTTCCCGCAGGGCTATTTACTCAAATCCTTGCCAAAACTGGACGAACATTACGATTACGCGGGATTGCGGGAGTTACTCAAGCAAGTGAAAGTCACGCTGCAAGACAAGCAGGTGGAAAAACGTGATATCACCTTATTACTTAGCCCATCAATCGATTATCAAAGCATCGTAAACTTGATGGATACCAGCCGTGCCTACCCTGAGGTAGTAGCCGCCTCTGTAGTACAGGCCGAACTTTTCCCGAATATTTCACTGGGTGATGCGCCCGCGCAGAGAGAGCCTCAGCCATGAAAATGAGCGTCCGCGCTAAGCGCATGCAGCGCAATCACAAGCGTATGTCTCAGGTATCCAGATTGAGCCTGGTGTCGTTGATGGACATATTCACTATTCTGGTCTTTTTCCTGATGATGAACGCCAGCGATGTGCAGGTATTGCAAACCGATAAACGACTTACACTGCCAAAGTCAGTGGCTGACACCGCCGCGCGTGAAACCTTGCTGTTATCCATTAATCAACAGGACATTATTTTGCAGGGGCGCAAATTGGCGACTGTCCAGCAAGTGATGGACGACGGGCAGGAAATTGTGCCTGCACTGTTGCAGGAGTTGCAGTACCAGGCGAGCCGCCAAACGGTTCAAACTGACGCAGAAGTACCAGTCAAAGCGATCACTGTTATGGCCGATCAAAGTATTCCTTATGCTCTGCTGAAAAAAATTATGCAGACCTGTGCGCAGGCAGGCTATGTGGATGTTGCACTGGCGGTTGAACAACAACAGCAGGGTGAGGGCTGATTATGGCCAGTGCAGTCGTTAGTCAGCTCCCCTGGTCAGCCAGTGCGCAGGAGAACCAACGATTTACCCGCATCAGTTGGGTAGCGTTGGGGCTGACCTGTTTGCTGGCTGTCTGGGTCTATTGGGTTGAATTACCTGAACGTCCGCGACTGGAACAGGAGCGTATTCCACCGCAGTTAACCAAAATTTTGCAGGCCAAATTACCTCCGCCCAAACCGCTTGAACCACCAAAGCCGGAGCCAAAGATTGAACCAGAGCCTGAGGTAAAGAAACCCATCGAGCCTAAAGTGCAACCGGAAAAACCTAAGCCCGTCGCGGTTAAACCCGCGCCAACCCAAGCAGAGTTGGCTGAGCAGGCGAAAGCCAAAGCGAAGCAAACAGGTGTACTGGCTCATGCCGATGCGCTGGCGGCGTTGCGCAATAAGAATCAGGTGAATAATCAGGCGCAAACTGAGTTACATCAGGGGGCAGGGCAGGCAAGCCAGACGCAGCGAAATTTTGTCGGCAAAGTTAGTGCGACAGCCAGCAATGGCATTAACACAGCAGCATTATCAACGGATGTGGGTGCGGCGGGTGAGTTGGCCGGACGCAAAACCACCGAGTTCGTGTCGGCGGAAGCGGGTTTACCCTCCTTGGCTCAGCAACAACAAACAACCGATGATGGTGTGCGCGGTGGTCGTAGCATCGAGTCTATCCGCCAGGTTCTGGATGCTAACAAGAGCCGGATATATGCGATTTACCGCCGTGCGCTGCGAGAAGATCCCAGTTTACAGGGCAAAGTTCAGGTCAGACTGGTCATCGAGCCAGATGGGCGCTTATCCAGTGTCGAACTGTTATCCAGCGAACTAAAGCAGGAAGAGCTGGAAGCTAAGCTGCTCAGTCGGATCCGAATGATCGAATTTGGCGCTGATGCGGTCGACAGCACGGTCTTGGAATACACCTTTAACTTCCTACCTCAGTAAGTGGTGGCTCTCCACCACAACAGCCAGGCTGACCAAATAGCCGTGACAGTACGAAAGGAGAGGTAAAATAATTAATTACTTCAGCACGTTACCTATTTACCACGCACCATTGAGAGTCGCGCAATCAGGTCGTAAAACTTTCGTAAAAATGCGCCACAGGGAACAATGGCAGCGGTTGCCGCAACTGCGCTTGCCCGGCTTAAAATAATTAGCGTGCATCCCGTTGAAGGGTAAAAGCGCGCGAAATCTGCCATATTGTGAAAAAATTATCGCCAAAACGGCATGAATAAAGGGCTTAGGGTCTTGACGCTAAACGATTGTAATAGCAGGATATATCCGCAAATTTATTTTTAACTTGTTCAATTAGTGCACGTTATGAAAGCCAACCAATTGCAATGCCCTGAGTGTGAAAGCACCAAAATTCAACGTACAGCCCGCGACCAAAACGCCCGTCAAACTGGCAGTTGTCAGCGCTGTGGTTATAAAGCAGCCATAGAGGAATTTATGCCGGATGATGAACCCAAATCCGGTAAGGTCAGACGCCCATCACACTAGTTAAAACACATTATTTCAGGTAACCGGCTTTGCGCCGGTTACTTTTTCTGACGTACTTTCTCCAGCTTAAGAATTCACGCTCACATCAATTTCATGGTTTTTTATATCAGTCTTGTCAGACTAGATGCCAGCAAACTTTTGAACGCCATGGCAATCAATGTTTGTGCTGTACAGCAGACCCCGCACAAGGGGCGGTATTGCAAGTAGACCACGTCAAGCCCCGTGCGAAATTTCCGGAGTTAGCTTTGGATATCAACAACCTGCAGATTCTGTGTGAAATCTGCAATATCGGCAAATTACACCACAGCGAATCAGATTGGCGATAACAACATCATTGACACCCGGTTTAAAATAAACCACTTTAGGCTACTAAAAATACAATAATATTGAGTGCATCATGGATTTGAATGATATTGCCTTCGCCCAGCGCCAGCGCCTTGCTTACATAGATTTTTGTTTATTGTTTCGCGGTCACCTTACCCGTACAGACCTACTCAATAAATTTCAGGTTGGCTTATCGGCCGGCTCCCGCGATTTTGCCATGTATAAAGAGTTAGCCCCGCAGAATCTACTCTATGACCCAGCGCGCAAAGCCTATCTGCAATCGACAAAGTTCGTGCCCTTATTTGAACATGATTCGCGCAAAACCCTGACCAAATTGGCCCATGACATTTCAGATGGATTTGATGCCGTTGGAGATATTCACTTTCCTGTAGAGGCTCCCAGCCAACTGAATGTGCCGGATATTTTTATCGTCGCGCGTCTGGTGCAGGCGATTCTCAACAACAAGGCCGCCAGTATTATTTATACCTCGCTCAGCAGTGGTTCAGCGGCACGGGAAATCGTCCCCCATAGTATTGTGGATAACGGCTTGCGCTGGCACGTACGCGCCTTTGACCGTAAGTCCCAGTCATTCAGAGACTTTGTGTTAACCCGTATTTCCAAAGTGACGGTCACTGATCAGGGCAGTCAGCCCGGAGAGCAGAAAATAGAAGACCACCAATGGGTACGTATGATGCCGCTACATCTGGTGCCTCACCCGCATAATGTGGCGCAGCCCACCGCCATTGAAATGGATTACGGCATGGAAAACGGCGCGCTAAAACTCAACGTGCGCGCGGCCATGGCGGGCTACTTATTACGCCGCTGGAATGTGGACTGCACCGAAGAGGCCAGCCTGCGCGGGGGCGAATATCAACTTTATCTGGAAAACCGCCAGACCCTATACGGCGCAGAGAACCTGGCAATTGCGCCGGGATATGCAGTGTGACTAGCTGCACAGGCTGCAAACCGGCTACAACCCTGATAGATATCATTATGAATGATTAGCGCAAAAGTATTAGAGACCACAGGAAACGATAGGTTGAAAGCTAATGAGGATAATAACTCAGTTTGTTTTTTTATTGTTAATTTCAAATAGTGCATTCGCCACGTTGGAGTTAAAGCTCATCAAAGATGAAAAGTTCATTTATGTGTTGTTGAATGAAGGTTGGGACAGTGAAAGAGTTAAACCTAATATGTGTTTGTCAGATTTTGGGGCGCTCTCTTTTACTTATTGTAAATAAAAATGATGAGGAATATGAATTGACTTCATTGCTTCGTGAGCGTTGTGGCAGAAAGTATCAAGTGGATGTGGTAAGTAGCGGACTCGTTGGTAAGTTTTTCGATATTGAGGGTCTTTCCAGTCTGTACAGGCTTGAGACTGGGAGTTATTCAGTATCAGCGGAACTTTGCGAACCAGATCGAATCAAGCCTGTAAGGTGTATCAAATCTAACGTAATAAGCATTTCAAATTAGCTTGGATGATATAGCGATTAGAGCAAAAGAATTGGTGAATGCAAATTCAGATAATAAGTTTACCATTCAAGGTTATTGGAGGCCAGGTAATCAAGTTCCTGTAGCTGGTATTTTAAAGCTGCCAATCTAAAAATGTATGACCATGAGTTAGAAGCAGTGGCCAAAATTACTTGACCACTACACCTTTGATAAATGATATAGATTCATTAAGGTGGCTGGCTTTATACGTAAGAAGAGACAAGGGATAAAAGTCAGGGAGCAGGATTTGACTCCACAAGATTAGCAAGACGTATTGATTCAGAATTATTATTTAAATGAATATGTCGCAATTTGAGTATCATTCATTGAATATTAAAAATATTTTTATCTTTACTTTAATTTTTTCGATGGCTTCATGTTCTGATGAGGATTCAAATTGCGTATTAGATGACTATTGCAATAATGAGATAGTTTTAAAAGCAAGCTTTCCAAAAAATTCTTCGATAATTGAGTACGAGTTCGTTAATAACTTTAGAAATGTGGCTTTTGATAAAAGATTGATCCCAATTGGTTATGATGTTTCAGGAAGATACATAGAAATAGAATGCAAGGTGGGGAAGTCAAAGTATGTGGGGAGTTATATAGATTGGGATCTCGAGAATTCAGACCTTCACGTAATTAATCGTGGTGATAGTTTACGATTTAGTTTGGACCTGAGGAAAACTCATGTCCTATCAGATGATGCCAGTGATTGTTCTGTTATTTACGCGCATTCTTTGAAAGATTGGATTGCTGGAGAACGATTTTTAATATATTCCAGAGTGGATTTACCCGAGGGAGTTATGATGAAATTAAAAAGATAGGATAAAGATTGCACATTTTTTTTTACCAAAAAAAGCGCCCAAAATCGAATTAAATCCCGCCAATGATCCAATCGCCCAAAAAATTGAAATTTTCTTACAATAACATTATGTGCCCATTTGGCTGGGGGTCAATTTTTGGCCGAAATCGGCAAGTGCGAAAAAAGGCGTTGGGCACCATTTGGGCACCGAGACAGCAGATCGTTTGACCCCCACCGTAATGGGCACCAGATCGTTGAGTAAGATATTGATTTATATAAGGAAATTGGTGCGTCCGAGTAGACTCGAACTACCGACCCCCACCATGTCAAGGCATTTGAGCCAGATTTGAAATTTTTCAAAATCTCAGGCGTCGGTCTCATTCCCTTACCATAGCTGACTTTCAGCCGATTGCAAACTCCCAGATCCTTCTCTGATCCAAGAGTCTCTTTTTTGATGTGGCTGTTTTGGGCACCGTGGGCACGGCTGAAATATTTTCCATTTTGACCACCCTTTTGTGAATGGGTAGATGTTTACGTGTGAATTTTTTGAGTCGATGGAGTAGGGGATTAAGTCTTGGAGTCAATTCGATTCAATCAGTCTGGCGCAATCAAGTAGTGCGCTGTTACCGACCCTATGTGATTTTCCGAAACGTGTTTTACATTTTAAATTCGTGTTGGTTTTTGCCTCCTTTCAATTGGCTTCCAACGGAGGTGAATAATTTGAGTAAGGTGTTGGACAGGTATGTTTGGAACTTGGTTTGTGCCAGCGTTCTGTCAAATACATCGGTAGGTAAAAAGCGTTTCATCTCTGCCGTAAACTCTGCGCTGGAGATAATCGATGGTAGGCTCTCAATCAGCTTCGCAAGCAAGTGTTCATACTCTGTGATTTGATAATCATCAATCTTGTGGCGTACTAAATCCATCCTTAACTTAGCACCTTGCTGTTGTAACCAGGCTAAATCCCAGATATCCCGATAACGCACATAGCGTGTTGTTGCAGGTAATGAAATGACTTTATCTGCCATTACTTCATCTAAGGTCTCTGTGAGTACCAGTGTGTCACTGTACCCATCCGGCAAAAAATCATAATTTGCCTGCAGTGGTAATGGCTCTCTCGTATAAGCAGGTACATTAGCGACTTCGAGTTTGATTTTTTGTTTTGGCAGGTCTTTACGTTGTGGTGAAGTGATTACGGCGATTTGCCATTTATCAACGCTTAACTCCGCATATCTTGGGTCTTCTCGTAACTCTTTGGGCTCTTTAACGTTAACTTCGAGCCCATAGCGAGAGCCTATGTACTTCTCGATGCATGATTTCATGTCAGCCAGATCTGCGGAAGAAAAGTCCTTGCCACCGGCGAAATCCAAATCTTCACTGAAACGGTTACCGCCATAACACAGGCGTAAAGACGTACCGCCCTGGATGACCAGGTTGTCCAGCAAGCCACCCTTATCCAGCGCAAATAAAATGTCGTAGTGCAATAATTCTTTCTCAATGACGGCCCGCATATGCGAAACGTCACTATTTTGCATGGCCTGATTAACAAGTAAGGAAAATTTTTGTTGATCAATCTTCATGTAATGCCTCCTCATCAACCAGATGCGTATTGCGGCCAACGCGTTTCAAATCCCGGTAAGCGACCTGCTTGGTGGCTAATCTAAGTGGCCTATCGACCAGCAGAGTGCCTTCCAGAATGTCTGTGGGGGAGCGTTTTGTATGTGTAAATTCAATGGTGCCATAAGGTGTTTTGTATTCAGCAGAACGGCCAGTCGTCATCACGGTTAGACGGTCAACGGGAATTTGCGAAATAACACCGTATTCGGATAATGCAGACTCGAGACTCACGTAGTTGTACTCGCCGCGGCGAATGGTTTTAGCAATTTGCTCTAAGGTATTGCTGCCTTTGCTCTGTGATAACTCATTCACATAAATGCCGTTAATAACCCGCACCAGCAATTGGTCATCCAGCAAGCGTTTGATTCCTGCACGTAAAGCTCGCTCATTATCCTCATGGAAGATTTTAGCGAGATCGGCGTTGTTGAACACGTAACGACCACGTTTGTCGTATTCAGCAAAAGCTTTAACGGCGTCTGTTTTTCTCATCTTGGTAATTAAGTGAACTATATTGACATCTTTGTGTGTCAAAATTGTGTACTTAATCACTGAGAAAATCAAGGTTTGCAAAAATGACATTTAAAGATGTCAAAAGTGTTGACTTGAATGGCGGTGGTTTGGGTTTGAGGGTTAATGTTTAATGGTGTCACAAGAAGGACATGACGATCCCTATCAAAAACGACTGGCCGGTGCTTGGTGTATTCCTGGCTATTCAGTTAGGTCGATTTACATCGCTATTTCTTAATGGCTCGCCGGTTGTAAATCTGTGCTGCTATGGGAAGGCTTAAAGCCGAAAAAATCTGTTTCTTGTATGCTTTTTCAACCTAATGAGCATCAAAGCCTAAAAAAAGCAAGTCATTAAAACCTACAAGTTGCATGACATTAAAACCTATAAATGGTATAACGCTAAAACTTAGAGGTTAACATTGATAAGTTGTAGGTATCACGAGTAATAACTGGAGCGAATATGAATGACATATCACGAAAACTAGCAGATTCGCTTGAGCAGTTACAACAGCTTCAAGTGTCTGGGGTTGTTGCTATCCAGTCAAAGCAACTCAGCAGAGTGCATAGAGAGCGGCTATTGAAGCATGGGTTTATTCGCGAAGTCATCCGGGGCTGGTACATACCGGCGATGCCAGATGAAAAATCGGGCGACAGTACATCTTGGTATACCTCTTTCTGGGACTTTTGCGGCGCTTACTTGTCTGAACGGTTCGATAAATCCTGGTGTCTCTCGCCTGAGCAATCACTCAGTCTGCATATCGGTGATAGAACCGTGCCTCAGCAATTGTTAGTGCGCTCGCCCAAAGGTAATAATAAGCCCACTGCCTTTCTGCACAACACCTCGATTTTTGATGTCAGGTTGAATATGCCAGCCGCAGAGCACATTGAATACCTGGAAGGGCTCAACGTTTACAGCTTAGCTGCAGCACTTGTCTATTCTTCGGCGAATCAGTTTCAAAATGCGTCTATCCAAATGCGTACAGCCTTATTGATGGTGACAGATGCATCCGATGTATTGTCCGTTTTACTCGCAGGTAACCATAGTGTGATTGCTGGCCGATTGGTGGGGGCTTTTAGAAATATTGGCCGGGACCTGATTGCTGACAATATTTTAAAGGGCATGCAAGCGGCCGATTTGAAAGTACAAGAAGAAGACCCATTTGCCGAGAAAGTCCAGATTAGCTTTGGTCGTCGTGATATCTCGCCTCATGTTAATCGCATCCGGTTGATGTGGGCACAAATGCGTGAAGATGTTATTTCGCACTTTCCTTTAGCCTCAAACCAAACCGTCGATATAGAAACCTACATGGCCGAAGTCGAAGACAAATATGTTACAGACGCCTACCACTCACTATCCATCGAAGGTTATCGGGTAACTCGCGAATTGATTGAACTGGTTCGTTCTGGAAACTGGCAAGCTGAAGGCTCAGAGGAAAGTAGAAAACACTTAGATGCCATGGCGGCCAGAGGCTACTGGGATGCGTTTCAGAAAGTTAAAAAAGCCGTGTTAGCAGTACTAGAAGGTAACAACCCTGGCGATGTTTTGGAACAGACGCACAGCGATTGGTACCTCGCCTTATTTGGCCCAAGTGTTGCGGCTGGTATTATTAAACAATCTGACTTGGCCGGTTACCGGTCAGGGCCTGTTTATATTCGCCAGTCTATGCATACTCCACCACGCAGAGATGCTGTTCGCGACATGATGCCGACACTATTCGACTTGCTTGCAGAAGAGAAAAATGCAGCAGTCAGAGTGGTACTGGGGCACTTCATTTTTGTTTACATCCACCCTTACTTTGATGGTAATGGCCGAATGGGAAGATTCATCATGAATCTAATGATGGCCTCCGGAGGTTACCCTTGGACAGTCGTGCCCGTCGAACGACGGGATGAATATATGCAAGCCTTGGAAGCAGCCAGTGTTAGACAAGACATTGTGCCATTTACAACGTTTTTAGTTTCGCTTCTTAAAAAAAACGGCTGTTAGTTTTGGGCAAGACCAGCCTCCCGGAGAGTGAATTTCACCAGGCGCTGCAACGCTATTTCGACGGTAAGCTGGATGAGGCTACGCTTAGGTTACCTGAGGAGCAAAGTTAAGAGGGAATACAGCAGGCAGAGCTTAATGCCTGCAGACAGCACCGGCTCAAAGGATTCAGTGCAAAACAAGCGTCAGTTTATTTTTCAAATCTAGCAGCCGGTTACGGGCAAACTTTGGCACAGCCCAGTGTTGACTGGTATTTAAGCCCCTTGGCGCAAATTTTGCCGGAAAATTTTTTCGTGCATTCAGGTTTGCCGATGGCATACCCAAAACCAGATAAAGAATAAACAGAAGGGACACAGCATGGCGTTGATCACCGTAACAGACGATACCATGAACTGCTATAAGGCAGACAATGAACAAATTTATACAGGTTCAAATGGAGGTCAAATCTCTATCTGTTCTTATGATGATTCTGGAGAAGGAGTAAAAGATTCGATTGTTTTAAACATTGATTCATCAATTCCAATTGATTTAGCAGGTTTTGATTTTCAAGATTCTTCTTTGTCAGAATTTTTTAATTTTTATACTTCTCAAGGTGATTCTTGGGATTTTTCTAAAAGCGGGACTTATGGTGTATTTAGTGCGCCCGTGAATCAAGATCTTCAGAATGTAACTTTTGAGATGAGATTAAAAGAGTTATTTAAAAATAATTACAAAATTGGAGACTTTTCTCAAAATTCAACTCCTTGGATAATTGGTGATCAAAATAATCGAATTAATGAAATTTATTCAATGCCTTTTTACAATATTGAACAAATTCAAGTTAACCAGGTCCCAGAACCTTCTGCAGCCGCATTAATGGGAGCTGCAATACTGGCCTCTCTGGCTGTTAAAACGCTGTTTCGCCGCTAAGGGGCATCTGCCCCTGTCTGGCAGGTGTTGATCCGCCTGTTATAGCCATATCACCTGGTCCCAGCTAATCTGCGGGTTGAGTTCATGGGCAAGGTGGGGGTAACCCCTTGGGTTGGCCATGATGCGGGTTTGGCCGATGCTGAGCCTGACACTGCTATGGGTATGGCCGTGTAACCAAAGGGCGGGTTGGGTTTGTTCTATCAGCTTGTCCAGGGGCGAGGCGAAATAGGGATTTAACGGGCTGGCTGCAAACGCCGTATCAATGCACCTATAGCTGGGTAAAAAATGGCTGATCACCACGATGCGCCCGGTTGTTGGCTGGTGTAAAAATCGAGTCAGGTAATCAAGCGCCTGATAGTAATGTTGCTGCATCATTTTAGGCGACCAGACTTTGATATGCCGAAAATCTGCCACCCGTTTTAAATTCTGCCGCAGTAACCTGTCCACTGCCTCAGTTTGACGCTGAGTATTGAGATGGCTCCAAAGTACCGTACCCCAAAAAGTGATCCCATCAAGGGTTACGGCATCGTTGTGTAGGAAATACAGGCCTGGCGTTCGCTCGCTGATTTCACGCCACTGTGCAATTAACTGTTCGGGATCATGGCCATAAAACTCATGATTACCCAGCACATAGATCACCCGATAGCCCACGCCAACCAAGTACCGGATAACGTCCTCTGCGCCGGTGCCACAGGCGATATCACCGGCCAATACCACTGCATCCGCCATATTGGGCGAAATAGCGGCATACAGCTTTTGCGGCTTTGATAAAAACTCCAGATGCAAATCGGATAATAACAACAGTCTCATCTTCGTGAAGCCTTCCTGCTCGTGATTAAATTGCTGATATTTATAACGCTGATAACAAGTTTCCGCTTAGTCAGTTTGGCTTTCGTCCCTGGGCTGTTCAAACTCAAAACGGTAATGCTGCCTGGCCAGACGCTTTAAGCGCAAAGACTTGTCGTGCTTGCTCAGTACCTTAACCATCTGATCCGCCGTCACCAGGTGAAATACATCCATTTCAAAGACACAGTCGCCGTTCTCGTCGGTAAAATGACGCACCGGTGGCTGAAAATAACTGCTCAGTCACAGCACCTTATCCATCAGCTTTTTAAAAGGCTTAAAACCACTGCCGCTAAAACGGTAAATATCCGTCGCCATCGCCTGCCTCCATCAGTAGAACGTTCACTCAGAGGTAGGTGACGAACGGCTGCAAGTATTGCCTCACACACTCTCTAAGAGCTGCCGAATCAAAAAGAATGATTTTTCGAAGTATCCCAATGGAACAGGAAGGGGGTCACAAGCAGGTGGAACTTCACCCCATTAACTTCTGCCACCAATTTTGCCTTGGCTTAATAGTCGAGAAACTCGCCTGCCGAATAGATTGCATATCCAGCCATCTGGCAGCCGATTGGCTGATTGGAAGTGTCAGCTCAAAACTGTGATTGAGGTTATTCGTAAACCAGGTGTGAGCAGGCTTTTGCTGGGCCACAAAGATCCCGCCCATATTCAGTTTTCGGGCTTCCTGCAAAAAGCGCTTAAGGCTTTAGTTGCTGCGCCCCTCCAGCAGCAGTTCCGCTTCATCAAATACCAGCATCACCGCTTGGCTCGCATCTTTAAATTGACTGTTTTTGCTGTAGCGCAATATACACATGGCATACAGGGCACGACTAATGCGCAGTTCGTCAAAGGCGCTGAGGTCATGTATGTAGAGCCCAGGTTGATTTTGCTCCACCTGTTTATTGGAGCGCAGCAATAGCAAAAAGTCGGCAATATGGTTACGTAGCTTGGAGTCCAGATGGTCAGTTAAAAACTGCTTTAAGGCCAGGTTATCGTCGATACCTGAGGCCATGGCGACCTCCAGCACTTGATTCAGGGCTTCTATTTGATGTACGCCCATTACAAGCGATGACGCCTGTAAATCATTGGACAGGCTTTTCACCTTGATGTCGGCCGCTTCGCCGCGCAAGTGGCGTAGCAGGGGAAAGGGCAAGCCGGTTGTTTCGGCATCAATCACCTTAGGGGAAAGATGACGCAGGCGGCCAGCCATCTCGCCGTGGGGATCCAGCACCCGCCAATGCAGAAAAACAACCTAACAGGTTTTCCGGGAATAGTTGACCACTACAAATTGCACGATCTAAACGTTGACTTAGTTAAGGAAGTGCTCTTTCAGCTAACATGTTTGATGTTGTGTGTGGCGCACTTCGAATTATCAGCCATTAGTAATAACGTTAAATAGCGACTACAAGACCCCAAAAATGACAAGGTTTGAAGTCCTGTAGAACGCTGCAAGTTTATTAGGTGATGTTATTGACAACTGCCACAGCACATTTGGCGGTCATCGTCTTTTGCTATCGTTTTTGGTTGTACAAACAATATTTCATTCTCCAACAGTATGTGCTGCATTAAATCTTCTTTTAGTTCCTTTAAGCCAAGATACAATGCAGTCCATGTGTTGCAAGCATCCTGTGGCAGCGTGATGTTATTAGTCAGCTCATCCAATATCGCTAGTGCATCGCCATGTTGCAGGTGCTCTTCTTCCATCACGCTGATTGGTCCGGCAGGGTAAATGCCACCTGCCAGCATTGGAAAGAGGATTTGTTCTTCTTTCAGCATGTGACTTTCCAGTTCCTGATACATCTCTTCGAGATGTTGCGTTAAACCTGTTGGGCAATTTAAGTCATTGGCGTGAACATGCTCTACGCGACGAGCCAAGCGGATAAGTTCCGGCAACTGCCTGCGATGACGCTGATGAAAACGCTCTAATATGTGTTCAATTAGTGCTTTTACCGGTTGGCTTCGCCACTCAGGTAATTCAGCATCCTGATGTTGCAATTGTTGCAGTGCTACTAAAACCGGTGTCGCATCCTGCCCTTTTTTAGCCAGGGCATCAGCTAGGCTCTGTTTGCCGCCACAACAAAAATCCAACTTATACTGATGAAATACGCCGGTAGCGCCGGCAATAGTCGTCGCTAACTGGCCCAGTGGTTGCGTCAACAATGAGGTTGGTGTGATAGCTGACATAGAGTACTCCGTTATGCATGGGTTAATGGGACGCCTAAGGGCGACTAACCACGTATCGCAAGAGTCAGGCCAAAACTACCACCTTTGATTTATATAGCTTTATTAAGGCCTATGGTAGATTAAACCCAACAAAACTCGGGTAAAAAATACCCATCAGGGTCATTAACACCATGCTACAAGAAAGTTTAGTGGCGGACTTAGTCACAGAATTGCCAGCAGCAGTGCGCTTACAACGACTGGTCAGCACTTTGCACAGTCATTTTAGTTGTGGCGCCGTGGCACTGTTAAAGTTAGAGCAGGATGTGTTAAAGCCCGTTGCGCTGCATGGCTTGGTAAAAGAGGCGCAGGGGCGGCGTTTTGTGGTATCACAGCATCCGCGCTTAGCTGCGATTTTAGCCAGCCGCAACCCTGTCAGGTTCGAACCGGCATCTGAGTTACCCGACCCTTACGATGGTTTGCTCTGTGAGCAGCCCGGTAAAGCGCTGCCAGTGCATGACTGCATGGGAATTGCGCTCTACACCGAAGGGCGTTGTTGGGGAGTATTAACCTTAGATGCTCTGGTTGCGGGGAGTTTTTCTGCCGCGGCGGTATATGAGTTACAGCGATACAGTCTGTTGGTTGAAGCTGCGGTGCGTATGACCGAGCTTGAGCAAGCCAACCGGGCATTAAAGCTTAATCATCAGGCAGCTGCCCACATGCCTGAAAGTACCGCTAATCAGGCTTACGAGCTAATAGGTCAAAGCAAAGCACTAAAGCAAATTCTGCAGGAGCTGGCCGTTGTTGCCAGTGCTGACTTACCTGTGCTGCTATTAGGTGAGACCGGTGTCGGTAAAGAGCTGTTTGCCCGTCATTTGCATCGCTGCTCGGGCCGGGCGGTTAAACCCATGATCTATATTAACTGTGCTGCATTGCCGGAAAGCCTAGCGGAAAGTGAACTGTTCGGCCATAACAAGGGGGCATTTTCGGGCGCGCAAAGCGAACGCGCTGGCCGCTTTGAGGCGGCTGACGGTGGTACGCTATTTTTAGATGAAGTGGGTGAGCTGCCCTTATCGGTGCAGGCAAAATTGCTGCGGGTTTTGCAAAATGGTGAGATCCAGCGCCTGGGCGCAGATAAAACCCGTCAGGTAAATGTACGGCTGGTTGCAGCAACCAATCGTGATTTAAAACAGCAGGTAAAAAATGGTGAGTTTCGCGCCGATTTATACCATCGGCTGTCGGTATATCCGTTACCTATTCCTCCGCTGCGCGAGCGCCGTGATGACATTCCTTTGTTGGTTGGGCATTTTCTGGAGTTAAACCGCACACGCCTTGGTGTAAGAGCACTACGTTTATCATTGGCAGCAGAGCTGGCGCTGCAAAATTATAGTTGGCCGGGTAATGTGCGTGAACTGGAGCATGTGATCAGTCGATCAGCAATTAAAGCATTAAGTCAGGGGGCAAAGCGCAGTGATATTGTTACCCTGGAAGCAGAGTTGCTGGATATTGACCCGGTGGCAGTGCCGGCTGCCGACAATCAGCCACAGACGGGCAATGAACATAACATCATTGGATTAAAACCTGCGGTAAATCAGTTACAGCGGCAGCTGATTAAACAGGCATTACAACGGCATAACGGCAGTTGGTCAGATGCGGCCCGCCAGTTACAGCTTGACCCTAGTAACCTGCACAAGTTAGCGCAGCGGCTGGGTTTAAAATAAGGTCGGTTCTATGACAAAACAACTTGATACACAGCACCTAAATACGCAGCAGGCGCTGCGCTACAGTCGCCAGTTGATGTTACCGGCCATGGACTTTCGCGGTCAGGAAACCTTGCTAGCGAGTAAGGTTTTGCTGATCGGGGTTGGCGGGCTTGGTTGTGCCGCAGCGCCATATCTGGTGGCAAGTGGCGTCGGTAGTCTGACATTGGTCGATGACGATAGCATTGACCGCAGTAATTTACAGCGGCAAATATTGTTTCGCGAGGCTGATATCGGCCAAAGCAAGGCGCAGCAAGCTGCTGTCAGTTTGCGCCAGTTAAACTCCGAAATTGATATTAATGTGCTGCAACAGCGGTTAACGGCTGAACAGTTAGCCATATTAGTACCTGAGTATTCGTTGGTGCTCGACTGCACTGACAATCTGGTAAGTCGCAATGCGATAAATGCCGCTTGCGTGCAAGCCAGAGTGCCGCTGGTATCCGGTGCGGCTATTCGCTTTGAAGGACAGGTTGCCAGTTTTAGTATGCAGGGTGATGATGCTTGTTATCAGTGTTTGAGCCAGTTGTTTGGTGAGCAGCAACTAACCTGTATGGAGGCCGGTATCTTAAGTCCTGTGGTAGGCGTGATTGGCAGTATGCAGGCATTGGAAGCAGTAAAAATTCTCGCCGGCGTGGGCTCAGCATTATTTGGCAAACTGCAATTATTTGACGCCTTAACGGGACAGTGGCGCCAGTTTAATCTGACTAAGAATGATGCTTGTCCGGTATGCCAACAGGCTTAGCAGCGACTTGTTTCAGGTTTTAAAATATCGCTGTGTACCATTTGCACCAGTTTATAGGTATCGACCAAATCACAATTTTGATGGTTGCGCTTTTTAAAGCCTAACGATGTCAGCTCAAGGTGCCAGGTAGGTGTCACGTTTATTTTCGCCAGACAGTGCCTGACACAATTGAGCGGGCAGCCATCTACTGCCAGAATTTGCCTGCCCGACTGCGCAACATTAACCAGTGGTTTTACGTCTCCGCCGACGCCAGCAATACATGACATTTCTGCTAAGCCTTCCCGATCAAGCACTACTGCCAGATCATTCGCCAGCTGGGCTACGTTGGAACAGCCCGAGCAGGCATAAATTAGCGGCTTTTCGTTGCGTTCGGTAGTCATGTTATCGGCCTTGTCTTGGTTATTACTCAGCTCAGTGTAAAAGTCTGACTACCGTGCGGCTTGATATAAATCAAAGACTGGCTAACACTATTACCCTTTCATGGGTAATAGTGTTAGCCGGGTCTACCGTCCGCTCTGGGGGTTGTTAAAACAGGGAAATACACCAGCACATACAGCAAGTAAGCCAGCACCCAACCCGAGGCGGCTAACCATAGCCATAGCATGGTATCGGCAGGAAACAGCCATAGTAACAGCGTGCGACACAGTGCTGAGGCCAGAACGAGGACAAAGGCCAATGACATCACCACATGAGGCTGCAAAACCCGGCCACTGTGTCCCAGTGACACCCGGGCCATCATGCTTAAAATCATGCTGCCCATAGCGCCAGCGGTTAAAGCATGCAGCGCTATGCTGTTGCTAATATTAACTCCGGCGTAGCGGGCGCTGTATAGTGCCAGGCCTAGCGGTATACACCAGTAGGCTAAATGCAGTGACCACAGCAGCGGCACTTTAACGGTGAGCCAAATCTTCCAACGCAGGCAGCGCAGGGCGGTAAGCAAGGCGCTAAAGCCAAATAAACTGCTCATCAGCAATGGCGGCAGCTGCGCAGCCAGAGCAAAAAAATGCAGCACAAATATAAGCCAGAGCGAGCCCAGAGCTGCGCGATCCAGCCAGACTATGGCGTCAACCTTCTTCGTTTGTGTGCCGTTAGCGGTAAACATTGGCATCACCCGGCCACCGACAATCGCCATCAGTAGGGTTATTAACCACACTGCATTTTGGCTGCCCATCTGCACCAGCTCGTAGCGCTGCGATGCTACACCGATGTACATAAGCAGGTTACAAGCAGTCAGAAGCAGTAATACCGGTACAAAAAACAGATTACGTGTTTGTCCCACCCGCAGTAATGGTAAGGCAAGTAAAAAAGCGCAGACTGGTAAAAAGCTCAGATCGATTGCCGCAACCAGATACAGCGGCAACGTCTGACCAAACAACAGCACTAATCGCCCCGCGAGCCATAACATGCTGATCAACAGCAGCGTCTTACCATGAGGCGCCCGCAGCCCGGTCCAGTTTTGCACCGCGGTCAGCAGAAAGCCAATGATAATAGCGCAGACAAAGCCAAATAGCATTTCGTGGCTATGCCAAAACAGCACGTTGGCAAAAGGCGTTAATTGCAGGTGGCCGGATAATGCCAACAGCCATAGCAACATCGCAATGGCACTGAATGCTGCGCCGAATAAAAACATCGGGCGAAAGGCCTGACGTAATAACGGCAGCAACTTTTGCTCCGTTGCCAAATCGGTTATTTGCATGCTATTTCCTTCTACTCGTCTGTGCTGTCATCGTCAGTCAGCAAAAAGTTATTGGCTTGCGCCGCGATGAGTTTTTGTTGGTATTGCGCGGCCTGATTGGCGAAAAACATAGTGATCATGCAAAGTGCCAACACACCGTACAAAATCATAAAACAGCCGGTAACAATACCCAGCACATCTTGCGCGACGCCAAACATAATGGGCAGGGTGCAGCCGCCTAAAGCGCCTATTGCAGCGACGAAGCCACCGGCACTACCCATATGATGTGGGTAATAATCATGGAGCACTTTATACACACTGGCCCGGCCAAAACCCTGGGCGACACCTATGATGAAGATCAGTAAGGTGAACCACCATACGTTCATGGCGATCTCCAGCTGCACATCTTTTTCCAGACCATGGATCACCAGCGTGGTGGGCGGATAACTTAAAAAGAACAGACAGACAATACAGACCCAGAACACGCTCCAGTTAACCGCACGGCCACCATAGCGATCGGCAAACCAGCCACCTAAAGCCCGCACCATCGATGAGGTTGCGGCAAAAAACAGGGTAAATGCCATCGCTTGTTGTACGTCCATGCGGTACGCCTGCATATAATATTGTGGTAGCCACAGCAGCAACGCGAGAAAACTGCCAAAAACAAAATAGTAGTACAACGAAAAGCGCCAAATACGGGCATCGGTTGATAATTGGCGTAGGCTAAGGGCGGGGCGTGCCGCAGTATCTTGGGTTGGCTCTTTTGGCGCCAGCAAGGCGAATAACACGGTGATCAGAAGTAGCCCTGTGCCGTATATCGGCCCAACCCAGTGCCAGCCCACGTATTCAATGGCTAACGGCACTAAGACAAAGGTAATGGCAACACCGGCGTTACCCACGCCGAACAGGCCCAAAGCCCGTCCCTGACTACTGGAAGCAAACCACTGGCTGACATAACGCACGCCCAGACTAAAAGAAACGCCACTGATACCGAACCATAAACCCAATAACAAATAGCTGCTGTAGCTGTTAGCCAGTGGCAACAATAACAGTGCAGGCACCACAGCCAGCATTTGCACTAACCATAAGAGCCGGGCACTGATCTTGTCTGCCAAGATGCCAAGCGGCAGTCGCAGTATCGCACCGGTAAAAATCGGCGCGGCCAGTAATACGCCGTATTCGGTGGCAGTCAAATTCAGCTGAACTTGCAGTGTGATACCCATAACAGCGTATAAGGTCCAGACCGAAAAGCAAGCCGCAAACGCCAGGGTTGCAAGCAACAAGGCTCGGTTGGCCGCAGGTAATGTCGCTTGTGTCAGTGAAGTTGGGTCTGAATTGGCCATCACACCATATCCGTAAATGCTAACTGTCTCTAGTGTAACGTCAGTTAATCAGCAACAGGCAGAAAAGAGGGCGTACCTCCGACGCGCTTATCACTACGTGTGTTTTATCTGGCATACCCAAAAAGGAGTACAAGATGCGCAAATGGTGCGGGCGAGCGCATGTTTTATAGCTACCACCTATTTGGTATCGCTCTGATTTCCATAGAAAAAGTGACTTTATAACTTTGTCTTACATCAATGATTTTCGTCTTGCAGCTCTCTACACTAGGCCGAGTTTATTGATAATCCGTTGGAGGATGTTATGGCTAGCCCAGCTTTTGCACAACAAAGCGGCAGTGGGTTAAACCTGCTGAACTTTGCTGAACAAAAAATAAAAATGTTGCACCTTACCTGGTTCGCCTTCTTTTTAACCTTTGTTATGTGGTTCGCGCATGCCCCCTTGCTTATTCATATTAAGCAGGCGCTGGCGTTAACTGATGCGCAGGTTAAAGCGTTGCTGATACTAAACGTGGCCATCACCATTCCGGCCCGCATCGTTGTTGGCATGATGGTGGACCGTTACGGGCCGCGTATTATGTATTCGCTGCTACTGTTTATTTCTGCTTTGCTGTGTATCGGCTTTGCCTTTGCAGATACCTATTCGGCGCTGGCGATGTTCCGTTTTCTGCTTGGTTTCGTGGGCGCCGGTTTTGTGGTCGGTATTCGTCTGGTCGGCGAGTGGTTTCCGCATCATCAGGTAGGTACAGCTGAGGGGATCTATGGTGGCTGGGGTAACTTTGGCTCTGCGGCCGCGGCGATGACCTTACCTACACTAGCCTTGGCATTTGGTGGTGAAGATGGCTGGCGCTATGCGATTGGTAGCGTAGGCGTATTCAGTGCTTTCTATGCCTTAGTGTTCTATAAATTTGCCCGCAATACACCAAAAGGCTCTGTGTATTTTAAACCGAAAAAAACCGGTGCTATGGTAGTGACAAGCTGGGGCGCACTTTGGGGCCTGATAGCGATGAACATACCTATGCATCTGGCATTGGGTATGCTGGCCTGGCGCTTATCGCCTGCTGGCGTTAATTTGTTTTCTACCGACTTGATGTATGTGCTGTGGGCGGTGTTGTTGCTGTTATTTATCGTGCAAACTCAGCAAACCTGGCATATCAACGCCGAACATTTGCGTGCAGGCGTACCAGAAGCTGACAAATACAGCTTTAAACAGGTGGGTATTTTGAACATTGCCTATTTTGCCACTTTCGGCTCTGAGCTGGCGGTGGTGTCAATGCTGCCACTGTACTTCCTGGAAACCTTTGAAGGGTTAAGTGCGGTAAAAGCGGGCTTGCTGGCGTCCGGTTTTGCCTTTATGAACCTGGTATCACGGCCAATGGGTGGCTGGTTTTCTGACAAATTTGGCCGTCGCAAAAGTATGGTTATTCTAATTGGTGGTCTGGCGGCAGGTTATTTCTTAATGGGTATGATGGACAGCCACTGGTGGATCCCGGTTGCGGTATTAGCCACTATGGCATGTAGCTTCTTTGTTCAGGCTGGTGAAGGTGCCGTGTTTGCCATAGTGCCATTGATTAAACGTAGTATGACCGGTCAAATTGCCGGTATGGCTGGCGCTTATGGTAACGTTGGTGCTGTAGTGTACTTAACCGTACTAAGCTATGTCAGTTACAGCATGTTTTTCTATGTTATTGCAGCGTCTGCGTTGGTGGGCCTGGTAGCGGTTATGTTTTTAGATGACCCTAAAGGCCATATTACCGAAGTCGGTGAAGATGGCACAGTACACCGTATCAGTGTTGGTTAACCAAGGATAAGTAGCGTGGGCGATGTAAAACTGGCACTAAGCTTTAGCCGTTTATCCGATGTTGGCGGCAAAGCCGTTAATGAGGATGCCGTGGCCTCAGCCGTGCCAGATGACGCCCACCTGCTTACGTATAAGGGCGCCTGTTTTGCTCTGGCTGATGGGGTCAGTACGGCTGAAGCCGGCCAGCAAGCCAGCCAGCGCGCGGTAACACGCTTTTGTCATGAGTATCTGCAAACGCCGGATACCTGGTCTGTGGCTTACAGTGCAGCACAGGTACTGGCAACAATAAACAACGAATTATACGAGTTAAGCCATCAGTTTGTGCACGACCAAAAAGGCTATCTCACCACGTTCACGGCGCTGATTTTAAAATCTCAAACGGCACATTTTGCCCATATCGGCGATAGCCGCTTGTATCATTGGCGTGATGGTGTGCTGTCACAACTGACACAAGACCACACGACGGTATTATCCGAACAACGGCAATTTCTGGGGCGGGCGCTCGGGATGGATGCCCGGG
The DNA here is from genome assembly GCF_004329715.1 of Bowmanella sp. JS7-9. GTDB lineage: Bacteria > Pseudomonadota > Gammaproteobacteria > Enterobacterales > Alteromonadaceae > Pseudobowmanella > Pseudobowmanella zhangzhouensis. Next base: position 32,188 of record NZ_JXSY01000002.1, read on the forward strand.
TTGAACTGCAGCAAAGCAGTCTGAGTTTAGGTGTCGGCGATCGGTTTTTATTATGCTCTGATGGTATTTCAGATTTTGTTAATGATGTGCTGATCCAACACGAGTTGTCAGGCCCGGATCCGCTTGATGACATTACACTGCGTCTAAAACAGCAAGCGCTGAACAATGGTTGCGACGATAATATCAGCCTGATACTGATAGAGGTAACGCAGCTACCCGAGCAGAGCCTGGATGATTTAAACCAGCATCTGACGCGATTACCCTTTCCCCCGGCATTAAGCGCCGGGATGAAACTTGATGGTTATAAAGTGCTGTCAGAGCTATTTGCCAGCAGCCGCAGCCACTTATATCTGGTAGAAGATGAAGATACAGGCGAGCAACGGGTATTGAAGTGTCCGTCGCTAAATTATGATGACGATGCGCTATACATTGATCGCTTTATCCGCGAGGAGTGGATAGGGCTGCGAATCGACTCGCATTACGTGGTAAAGGTGATTCGTCAGCACCGGCCGCGCACGTTTTTGTATTATCTGATGGAATATCTGCCTGGCCAAAGCCTGGAAACCTGGTTTGGCAATCAGCCTAAACCAATAAAACCGGCACTGGCGATTAAACTGGTAAAGCAAATTGCCGACGGCCTTAAGGCGTTTCACCGTATGGGCGCGATCCATCAGGATCTGAAGCCGGGTAATATCGTTTATCTGGCGGATGGCAGCCTGAAAATTGTTGATTTTGGCTCGGTTTATGTTGCCGGTCTGGCTGAAATTTACAGCCCGCTGCAGCATGAAACGGCATTGGGCACCGCGGCTTACTCTGATCCGCATTATCTGCTGGGGCACAATTCCGGGGTACAAGGTGACATTTATGCCTTAGCCACTATTGCCTATGAGTTATTCAGTGGCGGCCATTTGCCTTATGGCAATGCGGTAGAGGAGTGTCGCACTGCAGCAGATTACGATAAGTTGCGTTATCGTAGTGCCAGCCAGTTTAATGCGGTGATCCCAACCTGGTTTGATCGGGCGCTACAAAAAGGCGTCAGCTTAGATTTATCAATGCGTTACAACAGTCTGCAGCAGTTCCTGACAGATTTGCAGCAGCCTAACCCGGCGTTTTTGCATGAAGAGGTTAAGCTAGAGCATAAAACCAACCCCTTGCTATTCTGGCAGTTATTATCCGGCTTTTGGTTTATTACCTTGTTGTTGGTGGTGTGGTTATTTTTACTCAGGCGATAACATGCCTTTCAGCGAAGACCGGCTTGCTCTAAGACAACCGTTGAAGCCCAGGACGGGCGGAAACGAGCCCCCAGGGATGGGTTTACGGCGTGTTGTCGTGAGCAAACCGGTTGCAGCCATTTACAGGTGCTCATTATCCGCTTTTCGGCCTAAAGGCTTTAATCACCGCATCATTACACTCAAGATAAGGCCCGTTCATTAAATCGATACAGTAAGGTACGGCCGGAAATACCGCATCTAAACATTCGCGTATGGCCTTGGGTTTGCCCGGCAGGTTAATGATAAGGCTGCTGCCACGTAAGCCAGCGGTCTGGCGCGATAAAATGGCGGTTGGCACATATTTTAGTGACTCTGCGCGCATCAACTCACCAAAGCCCGGCATCATGCGATCGCATACTGCTTCGGTAGCCTCAGGCGTAACATCCCGTTTGGCTGGTCCGGTGCCGCCTGTGGTGACGATAAGGCAGCAGCCAGTGTCATCGGCCAATTCGCGCAACGTTTGTTCGATCAGCGGCTGCTCATCGGGGATCAAGCGGTACTCAGGGTGCCAATCACTGGTTAAATACGCTTTTAGCGTATCAATAATGGCCTGACCGGATAAGTCTTCATAAATCCCGGCGCTGGCGCGGTCGCTGACCGTAACGATGCCGATTTTGGCGGTTTGCTTGGTCATAGTTGTTCCTGTAGTGTACTGAGGTTGTTACCGCTCAACCCGTAGCCATACCGGCTAAATTCAGCCAGTAGCCATTACTGTCGGTCGAACCAAGTGGCTGCGGCGCTTGACCGTTAATGTTAGCCTGAAACTTAGCCAACCAGTCAAAGGTGCCTTCAGCTTGCGGGCTTAACCGTACGATATCAACATTTGTGCCCATATTGCCAAGCTGGTTAATCAGGTTGTAGCGGTAGCCCGACTGCGTTTGAATACCATTAATGACAAAAACGTCGGTGCCATCCTGGCTTTTAACCTGGCGGCCGTGCGGATAATTAATGCAACACAGCTCACACTGGTCTTTGCTGCGGTTTTCCGAGCGGGCGGTAAAGCAGCGGCCACTCCAGGCCAGCGGCAAATGGCCAAAGCCAAGTACTTCAGTGGTAAAACAGTCACGAATATCGGCGACGATGCTTTGCGCTAATAGCTCATCGAGCCAACTGGCCGATAATTCAACCGGCATTACCCAGCGCGTCATCCCCATACTTTGCAGGCGGCGCAGTGTGTGCTGGTTGTAGCAGTTTATCGCGGCACCGGCAACAAATGGCAGGCTACGCTCTTGCAACATGCTAATAGCACCGACATCGTTTGCTTCGACTAAAAATTCGCCATTGTCGACGTATTTACGCAGCTCGCGCAGCTCACTTGGGGCTTCGTACAGCACCATGGATGATAAACACACCTGTTTACCCGACTCGCGTAGCATCTGCGCCAGGGTAAAATAATCGTCAAATTTTAGCTCGCGCCGCTTGCTGCATACTGTTTCGCCTAAGTAAACAATGTCGACGTTACTGTCGGCGGCGTCGCGGTAAAATTGCATCATTTGAGGTTTTGGCCAGAAATATTGCACCGGGCCTAGCGAAAATTGCATGCTGTTATTTCCATTTCCGATGATAAGCACCCAGGGTGGTTTGGCTACCTTCAGCCAAACCAGACAATGTGTGTTGCCACTGCGGTTTTACCGCAAATTGCGCCGGCGTTGCTAACACCGCATCTATTGCCGCGCGCCACACCTTGGTGATCTGGGCAACATAGGCCGGGCTGCGCTGGCGGCCTTCAATTTTCAGCGAACAAATACCTTCAGCATGCAGCTGCGGCAGTAAATCCAGCGTATTAAGGCTGGTTGGCTCTTCCAGTGCGTGGTACAGCTCGTCATCAACCTTAAAACGCCCTTTGCATAGTGTCGGGTAACCCGCGGTTTCATCGGGAGCAAAGCGGTCTATTAATATGCCGTTTAAGCGCGATTCCAGTATGCCCTGGTTATCCTGCCACTCTACAAAGGCGGCAGGGGAGCAAGCACCTGCCGTGTTCGGCGACTGCCCGGTCATATAGGAGCTTAAGTAGCAGCGGCCTTCGGCCATAATACATAAGCTGCCAAAGGCAAATACTTCAAGATTAATATCACAGCTGCGTGCCAACGCCCTCACTTGCTGCATAGATAACACCCGCGGCAAGACCACCCGTTTAATGCCAAACTGGCGGTAAAAATCAATGGCGGCGGCGTTAGTGGCTGAAGCCTGCACGGATAAATGCAGTTCTACCTTGGGATAACGTTCTGCGGCGTAGGCCAATACCGCAATATCTGCCAGGATCAGCACATCGGCACCGGCTTGAACGGCACTATCTACCGCATATTGCCAGCGCTGAAAGTTAGCCGGATGCGCAAAGGTGTTAATGGCGACATGCAGTTTTTTGCCATGTTGATGTACATAGCGCGCAGCGTCTTTTAATGTCGCTTCATCAAAATTCAGCCCGGCAAAATGGCGGGCATTGGTATCGTCTTTCAGGCCAATGTATACCGCGTCAGCACCATGTTCGATGGCGGCTTTTAGTGCCGGCATGCTGCCCGCAGGACAAAGTAGCTCCATAGGTACCTTCAGTTATCGGGTTATGTCGTCAGCTACCTCCGACAGGGAATAGCAAACGGCGTTCTACTGTGGTCCTATTATAGAAGTTTAGTGAAAGTGGATGCATGTATATGTTTGATATTAAAAGAGTTACCAATAAAGTGGTAGTGGCTTTGCCCGGTGTATTGGCTCAGGTAACACGCTGTGCTCCCAACCTGGTGCAGCAGCAGCTGCTGCAGCTGGCATTAAATCGGTTTTTTTTAACCGAACTGGCTGCTGGTGAACTGGCGTTTTTACGGCACAAAACCGTGGTGGTATCGGTAAAGGACGTTAATCTGCAATTTGGTATCCAGCTTAACGGCAAGGCATTACAAGTGTCACTAAGCAGTGCAAGCCAGGAGCTGCTGATCCAGGCCAATATGGCCGATTTTGTTGCCATGATTTGTCAGCAGGTCGACCCGGACACGTTATTCTTTCGCCGCCGCCTGCAGCTGCTGGGTGATACCGAACTTGGGCTGGAATGTAAAAACCTGTTAGATCGAATTGGGCCAGAGCGCTTACCCGCATTGCTGTCGCATGGCCTTAATTGGTTGGCACAGCAGAATATGGCGCAAGATGCAATGCAGTAAACTCAGTGCAATGCTTTAAGCAAAGGAAGCAAGCGCTTCGTAAAAATAACGGTGTGAAAGTACAGTTTATGCGTCGGTGTCTGGTGTTCCTTGTTAGGCGGGTAACCCCGTACTTTTTACCGCTACAAAACCGGCACATCCACCAACTCATTGTGTTTTTTTATAAATTCTCAGTAATCTGCAAAACATTAAATTTACAAGTACGGGTCGACCCGTCGAATAAGCGTTAGCACTCATATGTGGCCATTTCGAAAAAGAAAAATCAGCTTGGGCAGTCCTTTCAGGAGTTCCTTCGAACTTATGTACCTCCTGAACCTGTTCCAGTAGAAAACCCGATTGTGGAAGAGACTATCTGCCCTCTATGTCTAGAACGTTTTGAATCCGGATCTATATCTCATTATTATCCGTTCTGTTCAGATTGCTCTAGCGAGGGCTTGAGCTTCGAGGTTAAATCTTTTGCCGTGTTTATGGCAGAGAAAACTATCGAAGAGTTCGATGACATGTTGTCGCGTTGGGAATTAGTCGAAGGATTGCGGCCTGAGTACAAGGCTTTAAAATCTGAGCGTATTATGGCTTTAAGAGAAATCAAACGTGCTGAGTGCTAACAAGGCGCTATTGTCGCCACTATTGTGGCTGGGACGGCTTACGCTGCGCTTCAGCCGCCCCAAAGCTTTGCGTTAATGCCCGCTTTCGCTAAAGGCAGACATTTCCCGTCACGATGCACTGATTGAATAGCTGATTTTTGCCGATGGCTTTAAAATAAAGCCACCAGCTCACCGGTTTTATTAAAGGTGAGAAAATCGGCAATCATGCCACCCTGGATTTTCTCCATCATCATTTTAAGCGGCTGCGTGGCTTCGTCGCTATTAGGGGCAAAGCCACCACGACCACCTAGTGTTGAGACAAAGGCGATGTCCCAGTCGATACCGGTGGCTTTAGATTCCTCTACCAAACTGACAAAATCGCTGACCTCATCCGGCAGTTTATCCACACATAGCACCGGTGCTAAAGCGCCGCCCATGCCTTGGTCAAAATGCTGCTTTTGTGTTTCGGTATAACCGTTTGGCAACTCAGCTTTGGCAAACACAAACAGCAAGCGCTGCGGCTCGTCTTGCATAGCCGCAGCCTTAATCAGGTCGGTGTAGCTTTCAATGTTCATACTTAAGGCCTGCAGACAATTTTCGTCAGTCTAACAAAGCTGAACGTTCGAAAACATTAACCTTGGTGGGTAGAAACTAACCCGCAAGGGGTATCCACCATTGCCTGCTTAGCAATTGGGTGGATTGTACCTAGTATTGTGGTGTTTTTTACCCTGAGGTAAGCAGATGGAATACTATTTAAACGTCAAAATACTGCACATGTTTTGCGCTTACGTGAGTGTGACCTTGTTTATTAGCCGGCTGTTACTCGACAGTTTGGGTAAAGTTGGCTGGCGCCATAGCCCTGCACGGTACTTGCCGCATATTAACGATAGCGTGTTACTGACATTGGCTTTAACGCTGCTGGTAATAGGCCCTTGGCAGCCCCTTGCACATTCCTGGCTGGGGACAAAAATCCTGTTGTTAATGGGCTATATTCTGGCCGGAAGCAAAGCGTTTAAATTAGCCTTGCCGGTAAAGCGTCGGCTAGTTTGGGCGGTGCTGGCGTTGTTGCAACTCGCTGGTATACTCTACCTGGCAATAAACAAACCGCTTTTGTTTAGCTAGTTTATATATTGCTGTTAGTGTCAGGCATCAGTTTATTGCGTATCAGCATGCGACGCACACTTTGACATAACTTGCCAAACCGACGTAACTCGTCAAATTTAGGCGTGCGCCCCTGTTTAATCGCATGCTCCCAAAAGCTCAGTTCAGAGTCGACCATCTCCAGCATTTTTTTCGGACAACCAATGCAATCGGTATTCGTGCCACAAACGAAAGTTGACGGCTCGTAAAGCGGCATTTGCTGCTTCACGTCGCTAATTAACTGCAGCATAGCGGTTTTCAAATCCGGCTTTTTACTCATCTATCACCCTTTTAACGGCTAAGAGACAAGTTTACCGGCTGCACCACTTCGGGGGCTATGCCCCTGAATAGGTATCGCAGCCGGTATGTTTTAACCGCGTAATATTTACACGGCTGCGCTAGCTTACTTTGCGCGCCGTACTGCTTTGCGCTTTGTGGAGCGGTTGCTCACGGTGGTAGTGGCGCAAACCATGCTCGAGGCGGCGGCCGCTGCTAAACGCTGATACGCGCTTTAAATAGCCAATTACCCGGGTGCCGTAATCAATATCTTCACTGCCGCAAGACGGGCAGGCGCAAAGCGTGCGCTTATCTATGGTTTCACACTGGTTGCAGATAGTAATTTTAACGTTGACACAAAAGTAGTTGCAGCCTGTCGTGGCGGCAATGTTAAGCAGCTTCAGATAACCGGCCTTGTCGAGCTTTTCTTCCAGATTCAAATGCAATGCCGAGCCACCATCTAAGTATTCCAGCAGGGTTTTGCCATGCAGCTGAAACTTATCCAGCGTGTTGCTGTGCTCGTCTTCAACGACGTAGAAATATGAATTGTAGCAATCGCGAGGCACCTGATAGCCGTCTTCACGATCCCATTTGGCATTTTTAACGCCCAGGTTTTCTGCTGGTACAAATTCGGTATTAAACATATAGCCGTACTTTGCTTTAGCGGCTTTGTTGGCGTCAAAAATGGTTTTTAACTGTTGCTGCACAAACTGTATGTAGGGCGCGTTATTACCGGCAACTAAGCCCTGCGATTCAGCCGCTTCAACCATGCCATTAATGCCAATGGTTAGAAATTGTTTATCCAGACTGATAAAACCTGCGTCATACACGGTAAGCAGGCCTGCCGCCTGGTACTCTTCCATTAGCTTACGATAGGCCACCTGATATTTATGGATTTTGCTTACTTGAGCGGCCAGGTCCCGGCCATCCTGCACCAGCCGGTTCATGTTAATGGTAATAACATTGATTGAGCCAGTTGCCACACCACCTGCCCCTAACGAGTAGGAAAAGGTATTGTCACTGATTTCGCTGCGCAGCCGACAGCAGCTGGCTAATGAGTCGGCACTGTCTGACTGGTAGATAAAAAACGCATTGCCCTGTGCCATTTGCCCGGCTATATCGCTGGCGAACGCCTCATCTTTGCATTTACCTTGCTCGGTTAGCGTAGCGACGGTAACCACCGGAAAGGTAAGTACGGTTTTCTCGCGCTCTTGGTTAAACCAGTTTAAGAAAAAATGCTGCAGCGCAGACACCGACTGCCACTGTGGTTTGATGAAATCAGGAAACACGAAGTTGCCAAACATGCTGTCGAAGTAATGCTGATCGTAGATTGAAATATTCCAGAACACGCTTTGATAGCCGCGCGCTGCGGCCGGCTGATTTAATGCATACACCACATGCTGCAGGTGGTTTTCTATTTGCTTGCGGTGGGTTTGCAAGTAGTTATCGCCGTAGTCTTTGCGGGCAAAATAGTCGAAATAGGTTAAAAACTCTACCGTGGCTACTGCGCCGGCAAACTGGCTTGAAACGGCAAAGACAAAGTTAACAAAGCAACCACAGAAGGATTCTAAATGCTTCGGTGCGCGTGACTCACCGCCGAGCCTGGTTAAACCATCACGCAAAAAGGGGTACATGGTAACGGAGACACAGTAGGGCTTTAAGCTGGTTTCATCGTGCACGTATATTTCGTGATCGGTAATTTGGCGCAGGTATTCAGCCGCCAGTTCAGCACCAAACAGTTCGCTGATTTTATTGCTGACTAACGCGCGGTTTACCTGAATAAACTGATCTTTCATCAGTTCAGCTTCCAGCGTCGCAATGTTTTTTTGCGTCACGTTAGCATTGGCATCGAGCTTCGAGCCGTCAGCGGCGTTGCCTGCATGCAGGTAGCGATCAATAAAACTGAGTTTTTGTTGCAGCTGATGAAAGTTTAACGCTTGCATAGGGTATCCCTCTGTTATTGTTCGATAAATAAGTGGTTCAGGCATTGGCCTGTGCGTAAGTCATAGAATCTTTGATTAGTGTGCCGGCTGGTTAAACCGCCCAGTTCAGCTTGCCAGCGGCCGGTTTTCAGGTAAGTCAGCTCGGCTTTAAGCTCAGCATCAACGTCGTCCAGCCCGGTATACAGGCAGGTAGTTAAGCCTCGGCTTGTGCAAAGCTGTAGCAATGGCAACAACGCCTGAGGTTGCCATTCACCCCCTAAAAACAGTACACAGCTGATAAGGCCGTCATAGCTGGCCAAACGGTGCAATAAATAATCCGGGCTTAAGCGGGTGCCTTGTTCACTGTGCCAGCTATAACTGCTGTGACAGCCTTTACACCCGAGCGGGCAGCCGGCAATAGTAAAGGCCAGCGACACCTCGTTTGGCACCTCCTGAAAGGCAATTTGCTCGTCGGTGAATTTCAGCATAAAATCCCTTATGTAGTGTTGATTTTGCTTATTACGTCTACATATTGTGTTTTAGCTTAAATCAGAGGGGAGGGCAGGCTTTGATCTGGATCAAGTTTTATCCGGTGATAATCCTGTGCCGGGCGCCAGAGTGCATCAATGCTGAAGCTGTTACCCCTTCAGAGGTAAAGCCATAGTAACGGCATGTGGCAATGTAGAAATAAAAAACCGCCCACTGAAAACCAGGGGCGGTGCAGAGGTGCCAACACAAAGTGGCTAACGTGGATTTTCCAGGAAAGGTTACAATTGATAGCTCAGCATCAGCCAGACCTTAGTGGTGTCTACACCTAAGGTATCAGCATTGTAGCGTGCCAGTTTCAGCATGCCTGATAGCTGAGCATTGAGGTTATAGCTGGCCACGGTGTTCCATTCGTCACCGTAGCTGACGCTACTGGTGTCACTGTCAAACTGGTGATAACTCAGCATCAAACCAACATCTTTGAATTTGGTATTCAGCTTTAGCCAGTTATCGCGCAAACCGCCGTTTGGCGTATTTAAGAACATGTCGGCAAAGCCAGAGAAGGCGTGTAACGTCGCCAGTGGCGTCTGAAACGCACTTTGACCATCACCTGCCAGACGTTCCTGGCCGACCTGCAGCGTCACGCCGCTAAACGCCCAGTTCAGGCTAATACGGTGGTAGTTATGGCTAAAGTCTTGTGTCGCATTGTGTGCATCATCTTGCTGTGCCACGGCTAAATGCCAGCTTAGTTGGGGTAGTGCAGCAACTTTACCCTGATAGTCCAGCCCCAGAGTACGGCTGCTACGCGCGGCCCAGTTGTCAAATTCAAAGTCGTAGCCAAAGACCATAAATTTGTGTTCTGCATTGGCTTGCCACTGTGCACTCAGGGTATTGAAATTGCCGTGCTGATCCGCTGCTGCGCCTTTAGGGCCAAAAATACGGTTAACGTTGTAGTAGTGGCCCAGCTCTAGATTAACCTTTTCAGCAAAACTGTGTTGCAGGCGGTAACCGTCTAATGTTTGCTCATTCTGCCGCCAGCCTACACCACCTAAGAAGCGCTGGTTGCCATGATTGACCAGCTGACGCCCGGCGCTGAAGCTGGTGCCCTGTTCAGTCTGATAGCTAAGTAAGGCCTGGTTAATATCGGTGCCTTTAGGGTCGGCCACCACGCTGTAACCGGTTTTACCATTGTAGGTGCTGTTGTAATTGTCGTTGGCCAGCAGGCTGACATTATCCAGTTGCACCAGAGCGCTAAAACCATAAGCTTTACCTGTGGTAACTGTAAGCCTGCTGCGTAGCGTTGAGGCAATGGCATCATCCAGTGCGTTATCCTGTTCAACGTGCTCCAGACGGTAGCGGAAATTGGCCGATACTTTGCTTTGTTGTAAGGCGGTACTTACGTCGTTAGCAAGCACCGATGAAGTAAAACAGAAAGGTACAGCAGCCAGCATAACTACAGAGAAAGCTTTCATGAGGTTTTCCTTTGCTTATTTCAGCTTAAATGCAGTGCGATCTTAGCGCTAAATTGAAATTTATATAATTAAATTAAAGTGTTACCTATAAGTTGGTAGGGTGGTATCCGTATGGGTATTAGCGTGAAACAGCGGCGCTTAAACAGCAAAAGTCAGTGCGGTTAACCAGCAAAGTGGCTAACCGCACTGACGTGCCAACGTTTACAACAATGAGGGTTATTGCATTAACGGCGAGTCGGACAGGTTAAAGTCATAGCCGGAAATGTCGGATGCGACAATTAAACGATGAATATACTGAGCCACCGCTTTGCGGCGTACTTTTTCATTCAGGTACTCAGCGATTTTTTGCTCAACAGCAGTAAAAGGTAATAACTTACCTGGTACTTTGCGCGCAATATGTACGATATGGTAGCCATAGCGACTTTCTACAGGTTGCGGCAGCAGGCCTGGTTCGGCGCTGAAAATTTGCCGCTCAAACTCAGGTACCGTTTGGCCGCGACTAATTTGGCCAAGGCTACCCGCGGTTTCTTTAGAAGGGCAGGCTGAATAATTCCGGGCGAGTTCTGCCAGTATCTCGCCTTGCTGCAGTTTTTCGATAAGCTGCTGCGCCAGCGTTTTGGCTTCTACGCGCTGCTGATCATCCTCTGGTGCGGCCGCTAATAGAATATGGCTGACTTCAAGCAGTGGCGAACTGGCAAAGCGCTGCGGGTTTAGCGTGTAATACTGTTCGCACTCTTGCTTGCTGGCTTGCGGAATAACGACTTCTGCCTGAATTAGCGCGTCGAGAAAATTATCGTCGCTGGCCGTATTGGCTTCACTTTTTACCACCAAACCAAGCTCACGCGCCCGTTGCCGCAGCAGTTCGCCGATAATCAGCGATTCGGCGGCCTTTAACATGGCCGTGCGCTTGGTACCCGCCGGGTGGTATTGCATTTCGGCCATAATTGCCGCTTCGCTGATACTGGAGTTATTGACTTGTATCATTTTAAACCTCTGTAATCGGAGCCTGTTAGCTCGCCTCCGTTCCACTGAGGGAGGCGAGCCGTTGTTGCTAAACAAAGCGTCTTTGGCATGGATGCCAAAGAGGAGCCTCCAGGGAAGGATTTACGGCGTCTTTGTGTGCAACACCGGCTTAAAGCCTCCCGGAGCCAGAAAGTGTATCTGCTGGCTTCAGGTTGGGAACCCCGTCAGGTCGTCACAGCAACTCGCTCGCTGCTTGCGCGCTCACTCAGACACTCTGTGCCGACCTGCCGCGGCCCCAACCTTTCGCTTGCTATATCTGTTATTTCCTCGTCGTTTAACGTACAAAGCGCTGGCGTACTATTTGGTGCTGGCGGCGCATGTATTGCACCGGTACGCTTAACATATGTACCAGACGGCTGAACGGGAATACCACAAACAACGTCATGCCCAGAAACACGTGCATTTTAAAAATCCAGTGTACGCCGCTAATCGCTTCTGCCGCTGCCACGCTGTTAAAGGTTACGGTATTTTGCGCCCAGGCCATCAGTTTAAGCATCTCAGTACCATCCATATGGCCCAGCGATACAAAGATACTCAGCAAACCAAGGATAAGCTGAGCGTACAACAGGAATAAAATCACGATATCCATGGTGTTGCTGGTGGCTCGGATGCGTGCATTGCCCAAACGACGTTTGATCAGCACAGTTAAGCCAAAGAAGCAAATCAGGCCAAATAAGCCGCCAGCACCAACGGCGATCATCTGTTTCATTTCTGCGGTGATACCAAACAGGTGCCAGATTTCTTTTGGCATTAACAAACCAAAAAAGTGGCCCAGGAAGATACCCAGTATACCAATGTGAAATGGAATACTGCCCAGTCGCAGTTGTTTTTTCTCCAATAGCTGACTTGAACTGCTTTTCCAGGTGTATTGTTCTCTGTCATAGCGGATCCAGCTGCCAATAACCATAATGGCGATGGCAATGTAGGGGTAAATGCCAAAGGCAAACATATTTAACTGTGCCATGTTAAAACTCCTTTATGCGCGCGTTTCGGCGGCTTGGTATAAGGTGCTTTCCGCTGCGCTGCTGCTTAACAGCTCGGTGCTAAGCGGAATATACTGATCACGACGTTGGCCTTCAGATGGTTTATTACCGGTACCACAGGCCGGGTTGGTTTGCTCATTGCCGATAAAGCTGACCATTTCCTCTTCCCATACTTTGTCCAAAGCCTTGGGCGTATCGTCGCGTTTCTCCGATTTAATCTGTTGTTTAATATCTGACAAATCGATGTTTGCCTCAGACAGTGCCAGTAAGGTACTAAACAGACCCGCGTAATTGCTGCTGCGCTGTTCCAGGCGGCATTGCAGTACCGCTAACACGGGGGCAATTTCTTCCAGCCCCAACTTCGCATTGTGTTCGCCCTGGGTGGATAAAAACTCTAGGTACAGCGGCAGGTAGTCGGGCAGCTCTTTAACACCAATGTCCAGACCGGCTTCGCGGTATTGCGCCAGCAGGTTGACCATGGCCTGACCACGATCGCGCGATTCACCGTGGATATGCTCAAAAATCAACAGTGATAGTGAGCGGCCGCGTTCAAATAAGCCGTCATAGTCTGACTGCCAATCCATTAATTCACCACCAGTACGCTCGGTTATGAAAGCGCTAATCGCTTGTTTGAGCGAGTCGTCGATAGTGGCTTGCGCCACTATCGTTAATAGCTCGTCTTTTGCTTCAAGCAGCGGCTGTTTCGGGTAATCCAGCAGCAAAGATAAAAGTTGTAATATAGGCATAATTTTTACTCCTGAACGTCCACCGGAATAACCTGACGCACGCCTTTGGCTTTAGTACCAAACAGGTTTACGCTGTTATTGCCATCGCCACAGCCATTACCAAAGCTGAAACCACAGCTTGATTTCAGATCGTAGGCATTTTCTGCATAGGCACGGTGGCTGGTTGGAATGACGAAGCGATCTTCATAGTTAGCCAGCGCCATATAGCGGTACATTTCTTCAACCTGTACCGGTGTTAAGCCGACTTGTTTCAGCACATCGGCATCTTCAACACCATCCACCTGCTGTGAGCGTTTAAAGGCGCGCATCGCGATCATGCGCTCTAAGGCTCTGACGACCGGCGCTTCATCACCGGCGGTCAGCATATTCGCCAGATAACGCAGCGGAATACGCAGTGATTTCAGATCCGGAATTTCACCGTTCATACCAACATGGCCGGCCTGGACTGCACTTTGAATAGGTGACAGTGGTGGTACGTACCACACCATAGGCAGGGTGCGGTATTCCGGGTGCAGTGGCAGTGCTACCTTCCAATCCATTGCCATCATGTACACCGGTGAGCGCTGTGCGGCTTTAATCCAGTTTTCACCGATACCTTCAGCACGGGCGGCGGCAATCACCACAGGGTCATTCGGATCGAGGAAAATATCCAGCTGTGCCTGATACAAATCTTTTTCGTTTGGCGTGTTGGCGGCAATGGCGATTTTGTCCGCGTCGTACAACAGCACACCTAAATAACGAATACGGCCAACGCAGGTTTCTGAACATACCGTCGGTTGCCCGGCTTCAATGCGCGGGAAGCAGAAAGTACATTTCTCTGATTTGCCGGTTTTCCAGTTGTAATAGATTTTTTTGTACGGACAGGCTGACACACACATACGCCAGCCGCGGCATTTGTCCTGATCGATAAGCACAATGCCGTCTTCTTCCCGTTTGTAAATGGCACCGCTTGGGCATGAAGCAACACACGCCGGGTTAAGGCAGTGTTCGCACAAGCGTGGCAAATACATCATGAAGGTCTTTTCAAACTGACCGTAAATGTCCTTTTGCACCAGGTCATCAAAGTTTTTGTCTTTTTTCCGTTTGGCAAATTCGGTACCGAGAATTTCTTCCCAGTTCGGGCCCCATTCAATTTTCTCCATGCGCTGACCGCTGATTAACGAACGCGGACGGGCAACCGGTTGATGCTTACTGTCACCTGCGGTATGCAGGTGCTGGTAATCAAAATCGAACGGCTCGTAATAATCGTCAATTTCCGGTAAGTCCGGGTTGGCAAAAATATTAGCCAGAATGCGACGTTTACCGCCGATCTTCAGTTCCAGCTTGCCGCTTTTATTGCGAACCCAGCCGCCGTTCCATTTTTGCTGGTTTTCCCACTCTTTGGGAAAACCGATACCTGGTTTGGTTTCAACGTTGTTAAACCAGGCGTATTCCACGCCTTCGCGTGAGGTCCAGACATTTTTACAAGTGATGGAGCAAGTGTGACAGCCAATGCACTTGTCTAAATTCAGCACCATGCCTATTTGGGCTCTTACTTTCATTTCGCTTACTCCAACCTTATTCCGTATCCAGCCAGTCGACTTTGTTCATTTTGCGTACCACAACAAATTCATCGCGGTTACAGCCGACGGTACCGTAGTAGTTAAAACCATATGCCTGTTGGGCATAGCCACCAATCATATGGGTGGGCTTCATCACAGCCCGGGTTACCGAGTTGTGAATACCACCGCGGGTGCCGGTTTGCTCACTGCCAGGCACGTTCACGATACGCTCCTGAGCGTGGTACATCATGCTCATACCTTCAGGTACCCGCTGCGATACTACTGCTCGGGCGGCAATGGCACCGTTCACGTTGAAGATTTCAATCCAGTCGTTATCTTCAATACCGGCGGCAGCGGCATCGGTTTCACTGAGCCAGACAATTGGGCCACCGCGTGACAGTGTCAGCATCAGCAGGTTGTCTGAGTAAGTACTGTGGATACCCCATTTCTGGTGTGGCGTGATCCAGTTCAGTACCACCTCTTTGTTGCCATTAGGCTTTTTGTTCAGCACCGGCTGTACGGTTTTCAGGTTAATGGGTGGTTTGTAGCTACATTGCTGCTCACCAAAATCGCGCATCCACTCATGATCCTGATAGAACTGCTGACGGCCGGTAATGGTGCGCCATGGGATCAGCTCGTGTACGTTGGTATAACCGGCGTTGTAGGACACGTGTTCATCTTCCAGCCCTGACCAGGTTGGCGAACTGATAATTTTGCGCGGTTGCGCCACGATGTCGTTAAAGCGGATTTTTTCCTCTTCTTTTGGCCGTGCCAGATGGGTATGGTCGCGACCGGTTATTTTACTCAGGGCATCCCAGGCTTTAACTGCCACATGGCCGTTAGTTTCTGGTGCCAAAGATAGAATCATCTCTGCGGCATCGATGGCGCTGTCGATTTTCGCCATGCCTTTATTCGCACCTTCCTCGGTGTGAACGCGGTTTAGTTTCTTCAGGAAGTTAACTTCCTCTTTGGTATCCCAGCTGATGCCTTTACCACCGTTACCAATTTTCTCCAGTAAGGGGCCAATTGACGTGAAGCGGGCATAAGTATTGGGGTAGTCACGCTCAACAATGTTGATGTGTGGCATGGTAACGCCCGGAATAGCATCACATTCGCCTTTCCACCACGCTTTAACACCATAAGGCTGCGCCAGTTCGGCAGGGGTGTCGTGATGCATTGGCGTGGTTACCACATCGGTTTCTACACCCAGATGGCCAACGGCGGCTTTTGAGAACGCTTTGGCGATACCTTTAAAGATTTCCCAGTCGCTGCGCGCTTCCCATACCGGGTCGATAGCCGCGGTTAACGGGTGAATAAACGGGTGCATGTCTGAGGTATTCATGTCGTCTTTTTCATACCAGGTTGCGGTAGGCAGCACGATATCTGAATACAAACAGGTGGTAGACATACGGAAATCCAATGTCACCCACAAGTCTACTTTGCCTTCAGCTGGTGTATCGGTCCATTCCACGTCCTCTGGTTTCTTACCGCCAAACTCGCCCAGATCTTTACCTAATAAACCATGCTTGGTACCCAGGAAATGGCGCAGCATATATTCATGACCTTTACCGCTTGAGCCCAGCAGGTTAGAGCGCCAGACGAACATATTGCGTGGGAAGTTTTTCGGATCTTCCGGCTGCTCGCAGGCAAACTTAATGTTGCGATCTTTTAGCTGCTGCACCACGTAGTCTTTTACATCCAGGCCTGCCGCTTTAGCCTGTGCTGCCAAGTGCAGCGGGTTTGTGCCCAGCTGTGGTGCTGATGGCAGCCAGCCCATACGCTCGGCCCGGCTGTTAAAGTCGACAATACTGCCGGTCCATTTCTCTTTATTGGCCAGCGGAGAGACCACTTCAGCCATGTCGAGTTTTTCATAGCGCCACTGACTAGAGTGGTTGTAGAAGAACGAGGTGCCGTTCATATGACGTGGTGGACGCTGCCAGTCAAGGGCAAACGCCAGTGGTGTCCAGCCGGTTTGTGGTCGCAGTTTTTCCTGGCCAACGTAGTGCGCCCAGCCACCACCGCTCTGACCAATACAGCCGCACATCATCAACATATTGATCAAGCCACGGTAGTTCATATCCATGTGGTACCAGTGGTTTAGCGCAGCACCAACGATAACCATAGAGCGGCCACGGGTTTTATCCGCATTGCGGGCAAACTCGCGGGCTACACGGATTACATCTTCCGGGTTAACACCGGTAATAGGCTGCTGCCAACCCGGCGTGTACGGCACACTGTCATCGTAAGATTTGGCGCGGTTGGCATCATTGATACCGTTATCTACGCCGTAATGCGCCAGCATCAAGTCAAACACGGTAGCAACCAGTGCGGTGCTGCCATCGGCAAGCTCGACTTTTTTCGCCGGGATCTTGCGCATCTGTACGTCGTCGTGTGCGGTATGCTGAAAGTACTTGTACTCGTGTGGTGCGCCACCAAAGTATGGGAAGGCCACATCAGCCAGTTCATCGTAGCTGTCTTTTAGTGTCAGCTGCAGATCGATGTCGCCGTCTTTGTCTTTTTGCTCCAGGTTCCACTTGCCTGCCTGGCCCCAGCGGTAACCAATGGCTCCGTTCGGGCTGGTTAAACGGCCGTCGCTATTGATGGCAATGGTTTTCCAATCCGGGTTGTTATCTTCACCCAGGTTATTAACCAGATCGGCGGCGCGCAGGAAACGGCCCTGAGTCAGTTTGCCGTTTTGCTCCTCCAGCATAACCAGCATTGGCATGTCAGTGGTGCGTTTTACATAGTCAGTAAAATACGCGCTTGGGTTATCAACGTGGAATTCTTTTAAGATCACGTGGCCAAAGGCCATCGCCAGTGCGGCGTCAGTACCCTGACGTGGAGCCAGCCAGGTGTCACCAAATTTAGAGGCTTCTGAGTAATCTGAGGTGATAACACAGGTTTTTGTGCCTTTATAGCGAACTTCTGTTAAGAAGTGCGCATCTGGAGTACGGGTTTGCGGTACGTTTGAGCCCCAGACAATGATGTAATTTGAGTTATACCAGTCTGCAGACTCTGGTACGTCAGTTTGTTCACCCCATATTTGTGGTGATGCCGGCGGTAAGTCACAGTACCAGTCATAAAAACTTAAGCAGTTACCACCAATCAATGATAAGTAACGGGCACCGGCGGCATAAGATACCATCGACATTGCCGGGATAGGGGAGAAGCCTGTTACCCGATCCGGACCGTAAGTTTTGGTGGTATAGACGTTTGATGCGGCGATAAGCTCGTTTACTTCATCCCAGCTGGCGCGGATAAAGCCACCTAAACCGCGGCGCTCTTTATAGCTTTTTGCTTTTACCGGATCGGTAACTATTGATTCCCAGGCTTTAACCGGATCTTTATGTGCGGCTTTGGCTTCACGCCACAGCTTCATTAATTGCTGGCGCACTTTGGGATACTTTAAGCGGTTAGCGCTGTAGATATACCAGGAATAGCTGGCACCACGTGGGCAGCCGCGGGGTTCATGATTTGGCAGATCCGGCCGGGTGCGTGGATAATCAGTTTGCTGTGTTTCCCAGGTAACCAATCCATCTTTCACGTAGATTTTCCAGCTGCACGAGCCGGTACAGTTCACACCATGGGTAGAGCGGACTACTTTGTCGTGTTGCCAGCGCTGACGGTAACCTTGCTCCCAGGTTCTGTCTTCATTAGTGGTGACACCGTGACCATCGGCGAACGGTGTTTTGCGGGCTTTGAAAAACCGCAGCTTATCGAGTAGGTGACTCATGATTTACTCCTGGTCTTGTCCTGCATGAACAGACTTATTGCTTTTCTGGTATGCACATAATAGAAAGTACCCATGGATAATGATTGATTTGGATCAAAGCTGCCATAGCGCTAAATAGCTGATAAAAAACGAAAATACCCACAAAGTGGTAGTGTGGGTAAGTGCGAAATGCCTGAAAATACGCAGCTATATACCTCTTATTGTTCATTAGTGCGGGAAGCGCCTACCCCGCTGAGAAAATGGAGGTAGCTCGATTTTTTCGCTGATGTTTTGTGCGGTCGGGCAACAGCGTTAAAAAAGGGTATGCTTGTCATACTTATTAAGTGGAGTAGTTATGCGTCAGTTTTCTATTGTTACGCGAATAAATGTTGCCTTGGCCTGTATTGTTATTCTGGCGGTCAGTACGATGCTATGGTCGTATTGGTTGTCTGATAAGACAGAGCATGATGCGCATGCGGTGAATATTGCCGGTTCGCTCAGGATGCAAACCTATCGTATGGCGTGGCTGGTTGAGCAGGGTGATACGGCAAAAATAGCGCAAGCCCGACTTGAGTTTGAACAAAGTTGGCGGCACCCGGTATTTAGCCGCTTTTTACATAACAACGAGATAGCAGAGCAATTTGATAAGGCGAACCAGCATTGGTTAGAGTTACAACCACAATTAGTTGCAGCGGCTGATGCCGGTTTGTTAGAACAGGCATTGCAACAACAAATTCAGCTGCTGGAGCAACTGGTTACCTATATTCAGCAAGATGCTGAAGCCAAGGTGCGTAGTTTCCGTACCCTGCAGTTAGTGGCGCTGATGCTGACAGTATTGTTATCGGCCGTAGTGATGTACTGGTTAAAAGTTAAAGTGCAGCAACCATTGGAAGCCCTGACCCAGGGGGCAAAACGGGTGGCGATGGGCGATTTTACCCACCGGGTGGTGGTGGATAATAAAGATGAGTTGGGTACCCTGGCGCATAGCTTTAATAAAATGAATGATTCTATTGCCTATATGTATGGCAACCTGGAGCAGCGGGTAGAGCAGCAAACGGAAGCATTGAAAAATACCAATACCACGCTGCGGTTTCTATATAACACCGCGCAGCGGATCAGTGAGCATGTGCCAGAGTATAGCGACTTCAGCGGCATCATCACTGAACTTAAACAAGTGGTGAAATTAGACGATTTGGAGCTGTGTTTATTTACCGATGAGGGTGACAAGCCCTTTATGCAGTTGTTAGGCGATGACACCGCGCATGATCCCTGCAGCACACAAAATTGTGCCGATTGTCTGGAATTGCCAACTAAATCAGACTGCAATAGCAGTCAGTTTAACTATGTACTCAAACGGGATCGGAAACAGTATGGCGTACTGGTTGCGCGGGTGGTGTCAAAGGCGGGATTAGCGTCCTGGCAGCAACAGCTATTGGCGTCTGTTGCTGATCAGCTTGCGTTGGCGCTGAGTTTAAAATCTGAAGAGCAACAAGTGCGGCGGTTGGCGCTGATGCAGGAGCGTACCGTCATTGCCCGCGAATTGCATGATTCATTAGCGCAAGCCTTATCCTATTTGAAGATCCAGGTAACACGGTTAAACAAAGCGATTGAAAAAGACAATAAAGCCGTTATTGACGATGTGTCGAACGAGTTAAAGCAAGGGCTTGATTCTGCTTACCGCCAACTCAGAGAACTTCTGACCACTTTCCGGTTAAAAGTAGACGGTACTGGCTTGCTAAGCGCGTTACAAACCACAGTGAAACAATTAACAGAGCAATCTGATTTACAAATCAGGTTAGATTATCAGCTGACTAATATTCCGCTGGCGCCGCATGAAGAAATTCATGTGCTGCAGATCATTCGTGAAGCCAGTCAGAATGCGGTGCACCATAGCAAGGGCTCTGAGCTGCTGATCAGTTTAAAACACAGTGCAGATAAGATAGAGCTGGCGGTGGAAGATAACGGCGTGGGTATACCGGAAGCGGCTGAAAAATTAAATCACTACGGCCTGGCCATTATGCAGGAGCGCAGTAAGCATTTAGCAGGGAATATTGACATTAAACCGCGCACAACGGGCGGCACTGGCGTGTATTTTAGTTTTACACCAGAGTTTTTGCTGCAAAGTAAATCTGCTTAACATCGGATATAAAATAGCGGCAATAAAAAGGGGCGCATACAGCGCCCTTTTTTATTATTACTATTGTTATGGATTATAAAACTCACCGCTTTTACGCAGGTAAAAGAACCAGTTAACAATCAAACATAAGGCATAGAAGGCAGCAAAACCAACCATGGCATACTCGGGGGTGGCGGCTTTAATTTGCTCACCAAATACCTGAGGGATATAAAATGCGCCATAGGCTGCTACCGCAGATGTCCAGCCCAGCACCGGACCGGCTTGCTCTTTTGGAAACACAATAGCAATGGTGCGGAACGTTGAGCCGTTACCAATACCACTGGCTGCAAATAATCCCAAGAATATTAAGAAGAAAGGCACAAAGTATTGCTCAGGTGTCGCGCTTTGATAGGCCAGCTGCATGTAATACGCTGCACCCAGTGCACAGCTCACCATCACCACCGAGCAAATTTGCGTAACAAAAGCACCGCCCCATTTATCTGATAACCAACCACCAACCGGGCGGATCAAGGCTCCTATGAAAGGTGCGATCCAGGCATAGGTTAGTGCGCTTGGGCCATTTGGGTTAGGCGTTGTGTGGGTCATCACACCATCAACCAGTACGTGGCTGTAGCCAAAGATCACCTTGATTGATAGTGGGAAGGCCGCAGCAAAACCGATAAAAGAGCCAAAGGTCATCACGTAAAGCACACTCATTACCCAAGTGTGTTTGTTGTTGAATATTTTGTACTGCCGCTCCAGGCTGGTACGAATCGCGCCGGGTAATACTTTTAACGCCATCACCGTGGCGAACAATACCAGCAGCAACACAAGCTCTTTCGGAATACTAAAACCAGAACCATTAGCGGCTTCCGGTAATATGAGCCACAGGCCGATAACTGAGGTGATAAAGCCGATAATGTACATCGCCAACATAATAGCAAACGACTTTGTTGCACTTGGCAGCTTCGGCGTGACCTCTTCGGTGTTGATGTTATTCATACCAAACCAGATAGCAAAAGCTAACGGCACTAAAAACACCAGCCATAAGAAACCGGCATTTTGGATCCAGGTTTCACTGCCAGCCGGTATACTGCCAATTAACGTGCCGCTGGCTTTTTGCAATACCATAGGCTCGCCACCGCCAAATACCGTGAACGCACCAAATGTCATAAACAGGGGCACGAGAATTTGCATCGTGGTAACGCCAAAGTTACCCAAGCCCGCATTTAACCCAAGTGCCAGGCCTTGCTGCTTTTTCGGGAAGAAAAAACTGATGTTAGACATCGAGGCTGCAAAGTTACCACCGCCAATACCTGACAGTAATGCCATCAGTTGGAACACCCAGAACGGCGTATTCTGATCCTGTAAGGCGATACCGGTACCTAGCGCTGGCAATATCAGCAAGCTGGTGGTGAGGAAAATGGTATAGCGGCCACCGCACAGGCGCACAAAGAAGCTGGCAGGGATACGCAGCGTTGCACCGCTTAAGCCAGCGATAGCGGCAAGTGTGAACAGCTCGGATGCCGAGTAGGGAAAACCTAGATTGAGCATTTGTACACTGATGATGCTCCACATCATCCAAACGGCAAAGCCACACAGCAAGCTGGGGATCGAGATCCACAAGTTGCGATTAGCAATCGATTTGCCGGTTTGCAACCAGAAACTGTCATCTTCAGGCTGCCACTTTTTTAAATCGGACATAATTTACTCCTGTTGGGAATAGCATTTTAAGCTGTTGAAACTATGCAGGCTGAAAGCGGTTGTCACAATGCATCTTCGGAGTTAGCTCGTTACGCCAGAAGGTTAGCTTGGGGTACTCATAATGAGGTATATCTGTTGATTCCGCTTTTTATTTTCAGTTAAAACAATGGCTTAGATTTTAGTTTTGCAATGGTGCTAATTGAGGGAAATCTGGTGTTTTGCGAATTAATGATTTAAATCAAGCTTATGCCCTGTGTAATATAAGCTAATAGCAATACAAGCGAATTGAAATCGGTATGGAGTGCACAATGTCA
The DNA here is from genome assembly GCF_004329715.1 of Bowmanella sp. JS7-9. GTDB lineage: Bacteria > Pseudomonadota > Gammaproteobacteria > Enterobacterales > Alteromonadaceae > Pseudobowmanella > Pseudobowmanella zhangzhouensis. The sequence goes on from NZ_JXSY01000002.1 coordinate 54,624, forward strand.
GAACACAAATCCAGTATCATGTTAGTGGATGATCACCCGCTACTGCGAAAAGGTTTAAAGCAGTTGATGGCGTTTGAAGATGATCTGGAAGTGATTGCTGAGGCCAGCAGTGGCGCTGAAGCGATCCCTCTGGCAGTAGAATTAGATCCGGATCTGATTATTCTGGATTTAAATATGCAGGGTATGGATGGTATTGCTACGTTGAAACGGCTGCGTGACGAGGGCGTAACCTCTCGTATTATTATGCTAACGGTATCCGATGCAGATGAAGATGTGGTTAATGCCATCAGCAACGGCGCCGATGGCTACTTATTAAAAGACAGCGATCCAGAAGTGTTACTTGAGTACATTAAGCGCGCTATCAGTGGCAAAATGGTGCTCAGTGAAGCTATTACACAGGTTTTAGCAACGGCGTTACGCCGTCCGGCCGTGAAGAGCCCGGCAGAGCTGAACAGTCTGACCAACCGTGAATATGAAATTCTGAGCTTTATCGCCAAAGGGCTGAGCAATAAGCTGATTGCCCGTGAGCTTAATATCTCTGATGGCACTGTTAAGGTTCATGTTAAGCATTTACTGAAAAAGCTTGGCCTGCGTTCCCGCGTTGAAGCTGCCGTTTGGATGGTCAATCAGCAAGGGAATGGCTAAGCAATGAAAAAACCGATGCTAAGCGCCGGGCAGGCGATTCAGACGATGTTAGAACAGGTTGATGCCAAAGCTGGCGTTGAGTCTGTTGCACTGGCGCAGGCACTAGACAGAGTGTTGTCTGAAGCCGTTTTCTCAGCCATTGATGTGCCTGGTTATGATAACGCCGCCATGGATGGTTATGCACTGCGCGCCGCAGAGGTGTCACCTGATGCGCCTTTAACTATTGTCGGCGCAGCGCTGGCCGGACATGCGTTTAGCGAAAAAGTACCTGCAGGGGCCTGTGTCCGTATCACTACAGGTGCTGTGTTACCCGCAGATCTTGATACGGTTGTGATGCAAGAACTTGTTAGTCAGGTAGCCGATCGTAATAGCCTGCCAGCCATAACCTGCCAGCTGATCCCTGACGTTGGTGAGCATGTACGCAAGGCGGGCGAAGATATCTGTAGCGGGCAGTTGGTGTTTGCTGCGGGCCACAAATTGCGTCCGGCTGATATTGGTTTATTAGCGTCACTTGGTTTTGCCACGGTAAAGGTAAAGCCACGACTGAAAGTGGCAGTGTTATCCAGTGGTGACGAGCTGATTGCGCCCGGTGATGAGTTGCCAGCGGGTAAAATCTATGACAGCAATCGCTATGTTATAAAAGCCATGCTGCAACGCCTGGATGTAGACATTATCGATTTAGGCTTAGTACCTGATGATCCAAAGCTGCTCGAAAACGCTTTTCAGCACGCGATGGCAGAAGCAGATGTGTTGATAACCAGCGCTGGCGTGTCGGTGGGCGATGCCGACTATACCCGGCAAATTCTCAATAAACTTGGCCAGATTGATTTTTGGCAAGTGGCAATAAAACCGGGTAAACCGTTTGCGTTTGGTAAGCTGAAACAGTGTTACTTTTTTGGTTTGCCGGGGAATCCGGTTGCGGCGGTGGTTACGCTGGAGCAATTGGTGCAACCGGTATTACGTAAGCTCGCGGGCGAATTGACGGCAAGCGCTCCGTCAACCTTGCAAGCTCAAACGCTGGTAGATTTGAAGAAACAGTCGGGGCGGCAGGATTTTCAGCGTGGCTGGTTTTGGCAGGACGATACTGGCCTGAAAGTGAAAACGTTGGGCGCGCAATGCTCAGGTATGCTTAGTTCTATTGCTAACGCCAATTGCTACATTGTGTTAGCCGCTGACAATGCCGGTGTACAAAGTGGCGATACCGTAACAATCCTGCCTTTTTCAGCCTTACTCCGTTAGCACTACCTCTTTTGCGCTGGCTTTTAGCCAGCGCTGTGTTGATCTGCGTCAAGTTAACTGAGCACCAATGCAAGCACACTGCAAACAACGGGGTGCTTATGTTATTGGTCGATGCGTTACTTGCAGAGTTAGAATTATTTGGCGTTAAGCAGTTATTTGGTATACCGGGTGATTTTGTATTGCCGTTATTTGAGCAGTTACAGCAACGCGATCGTTTCCCCCTGTATTATCTCAGTCACGAGCCCTCTGCTGTATTTGCTGCTGATGCGGCCGCCCGCATAAGTAACAAGCCTGCAGTGGTATTACTCACCTATGGTGCCGGTGCACTTAATGCGGTGAATGCGGTGGCTCAGGCTTATGTTGAGCATGTACCTCTGGTTGTTATCGCCGGTTTTCCCAGTGAGCAGGAAATACAGCGCGGCTTACAAATTCACCACCAGGCAAAAACGGTTGACTCACAGCGTGATATTTACCGCGAAATCACCGCCTGCCAGGTGAGGTTGGATAAGGCAGAGCGGGCAGGGGAAGATATTCGTCTGGCACTTAAAACCGCAGCAGAGCAAAGCCGGCCAGTGTTAATTGAAATACCGCGTGATGCAGTGTACTTTCGCACGACGTTAGCAGGACAATACCAGTCACCGCAAGTGCCGGTGCTAGAGCTTGCTCTGGCAGTGGCGCATCTTACTGACAAGTTAAAAGCGGCCAAACGGCCAGTTATACTAGCGGGGGTTGATGTCAGGCGATTCGAGACGGTGTCAGAGCTACAGCAACTAGCCGAAAATATGAGTATCCCGTTTTGTAGTACCTTAATGGGCAGGGCAAGCTTTGATCAGCAGCACCCTTTGTATCGGGGCATTTTTTTAGATAAGTCTGATGTCAGACCGATGCAATTGCTAAAAGATGCGGATCTGATTTTACAAATCGGCGTGATAAAAACTGACAGCAACTTTGCCGCTCATGCTGCATTATTTTCGCCAGATAAGGTGATTGAAATTGAGCAAAATAACCTGAAACTGGATTTAGTGACCTATCATCAGTTACCGCTAAATGCCTTGTTGGCCGCGCTTAATGCGCAAAATATGCCGCCTTTTGCCGGACAATTACCGCTTGCTCAGCAAGAAGAGGTACCGGCCAGGCAATTTAGTGCCAGCGCTGTGGTACAACATCTGGATAAGCGTTTGGCTGAAAGTTCACTAACCGTACCCATTATCTCAGATATCGGCGATTGCCTGTTTGCCTCGTTACATGCCAAACCCAGTTTAATGTTAGCGCCAGCGTTTTATGCTTCTATGGGCTATGCCGTGCCTGCTGCAGTGGGCGTGCAAGCAGTAACGGGTTTAAGGCCTGTCGTGTTGGTAGGCGATGGCGCTTTTTTAATGACAGGATTAGAGCTGGGGCATTGTGTCAGGTATGGTTTTGCACCAATAGTGATTGTGTTTAATAACCGGCGCTGGGACATGATTGAAGCCTTTTCACCCAATTTACAGTGTACCCATTTAGACCATTGGCATTATGCTGATTTAGCCCGTGGCATGGGCGGATTGGGGATGCAGGTAAATAGTCTGGACGATTTTGATCAGGCATTGGAGCTGGCACTAGCCAGCAAACGCTTTACCTTAATTGAGGTAATGGTTGCCGAAAGCAGTCGCAGCGAGCGGCTGAATGCTTTCGCTGCAGGCTTTCTTGGTGCACAGAAACACCCGGCTGCGTGTTAACCATAAGCCAGAAAAAAACGCCACTTGGGCGGTTTTTTTTGGCGGTTTTTGCTAAAACAAATAGCTGATGTGCTGGTGAAAGCGCACTATCATATCCTGTTGTTTACCATCTAAGTGCAATTTGTCGCCCAAGCTGTGTAATGCCGATTCAACGCGGTTCATAAACTTGCCAAAGCCCATTTCTGTTTTGTCTGCTTCAGTGGCAACAAACAGAAAATGCACCGTGTCGACTAACTTTTCTGTGCTGCAATAAGTAACGAAAGGCGTTTCAGAGCGGGACGGATCAAAACCGAGGCGAATAAGTTCTGCTGAAGTGTCCGACTGTTCAAATTTGCTATTTCTGACTAAGGGTGTCAAACCGTTCGCGACCATAGCGCAATGCCCCAGTTGCTTGCCGGCAATTGCTTGCTCAAAGCTCGCGCTCAAGCCTTGGTACAGGCTGCTATGTTCGCTGATATTATCGGCAAAGCGTTGCTTTAGTTGTCGGCTAACAGGCAAGGTTACATGCACATAGGTTAATGCGCTATGTTCGGCCAGTTCGACCTGACGTGCTTTATAACGTGCGCCCAAAGATCGTAGTTTGTAGCCATAGCTCTCGGTTGGGGCTTTTAGCTTGGCGAACAAATCGTAAGTTAAATGTTGATGATCTCTGATTTTTATCGCTACATCTTTAACCGGTAGGTGCTGCTTTAATTTATGCAATAACTGGCAAACGCGCTGATGAAAGTCGGCCGCGTTGGCGCGCAGGTTGTCACCTGTTGCCAAAAATAACAGCTGTATTTTTTTTGCCTGATAGTTAGCGGTGCTAATCAGATCCTGAGCTTCATGATAAAGTGGATTATAAAAAAACGGCACTTGTTCAGCAGTTTGCAGTGAGTAGGCTTCATGATGAAACCGCACCACAGGCACTTTATCATTTGCAATAAGATGCACATTGTATAGCTGATATTCTTCAGCAAGCTTAAACAGTTGCTCACTTAACTGCTGGTAGCAATGCCAGCTGCCAACATAGTGCTGGTAAAGCTCCGGGCTGGCTTTAAATTCAGCGAGGATATATTGGTTAGATTTAGCGTTTTCGGGTAAGTAAACTTTATGTTGGCTACTAACTGGCATGATGCACTCCGGCGTAATGACAAATACCGCTACAGTGTAAAGTCAGGCTTTAGCAAAACCTTGTTCCAGAACAACTTTTACTTAAGATACTGCGTTGGTGGTAGTGTCGAGGTATCACAGTTAGGTAGCTTGGCCAGGGTTGGTTTATCAATTTAATAAATCGCAACCGCTTTAATTTGCACATAGACGGTCATGTCGGCTTTTAGTCTTAACCGTTCAGTAGAGCGGTTGGTAACAAGCGCCTGTAGTGGCTGCCCCTCAACCTGTAGCTGCACGATGCTCTCTGCTGGGTGAGATGCGCTGGTAAAGCCACAGACGGTTGCTTGTAACTGGTTGTTGACGGAGCTGTTTACCAGAGGTTCAAGGCTGATTGCCACATCTTTTGCTTGCACCCGCAAACGGCATGCACCATTAAAGTACTGATAAGGCAGCATTAACTGCTGCTTACCGAGCTGCAGCGTTAACAAGGTGTCATCGTTACTGGTTGCCGTGTGACAATGCAACACTGACATGGCGCCAAACGCTGAGAACGCTTGCAGACTCAGTTGCTGTTGCAACGGACCTTGTGTAACAAGCTGCCCCTGCTGTAGTAAGACAATATGGTCGGCAAGCTGCACAATATCGTCCAGCTGATGGCTTACTAACAACATCGGGATCTTTGTTTGCTGGCTGATACGGTGTAAAAACGGCAGTATCTCAGCTTTACTTTGCTGATCCAGGCCAGCGAAAGGCTCATCCAACAACAGCAGCTGCGGGCTGGTTAACAGGGCGCGTCCTAGAGCCAGCCGCTGTCGCTGCCCGCCGGACAATTGGTGCTGTTTCAGGCCAAGTAATGGCTTCAGATCAAGCATGGCTATGATCAATTCGGGGGTTAACGTGCGCTGCTGTTTTCGCGTGCGGTTAAAGCCATACAACAGATTTTGCTCAGTACTTAAATGCGGCAGCAGAAAAGCTTGCTGAAACACCATACCAATGCGTCGTTTCTCTACTGGTAATGCGACAGTGCCTGTTAGCCATGACTGGTTATTAAATTGAATCAGCCCTTGGCAATTGGGCTCCAGGCCAGCGATAGCGCGTAGCAGGCTGGTTTTGCCGCAGCCCGAGCGCCCAACAATAGCGGTGATGCCCGTTGTCGGTAAGGTTGTGTTGATGTTCAGATCAAAATGCTGCCGTACCAGCTGCAACTGTAAAGTAATCATGCTACTACCTGGGCGAAGCGGCGCTGCGCGCTATAAACGATAGACAGCACAACAAACGCAGCCACTAACATGCCAATCGAAAGCGTGTGAGCTGCGGCGTAATTCATCGCTTCGGTATGATCATAAATCAGAATCGATAGCACCCGGGTTTCCCCCGGAATACTGCCACCCAGCATCAGTATGACGCCGAACTCCCCCAGGGTATGGGCGAAGCTTAAGGTTGCCGCAACAATAAAGCCGCCGCGGCACAGCGGTAAGGTAATGCTGAAAAACCGATCTAAAGAACCCGCGCCAAGGCTTGCCGCCAGTTCATTCGGTAAAGGGCCCATATCCTGAAACGACTGCATCAGGGGTTGCACGGCAAAAGGTAGCGAGTAACACACTGAGGCCACTACAATGCCACTGAAACTAAACGCCAGGTGGGAGAACCCCATAAGTTCAAGAGTACTGCCAATAGCGCCATTTGGCCCAAGCAGCAATAACAAATAGAAGCCCAAAACAGTGGGTGGCAATACCAAAGGTAACGCCACTATTGCCTGAATTACAATGCGGCTTTTACTCGAGGTGCGCGCCAGCCACCACGCCAGCGGCGTGGCAACGATTAACAGCAGAACTGTTGTCAGACTGCATAGTTTCAGCGTTAACCAAATCGCCTGATAGTCGGCAGGACTAAGGTACATAGCGCTCCTCATGGTTACGTTGTGGTTCAGTAAAACCGTACCTGAGCATAATGTTGCGGGCGTTTGTGCTTTGCAGGTAGGCGATGAATTGTTTGCTAAGCGGGTTAGCCGCGCCGTGCAAGGTAACAACATAGCCTTGCTCAAGTGGTGAGTGCAGCGTCTCGTCAATCAGCGTATAAGGCTTATCGTGTAAGGCCGGGGACAGAGCCAGTGACAGAGCAATAATGCCGATATCCGCTGCACCGGATTTGACCATTTGCGCTGTTTGCGCAATGTTCTCGCCATAGACGATTTTGGCCTGTAACTGTTGCCAGAGGCCCGCCTTGATTAGGGCTTGTTTTGCGCGTAGGCCATAAGGCGCATGTTCTGGCTGGGCAATCGCGATACGCTTAAAGCGCTTTTGTGTCAGATCTGACAGCGTAAGCGCGCTAATGCCAGCTGTGTTGCTCCACAGCACCAGGCGGCCTAAAGCATGTACTGCTGGCACGGTTGCAGTAAAACCGGCGTCAGCCAGTGTATTGGCATACCGAATATCGGCAGAAAAATAAATATCGAACGGTGCGCCGTGTTGGATTTGGCTGCTGAGTTTTCCGCTGGCGCCAAATACTAACTCGACCGTTGCAGCAGTGTGCTGCTGTTTGAATTGCGCCACGATATCCGTAAGGGCAAACCTGAGATCCGACGCGGCGGCTATGGTTAGCTTGTCTTCCGCCTGCAGCGAAAGACAGAAAACGGTGAACATCAGGTAAAGCGCGTGGCGCAGCATCTTTAGTGCTCCCAGCGTGCTAATGCCACTTTATCGCTGTCTTTGGAGGCTACCCAGTATTCGGCTTCAGTGGTGTGTTCTTTTTTCCAAAATGGCGCCTGATTTTTCAGGTAGTCCATAATAAACTCGCAGGCACTAAACGCGGCTGCCCGGTGAGCACTGGCCACGCCAACAAAGACGATTTGGGCGTTGGGTTTTAAATAGCCAACCCGGTGAATAATATGCACTGCACCAAGCTCCCAGCGCGATTTCGCTTTGTAGGCGATGTCTTTTAACGCTTTTTCCGTCATGCCAGGGTAGTGTTCCAGTGTCATGCCAGATAGGGTAGTGCTTTGCAGATCCCGTACCAGCCCACAAAAGGTAACGATGGCACCGCAACCGGCGTTACGGCGTAACTCGTCGTACTCACTGGCCTGGCAAAAGTCATCCGTTTGCACAGCAACAAATACCGTCATGTTAACCTCCGGTGACCGGTGGGAAAAAGGCGACCTCATCGCCAGCAACGACCTCGGCACTGTGGCTAACCATGGTTTGGTTAATGGCACAAAGTAACTCTGTACCGCTTAAGGCTTGCTGCCATTGTTCATTGTGCTGTTGTAAGTGTAACAACAGTGACTCGACAGTCGTTGGGGTAGCGCAATGCGCGGTATATTGGTCACAATGCAGCCGCTCACGTAGCGCGGCAAAAAACAGCACTTTAATCATGATGAGTCTCCAGTAAATAGTGCCCGGACTTGCCACCTGTTTTTTCCAGCAGTTGCACATCGTGAATAGACATGGATTTATCGACGGCTTTGCACATGTCGTAAATGGTAAGTGCTGCAACGGATGCAGCCGTTAACGCTTCCATCTCTACGCCAGTTTGGCCGGTTACGCTACAGTAAGACTCAATATAAATCTGGCCCCGCTCGGGGTTAAGCTGGAAGTCGATGCTGACTTTGCTTAGCATCAGGCTATGGCATAAAGGGATCAGCTCACTGGTTTTCTTCGCGGCCATAATGCCGGCAATACGTGCCGTCGCCAGCACATCGCCTTTTTTCAGCAATGCCTGCTCAATAAGCTTAATAACCTTGCTTGAGGTTTGCACTTTGGCTGATGCCCGGGCTACGCGCTGGTTAGCCATTTTATCGTTAATATCAACCATTGCGGCGGCACCATTGGCATTCAAATGGGTGAGAGTAGCGGTTTGCATATTGGACATGTCAGGCTCCACAGGTTTGGCTGGGGCTATGTTTAACATGGGCGACAAAATTACAGGGCCCGGTTTTTCCGCTAAGCTGCGGTAAGATCAGTTGCTGCATTGCTAACTGACACGCTGAACCAGAACCGGGCATGGCAAATATCAGTGTGTCATTGGCTAACCCAGCCAAGGCGCCAGATTGCAGCGCCGCAGAGCCAACATCCTGATAAGACAGCTGGCGAAATAGCTCGCCAAAGCCGGGTACCGTGCTATCAAGCAGCGGCGTTATGGCAGCAATAGTACAGTTGTTTTTGGCATAGCCGGTACCGCCGTTTATCAGCACAACCTGTACCAGATCACTGGCAATCCAGTGGCTAAGCTGAGCGCGCAGCAGATATTTGTTATTTGGCAGTAACGCCCGGCCAACAAGGTTATGCCCCGCTGTTTGTAATGCGTCGCAAAGTAAGGCGCCGCTGCAGTCATTGTGTTCAGTACGACTGTCCGATACGGTAAGTACACAAACCGCAAGCGGATAAAAATGAGTTAAGTCAGGCTTGGGCATAATCCCTCCTGTGCGCTAAAACGTTAAGACACTGCTGCCATTGTTCGGGGGTGTTAGTGTTAAGTAGCTCTGATGCAGAGCTTGCAACGGATAAGGCACCAAGTTGGTCGAGTAATTGTTTTACAGAACGTTTCCCTGCATGTAATTGCTGTTCAATCTGGTTAGCCAAGCTGGCGCTAACCGGTAACACGCAAGGTAGCGGGCTATCGGTAAAGTAAGTCGCCTGGTTCGCAGCAGCATTTAGCAACAGTTGCAGCGAGTCGGCCGTCAACAGTGGTGTATCCACAGCCAGCACTAATAATCTATCGCTAGTACAGTGGCTCAGACTGGCTAAAATGCCTGCCAACGGACCTTGTTGATGTAGCATGGGCTGTGCTAAATCATGAATAAAGCCGGCTTGATTGCGGCTTACCAAAACCTGTTTGGCGCCGGCTGCAAATGCCAGTTGCTGCATATGCGACAGCAGAGTTTGCCCCTGAATGTTAAGTAGGGCTTTATCTTGTCCCATTCGGCTGGATAATCCGCCGGCCAGAATCAGGGCAGTGAACGCAGTGTGTGTTTGCATGCTAGCCTCCGATCTGTGCAAGGTGCCGCGTGCTGCCACTGTGTTCCCGTTGTAACTGATGGCTGTAGGCTTTGCCTTGCACCGCTTGTTGTAAAAAGCGCTGCAGTGCGGCGGTGTCGTCGGTGTGTAAGAAAGCGCGCAGATCCTGATAGCTATCAGTAAACAGGCAAAGATAGAGCTGACCGAGGCTGGATACACGTAGACGATTACAGTCGGCGCAAAAATCTTTGCTGTAAGGCATGATTAAACCGATATTGCCTTGATAATCCGGGTGTGAATACTCTAACGCCGGGCCATCGGTTTTCGCTTTTGTCTTAAGTTGCCAGCCCTGCTGCAGTAACTGGTTTTGGATCAGACTGCCACTTAAGTGCTGACGCTGATAATAGCTGGCATTATCGCCCGTGCGCATCAGCTCGATAAATCGCAGTGCGATAGGCTGAGATTTAACAAAGTTGAGAAAGTCACCTAGTTCAGCGGCATTATGCTGTTTGAGTAACACCGTGTTGATTTTAACTTGCGCAATGCCCAAGGCTTGCGCATAGGCAACGCCTGCAAGAATTTCGGCCAGTTTGTCCTGACCGGTAATGAGGTGAAAGTTATCAGCGTCCAGGCTATCTATACTGACATTAATCGCATCAAGCCCTGCAGCTTGCCAGGCTTTAGCATCGCGCAGTAAGCGGTAACCGTTGGTTGTAAGCGCCACTTTTTCGATGCCGGGCACAGCTTTGCAGGTTGCAATGATTTCGGTTAAATCTTTTCTCAGTGAGGGCTCGCCTCCGGTAATCCGTACTTTGCGGGTGCCAAGCTGTGCAAAAGCGGTAACCAAGCGCTTTATTTCAGCAATAGACAATTCACCAACGCGTGAATCGCAGGTGTTGCCATCAGGCAGGCAATAGCTGCAACGGAAGTTACAGGTCTCCGTAATGGATAAGCGTAAATAACTAAAGCGGCGCGCATAGGCGTCAATTAACATAACTCACCTTTCCAAATGGGGAGGTGTGGCCGTTTCCAGTCATACCCGGTGGCGTTATTGCCACGGCTTACCGTTCCTAGCCTGGTTAAAGCCTTAGAGCCGGTAGCTCGGTGTTATGTCTGTAAGCTTAAGCAGTTTGCTGGCGTATTGTTATTGCCAAGAAGGGGTGTTTTACTACTACCTAGTGGGTAGATTGTTTTCATTTGACCTAAAGCCATATGAGGTGACGCACAACTCATTTTATCAGCTGATAAAATTCCGTATTCCACAAACTGGTAAGGTCAGGGTATATGACACAAATAGCCTTGAACCCCACAGGTAAAAGCTTCGGCTGATTTTGTTTGAGACGGAAAAGTGTTGGCGGTGAGAACGAAGTGAAGACAGATTATGCCGGATGAGAGTGCTTATGAATGAAAAAATAAGTACTCCTCAGAATGTAGCTATACGATTTATTTTAAATGGGGGGACCGACATTTTCGCGATGGTTTGATAAATCATTTAATTTTCGAGTTTAATTAAAATCTCTACAGGGGATTCCATTTTTACATAATCGGCATTACCTGCACCGGCGCTTTTCAACAGCGCCGGTTTTCGTTGTGAACACCCCAAAACAGTGCCTTATTGTGGCGCTAATTTCTCCAAACGGCGCACGAAAAATGTTGGTCAATTTGACCACTTTTCAGTTTTGCCCCACTCGTTGCGATAGTGACGTGAGCGTGGTGTTTTTGACGATTTGGCGGTACGTAATATCCCGATAGGCGGCATGTAAAAATTTTTTTTCGATCAGCGCGATAAAAATGCCGTGATCATCACCATAGGGGCGGTTGTCTGCCGGTCGTGCTAAAAATATTTTTGGCGGGGGTGATATTTTTGCGGATTGGATCACCATAGGGGCGGCAGTCTGTCGGCCGTGCTAAAAAATATTTTTGGCGTGGGGGATATTTTTGCGGATTTGATCACCACAGGTGAATGTTAGTCGGCGATGCTGTCAGTCCACCCAAAACATCGAGCAACGGCGGGGTGTCTTTCAATGAGCCAGAACATCAGGTCGTATTTGACGTTGTAATAGGCCCCCGATATTTTGCTGGGGAGCGATTCTGGAAAGAGATTGCCTCCGTAATTTGGTAGCACGCGCATCGTCGATTGTGCGAGCAGTGCCTTATGGTCTGGGTCGGTATTTGACGAATCTTGTGTCATATCACTTTGGCTACTCTGTCTTTTTTCCATTTCACACCGGCCTCTTAATACACGCCTCGCCTTACAATACATGACCTAAGCCCTGGGGTAACAGCTATGATAAAAAAAATTAAAAAAATTAAATATTTTTGCGGAAATCATCGCCATAAGAGGGTGTAACGTCGTCAAGTCGTTACATCCTTTTTACATTAACTCGTCCTCATCAGCGTGGTGGGGACTCAACCTAGGAGGCTTTATGCCTAGATCTACAAAGGTCGCGAATAATTTCGAGGCCGCAGAGGAATTTCCACTCGATGAAATCGACGTGGCATTCAATTTTCTTACGCGGGCCATGTTGCGTCGATATGGTGTAGCAGAAACAATGCGTCGTGTTGGAAAAAATTTTGAAGAGCGTGATACGCCGAATTAACTGGCAGGTAAAAGCCCGGTAACGTCCGGGCTTTTTTTTGCCCGCAAAGTTTGCGACAAACAAAATTCAAAAATATTTTCCTTCCGCGCAATATTTTTCAACAAAACATCACCAGTCATCCGTAAACACTGTTTGCAGGATGAGTTCATGAGGCTGTACACCCCTAGAGCGGATTTTAGACACGCCAGCAGGGCAGAAATTAAAAGGGCGATTCACGGGGCTAGTTCTAAGTCTGTGTTTACGCGATTAGCAACGATTGCTCCTCAAATCCAGACTGCAATCACGACAAACCCAGTTCCACTCGAACATCGATTTTGGAATGTTGTGCAGTTCTCCCATTCGGATCCATTGACGTTGGTCGGAAATATCCCTGCAATCGTGGCGCTGAGCGCGGAATTACCTACGGTTCCGGTTTTGGTCCACAAAACGCTTCCTGAGTTTCAACAATCGCTTTATGCATTAGAAAGTGCATACGAGGCGGTGATGGCATACCCCATGTCGTACCGTGAACGCCGAAATATCGTCGAATTCCTATTTTGCGACACTGTAAAAAAGTGCGCTTCACTTTGGCGCTCGCCGTATTGGCAGAAACTGTTTCCCGAGGTCGCAACACTCGCAGCATTGGCGCGTCTGTGGCGTTGCTCCACCAAATCCCTGTATTAGGTGGAGAGCGATGATTAGAGAAAAAGTTTTCGGCTGGCTAAACCCACCTGCGCAACTGGACGGGGCTGGTCAGGTTGTCGCTGTGTTAGAAAAACTGCTCGAATTTGATCCGGCATTGTCACGTGACTGGGGTGAGAAAAGCGGCTGGCAGGAATGGCTGGACGGCATATCGCAACGCGCAGAAAAAACTGACAGCAGGGTATTGTTTAAAAAATCGATCACGAAAAATTTATGTGCAGAGAGCCCGCTGTGGGCGCTGCTCTGGCAGGTGAATTTTTGTTCGTTGGGCAATGCCGAACTGCGTTTACTCGCAGCATTTCTGTATCAGTGGGTCGCTATTAAAGACCGTTTGTCATCGCAAGAAACGGAACTGGGAGCGCGGGCACTGCGTTTGCTTTTGACTAAACACCGCGCGGCAATAAATTGGTCCGATATTGTGTTGGATCTCACCGGCCTTACAGACCGTAGCCGTCTCAAATTGGGGAAAAACTGCCGCGAGGCCGCGCTGCAGTGGCCGGTTAATCATTTACGCAGAAACTACCTGCAGCGCCTTGCGATATTTTTTGGTGATGTGCAGGGCGCTATCGGCAAAACCTGTTCGAAGGGAGTACCCAAAAGCCGCAAACGGTATTTCATCGACCTGCGTGAGCTCACTCGCGGCGGATCCGACGATGAGACTGTGCGATTTGTAACACCGGATTGTAGTCTCGATGAAACTGGCGACGTGGCTGCCGAAGATGTTGACTACGAATTGGTGCTCGAAAATCCTGAACCCATTCTGCGCGCCGAATTGGGCTCTCTGGCTGCGGTTTACACGACGGACAACACCACCACACGGTCCGTGTCAGTAGGTCGAAAAATTAAAAAAAACCGCAGACGGAATCAGTTGCATACCGGATTAATGACGCCGCTCGAAACGGGGGCGGTGTTAGATCTGGGCCTGAAATGGCTGTATTCAGAAAAGGGTACGCTTGGCCTCGCAGTGTTAGTCAGTTTTTTTCTTGGCTGGCCGGTGGAAAAGCTCCAATCCATGACAATTTTTTCACCGGGATTGTTGCGAGAGGGCATCGTATGGGATCCAGTCAATAACACCGGATATTGGCAAATTCGTTTACCAGCCTCCAAATCGGAGGCACGATGGAGTCGACTGCGATTGCCCGCCTGTCTAGAACGGTTTTTTACCGCATGCCCCCCTGTGCACAATCAACGACTGTTCAAATCTAAACAACTGAAAAAGCGACTCCAAAAAGCACTGCAACGCGCGTCGGACAATAGCGCTGTTAATTTTTCACTGAATAAAATCGCCCGTTTTTTACCAAATTTTGTTAGTTCGCAACCGGATATCTCGGCTAATCAGTTGGATATCGTGCTGAATTGGCAGCGATTTGAGTGCCGTGTCACCCGCCTGTATACCAGCGTATATGGCGATACGTTACGCGTCATGTGGCAATCATTGTGGCAGAAAGTCGCCGACTATTTACCTGATGATGCAGACAAAATGGCATTGTGCGTTAGTGCGGTTAATTTCGAAATCGGGTCAATCAACTCGCGATTTCTGGTAGACGAGAATGCGGTTAAATCGCTCGTAAACAGGACGTTAGATAGCGTCAATGCGTGTACCAACCCTATCGACTATCACAATAAGCTGACGGCATATACAGCCCTGTTATTTATGGCAGCCAGCGGGTGTCGACCCAATCGGGGGATTGTGCCAGCACGACAACAATTTGATTTCGCTCACAAAATGGTGCGCTTCTGTGACAAAAAAATTAACTCTGAGGAGCGGCTACGCGCTCTGCCAATTTGTGACACGCTTATGTCCCAACTGAATTTTTACGATGAACATAAGGCGCATTTTTTGCGGTTATTTGGTTGGCAAAATGAGGCCCTCTGGCAACTGCAAAACGATGAAGGGCGTTGGCTGTTTTTCGTAACGGACGATCTTCGTCCTCAAAAAGTCAATGTCAGTCGGGTTTATCGACAATTTGGCATCAATCGGGCTGAATTTGCAGACAATTTTTTTCGCCATCAATTTCACAGCGAATTGTCAAAACATGCCTCAGATCGAGTGGTCAATGCGCTAATGGGCCATTGGAGTCACGGCCAATCGCCCCGCACGGCGGACAGTGCTGTTGGGTATGCCGCTCAATTCGATTCCGCAGTCCAGCATATTGAAAATTACATTCAACGAATCGGATTTGTGGCGTTGGAGCCGAAATATGGACGTTAAGCTGTTAGCTGACTGGCTCGTCGAATCAGAGCGGTATTTGGCGGCGATGAATCGGAAAATACGCGGAGATGAGAGCGCATTTTCGGTCGCTTTTGAAACGGCACAACGCGCGCTCGAGCAAGCCGCGAGTTTTAAAAAATGTTCAGTTAGTTCAATCGTGCAAACGCTGCAAAGTGCGCTGATCACCTGCGAAGACGACGGGACAAAAAACGCGCTGCGCTTAATTTTGAACAGTATGGTTTTGCAATGCCAAGGGGCGCATGAGCTTGGTAAGTTTAATGCGCCTGTAATACTGGAGCCGGAACAAGATTTTTTATCAGATTCTGATGTCCACGCCTTCCACACTTTACACAATGCCAAACTGTTGGGGCTGAAAATAGGTCGTAACCGCGATGAACTCCCTTTTAGAACGGCAGTGGGGCGACTAATCGTTTGGCTCATGTTGCGTTGTTGTGTGCCCAATCTGCGAACGGCCGTCGATCTGATTAAAAATGGCAAGCTGATTTATTTTGATAATCAAAATTTCGCGCATTTGGATGACGAGCCATGCCAACGGTTTGCTTTGTGTGATACGAGCACTCTATTGCTGTTGAGAGTGCGTAAACACATGTTAAGCCTAAGGGAGGTAATCGATATAAGGTTATGTCGCTTGGCGCTGAAAAGTTACGGGCTAGGAATTGGGTTGGAACATCTCACTGAGCGCCAGATTATCGGTTGCCGAAAATATCAGGGGGCGATGCAAATCGGGCCGGTCTTTAGTCAACTGATCGTTGGGGCCATCTCATCTACAGAGTTACCCAATAATGTATTTCACCGATTAATGACTGGTCAGCTGGGGGGCGATGCTGGTCCTTTATCGTTACCGATGAAAGACCTGCCAATCAAAATTCAAAATAGTGTCTGTCAACCCGCACAGCCAGTGAGATCCATTGATGAAATTAATCGGATACGGCAGTTAAAAAACTCCTGGTTAGCCCTGTTTCCAAAAAAGCGCCTGGGTAAAGCGAGCTACAAAGCAATATGCAAAGAAATTGAAGAATCCTTGCTCACAGAGCCGAATCTTTTGGCCCGCATGATGGGCTATTGGTTGATTGCCATGATGCGAAATGGTGGAGTCAAAAAATCACACCTGGCAGCGTCAACAATAACGCAATATTTTTCAACAATTTTTCAGCCTGCAATGAATGTATTTATCGATCTGGATGTGCGGTTGCTGTCTGAATCCGAATTATTGAACAAATTGCAGCTCATAATTGACGGTGTCGCATCGCCGCAACAAAAAAAATTCGTCGTCTATTTCGCTGAGTTTTTGATGCGCACTGGTGTTGTGCCAGACATTCCGCTGGACGAATTGGAGTTGCCGGATTTGGCAGTGAGGGTTGATGCCAATCTGGTTACTCCAGCGGATATCGATAAAGTGCTTGCTGCTTTGGCTAGTGCTGATACGGCAGAGTCCAAATTGGCCGCGTTGTTTGTCGCCCTCGGTTTTTATGCCGGGTTACGACGTAACGAGATTTTGGGATTGTGTCTGAGTGACGTTCAACCCTATCCACGCGGGGGGGGCCAATGTTGCACATTAAAAATCCGACCTAATGAACAGCGCAAACCAAAATCTCCCGCAGGGGTTCGAAATATTGAACTGCAGCCGCTGTTGCCAACAGCACAATTGACGTATTTAGTTGAAATAGCGCAAGGCGCGTCGGGCATGAAAAAAAGTTCAGCGCTTTTTAGTAATGCGGCACAAGCCTCTGCTGCAATGTCGCTGGCATCAGATCTGTTGCGCGCCGTTACAGGAGACAAATCGGTTAGGTTCCATCATCTGCGCCACAGTTGCGCGTCATTCAACTGTATGAGGCTATTTTACAAAACCTGGTCCAATGGTCGATGGCGCCCGGCGTTTATGTGCCACCCATTTTTTGATGATGAGCAATGTGAAAAATTTATTGAGAATTTGTGCCAGGGCTACGACGATACGTTCAAATTCTGGCATCTGTGTGAAATGCTGGGGCACAGCGAAATCGATGTCACGATAAATCGTTATATTCATATTCGTTCAATCGCCGTGGCACTGACACAGTCGGAATTACTGACAACAGCCAACGCGGTGTTTATATGGCCAGATATCAGGCTGTCAGAGTCATACCCTCAGTGTGGATTTCGCGAGGGCCTGTCTTTCAGGCACGGAAATGATCCATTTCTGGGACGAATTAGCAATGGCGGCAAGCGATCTTTGATAGGCTTACCTGCACCTGATTTACAACCTGTGATTGATAAGTACAAACAATCACATACCGTCCTGTCGCTGTCCGAACTGTTTGAAATTACTCAAAAGCTGCGCCAGCACCCTGCAGAAACTGTTGCCGCGACACTCGGATATCGCACTACAGATGTGCAGGCAGTGGAACAGTCGGCTGCGTGGTTTGCTGAGAGATATCCAGATAAGGGCGCCAAATTTCCACAATACCCAAAAGCGCCAAAACCACAGTCGGCGTTGCCGCCAGGAAAAACCGAGTCGAGGAACCGCGCGATACTCATGGGCATATTAGGGCGTGTTGAGACAATTTTTTTAAATGATCGTCATGCGAGCCGCCAACAGGCAATTTTGAATGGCGTAAAAATGCTCAGTCTGGCACGGGAACGGGCAGGGTACGCTGTCAGGTGTACACAGCCAGAACAGGTTGAGGTGTTTTTGGCAGCGTTGGATGCGATTGGCATTCCACCAGAGAATATCCGAATCCGTCTCTATCATCGTGTTGTCGACGGGTTGGACACGCTGACGGAGCGGGGTTTAAAAAGCTACCAAACCTATTGGAAAAAGCGGTTGCCAGCGAAATTCGCAAGTGCTTTGCAAGCCATGCCAAATCCAAAGGCGAGATTCAAGGGGCGGAACTCTCCCCATGGCGTACTGGAAATTAGCCAGGTACGAGATGTGGCTAATCAGAAAAGAAAACAGATGCCAGTGTTCGTGCAAGCTCTGCACGTCACCGGCATTTGGTTAAGATATCTGGAACTACTCTGCTAAGCTCTGCAGTAGAACGTCAGAGGAAATTCCTTATAAATATCAATGTTAAAAGCCACTAACGTTTTGTTACGAATGTCGTTATACAAAGCGTTGTTACGATAATAAAGATCATGAAAAGCTAGACACAGAGGGGCGTAAACAGGATTCAAGCCCATATTTTTCTGCTTGAAGGTATACGCTGAAATAATGAGCTGCACCACAAAGTTTAAAAACCAGTCATTTGAATCTGACGGAGTGAAACTGAGTATATCGGTTAAGACTTTGTTGCCCAATTCATCAGGATAACAGCTAATTAAGCGACTAGGCTGACGAGGCACCAATAGTTCTGCTAAAAGCTCCTTATCTTTTAATGTCGACCAGATAAAATTTATTGCTGCATCATTGTCTATCACTTCCATGTGATTTATCAGAGACTCAAATTCATCAGAGATGAGTTTTCCCCTCATGTTTTTCCAGACGTCGGCCGGAATTTGTGTGTTACAAATTTCGACATTACAGGGATTTGGAAACGTAAATTGCGGGTAAAGACCGGGACTGTACATTGCAAAAACAAGTTGATTGTCAATCCGCGTTGCCATAGTTGAAGAAACAACTGCGGAGGAGAGGGGCTTTTGACAAAACGAATGTATTGCAACCAAATTGCAATCAGTGAGTGGGATGTTATGAGGTGGTAGTACACGAGCCAGTACGCGTACTTTTTTTGTTACGGGTTTTAGAAGTAAAGACATAATTTTTACCTTTTTCAATGTCAACGAGGCACAACGTTTGTCATGCCCAATCAAAATCACACAAGCTGTGTGCGCGACAAATGACAAGGGGGCGGGTGTTGGTGGGCCTAAATGAAAATCCTTATTTATCAATGTGTTGCTTATTGTTAATCTGTAACATTACGATAATGTCGAACAATGTGACACGGTCGCGAATGGCAATAACAAATTACTAATTAACTCTGAATTGGCAAAAACTTGTAACGCGATGCGGCAATATCACATATGCGTGGTTTGACAAATTTTTGTACCAAGAAGGTAATTAAACGCAGGGTTGGAGGATACGCATTCACATTCATTCGGTGTCAGATCATGCCTTTTTTTGCGAGCAAGCTTTCGAATGCACTACCGTCTTGTCTGGTCAGATTTGGCACGTAGCGAGAGTAAACCTCAAACAACATTTTTGTGGTGCTGTGTCCAAGTTGGCGGCTGATCCACTCTGGAGATTCACCAGCAGCTAGCCACAAAGTAGCCGCCGTATGGCGCGACTCATAAGGGCGACGATATGGAATATTGGCCCGCTCTAAGGTCGGTTTCCATATGCGCTTGTTAATGTTCCTGTGATCGAGTGCATTGCCTACTTCGTTGCAAAAGACGTAATCAAAATGGCGAGAACGTTGATACTGTCGCTGCATCGCCTCGAGTACAGGTTGCGACATATGAATGGCACGATAAGACGCGCGGGTTTTTGGCGTTTCAGTTTTCCCGTTCACCAGCGTCTCGTGAATCACAATTTGACGACGTTCAAAATCAACGAAACGCCATTGTAGGCCGTCTATTTCCGCAGTGCGCATCCCGGTAAAAAATCGCACAACGTAGTAATCGTGAAACGGTTCAGGTACATGATGCAAAAAACGCTGTACTTCCTCTAATGACAAAGGGTGTATCTCAGACCGTTCAATTTTTAACGGCGGAATATCTTCATAAGGGTTAGCAAAGTCGAAGCGAACTGCCGCCTCGGTCATGATTCCGCGTAGGGGAGTCATCACATGATTAATCCAGTCATTACTGACGGTATCTTTATCGTGGGCCGCACGCCGTTTACCTAACGACGCCCGGTATTTGATAATGGCTGGACGTGAAATTTCATGCACTTTGCTGCGTCCAAACTCGGGGATTAAGTAGGTTTCCAGTATCAGCTTTATATTTTTCTCGTGTGACGTTTTCCAGCGGATCTGATTTTCGCTAAACCACTCCCAGGCAAATTCCTCAAAATGAGGCACTTCTTCGAACTTGGGCAGATGGGCGTTGAGCTGCTCTATATACTCCCGGGTCGCGTTATCCAGATTTTCCAGCCGAAAGCGCTGTGCCCCCTGCGGAAAATAATCGGAGTAGACGAACCGTCCCAGTTTTATATCCGTAGTGATATCGTTCATGACTTTCTCAATGCGCTTGCGGTTTCGCGGTGTATCAGACAGTGCCGTTAACTCACGACAACGAACGCCGTTATATCGAAAGTCCATCAAAAGTTTGCCATTACGAACTCTAAGGCTAGCCACGGCACACCTTCCCACCCGCCATCGGGATCACAGCGTGAGGTCGGTCACGGTAAGCAAACATTTCTTTCTCAATCGCAGGCCAGATATACAGCACATTGCGCCGTCCGAATGGCCGAATGTAGTGCTTACCCTCCACAAACACAGAGTCGCGCAAGGAAGTACTAATGTAGTGTTTGGAAAAACGGATTCGCTTTGCCAGTTCATCAGCAGTAATCAGGTCGGTATAGTCAGGCATAAATTGCTCCTGTTCGTAGTTACCGACCTTTTTACGACAGAACCAATGCGCGACAAGTTGAACAGAAAACTTGGCAATTGAGCCAAAGATGACTATCTGTTTAACTAATCATCCAGATCAAGGAAGAGTCTGCAAAAATGGAATTTTTACAAATATACGCAGTATTGGCGGTTTGCTATTTCATGTGGGTGTTTCCCCACATTCATCATCACAAATTATTAGGTAACGGTTCGATACCCGCTGAACTGATTACATCACTGGTGTTTGCCTGTACCTGGCCCCTGGCGCTAATGGATGACTTATGGCGCTTTTTCACGTCAAAGTGTAAAGGGCAATAAAGTAAGGATCAGGTGACATATATCACACAAAAGCGCAGAACCGCCCGCTATCAGAGTTTGCAGCGCGCGCATTCAGCGATTCGTTCCTGGTTGGACAAACAAGACGCGCGAGCACAAGCCATTTTGTATGTGCCGGGAGAACTGCCGCAGTCGTTTACCTGCCAGAGCCAGTTACCAGAACAGGCTGACAAGGCGACAAACTTTTACAACACGCAGGAATGGAAAGCGTTGCGCCTGCGCGCATTTGAACGCCATGGCAACCAATGTTTGTGCTGTGGGGCAGGCTATGACAAGGAGCTGTGTTGCACGTAGACCACGTTAAGCCCCGTGCGAAATTTCCGGAGTTAGCGTTGGATATCAACAACCTGCAAATTCTGTGTGAAACCTGCAATCTCGGCAAATTACACTACTGTCGGTCACACATGTCATTGTCATCGCTCGACACCAAGAAATGCGGCTACCGGAGCGTTTTCGCACAATGAAATTGAGGTCGTCGCACATTAAAATGTCATCAATCGAACTACAAGTACTTTGAAGGCTAAGGATTGTTCTTCGCTGTAACGTTTCTTCATTTCGAGATATCCATTGGCCTCAGTTTATTGGAAATCTCATTAAAATCATGGCGCTAAATCTGGGGAGAAAGTCAGAAGGCCTTCTCACATTGAATCCAACAGCATAGCCTTTACCAGATGTTGTTTTTTTAAGGCAGGTTTAGGGTTAGCATTTACTTGTGGCCAGCCGGTTTCAGAAAAGCGCCAGAGTCAATAAAAGTTCATGCTAAGCCGCTATTCAACAACAAAACTATGTTTCGTTTAAGTTGAGCAACAACATTCTCGGTACTAGTTTTCCACAATAAGGCCAACTCATGAATAGCGAGCTTGGCTTGCGAGGGTAATAGTGGGGAATTATCTACTTTCGCAAATGGACCATCAGTTTCGAGTAGTACTCGATCAGGCGGTAACCACGAAGCAACTTTCAGTCCCCGATTTGAATTCAACATAGCCGGGCCAACAGAAAAAAAACAGCCATGTTCAGTTGCTTCTATTACTTGTTTTTTGGTTCCTAAAAACCAATGAAGTATTGGTATTCCTGCATAGGGGTGAGCTTTCAAGCACTCAAGTACTTGTTCTGTAGCGTTGAGGCTGTGAATAGAAAGGATTTTGTCATTGAACTGCGTACACTTTTCAAGAATATGGTTGAAGACGTAGAGTTGATCTGCGATGTACGGTATGTAACCCTTTGAACCATCCAGACCTATCTCTCCTATGTATCTAGTTTCACATACTAATTCATCGAAGATGGCTAGTTCATTCTTTCTCAAATGGGCAAGCTGTGGATGTAGCCCTAAAGCGGTCTTGCAACGGGCGATTCCTTCTGTGAGTTTAACTGTGCCTCTCCAAGCGGAAGGCACAGTGGTAACTGACAGCACATAATAATTACATTCTCTCAAGTCATTAAGTACCTCACTGTGATCTGGATACAAATCGACATGACAATGCAAATCCATCATGCAAGGCCGACCGATTTCAAAAATGCTTCAACTTCGGCCAAGCCTCTTTTCACCGTAGACTCCAATTTTACACGTGTCTCTTTATTTTGTGGCAAGGGACCAGACTGACGCAACCAAGCCATGTAATCTGGACTTTTCTTTAATCTAAGTATTGCAGTTTGTACCGCGTGGACGTCGTCTCTTTTTTCGTATTCTTTCAGAATGCTTTTAAGTCGAGGAACAGCATAGGCAGCATCTTTTTCAAAGCCTGCATGAAACACTGAAGCTCGTCGGATTAAGCATGGAAGACAATAGCCACATTGTATATGTTCTCGATGCCAGTGACTGCAAGATACACTCAAAGGTATCGCTTGTTTTACAGCGTCTTGATCGACACACTCAGCTAGCATCTCGCCTTTGGTTTTAAACTGATATGGGTTCACGAAATGGATATTAAATCCAACATCATTGAGCAATCCCTCTAGTTGAGAGAGGAAGTTCGGATGAGTTGTCCGGGTGCTATGGCTACCAATGCGCCTTCTAGTTAACGGCGGGTTAATCGATATGTATCCATTTTCAGGCACAATAATCCGGGAAATAGTATTATCATTATTTGCGCCTCTAAGTGCCGCAATCCCCAATACAGCCATCGCCAAAAAATTAAAGCTCCTTCCTCTCATGCTGGTATCGTTTGCATGATTGGCCTGACTGGATAGTTGTGGGGCTATTGAGTAAGACAATTCACCATAGGGTTTCTTTAGAAGTTTTTTAATGTCTTGCTGTTTGGCTCCATCAGCTCTGTAAGCGTGGCTCACGAGCATTGGCCTCACATCAGATTGCCCGTTGAGAATATCGATTGCCCCAACAGCACTGTCCAATCCTCCAGAGAACAGACAGACCGCATTCAATCCTTTCAGTGATTCCGTAGTAAGTTTGGACTGTTTGCTATTTATTGGCTTGGGTAGAGTTAAGTCAGACTTGCTAAAAGTTAATTTCCATTGATCGCCCGTTAAGAAACCTAACAGTGATTCAAGTCTTGTGGCTACTGCTTTCCACTTATCTGGAGCCAAGACAGGTATGTGGAGGTTCAAGATTCTGGACCAAGAATTTGGCGCATTCTCTCTTGGCTCAAATGTCTCCGCCGAAGTCACCGCTGTTGCGATAGTTACCAAATCAAGCGCATCGGGATTCACTGCAACTCCAAGCTTTCTAATCTTGGTGAGCAATTCTTTCGATGCGTGACTGCATTTATACTTATTTAGCGGATGGCTATCAAAAATTTGTACCGGATGGCATTCGTCAGAGTAGTCAGGAAGCTTATTGGGGTCGTGATGGAAGTAAAAATCAGTCATTGAATTTCTCCCAATACTCTACAGTCTTTGATATTGCCTCAATCTGAATTTTCTTAATATTGTTCTTGGTGATATCACTGGGATTGCCGTTTGTCGCTTTGTCCATTTCTTGCTGCGTTATCACTTTTATAAGCTCCCTCAGTTCGCTTTCCATTTTGTGATGCTTTGTCGCTAACTCTGCTTTAAACCAAGCTTCACCCATTCCTGTAACAACATCCTGAAAAATTAGGTCGGTTAAATAGCAAGAAATTGCGTCTTGAATTACCTCATCCGTAAAACTTGCAGGGTCGAAGTCTTGCGTATCAGGAAGAGCTTCTTCCAAAGCGTAATTCAGCGCAATGCGCACCGAATCTGAATCAGAGTTGTCTGGCGCTAGGTGAGAGGCAATGCGATCAATCGCTTGATCAGTAGAAAGGCCACGAAGGTCATTAAGAGATAGGGTTTGATCACCCACGGTAACACTGCCACCGCGCATCATTCCTACCAAACCTGAACCTGCGGTTATACCACTGGCTAACCGTCGGCTTGTACCTTTCCCGCCACCGGAGGATTTTTTAGCGTAGTTCTTTAATGAGCGCCTCAGATCTGAGGTTGTGCCTCCAGTACCTGCATACTTGCCAAAAGCTTGTCTTGCACTTTTGAATCTACTTGGGGGCGGTTGCGCATGATCTGGAGGACCAATCTCCTGTTGTACCTTATCGTTATCAACTTCTTGGCTATTATCTTTGTCATCGTTGTCTTGCTCTCCTCCGCCATCTCCGAGACCTAAGTCTCCATCTGAGTTAGAATCTGGACCGATTGATAGTCCATCTCCACCTTCAGCCCACGGCGGCACAAGGGGATTTTTATCTTTTGGTCCTCTCGATGATGCTGATGTTCCCATTATTTAGCTCCTTCTAGCTCTTCGATGATTGGAGTCATCCAACGTGCAGGCGGTAGTTGCTTCATAAAATCCAAAAATGTAGCCTTGCACCTAACGTCTTTTTCAGCGAGCAATCTTGCCCCAAAAATCCCATCGGGGCACTTACTCCAATCACCTATAGGTCTCAGTTTTTCAAGCAAAGCATCCATTGCTGGCATGTAATCATCAGGTGGAGTATCTTCAATTGCTTTACTGCTTGCTATACTTATTCGTTGGCTTTGCTTCAACAATGCCATAACAAGTTTTTGGGCTGCTCCTGACATCACTGTTCCAAATGCTCCCATAGGCACATTTTCTTTACTCAGATAGAGGGCTGGGGTTAAATCAACTTCAGAAAATTTAGGCGTTAATCTTGACCATTTAGCCAGAAAGTTTTTCTCGGCCTTCCACTCTTCAGGTAGAGCGATCTCGTCGATGTTAGCCCCGTCCGCCTCAAGTTCAGCCAAAATCTTCGGTTTTCCATCTTCGGAATCAATCATTTGGTAGAATTTATTAGTAGCTCTTGTTCCAAGGCAACGCTCAAAGATTACCAGCTTAGTTATGGTTTTTTCATCTAACTGCATACCGCGTCGAAGAGCTGTTTTTCTTCGTATTCTTACTTGGTTAAGGAGACGTTTTACTATTCGCGGGTTGCCATTAATGTTGGATGATTCAGCTAGCAGAGGCGCAAGTTGTTCTGCAACAACGAACTTACTCCTCAGTTCAGAAACGTCCTGAAGTTCTTTACCTTCGAGCAAGTCATCAATAGCGACTGCATCTTCTTTCCAAGACATCTTGAGATTGAGTTCAAGTTGATGTCGTAGTGCCTCAAGCGGTTTCCCCGTGACACCGTGATCAAGCGCAACCAGCATTATCAGATAGGCTCTTATTTCTAAAGTGCCGGGACGCGGCACATGTATAGGAATTTGAATCAGTTTGTCCAAATAATCTGTTTGGTGTCTCTGAGAGGAACCTTTGTGGTACTCACCGACAGCTAGTCGGATCATGTCTTCATCGGCTGCAATGACAAATGCCGTGTTGGGTAGAAATAAGAAAAGGCGAATAGCTTCTAGCGTTGAAATAGCGTTATAGGGCGAGCAACGGTCTAAATTATCAACGTAGACAATCAAGGGCTTACCAAATTCAGCAAGAAGATCAGAGTACGCTTTTCTGAATTCCTTGATTTCTTTAGGTGGAGAGAAATCCTTTTTTTCGCTCAAAAGGTCTTTGTTTTTGTTGGCCACCTCTCCCGCGCCTTCAACTCCATTCTTAACATCTTCGAAATCATACTCACCATTTTCTCCGCCACTGAACATTCCAAAAAGCTTTTGGAACCCGCCAAATGTCGGAACCCCTGCTATGAGGCCTCCTGCATCCATTAAAAGTCCCATAAGTCTGATCTTGTTAACTCGGCTAGCAAAGTCTTTGGCCTTCGCGCTTAAGCTTTTATCAGCCTCGGCTCGTTTGACGAGCGTTGTAGCGATTGTCTCTAATAATGCTGCTTTGGCATCGTCGTAACCTTGGAACATCCATGCATCGAAACTGACTTGGATATAATCTTCCTCGTCATCTGCAAGGGCAGACTTTGTCAGTTCCAGAATTGTTGATTTACCTGCCCCCCAATCACCAAACACACCAACACTTATTGGCATAAGATTTTTTTCAGTGATCAGGTCTTTGATTGATTCGGCAGTTTCATTGAAGTTCAGAAAATCGATTTTTGATTCTTTATCGGACCACATTGCTATATCCCTATTTAGCGTGCCCCACGCTAAGCTTGTTATGTATTTTTATTTCAATAAACGCATTGCGTTTAATGACATCTTTGCTAGCGCAGAACACTCATAAGTTTTTGGGCACAATTTTTAATATATGAATCATTAAGTTAATGATTCATAGTACATCTGGCCTGAAATGAGATCCATAACTTTACTACCGCGTTTAGCAGTGTATTTTCTCTGCTTTTTGATTCATTTTTTGTTACCCCCCGGACAGGCGTCAGCCGCTTGCCAACTAGAACATTTTAAGAGGCCCTTTGACTTAAGGTGCGAACGGCAGAGTACTCGATGATTGAAATAAGATGTGTATTCTCATCAAAACTAGCCATTTTTTGATGACAATAGCTTAGCCGACGTGAATCGACTACGCAGTCTCTAGTGATTTCTAATCCTTTTGTTGCGTTCAAAATTTGTCCGGAACATCCACATTAGACTTAAATAAGTACCGTCCAACGAATGATGTTAACAAAAGTACTCACCTCCACACAGAGGGTTAAAGTAACCTTGTTTCTCTAATCTATTACCTGATAATTTCACGACCTACAAATTAAGGTATTTGTCGATGCTGAATCTGCTTGGACGTCACTGCCAGTTATGATTGGATCAGTTGCTGGACAGACCTGGAATAAGTGCTGATTGTTCACGGATTTTGCACTTATCCTAATTATTTCGACGATCTGATGCAGATCGCCAGAATCGCTCTAATAGACAGTGCCAAAACATATGGTCACACACTCGGGGTTCAGTTTTTTAGCTACGCGAGTAATCGAATACGATGGCGCATGGCCGACTTTATGAAAGACGAATTTGCTTATTGTGATCATGATGAGCTGCCCGTCCACCTTGAACCAGAAACCGGAAGCTTTCTGACGAGATTTGCGTTGGAGCGCTGCGTTGAAAAACTCGATGAACGTTCTATCGAGATATTAGAAGCCTGTTTGGGGATTGCACCCAGCGCCCATGTTAAAGATATGAGCACGACAACCAAATGCCGGAAATTCAAATCACTGATAGCGAAATTAAAAAGTGTTATCGATGATGACTAGGCCTGCATGGCGAGTTTAACCGTTAAAAATTTTAAAAAGGGGACGAGAGTCCCTTTTTTGTTACCAGAAAACTTATATTCAAAACCGAATTAAATCTCGCCAAAGATCCAATCGCCCAAAAAATTGAAATTTTCTTACAATAACATTATGTGCCCATCTGGCTGGGGGTCAGTTTTTGGCCGAAATCGGCAAGTGCGGAAAAGGGCGTTGGGCACCGTTTGGGCACCGGGACAGCAGATCGTTTGACCCCCACCGTAATGGGCACCAGATCGTTGTATAAGATATTGATTTATATAAGGAAATTGGTGCGTCCGAGTAGACTCGAACTACCGACCCCCACCATGTCAAGGTGGTGCTCTAACCAACTGAGCTACGGACGCACTGTATTGGAATTACCGAAGCGGTAAGCGGGGCGTATATTAGCGATGCCGTTTGGCCGGTGCAAGTGCTTTTTCCTTAGTTTCACGCCGTTTGCTTGTTTTCTGAACGTTCAGCGCTTGCCGGGTTTAATTTCGCAGCGGCGATAGACATCCTGCCAAAAGGTGACGTGCTCCCTAATCGCCTGTTGGCTGGCGTTAAAAGCCAGCGTAATCGCGTCAATATTGGTGCGAAACTCTGGCGACACCAGCTCAACCGACTTAAGCGTTTCTAATGTGGGCATCAGCGTGTAATAGAGTTGGTTGGCCTGACCGGCGTCTGCCTGAATACCCTGAATAAAATAGCGATTAAATACGTTTACAGCGTATTCCACCGATTTGCCTGCACGTCCGTTTGGGCAAGTAAATGTCAGATTGTTTTGCCAATCATTCAGCGCATTAAGGTAATGAGCCTGCATTTTGAATTGGTTGTAAAGCCGTTTTGGCAAACGTTGCCGGTCAATCTGCTGTAAATGCGTCTCCAGCGTTTTGCTATCTGCTTTAACCTGTTGAGTGACGACCCTGGCCAGATAAGAAAAGGCCGCTAATGAAGCTGAATAACTTTCCTCGCTGACGATACCCTGACCGCTGTTCGTCAGGCTATTGGTGATTTCGCGGCTTTGATCAACTAGGCGTGCAATTGAATAGGGCTGGCGAGCCTGCAGATCCTGTTGCCAGCCGGCGAGCTTTTTTACCAAGGTGTCGTCGGAATTACTTGTTTGGCAGGTACCTAATGCTTCCAGCAAGGCTCGCTGGTAAAGAAAGCGTTGCGATGGAGCCTGCAATTTTCCCAAGGTGGTATTGCGCTCGGCTATCAGGCTCTGCGCGGCGCAGCCCTTGAGTTGATGAAAGTCAGACAGGGTGATTTGCAGCGCGTCTGCTTCAGCTATCACGGGTAGGGTGGACAACGTCAGCCTGGGCGGTGAAATGCCGGGTGGCTGAACATCCTGTGTTGTTGCGAGTCTGTTGGCATAGTCTATCAGGCGTTCTGACAACCCGGCCGGCCGACAGGCGACTAATCCAACTAAACAAAGCAGCGCAAGCGATCTGCCCAGACCGCGCAATAACCTGGTAAGCGCTACTTTGGGATTAATAAATCTGTTCGTCGTCAGAACTCACCATTAACTGGATTTTGCCATGTTGATCGTCGATATGCAGGGTCAGATGGATGGGATTGCAGCAGTTACTGCAATCTTCAATGTAATCCTGGTCACCGTTACTGGTATCAAATTCCACATGCATATGGTGGCCACAGTTAGGGCATTCAATGGTCTTAGAGGGAAGTGACATCTTAAACTCCTCTTAATTAAGTGATCGGCCTCCATCCACCGCCAATATCTGACCGTTTACGTAAGCCGCCCTGACCAGAAAGCTCACCGCATCGGCAATATCCTGTTCGTTTCCGAGCCGTTGCAATGGAATGCTGGCCATTACCTGTTGTTTGACCTCAATTTCCATGCCTTGTTCCGGCCACAGAATTGCACCGGGGGCAATCCCATTAACCCGCACATGGGGCGCTAACTCTAAAACCAGCGATTTGGTCATCATTGCCAGCGCCGCTTTGGCCATACAATACAGAGTATGGCCTTTAAGTGGGCGTTCTGCATGGATGTCAATCATATTGATGATCACCCCTTGTCTGGCTTTGAGTTCGTTGGCCAGCGCCTGACTAAGCAGGAAGGGTCCCTGCATATTGCTGCCGACCAGCGATTGCCAGTCACTATTGTCATAGTCACCGAAAGGCTTGGCGTAAAAGGTTGATGCGTTGTTGATAAGCCCATCAAGTTGACCAAAACAATCCAGTGCACTGTGGGCGAGAGCGTCGATATTGGCGATCTCTGTGATATCCGCCTGCACCACTTTGGCGGAGTCGGCACGCTGGTTGTTAAGTTGCTGGGCTAATTCATCGGCCGCCTGACGGGACTGGTTGCAATGAATGATTACCCGCGCTCCCTGGCTGTGCAGCAATTGTGCGCTGGCTTTGCCTAAGCGTTTTGCCGAACCGGTGAGTAAAAATACCTTGTTGGTGATATCTAACATGTTGATTTGTATCTGAACTATTTGTACTGGTTGCACTAAGTGTACCTTTGTACTCAGTACAGGGGAATTCGGACTACTGCAGATTATCAATAATCAGGGTTGTTGCGCTGTGATAGCTGTCACCAAACAGCAGACAATGATTTAGCAGGTGATATAACTGATAAACCGGCTTGCGCCATTGGTAACTTTCGGTCAAAGGCCACTGTTGGTTGTATCCCGAAAAAAACGCCGGGGGAAAGCCGCCAAATAATTCAGCCATGGCGATATCGGTTTCACGATCGCCAAAATAAAACGCAGGATCAAACCAAAATGCCTGCTGTTGATAAAATCCCACGTTGCCAGACCATAAATCGCCATGCAATGGGCTGGCCGCAGGCTGATGGCCAGACAATAACTTGTGTACGTTGCTCACCACAGTCTGAATATCTGCAAATTCAACGCCGCGCTCTTTAAGTAGTTGCAGCATAAAGCCAACCCGTTGTTCAGCGAAAAACATCGCCCAGTTGTTATGCCAGGCGTTTTTTTGTGGGGTAGGGCCGATAAAATTGTCCTCCTGCCAGCCGTATTGCCGTTGCGCCTGACTGGCATGAAACTTTGCGATCGCAGCGCCCAGTTGCGCCCAGTCACCATGATGAACCAAATCGATATACTGCATGGCGATGAAACTACGTTTACCACTGCTGCCGACCATTAGTGGCTGCGGAGATTGAGGGCAAGGGGTGGTATTGAGTATTTGCAGGGCGCGATATTCAGCTTCGAGGCGATCGCGCTCTTTACGTGATGCCAGTTTTATAAACAGGTGATGCGCGTTGCCACTTAAATGGAAATGCTGCTGCGAACCGCCAACCGGTTGTGGGGCTGACCAGGCCTGTTCTTTTCCCAACACGTCATTTAATTGCTGATAAATCGACTGCCACATAAGCACCCCGCAAAATGTCGACGCAAAGTATAGTCAGCATAGCGGGTTGTCGTTGGCAAAGTGCATGGGGATTGATATAGTTCGCGCATCGCGTCGGCTGACAGTATCAGCCGGAAAAAACACCCCGCGCGGGTGTTTTTTTATTTTTTAAATCATGTGGCACTTGGTTTGTGTCACCACTGTATAGGAACAATCATGCCTGTAATTACTCTTCCTGACGGCAGTCAGCGTCATTTCGACCATTCCGTTTCTACCATGGATATTGCCAATGATATCGGCCCAGGTCTGGCTAAAGCCACTATTGCCGGTAAGGTCAATGGCGAACTGGTCGATGCATGTGACCTGATTGAAAATGATGCTGCCGTGCAAATTATTACTGCCCGTGATCAGGAAGGCCTGGAAATTATCCGCCACTCTTGTGCGCACTTATTAGGTCATGCAATTAAACAGTTGTGGCCAAATACCAAAATGGCGATTGGTCCGGTTATCGATAACGGCTTTTATTACGATGTCGACATGGAACAGTCTTTGTCGCAGGACGACCTGGATGCGCTAGAAAAGCGCATGAACGAACTGGCCAAAACCAGCTACGACGTTATCAAGAAAAAGGTCAGCTGGCAGGAAGCCCGTGATGTTTTCGCCGCCCGTGGCGAAAGCTATAAGATGGAAATTCTGGATGAAAACGTCAGCAAAGATGATCGTCCGGGTTTGTACCATCACGAAGAATATATCGATATGTGCCGTGGTCCGCACGTACCGAACATGAAATTCTGCCAGCACTTCAAAATTATGAAGGTAGCGGGCGCCTACTGGCGTGGAAACAGTGACAATAAAATGTTGCAGCGTATCTACGGCACGGCCTGGGCTGATAAAAAGCAATTGAGCGCGTATTTGCAGCGTCTGGAAGAAGCTGAAAAGCGTGACCACCGTAAAATCGGTAAAACGTTAGATCTGTTCCACTGGCAGGAAGAAGCGCCTGGGATGGTGTTCTGGCATAACGACGGCTGGACGATTTACACCGAGTTGGAGCATTTTGTCCGTAAAAAACTGCGTGAATACCACTATCAGGAAGTAAAAGGGCCATTGATGATGGACCGCAGCCTGTGGGAAAAATCTGGTCACTGGGACAAATACGCGGAAAACATGTTCACGACTGAGTCTGAAAAGCGTGAATATGCAATTAAGCCCATGAACTGCCCGGGTCACGTACAGATCTTTAATCAGGGTTTGAAATCCTACCGCGATCTGCCATTACGTATGGCGGAATTTGGTTGCTGTCACCGTAACGAACCAAGTGGTGCCTTGCATGGCCTGATGCGTGTGCGTGGTTTCACCCAGGATGATGCGCATATCTTCTGTACCGAAGAGCAAATTCTGGCCGAAGTCGGTGGCTGTATTGATATGGTCTATGACACATACAAAACCTTTGGTTTTGATAAAGTTGTGGTCAAACTGTCTACCCGCCCTGAAAAGCGTGTTGGCTCAGATGAAATCTGGGATAAGGCCGAAGCAGCACTGGCCGAAGCGCTGAATAGTAAAGGTATTGAGTTCCAGTACTTACCGGGTGAAGGCGCGTTCTACGGGCCGAAAATTGAATTTACCCTGCATGATTGCTTAGACCGCGCATGGCAGTGCGGTACCGTACAGCTGGACTTCTCTATGCCAAACCGTTTGGGCTCAACTTATGTGGCCGAAGACGGTGAGCGTAAAGTGCCGGTTATGATTCACCGTGCGATTCTGGGCTCATTGGAGCGATTCATCGGCATTCTAACCGAGGAATTCGCCGGATTCTTCCCGTTTTGGTTGGCGCCTCAGCAAGCGGTAATCGTTAATATTACCGATAATCAGGCTGAATATGCCCGCAAAGTTGAAAAAACTTTACGTGATGAAGGCTTCCGCGCCAAGTCTGACTTGAGAAATGAGAAGATTGGCTTTAAAATCCGCGAGCACACATTAAGGCGGGTACCGTTTATGCTGGTCGTGGGCGACCAGGAAATGGCTCAAGGCCAGGTCGCATTGCGTACACGCCGTGGAGTAGATTTAGGTAAATTCACTATCGAACAGGTAGTGGAACTGTTCAAAGAGCAGTACAACACCAAAATCATCGATTAATTATCTTGGAGGAATAGCCTATTAAAAGCGCGAGTAACAAGGGTCAGTCGTCAGATAAAGCCCGTATTAACGAAGAAATCGAAGCGCGTGAAGTTCGTTTGATTGGAGCCGATGGTGAGCAGGTAGGTGTGGTAAGCATCGCAGAAGCAACCCGTATGGCAGAAGACGCAGATATGGATTTGGTGGAAATCAGCCCAAATGCCGCCCCTCCTGTTTGCAAAATCATGAACTATGGCAAGTTCCTCTTTGAAAAGGGCAAAGCTCAGAAAGAGCAAAAGAAAAAGCAGAAGCAAATTCAGGTCAAGGAGGTTAAATTCCGCCCTGGCACTGATGAAGGCGATTACCAGGTCAAACTGCGCAACCTGCGTCGCTTTCTAGAAGCGGGTGATAAGGCCAAAGTAACGATTCGTTTCCGCGGACGTGAAATGGCCCACCAAGAGATCGGCATTGATCAACTAAACCGAATTAAAAAGGATTTAGAAGACATTGCCACTTGCGAATCCTTCCCGGACAGGGTGGAAGCTCGCCAGATGATCATGGTGCTTGCCCCAATTAAGCGGTAATTAAGGTATACAAGTAACGACTCATCACCGTTCACCTGATTACTAAGTTGAAATACGGACACATGTCCGAAACTTAAAATGCGGAGTTTTAGCAATGTCTAAAATGAAAACAAACAGCAGTGCCAAGAAGCGTTTCAAGAAAACCGCTTCAGGCCGCTTCAAAAGCAAGCAGTCTCACTTGCGTCACATCCTGACCAAGAAGAGTTCTAAGCGTAAACGTCACTTACGTGGCAAGAAACTGGTTCATGATTCGGATACAGCGTTGATCCAACGCATGATGCCGTACGCTTAAACGAGAGGAGACTGAATAATGGCAAGAGTTAAACGCGGTACTATCGCTCGTGCTCGTCACAAAAAAGTATTAAAGCAAGCTAAAGGTTACTACGGTGCCCGTTCACGCGTTTATCGCGTAGCGGTACAGGCTGTAACTAAAGCCGGTCAATATGCATACCGTGACCGTCGTCAGCGTAAACGTCAATTCCGTCAACTGTGGATTGCACGTATCAACGCTGCTGCGCGTCAAAATGGCATGTCTTACAGCCGCTTCATCAACGGTCTGAAGAAAGCCTCTGTCGAAATCGATCGTAAGATCCTGGCCGACATCGCGGTACATGACAAAACTGCATTTAGTGCGCTGGTAGCAGCGGCTAAAGGCGCTCTGGCTTAATATATTTTTTAAGTTGACCTTAAGTTCTTAATTTTTTGAAAACGGGAGGCCGGATGCCTCCCGTTTTTTATTGCGGCGCGAAAGCTATCCTTGACCTAGACTGGATTTGAGTTTGGTCAGGATGAACAAAATGCAGCATATTCCACGCTTTAGCGCGAAAATGGGCGGGCAACGTCGTCATGTCCGTGCATTTCTTGCAAACTTTAATCTGAAATATCTCAGCCGTTCCGTCGATCAGATTCATCAACATTTCTC
Organism: Bowmanella sp. JS7-9; assembly: GCF_004329715.1. Taxonomy (GTDB): domain Bacteria; phylum Pseudomonadota; class Gammaproteobacteria; order Enterobacterales; family Alteromonadaceae; genus Pseudobowmanella; species Pseudobowmanella zhangzhouensis. The sequence continues at coordinate 89,159 of NZ_JXSY01000002.1, forward strand.
CCGTTATTTCACCTTGCACATCGCCAATGATGAGCACGAAAAGCGTTTGTGCTATCAAACCCGTCATCAGGTGTTTGCAGAAGAGCTCAAGCAGCATCTGCCTTCGTCGCAGCGCATAGATAACGATGAATTTGATGCGTACAGTGTCATTGGGTTTGTCCGACACAAATCGTCCGGAGCATGTGCAGGAACGGTCCGTTTGGTACTCCCGCACCATGCCGGTCAGCCATTGCCAGTAGAGCGCGCCGCATCGGCAGCTTTGCGTCTGGAGGCGAATCATCCTCACCATTTTCATCCAACCTCGATATGTGAGATTTCAAAGTTAGCGATCCCGGCGCATTTTCGGCGGCGCAGTGTTGACCGGGGCGGTTGGCAGGCAACAGCCGATGGAGTGCATCCTCAGGCCGATTTGCAAAATTCGCGCTTGTTACCCTATTTGGGTATGGCACTGTATTTTTTAGCCTTTAGTTTGTCGCGCTACTATCACGTGCAGTACGGTTACGTGGTACTGCAGCCACGAATGGCCAGAACCATGGCTTTGCTCGGCATTGAGTTAATTCCGGTGGGAAAACCCTTTGAACAACACGGCCAACGCCAGGCTTATTTGTATATGCCGGAACGGGTGCTGACAGCGTTACCGCCCAATTTACGCTCACTACAAAAAGCCATGATCGATAATTTAACCCGACGCGGAGAGTTGCCGTCTTTTCAGTCATTCCGGCACAACAAGTTTCAGCGTGAAATACCTGAATAAAACGTATCATCCATTCGGAATGTATAGCCGCAAACCCCTGAAATCGTGTAGAATTTCGGGCTTTTAATAATCGAACGTCAATAGCCGGTATGCATACCGGCGATTCGCCACTACTACGGGGATAAAATGGAGCTAGAAGCCATCATCCAGCAGGCCGAAGCTGAGATAAATGCCGCCTCCGTGGTCGCAGAACTGGAAGAAGTTCGTGTTGACTACATGGGTAAAAAAGGCAAGTTAACCGAGCAGTTAAAGAGCTTGGGCAAGTTATCAGCCGAAGAGCGACCTGCCGCGGGTCAAAAAATTAATGAAGCGAAACAGCGTATTCAGCAATTACTTACCGCTAAGGGTGAGCAGCTGCGTATGGCCGCGTTAAATGCCAAGCTGGCCAGTGAAACAGTCGACGTTACGCTGCCGGGTCGTCATAGTGAAGTGGGGGGCCTACACCCGGTTTCCCGTACGATTGCGCGAATCGAGTCATTTTTTAACGAGTTGGGTTTTGCTGTTAAATCTGGCCCGGAAGTAGAAGATGCGTTCCATAACTTTGATGCGTTGAATATTCCTGCACACCACCCTGCACGTGCTGACCATGATACGTTTTATTTCAATCCGGACTTAATGCTGCGTACCCAAACCTCGGGCGTGCAGATCCGTACTATGGAGGCAGAAGCGCCACCGCTGCGGATTATTTCGCCAGGACGGGTTTACCGGAACGATTACGATCAGACGCATACGCCGATGTTCCACCAGGTAGAAGGCCTGATGGTGGATAAAAACGTCAGCTTTACTGAGCTCAAAGGCATTTTGCATGACTTCCTGAATCATTTTTTCGAGAAAGAGCTGACTGTGCGTTTCCGTCCGTCTTATTTCCCTTTCACTGAGCCAAGTGCTGAGGTGGATGTAATGGGTGATAACGGCAAATGGCTGGAAGTATTGGGCTGCGGCATGGTGCACCCGAATGTATTGCGTTCAGTGGGCATTGATCCGGAAGTGTATACCGGGTTTGCGTTTGGTATGGGCGTTGAGCGTCTGACCATGTTGCGCTATGGCGTCAATGATTTGCGCGCCTTCTTCGAAAACGATTTACGTTTCCTTAAGCAGTTCAATTAAGGGGCAGGGATAAGATGAAATTTAGTGAAAGCTGGTTAAGAGAATGGGTCAACCCTGCGGTTAGTCGTGATGAATTAGCCCATCAAATCACCATGGCAGGCCTGGAAGTCGATAGTGTTGAAGCTGTCGCCGGCGAGTTTTCCGGTGTGGTGATTGGTGAAGTGGTGGAATGCGGACAGCATCCGGATGCCGATAAACTGCGGGTAACTAAGGTTAACGTAGGGGCAGATGAGTTGCTGGATATCGTCTGTGGCGCACCTAACTGCCGTCAGGGATTGAAGGTGGCAGTCGCCGTGGTTGGTGCTGTTTTACCGGGTGACTTTAAGATTAAAAAGGCCAAATTACGCGGTCAGCCGAGTCATGGCATGCTGTGTTCATTTTCCGAATTGGGCATTTCTGAAGACCATTCCGGCATTATCGAATTACCTGCTGATGCCCCTGTCGGGCAGGATATTCGTGAATACCTGCAGTTAAACGATGCCACCATTGAAGTGGATTTAACCCCTAACCGTGCAGATTGTCTCGGCATCCGCGGTCTGGCGCGGGAAGTGGGTGTACTGAATAACGCGGAAGTGTGTGAGCCGCAAATTTCGCCCGTAGTTGCAACCATCGATGCAGCATTGCAGATTACCTTGCAGGCGCCAGAGGCGTGTCCACGCTATTTAGGCCGTGTAATTAAAGGCGTGAACGTTAATACCGTATCACCTCTGTGGCTGACTGAAAAATTACGTCGCAGTGGCGTTCGTAGCATCGACCCTATCGTGGATGTGACTAACTTTGTATTGCTGGAACTAGGTCATCCGATGCACGCCTTTAACCTGGCGGCTATTGATGGCGGCATCAATGTTCGTCTGGCCAACGAGGGTGAAAAGCTCACGCTGTTGGATGAGTCGGAAGTTACCTTGCAAACTAATACGCTGGTGATTGCCGATGATAATAAAGCTCTGGCTATGGCCGGGATCTTTGGTGGGCTGCATTCAGGTGTGACCGAGACCACCAAAGATATTCTGTTGGAAAGCGCCTTCTTCGCACCATTGGCCATTACTGGCCGTGCCCGCCAATATGGTTTGCACACAGATGCGTCTCATCGTTATGAACGCGGTGTCGATCCACAGTTACAGCGCACGGCAATGGAGCGGGCGACCCAGTTACTGCTGGACATCGTAGGTGGTGAAGCCGGACCGGTTGTAGAAGCCGTCAGTGACACACATTTACCCAAAGCGGCCAGCGTGACGCTGCGCAAAACCCGTTTGCAAAAAGTATTGGGCATTAGCGTCGCTGATGAACAGGTCCGCGAAATTTTGCAACGTTTGGGCATGCAGGTGACCGAGACCCCGGAAGGATGGCAGGCCATCGTGCCGCAATATCGTTTTGATATCTCAATCGAAGAAGATCTGATTGAGGAAATCGCGCGGGTATATGGCTACAACAATATTCCTAATGTTGCACCGACTGCGAGTCTGAAAATGCTCGATAGTCAGGAAAGCAATACCCCGCTGAATACGTTTAAACAAGCGTTAGTGCAGCGCGGCTATCAGGAAGCGATCAGTTATTCATTCGTCGACCCTAAAGTACAAAATGCTCTGTTCCCTGAGCAGGCTAGCCTGACACTACCGCATCCTATTTCTGCGGATATGTCAGTCATGCGCGTTAGCTTGTGGAGTGGATTGCTGCCGCTGGTTGCCTATAACCAGAAGCGTCAGCAACAGCGTGTTCGCCTGTTTGAAACCGGTCTGCGTTTCATTCCGGATGCCAGCGCCGAAAATGGCGTAAGACAGGAATTGATGATTGCCGGTGTCATCAGTGGCAACCGCTTCGCTGAGCATTGGGATAGCAAAGATACAGGCGTAGACTTTTTCGATGCCAAAGCCGACGTTGAAGCCTTGTTGCGTCAAACGGCTCGTTTCGGTGATTTTCGTTTTGAGAAAGCGGAGCACAGCGCGTTACATCCGGGTCAATCTGCGGCGATTTATGCTGGTGAGCAGTTGATTGGTTACATGGGAACCGTGCATCCGCAATTCGAAAAACTGTTGGGCACTTCTGGTCGTTGTGTCGTGTTTGAATTAAAAGTGGCCGATTTAGAACAGCGAGCCATTCCATCTGCACAAGATATTTCAAAATTCCCGGCAAATCGCCGAGATATTGCAATAGTAGTTGACGAACAACTTGCAGTTGGTGATATTCTGTCCACAATTGAAAAATTTGGCGGAAATCAATTAGTTGGCCTAAACTTGTTCGACGTTTACCGGGGTCAGGGAATCGCTGAAGGCAAGAAGAGCCTGGCAATATCTTTGACGCTGCAATCTGTAGAAAAGACCCTCGAGGAACAACAGATTCAGGCGGTAGTGAATGAGATTCTGGTTCAACTAAATGAGCGATTCGGCGCAACACTGAGGGATTAAACTCTATGGCATTGACGAAAGCGGACATGGCGGAACACCTGTTTGAAAAGCTGGGTATCAATAAGCGTGACGCCAAGGACTTGGTCGAAGCGTTTTTCGAAGAGATCCGTCAGGCACTAGAGGCCGGTGAACAGGTCAAGTTATCCGGATTTGGAAATTTTGATTTGCGCACCAAAAATGAGCGTCCGGGGCGTAACCCCAAGACCGGAGAGGATATTCCGATCAAAGCGCGCCGAGTTGTGACATTTCGTCCAGGCCAGAAGTTAAAAAGCCGGGTAGAAAACCCTCAAAACTAAGTGATTGATTCAATAAAAAAAGCCAGCGTAATTGCTGGCTTTTTTATTTGTCACGTATGTTTTTTCATCCTCAGGCATCAGTATTGATACTTAGAGCTTAATCGTTTCATGGATTAAAATTAGCGCGTGGGGTAGTTCTGGTTTGGACACGCGTACGATGCTGAGCGAACAGTTAGTTGGCAAGAAAGTGTTTATTAAACGTGGGGAACACCAGGCGAAAATCGCGCTGGTCGTCCGGCAAGTCGATGAAGAAAAATATGTGCTTAGGATCGCGCCCAATCAGCCAGACTGGGAATGTGACAAAGAGTGTTTTGTTTTGATGCGACGTTATCGCAGGGCATATGGATATTAAAAAAGGGCAGCGTAGGCTGCCCTTTTTGTTATTAGCGAAACCTTAGCGTGGGAGCTTGCAAGCGCCGTCGCGTGACGCCAGTTGCTCAGCCCAGAACGCTTTGACTGAAAAATCACTATGTTTCTTGGCTTTGGCAGGTTTGGCAGCTTTTTTAGCTGGCGCGGCTTTGCTCGCTGCTTTGGCGGCAGGTTTAGCTTCAGCCTTGGTCGCTGCAGGTTTAGCACCCGCTAATTCCGCGGTCATTTCTTCTAGTTGTGCTAAGCGCACGTTTTTACCACCATCAACGGAATACCAGCCGCCCTTGGCTTCAATCACAGGTGCTTTGCCGTGCGCAGCCTGATAAGCTTGGCTGAATGCTTCAAGAACCTGATCTTTATCTGATTTACTCATGTTTTTCGAACTACCTTGTTGAATGTCTTTACTCAAGGACACCTTTTATACAATTTTTTCACACATGTGTCTAATCGGTAGCCAAAAAGCAATAAAAAGGCGTGAAAATGAACAATAAACAACTGGAACAGTACGTTAGTCAGCTACTGAATGTGGGCAAAATCCGGGATTATTGCCCTAATGGATTGCAGGTTGAAGGACGTGCAGAGGTGCAGCGTGTTGTGTGCGGCGTAACGGCATCACAGGCGCTAATTGATCGGGCGGTAGATTGCCATGCTGACGCAATCTTCGTGCATCACGGTTATTTTTGGAAAAATGAAGATCCACGCATCATAGGTATGAAAAAGGCCAGATTACAGGCGCTGTTAAAAGCAGATATCAATCTGTATGCCTATCATCTGCCGTTGGATGTGCATCCCCTCTATGGCAATAATGCACAACTTGCCACCTTGCTGGATATTGAGGTTCTGCAACCACTTTCTGCGGTCGAGCCTGAAGGAATGGTAATGCTGGGGCAATTGCGCGAGCCGATGAGTGCGGCGTCGCTTACCAGCCATATTCAACAGCGACTGGGCCGAACTGTGCTGGCCGAACAAATCAATGACCAACCGATTAAAACGCTTGCCTGGTGTACTGGTGGTGGCCAAAGTTTTATTCAGCAAGCGGCCGAAGCCGGTGTTGATGCCTTTATTAGTGGTGAAGTCTCCGAGCAAACCATTCATATTGCGCGGGAAATGGGCATTCATTTTTTTGCCGCAGGCCATCACGCTACCGAACGCTACGGGATCAAAGCGTTAGGGCAGCATCTGGCCGATGCGTGGGATTTGCAGGTTGAATTTATTGATATCGATAACCCGGCATAGTCTCTACTTACCGCGTATAATTAGCCACCAATAGCCTAGGGTTTCGTGGATATACAGTTCCATACGGGCTAAATGGCTGGCGCTGGGGAATTTGCCAAGCCAGCTGCGCGGCGCACCGCTGTCTTTGACCAGATGCTCCGTAGGTGCGGCGACAGGCTGCATGCCGGCATGATGAAAAATTCGCATGGCGCGGCGCATATGATAACCAGAGGTGACCAGCGCAAAACGCTTATCAGCCAACATGGGTTTGAGTAATTGCGCTTCCTCTTCCGTGTCTCTGGAGGTGGTCTGCATGCGGATGCGCTGGGCTGGGACGCCCAATTCTATAGCCAGATCCCGCATGGTCTCCGCATTGCTAAACGTTTCTGCCGAACCACCTGAGGTGATTAACAGCGCGTTGGGATGTGCCCGCAGGATACGCAAGCCCTCTGTCAGGCGAAACAGCGAGCAGGCGCGCAATTGCGACGTTAACGGCACGCGTAAGTCATTCACATGGTCACAACCCAGCACCACAACAACTTCAACCGCTTGAGCCTGATCGAATTGCGGATACTCATGTTCCAGCGCACCCAGCAGTTGATTTGGCAGCCAGGGCGTAGTCACCAGCAGCAGTAGCATAATGTTAAGGGCGACGATGGATTTTGCTGCGCGATTTTTATTGCGTTTATACAAGAACAGGGCGAGCAGACTCAGTATAATAATCAGCGGTAATGGCATCAGCAGTTTGCCCACGAGCTTCTTAAACCAGAACATTTCCATAAAAATCAACGCTTAATAATTGATGAAACCAGATAATAAACCAGATCAAAGCTTCGATACGATAGCCAGAAAATTTCAGAACAATATTTATGGCACCAGTAAAGGGCAGTTACGTCAGATTCTGCTGGAAGAGTTTGTGATGGCGCACACCGGCACAGCTCCTTTGTCTGTGCTCGATGCCGGTGGTGGCGGTGGCGAGATGTCGTTACCATTGTTGCAGGCTGGTCATAGAGTGCACCTGATTGATTTGTCGGCCGAGTTGATTGAACTGGCGCAGCAGCGCTGCGGTGCGTTTGAGCAGTTTAGTGCAGCGCAATGTGCTATACAGGCACTGGACGACAGCCAATATGATCTGGTGGTGTGCCATGCTGTCATGGAATGGCTGGAAGATCCGTATAGTGTGCTCGAAGGATTGCTGAATAAAGTGAAACCCGGTGGGCAAATTTCGCTGACCTTCTTTAATCAGGATGCCCGGTTATTTGGCAATATTCTGTATGGTAATTTTGATTACATCAGTAAAGGGTTTAATGTGCCGAATCGGGTGAGAATGAACCCTACCAACGCACAGGCGCCACGTGAGGTACTGGCCTTTTTGGAGAAGCATCAGTTTAGCGTGCAGCATAAGGCCGGGATCCGTTGTTTCCATGATTATGTGCGTGACAAGCGTGTGCAAACCGAACAGTTTGACGCACTACTGCAACTAGAACGACAGTATGCGCAGGTCGAGCCATTTATGTGGCTCGGCAAATACTTTCACGTGATTGCCCGCCGTTTAGCCTGAAACTAAAAAGGATAGTGGGTCACTTTGACCTTGCTCTGCAAGCTGTAGGTTATGGATAGTCGTGCTGGCAATGTGTTGCAGTGCTTCACGAGTGAAAAAGCCCTGATGTCCGGTGATTAACACATTAGGAAAGGTAAGCAGGCGTTGAAACACATCATCCTGAACGATGCTGTCGGATAGATCCTGAAAAAACAATTCGCTTTCCATTTCATACACATCCAGCCCAAGATAACCAATATGGTAGGTCTTTAAAGCATCGATGACCGCACGGGTATCGACAAGACCGCCACGCGAGGTATTGATAAGCATCACCCCTGGTTTCATTTTGGCAATTGCACTGGCATCAATCATGCGTTGATTGTCCGGAGTAAGGGGGCAGTGCAGGGAAATAATGTCACTGTCTTTGAGTAATGTATCCAGCGGCACAAAGCGTACCTCAGGGATGTCTATTTCTGGTTTAAACGGGTCATAGCAAAGAATTTGGCAACCAAACCCACGCAGGATCTGCATGGTTGCCTGACCAATTCTGCCCGCGCCAATAATGCCTACTGTTTTGTGGTGCATGTTGAAACCCAGTAAGCCATCCAGAGTAAAATTATTTTCTTTCACGCGGTTGTAGGCTTTGTGCAATCTGCGGTTGAGGGTCAGCATTAGCGCAACGGCATGTTCTGCCACCGCTTGGGGAGAGTAATCAGGCACTCTGGAAACACTGATCCCAAGTTGTTTGGCGTGTTTGATATCCACATTGTTAAACCCGGCACAGCGCAGGGCGATATGTTTAACGCCATATTCGTGCAGGCAATAGAGTACAGTGGGGCTCAACTCATCGTTTACGAACACGCAAATGGCGCTAAAACCTTTGGCGAGGGTTGCAGTTTGTGCGGTCAGACGTGCATCAAAAAATGTCAGCTGTATTCCGCTCGCTTTGACTGCTTCGCTTAAGAACGTTTGATCATAATGTTGACTGCTGAATACCGCGACCTGCATAGCGCATCCTCAAAGTAGTTGTTCAATATCCGCGGCTATCGCTTGCGGTTTGGTGGCCGTAGCGTAGCGCTTAACCACATTGCCCTGACGGTCGACCAAAAACTTGGTGAAATTCCATTTTATCCTTTTGCTGCCAAGTATACCTGGCGCAGCCTTTTTTAAGTGACGAAATAGTGGATGGGCGTTAGCGCCGTTGACCTCAATTTTGCTGAATAACGGAAAGGTCGTCGCGTAGTTGAGCGAGCAAAACTCCGCAATCTGGATATCATCACCGGGTTCCTGATGACCAAACTGATCACAGGGAAAAGCAAGGATTTCAAAGCCCTGCGCCTGATACTGGGTATACAGTTTTTGCAGCCCTTCATATTGAGGTGTGAAACCACAATGGCTGGCGGTGTTGACGATGAGGAGCACCTTGTCGGCAAATTCAGACATGGACGTTGCGCTACCGTTATTGCGCAAAGCGGAGAAGTCATAAAGATTTTTTGTCATTGTAATGGCTGTTTTTTGGTATTGTTAGCGTAATAGTAATCACATATGTTGTCGGGCAGTGTAACCCGATTAAACCCCTTAAGTCAGAGAATCTCGTATGTCACAGAAAGTTGCCTTTATTGGTTTGGGGGTGATGGGTTATCCCATGGCCGGTCACCTGCAAAAAAGTGGATATCAGGTCTGCGTTTATAATCGCACCAGTATTAAGGCACAAAAGTGGGTGGAGCAGTACACCGGCAGCATGGCTAATACTCCAGCCCAGGCGGCGAAAGACGCGGATATCGTGTTTGTGTGTGTGGGGAATGACGATGATGTGCGTCAGGTTGTCTATGGTGACCATGGTGCGTTGGCGGGCATGACCGCGGGCGCGGTGTTGGTGGATCACAGCACTGCATCGGCTGAACTTGCCCGTGAGCTGGCACAGCGCTGTACTGAGCAACAGATTGGCTTTTTAGATGCGCCGGTTTCTGGTGGCCAGGCGGGCGCGGAAAATGGCCAGTTGACCATCATGGTCGGCGGTGATGAACAAAGCTTCGCCAAGGCCAATGATGCCATGCAGGCATACAGCCGCTGCTGCAGATTATTGGGCGAACATGGTAGCGGGCAATTGGCGAAGATGATGAACCAGATCTGTATCGCTGGTGTCGTGCAGGGTCTGGCTGAAGCGCTGCATTTTGGCCAGCAGGCGGGTATGGACTGTGCGGCAGTGATTGAGGTGATTAGCCAGGGCGCGGCGCAATCCTGGCAAATGCAAAATCGTTATAAAACCATGCTCAATGGCGAATATGAGTTCGGTTTCGCGGTTGACTGGATGCGTAAGGACTTGAATATTGCCCTGAATGAGGCACGTAAAAACGGCTCCAGCCTGCCATTAACCGCGTTAGTGGATCAGTTCTATGCGGAAGTGCAGAAAGCCGGCGGGCACCGTTGGGATACGTCTTCGTTGCTCACCCGATTGCAGAAATAAAAAAAGGCAGCGAAAGCTGCCTTTTTTAGTCAATTTTGTGGATTAAACCGTGATCACTTTACAACAGTTGGTCGCACCTACGGTTTCCATGTTGTCGCCATAGGTCAGCAACAATTGATCGCCCGGTTGCACTAAACCTTTTTCGATCAGGCGTGCTTTTACATCCAGCGTCAGCCCACCTGGCTGAGATAATTTAGAGTTAAAGTACACGGGTTTCACACCGCGATACAGCGCCATTACGTTGAGCGTGTCTTCGTGACGAGACAGCGCATAGATGGGCAGCGATGAGGTAATACGTGACATCAGGCGAGCGGTTTCACCAGACTCGGTTAATGCCACAATGCCTTTAATACTTGCCAGGTGGTTGGCGGCATATACCGCTGACATCGCGATTGTTTCGCTGACGCTGGAGAAAGTTTCATCCAGACGGTGTTTAGAAATTTTCACGCTTGGGTGTGTCTCGGCGCCTTCACACACGCGAGCCATGGCCGCGACTGTCTCTACCGGATATTTGCCCGCCGCGGTTTCTGCCGACAGCATTACCGCATCGGTACCGTCCAACACAGCGTTTGCCACGTCCATGACCTCTGCACGGGTTGGCATAGGGCTTTCAATCATCGACTCCATCATCTGCGTCGCCGTAATAACAACACGATTTAACTGACGGGCGCGGCTGATCAGTTTTTTCTGTACGCCAACTAATTCTGCATCCCCGATTTCAACCCCCAGATCCCCACGGGCTACCATTACCGCGTCCGAGGCTAAAATGATGTCATCGATTGCTTCGATACTGGCTACCGCTTCGGCACGTTCTACTTTGGCGCAAATCCGTGCTTTGCAACCCGCCGCTTCGGCCAGTTCACGTGCGTAACGTAAATCATCGCCGCAACGTGGGAAGGATACTGCCAGATAATCCACGCCCATAGCGGCTGCGGTTTTGATATCTTGCTTGTCTTTATCTGTCAGTGCGGCAGCAGATAAGCCGCCACCCTGGCGATTAATACCTTTGTTATTGGATAATTTGCCGCCAACCGTTACCACGGTATGTACCTGATTACCCTTAACCGCTTCTACCTGTAATTGAACACGCCCGTCATCCAGCAGCAGGATATCACCGGCGGCGACGTCTTGTGGCAGGGCTTTATAGTCGATGCCCACAGCCTGTTGGTTACCGGCAAGGCTGTCCATATCGGCGTCCAGAATAAATTTGTCGCCGACAGCCAGTTCAATTTTGCCATCTACAAATTTGGCGACACGAATTTTCGGCCCCTGCAGATCACCCAGAATCGCAATGTACTTGCCCATTTCCTCGGCGGTTTCACGCACCAGTTTGGCTCGGGCAATGTGGTCCTCGGCACTGCCATGGGAGAAGTTCATACGCACCACATTGGTACCCGCCTGTAAAATACCGCGAATTTGTTCTTTGCTGCTGGTAGCAGGGCCCAGGGTAGCAACGATCTTGGTTCTTCTATGCATCATGATGTGACACGGCCTCAAAAAGTAGATGAAACAACAAATGTTGTAATTTAATTACAAAATTCTAGCGCAACTCCGCTTAAATGAAAATCGCTGCGGGTTATTTAGTTGTAAAAAAGTCGTTAATCGTCAGATGTAAAAAAGGACGCCGTAGCGTCCCGAAATTCTGGCAGTTAGCGGCTATTTGTCAAAGCGGGAACCGCGTAACGTTTCTTTGACCCGTTTGAGGTTCTCACGAAAACGCGGACCGCGGCGCAAAGTAAAGCCGGTAGCAAGGATATCAATCATGACCATTTGGGCAATCCGTGACGCCATTGGCATATACATATCTGTGTCTTCAGGCACTTCCAGCGCCAGCACCATGGAGCACTCTTTCGCCAGTGGGCTGTCTTTGGCAGTCATGCCGACGACGGTGGCGCCATTGTGACGGGCGATTTGTGCAATCTCGACCAATGACTTAGTGCGGCCAGTGTGAGAAATCAGTACCACCACATCACCTTCATCACAGTTCATACAGCTCATGCGCTGCATCAGAATGTCATCAAAATACACGACAGGCACATTGAAGCGGAAAAACTTGTTTAGCGCATCATGGGCCACCGACGCGGACGCGCCCAACCCGAAGAAAGAAATTTTCTTAGCCTGGGTCAGTAAGTCCACAACACGGTTGACAGTCACCACATCCACCGACTGACGTGCAACATCCAGTGACGCCATAGTCGATTCAAAGATTTTCTTGGTGTATTCCTCAGGCCCGTCGTTTTCGTCTACGTGGCGGCTGACATAAGGAGTGCCATTGGCCAGACTCTGAGCCAAATGCAATTTAAAATCAGGGAAACCTTTGGTATCAAGACGGCGGCAAAAACGGTTAACGGTAGGCTCGCTGACATTCGCCTGGCGGGCGAGAGTGGCGATGCTACTATGAATGGCATTTTGCGGGTTTGCCAGAATGGTCTCGGCGACTTTCTTTTCTGATTTACTTAACTGTCCGTGGTACTCAGAAATTTTGTCCAATATATTCATAATGACTCGTTAGCGCGGAAGTTTGTTATGTAAAAGGTACGTAAATTTCGCACACATTCGCAATTTTATATTCGGCTAGGCTACACGAAGGCAGGTTTTGGGTAAATTGAATTGTTAAATGTTGTAAAATTACATCAAATGCGATTAACTAAACGTAGCTCAACAGGAAATGTCATTTCACCTGTTGTAGACTTACAGCCACTTCAACTATTCGCACGACACCAGGTAAAGAGATGTCAGTAAATAATAAGTTTGAGCCCTGTGATTTTGTACTGTACGGCACCCGCGGCGATTTAGCCCGCCGTAAGTTACTTCCTTCTTTATATCAGTTAGAAAAAGCTCAGCTGATCCACCCTGAAACCAAGTTAATCGGGGTTGCGCGCCAGACAATGAGTGCGGAAGAGTACGCGCAAATGGTCGATGAAAACGTGCGTAATTTCACCAAAGACGAAATTTGTGAAGATAGCCTGGCCCGTCTGAAAGCCCGTTGTGAATACGTGGAAATGGACTTTACCAAGATGGATGACTACAAGGGCCTGTGCCGCTTCACCGATCCAGAGCGGGTGATGGTGTGTTACTTCTCTACGCCGCCATCGGTGTTCAGTGACATCTGTAAGGGCATGAAACATGCGGGTGTAATCGACGATTCAGTCCGCGTAGTGCTGGAAAAACCCATTGGTCACGATCTGGACTCCTCTAAGGTGATTAACAACCAGGTCGCAGAATATTTTAACGAGTCGCAGATTTACCGGATAGACCATTATCTGGGTAAAGAAACGGTGCTGAACCTGATCGCATTGCGTTTTGCTAATTCGCTGTTTACCAATAACTGGGATCACAACTGTATCGACCATGTGCAGATCAGCGTAGCCGAGTCGGTCGGCATTGAAGGCCGTTGGGGTTACTTTGATGAAGCAGGTCAGATGCGCGATATGGTGCAAAACCATTTGCTGCAAATCCTGACCCTGATCGCCATGGAGCCGCCCACAACGTTGGATGCGGATAGCATACGTGACGAGAAGCTTAAGGTTCTTAAGGCGCTGCGTAAAATTGACGTCAGTAACGTACGTGAGAAAACCGTACGAGGCCAGTACACCCGTGGATTCGTGATGGGTAAAGAGGTCCCCGGCTATCTGGAAGAAGAAGATGCCAATACCCGCAGTAAGACCGAAACTTTTGTCGCACTGAAAGCGGAGATCGACAACTGGCGCTGGGCCGGTGTGCCGTTTTATCTGCGTACGGGCAAACGCCTGCCGTCCAAGACGTCTGAGGTGGTGATTTACTTCAAGAGCCAACCGCACAACCTGTTTAAAGACAGCTTCCCGGAATTGCCACCGAATAAATTAAAAATTCGTCTGCAACCGGATGAAGGTGTGGAAGTGACGGTAATGAACAAATTACCGGGCCTGAACAACACTAAGTCTATGGACTTGCAAAAAACCAAACTTAACCTGAGCTTCTCTGAAACCTTCAAAGATGAACGGATTGCCGATGCTTACGAAAAGCTGTTGCTGGAAGTGATGATGGGTAATCAGGCGTTGTTCGTGCGCCGCGATGAGGTCGAAGCCGCATGGGCATGGGTCGATGGCATTATCGACGCATGGAAACAAACCAAAGAGCCGCCAGCGCCTTATCAGGCCGGTTCATGGGGGCCGGTTGCGTCTATCGCCTTGTTGGCGCGTGAAGACCGGGCCTGGTACGAGAGTAAATAACATGCGCGAAACTCATTATGCAACTCAGCAGGAACTGAACGAACAGTTTGCTGCACGCATCGCACATATACTGCAAAACAGTATTGCACGTCAGGGCCGCGCCAGTTTATTGGTCTCTGGCGGCCGTACCCCGGTGGGATTATTTGAAATCCTCAGTCAGGCCGATGTGGACTGGTCAAATGTGGATGTCAGCCTGGCCGATGAGCGCTGGGTCAGTGCAGACGATGAGGCGAGCAACGAGAAGCTGGTGCGCACACACCTGTTAAAAAATAACGCCGCCGCCGCTCACTTTGTCTCTCTGACGACGACAGCGGCGGACGCCAATGATGCTATCACTGAAGTCACCGAGCGGGTCAATGCTATGGCCAGACCATTCGATGTGCTGATTCTCGGCATGGGAGAGGACGGCCATACTGCGTCATTGTTCCCTTGTTCTGAGCAAATAAAGGCCGGTCTGGATATGCACTCAGGACAAACTCTAATCGCAGTGCAGCCGACGACGGCACCACATCAGCGTATTTCATTGACGCTGCCGGCATTATTGAACAGTCGTAATATCTTTTTGCATTTAACCGGTGATAAGAAAAAAGCCGTTTTAGACCAAGCGTTATCAGCGGATGACAGTCTGGAAATGCCCATTCGTGCGGTGTTGCAAAACGCCGATGTCGAGCTTATCTGGGCTGCGTAGGAGACTTTGTAAATGAACAGTATTATTCAGGAAGTGACTCAGCGGATTATTGAACGCAGTCAAACTGAGCGTCGCGCCTATCTGGACAAAATTGAACACGCTCGTCGGCAAGGGCCACACCGTGGCGTATTGTCCTGCGGTAACTTAGCCCATGGTTTCGCTGCCTGTAGTGCCTCCGAAAAGGCAGATTTACGCAGTATGACTAAGGCTAATGTGGCTATCGTGTCGTCTTATAATGACATGTTGTCAGCTCACCAGCCTTATGAAACGTATCCTCAGATCCTGAAAGAGGCGATTCGCGAAGCTGGCAGTGTGGCGCAATTTGCCGGTGGTGTACCAGCGATGTGTGACGGTGTAACGCAGGGCAATCCGGGTATGGATTTGAGCCTGATGAGCCGTGACGTGATTGCTATGTCTACCGCGGTAGCCCTGTCACATAATATGTTTGACGCTGCGCTGATGCTGGGGATCTGTGACAAAATTGTTCCCGGTTTACTGATTGGTTCACTGGCGTTTGGTCATTTGCCAACTGTATTTGTACCGGCCGGTCCGATGCCATCAGGTATCCCGAATAAAGAAAAAGCCCGTGTACGTCAGGCGTATGCGGAGGGTAAAGCGTCCCGTGAAGAATTGCTGGAAGCCGAGTCTAAGTCATATCACTCAGCCGGTACCTGTACCTTCTATGGTACTGCCAACAGCAACCAGTTAGTGGTTGAGACGATGGGATTGCATTTGCCGGGCTCATCCTTTGTGAACCCGGGCACGCCGCTGCGTGATGCGTTAACTAAAGCGGCCGCCAAACAGGTAACACGTCTGACCGATATCAGCGGTAACTACATGCCTATCGGCCATATTGTTGATGCCAAATCTATTGTCAATGGCGTAGTGGCATTGCTGGCAACAGGGGGCTCCACTAACCACACCATGCACTTAGTTGCAGTAGCAAAGGCTGCTGGTTATACCCTGACATGGGATGATTTCTCCGATCTGTCCAAGGCTACGCCACTACTGACCCGCATTTACCCTAATGGGTCGGCGGACATCAACCACTTTACTGCCGCCGGTGGTATGTCATTGTTGTTTAAACAGTTACTGGATGCCGGTCTGCTGCATAACGATGTTCAGACTATTTGTGGTCAGGGGCTGGACCTGTATACCAAAGAACCTGTTCTCAATGATGGCGAACTGGAATGGCGGGATGGACCGAAAACCTCGCTGGATCCTCAGGTTGTGGCATCGGTGGAAACGCCATTTAAGCCGGACGGCGGTTTGTCTGTGCTGGAAGGTAATCTGGGCCGCGCCGTAATGAAGACCTCTGCGCTTAGAGAAGGCAAGGGCATCATTACCGCTCCTGCGGTGGTATTTGAAGATCAGTTCGAACTGGATAAGTCATTCCAGGCGGGTGAATTAGATAAAGATTGTATTGTGGTCGTGCGTTTCCAGGGGCCCAAAGCGATTGGTATGCCTGAACTGCACCGTTTGAC
The DNA here is from genome assembly GCF_004329715.1 of Bowmanella sp. JS7-9. Taxonomy (GTDB): domain Bacteria; phylum Pseudomonadota; class Gammaproteobacteria; order Enterobacterales; family Alteromonadaceae; genus Pseudobowmanella; species Pseudobowmanella zhangzhouensis. The sequence continues at coordinate 105,692 of NZ_JXSY01000002.1, forward strand.
ACCTCCGCTTGGGGTATTGCAAGACCGCGGTTTTAATGTGGCGTTGGTAACCGATGGACGCATGTCTGGGGCATCCGGCAAAGTGCCTGCAGCAATCCATGTAACCCCTGAAGCCTATAACGGAGGCTTACTCGCCAAAGTGCAAAACGGTGACATGATTGAACTGGATGCCGATAAAGGCGTGATGCGCTTACTGGTAGATGATGTCGAGCTGGAGGCTCGCGAGGCTGTAAAAGCCCAGCTTGAACATCATTTGGTCGGCATGGGCCGGGAGTTGTTTACTGGCATGCGTAGTCAGTTAACGGGTGCTGAGCAGGGCGCTTGCTCATTGTTTGCTACTCAGGAGCAGCAGGCATGAGTGCGCGTTTTGTTGCCGATGTAGGGGGCACCAATATCCGCATTGCACGCACTGAGTGCGGCAAATTGTTGGATATTGAAAAGTACCTGTGCAAGGACTTCTCGGATATTTCTGATGCGCTGGGTTTGTATTTTCAAACCTATCCGCAATATGCCTTCACCGCTGGTTGTATCGGGATTGCCTGTCCGGTAAATGGTGATGATGTGCGCATGACCAACCATTTTTGGCGTTTTTCTATCGAAGCGACACGCCAGAAACTTGGGCTGACTGAACTGTTTGTGATCAACGATTACACAGCCGTGTCAATGTCATTACCTGTGCTGGATGACACCCAAAAAGTGCAGATTGGCGGCGACAAACCCAAAGCCAATACCCCGCTGGCGGTGTTCGGTCCGGGAACCGGACTAGGCGTTGGGCATCTGGTCCCGGTGACCGAAGGCTGGAAAGCTCTGCCTGGTGAAGGTGGCCATGTGGATTTCGCACCGATTGACGATGTTGACCTGCATATCTGGCAGTTTTTGCGCCGCCATTTCAGCCATGTCTCGGCGGAACAATTAATTTCCGGACCGGGGATCCTGCAAATTTATCAGGCCCTGTCAGATTATCATGGCAAGCCGGTCAGCTGCCGCTCGCCTGCCGAAGTAACCGAGCGCGCATTAAACGGTGAAGACGAGGTGTGCGTAGCCACGTTAAATCAGTTTTGTAAGGTAATGGGTAGTTTCGCCGGCAATCTGGCGCTAACCCTCGGCACCTTTGGTGGTGTGTATATCGCTGGCGGCATAGCACAGCGCTTTATTGAGTTTATTCAACGGAGTGAATTACGCGCCCGTTTTGAAGACAAGGGCCGCTTTGCCAGTTATGTGCGTCCCATCCCTATTTATTTAATTACTGAGCCGGACCATGGTCTGTTAGGCGCGGCGGCTTATCTTCAACAGCATGCTAAGGAATCCGTATGAGTAGCAACTGGAAAACGTCTGCCGCAGACATCTTTGCAAAAGGCCCGGTTGTACCGGTTATCGTATTAAACGATTTGGCTCATGCGGTGCCATTGGCAAAAGCCTTGATGGCTGGGGGAATTTCTGTGCTGGAAGTTACCCTGCGTACCCCTGTGGCGATGGATGCCATCCGTAAAATTGCCGAAGAAGTGCCTGGCGCTTGTATTGGTGCCGGCACGGTCACCACGGCTCAACAGTTAGCTGACGTAACAGCAGCGGGGGCACAATTTGCCATTAGCCCGGGCCTGACCAGTAGCTTACTGGATGCCGGTAATGCTGGTTCAATCCCGCTGATTCCGGGTATTTCTTCTATTTCAGAACTAATGATGGGGCTGGACAAAGGTTATGATCACTTCAAGTTCTTCCCGGCCGAGGCGGTGGGTGGCGTTGGCGCGCTGAAATCTATCGGTGGCCCATTCCCTCAGGTGACCTTCTGTCCCACTGGTGGCATCGGTCCAAATAACTACCGTGATTATCTGGCCTTGCCTAATATTCGCTGTGTAGGCGGCTCCTGGGTGGCTCCTGAGAAAGCCATGCAAGCCGGCGACTGGGCACAAATTACTGAATTAGCCCGCACGGCCGTAGAAGGCGCCCGCTAAAAAGTAAAAGCCGCAGTCATTGCGGCTTTTTTGTGAATTACTGGTAATTCCACGCGTAGCAATTTATTGTGATATGACAATCGCGTACTCCCGATGTTCAGGTGACAGACAACTTTCAGGCGCTGCTGCTTAAAGTCTCTACAGATCCATCACTCGATGGCGGTGATTTGCTTCATAGTACCCGATTGTTGATTGAGGCAGCCCTCAAGGGCTTGAATATTCATCGTGCCGGTATCTGGTTATGGAGTGAAGATCGCAATGGTATTGAGTGTGAACTTGTGATCGATAGCTGGCATCAGTTGGAGGTTGAGTCGTTACTGTTACAACGTCAGGACTTCCCCAACTATTTCGCGGCACTAGATAAAGAGCGAGTGATTGCCGCCGATGATGCGCATCAGCACCCATCCACTAATGAATTCTCAGCGACCTATCTGACACCACTTGGGATCAATTCCATGTTGGATGTTCCCCTGCGTTACAAAAGTAACGTCATCGGTATTCTCTGCTGTGAACATATTGGTCCTGCGAGGGTGTGGCGGGATACAGATATCAGCTTTGCCAGTGGATTAGCCGATTTGTATGGGCGGGCAAAAAATGCTGCCAATTCACTGCTGTATCAGCGTCAACTGGAAGCGAATAAGGCCGAATTGGAACAGACAGTCAAAGCGCGCACCCAGCAGTTAGAAGAGAACTTATCGCGCCTTAAGGCCACGCAACAGCAGTTAATTGAAAGTGAAAAAATGGCGGCGCTGGGCAATCTGGTGGCCGGTGTAGCGCATGAAATTAACAATCCGCTCGGCGTCGCTATTACAGCGGTAACTGCACAACAGGAGAGTCTTAAAAAACTTTTAGGATATTTTAATGACGACAGATTATCCCGCCAAAAAATGCAGACATTCTTCCAGTTCAGCGATGAAGCACTGGGGGCAGTGACTCGCAATCTGGAAAGGGCAGCAACCTTAGTTCGCAATTTTAAAAAGACAGCTGTCGATCAGTTTGTATATGACAAAGAGATGATCGATTTAGCCGATTATATCGAGATGGTAACGTCTAATTTGCGCCCCCTTGGCAAACAATATCAGGTGAAAATCCGTGTAATCTGCGAGGGCGCAATCCCGATCAGGACGTTCCCCGGAGCTATCGCGCAAATTTTGTCGAATCTGGTACTTAATGCCTGTATTCACGGCTTTGCCGGACGCGCTGACAGGGAGGACAATCAGGTGAACCTCTGCGCAACAATTGACGCTCCACATGTTGTTATGCGCATCACCGACAATGGAAACGGTATGTCCGCTAAAGTACTGGCGAATGCAACACAACCGTTTTTTACTACAAGACGACATCTCGGGGGATCGGGGTTGGGTCTGTCCATCGTATACAACCTCGTTAATCAGCAATTAAAAGGGCAATTCACTATTCAGTCAGATGTAGACCAGGGAACCTGTGTAGTTATCCGGCTGCCGATGGATGTTGATCGTCCTTAACGGGGGAATCATGATGTTTGTTCGGATTGGCACAAATTACTGAATTAGCCCGCACGGCCGTCGAGGGCGCCAAATAACCTGAAATACAAAGCCGCAATCGCGGCTTTTTTTCTACCTGATGGTCTGAATCTGTGTCATTTCCGTACTGCTGTTGAAATAAATCGCAGCAAATAAGGATTTAAAAATGCACAAAATGCTATGTGGCATCGCTGTACTAGGTAGCGTTCTGTTGAGTGGTTGTTCAGTGGATTTAGACGATTACACAGCGGATAAACCACAATTCAGACTTAACCAGTATTTTGACCAGCCAATGACTGCCTGGGGCCTGTTACAGGATTACAGTGGTAAAGCGACCCGACGTTTTTGTGTGGAGATCACCCCAAGTTGGCAGGGGGGCGAGGGGGTTCTCGATGAGCAATTCTATTTTGCTGATGGCGAACGCCAAACCCGAAAATGGCAGATTTCAGTCAAGCCTGATGGCAGTGTTACAGGTAGTGCCGGTGATGTCGAAGGGACGGCGCGAGGCGCAACGGTCGGCTCAGTGTTTCACTGGCAATACAATTTAAATTTGCAACTGGAAGACAGCAGCATGACGGTATTTATGGATGACTGGATGTATCAGTTAGATAACCAGCGTCTGATGAACCGCACTTATATGCAGAAGTTTGGCATCACGGTAGCTGAGTTATCTATCTTTTTTGATAAAAGCCATGGTGTGAATGGTTGTGAAGACTTTCGCGCAGTCCATCAATAGATGGACTGCGTCAAACTATGTTGTTCACCCGGTTCGAGCGTCAGGCCCTGAGTGACTGCAGCCTCGACACATAGCATAGTGAGGTAGCCGTCATCCGCCATATCCTGCATGCTTTGGCTCTTTTCCCGCCAGGGATTCCAGATAACCACAGAGTCATGCCCCTGCTGGGTCAGGCGTTGTGTCAACTGGTGGGTGCGTACCGACACATCGTTAATCCGGCACAAATGCACTCGGTCAGTTTCCGCGTCAATACCATAGGATTCGGGTGTTTGCGCGATGTTGGCGTCAGCCGTTTTATCAATAAATACGCCGGTTAAACCATCTATCTGAACCTGATGAATATCATCCACATGCAAATAACTGTGCAGTGCCGCGCCAATTTGCACCGGGTTTTGACTGCCATTGCGGGTGATCAGCGATACCTCTAAATAGCATCCTACCAGCACTTTTAGTTTTACCGAGCAAGGAGACGTAAACCAGGATGCCTGAGTATATGACGGCTCCAGTAATAACTCGGTGCCTGTTTGAGTATCACTGCTTTGAATAAGCTGCCATTGCAGGGTACGCAAATAGCCATGTTGCGGCGCCCCTGTTTCGCTTGGATGGGGGCCAAACCACGGCCAGCAAATGGGGATCCCTCCGCGGATCGGTTTGCTGCCATCCAATATGGCTTGTTCACTCATCCACAGGCGCGGCCTGCCATCATGTTTTGGCGTAAAGGTTAATACGTGCCCGCCGAATAACGCGATGCTGGCGCTGGCGTAGGGGTTATCGATATGAAGAATATCGAGACCGTGATCATTACTGGTAACGGTCAGATAATTACTGCGATGCATAACTCTCCGAAATGAAAAAAGCGACCAATCGGTCGCTTTTCATCAGTTTATTTGGATTAGCGCGAAATGTGCGCGACCAGATCCAATACTTTATTTGAGTAACCAATTTCGTTGTCGTACCAGCTTACCACTTTGACAAAGGTATCGGTAAGCGCAATGCCTGCTTCTTTGTCAAAAACAGAGGTACGGGTGTCACCGATAAAATCCTGTGACACAACGGCATCTTCGGTGTAGCCCAGAATTCCTTTCAGTTCGCCTTCACTGGCGGCTTTCATCGCTGCGCAGATTTGTTCGTAGCTGGCAGGTTTGGCCAGATTGACGGTTAAATCTACTACCGATACATCGGCGGTTGGCACACGAAACGCCATGCCGGTCAATTTTCCGTTTAATGCAGGAATGACTTTACCGACCGCTTTGGCGGCACCGGTTGAAGACGGAATAATATTTTGTGAAGCGCCACGGCCACCGCGCCAGTCTTTAGCAGACGGACCATCAACGGTTTTTTGCGTAGCGGTGGTAGCGTGAACTGTGGTCATCAGGCCATCGACAATACCGAAATTGTCGTGCAGAACTTTGGCCAGCGGTGCCAGACAGTTTGTTGTGCAAGAGGCATTAGAAACAATATCTTGCCCCGCGTAGCTGTCATGGTTTACGCCCATCACGAACATCGGAGTATCGTCCTTAGAAGGGGCCGACAACACCACTTTCTTGGCTCCTGCCTGAATGTGTTTGCGCGCTGTCTCGTCAGTTAAGAACAAGCCGGTCGACTCGACTACTACGTCAACACCGATGTCGCCCCAGGCCAGCGCGGCCGGATCACGCTCGGCGCTGACGCGAATGCTTTTGCCATTGACAATCAGTTGACCATCAACCACCTCGACGGAGCCTTTGAACTGGCCGTGGGTAGAGTCATATTTCAGCATGTAGGCCATATAATCAACGTCGAGCAAATCATTGATGCCAACGACTTCGATATCTGTTCTTTCACAGGCGGCACGAAACACGAAGCGTCCGATGCGACCAAAACCGTTAATGCCAACTTTGATTGTCATGACTGTTCCTACTTTTTGAAATTAAATAATGTAAATAAATTACAAAAATTATGGATCAACTGGGTTTAAAGCGCAAATGTTCGTTAAATATTGTTATTTGTTTTCACGATGATGATTCCCTGTTGTTATGCAGGGAATAGTAAACCGGCTAACAAGACGATAATTTAGTCAATGTTGTGGGATTTTTCATGTCAGGGCCTTGTGAAACCCCTGTGCCAGGCATATTTGTTAAATACCGTCTAAAAATGGGAGTGGCGTATGCAAAAAACACCGGAACAATGGCGAGATAGTCTCGATCCTGAAACCTACCGGGTGACCCGCGAAAAGGGCACAGAGCGTCCGTTTACTGGTTTATTACTTAATGAAAAGCGCAGTGGTGAATACCACTGTGTGTGTTGTGATGCGTTGTTATTCACCAGTGAGCAGAAGTTTGACTCGGGTTGTGGTTGGCCGTCGTTTTTTGCAGAGGCACAGGACAATATCGATTACACGCTGGATCTCAGTCATGGTATGCGACGCACCGAGATTACCTGCAAGCACTGTCAGGCGCATTTAGGGCACGTGTTTAATGACGGACCGGCGCCAACCGGTCAGCGTTATTGTGTAAACTCGGTGTCGCTAAAATTTACCCCGAAATAAAAAAATTTCTGAAATTAATTTTCAGACCAGGGACCCGGTCATAGGGGAGCATGGTACTCCCCCTCTAGGATCTGCGCTAACAATGTCTCGGCCGCTTTTTCAGCACTGTGCTGGTAAATTTGCTGTTTTTTAAGCTGCTCGCGGATAAGACTCAGATTCAGCCCCGCGCCATATTGGTTAGCCAGATAGCCCCATTGGTAGCTTTGTAACCACTTCTCGTGACCGGCATAAATCACATGCAACGTAGCAAAAATCTCCGCCAGTGTTTTTTTGTCCCGCGGTGGCTGTTGCAGAGCGTGATGTAGCGCGACTAACGCCTGTTCATCCTGACGTTGAAACACATACAACTGACCGAGCATGCTTTGCTCAAAACTATCTAGTTTGGTCTTGGCGCGCAGGGTATTAACCAGCATGGCGGCAGCATCGCGATCCTGTAAATAGCGCCAGCGGTAAAATAACAATGGTGCCTGAGTCGAGCGCGCGCTGGATTGTTCACTCTTTGCTAACCACTGGCGGGTATGGCTGAGCGATGCACTGATATCCTGTTTGGAGTTCAGTTGCAGCGAATTATTGCGCAGTTCATGACTTAAACATTGCTCCAATTCGCGCAATGCCTGTAACTCGCGAAACTGACGACGTGCCAGTTTGGGCTGAGCGACATCTTGCTGCGCCTCGGCGAAGCGGGTTAAGACCTCATGTTTGTGATGTTGGCACCAGGCGCTGTCGCCCAACGCGGCGCATTGCTGTGGATACCTGTCACACAAAACCTTCTGTGGAGGCGTAAACAGGGTGTCGCAGCCACTGAGGGCGAACAACCCGCTGATATATACAAAGGTAGATTTATTACGAAAAAAATCCCTGAAATTAGCGTAAGCCACTGCTTTTTGTACCTTTATTTCAAATTTGTCTTTATTGGCTATTTCCATAAAATACGCCGCGTCTGCACAGACAGCAATAACCCTACACAGATAAACACATAAGGCACAGCAGTGATGAATCAGGATTTAGAACAAGCGTTGCAAAACAGTTGGCAGGAACGTCAGGAGTATGCGGAGCAAATGCAGCCTCTGGTTGGTAAGCTTTATCGCAATCAGGCCGTTGAGGTTACGCTGTTCGGGCGTACGCTAATCGGCGCCAGTTCCATTGATATCATCAAGGCACACCGTGCCGTGCGTCAGTACGTAGGTGAAAAACTGCGTCTGCGCGAGACTTTTCCTCTGATAGAAGCCATGTCTGAAATGCAACTGGGCGGCGCCCAGGTTGATGTGGGCAAGCTGGCGGTAAAATTTAAAGCGTTACCGGCAGGTGCGGATGCCCGTGCGTTTATGGCACAGGAGCTGGCCAGTATCGTGGGTATTGGTCATAAGCAAAAACCTCGTGACGTGGTGCTGTACGGTTTTGGCCGGATTGGTCGTTTATTGGCGCGCCTTTTGATCGAGCGTCAGGGTCAGCACAATTTGTTGCGTTTGCGTGCCATCGTGGTACGTGGCGGTAAAGATGGCGATTTAGAAAAACGTGCGTCGCTATTGCGTCGTGACTCAGTGCATGGGCCGTTCAACGGTAGCATTACTATCGATAATGAGCGCAGCGCGATTAAAGCGAATGGCGCGTTTATTCAGGTCATTTATGCCAATTCACCGGCGGAGGTGGATTACACTCAATACGGCATTGAGGATGCGATTGTTATCGATAACACAGGTATCTGGCGTGATCGCGACGGTCTGGGGCAGCACCTGCAGAGTAAAGGAGCAGCCAAAGTACTGTTAACCGCACCAGGTAAAGGCGATATTAAGAATATCGTATATGGCGTGAACCACACCGATATTACCAGTGCGGATACGATTCTGTCGGCGGCCAGTTGTACCACCAACGCCATCACACCGGTTCTGAAAGTATTGAATGAAAAGTTTCAGGTACAAAATGGTCATGTGGAAACAGTGCATTCTTACACCAATGACCAGAACCTGATTGATAACTACCATAAAGGTGCACGTCGCGGGCGTAGTGCCGCTTTGAACATGGTTATTACTGAGACCGGCGCCGCCAAAGCGGTAGCTAAAGCCTACCCACAATTGGAAGGTAAGCTGACCGGTAATGCCATTCGTGTACCAACACCTAACGTGTCTATGGCGATTCTGAATTTGCAATTGGGCATGGAAACCAGCAAAGAAGAGATCAATACCTTCCTGCGTGATCAATCGTTGTTTTCGACGTTACAGCAGCAAATTGGCTACACTGCGTCGACTGAAATTGTATCGACAGATCTGGTGGGCACCCGTTTTGCGTCAGTAGTTGACTCAGATGCCACCATTGTTAGTGGTTCGCGCACAACTCTGTATTGCTGGTATGACAATGAGTTTGGTTATAGCTGTCAGGTTATGCGCGTGGTAGAAGATATGGCCGGCGTTACGCTGCCACACTTGCCAGCGGATAAATAATCTCAGTACGTCATTTACAGCGTTAAAAAAGGCGGTCTGACCGCCTTTATTGTTTTTGTTTTATTGATTTGTTTCAGGTATCAGGTGCCATGTCGCTTAAAATCACTGTGCCCTGTACTAAACCCGTGCTGGTGCAACCAGCTGAAGGCCTGATCTGCATTGGCAAATTGTCTGCGTTCAAAGTGGCCATGCACATCATGCACCATCTTATTCATCTGATAGGCTTTTAGCATATTCGGCGAAAATACCTGAGCGGCAAGGCAAAGGTTGTTGGCTATCGCCCAGAGAGTAAGCTCTTCGATGACCGGCTCAATTTCAGGCACACCCAATCCCCAATCGTCCAGATAGATAATATGCCCCCACGGTTGTGCAAGCAGCTCGCCGGCGATTTGCTTAAACTCATCGGCGAATTCACGGGCAGTTTCAACGCACCAACTGCCAGACGCAGTGCCGATTAATACCCGATGATCAACCCACAGGGAAAATCTGCCAAGCACAGACATACAATGTCTCTACATGTTTTAGTGGAAAGGTATGGTTTACTTTAGCCCATGCCAGAGCCGTCAGGAAAGTCAGTATCCTGACGAACCGATTTTTTATGCGTGGAGTGTGGCATTTATTTCACAGATCCTTATGGGTATTGAGAGCCGGGAGGTGAATCCGCGCTGCTAAATATGCTAAATTGCACCGGTTTTTAATTTATCAGAAAGAGATTTATGCGAATTAGCAGCAATTTCGACAGCGGCAACATCGAAGTGTTACGCGCCGAGCGAGCCGATGATATCCAATTGGCCATCCGCAAAGACAATCAATCAGAATTTTATCAGTGGTTCCATTTTCGTCTGGATTCTACAGCGATGGTAAACCACAAGCTGACCATCAATAACCTGGCAAAATCTGCTTACCCGGATGGTTGGGAAGGTTACAGCGCGGTAGCGTCATATGATCGTCAGGAATGGTTCCGCATCGATTGTGCCTTCGATGGCGACAGCCTGAGTATGGATTTTACCCCTGAATTTGACACCACATGGATTGCATATTTTGCCCCGTATGGCTACGAACGTCACTTGGACCTGCTGGCGTGGGCACAAACCTGTGACGATGTACGACTGATTCATCTGGGCGAAACACTGGATGGTCGGGATATGGATTTGCTGCAAATCGGTAGTGCAGAAGAGGGTAAAAAAGCCATCTGGATCACTGCGCGACAGCATCCCGGTGAGAGCATGGCCGAGTGGTTGACCGAAGGTCTGCTGGAGCGTTTGTTAGATGGGGAAGACGGCATTGCCCGTTCCTTGTTAGATAAAGCTGTGTTTTATGTGGTACCGAACATGAACCCGGACGGCTCGGCACGTGGTCATCTACGCACCAATGCGGTGGGTACCAACCTGAACCGTGAGTGGGCAACACCCAGCATGGATAAGAGCCCGGAAGTGTATCTGGTGATGCAAAAAATGGCTGAGACAGGTGTGGATATGTATCTGGACGTGCACGGCGATGAAGCGCTGCCATACAACTTTGTGGCCGGCAGTGAGGGAAATCCTGGCTACAGTGATCGCATTCGTACCCTGGAAAATGCGTTTAAACAGGCGTTAATTCAGACGACACCGGAATTTCAGGATGAATATGGTTATCCAAAAGAACAGCCTGGCCAGGCAAATCTGACCATTGCTTCCAATGCGGTTGGAGAGAAATATGATTGCCTGGCTTACACGCTGGAAATGCCATTTAAAGACAATGCCAATTTACCGGATGCAATCTACGGCTGGTCGCCAAAACGTTGCAAACAATTGGGTGAAGATGTATTGGTTGCCATCCATGCTGTAGTCGATACACTACGCTAACAGGGAGCGAGCCGGGTAAAGCCCGGCTCATTCATAACAATAAGCCGCAACAGGCGAATAAAATAATAACATCAAGGGGAACACTGTGGAGTCATTTCACGATTTTCTGAAGTTGCTGGATAGTCACCTAGGTGGCGCATTCTGGTTTCCTTATGTGCTGCTCGGGGTGGGGATTTTCTTCACCATCTACCTCAAATTTCCACAAATCCGTTATTTCAAACACGCGTGGAAAGTGGTCACAGGTAAATTTGATCGTAAGGGAGCCCCCGGCGATACATCTCACTTCCAGTCACTGGCAACAGCGTTATCCGGTACGGTTGGGACTGGTAATATCGGTGGGGTGGCGTTTGCTATTTTCCTTGGTGGCCCGGCCGCGTTGTTCTGGATGTGGGCAACCGCGTTTTTGGGGATGACCACTAAATTTGTGGAAGTAACCCTGTCGCATAAATACCGGGTTAAAACCGAAGACGGCACCATGGCCGGCGGTCCGATGTATTACATGGAACGTCGCCTGAACATGAAATGGCTGGCCGTGGCCTTTGCCATTGCAACCGTGATTAGTTCATTCGGTACCGGTAGCTTGCCACAAGTTAACAACATTGCTGACAGTATGGAGACCTCATTTGGCATTGAGCCTATGATCACCGGTGGCGTACTGGCGGTGTTATTGGGTCTGGTTATTCTGGGCGGGATTAAACGTATCGCTGCCGTTACCTCTCGGGTTGTGCCCTTTATGGCGGCACTGTATCTGATTGGGGCGATGGGCGTAATTTTTGCCAATCTGGAAAATATCGGCCCATCGTTTGTAGCAATTGTGGGTGATATCTTCACCGGATCGGCGGCAACCGGCGGGTTCCTTGGCGCGACGATTGCGTATGCGTTCAACCGTGGGGTCAACCGTGGTTTATTCTCCAACGAAGCGGGGCAGGGTTCCGCACCGATTGCGCACGCGGCGGCAAAAGCAGATGAGCCGGTTTCAGAAGGGATCGTGTCTATTCTCGAGCCGTTTATCGATACCATCGTGATCTGTACCATTACCGGTTTGGTAATTCTGTCCTCTGGTGTATGGCACGAAAAGTTTGAAAACGTATTTGAGCGTTCCAGCCTGACTTTTGTAAAAGGCGTGTATAGCGAGCAAAACGAACAAGACCGTGAGCAAATGTACCGTTACCTGAATGATCTGGACGGCCACAGCATCGAAAATTTCAACGGTGAAATTCAGGTGATTAAAGGTCGTCCATTACCAGGGGATTATACCGTTATCCATGCCCGTTCATTTGCTGAAGATGTCAAAGTCAGCCTGGGTGATTTGGAAGAAGACTATACCGGTACTATCAATATTGAAAATGGTCTGCCAGTACGTGATGCAGTAATTGTGCATGGTAAATCGCTGATTCACTCTGCAGCATTGACCACGCAGGCATTTACCCGTGGCTTCTTTGGCGAGTACGGTAAATATATTGTCTCTATTGGTATCCTGTTGTTCGCCTTCTCTACTGCTATTGCTTGGTCTTATTACGGTGACCGTGCGATGACCTACCTGTTAGGGCCGCGCTCAGTGATGCCATATCGCGTAATCTACTGTGCGGGCTTCTTCTGGGCCTCATTCTCAGACACGGCACTGGTTTGGACTCTGGCTAACGTGGCAATTGTTGTTATGACCTTACCTAACCTGTTCGGTATAATGATGCTGCGCAAAGAAATGAAGCAAACGGTTAATCAGTACTGGGAAGATTTTGAAAAACAACATCCCGGTGAAAAATAATCATTAAAGCGGCGCAAGCCGCTTTTTTTATGTGGAGAACTCAATGGCGTTAGTGGATTGCCCCGCCTGCAGTAAGAAAATCTCAGATAAAGCAAGAACTTGTCAGCATTGTGGTTTCGCCATTGGTGATGCCGATGCAGATGATATTCTGCGTAAAGCCAAGTACCAGAAGTTTAAGAAAAAACAGAGCCTGATGAATCAGTCTATGCTGGCGATGTTAATGTTTATCGCTGGTTTTGCAGTGATATTTTGGGGAGAGCCGGAAATGAATTCGCTGCAGCAATATATTGGAATTGGTTGCTGTGTGATAGGATTTTGCTGGTATATTCTCAATCGTCTTCGCCTAATCCTGTTAAAAAAGGGTGACTAACGTCATGCAGCTAGAAGCTTTACTTAATCACATCACACCAGAGGTTTATGAACGTCTGTGTTTTGCATCGGAAACCGGCAAATGGCCAAACGGTGAAGTGCTCAGCGCCGAACAGCGTGAACAATGTTTACAGGCGGTGATGTTGTATCAGGCGCGGGTGATGAAAAGTACGGAGCATATGTCAGTAGGCGAAAGCGGCGAAATTGTGCATAAGTCTAAAGCGCAATTTAAGCGTGAATTGGCTGAAAAAAATGGTCAATCTGCCATCGCGCGGTTTGGCAATGATGAACTTTAAGCACCTGCTGTTACCCAAATACAAACATCCGCAGGCCGCGGTGCGTTGCGCCGCGATCGCACAATTAAGCCCAACCAATGCAGAGCACAAATCTGTGTTGCACGAACTGGCGTTTAATGACGCAGATGAAAAGGTGCGCCTGACTGCACTACAAAAACTGAATAACTTTTATTTGTGGTGGAAGGTTGCACAAACCTTCAAGGCTTCGCGAATTCGGGATATCGCGTTTGATGAGGTTGCTGAACGTTTGTTAAGCAATGAATTATCAACGCGCGAGGCTGCTACTTTTATCCGTGAATGCGCCAATATGCGTTTTGTTGAGCGACTGGCGCTGACATCTGAGGATATCGATTTTAAATTGGCGTGTCTGAAACGGCTTAACAAACCGCAGGTGAATCGTCAGTGTTTTTTCGCCACGCAAAACGAGCAGTTACAACTGGCACTGCTAAACGCCTTTGAGGACATTCCACAACTACTGAAAGCGTTGAAAAAAACGACCCATGCACGCATTCAGGCAGAGATTGAACTGCGACTGCAGGCGCTACGTGCCCACCATATTCAACAGCAGCAGGCCCAGCGAGAAGCGACGGTTATTTTGGCGAAATGGGCTGAGGTATTGCGATCCAAGCTGGCATTTGCGGATATCCAGCAACGGGTTGAACAATACCAGCGGCAGTTAGGCCCAGAAACGCTGCTCACTGACAGCCAGCGTCACACCATCACTCAACTGCGTGAGCAGACTATCAGCAGGTTACAGCGCGCGCAGGTCATTACCGACTAGCGTGGGGTGAGTTCGCCGCGCAAATCCTGCTGCATCAGGCTGGTAATTTGTTCGTAGGACAGTTGCTGGGATAGCAGATAATGCAGTTTAGCCAGGCAGGCTTCGAGGGTCATATCATAGGCCGATACCACACCCACATCTGCCAGCGCAGTTCCATTAGCGTAACCATGCATATTCACCCGCCCGCGCAGGCACTGGGTGCAGTTAATGACGGGGATGCGCTTTTGTTGGGCCAGTTTTAGCTGATCCAGTAATGCGGCATTTTTCGGTGCATTACCGACACCGTAGCTGAGTAGTATCAGCGCGTTGACTGGCTGTAAGATTGCATTTCTGAGAACATCTGCACTTATCCCCGGATATAGAGTGACCACGCCCACAGGCTGTGCTGTGACCGGGGTAACCGTTAACGGCGCATTGCCAATCGGTAATACCTTTCCACGTTGCACATCTATGCTGATCCCCGCTTCCAGCAAGGGGCCGAAGTTTGGCGAGTCAAAAGCAGCAAAACCATCGGCGTGAATTTTTTTGCTGCGATTGCCTCGCATCAGGCGATTATTGAAAAACAGGCTGACTTCATGAATCGGGTAGTTGGCCGCCAGATACAGTGCATTAAGCAGATTGACCTGACCATCGGAACGCAACTCCGCCAGCGGGATTTGCGAGCCGGTAACAATCACCGGTTTCTGTAAATTTTCCAGCATAAATGACAGGGCTGAAGCGGTATAGGCCATGGTGTCAGTGCCATGTAAAATAATGAATCCGTCATATTCATTATAATTTTGCTGAATATCCTCGGCGATCACTTGCCAGTCGTGGGGACTCATATCAGATGAGTCCATTAATTGTGAGTATTCATGCAGGGTAAATGCCGGCATTTCCGGGCGGTGAAACTCTGGCATGGCGGCCAGCGTGTCAGCCAAAAAGTCTTTTACCGGCACATAGCCTTGCGCTGACGGGCGCATGCCGATGGTGCCGCCGGTATAGGCGATATAAATATGCTTTTTCATTGTGCTGACTCCCAATCCGATGCCGGCGCATTGTAAACCACGGATTGCACCTGTGTCAGGTTTTGTCAGGACAAAAAAATAGCGCCAAGTGGCGCTATTTTTGTACGTTGAATCAACTGCTTACTTGTTGATTTTGCTGAACGGGCGTTGTGTGTGGCCAGTGTATAACTGACGTGGACGACCGATTTTCTGACCTGGTTGGCTAAGCATTTCATGCCAGTGAGAGATCCAACCTACTGTACGTGCCAGAGCGAAGATACAGGTGAACATATTGGTTGGAATACCAATCGCTTTAAGAATGATGCCAGAGTAGAAATCTACGTTCGGGAACAGTTTCTTCTCTTTGAAGTACGGGTCATTCAGGGCAATACGCTCCAACTCCATCGCCACGTCCAGCAGAGGGTCATTTACTTTCAGCTCTGCCAGCACTTCGTGACAGCTTTCACGCATAACAGTGGCACGTGGATCGTAGTTTTTGTAAACACGGTGACCGAAGCCCATCAGACGGAACGGATCGTTTTTGTCTTTGGCGCGCTCGATGAACTCAGGAATACGGTCTACGCTGCCAATTTCTTCCAGCATATTAAGACATGCTTCGTTAGCACCACCGTGCGCTGGACCCCACAACGAGGCAACACCCGCTGCGATACATGCATAAGGGTTAGCACCGGAAGAACCCGCCAAACGTACCGTAGAGGTAGAGGCATTCTGCTCGTGGTCTGCGTGCAAGGTGAAAATACGATCCATCGCACGCTCTACCGCGTCGCTGATTTGGTATTTTTCCGCTGGAACAGAGAACATCATGTTCAGGAAGTTGGCCGCATAGCTCAGGTCATTACGTGGATACACGAATGGCTGACCGATATTGTACTTGTAGCACATGGCTACCAGAGTAGGCATCTTAGCAACTAGACGATATGCACTACGCAGACGTTGGTCCGCTTCAGAGATGTCCAGATCGTCATGGTAGAAAGATGACAGGGCGCCAACGGTACCACACAGCATGGCCATTGGGTGCGCATCACGGCGGAAACCGCGGAAGAAGTTGTTTACCTGATCATGCACCAGCGTGTGGCGAGTGATGGTATTTTTGAATTCAGCATATTGCTCAGTGGTCGGGGCTTCACCATGCAGCAGCATGTAGCAAACTTCCAGATAATCGGCGTCACGCGCCAAATCTTCGATGGAATAACCACGATGTAACAACACACCTTTATCACCGTCGATAAAGGTAATTTGAGATTCACAGGAACCGGTCGCCATGAAACCTGGGTCAAATGTGAAGTATCCCGCGCCACCTAAGCTACGTACATCGATTACCGGATGTCCGGCACTACCCTCAAAAATCGGTAGTTCTACTTCTTTATCACCAACCTTCAGAATGGCTTTGGTGTCTGCCATAAGTTAATCTCCTCAAGGAATTTTTTCGGCACAGGCCTTTAAAAATAGCCGCTATTTGTACTTAGAAAGACATCGCAAGTCAATTTTAATCCTTTTATGCTGAATATTTATCCAAATAAGACGATAGTCGTATAGATAACGAGCGTTTGTAACTATCTAATTTCGAACATAAATTGTATTTCCTGCAGGCTCTGGATATACTTCCGTTGATCATTCGGGGGCTAATTTTAGCGATCCAAACCGGGCGAAATGCAGTATCCCTGAATGTCGGGTTAATACCCTACAAAAATGGTGTCGGCGAAACCTTACCTCGCACAGACAAACGACATTAATCGAGTCCATCAATAGGACAAAACAGGCAACAATCGTGAAAAAGCAAAGACCGGTAAATTTACAACTCAATACGATCAGCTTTCCTCCATCTGCCATTTCTTCCATTTTACACCGCGTAACAGGCGTGGCGTTGTTCTTCGCTCTGATGTTTGTCATCGGTGCATGGGCAGTGTCATTGTCTTCTGAGCAAGGCTTTATGTCGGTGCAGGAAGCGATGGGCGGAATTATTGGAAAAGTAGTAGCTATTGGCACGCTGTCAGCGTTGTCGTATCACATTCTGGGCGGACTGCGTCACATGGTGATGGATATGGGCCACTGGGAAGAGCTGCAATCCGGAAATAACAGTGCCAAAGCTATTATTGTGCTTTGGGTAATCTTGACCGTAGTCGCAGGAGTAGCAGTATGGTAACTAACCAGGCATCTCTGAAGCGTAATGGTGTTCAGGACTTCATCTCTCTGCGTACCACCGCATTAATTATTTTTGCATATACCTTATATATGCTGTGGTTTTTCCTGAGCACCGAAGCTGTAACTTATGACATCTGGCGTGAGTTTTTTGCGGGCCTTGGCACGAAGGTCTTCACATTAGCTGCGTTGGTTTCGATCATGATTCACGTACGTATTGGCTTGTGGCAAGTCCTGACCGACTATGTAAAACCACATGGCATGCGTGCAGCCATTCAATTTCTGTTAAATCTGCTGGCGTTTGTTTACGTTGCAGTGGGTTTATTCGTACTGTGGGGTGTTTAAGTGAGCATTGCCGTTCATGAATTTGACGCGGTCGTAATCGGCGCCGGTGGCGCGGGTATGCGAGCTGCACTGCAGATTTCACAATCTGGTAAATCTTGTGCCTTGTTATCTAAGGTATTTCCAACCCGTTCTCACACTGTATCTGCCCAGGGCGGAATCACGGTAGCGCTGGGCAATGCCCACGACGATAACTGGGAATGGCACATGTATGACACCGTTAAAGGATCTGACTTTATCGGTGACCAGGATGCTATCGAATATATGTGTAAAACCGGTCCGGAAGCGATCATCGAATTAGAGAATATGGGTTTGCCATTCTCACGCTTCGAAAACGGCCGTGTTTATCAGCGTCCGTTTGGTGGACAATCTAAAAACTTTGGTGGTGAGCAGGCTGCGCGTACCGCGGCGGCGGCTGACCGTACTGGTCACGCCTTGCTGCACTTGCTGTATCAGCAAAACGTGAAAAACCGTACCAAGGTATTCAGCGAATGGTATGCACTGGACCTGGTTAAAAATCAGGACGGTGATGTCGTTGGTTGTACCGCTATCGATATGGAAAGCGGTGAAGTAGTTTATTTCAAATCCAAGGCTGTAGTCTTGGCCACCGGTGGTGCAGGGCGTATTTACGCATCGACTACTAACGCGCACATCAACACGGGTGACGGCGTTGGTATGGCGCTGCGTGCTGGTGTTGCAGTACAGGACATGGAAATGTGGCAGTTCCACCCGACCGGTATTGCCGGTGCCGGTGTACTGGTAACTGAAGGCTGTCGTGGTGAAGGTGGTTACCTGCTGAACAAAGACGGCGAACGCTTTATGGAACGCTATGCGCCAAATGCGAAAGATCTGGCGTCTCGTGACGTAGTCGCACGTTCTATGATGACCGAAATCCGCGAAGGTCGTGCCTGTGATGGTCCTTGGGGTCCACACATTAAGCTGAAACTGGATCACTTAGGCAAAGACGTACTAGAGTCACGTCTGCCGGGTATTTGTGAATTGTCACGTACCTTCGCTCACGTAGATCCGGTTAAAGAGCCGATACCGGTAATTCCAACCTGTCACTATATGATGGGTGGTATTCCAACCAACGTTGACGGTCAGGCACTGACTATCGATGAAAACGGCAACGAGAAAGTGGTTAACGGTCTGTTCGCTTGTGGTGAGATCGCTTGTGTATCTGTACACGGTGCAAACCGACTGGGTGGTAACTCATTGCTGGATCTGGTGGTATTTGGCCGTGCGACAGGTCTGCACCTGGGTAAAGCACTGGACGAAATGGGTGAAAGCCGTGCTGCTGCGCAGGACGACATCGATGCTGCGTTGGCACGTTATAACCGCTGGGAGAACTCCACGCCAGGCAAAGGTGAGAAACCTGAGCAAATTCGTAAAGACATGCAGCGTTGTATGCAGCTGAACTTCTCGGTATTCCGTGAAGGTGATGCGATGGCAGAAGGCCTGCAAGAGCTGAAAGAAATCCGTGAACGCTTAAAAGAAGCACGCCTGGACGATAAGAGCTCTGATTTCAATACCCAGCGTATTGAGTGTCTGGAACTGGATAACCTGATGGAAACTGCTTATGCCACTGCGGTAGCAGCAAACTTCCGTACAGAAAGCCGTGGCGCACATAGCCGTTTCGATTATCCGGATCGTGATGATGAAAACTGGTTGTGCCACAGCGTATACCGTCCACAAGACGAAACCATGCACAAACGTTCGGTGAACATGACGCCTAAACTACGTGAAGCGTTCCCACCGAAAGCGCGTACCTATTAAGGGGTGATAGAGATGAAATTAAATTTTTCTATTTATCGTTACAACCCTGATGTTGATAATGCGCCAAGGATGCAGGATTACCAACTCGAGGTTGAAGAAGGTCAGGACATGATGGTGCTGGACGCGTTAATTCTGCTAAAAGAGCAGGATCCAACGCTGGCATTCCGTCGTTCTTGCCGTGAAGGTGTTTGCGGTTCTGATGGTGTGAATATGAATGGTAAGAATGGTCTTGCCTGTATCACGCCGTTATCTGCATTGGGTAAAGGCACGATCGTTATTCGTCCGTTACCGGGTCTGCCGGTAGTACGTGATCTGGTGGTTGATATGAGCCAGTTCTACGCACAGTACGAGAAAATCAAGCCGTTCCTGATCAATGACAGCAAGCAGCCACCTGCACGTGAATTCCTGCAGTCGCCCGAAGAGCGTGAAAAGCTGGACGGTCTGTATGAGTGTATTCTGTGTGCATGTTGTTCCACATCATGTCCGTCATTCTGGTGGAATCCTGATAAGTTTATCGGCCCTGCCGGTCTGTTGCATGCCTACCGCTTCCTGGCGGACAGCCGTGATACAGCAACCGAACAGCGTCTGAACGATTTGGATGACGCCTTCAGCGTATTCCGCTGCCATGGCATCATGAACTGTGTTTCAGTATGTCCAAAAGGACTTAACCCGACTAAAGCAATTGGTCAGATTAAGTCTATGCTGTTGCAACGGGCTGTTTAGCCAAAACGTGTTCAGACTAATCTGAACCTTAAATAATGCTAAATAGCCATCCGGATGCCGGATGGCTATTTTTGCTTAACATTCTTTGTAACTGATGTTCCGTTTACGCGGAACCCATGTGTTTGTTTGATTAAGGATCAACAATGCAAGATAGCGTGATGAAAGCGTGGTGGGAAAGCTCTCACATGGCTGGTGGCAACGCTGCATACGTAGAAGAGTTATACGAAGCTTACCTGCAAAATCCGCAGGACGTGGATCCTCAATGGCGCGAAATATTTGACCAATTGCCGTCTGTTGCAGGCGTCGAAATTGAGTCAAATCACTCAGAAATTCGTGAACAATTTAAAAAGCTGGCAGCGCTTGGATTGCGTGCAAGAATGCCGGTTGCGTCGCAGGCTGCTCCTGCCGATGCGAAGCAGGTTCGCGTATTGCAGCTGATTAATGCTTACCGTTTTCGCGGTCATCAGCACGCCAATCTTGACCCGCTGGGCTTATGGAAACAGGAACGCGTACGCGACCTGGAACTGACGCACCATGAGCTGTCAGAGCAGGACTTTGATGCCGTTTTCAGTGTTGGCTCTTATGCCATCGGTAAAGACAGTCTGCCATTGGGTGAATTGTACAAGTCATTGAATCGCACTTACTGCGGTTCTGTTGGCGCCGAGTACATGCATATCACCGATACCGAGCAAAAACGCTGGATCCAACAACGTTTCGAGTCAGTACAGGCCAAACCCAGTTTTGACCGTGAAACGAAAATTAAGATTTTGAAGGGCTTGGTAGCCGCCGATGGTATGGAAAAATACCTGGGTGCCAAGTTCCCGGGTGCCAAACGTTTCTCGCTGGAAGGTGGCGATGCCTTGGTACCTATGCTTAAAGCACTGATTACCCATGCTGGCACTAATGGTGCCAAAGAAGTGGTGATCGGGATGGCTCACCGTGGCCGTCTGAACGTTTTGATCAATGTGTTGGGTAAAAACCCCAGCGTGTTGTTCGATGAGTTTGCTGGTAAGCACGACGATTCATTGGGTGCCGGTGACGTGAAATATCACGCTGGTTACTCATCAGATTTTGCAACACCGGGCGGCAATGTCCACCTGGCACTGGCATTCAACCCATCTCACCTGGAAATCGTAAACCCGGTTGTTATGGGATCTGTGCGTGCTCGTTTAGACCGCCGTAATTGCCGTGATGGTTCGTCTGTATTGCCGATTACGATCCATGGTGACTCAGCCATTGCCGGACAGGGCGTTGTGCAAGAAACCTTCAACATGTCACAAACCCGTGGCTTTAGTGTGGGGGGAACAGTTCGCATCGTAGTGAATAACCAGGTTGGTTTCACCACGTCACGCCAGGATGATACCCGTTCTACTCAGTACTGTACTGATATCGCCAAGATGGTACAGGCGCCGATTTTCCACGTGAATTCTGATGATCCGGAAGCCGTGGTATTCGTGACACAGTTAGCACTGGATTATCGCAACAAGTTTAAACGCGATGTGGTGATTGATTTGGTGTGTTACCGCCGACACGGTCACAACGAAGCGGATGAGCCAAATGCTACCCAGCCGCTGATGTATCAGAAAATCAAGAAGCATCCTGTGCCACGTGAGATTTATGCCGAGCAGTTACGGGCTGAGGGCATCATCGAAAGTCACGATGTTGAAAAATTGGTTAATGATTACCGTGCAGCACTGGATCATGGTGCCTGCGTGGTTGAAGAATGGCGTCCGATGAGTGAGCAATCGGTTGATTGGTCGCCTTATCTGAAGCAGGAATGGACGGTTCCTTACAGCCATGACATCTCTGTCGACAAACTGCAGCAATTAGGTGAGGCCATGTGCCGTGCGCCTGAAGGCTTTAAACTGCAGTCACGTGTTGCCAAAGTGTATGAAGAACGCAGCAAAATGATCGCCGGCGAAAAACCGCTGGATTGGGGCTGTGCCGAAACACTGGCTTACGCGCTGATTGTGGACAATGGTTCTCGCATTCGATTCACAGGTCAGGACGCTGGTCGTGGTACTTTCTTCCACCGCCATGCGGCGCTGCATAACCAGAAAGACGCCTCTACCTATATGCCGTTGCAGCATATTCGTGATGGCCAGGGCCCGATTGAAATTTATGACTCGGTGCTGTCTGAAGAAGCAGTACTGGCATTCGAATACGGCTATGCCACCGCTGAGCCTGGCGCATTGACCATCTGGGAAGCCCAGTTTGGTGATTTCGCCAATGGTGCGCAGGTTGTTATCGACCAGTTCTTAAGTTCTGGTGAGGTGAAATGGGGTCGTTTGTGCGGTCTGACCATGTTGTTGCCACACGGCTACGAAGGGCAGGGCCCAGAGCACAGCTCTGCGCGTCTGGAGCGTTTCCTGCAGTTATGTGCTGATCACAATATGCAGGTATGTATTCCATCTACGCCGGCGCAGGTATTTAACATGATTCGCCGTCAAATGGTGCGGCCAATGCGTCGTCCGTTGATTGTTATGTCACCTAAGTCATTGTTACGTCACACCCTGGCCGTATCTTCTCTGGAAGAGTTGGCTGAAGGTAAATTCCATAACGCCATTGGTGAAGTGGACGCGTTGGATCCGAAACAGGTTAAACGCGTAGTGATGTGTTCAGGCAAGGTGTATTACGATCTGCTGGAGCAACGTCGTAAGAATGAACAGACTGATGTGGCCATTATCCGCATCGAGCAACTGTATCCGTTCCCTCATGATGATATTCAGGATGTTCTGAAAGATTATCAGCATGTGAAGGATTGGGTATGGTGTCAGGAAGAGCCGCAAAACCAGGGCGCCTGGTATTGCATGCAGCATAATTTCTGGGCATCCATCCCGGAGACCGGCAAGTTGACCTATGCAGGTCGTGCAGCATCGGCTTCGCCGGCAGTGGGCTATATTTCAGTGCACAATGCTCAGCAAAAAGCGTTAGTAGAAGACGCGTTAACCGTTAAATAGGGATCATCGAAGTATGACAATTGAAATCAAAGTTCCCGTTTTGCCAGAGTCAGTCGCCGATGCAACGATTGCTACCTGGCACGTAAAACCGGGTGACCGGGTAAGCCGCGATCAAAATTTGGTCGATATCGAAACTGACAAAGTAGTGCTGGAAGTGGTCGCAGAAGCTGATGGTATCGTTGGCGAAATCCGTGAACAGGAAGGTGCGACAGTACTGGCAGAACAAGTGATTGGCACCCTTGAAAAAGGTGATGGTGCCGCGGCAACCAATACTTCGAATGAGGCTGCATCTGCAGCGCAATCAAATTCATCAACTCAATCCAGTGAAGGTGAAGCAGTGGATATTACTGTACCTGTGCTACCAGAGTCGGTAGCCGACGCAACAATTGCAACCTGGCATGTTAAGCCAGGCGAAGCCGTTTCTCGCGATCAAAATCTGGTCGATATTGAAACTGACAAAGTCGTGTTAGAAGTGGTAGCGCCAGCCGATGGCTCTATCAGTGAAATTCTGGCCGACGAAGGCGCGACCGTAAATGCAGAGCAGGTGATTGCTAAGTTTGTTGCCGGTGCCGCCGCTCCTGCAGCCAAAGCTGATGCTCCTGCAGCTGCCAGCGCTGATAACGGCGATGCCGATGTGTTAACGCCATCTGTCCGCCGTCTGCTGGCTGAGAAAGGTGTCGATCCTTCGAGCATCAAGGGCTCTGGCAAAGGTGGTCGCATCACCAAAGAAGACGTAGAGAAACATCTGCAAGCCGCACCTGCTGCGACATCTGCAGCCAAATCTGCCGATGCGCCAGTACCTGCCGGTATGTCTGACCGCACCGAAAAACGTGTGCCGATGACGCGTCTGCGTAAGACCATCGCTAACCGTCTGCTGGAAGCGAAAAACTCGACGGCCATGTTAACCACGTTTAACGAAGTCAACATGAAGCCAATCATGGATTTGCGTTCGCAATATCAGGACGTATTCGAAAAACGTCACGGTATCCGTCTGGGCTTTATGTCATTCTACGTGAAAGCTGTTACTGAAGCGCTGAAGCGTTACCCTGAAGTGAACGCGTCTATCGACGGTGATGATATTTGTTATCACAATTATTTCGATATCTCTATTGCGGTATCGACTCCACGTGGTCTGGTAACTCCTGTTCTGCGTGACTGCGATTCACTGTCAGTGGCGGAAATCGAAAAAGGTATCAAGGATCTGGCGATTAAAGGCCGTGACGGCAAGCTGTCTATGGCCGATCTGCAGGGCGGAAACTTCACTATCACTAACGGTGGTGTGTTTGGCTCTCTGATGTCTACGCCAATTATCAACCCACCGCAAAGTGCGATTTTGGGTATGCACAAAATTCAGGACCGTCCGATGGCTGTCAACGGTAAAGTTGAGATCCTGCCAATGATGTATCTGGCACTGTCTTATGACCACCGCATTATCGATGGTAAAGAGTCGGTAGGCTTCCTGGTAACCGTTAAGGAAATGTTGGAAGACCCAACACGTTTGTTACTGGACGTTTAAGCCAAAATTAACGGAATTGGCTACCTTTACTGCCGGGGGTTGACTATAATCCCCGGCGATTTTAATCCGGGTCGTCTGACCCAAAGCTGATTTTCAGCGTTTATTTCAATGAAAACGGATATAAAGCACCATGAATTTGCATGAATATCAAGGTAAACAGTTATTCCGTGAATACGGTTTGCCTGTATCAGAAGGCTATGCCGCAGATACCCCTCAACAAGCGGTAGAAGCAGCAGATCGTATTGGCGGTTCTGAGTGGGTTGTTAAATGTCAGGTACACGCAGGTGGCCGTGGTAAAGCTGGCGGTGTAAAGCTGGTTAAGTCGAAAGACGACATCAAACAATTCGCGCAAAACTGGTTAGGTAAAAACCTGGTTACTTTCCAAACTGATGAGAAAGGCCAGCCAGTAAGCAAAATCCTGGTTGAATCTTGTACTGATATCGCCAATGAACTGTACTTAGGTGCAGTAGTTGACCGTACATCACGCCGCGTGGTGTTTATGGCATCAACTGAAGGTGGTGTAGAAATCGAGACGGTTGCAGAAGAAACCCCAGAAAAAATCCTGAAAGCTGAAATCGATCCTATCGTGGGTCCGCAGCCTTATCAGGCGCGCGAAATGGCGTTCAAACTGGGCCTGGAAGGCGTTCAAATCAAGCAGTTCGTGCAAATCTTCATGGGTCTGGCGAAGATGTTCGTTGATCTGGACGTGGCGCTGATTGAAATTAACCCGCTGGTCATCAAAACTGACGGCAACCTGCACTGTCTGGACGCCAAAGTCGCGATCGACAGCAACGCACTGTACCGTCAGGCAAAAGTAAAAGACATGCACGACCCATCTCAGGAAGATGCTCGTGAAGCGCACGCAGCTCAGTGGGAACTGAACTACGTAGCGCTGGACGGCAACGTTGGCTGTATGGTGAACGGTGCAGGTCTGGCCATGGGTACCATGGATATCGTTAACCTGCACGGTGGTAAGCCGGCTAACTTCTTGGATGTTGGTGGTGGCGCGACCAAAGAGCGTGTTGCTGAAGCATTCAAAATCATCCTGTCTGACTCCAATGTTAAAGCCGTACTGGTTAACATCTTCGGTGGTATCGTGCGTTGTGACATGATCGCGGAAGGTATCATCGGCGCTGTGAAAGAAGTCGGTGTAAGCGTACCGGTTGTGGTGCGTCTGGAAGGTACAAATGCTGAACTGGGCCGTGACGTTCTGGCGAACTCTGGTCTGGATATTATTGCCGCTGAGTCTCTGACTGACGCAGCGCAAAAAGTAGTAGCAGCAGCGGAGGGCAAATAATGTCAGTTTTAATTAATAAAGATACCAAAGTTATTTGCCAGGGCTTTACCGGTGGTCAGGGTACTTTCCACTCTGAGCAAGCGATTGCCTACGGTACGCAAATGGTTGGTGGTGTAACGCCAGGTAAAGGCGGCACAACTCACCTGGGTCTGCCAGTGTTTAACACTGTGCGTGAAGCGGTGGAAGCCACTGGCGCGACTGCTACCGTTATCTACGTACCAGCACCATTTTGTAAAGATTCAATCTGTGAAGCAGTAGACGCCGGCATTGAGCTGATCGTGTGTATCACAGAAGGTATCCCGACACTGGATATGCTGTTCGTTAAAGAATACGTGAATGCCAAAGGCGTGCGTATGATTGGTCCAAACTGTCCGGGTGTTATCACGCCAGGAGAATGTAAGATCGGTATCATGCCAGGTCACATCCACAAGCCAGGTAAAGTGGGCATCGTATCGCGCTCTGGTACGTTGACTTATGAAGCCGTTAAGCAGACTACTGACGAAGGTTTCGGCCAGTCTACCTGTGTTGGTATCGGTGGTGACCCAATCCCGGGTTCAAACTTCATCGATATCCTGAAATTGTTCCAGGAAGATCCACAAACTGAAGCCATCGTAATGATCGGTGAAATCGGTGGAACGGCAGAAGAAGAAGCGGCAGCCTTTATCAAAGCTAATGTAACTAAGCCTGTTGTTTCTTACATCGCCGGTGTAACTGCACCTCCGGGCAAACGTATGGGCCACGCTGGCGCCATCATTGCCGGTGGTAAAGGTACTGCTGACGAGAAATTCAAAGCGCTGGAAGCGGCAGGTGTTAAAACCGTACGCTCACTGGCAGATATCGGCAAAGCCCTGCGCGAAGCGACAGGCTGGTAAGCTGATAATCAATGAACAAAAGCCCGCTACTGCGGGCTTTTTTATTCTTAACGCTGCATTTATCGTAAATTAGCTGCCGTCGCGGTGCTGCTAATTTTTATCTTGTTGTTATAATGCCGCTCTTTATGTTTTATCTGACACACTGAGGATTGCCTGAATGGCCGAGACTGACATCCGTCCGACCAACTTTATTCGTCAAATCATTGATAAGGATTTGGCCGAAGGCGTACATAACCAAATTCATACGCGTTTTCCCCCGGAGCCCAATGGCTACCTGCATATCGGACATGCTAAATCCATTTGCCTGAACTTTGGCTTGGCGCAAGATTATCAGGGCAAATGTAATTTGCGTTTTGACGACACTAACCCTGAAAAAGAAGATATCGATTACGTTAACTCCATTATGCGTGACGTAAATTGGTTAGGGTTTCAATGGGACGGCGACGTTTGTTACTCCTCAGGCTATTTCGAACAGCTGTATGGCTATGCCGTTGAGCTGATTAATAAAGGGCTGGCGTATGTGGATTTTTCCAATCAGGAAACCATGCGTGAAATGCGCGGGACGCTGACGAGCCCCGGTACCAACAGCCCGTATCGCGATACCAGCGTGGCAGAAAACCTTGAGCATTTTGCCAAAATGCGTGCCGGCGAGTATGCGGAAGGCCAGTGCTGTCTGCGCGCCAAGATTGATATGGCATCGCCATTTATGTGTATGCGCGATCCTGTGTTGTACCGGATCAAATTTGCGCACCATCACCAAACGGGTGATGCATGGTGTATCTATCCTATGTATGACTTTACGCACTGTATTTCGGATGCGTTAGAGGGGATTACCCATTCACTGTGTACGCTGGAATTCCAGGACAACCGTCGTCTGTATGACTGGGTGCTGGACAATATCAGCATCGAATGTCGCCCACATCAGTATGAATTTTCCCGTCTGAATCTGGAATATACCGTACTGAGCAAGCGCAAGCTGATTCAACTGGTGACTGAACACCACGTCAATGGCTGGACCGATCCACGTATGCCAACAATTTCTGGTATGCGTCGTCGCGGCTATCCTGCCGCTGCGATTCGTGAGTTTTGTAAGCGTATCGGCGTGACCAAGATGGATAACATGGTTGAAATGTCGATGCTGGAAGCCTGTGTCCGTGAAGAGCTGAATGAGCATGCAAATCGCGCCATGGCGGTGCTGGACCCGATCAAATTGGTAATTGAAAACTTCCCGGCGGGCGAACCGCAAACGCTGCTGGCGGCCAATCACCCTAACGACGAGTCTAAAGGCCAGCGCGAGCTAACTTTCACTCGCGAAGTCTATATCGAGCGTGACGATTTCCGTGAAGAAGCGAATAAAAAGTACAAGCGTTTAGTGCTGGGTAAAGAAGTACGTTTACGTAATGCCTATGTGATCAAAGCTGAGCGCGTGGAAAAAGACGCGGACGGTAATATCACCACGGTTTATTGTACTTATGATGCAGATACGTTAGGTAAAGATCCGGCAGATGGCCGCAAGGTTAAAGGCGTGATTCACTGGGTTGACGTGACCACAGGTTTGCCAGCGCAGGTGAATCTGTATGACAGACTGTTCAGTGTTGCCAATCCAGCCGGCGCAGAAGATTTTGTCAGTGTGATCAACCCGGACTCACTCAAAGTGGTGAATGCCTTTGTAGAACCGTCACTGGCAACGTTGCCATGTGAACAGGCGGTGCAATTTGAGCGTACTGGTTACTTCTGTAAAGATATTGACAGCACAGACGGTCGTCTGGTGTTTAACCGTACGGTAGAGCTTCGCGATAGCTGGAGCGAACAAGCCGAATAAAGACCAACGCCAGCAGAAGCTGGCGTTTTTTTTGATTATTTTTTCGGGATTTGGATCTTTTTGTCTTCGCTTTGGCGATACATCACCAAAACGTGACCGATGACCTGCAGTTTTACGGCACCGGTTTCGCGAATAATCGCATCCATAACCAGGGCTTTCTGTTCGCGATCCTCGCTGGGTACTTTAACCTTGATCAATTCGTGGAATGTCAGGGCATTGTCGATTTCAAGTAATACGCCTTCGGTCAGGCCATTTGCACCTAACTGCAGAACCGGCTTGAGTGAGTGGGCCAGCCCTTTGAGGTATTGCTTCTGTTTTGTTGATAGATTCATTTACAAAAATTAATTGCGGTTGCGAGGTTGAAAAGCGCTATTCTAGCGCCATCTTGCTGGTATTCCTAACATCAATGTATGTATTGAGACATTTTTGTTCAATTTGGACCGTGAATGACCAAGAAAAAACATTCCGCCAGTAGCAAACGGTGGTTACAGGAACACGTGAATGACCCTTATGTGCAAAAAGCCAAGAAACAAGGCTTGCGCTCCCGGGCTGTGTTCAAAATCGAAGAAATTCAGCAAAAAGATAAGTTAATCCGCCCGGGTATGACAGTGGTGGACTTAGGTGCTGCCCCGGGCAGTTGGTCGCAATACGCGGTCAATATGGTTGGTGACAACGGCCGGGTAATTGCCTGTGACATTTTGCCGATGGACTCCATCGCTGGCGTCGATTTCCTGCAAGGCGATTTTCGTGAGGAAATGGTCTTAAATGCCTTGCTGGAACGTATTGGTGGTAAGAATGTCGATGTGGTGATGTCGGACATGGCGCCGAATATGAGCGGCACTGGTGCGGCAGATCAGGCGCGTTCAATGTATTTGGTAGAACTGGCTTTGGACATGTGCCGTGACGTACTAAAACCTAACGGTAGCTTTGTGGTCAAAGTGTTTCAGGGCGAAGGGTTTGATGAATACTTTAAGGCCGTCAAGGATGCCTTTAAAGTGGTGAAAACTCGTAAGCCAGACTCGTCCAGAGCACGATCCAGTGAGGTGTATCTGGTAGCGACGGGCTACAAATCGTAGTAGTCTTTAACCAGCGTAAACGTATTTTTAATTACTTGCAGAGGTCACAACATTGAGTGATATGGCAAAAAATCTAGTCCTGTGGTTGGTCATCGCCGTGGTGTTAATGGCGGTGTTCAGTAACTTCAGTCAGACTGATGGTGCTGCCCGTGAAATGGACTACACCACTTTCGTTCAGCAATATCAGAATAAACGGGTACGCGAGGTCAAGATTGATGACCGCGTGATTACCGGTGTTACTGAGTCTAACGAGACATTCAGAACGGTTGTGCCGTATCTGGATTTGAATCTGATGGACGACCTGATCAAAAACGGTGTATCGGTTACCGGTACACCACCGGAAAAAACCTCCTGGTTAGCAAGCTTATTTATGAATCTGCTGCCAATGCTGTTGCTGATTGGCGTATGGATTTTCTTTATGCGCCAGATGCAAGGTGGTGGTGGCCGTGGTGCCATGTCCTTTGGTAAGTCCAAAGCGCGCTTGCTGGGTGAAGATCAGATTAAAACCACTTTTGCCGATGTGGCTGGCTGCGATGAGGCCAAAGAGGAAGTGGTTGAGTTGGTTGATTTCCTGCGTGATCCAAGCAAATTCCAGAAGCTGGGCGGAAAAATTCCAAAAGGCGTACTGATGGTAGGTCCGCCTGGAACGGGTAAAACCTTGCTGGCCAAAGCCATTGCGGGTGAAGCCAAAGTACCGTTTTTCACTATCTCCGGTTCAGATTTCGTTGAAATGTTCGTCGGTGTGGGCGCATCACGTGTGCGTGACATGTTTGAACAAGCCAAAAAGTCTGCGCCATGTATCATCTTTATCGATGAGATCGATGCGGTCGGTCGTCAGCGTGGTGCTGGTTTGGGCGGCGGTCATGATGAGCGTGAGCAAACCCTGAACCAAATGCTGGTTGAAATGGATGGTTTCGAAGGTAACGAAGGCATTATCGTTATCGCGGCGACTAACCGTCCGGATGTATTAGACCCGGCGCTGCTGCGTCCCGGTCGTTTTGACCGCCAGGTTGTGGTTGGTCTGCCAGATATTCGCGGTCGTGAACAAATCCTGAAAGTACACATGCGTAAAGTGCCGATTGGTGACAATGTCGATCCTGCGGTAATTGCCCGTGGTACGCCGGGTTTCTCAGGCGCTGATTTAGCTAACCTGGTGAACGAAGCCGCGTTATTCGCTGCACGTGCCAACAAGCGCGTTGTGAATATGGAAGAATTTGACAAGGCCAAAGACAAAATCATGATGGGCGCTGAGCGTAAGTCGATGGTGATGTCAGAGGACGAAAAAGCGATGACGGCTTACCACGAGGCCGGTCACGCCATTGTTGGTCGTATGGTGCCTGAGCACGATCCGGTTTACAAAGTGTCGATCATTCCACGTGGCCGTGCGCTGGGTGTGACTATGTACCTGCCTGAGCAGGATAAATACAGTCATTCCAAACAGCATCTGGAGAGCATGATTTCCAGTTTGTTCGGTGGTCGTATCGCCGAAGCCATTATTTATGGTAACGATAAGGTGACTACAGGCGCATCCAACGATATTGAGCGCGCCACTGACATTGCACGTAAGATGGTTACCCAGTGGGGATTATCTGAAAAAATGGGCCCAATGCTGTATGCCGAAGAAGAAGGCGAAGTATTCCTGGGCCGCAGCATGGCGCGCGCCAAGCACATGTCAGATGATACTGCTCGTGCTATTGATGCGGAAATCAAGGCAGTGATCGACCGCAACTATGAGCGTGCCGAGCAAATTCTGCGTGACAACATCGATATTCTGCACACCATGAAAGACGCATTGATGAAATATGAAACCATCGATGCCCGTCAGATCGATGATTTGATGGCTCGTCGTGAGGTTCGTCCACCGGCTGATTGGGATGACCGTAGCGGCAGTTCATCAGGCAAACCTGGTTCTGGTACTAAGGCTGAAGAGAAATCTTCGGTAAGCCCCACCAACCAACCGGGCGACTTGCCAGGCTAATAATAAAGCGGCGCCTCATTCGAGGCGCTTTTTTTATCCAGAGGTTTCATGCAATTCGCAAATTATTTCATCGACCTGTCCGTGCCCCGTATCATGGGCATCGTCAATGTGACACCCGATTCATTTTCCGACGGCGGTCAGTTTAATCAACTGGATGCAGCCTTGTTTCAGGTTGAGCGTATGTTGGCTGATGGCGCCACATTTATCGATGTGGGCGGCGAGTCAACTCGTCCCGGTGCAGCAGAGGTGGCCGAACAGCAGGAGATAGAAAGGGTCATTCCGGTAATCGATGCCATTGTGCAGCGTTTTGACTGTGTGGTATCTGTTGATACCAGCAAAGCCCGCGTGATGCACGAAGCTGTCGCCCATGGTGCCGGACTAATCAATGATGTAAGAGCTCTGCAAGAGCCAGGTGCCCTTACAACGGCAGCGCAATCAGGTGTGCCAGTGTGCTTAATGCACATGCAGGGCCAGCCTCGTACTATGCAGGATGCCCCTGACTATGTGGATGTCGTGGCGGATGTTGCGGCGTTTTTGACCGCACGTGCGGCGGAATGTGTCGCGGCGGGTATAAGCAAAAATCACATTTTGCTCGATCCAGGCTTTGGATTCGGTAAAAACCTGCAACATAACTACCGTTTACTGGCGCATCTGGATAAACTAGCCTGCCTGGACTTCCCATTGCTGATCGGGTTGTCGCGTAAGTCAATGATCGGCAATGTACTGGAAAAGCCGGTTGAGCAGCGCTTAATCGGCAGTGTGACTGGTGCACTGTTAGCTGCCCAGCGCGGGGCAAAAATTTTACGCGTGCATGATGTCGGGCCAACTATGGATGCCCTGAAAATCATGCAGGCAATGAGCGAACAAGAATAAAAAGGAAGCAATATGACACGTAAATATTTTGGTACCGATGGTATTCGTGGCAAGGTTGGCGAAAGCTGCATCAACCCACAGTTTGTGACCAAATTAGGTTGGGCCGCCGGGCGGGTTCTCGCCAATGCCGGTACCAACAAAGTGTTGATAGGTAAGGATACCCGTATTTCCGGCTATATGCTGGAATCTGCTTTAGAAGCCGGTCTCTCTGCGGCGGGGATTAACATTGGCTTACTAGGCCCAATGCCCACTCCGGCGATTGCCTACCTGACTAAAACGTTTCGTGCCGAAGCCGGCATCGTTATAAGTGCTTCGCACAACCCTTATTACGACAACGGTATTAAGTTCTTTGCTGCCGATGGTACCAAGCTGGATGACGATATCGAACTGGCGATTGAAGCCATGATGGATCGTGAAATGGAATGTGTGGCATCGGATAAGTTAGGTAAGGCAACTCGTATCAATGACGCCGCTGGTCGTTATATCGAGTTTTGTAAAGGCACATTTCCCTCGGAGTTGTCGCTGCATGGCATGAAGATTGTGGTCGATTGTGCCCACGGTGCCACGTACCATATCGCGCCTAATGTATTGCGTGAGTTAGGTGCGGATGTTATCGAAATCGGTGCCCAACCTAACGGTCTGAATATCAACGATAAAGTTGGTGCTACCTCTATGGACGCGATTGTAGAGCGGGTCAAACAGGAACAGGCCGATATGGGCTTTGCCCTAGATGGTGATGGTGACCGGATTATGTTGGTCGATCACAAAGGTAACGTGATCGACGGTGACCAAATCGTCTACATCATTGCGCGCGATGCCCTTAAATCTGGCCGCTTAAACGGTGGTGTGGTGGGGACTCTGATGAGTAATCTGGGTCTGGAAGTAGGCCTGAGCAAATTGGGTATTCAGTTTGAGCGCAGTGCGGTGGGTGATCGCTATGTGATGGAACTGTTGCAACGTAAAGGCTGGCACATCGGTGGTGAAAGTTCAGGCCACGTGATTAACCTCAATGCGACCTCAACCGGTGACGGTATTATTGCTGGATTGCAGGTGCTGACCGCGATGATTCGAAGCGAAATGTCATTGTACGAACTGTCCAAAGGCATGGATAAATATCCGCAGACTCTGATTAACGTGCGTTTTGAAGCGGGCAGTGCGCCGCTTGAACAACAATCGGTGAAAGATGCAGTGGCCGAAGCTGAAGCCGCGCTGGGTGAAACCGGTCGGGTATTGTTACGTAAAAGTGGTACCGAGCCATTGATTCGTGTGATGGTTGAATCCCAGTCTGCACAGGACTGTGATAAGTGGGCCAATCACATAGCAGATGTGGTCAAAAATCCAGCATAAAAACTTTTTTATGTTGTGACCAACTTGTAACTTGGCAGCGGGTTAGTTAATATCTCGCCCGCTTCGAAAGGAGGTTGTATGCCAGCACATGTTCGCCGTCCCATGGTGGCGGGAAACTGGAAAATGAACGGAAGCAAGGCACTGGTGTCAGCAATGACGCAAAGCCTTTCGGAAGTGTCTCTCGATAATGTCGACGTGGTAATTTGCCCGCCGATGCCGCTACTGGCCTGTGTTGAACCGAATAAATTTTACTTGGGCGCACAGAACGTAAGTCAGTACGATGCGGGAGCCTATACTGGCGAATCATCAACCTCCATACTGAGTGAACTGAATGTCCGATATGTGATTGTTGGTCACTCAGAGCGCCGCGAATTATTCGCTGAAGACGATCAGGTTGTCGTGCAAAAAGTGCAGGCTGTGCTGAATGCAGGGTTAACCCCAATCGTCTGTTTTGGCGAGTCGCTAAAAGTTCGGGAAGAGGGCAATTACCTCGAATTTTTATATGCGCAGGTTGACGCTGTACTTAATGGTATCGGCGCGAAGATTAAAGATTGTGTGCTGGCCTATGAACCCATTTGGGCGATAGGCACAGGTAATACTGCCAGCCCGGAACAGGCGCAGCAGGTACATGCCAAAGTACGCGAGCACATTGCCCAGGAATATACTGACATTGCGGCCGGACTAACTATTTTATATGGCGGTAGTGTTAATGCAGCCAATGCGGCTGAGCTGTTTTCACAGCAAGATGTAGACGGTGGCCTGGTTGGCGGAGCCAGTCTGAAAACTGACGACTTTATTGCAATTTGCCAAGCGGCAAACAATCTGGATTAAATAATGAAAGACGTTCTTATCGTAGTTTATTTGTTAGTCGCGCTGTTATTGATCGGCCTGGTGCTGATTCAGCGCGGTAAAGGCGCAGACATGGGCGCTTCATTCGGTGCGGGTTCTTCTAACACTGTCTTTGGAGCAACCGG
This sequence comes from Bowmanella sp. JS7-9, assembly GCF_004329715.1. Taxonomy (GTDB): domain Bacteria; phylum Pseudomonadota; class Gammaproteobacteria; order Enterobacterales; family Alteromonadaceae; genus Pseudobowmanella; species Pseudobowmanella zhangzhouensis. The sequence goes on from NZ_JXSY01000002.1 coordinate 140,604, forward strand.
TTCAGGCAACTTCCTGACGCGTTCAACTGCCATTTTGGCGACGCTTTTCTTTGTTATCAGCCTGGTATTAGGTGCGCTGACCGCTCAGGAAGCCAAACAGGTAGAACAACTGGATATTATTAGCGTACCTGCAGCGGAAGAAATCCCGGCAGACGCACCGGTACAAAAACCACAAGACGAAGTACCAAACTAATCAATACGCGGATGTGCTGAAATTGGTAGACAGGCAGCGTTGAGGTCGCTGTGAGCGAAAGCTCGTGTGGGTTCAAGTCCCACCATCCGCACCATCATTTATAAAACCCGCAAATCTGCGGGTTTTTTTATGCCCGATATTTAGCGGATGTAAAAATTAATATTTCTTCCATGTACCTAATGCCGTTTTTAATATTTTCTAACTGCCCACCAATTCGCGAATCGGCGGCAAGGATAGGTAATAGCAAAGAGGTATTTCATAAAGAAAACGCTAAATAAACCTGAATATTGCTGCACATTTGAACGCATTGTTTAATAAAGCGGCAAACGATTCGAAATAACGGTTTTTTTATTGGATTAGCCTTGCGCTTCTAAATTGGCTCAGTATAATACGCACCATCTTGAGACGGGCGCTACGCCAAGTCAGACAAGAGAAGAATCAAACGCGGGATGGAGCAGTCTGGTAGCTCGTCGGGCTCATAACCCGAAGGTCGTAGGTTCGAATCCTGCTCCCGCAACCACTTTTGCATTATCGCACGTGCCGGTAAGCAATGAAGTCAGTGGACAAAGGGTCCAAAATAAAAAGCCCCGCTTAGCACGGGGCTTTTTGTTATTCCCGATTTTTACCAAGGGTCTGGGCGCGTATGCCCTTTTTTTGTATTTGGAGATTTATCGCTTGTCAAAGCTTGAACAAACTCTGACAGACATGCTGGAACCAGCCGTTGAGGCACTGGGCTTTGAATTGCTTGGTGTGGAATTCGTGCGGGCCGGTAAACATTCAACCCTGCGCATTTTTATCGATCATGAAAATGGCATCACCGTGGACAATTGTGCAGACGTCAGTCATCAGGTCAGTGCGGTACTGGATGTAGAAGATCCCATTCCAACGGAATACAACCTGGAAGTGTCATCACCCGGGATGGACAAACCGTTGTTCAAAGAAGCCCATTACGCACGCATCGTGGGTGAGATCGCACAGGTGCGTTTACGCATTCCAATGGACAATCGTCGTAACTTTAAAGGTAAGGTTCTGTCGGTTGAAAATGGCGTATTAACGATGGACGTTGATGGTCAGACATTTGAGCTGGCAGTGGCGAACATTGAGAAAGGCAACCTGGTTGCACAATTTTAATTAAGGACGTGTTAAGCGAGGCAAAAAGCAATGAATAAAGAAATTCTGTTAGTGGCTGAAGCCGTTTCCAATGAAAAGCAGGTACCGAGAGAGAAAATTTTCGAGGCGCTTGAATATGCTATCGCCAGTGCCACCAAAAAGAAAAACGAAGGCGAAATCGAAGTGCGCGTTAGCATCGACCGTAATACCGGTGATTTTGACACGTTCCGTCGTTGGTTAGTTATTCCTGATGACCAGCCACAAGAAAACCCGTATGCAGAAATGACCATTTCTGCTGCGCAAATCGATGAGCCAGAAATTCAGATTGGTGATTACGTAGAAGAGCAGATTGAGTCAATCGTGTTTGACCGTATTACCACGCAAACTGCCAAGCAAGTAATCGTACAAAAAGTACGTGAAGCTGAACGCGCACAAATGGTCGATGAATATCAGAGCCGTGTGGGCGAATTGGTTACCGGTACGGTTAAAAAGGTCAACCGTGACAATGTGATTGTGGATCTGGGTAACAATGCCGAAGCGGTATTATTCCGTGAAGACATGCTGCCGCGTGAAACTTTCCGCCCGGGTGACCGTGTGCGTGCATTGTTGTACACCATCAAGCCAGAAGCGCGTGGTGCGCAATTATTCCTGAGCCGCTCACACCCGGATATGTTGGTTGAGTTGTTCCGTCTGGAAGTGCCGGAAATCGCAGAAGAAGTACTGGAAATTCGTGCCGCGGCGCGTGATCCGGGTTCTCGCGCGAAAATTGCTGTGAAGACCAATGACCGTCGTTTAGATCCGGTGGGGGCGTGCGTCGGTATGCGTGGTTCACGTGTGCAGGCCGTCTCAGGCGAACTGGGTGGCGAGCGTGTGGATATCGTATTGTGGGATGAAAACCCAGCCCAATTCGTTATTAACGCTATGGCGCCAGCAGAAGTGAGTTCCATTGTGGTCGACGAAGACCGTCACATGATGGAAGTGGCCGTTGAGCAGGATAACCTGGCGCAGGCTATCGGCCGTAGTGGTCAGAACGTGCGTTTGGCCAGTCAGTTAACCGGCTGGGAACTGAACGTGATGACAGTGGCAGATCTGAACAGCAAACACGAGGCGGAAAATGCCAAAGTGTTGTCGCGTTTTGTTGAAGCGCTGGACATCGATGAAGACTTTGCCAGCCTGTTGGTGGATGAAGGCTTCAGTACCCTTGAAGAAATTGCCTATGTACCGGTGAATGAATTACTGGCGATTGATGCGCTGGATGAAGACACCGTTGAGGAATTGCGTAACCGTGCGAAGGCGGCACTGACTACGCAGGCATTGGCCACTGAGGAATCTCTAGAGGCGGCCGCACCGTCCGAAGACCTGTTAAACCTGCCGGGTCTTGAGCGCCATTTAGCGCTGGTATTAGCCTCTAATGGCATTACCAATTTAGAAGAGTTGGCCGAGCAGGGCGTTGACGATATTAGTGAGCTGGAAGGCATTGGTGAAGAGAAAGCCGGTGAGCTGATCATGGCCGCACGTAATATCGTTTGGTTTAACGAAGAATAATGTCAGCAGGAGGAGCAGCATTACATGGCAGACGTATCCTTACAGAAACTTGCCGGAGATATTGGCACTAGCTTGGACAAACTGATTCAACAGTTTGCCGATGCCGGGATCAAAAAATCCGCTGACGATCAGGTAACAGAAGAAGAGAAGAAACATCTTCTCGACTATTTAAGCAAACAACACGGTGGCGCGGCAGAGACCGAGCCAAAGCGTATGACGTTGCAGCGTAAGACTACCAGCACGTTGAATATTAATTCAGCCGGTAAGTCAAAAGCGGTAAAAGTTGAAGTACGTAAAACTCGTACATACGTAAAACGTAGCGATGCAGAAATTGCCCGTATGGCGGAAGAAGCCAAACGTGCAGAAGAAGAGCGTATCGCACAGCTGGAAGCCGAGCGTAAAGCCGCGGAAGAAGCCAAACGTGTAGCGGAAGAAAAAGCCAAAGCGGAAGCCGAAGCCCGTGCCAAACGTGCGGAAGAAGAAAAAGCCCGCCGTGAAGAGCAGAAGCGTAAGGCTGCTGAAGAAGAGAAAACGCTGAGCCCGGAAGAAATCGCCGAGCGTCAGGCCGCTCAGGAAGAAGCGGAACGTATTCGTCAGCAACAAGAAGCGGAAGCAGCACGTAAATTAGCCGAAGAAACCCGTAAAGCGGAAGAAGCGGCACGTAAACTGGCTGAAGAAAACGAGCGTCGCTGGAAAGAAGAAGAAGAGCGTCGCAAACGCGCTGAAGCTGAAGAAGTGCACCTGCATTCAAACCGTTATGCGCAGGAAGCCGAAGACGAAGAAGATATGCAAGTAGAGCGTTCTAATCGTCGTCGCAAGCCGAAGAAACGCAAAGATGCGGCTTCCGGCCTTAAGCATGGCTTTAATATGCCAGCTCAACCGGTTGAGCGTATCGTGCGTATCAGTGCCACAGTGACGGTTGGCGAACTGGCTAACCGTATGGCGGTTAAAGCTAACGAAGTGATCAAAACCCTGTTCAAACTGGGTGAAATGGCCACCATCAACCAGGTTCTGGATCAGGACACTGCGGTTTTGGTTGTGGAAGAGATGGGTCACAAGTACGAAATCGTAAATGAGAACGCGCTGGAAGATGAAATCCTGGCGCAGAGCTCTGAGAGCAAAGGTGAAGCGGAACACCGTGCGCCAGTGGTGACTATTATGGGTCACGTTGACCATGGTAAAACTTCACTGCTTGACTATATCCGTCGTAGCCAGGTGGCTTCTGGCGAAGCTGGTGGGATTACCCAGCACATCGGTGCATACAGCGTAGAAACACCACGCGGTCGTATCGCGTTCCTGGATACTCCCGGACACGCGGCGTTTACCGCCATGCGTGCTCGTGGTGCCAACGCAACGGATATCGTCGTACTGGTAGTGGCGGCTGACGATGGTGTAATGCCACAAACCAAAGAAGCCGTACAACACGCTCGTGCAGCTAACGTGCCGTTGATCGTTGCGGTTAACAAAATGGATAAAGAAACTGCCGACCCGGAACGCGTGAAGAGCGAACTGTCACAGTTGGAAGTTATTTCCGAAGAGTGGGGCGGTGAGCACCAGTTCGTGAACGTATCGGCTAAAACCGGTATGGGCGTGGACGACCTGCTGGAAGCGATTGGTCTGCAAGCAGAAATGCTGGATCTGAAAGCGGCTAACACAGGCTCTGCGAAAGGTATCGTCATAGAATCTCGCCTGGATAAAGGCCGCGGTCCTGTGGCCACGGTGCTGGTTCAGGAAGGTGAACTGAAAGCCGGTGACATCCTGCTGTGTGGTCTGGAATATGGCCGTGTACGTGCGATGCGTGATGAAAATGGCCAGGAAGTGAAAACTGCTGGTCCGTCTACCCCGGTAGAAATCCTTGGCTTGTCAGGCGTGCCGGCTGCCGGTGACGACGCATTTGTTGTCGCTGATGAGCGTAAAGCCCGTGAAGTAGCGACTCGTCGCTCTATCAAGCAGCGTGAACTGAAACTGGCCAAACAGCATAAAGCGAAACTGGAAAACATGTTCGCGAATATGGAAGCTGGCGATGTCTCTGAACTGAACATCGTGATGAAAGCCGACGTACAGGGCTCTGTTGAAGCTATCTGTGATTCATTGCTGAAACTGTCTACCGACGAAGTGAAAGTCAACATCGTAGGTTCTGGCGTTGGTGGTATCACCGAGACGGATGCGTCTTTGGCTGCGGCATCAGGTGCGATTCTGGTTGGCTTTAACGTACGTGCGGACGCCTCTGCGCGTCGCGTAATCGAAGCAGAGCAGATTGACCTGCGCTATTACAGCGTTATCTATGATTTGATTGATGAAGTGAAACAGGCGATGAGCGGTATGCTGGCCCCTGAGTTCAAACAACAAATCATTGGTCTGGCAGAAGTACGTGACGTATTCCGTTCACCGAAACTGGGCGCTATTGCAGGCTGTATGGTGACCGAAGGTATCGTTAAACGTAATAACCCAATTCGCGTACTGCGTGACAACGTGGTTATTTACGAAGGCGAGCTGGAATCACTGCGTCGCTTTAAAGACGATGTGCAGGAAGTACGTAATGGTATGGAATGTGGTATCGGCGTTAAGAACTACAATGACGTGAAAGTGGGTGACCAAATCGAAGTATTTGAAGTCATCGAAGTCGCGCGTCAAATCTAATCCATGACGCAATGATAAAAATGCTCAACTTCGGTTGGGCATTTTTGTCTGTAGAACCAAAAGGACAGTGTTTATGCTATATCCAATGTTTGCCATGCTGTTATTAACCCTGACTGTGGGGGTAATACTGGGGCGTGCTCGCTTTAAAGCGGTGGCGCACAAGCGCATTAATCCGAAATATTTTCTGACCAACAGAGGATATGAGGTACCGCAGGATTTAGCCCAGAAAGAGCGGAACTTCGCGAATCTGTTTGAAACACCGCCGTTATTTTACGTGGGTTGTACACTGGCACTGGCGCTGAATCTCGAAAGCGCTGGCCTATTATTTACGGCCTGGCTGTATGTGGTGTTGCGCGTTGCGCATTCGATTATTCACATTACCTATAATAATGTGTACCACCGCTTTTTTGCGTTTATCGGCTCGTTGTTAACCATTCTGGCAATCTGGCTGCAAGTCCTGTTGCTGGCCAGTTAATTTGGCCTAATTGTTTGAGGTAATCACATGGCAAGAGAATTCTCACGCACGGATCGGGTTGCCCACCAGATCCACAAAGAAGTCGCGAGTATTTTGCAAAACGAATTTAAAAACCGCGATCCCCGTTTAGGGCTGGTCACGGTATCTGGCGCAGAAGTGTCGCGGGATCTGGCCTATGCCAAGGTGTTCGTAACGTTTTTTGAAAATGATCCGGAAAAAATTAAGCTGTATCTGGATATTCTGGAAGAAAACAAAGGCTTTGTACGCCAACTGTTATCCAAGCGTGTACGCATCCGTGCGGTACCTGCGCTGAAGTTCTATCAGGATACCTCGATCACAGAGGGCATGCGTATCTCTAATCTGGTATCTGAGACGATCAGTAAAGACCGTCAACGCGCTGAGCAGGCCGGACGTAACATCGACGACGAACAGGAATAATCCGTGGCAAAACGCAGAAAAGGCCGTGATATTGACGGCGTCATTTTGCTGGATAAGCCACTGGAAATCTCCTCCAATCAGGCGTTGCAAAAGGTCCGCGGTATTTTTAAGGCCAGCAAAGCTGGTCATACCGGCGCGCTGGATCCGCTCGCCACGGGGATGTTGCCCATTTGTTTGGGGGAGGCCACCAAGTTTTCGCAGTTCCTGCTTGACTCAGATAAGACCTATCTGACCACCGCAACCTTCGGAATTCGTACCAGTACCTGTGATGCAGATGGCGAGGTGGTAGATCAACAGCCAATTAATTTTGGCATGGATGAGCTACTGGCGGTGTTAGAACAGTTCCGCGGCCCAATCAAGCAGGTGCCTAGCATGTTCTCTGCCCTCAAACATCAGGGTAAACCGCTGTATTACTATGCTCGTCAGGGTATCGAGATTGAGCGCGAGGCGCGCGATATCGAGATATTTGCCCTGAATCTGCTCAGTTTTGATGGTACCAACGCCGAGTTGGAAGTGCATTGCAGCAAAGGCACCTACATTCGCTCGCTGGTCGATGATATTGGTCAGGCGCTGGGTTGCTGTGCCTATGTGAGTAAATTGCATCGCACCAAAGTGGCGGATTATCCGGTCGATAAAGTGGTCGATTTTGACACGCTGCAGGCGCTGCGCGAAACCATCAATGCTAATGGTGAGCAGGACTGGTCTGTGTTGGATAGCTGGCTACTGCCGATGGACAGTGCGGTCAGCCGTTTACCGGCCGTGCACGTTAGTGACGAAGACGCCGCACGTTTGCAACACGGTCAGCCGGTGGTGAATCCGGATGCCGGGGTGCAGGGTGCAACGCGTATCTACGTGCAGTCGACCGAACAGTTTATTGGTGTCGGCGAGGCGGGCGATAAACTTGCTCCTAAACGTCTGGTGGTAACCGCGCAGAATTAACCCGCTGCGGCATTGTTATTTGCGCGTAACGCTATATAATACGCGCTCCTGATTTTGGCTGAATTAGTGATCGGCTGAGATCCTTATCTACATTGGAGAAATTTATGTCACTAAGTACTCAAGAAAAAGCACAGATTTTAGCTGACTTCGCAGTTAAAGAAGGCGACACAGGTTCACCTGAAGTTCAAGTTGCACTGTTGACTTTCAACATCAACAAACTGCAAGGTCACTTCTCAAGCCACAAGAAAGATCACCACTCACGTCGTGGTCTGCTGCGCATGGTAAGCCAGCGTCGTAAAATGCTGGACTTCCTGAAAGGCAAAGATCAGGCACGTTACCAAGACCTGATCGCGCGTCTGGGTCTGCGTCGCTAAGACAAGCTTCAAATAAAAGCACCTTCGGGTGCTTTTTTTGTATCTGCTTGTTTTTACGAAAAATGCGCGCGCGCACAGCTAATTTGTACTGTGCAGGCACGGAGCGACTCGCTATACTATGCGCCGCGTTTAAAAGCGAAAATAGCAAAGATAAAGGATAAAAAGTGACTCCTATTACTAAAACATTTCAATACGGTAAACACACCGTAACTCTGGAAACAGGCGTAATCGCCCGTCAGGCAACTGCCGCTGTATTAGCTAGCATGGACGATACGTCGGTGCTGGTAAGCGTTGTGGGTAAAAAAGAAGCCAAAGCCGATCAGGACTTCTTCCCATTAACTGTTAACTATCAGGAAAAAACCTACGCTGCGGGTAAAATCCCGGGTGGCTTCTTCAAGCGTGAAGGTCGTCCTTCTGAGAACGAAACCCTGACCGCGCGTCTGATTGACCGTCCAATCCGTCCATTATTCCCGGAAGGTTTCAAAAACGAAGTTCAGGTTGTTATCACAGTGGTATCTGCGAACCCTGAAATTCCAACCGACATCATCTCTATGATCGGTACCTCTGCTGCGCTGGCCATCTCTGGTATTCCATTCAACGGCCCAATTGGTGCGGCGCGTGTTGGTTACAAAGACGGCGAGTACCTGCTGAACACCCTGAACAGCGAAATGGCTGACAGCGATTTGGATCTGGTTGTGGCCGGTACGCAAAATGCCGTACTGATGGTGGAATCAGAAGCGAAAATCCTGTCAGAAGACGTGATGCTGGGTGCGGTTGTATATGGTCACGACCAAATGCAAGCGGTTATCAACGCGGTTAACGAATTCGCCGCTGAAGTAAACACGCCTAAGTGGGACTGGCAAGCACCTGCAGAGAACACTGAACTGAAAGACAAGATCAAAGCGCTGGCCGAAGCTGAAATGGCTGCTGCATACCAGATCTCTGACAAAATGGCGCGTAAAGACGCGGTCACTGCAGCCACGGACAAAGCGTTGGCCGCTCTGATTGCAGAAAATCCAGAACTGGATAGCAAAGAAGCCAGCAACCTGCTGCACGATCTGGAATCTGACGTAGTACGTTCACGCATTCTGGCCGGCGAGCCACGTATCGACGGTCGTTCGCCGGATATGGTTCGCGCCCTGGCGGTGAGCACTGGTCTGCTGCCACGTACTCACGGTTCTGCATTGTTCACCCGTGGTGAAACGCAGGCGTTGGTTGTGGCCACCCTGGGTACTGAGCGTGACGCGCAGATGATTGATGAGCTGACTGGCCTGACTAACAGCCGCTTCATGCTGCATTACAACTTCCCACCATACTGCGTGGGTGAAACCGGTATGATCGGTTCGCCTAAGCGTCGTGAAATCGGTCACGGTCGTCTGGCTAAGCGTGGTATTCAGGCGGTTATGCCAACTGAAGCTGAATTCCCGTACGTGGTACGTGTGGTGTCAGAAATCACTGAGTCAAACGGTTCTTCTTCAATGGCGTCTGTGTGCGGTACCTCTCTGGCTCTGATGGATGCCGGTGTACCAATCAAAGCTTCTGTTGCGGGTATTGCAATGGGTCTGGTGAAATCTGACGAAAACTTCGTAGTCCTGTCAGACATTCTGGGTGACGAAGATCACCTGGGTGACATGGACTTTAAAGTGGCTGGTACCTCTGAAGGTGTTACTGCGCTGCAGATGGATATCAAGATTGAAGGTATCACCAAAGAAATCATGCAAATCGCGCTGAAACAAGCTAAAGAAGCGCGTCTGCACATTCTGGGTGTGATGGATCAGGCCATCAATGGTCACCGTGAAGAGCTGTCTGAATTCGCTCCACGTATCTACACCATCAAGATTGAGCAAGACAAGATCCGTGAAGTGATTGGTAAAGGCGGTGCAACTATCCGTTCTATCACTGAACAATCTGAAACCAACATCGAAATCGAAGATGACGGTACTGTGAAAATCTTCGCTACCGAGCGTGCCAAAGCTGAAAAAGCAATCAGCATGATCGAAGCGGTAACGGCTGAAGTAGAAGCGGGCAAAACTTACCACGGTAAAGTAACCCGTATCGTTGATTTCGGTGCGTTTGTAGAAGTACTGCCAGGTAAAGAAGGTCTGGTACACATTTCACAAATCGCTCACGAGCGCGTAAACAAAGTATCTGATTACCTGGAAATGGGTCAGATGGTTGACGTGAAAGTGATGGAAATCGACCGTCAGGGCCGAGTACGTCTGTCTATGAAAGAGCTGGTTGAAAAGCCAGCTCAGGAAGCAGCAGCGGAAGAGCCACAAGGCGAGTAATTCAACAACATTAAAAAAGGCGCGTTCAGCGCCTTTTTTGTGGGCTAAATATGGTAATTGTAGAAACGCGCGACATCGATGTGCTGTTAGATGTGCACCGCCACATTCCGGAGCTGGCCGCCACTGCTGATAAGGACAGGTATCAACAGCGTCTGGCAGAGCTGGAATGGTTGGGCTTGGTGGCCTATGAAAATGGCCAGTTAGTCGGGTTTAAACTGGGTTACGGGCTAAACCCGCTGACATTTTATAGCTGGTTAGGAGGTGTAGTGCCGGCTTTCCGTCGCAGTGGTGTAGCGCAGAAACTGCTGGACGCGCAGGAGCAATGGGCGAAAGCACAGGGCTACGACATCATAGAAGTCAAAACCCGTGGTGAATTTAGTGCGATGCAGGCATTTTTACAGCGTAATCAGTATGGCTTTGTCATGACCTATCAAAGCGATGAATACGCAGATGAACGACTTATATACCGTAAGCGACTTGTTTAAAAACTAGGCAGTTGATACTGCTCGGAGTAGAGTCTGAGGGATTGCCTCGGTAGACTGCCCCCAACGTTTTCAGGAATAACAATAATATGGTTGATGCACAAACGGCGCTTGCGCACTTAAAGCAGGGAAATCAGCGATTTATCTCCGCATTGCAGGGCGATGAATGGCTAATGAAGCGCCCCCGTATTAGTAGCGCAGAGCAGGGCCAACAGCCATTTGCGATTATTCTGGGCTGTTCTGACTCACGGGTGCCCGCCGAAATGGTTTTCGATCAGGGCCTGGGTGACCTGTTTGTTATTCGAGTTGCCGGTAATATCGTGCAGCCATCGCAGATTGGTAGCGTGGAATTCGCCGCCGCACAATTTGCTACTCGTTTGGTGGTGGTGATGGGGCATACCCATTGTGGCGCGATCAAAGCCACCGTGGAGGAGTTGAGTCGCCCGTCGGAGTCGCAGTCGCCAAATCTTAAAGTTATCGTGGATAAAATCGCCCCGGCGGTTAAGCCACTGTTACAAAACGCCTGTCAGTGCGATAAAGACACCTTACTGGCCAAAGCGGTACGCGCCAATGTGCATACCTCGGTTGAACAGCTTCGTCATGGTTCAGCCATATTGGAGCAACTCATCGCCAATGAAGACCTGATGATCGTCGGGGCGGAATATGACATCGAAACCGGCAAAGTAATCTTTTTCGAAGATTAACCGCGCGATTATCCATATCACTGGATGATCCACGGCGCACCTCTTGGTATAGTGCGGTGCATACCGGTAACAAAAGAGTCTTTTATGAAGCTATCGCAAGCCCTGCTGATTGGCACATTGGGAATAATCAGTGCCTGTTCCAGCACGCAAGGGCCTTCGGCTGGCAATCAGATGGGAAATCTGATCCTGGCGGAACCTGCAAAAGCCGATATGCGCGTGCAAATGGCGGTCGCTCGCCTGACCGAAATCCTCAATCGCGCCGATATTCCTGAGCCACAAAAAGCCGAATTGTATTACCAGCGTGGTGTTTACTATGACAGTGTCGGCCTTAATGGCATGGCAATGTACGACTTTACCCGTGCCGTACGCCTGAATCCAAAACTGGCCGAAGCCTATAATTTTTTGGGGATCCATTACACTCAACAGCAGGAATTCGTTGAGGCCTATACCTACTTTGACTCGGCACTAGAAATCGACCCAGAGCATGCATACGCGTTTTTAAATCGTGGTATTGCGCTTTATTACGGTGGCCGTGCCGATCAGGCGTTAAAAGATTTCGACTTGTTCTATCAACAGGACCATAGCGATCCTTATCGTGTGCTGTGGCACTACATGGCCGATAGCCATATGGATCCGGTTAACGCCAAACAAACCTTACGCAACCAGCGCGCCCAACTGGACAATAGTAACTGGGCAACGCATCTGGTCGATTTTTATCTGGGTGATGTGTCAGAAAGTCAGTTGCTTAATCTGCTAACTGAAGGACTGGCTAACCAGCAGCAACTGAATAATCGCCTGTGTGAAGCCTATTTTTACCTGGGCAAATACTTTGCTGACGCAGGTGCACAGGGTAAAGCCAGTAATTATTTCAAAGCTGCGCTGAGTACCAATGTGTATGACTTTGTCGAGCACCGTTATGCGCGCCTCGAGCTGGACCTGATGCGCGAACGCAGCATTCCGGATTTGCACAAATAAACCATCACTATGTTTCGCATTCTGCTCGGGCTGGGATTCTATGCGCTGGCGGCACTGATTATCGTGTCCCAGTACCAGCATCGCCTGTCGGTTAAACAGCTTCGTCAGGATCCCGTATTGGCCGCCGCGCTGGGCGATCAGTCTGCACAGTTGGCACTGGCCGGAGAGTGGCTGGAAAAGGCGCCGGCCATCGCCCAGTATTGGCTGACCCGCGCGTCAGAACAAGGCGGGGCGGATATTCGCTGGCGCTTAGCCAGGCTCGCACTACAAAACGGCGATGTCAGCACTTTCTATCAAACCCTGGAAGACTCAGAGCCCACCACACTTACGCCACAAGCCGCGACGCTGTTGCAGGATATTCTGACCTTACGCCGTGGATATCAGGCCAGTGCCTGCCAGCAACATTTATTGTTTGTCGCGCAGGATACCGAAGGCATCAGCCAGGCCGCCGGATTATTGTCCGCCTGGCAGCAGGATGCGGATCTACGCAGTTTGCCGGTATGTTTTTCTGACCTGAGTCTGCAACCGGCTAATGGTTTAGCTTGCGCCACGTCACCACGTTTACATTGCGATGAAAACTTTCTTGCTAACCAGTTGATCGATCGCGAGTTCACCCATGTGGTTGTTATGGGGCAGGCGGGCAAAGCCAATGTGCATCAGGGCATCATGTATCTGGATCGCGGTGATGATTTTGCGGTGTTTGTGCATGAACTGGCACATTTTGCCGGATTGCTGGATGAATACGCGTTAAGCCGTGAGCTGGCCGAACAATTTTGCGTCGATGGCGCCCATCAGGCGAATCTGGTGATTAGTCAAACGGGCATCATTCCGCCATTACCGGCTGACTGGCCGCAAGACACCATCTTGTCACCAGCGCAGACCTGCGAGCTGGCTGAACAAAATCTGCAGGCATGGAAACCACATGCCCGTTTCAGTTTTATGCAGTTTTACGATGAGGGCGACCGCGCACCGGTCTATATGCAAATCTGGCGCGCGCAACTGCTGGAATCAGCGTTACAACGCCCTGCTTATGTGAATTTTGTCAACGCCACTGAGGGTGAGATACAACAACTCTGGCAGCGCCGCCTCGACGATTTTCAGCACGCAACCAGCGACTGACCACATCCCCGGCACAAATAACGCGTGCCTTTTAACACCTTATTGTGCCGCCGAATGCTCAGTTGATGTTGTTTACAACCACATTGATAGCTGAAGGTTTTACCCGCCACATCGGTCACATCCATTTTATGGGTTACGTGGGGGGCCAGTTTAAATACCTGACGCATCATCTGCTGCCACTCAGCGCCATGAGGGCGTACCCGGCCGTACAACTGATAGACCGCCAGATGACAGACTTCGTGGGGAATAACCTGGTGTAAAAACTCCTGCTGATTTTGCAGTAACAGGGTGGGGTTAAGGCGAACTTCATTTAGTTGCAGGCGTGCAGAGCCGGCAATTTTACCACGCTGGTTGTAGCGGATAAGGGGCAGGCGTAACTGGCTGCCATAATGCTGATTAATGCGGGTCAGGCAAGTTGCCACGCAGGTCGCAACTGCCTGTTTCAGTTCTGGCCGGATTATTTTACTTCTACTCCGGCGGCCTGTTTGTCTGCATGGTAGCTGGAGCGGACCAATGGACCACACGCAGCATGGGTAAAGCCCAGCTCTTCTGCGGTTACCCGAAGCGCATCGAATTCATCCGGATGTACGTAACGTTTTACCGGGTAGTGATGACGACTAGGTTGCAAATACTGGCCGAGGGTCAGCATATCTACATCATGGGCGCGCAGGTCTTTCAGTACTTCTGCCATTTCTTCCTGGCTTTCACCCATACCCATCATCAGACCGGATTTAGTCATGACGTCAGGGTGCTGGGCTTTGAATTTTTTCAGCAGATCCAATGACCACTGATAGTTAGCGCCGGGGCGACATTCGCGATAAAGACGTGGAATGGTTTCCAGATTGTGGTTAAACACATCCGGTACACCTTGCTTAAATATCTCCAGCGCGCGGTCCATACGGCCACGGAAATCCGGTACCAATACTTCAATTTTGGTTTGCGGGCTGTGTTCACGAATCGCGTTAATACAATCGACAAAATGCTGAGCACCACCATCGCGCAAATCATCGCGATCTACTGAGGTGATCACCACATATTTTAAGCGCATTTCAGCGATGGTTTTGGCCAGTTTAAGTGGCTCTTCAGCGGAAGGTGGCAGCGGTTTACCATGCGCCACATCACAAAACGGACAACGACGGGTACAGATATCACCCAAAATCATAAAGGTGGCGGTACCGTGGTTGAAACACTCGGCCAGATTCGGACAGGAGGCTTCTTCACATACAGAATGCAGTTTGTTCTTGCGTAACGTGGCCTTGATGTGGTCAATATTTTCGGTACGCGCAGGCAGCTTAATCTTGATCCACTCAGGTTTACGTAACATTTCCTCACGTTCGGTGGGAATAATAGTGACGGGAATATGTTTTACTTTTTCTTCGTCACGGAGTTTAACACCCGCTTCGACGCGTGATTTAGTCATCAAATCCTTCCTGTAGTATCAGGTTGTCGATATTCAGCAATGAGGTGAAGGCATTCAGTAGCGCGTGGGAGGCCGCTTTTATCGAATCGGGTCCACCCAGTCTGGCACAATCAGTCATTTGCATCCCGGCATAACCGCAGGGATTGATCCTTAAGAATGGCTCCAGCGGCATATTAACATTCAGCGCCAACCCATGAAATGAGCAACCTTTGCGAATGCGTAGCCCCAGAGAGCAAATTTTTTGTTCATTAACGTATACACCTGGCGCATCCGGCTTGGCATAGGCCTCGATACCACTTTCAGCCAGCATAGTAACAATGGATTGCTCCAGGGCGGTTACCAGATCGCGCACACCCATTTTTCTGCGGCGAATATCCAGTAACACGTACATCATTAGCTGACCCGGACCGTGATAGGTCACCTGGCCACCGCGGTCCACCTGTACCACAGGAATGTCACCGGGATTAAGGATATGTTCGGCTTTGCCTGCCTGACCCTGGGTAAATACCGGGTCGTGCTCTAGTATCCACAACTCATCCGGTGTTGTGGCATCACGTTCATCGGTAAATGCCTGCATTTTTTGCCAAATCGGCTCATAAGGCTGACGGCCTAAATGGCGAATAATGACGCTGCGGGTCAGGTCAGCAGATAGCATTACAGAACCACACGTACCAGTTCGAGCTTGGCTAACTCTTTGTACAGGGTTTCCATGTGATCTTTGCTGGTCACACGCACGCTGACAGACACAGAGTGGTAGTTACCTTTACTGCTTGGTTTTACCGTCGGATTATAATCGCCCGGCGCATGTAACTGCAGACAACCAATCACGTCATCTGGCAGGCGCTCGTGAGCAACACCCATGACTTTAAAGGTTTGTAAGCAGGGAAATTCCAGTAATTCATCAAAGCGGGTTTCCAACAGCGTTCTCCGGCAATAAAAAAGGGGGGCGAATTATAAACAAAACGTGGCGCTAAGACCACGCTTGCAATGCAATGTGGGGCAGAGTCGGGCTGAATTCAAGGGATAAAAAAAGGCGCTGCTGCGCCTTTTTGAATATTTGTTAGTTTTCCATACCAAGTTTGAGTTTGGCCCAGTCAACCGCTTTGCTCCACAGGCCGCCTTCGTTGACTTCCTGCAGGGTTACCAGTGGGTAGGTTGCCACGGTGTCATCACCCAGTTGTAAACTCAGTGTGCCGACCACAGTGCCTTTGGCCATAGGCGCTTCTAACTGTTTATCCAGCTTGAAGTTGGCTTGCAGATTTTTACGCTGGCCACGGGGGATGGTAATCGGAGTGTCCTGCATGATGCCCAGATCGACGGTTTCACGGTCACCCATAAAGATACGTTGCGCGGCGAAGCTGTCACCGGCTTTATATGGCGTCACGCTTTCATAGTAACGGAAACCGTACTTCAGCAGTTTTTGGCTTTCTACTTTACGAGCTCGCTCGCTTTCAGTGCCCATTACTACCGCAATTAAACGCATATCACCCTGAGTAGCAGATGACACCAGATTGTAACCCGCGCCGGAGGTGTGACCGGTTTTTACACCGTCGGCATTCAGGCTTTTATCCCACAGCAAAGGGTTGCGGTTGTGCTGTTTGATATTGTTGTAGGTAAATTCTTTTTCCGCGTAAATGGCGTATTCTTCCGGCACATCGCGGATCAGCGCTTGGGCCAGCGTGGCCATATCACGAGGGGAGGTATAGTGATCACCATTATCCAAACCGTGGGCGTTGATAAAATGGCTGGCGCTCATGCCCAATTTCTCGGCATAGGCATTCATCATATCGGCGAAGGCATCTTCGCTACCGGCAATGTGTTCGGCCATAGCAACGCAGGCATCATTGCCTGAGGCAATGATGATACCGCGGTTTAAATCCGACACTTTGACCTGGGTGCCGACTTCAATAAACATCACTGAAGAGTCCGGGAAGTTTTTCGCCCAGGCTTTTTCGGAGATAGTTACCATATCATCGTTGTGAATACGGCCGGCTTTCAGCTCCATCCCAATCACATAACTGGTCATCATCTTGGTCAGACTGGCCGGTGCCAGACTCATATCTGCATTACCATCGGCAATTACGTGGCCGGTATTGGCATCAAGCAGAATATAGCCTTTGGCATTAATTTCAGGTGACGGCGGAATGACCACTGCGCTGGCGGCCTGTGTAAATAGGGCGAAGAATAAAGTAGTTGCCCAACGACGAAGAGAAGGTTGTTTTGTTAGCATTATGTTCCCGGTTTTGTGTAACGTCAGAATAAACAAAATCGAATAGTCAGCCACTATACCATTTAAAAAGCTTATATGGGCAGGGCAGATCGAATTTTTACTCCGACCACATCAATCGCAAAAAGTTTAAAAGAATCATGCAGATTAATAGGCCGTCAGCAGTGGAAACGCGCTGGGGTAACCATCCGCTTTAAGCTGATCTGCCAGTTGGCGCGCGCTTTGTTCGTCTTTGAGGGGCCCAAGGCGCAGACGATGCACGCCGTTTTCTTCCGGCGTATGAATATTGGTCTGATACAACTGTTGTAAGCCTTTCGCCAGATTCCGGGCTTTGTCTGCGTCCTGTAATGCCAGTACCTGCACAAACCAGGCTTCGCTGTTATTTAATGCCAGTTGCTGAGGCTCCGGCTTGTCATCAAATAACGGCTTACCGGCCAGATATAAACGGCCTTCATCATCGACACTGATGACCTCAATCTGCACATTGGCCACGCCGGTTTTCAGCACATCCAGTTTTAACGCGGCCGCATAAGATAAATCGATAATACGTCCCTGATGGAAAGGCCCGCGATCATTCACGCGCACAATGGCTTTTTTCCCGTTGTCCAGATTGGTCACCTGCACATAGCTGGGCAGGGGCAGGGTTTTATGCGCCGCCGACATACTGTACATGTCATAGGTTTCGCCGTTGGAGGTCAGGTGACCATGGAATTTTTGCCCATACCAACTGGCCATGCCTTTTTCACTGTGGGTGACGGCCTGATCCGGCGAAATAGGGTGATAGGTTTTGCCACGAATCACATAGCTACGTTGATTGACCGGGTTGTGCGGCTCTTTTTTCGGGGTGGCGTCGTGTTGCAGAATTTCGCTGGGTAGTACAGTCGGGGGCGCATCATGGCGCAGGCTGTAACGACCGCTTGGGGTACTGCTACAGGCGCTGAGTAGCACGGCTGCAAGCAGCAGCAACGAGCGGCGTGAAACAGCTTGTGACAGAGTGTTTAGCGCAAACATGACTGCCTGATTAGGTCATTATTATTCTGAGTTAACGGGATAATAGCCGTTTTTGTGTACTGATTGCCATCAAAATACCAAAGCCGGCCATCAGGGTCACCATGGAGGTGCCGCCATAGCTGACCAGCGGCAATGGCACGCCCACCACTGGCAATAAGCCGGACACCATGCCCATATTGACGAATACATACACGAAGAAGGTCAGGGTGATACTGCCGGCCAGTAGCTTGGAATACGCATCCTGAGCACGCACCGCAATCAGCATGCCGCGA
Organism: Bowmanella sp. JS7-9; assembly: GCF_004329715.1. GTDB lineage: Bacteria > Pseudomonadota > Gammaproteobacteria > Enterobacterales > Alteromonadaceae > Pseudobowmanella > Pseudobowmanella zhangzhouensis. The sequence continues at coordinate 158,816 of NZ_JXSY01000002.1, forward strand.
ATAATAATAAATAAATACAGTGCCAGCAGGGCCAGAATGCCGATAAAACCAAACTCTTCACTGAACACCGAAAAGATAAAGTCGGTATGGCGCTCGGGTAAAAACTCCAGCTGTGACTGAGTACCCTGGAGCCAGCCTTTGCCCTCAATGCCGCCGGAGCCTATGGCAATTTGCGACTGGATAATGTGATAGCCGGAGCCGAGCGGATCGCTTTCCGGGTTTAAAAAGGTCAGCACCCGCTGTTTCTGGTAATCCTGCATCAAAAACAGCCACATAATCGGGGTAAATAAACCGGCCGCTAAGGTACAAAAGCCGATGAGCTTCCAGCTCAGCCCCGCCAGAAAGATCACAAACAACCCCGAGCTGGCAATCAACAGTGAGGTGCCCAAATCCGGTTGTTTGGCAATCAGCAGGGTTGGCACCAGTACCATCACAAACCCGATAAACACGTCTTTGAGCTTGGTTGGCAGGGTAAATTTACTCACATACCAGGCCACCATCATGGGTACCGCCAGTTTCATGATCTCTGACGGCTGAAAACGCATAAAGCCCAAATCCAGCCAGCGTTGTGCCCCTTTGCCCACCGTGCCCACCGCCAGTACGGCGATGAGCATTAATAAGCCAGATACATAGAAAAACACCGACACCCGCCGAAAAGCGCCGGGTGGAATTTGTGCCAGCAGCACCATCACGCCAATGGCAAACGCCAGACGAATTACCTGACGCTCAATCAACGCCAGATCTTTGCCGCCAGCCGACCAGATTACACACAGACCCAGCGACATCAGAGTCAATAAACCCAGCAACAACCACCCGTCGATATGCATCCGGTTGAGCAGGGAGCGTTTATCCGTTTCCAGCTTAGTTCGCTGCATGAGTCTCTTTGGCCTGATTAAAGTAAGTGTCCATCATAATCCGAGCGATGGGGGCGGCATTGGAACCACCGCCACCGGCGTTTTCCAGTGCCACGGCCACCACCACTTCGGGGGCATCATAGGGTGCATAACCCACGTACATGGCGTTATCACGGAGGTGCGCGGCGACTTTTTTCTCGTCGTATTCTTCGTCTTCACCAATCTGGAATAACTGGGCCGTGCCGGTTTTACCGGCGGACACGTAGTCTGTATTTTTAAACGCGGTGCGCGCCGTACCGTGCACCGGGTCGTTGACCACCTCTTGCATGGCATGCAGCACCACATCCACGTTGCTTTGTTTATTGATGCGCAGTGGTTCACTCTCGTTCGGGGGCAACAGTTCAATCCCGGTGGGTTGTAACTCACCACGCAAAATGCGCGGATGGTAGTGAATCCCGCGATTGGCCAGTTCCATAATGGAGGTTGCCAATTGCAACGGTGTGGCCGTCCAGAAGCTCTGACCGATACCTATGATGATCGTATCACCGATGTACCAGGGTTCGTTACGCGCAGCTTTTTTCCATCCGCGGCTGGGCATAATGCCATCGGCCTCTTCGTATAAATCGATGCCGGTATAATCGCCAAAGCCAAATTGCTGCATAAAATCGCTGATGCGATCGATGCCGAGGCGGTACGCGAGATCGTAGAAAAACGTATCGCAGGACACCACAATGGCTTTAGTCACATCCACATAGCCGTGGCCGGTAGCTTTGTGGTCACGCCAGGTGTGGGACACATTGGGCAGGGTGTATTTACCCACATCCAGCATTTTCGAGGTCGGCGTGATGACGTTCTCTTCCAGCCCCAGCAGCGCCAGGTGCGGTTTAATGGTGGATGCCGGCGGATATTGTCCTTGAGTAGCCCGGTTGATCAGTGGCTTGTTCTTATTGGCCAGCAGGGCGTTGTAGTTTTTCGAACTGATCCCATGCACAAACAAGTTAGGGTCGTAACTGGGGTTGCTGTACATGGCGAGCACGCCACCATCGCGGGAATCCAGCATCACTACCGAGCCCCGTTGGCCTTCCAGTGCTTTGACGGCTGCCTGCTGTAAACGGATATCAATATTCAGGATCAGATCCTGCCCCGGCGTCGGTGGTTCAAACCGCAGGGTACGCAGTATCTTACCGCGGCTGTTAACTTCAACTTCCTGGTAGCCCACTTCACCATGCAGCAGTGCCTCGTGGTATTTCTCGACCCCCAGTTTGCCGATATCGTGGGTCGCAGCGTAATTGGCTTCCTGGCCTTCGACTGCCAGTTTTTGTAAATCCCGTTTGTTAATGCGTGCCACATAGCCCAGTACATGGGTCAGCGCTTCGGCGTAGGGGTAAAAACGTTTCAGGCGGGCTTCGATACTGACGCCGGGAAAGCGGTGTTGATTTACCGCAAACAGCGCCATCTGTTCTTCGGTCATGCTGCCCAACAGCGCGACCGGCTTAAAGCGGCGCTGACTGGCCATATCTTTACGAAAATCGTCCAGGCGATCGGCATCAATGCTGAGCAGGCTGGCTAATTCGCTGAGGGTGTCGTCCAGATTATCTACCTGTTCGGGGATCACCTCCAGGCGAAACACCGGGCGGTTCTCGGCCAGCAATACGCCGTTACGGTCATAAATCAGGCCGCGATTGGGCGCCACCGGCAGTAACTTAATCCGGTTGCCATCGGCGCGGGTTTGGTAATCTTCGTAGCGGGTGACCTGTAACTTATACAGGTTATTCAGCAATACCAGCAGCATAATGCCCACCAGGATCAGTGCCATAAATGCCCGTCTGGCAACCAGATTAGCTTCTGCGGTGTGATCCCGAATGGCAATACGACGTGGTGGCATGCAGTAATTCTATTCCCTGTGATAGGGGTGATTGTTATTTAAAGACCACGCGCGGTAAAGACTTTCTGCCACAATCACCCGAACTAGCGGATGGGGCAGGGTCAGGGCAGACAACGACCATTTCGCCTCAGATAAGGCAATACACGAGGGCGCCAGGCCTTCCGGTCCACCGACCAACAGGCTGACATCACGTCCATCCATCTGCCAGCTGGCTAGTTGCGTGGCCAGTTGTGGGGTAGTCCAGGGCTTGCCGGTTACTTCCAGCGTCACCACCCGATTGCCTTTAGGGATGGCCGCCAGGGTTAACTCACCTTCTTTGGTCAGGATCCGCTCAATATCGGCATTTTTGCCGCGCTTGCCGGCGGGAATCTCGGTCAACTGCAACTGCACATCGCCGCGTAACCGGCGGGCAAATTCCTGATAACCTTTTTCGACCCAGTCGGGCATTTTCTGCCCGACCGCAATGAGTTGAATTTTCATCAGCCCCAGAGTTTTTCCAGCTGATAATAATCGCGGGTCGCGTCCTGCATGACATGCACGATCACATCGCCCATATCGACCAGCACCCATTCACCTACATCTTCACCATCAACGGATAACGGCGGGATACCGGCTTTTTTCGCTTCAACTACCAGGTTATTGGCAATAGACGCCACGTGGCGTTTGGAGTTACCCGAACAAATGATCAGCGCATCGGTGATGTTGGACTTATCGCTTACATCCAGCACTTTGATATCGCGGGCTTTTAAATCTTCAATTTTATCAATCGCAAATTGGATTAATTCTTCAGTGTTCAACGTGTTTACCTTTGTAAAAAATGCAGTTTATTTTATCACGCTTGCGGCGTGGTTTGATAAAGCCCATTGTGGGCGATATAACGGGAAACATCCGCATTCAGCATCGGATGGGATGTGTTGCCCGCTTGTAATTGCTGGCGAAGTTCCGTCGCCGAGACATCCTGTAATTCATTTTCGGCCAGATAAATCGCGCCGGCTTTGCTGTGTTTCAGCGCATCAATATCCTCAACCTGATGTTCGGCAAGCAAGCGGGTAATTTCCGCCTCTGCCGCCTCTATAAATGCACCGGGGCGCAGCGCCACCACCAGATTCGCCATCGTCAGAATATCCTGATAACGATGCCAGCGATGAAAGCTCAGCAACGAGTCCATGCCAATAAACACATACCAGTGCTTATCTGGCCAGGTCTGGCAAAGATGGTGCAGGGTATCCACCGTATACGACGGTGCCTGACGGGAAATTTCCCAGTCACTGACCCGAAAACGCGGGTAGGCCGCCGCCGCCAGTTTCACCATGGCCAGACGATGCGTGCTGTCTACCGCCGGGCTTTGCCGGTGCGGTGGAATGTGACAGGGCATCAAAACCACCTGTTCCAACCCGATTTGTGCGGCAATTTGTTCCACCGGGGCTAAGTGGCCCTGATGGATCGGATCGAACGTGCCCCCATATAACCCTGCCAGTTCAGCCGACATCAGGCTTCCAGCAGATATTCTGGGGTGATCATGGTTAAGTCCGCCGGGCCAAACAGCAAGCAAATATGGCACAGTTCCACATAAGGGCGGGTCAGGGCGGATTGCTTGATGGCGGTATCTAATGTGGTCAGCTTGTTTTGCATGCCAGCCAGATGCGCCGGGCTCAAACGCTGCAAGGCGTGCTGATACAGGCTCTGGCGATTTGCCCAGATACGCAGGCTGTCGCAGGCCTGCTTAAAGTTTTTGCCACTTTGCTGTAACTGGTGCAGTTCACTCAGGGTTTGCCACTCTTTCACCAGCGCCCATAAAATAATCACCGGCTCGGCACCTTCGCTTTCCAACCGGTACAGCATTTTCACCGCTTTTTGCAGATCGCCAGCCAGCAATACATCGGCCAGCTGAAATGCGGTGTAGCGGCTATGATCGCCAATCACCTGTTGCACGGCTTTTAACTCTAGTGGCTTGTCGCCGAATACCAGCGGCAGCTTATCGATTTCCTGACGCGCGGCGAGCAGATTACCTTCGCTGTAATCGGCTAATAATTTAACGATGGATGGGTCTGCGCTGAGTTTGTGCTGGCGCAGGCGGTCATTGATCCACTGTTGCAGATGTCTGCCTTCCAGCGGATAGCAGGGCACATACACACCGGCTTTATCCAGCGCTTTAAACCATTTGGTGTTTTGCACGTCACGGCCAATTTTATCGCCGTGAATGACTAAAATTGTATCGGGATTTTGTTTATCCGCCAGTTCCGCCAGTACCTTGCTGCCTTCGGCGCCCGCTTTGCCGTCCGGCAGGGTCAGCTCAATCAACTGACGGCTGCTGAACAGCGACATGGTCTGGAACGCATCAATCAGCTGTTGCCACTGAAACTGGTTGTCGACGGTCAGCGACTGGCGCTCATCAAACCCCTGTTCGCGGGCTTGCTGACGGATCAGCTCAATGCATTCCAGTTTCTGCTGTGGCTCGTCACCAAAAATCAGGTAAAAGGATTGCAGGCCTTTGTTGAGTTGCTCGCTGAATCGGTTGGGATAAACTTGCATGCCGGCCTTAGCGGGTTTGGGTGGCGAGGGTCGACATGATACGTTCGGCCGCCTGCTGACGCATTTCCTGCATAATCAGCGCGGTTTCCCGTGATTTTGCCAGCACCTGATCCGGGTCGTCCTGATATTCACGCAGAATATCAAATTCAAACCACTCGGCACTGTCATCGCCGGGACGCCACAAACTCCAGCGTACCGTGTAAATCAGTTCGTATTCAGCCACCTGCCCGCTAGGGAACAGCGACAGCAGGCGACGGGATACGGCGCCATCATTGACCAGTAATTGCGCATGTTGCTCATCACCCTGCTCAAGAAGGGTGATTTCATGGCGGGCCATACGTTTTTTCAGCACCGCAAACAGCGGATCCTGATGGTCCTGACTGGTTAGCCACAGAGTTTGCAGATTCAGTGGAATCGGCTGACTGCCGCGCAGATGAAATCCACACGCAGTCAGGGTCAGCAGGCTAACAATCAGTAGCAGGTTACGCATCAGGTTTCGCATTAGTTGGCCACGATATTAACGAGTTTGCCCGGCACATAAATCACTTTGCGCACGGTCTTGCCGTCGGTAAAGGCTTTTACGTTTTCTTCTGCCAGTGCCAGGGCTTTAACTGAGTCTTCGCTGGCATCCGCCGCGACGGTCAGTTTGGCACGCAGCTTACCGTTTACCTGCACCACGATCAGTTTTTCGTCTTCTACCAGCGCAGCAGCATCGGCTTGCGGCCAGTCACTGTGCTCTACGTCACCGCTTTGGCCCAGCTGTTGCCATAAGGCATGGCACACGTGCGGGGTAATCGGGTTAAGTAACTGCACCATAGCTACCACCGCTTCACGTAAAATGGCTTTATCCTGTGCATTGTCCTGTGGGGCGCGAGCCAGGTGGTTGAGCAATTCCATTACCGCAGCCACCGCCGTGTTAAAGGTTTGGCGACGACCTAAATCATCGGTGACCTTGGCAATGGCTTTGTGTACTTCACGGCGCAGGGTTTTCTGCTCCGGGCTCAGGGCCGCTGCATCAACCGCTGCCACATCACCGAATTCAATCACCTGCTGAGCCAGTTTCCAGAAACGCTTAATAAAGCGGTTGGCACCCTCTACACCCGAGTCCGTCCACTCCAGCGTTTGCTCTGGTGGCGCGGCGAACATGGTAAACAGACGAATGGTGTCGGCGCCGTACTGAGAAATAACCTGTTGCGGGTCGATACCGTTATTTTTTGACTTAGACATTTTGGTCATGCCGCCGTGCAGGACGTCCTGACCATCGGTGCGTAACACGGCACGCACGATGCGGCCTTTTTCGTCACGCTCGACTACGTCTACATCAGCCGGTGAGTACCAGGTCTTCTTACCGTTTTCGTCTTCACGGTAGTAAGAGTCGGCCAGCACCATGCCCTGACACAGCAGGCGTTTAAAGGGTTCGTTGCTTTGTACCAGGCCTTCATCACGCAGTAACTTGTGGAAAAAGCGTGAATACAGCAGGTGCAAAATCGCGTGCTCGATACCACCGATATATTGATCGACCGGCAACCAGTAGTTGGCCTGGCTCGGATCTAACATGGCATCCTGGCTTTGCGCGCTACAGTAACGGGCGTAGTACCAGCTGGACTCCATAAAGGTATCGAAGGTGTCGGTTTCGCGGAACGCTTCTTCACCGTTATAAGTGGTCTTAGCCCACTGTGGATCGGCTTTAATCGGTGAAATTACGCCGTCCATCACCACGTCTTCTGGCAGCACGACCGGTAACTGCTCGGCAGGCACAGGCACAGAACTGCCATCGGCCAGGTTCAGCATCGGAATCGGTGCACCCCAGTAGCGCTGACGGGATACACCCCAGTCACGCAGGCGGTAATTAACGGTCTTTTCGCCTTTGCCTGCTGCTTGCAACTTGGCGCAAATGGCATCAAAGGCTTGTTGTGAGGTCAGGCCATCGAATTCGCCCGAGTTGACCAGAATACCTTTGTCGGTAAAGGCAGCGCTGCTCAAATCGCAGTCGCTGTCATCAGCCGGTTTCACTACCTGTTTGATTTCCAGCCCATATTTGGTGGCAAATTCCCAGTCACGCTGGTCGTGGCCAGGTACGGCCATTACGGCACCTGAGCCGTAATCCATCAGTACGAAGTTGGCCGTCCATACCGGTACTTTTTCACCAGTCAGTGGGTGGATAGCAAACAGGCCAGTGGCACAGCCCTTTTTCTCCATGGTCGCCAGTTCGGCTTCGGCGACTTTGGTGTTTTTACACTCGTCGACAAAACGCGCCAGCTCCGGGCTGGACTCAGCCGCTTGTTTTACCAGCGGGTGCTGCGCAGCCAGTGCCACGTAAGTCACGCCCATCAGGGTATCCGGACGGGTGGTGTAGATATCGAACGTGGCGTCAGAGTCGGCCAGTGCGAATGTCATGGTTACGCCTTCAGAGCGACCAATCCAGTTACGCTGCATCGCCACGACCTGTTCTGGCCATTCGGTCAGTTCATCCAGCTCTTTGAGCAATTCTTCGGCGTAGTCGGTGATTTTGATAAACCACTGGGGGATTTCACGCTGTTCAACCAGCGCACCAGAGCGCCAGCCACGGCCATCGATAACCTGCTCGTTAGCCAGTACCGTGTGGTCAACCGGATCCCAGTTGACGGTGGCCATTTTCTTGTAAACCAGGCCTTTTTCGAACAAACGGGTAAAGAACCACTGCTCCCAGCGGTAGTAATCCTGTTTACAGGTCGCTACTTCGCGATCCCAGTCGTAACCAAAGCCCAGTGATTTTAACTGGCCTTTCATGTAATCGATGTTGCTGTAGGTCCACTTCGCCGGTGCAGTTTTGTTGGCCACCGCCGCGTTTTCTGCGGGTAACCCAAATGCGTCCCAGCCCATTGGCTGCATCACATTCTTGCCCTGCATGCGCTGGAAACGGCTGATCACATCACCAATGGTGTAGTTACGCACGTGGCCCATGTGTAGTCGGCCACTTGGATAGGGGAACATGGAGAGACAGTAGAACTTTTCTTTATTGGCATCTTCAACCGCTTTGAAGCTGTTGTTATCTACCCAGTATTGCTGTACGACGTGTTCAATTTCTTGAGGGTTATACTGTTTTTCCATTAAAACCGGTTCCGCAAATCGTTTTAAAGTATGAATAAAATTAGCCGCATAGAATACCTTAGCTGACCGCTGGCTGAAACAACCTGACACGATATTTTGCAGATTATTCTCGGCGTTTGGGCTTGTACCCCCGGGCAAAATCCCTACACTCGGACAGCAAACTAACCAAGGGACAATAATAATGCGTAAAAATATCCTGTCTTTGGCGGTCATGGCGGCGCTGTCTGCCGGCCTGATGGGCTGCCAACCGGCCAGCGAGTCTGCCGATAACACCACGCCAGTGCTGCAAACCCAACAACAAGAAAATATTCTGACTCAGCCGTTCAGTGGCCCGTATCAGGGCGTACCGGCATTCGATAAAATGCAGCTGGACGACCTCAAGCCTGCACTGGAGCAAGGCATGCAGGCCCAGCTGGCCGAAATCGAGCAGATAGCTAACAACCCAGCCGCGCCAACGTTTGATAACACCATCGTGGCGCTGGAAAAGGTCGGCAAAACCCTGGATACCGTGTTTACCTATTACGGTATCTGGAGCTCCAACATGTCGTCGCCAGAGTTTCGCGCCATTCAAAAAGAAATGAGCCCCAAACTGTCAGCGTTTTTCTCCTCCATTACCCAAAATGAAGCGCTGTTCCAGCGCGTCAAAGCGGTGTATGAAAGTGATGAAGTTAAGACCCTGCGTCCGGATCAACAGCGCCTGGTTGAGCTGGTCTATAAAGGTTATACCCGTAACGGTGCCACGCTGGATGAGGCAGGTAAAAAGCGTTACGCCGAGATCAATCAGCGTTTAGCCGAGCTGCACACGCAGTTTGGTAATAACGTGCTGGCCGATGAAGAAAACTACGTGACTTACATCAGCGCCGAGCAACTGGCGGGATTACCAGAGTCGTTCGTCAATGCAGCGGCTTCTGCCGCCAAAGAGCGTGGCAAAGACGGCATGTACGCGATTACCAATACCCGTTCATCGATGGATCCGTTCCTGACGTTTTCGGATGAGCGCGAGCTGCGCGAGAAAGTCTGGCGCACCTATTACAGTCGTGGTGATAACGGCGATCAGTATGATAACAACGCGCTGATTGCCGAGATCCTGGCCCTGCGTGACGAGCGTGTTGGCTTACTGGGTTACGACAATTACGCCCAGTGGCGCCTGGAAGACCGCATGGCGAAAAACCCGCAAAACGCCATGGATCTGATGATGGCCGTATGGCCTGCCGCCATAGCGCGGGTCAAAGAAGAAGTAGCCGATATGCAGGCGCTGGCCGATGCCGAAGGCGCCAATATCAAAATTGAGCCGTGGGATTACCGCTATTACGCCGAGAAAGTGCGTAAAGCCAAGTACGATCTGGACTCGGACGAAGTAAAACAGTACCTGCAACTGGATAAACTGCGTGAGGCGATGTTCTATGTGGCAGGGCGCTTGTTCAACTTTGAATTCACCCCGGTTGCCGAAGGCAGCGTGCCGGTGTTCCACCCGGATGTGAAAGTGTGGGAAGTGACCGATAAAGCCAGCGGCAAAAACGTCGGCCTGTGGTACTTAGATCCGTTTGCACGCAAAGGTAAGCGCTCCGGTGCGTGGGCGACGTCTTATCGTTCACACAATACGCTGGACGGTGAAACCAACGTACTGGCGTCGAATAACTCGAACTTTGTCAAAGGGCCGGACGGTCAGCCCACGCTGATCAGCTGGGACGATGCCGAAACCTACTTCCACGAGTTTGGCCACGCGTTGCACTCTTTGTCATCCAGGGTGGATTACCCAACCCTAAACGGCGGCGTGCGTGATTACACCGAGTTCCAGTCGCAGTTACTGGAGCGCTGGTTGTTAACCGACGAAGTGATTAACCAGTATCTGGTGCACCATGAAACCGGTAAGCCAATCCCGGCTGAGCTGGTAGCCAAAATCAAAAAAGCCGCCACCTTCAATGAGGGCTTCAAAACCACGGAATATCTGGCCTCAGCGCTGATCGATATGAAGCTGCACACGCTGGATGATCCAACCGGTGTCGATGTAGATAAATTCGAGCGCGAGACGCTGGCTGCGCTGGGAATGCCGTCTGAATTACCGATGCGCCACCGCACGCCACACTTTGGCCATGCGTTCTCCGGTGAGGGCTATTCCGCCGGTTACTACGGCTATATGTGGGCCGAAGTGCTGACCTCCGATGCCGCCGAAGCGTTTGCCGAAGCACCGGGTGGATTCTACGATCCGGCCGTAGCCGCCAAGTTAGTGGAGCACTTGTTCTCAGTGCGTAACGCAGTGGATCCGGCCGATGCCTATCGTGCGTTCCGTGGCCGCGATGCCAAAGTGGATGCGCTGATGCGTGACCGTGGCTTCCCGCTGCCAAACTCGCAGTAAGCCCAATCGAAGTCTTCCCAACAGGGATTAGGTATTCAATCCGATAATCAGCCCGCATCATGCGGGCTTTTTTGTGGCGCGCCTTTTGGGTACAGTGCCTCTATCACGCAGGAAAAGGTCAAAAGCGGTATGGATGTAAAACCTTTTATCGATAGCGTCAGTGATATTGCGCACTTACCGCGCCATCAACAATTCGTAGTGCTGGAAAATGCCTGGGCACAGGGGCTAAAGCAACCCGGCATGTCATTGCTGAATCAATGCAAATACGCGGTATCGGTGATCGTGGTGTTAGCGCTGGCAGGCGTGTTATTCCTGCTGTTTGGCTATGGCAGCTGGCTGCCACTGGTGGCGCTGATTACCGGCTTAGTGGTGTCAAAGATCGCGGTGGCGAAAATTGAGCGGACGATCCTTAGCCGTGGGTTGGCGCTGACGGAAATACCGGTTGGTGAGTAGTTTCAATGGTAACGATGGAATTTACTGCGCCAATTTCATTGAATTGTAGGGCTTTCCCATTCTTCCCGTGAGAGAAGTAAAGGTTTTCCATTTTCATTTACCATCCATGTACGAACCTGATCAAACAAGTCCGCCATCTCTTTCTCACTTAGCCAAGGAGAAATATAGCAACTTAGCAATTCGACAAATTCTTTAGAGTTCCAATTATCCAATGGTGAAGATGATCTTATCACCTCTGTCGAAGCAACAAAGTGCCCATCAACATGCGTTTGCGTTACATATGATAGGTGTTTTTGGCGTAGCTTCATTTGGTAGGTAATTTTTGCATACAACTCATAAAACTGTATTGGATGAAGTTTACTTCCGTCGACTTCTGTTACATATCTTCCATAAGATTCTTTTGTAATTCCGCCATCTTCAAATGAAACGATTACACCGGTCTCGCCCATCCTAATTGCAACTGTCGAGAGGAACAAATTATCACGGAAATCAAAGGCTCCTCCAAACTCGTGCAAATTACAGACAAGCACACTGTAGGGGACGTCAGCACAGAATTCGTGTCTACCTCTCAATCCTTGCATAAAAAGATGTAAATTAGAGAAAGACTTCAAAATATCCTCACTCACGATTGTTCCGCTGTAAGGTTCCGATCTTTCTGAAAGCAGCGTGAGTTCTTTTCTTAGTATTCCGTAAAAAATCTTCCCGGCCCATAGATACCAAGTATTAACCGGCAACCGACTAGTCTTTAGAAAACCTCCCTTTACAGCAGCACTTACTTCATCTTCTACCCTAGAAAGATGCTCATTATTACATCTTTTGCAGCAGGGAATCGTTAGTTGTCGATATGACAAAAGCGATCCGTTTAGTAAGCCAATCTTTTGATTCCATAAATCATATTTATTCTGGAGCCATTTCGGGAATACATGCTCCACACTTTTGCTGCCGCCAAGATGCTCTCCACACAAGAAGCAAGCTTTGCTATCAAAAGTTTGTTTTCCATAAGATTGATGTACTTTCATAGAACACCTAAAAATATCAGACTGTTTTTACTTTAAATACTTATACAGTCATTCCTTTATTTGCTCACTCTATCGCTTTAAATATTTGAATATCAAAAGCTTAATGATGCCAGCTCTTGTTCAAACACCTGCACAAACTCATGCACATGCAGGCCATCCATCAGGCCGTGGTGCACATCAATAGCCAGTGGCAGGGTGTCTTGTGTGCAGTCCTGTTTGCCAAATACGAAGCGCGGAATGCCCTGCGCATTGTGGGTATTGAATTCGGCGTGGCGAAAGCCGCTGAAATTGTGCCAGGGCAGGGTGGACACATACACCACATCGGCCCGTCCTTCGTTGTAGGCAAAATCTTCGGAATAGAACGGCAGCTGTTTAGCGCGCTCAACCGCCGCTTTATACATAGTGCAGAAGGCATCGAATCCGTCAGTTTGCGGCAAATAGGCAAAGCGGAAAGTCTGATCATCGGCCAGTACAACAGAACTGATATGGTTACCGTGAAACGTCACAGGTTTACCGTCGACTAAGCGCATGCGCATTGGCGCGTAGTCCAGAATCGCCTGTTGCAACGCGTATAACAGGGCGGCACTGAACGGTATCTGTTGCTGTTTGGCTTTATCTGCCAGCCCGTGCAGCTTAAGCGGCACAATTAACTGAAAGCCGGGTGAGGCAAAACGGCTGAAAAAGTCGAAATGCTGCGCCCGCGGCCAGTTATGTAAGTCTATGTTGTCAAAGGAAAAACGCGGTTGCATGGGGCAAATTCACACCTGCTAAGATAAACCATCAGGCTATTGTCACCTTAATTCCGTTCAAATGGAAAATAATTACAAGGCGGGTTTGACTATGGGGTAAAATGGCGGTTCACTTTGCTAAAAATAATTTCGAATCAGGACGCATGCTGAGCATTAACCCCCTAGAACCTACCCAGTTAACCGCCAAACCCAGTCGTCGCGCCATAAATGCGGCGATGAAAGATCCCGCTGCCTTACAAGCCAGTTTTATCGGCCAGGCAAGGGCGCGTGAGGCGCTGGATTTTGGCTTGGGTATTAATGCGCCGGGGTACAACCTGTATGTGATGGGCGAACCGGCCACCGGCCGTTATACCCTGGTGCATGAGCATATCCGCCGCCACGTAGAGCGCCTGACCACCCCCAATGAATGGTGTTACCTGAATAACTTTGACGAAGAGCGTGAGCCAGTGGCGCTGAAAATGCGCCCCGGCGAATCAAAAGTGTTGTGTTCCCATTTAGAGTCGATGATCGACGAGCTGCTGGATACCTTTCCGGCTGCATTTGATAACCCGGGTTATCAGCGCAAGCGCGCCGCGATTAAACGTCAGTTTGATAAAAAGTACGCCGAGGCCATCGACGAGCTGGAGACCATTGCCCAGCAGCACAGTGTGGCGCTGTATGAAGAAGATGGCACCATCAGCTTTTCGCCGATAGTAGATGGCACCCCGCTGAATGATGAGCAGTTTGCTCAGTTATCCGACGAGGAGCGTCAGCATTTTTATGGCCTGATCGATCATTTAGAACATCGCCTCAGCGAACAATTGATTGAACTGCCCCAGTGGAACCGCGAAATGTCAGAGCTGCAACGTCAGCTTAAGCGCGAAACTGCCGAGCAGGGCATTCGCCCGCTGCTGAAAAACCTCGAGCATATCTACGCCGGTGAATTGGGCGTACTGAAGTATCTGCGCAATATGCGCGACAACCTGATCGAAACGGTGATTGAGCTGTCGGAAGAAGAAAACAGCAAAGAAGATAAAACCGACGATATCGATCGCAAAACCCTGTTGACCGAACAGATCATGCCCAATGTGCTGGTGGCCAGCGAGCCGGGCGCCGGTGCGCCGGTGGTGTACGAATCCAATCCCACCTATCAGAACCTGTTTGGGCGGATTGAATACACCAATATTTCCGGCTCGGTGTATACCAGTTACCGCATGATCCGCCCCGGTGCGCTGCATCGTGCCAATGGCGGGTATTTGTTGCTGGATATGGATAAAGTGATTCAGCACCCCTATGTGTGGGAAACCCTCAAGCTGGTGCTGAAACACAGCGAAATCAAGATGGATATTCCGCAGATGGAAGTGGGCATGGTCAACTCCATGCTGCTTAATCCGCAGGCCATTCCAATCAACGTCAAAGTGGTGCTGATGGGCAGCCGCGACCTGTATTACATGCTGCAGGAATATGACGACGAATACGATCAACTGTTCCGCGTGCTGGTGGATTTTGACCATGAGATCCCGCTGGAAAACCAGACCCTGTTTGATTTTGTCGGCCGGGTACGCGAGCAGGTTAATACCTTAGGGCTGAAAACCATTACGCCCAAAGCCATGTATCGGTTAGTGGAGCACAGCCTGCGTTTGGCCGAGCACCAGCACCGCTTTTCGGCGCGTTTTGCCGATACGCTGGAACTTATCCACGAAGCCAACTATTTCTGCCAGTTGCTCAAACACAATGAACTGGATGTGCGCCATATTGAACAGGCACTGGAAGCCAAAACCCAACGTAATGGCCGTATCAGCCAGGCGTTGCTGGACGATATTAAAGAAGGCCAGGTACTGATCTCTACCGAAGGGGATGCCGTCGGTAAGGTCAATGGCCTGACAGTACTGGAAATTGGTGATAGCGTATTTGGTACGCCGGCACGAATTTCCGCCACTGTGTATGCCGGCGCCAACGGCGTAGTGGATATTGAACGGGAAGTGGAATTGGGCCGTTCGATTCACTCCAAAGGCGTGATGCTGCTAACCGGCTACTTAGGCTACAAGTATGCGCAAAGCTTCCCGCTGACTTTATCCGCCAATATCGCGCTGGAACAAAGCTACGGCCATATCGATGGCGATTCTGCCTCGTTAGGTGAGCTTATCGCCTTGCTGTCGGCGCTGACCGGGGTGGCGGTTAAACAGGAAATGGCGGTAACCGGCTCAATTAACCAATACGGCCAGGTGCAAAGCGTCGGTGGCATTAACGAGAAGATTGAAGGCTTCTTTACCCTGTGTGAACACCGTGGCCTGAATGGTCAGCAAGGGGTGGTGATCCCTAAATCCAACACCATTAACCTGATGCTGAGCAAGTCGGTGATTGACGCGGTAAAACAGGAAAAATTCCATATTTACGCGGTGGAGAACATCGATCAGGCGGTGCAGATCATGACGGGTATGCCAGCCGGTGAATTGTCATCCCGCGGCCGTTATCCGAAAAATACCCTGAATCAGCTGGCGTTGGAGCGCTTAGAGCAAATCGCCAATATCGTTAATGGGACGGACGACGACGAATAGTGCGCTGCAGCCCCAGTGCAATAATCCCCGCTAACCCTAACAACAACCACAGCGGCGCATCGCCAAAACGGCGATAGGGCGTATCGGTACGCACTACCGGCACGTCCTGGCTGAGGGTGGTGGCTTCAAACGCTGGCGCTTTGGCGATAATCTTGCCTTGGGCATCAATCATCGCGGTTAGGCCATTATTGGTGGCGCGCAGCACCGCAATGCCGAATTCTGCGGCACGTACCCGGGCAATCTCCAGATGTTGGTGAGGGCCATGGGAGTGACCAAACCAGGCATCATTGGACAGGGTCAGAATAAAATCCGTATCGCTTTTAAGGTTATCCCGCACCTGCTCGGCAAACAGAATTTCATAGCATAACGCGGTAGTCAGGCGATACTGTTTGGCAATCAGATCCGGTTGCAGATAGTCACCACGCTGAAACGACGACCAGGCTAAATCGAAAATCCCGCCCAGTTTACGCAGCCAGCTTTCAAATGGCACAAACTCACCAATCGGCAGCAAATGGTGTTTGTAATAACGGTTATTGTGTTCGTACAAATAGCTGGGGCCATCGCCTGTAGTGGCGCCCAACGCAATCACGCCATTAAATGCTTCGCGGCTATCCAGGTTGTAATTAAGAATGCCGGTGATCAGGCCACTGTGTTCATCGGCGGCACGTTTATCCAAATCCACTAAAAACTGCTGGGCTAATGGCTCAATCCGCGGAATGGCGGCCTCTGGCCAAATAATGATATCACTCTCCCAGTGCGGCTCGGTCAGCGCCAGGTATTTGTCCATGGTCGGCTGTTCGGTTTCTGGCTGCCAACGGATGGACTGGGCGATATTGCCCTGTACCAGAGTAATTTTCGGTGTGCTCAGCGTGCCGGATTGCCAACTGACCTGCTGAACCGCCAACCCGCTTAACAACAAAATCGCAAATGGCGTGACCGCCGTAACATAGCGACGTTTACTCAGTAGACCGGCGGTTGCCGCCGCGCCAATGATCAGCAATACGCTGATCCCGGCCTGGCCAATAACTGGTAGCCAGCCAGCCAGCGGGCTGTCAATTTGGCTGTAACCCAACGCCAGCCAGGGGAAACCGGTGAGCAAATGGCCACGCAAAAATTCACACAAGGCCCACAATACCGGCGCGGCCAGCGGCCACAGTACCGGGCTAAAACGCGCCAGTAAACTGGCAAACAACATAGGGTAGAAGGCCAGATATGCGGCCAACAGCAGCATTAACAGCAGCGAAACCGGTAACGGGAAACCACCGTAATCGGCGATGCTGACATATACCCAGCCTACGCCTGCGCTAAACCAGCCAAGGCCAAAGCTAAAGCCCAGCCATGCCGGGCGCTGGCTGTGTGTCAGCAGCAGAAAAAAGCTGATTAAGGCCAGTGGGATCACCGGCCAGAAAGAGAAGGGCGCGTAGCCCAGCGTCATAACAGCGCCGCATAGCAGCGCAATAAGGGCTAAGCGCAACGGATTAGTCTTCCTTATCATCCTCGCCGGGTTTTGGCACGGTGACTTTCAGTTGAATCAGGCGACGTTTATCCGCGTTGGTCACGGTAAAGGCGAGGCCGTTAATTTCAACAGTTTCATCCCGCTCCGGCATGTGGCCGAAGGCTTTGAGCACAATACCACCGATGGTATCGGCTTCTTCTTCGTCAAAATTGGTTTTGAAGAAGTCGTTAAAGTCTTCCACTTCGGTCAGGGCACGCACACTGTAGGTGTTCTTATTCAGAGCGCGGATATCGGCATTGCTGGTTTCATCGTCATCGTGCTCATCTTCGATTTCACCGACGATTTCTTCCAGAATGTCCTCAATGGTAACCAGACCGGATACACCGCCGTATTCATCCACCACAATCGCCATGTGGTAGCGCTTTTGACGGAATTCTTTCAGCAGCGAATCGACCCGTTTGCTTTCTGGCACAATCACCGCCGGGCGCAGGATTTCCTGCAGACGGACATTGTCGCGGTCGGTGAACACAAAGCGCAATAAGTCCTTGGCCAGCAGCACGCCTTCGATATGGTCTTTATCTTCGCCAATCACCGGAAAACGGCTGTGGGCGGATTCGAGCAATACCGGCAGGAATTCTTCGAGACTGTCGTTGAGATTGATGGTGACCATCTGGGCGCGGGGCACCATGATGTCACGTACGCGGATTTCTGATACCTCCAACACCCCTTCGATCATTTCGCGGGTGCTGGGGTCGATGACTTCCCGTTGCTGGGCGTCGTTGATGAACTCTACGAGTTCTTCGCGGTTTTTCGGTTCTCCGGTGAAGGTTTGCAGTATTTTGCCTAACCAACTTCGTCCCGCAGAACCGTTGCTAGAGTGTGAATTGTCGTCGCTCATATCTACCTGTCAGGTAACATTTATTCTATTTGTATAACACGTTGATTAATTTAACGATTTTCAATGTGTCTGGCAAAGCTTTGCAATCACTTTACCCGAGAATACATTGCATCATTCCTTAATCTGGTAAGGGTCGTCAATGCCTAATTGGCTAAGAATGTGGGTTTCGATCCCTTCCATTTCGTCCGCTTCGGCGTCATCAATATGGTCAAAGCCCAGTAAATGCAAGGTACCGTGCACTACCATATGGGCTAAGTGGTCATTTAATGACTTCTGTTGTTCCTGTGCTTCGCGCGCGACCACGGCCATACAGATGACCAGGTCGCCGAGTAAATTTAACTCGATTCCCGGTGGGGCTTCAAAAGGAAACGATAAGACATTGGTCGGATAGTCTTTACCACGATAGTCGTGATTCAGACTCTGGCTTTCTTCTTCGTCCACCAGCCGAATGGTGATTTCGGCATCGCCAATGTCCTGATGGGTGAGTACCGCATCCAGCCAACCCTGACACTGGGTTTCGCTCGCCAGCGGCGTGAATTCCGTAGCGATTTGCAGATCTAAGCAGGCGCTCACGATTTTTTATCTTCCTGTTCCTGCTGTTTTTGCAGCTGCTGCTCGCGTTTTAACGCTTCCTGCTGCTGTTCGTAGGCCTCATAAGCCACCACGATGCGCGCCACCACGGGGTGACGTACTACGTCCTGAGCGGTGAAGAAGTTAAACGAGATATCCGGAATCTCGCGCAGCACTTCGATGGCATGGCGTAAACCCGAGCGTGCGCCACGGGGCAGGTCAACCTGCGTGATGTCACCGGTGATCACTGCTTTGGAATTAAAGCCAATACGGGTCAGGAACATTTTCATCTGTTCTACTGTGGTGTTCTGGCTTTCATCCAAAATGATAAAGGCATCATTCAGGGTGCGGCCACGCATGTAGGCCAGTGGTGCAACCTCAATGACGTTACGCTCCATCAGTTTCTCGACTTTTTCAAAGCCGAGCATTTCAAACAGGGCGTCATATAGCGGGCGCAGGTAGGGGTCTACTTTCTGGGCTAAATCGCCGGGCAGGAAACCGAGCTTTTCACCGGCTTCTACCGCAGGGCGGGTCAGTAAAATACGACGTACTTCCTGACGTTCCAGTGCATCCACCGCAGCGGCCACCGCCAGATAGGTCTTTCCGGTACCAGCCGGACCAATCCCGAAGGTGATATCGTGATTCACGATATTCTGCACGTACTGGGACTGATTCGGGTTACGTGGCTTGATCACGCCGCGCTTGGTCCGGATATTCACTTCTTTGCCGTGATAATGGCCATTTTCGGCCTTTTCCAGACAACGCGCTTCCTGAATGGCCAGGTGCACCTGCTCAGGATCCAGCGTCGGGATTTTGCCTTTCACCGGCTGTGTTTCGATATACAGCAGTTTCAGTAGCTCAATTACCGCATTGGTTTGCTTGGTTTCACCGGTGACGGTGAATTCATTGCTGCGATAACTGATTTCAACACCGAGTCGACGCTCAATCTGACGTAAGTTGTCGTCCAACGGCCCACACAGGCTGCTAAGACGACGATTATCACTGGGCTCTAACACGACTTCATTGGTGACTAACTGGTTAGACAAAATCTCTGGCTCCTGGCTTAAGGTTGAAACTGGCTGACGCCCAGCTCATCCGGTTGGTTCTTTGGCTGACGTGCCAAAATGCTGTCTGGGGCAGTATGCTGACGCAGTGCCATATCGTTTTCGGTACGGATAACATCGCCGCGCAGGGAGTTGGCGTATACGTCGGTGATCATCACGTCGACGAACTGACCAATCATGCCTGGCTGGCCTTCAAAGTTAACCACGCGGTTATTCTCGGTACGGCCCTGCAATTCCATTGGGTTTTTACGCGACGGACCTTCAACCAGAATGCGCTGCTCGGTACCCAGCATGCCACGGGCAATACGCAGGGCTTGCTGGTTGATACGTTGTTGCAGCAGATACAGACGCTCTTTTTTGGTGTCTTCTGATACATCATCCGGCAGATCGGCCGCAGGCGTACCCGGACGGGCGCTGTAAATAAAGCTGAAGCTCAAATCGAAATCGATTTGCTGGATCAGGTTCATGGTCGCTTCAAAATCTTCTGCGGTTTCACCCGGGAAACCAATAATGAAGTCAGACGACATGCTCAGATTCGGACGGATTTTTTTCAGCTTGCGAATCTTGGACTTGTATTCAATCGCGGTATGGCCACGCTTCATCAGCGCCAGAATACGGTCTGAGCCACTTTGTACCGGTAAGTGCAGGTGATCAACCAGCTCCGGGATGGTGGCGTAGGCTTCGATGATGTCGTCAGTAAACTCCACCGGGTGTGAGGTGGTGTAACGAATACGGTCGATACCGTCGATAGCCGCGACTAAATGCAGTAATTCGGCAAAAGTACAGATGCTGCCGTCGTGGTTGGCACCACGGAACGCGTTGACGTTCTGACCTAACAGGTTTACTTCACGTACGCCTTGCTCGGCCAGCTGCGCGATTTCAAAGATAACATCATCGGCTGGGCGTGAGACTTCCTCACCACGAGTATAAGGCACTACGCAGAAGGTACAGTACTTAGAACAGCCTTCCATGATCGACACGAACGCAGTGGGGCCTTCGGCACGCGGCTCTGGCAGGCGATCGAATTTTTCGATTTCCGGGAAGCTGATATCGACCACAGGTGAGCGGTCGTTAGACACGGCATTGATCATCTCTGGTAAGCGGTGCAGAGTTTGCGGGCCAAATACCATGTCCACATAAGGGGCCCGTTCACGAATGTGCGCGCCTTCCTGTGAGGCCACGCAGCCACCGACACCAATGATTAAATCAGGCTTTTTGTTTTTTAATGTCTTCCAGCGACCCAACTGGTGAAAGACTTTTTCCTGCGCCTTTTCACGGATGGAACAGGTATTGAGCAGAATCACATCTGCTTCTTCTGCGGTTTCAGCCAGTTGGTAACCATGGGTAGAATCAAGCAGATCGGCCATTTTCTCCGAGTCATACTCGTTCATTTGGCAGCCCCAGGTTTTAATAAAGAGTTTCTTACTCACTCGTGTTACACCTTTGTTGAGTCAGTTCACCGGACCTTAAAAATAGCCGCGTATTTTACCCGTTCTGGCAGGGGCATACCAGTATTGTTGGTGTAATTGTGGCCACGAGCGAAGAAAAGAAAAAACCACCGCAGTGAGACTGCCAACTGCAGTGGTCCAGGGAGCCGTTACTCAGTCGTCAGGGCTGCGTCCGAGTAATTGGTAAACTGTTGAATATCGACGCCTATTTGACGTAAATCAGCTGCACTGCGTTGTTGCAGGCCGATAATAGTGGCGTAGGTAATCTCACTATTGCTGATTTGCGTAAGCTGGCGGGTGAGATTAACCGCCGAAGATGACGAATACGTGACAGTATAGTGAGTAATATTGTCTTGGGTGGCGATTGTGCTGCTGTTAATTGCCAGGGCAAACGCCATGCTGGTCAGGGTGGTAAACATAATCAGATCCTCAGTCTCAGGTTAATGGCATAATCATGCCGTGTACCCTGTATAAGTAGTGTCTACGGGGTAAAAAGTTTACTGGGTGAATGTAATAAAGTTTGTCTGACTGGTGCTTTTGACGCAGATGGTTACAATCGTCGCCAGAATGGTCGTTGGGCGTATTTTTATGTCGCTCGGCGATTTAGTTAAAATTCAATAAAAACAATAACTTGGGTTTATAGTGGAACAACAGCAACAGAAGATTAACGCAGACGTGTGCGTCGTCGGTGGCGGCATGGTAGGCATGGCCACGGCGATAGGTTTGGTACGTCGCGGTTTTCAGGTGGTGGTGATTGAGCACCAGCCGCCAGCGCCGTTTGATGCCGCGCAACCTTGCGATCTGCGGGTCTCGGCATTTAGCCGTGCTTCACAACAATTGTTGGATCAGTTAGGGGCGTGGGCGGCTGTTCAGGCCATGCGCACGCTACCTTATAAACGTCTGGCGGTGTGGGAAAATCCTGCCGCGCGGGTCGAATTTAACGCCGACGAATTAGACTTACCTGAGTTGGGTTACATGGTTGAAAACCGCCTGGTACAGCTGGGGTTGTATCAGGTGGCCAGTTCACTGCAACAACTGACTTTACTCGAACAGGTTGCGGTGACCTCGTTGCACAGCGATGAGCGGGTGTTGTTAACCTTGTCTGATGGTCGCCAGATAGATGCCGGTTGGGTGGTGGGCGCCGATGGTGGCCGTTCACAAGTGCGTGAGTTAGCCGGGATTGGCACCACGGGCTGGCAGTATGCCCAGCAGTGTCTGGCCGTCACGATAAAAACCCACGGTGAGCCACAGGACATCACCTGGCAGCAATTTACTCCCAACGGCCCGATGGCGTTTTTGCCCCTGTACGACGGGCATGGCTCGTTGGTGTGGTATCACAGCGCGGCCAACGTGGCACGATTAAGAGCCATGACGCCGGACAAACTTAAACAGGAAATCGTCGCGCATTTCCCGCCCGAGTTGGTGGATTTTGATATTTTACAGGTCGGCAGTTTTCCGCTTACCCGATTACATGCCAATCATTACTACCGCGATAATGTGGTACTGCTGGGCGACGCGGCGCATTGCATCAACCCACTGGCCGGGCAGGGTGTCAATCTGGGTTTTCGAGATGTCGCCGCGTTATTGGCGCTGTTGGACGAACAGGGGCATCCGGCAAATCGCGCTGCACTGGCGCAATTGTTTGCGGCCTATGAGGCGAAACGTCGTAAAGATAACCTGCTGATGATGTCAGGCATGGACGGCTTTTATGCCGCGTTCAGTAATGACATTAAACCGCTGAAATGGCTGCGTAATCTGGCGTTTGCCGGGGTGGCGAAAATTGCACCGCTGAAAAAGCAGGTATTACGCTACGCACTGGGTATTTAAACGGCTCCATCATGGCGCTTAGCGAGGATCTCGCGGCGCCGGTAGCCGTTATATAGCAAGGCCAAAATCAAACACAGTAACGCCGGAAAGGCCAGCGCCCAGAATGACAGCAACAGATACAAGGCGCTGCCTGCCACCCCACCTAAGATAAACCCGGCAACAATCGACAACAGCAATGCGCCTTTGCGCCGGTCGAAGGCATCGCCTTTTAACCGCGCGCCGAGCATTAAGCCCAAATCGGTAAAGATGCCGGTCAGGTGGGTAGTACGAATAATCGCGCCACTGTAATTGGTGGCCAGCGCGTTTTGCAGACCGCATGCCGCGGAAGCCAGATATTGTCCGCTGCGCCAGTCCTGTAGCAAACAGCCCATTGCGCCCAGTAACAGTAAGCCCTGATAGACCAGTAAGGTATCGTAGTGACGCCCCAGCTTGAGGGTGCGACCGGATAACATCCAGCCGGACAACGCCGCGCCAGCGACAAAGCTTCCGATGAGCGCCAACAAATGCACTACCGACGCAAACTGGCCGGCAGCCAGTTCAATGCCGCTTAAGGTGGCAATGCCGGATAAATGCGATAGGGACTGATGAGCGACGCCCAGTAAGCCAACGGCATTCACTGTGCCAGCAATCAGTGCCAGCAAAAATGCGCCGTATTCAACCCAACGTGGTAACTGATTGATCAAGTTAGTGTTTCTGTTTGCCTGAGTAGCATGATTATGTCATGCCAGCGCGTTGCCGCCAGTAGCGCGGATTAGTTTTTTTGTCGAATCTGCACAAGCGCGGCATTCAGCCAGTCGGCACTGTCCTGTTTGGTCTGCTCTGGACAGATAATATGATAAGGCTTACCGGACATGCTGCTTTCGCTAGCCGCCAGACGGATAAAGTCCTCGCTACGGGCGATTTTGCCTTTGTCGTCAAAGTAGCTAAGTTTGCGGGTCAGGTGGGTAACTGCCTCATCGGCATCATACACCGTGCCGTTGCGTTCAAACTGGCAGGCAGACTGGCGCATTTGTGTGAACAACTGTTCCACTTCTGAGCGGGTGCGAGGATCCAGTTCGGCCATCGCGGGCAGGGAGGTCAACAGACCTAAACAAATTATCAGTGAGCGCATCATCATCCTTGTTGGTGGTTTAGCGGTAAGACGCAAGCACAGTGGTAATAGTTGCATCCTCTGGTAAAAAATTGGTAGTTATCCCAGCAGTCCGGGTAACTCGTGTAATGAGCCGAGTTCGTGATCAGGCAGGATGCCCCAGGGATCAAACACTGCCTGTGGGTCTCGTTTGATCCAAATCGCGCCCATGCCGGCCGCTTTGGCACCGATTACATCAAACGGGTTGGATGATATCAGGCTGGTGCGATGATGCTGGCTGTGAGTGGCGCGCAAAAAGTGGCTGTACACCGCTGGATTGGGCTTAAAGCTGCATAGTGGCTCTACACTGACCACATCATCAAACAAATCAATCAGTTGCGCATGGGTGAGCAATTCCACAACCGCGTCCCGGCTGCCATTGGAAAACGCAAAGCAGCGCACCTGTTTGGCTTTAAGCGCGCTCAGCGCGGTGTGTGCATCATCAAATGCCGGCAGTTGACGATAGCCATATAGCAGCGCTTCGCGTTGCGCGGTGCTAAGTTGGCAGGCAAAGCGCTGGCAGGTGTAATCCAGAGCCTCGGCGGTACATACAGAAAACGGCGCATACAGTTGCATCAGGCCGCGGCGAAATGAATATTCCAACTGTTTATCCCGCCAGGTTTGTGAAAACGCCGCAGCCTGTTCGTCACCTACCAGGCTGGCAATCTGCCGGGTTAACCCGTGGGTGTTAATTAATGTGCCATATACATCAAAGGCCAGTGTATGTTGCATGGTGTGCTCCCTGATTGATTCGGACACAAAAAAAGGCGCAGTGCGCCTTTTTGATTAATCCCAGATACCTTTTTCGGTCTGTCCCTGAATATCGCAATTGCCGGTGCGATACTCCGGCACTTTGGCGGCGTTGCGCTGGGCGATATAGTCACGGGTAATGTTAACGATGGTCGGCGTCATCAACACGATGGCAATCACGTTAATAAAGGTCATTAACCCCAGCGCCATATCCGCCATCGCCCACACCCTTGGCAGCGCGGCTGCTGACCCCCACAGGATCATCAGCAAATAGCCTATGGTATAAACGCTACGACCGATTTTATTATCCAGCTTAAACATATGCAGGTTGGACTCACCGTAGGCATAGTTGGCCACCACCGAGGTAAACGAGAACAGCGCAATAGCGGCGGCAACGAAATCCTGCCCGCCAGCGCCTAAGTGATAGGTCATGGCATCCTGAGTCAGGCGAATGCCTTCCATCTGTTCTGTTTGCGTGCCACCGGCGAGTAAAATCACCACGGCGGTACAGGTACACAGCACCAGCGTATCGATAAATACCCCAAGCATTTGCACAAAGCCCTGTGTAGCCGGGTGGTTAGGAATGGGCGAAGCACTGGCGGCTGCATGTGGCACGCTGCCCGAACCAGCTTCGTTAGAATACAGACCACGTTTGATGCCATGTTGAATCGCCGCGCCAAAAGTACCACCGGCCACTTCGTTTAAACCAAACGCTGAGGACACGATGTTGTAAAGCAGACCCGGTACTTCCTGAATATTCCACAGGGTAATGCCGACGGCGACGAGCACATAGCTGATGCCCATAAACGGCACCATATATTCGGAGAAACGCGCGATGCTGCGCAGACCCCCGATAACAATCAGACCGGCAACAATACAAATTACCGCACCGGAATACAGGGGCTCAAACCCATAGGCATGGTTGAGCGCATCGGTAATAGAATTGGCCTGCACGGAGCTGAAGATAAAGCCGTAACCCAAAAACAGTGCCAGCGAAAACGCAATCGCCAGCCAGCGCTTATTTAAGCCTTGCTGAATGTAATAGGCCGGGCCGCCACGGAACTCGCCGTTATCGTCGCGCACTTTATACAGCTGCCCCAGGGCACTTTCGGCAAATCCGATGGCCATGCCCACGATGGCGATGACCCACATCCAGAACACCGCACCCGGGCCACCCAGTGAAATAGCCACTGCAACCCCGGCCAGATTGCCGGTGCCTACCCGCGCCGACAGGCTGGTACACAATGCACCGAAGGAACTGATCCCGGATTGGTCGCCCTGCATACCGCCACGCATGACACCAAACATATGGCGGAAATGGGTAAACTGGATGAAGTTAAGTTTCCAGGTAAACCAGAAACCACATGCGGCCAGCATGACCAGCAGTACGTAGTAATTCCAGAAAAAGCTGTTAATAGCGGAGACAATCGTGTCGATCAAAGTCGTGTTCCCTGAATGAGGCGTTATTATTCTGCGCCGATAATGTCAAACAGTGCGGGGATCTGTCCAGTAAATGGGGCAATGCTGCGTGACGCCTTCGGCAAAGACGGATGAATTCCGAATAATCTGCGGGGCAGAAGGGGCATTTTTACTGACCACCAGACGCAAAAAAGCCTGCTAAAAAGCAGGCTTTTTCTCACTGTAAAGTGGCTGGGGTAGCTGGATTCGAACCAACGAATGGCGGGATCAAAACCCGCTGCCTTACCGCTTGGCGATACCCCAACAGACGGTACAATTGTCAACCGCAGATGTTACACATTGCCATTGACCAGAAGGTGGCTGGGGTAGCTGGATTCGAACCAACGAATGGCGGGATCAAAACCCGCTGCCTTACCGCTTGGCGATACCCCAGTAATGGTGCGGAAGGAGAGACTTGAACTCTCACGCCGTGAAGCACTGGAACCTAAATCCAGCGTGTCTACCAATTTCACCACTTCCGCAAGTTTGGTGGCTACGGCGGGATTCGAACCTGCGACCCCATCATTATGAGTGATGTGCTCTAACCAACTGAGCTACGTAGCCAACCTAAGGAACTCTTCAACACTGTGCCAGATGGCCTGCGTCGTTAAGTGGCGCGTATTATGCGTATGACACCTAACAGCGTCAACCCCTTTTTTCGCTGTTCTTGCTCGTTTGCCTACTATCTGAACAGTGCGGGATTCGATTGCTTGTTCACTGAGCAATTTGCGTTTGGATTAAGCAAAAAATCCTTATCCAGCGACCTGTTGTAATGAAGTGACCAGCAAAATGACCGACACCAACAGCAGGATCGCAAATACGCTGGGCAGGAAACGTTGCGCATCAATTTTGTGATGCAGGCGATTCCCTAACCACATACCCAGCAGCACAGCGGGGACTAATTGTAACAATGCCGGCCATTGTCCTTCAAACCGGCCACTAAATAAAAACCACAGGCTTAATACGCTGTTAAGACATAGCCACACAAACAACAGTGTTGCGCGAAATTGCGCTTTGGGAAGTTGGCTGCGCGCCAGTGCATACACCAGCAACGGGCCACCGGAGGCAAATAAGCCGTGGGTCACTCCCGCCAGGGTAATCAGGCCATTGGCAATGCCAGTGGGCAGGGCGAGCGCCTGGGATTTTAATAGAGCGCGCAGGGCAAACCAGGTAATTAACATCGCAAACACCAACTTCAACCAATCCGGGTTAACCCAGGGCAATAAGGCTTGCCCGAGCAGGGTACCCACCGCCATCAGGGGTAATAAACGGGTGAGCAATAACCGCCACTGAATATGTTGGCGCAGTCGAATACACAGGGGCAGGGTCATCACCAGATTCAGCGGTACCAGCAAAGTGACCAATTCCGGAATGGAATACACCAGTGCACCAAGGGATAAAGCCAATACGATGCTGCCAAAGCCGGTCATGGCTTCGACGCCGAAGGCAAACACGATGCAAATCATCAGCCACCACATCATGTTTTGGCCTTCAGGTTACGTTTCATCAGGTAAAAATAGGCACCTGGCCACAGGCGATAGAGCACACTGGCAAAATAGGTCAGGCGATCGCCATAAACACGTGGCTTGCGGGTTTGCACTGCGTGAATGATCCGCGTTGCCATCCACTGACTGCTTTGTACCTTGCCCACCACAGTGCGTGCCTGCGGGGCGGTTTGCCCATCGCCACCCAGTGCGTTTTGTTCGATGGCGGTGGCCAGAAAGCTAGGGTAGACATTTACTATGTGCAGCGACGTCTCGGCGCGCAGTGTTTCAAAATACTGATGCAGCGCAGCCTTTGACGCACAGTAACCGGCACGCTCGGTGACCGGCATCCAACCTGCCATGGAACTGATATTCACCACCGCGCCGTTATTTTGCGTAAGTAACGGCAGCAGAGCATGGGCTAAACGCACCGGCGCGAAGAAATTCACCTGCATGACCCGTTCAATCACGTCCGGTTCGGTGACACTGGCCAGTGAGCGATGGGTAATGCCGGCATTATTGATCAGTAAGGCCAGATCCCCATGATGCGCCTGGATATGCCGGCAAAATGTCTGCAGTGCAACGGGATCACACAGATCCAACACATAAGTGTCATGCCCCGGCAGCGTCTGTTGGAGATTATTCAGGCCGGTTTGGTCGCGATCAACCAGTACCAGCTGATAATTATGTGCCAGCAGGATGGCCAGGTCTTTACCCAGCCCGGATGCTGCACCGGTGATAATGGCTTTTGGCTTCATGGCAGCAATCCATTGTGCCGTGCATAAAATTCCAGCACCTGTTGCGAAGTTTTTCGCGGGATGTAACCAAATTGCTGTTTAAGCGCCTGATTGTCCAGTACCGGACGATAACGTAAAAAATCCAACTGCTCCGGCCCATAAGGGGTCAGCTTAAACAGCCTGCCAATCCACAGCATTGCTTTAAGTAAGCCGGCCGGCAAGGTTAACAAGGGTTTATGCAGGGTGGCTGCGATCTCATCGATGCTCAGGGCACCATCGCCGGCCAGATTAAAAATTCCATCTCGCTGTTGCTCGATCCCCTGACAAATAATCCCGATGACGTCCTCATCCCAGATAAACACGAACGGTGATGGACTGCCGGCAATTTTCAGCATGCGCGGGCGCTGAAATAAACGGGTAATTAAGTTGTTGGTGTGTTGCCCAAGCACGGTACCCGGGCGCAACACCAACTGGCGCAGTTGCGGATGTTTGGTCCGCGCATCGCGCAACATGCTCTCAATCAGGCGTTTGTGGTGACTGTAGGAAAATGCCGAATTGCCGCGTAGCGGGTGTTGTTCGGTTAACCACGCAGGATTGTCGGCGTGGTAACCATAGGCAGCGCCGCTACTGGTCACAATCAATTGCGTCACGCCATTGGCCACACTCGCATCCAGCACATTTTGTGTGCCATTAATATCGATATCGTAATCGCGCTGGGGATCCTGTCCCGGGTTCATCACGCTGGCCAGATGCACTACCTGCTCAATATTGTGTTCGGCGATAAGCGCTGACAAGCCGTTATCGCGGATGTCCATCGGCACATATTGGTAGTGGGGCGCTTGCAAGCTGCTGGCCGGCTGAATATCGACACCCAGTACATAATGTTCACTGAGTTTATTAACCAGCGCACGGCCGATATAACCCTCGCTGCCAGTAATTAAAATACGTTTCATGCCTGTGGCTCCCGGCGGCTCCAGTAATGACTTAACGCCAGGCCACTGACCAGATGCCAGATCCCCCACGCAGCAGCGACGATGGCCATGCCCTGCAAATCGCTGAAAAAGGTAAAGATGATGCCAAGACCGAGGCCGGAATTCTGGATCCCCACTTCCAGGGTAATGGCGCGCGCATCTTTATCACCGACCCTGGCGACTTTGGCGCATAAACGGCCAATGCCCAGTGCCATGGCGTTATGCAGTACCACCACAAGTAAGAAAAATCCGGCACCCGCCACAAAGGTTTGCCAGTTTTTCGCCAGCGCAATACCGACAAAACCAAACAGCGTAAGCAACGAAATGAGCCTGAAGTGGCGCTGGGTATGATGCGCAAATCCCGGTGCAATCCGTGCCACCCACAGCCCCAGTAATAGCGGAATTGCCAGCACCAGCGTGACGATCAGGAAAATATTTTCCACCGGCACATGAATACGTTGTAACAAGGCCGCAGTGTGCGGATTTAAGCTGGCATATAAGGCGAAATTAAAGGGCGTCATTAACGCAGCTGCCACGCTGGCCAGCGCGGTCATGCTCACCGACAACGCCACGTTGCCTTTGGCCAGAAACGTCATAATGTTAGAAAAACTGCCGCCCGGGCAACTGCCGACCAGTAAAATCCCCAACATTACCTCCGGCGATAGCGGCAACAGCATGGTCAGCCCGAAGCTGGCCAGTGGCAGCAACAAAAACTGCGCCAGCATACCCACCAGCGGGGCGCGAGGGTGTTTGACCACCCGTTTAAAATCAGTCGGATGTAACGACAGGGCAATGCCGAACATCATCAGGGCAAGAATGCCATTTAATAGCCACAAGCTCTCTGTCGACACGCGTTACCCCTCGGCCAGTTCGGCCATATCCAGCTTAAGTTGCTGTAAATAATCCTGTTTGTGCACATAGTACGCCATTCGCGCAACATTCAGATACTGCAAGCCGCCGTCGATGCGGCTGGTGCAATTGCGTCGCACTTTATGCATAAACGCCAGTGCCTTATCGGGATTGTCCCGGCGGGTTTGCATAAAGCGTGCTACCAGTTGAGCCTGATCGTCACGCCCCTGCCAACCCAGCCCGGAGGCTTCTACCATGCCCATCACAAACAGATTATCGTGTGCCGGGGTAAAGGTATTGAGATACAGCGCCGGGGCATCACCCTGCCAATTCAGGTGTTTGGCATCGATAAAGGGGTAGTGCAGCTTATAGCCAGTGGCTTCCAGAATCAGATCGTATTCTGCCGTGCTGCCATCCTCAAAGTTAACCCCCTTAGGTTGCAGCGACTGAATGCCAGGCCGCACCGTGACATCCCCATGGCCGATATGATGCAAAAACATGGAATTGACCACAGGATGCGACTCATACATGCGGTAGTTGGGATCCGGTAAGCCAAAATCACTGGGTTTACCGGAAATCAGCCTGACCAGGGTGCCGTCGACCCACTGTTTAATCCGGTTGGGCAAACGTAATTTACCGCCTAAGGTGTCCGTCGGCTTTCCCATGACAAACTTGGGTAAAAAGTAATAGCCACGGCGCACTACCATATCCACGGATGCCGCACGGTGCACTGCGTCAACGGCAATATCACAGCCACTGTTACCACAGCCAATAATCAGTACCCGTTTGCCGGCAAAAATGGCGGCATCTTTGTAATCGGCACTGTGCAATCGTTCGCCGTCAAACTGGCCGGCAAACGTCGGGCGATTGGGTTCGTGCAGCGTGCCATTGGCCAGCATGACTGCCTGTACCGCAATGCTGTCCTGCTGGCCCCCATGGCTGAAATCAACGCGCCAGTGATCCTGCTGTTTTTCGATTTTTTCAACCCGCGTGCTGAAACGGTAGTGACGGGTTAAATCAAAGTGCTTAGCGTAATCGCGAAAATACTGCGCCATGGCATCGTGACGGGGGTAGGTGGCGACACTCTCATCCATTGGGAAATCACGGAATTCCGTCATGCGTTTAGAGCTGATCAGATGGGCGGACTCGTACATAGTGCTGGTGGCACTGCTGATATCCCATAATCCACCCACATTATCGTGAATTTCAAAGCCAACCACGTCAAAGCCCTGTTCAAGCAGGCGGCGGGTCGTACATAAGCCCATCGGGCCTGCACCAATAACGGCAATCGGTAACATAGGGTTCTCTGCTTATTTCCTGATATGAGTCATGCTAATCCAACCGAATGAAATAAAAATGGTTAAAATGGGACGCGTTAGGGTTAGAATGGGACAAAAGGAGCGCGGTTTTGACTAATACCACTCATTCGGTTACCCCCAGTTTTACCAAGGCCATCCTGGCTCAGGCCGAGCTATTGGGCCTGAAAATTCCGCCGCTGTTAAAGCGCGCCATCGGCTCGATCAGTAACGAGCAACGCCTGCCGATGGCGTTGCAGGATGCGCTGTGGCTGGAGATTGAAGCGCAGGATCATGCGGGCGTAATGGGGCTGGAAATTGGCGCAAAACTGCAACCGGGCCATTTCGATACGCTGGGATATCTGGTGTTAAGCAGCCCGGATTTATCGGCTGCGGTGGATGCGCTGGTAAACTTCTCGGCTTTGGTAGGTGAGGGCGGACGATTCAACAAAGTCAGCGAAGGACAGGGCATTGGTTTGTATTACGAACCTACCTTTAGCGCGGCGAAAGACATGCGCCTGGACACGATTTTATTGTGTTTATTAAACGGTACACGCTGGTTAGCAGGTCAGTCATTGTTGCCCTTGTCGGTGCATTTTCAGCGCGCTGCACCAGCCCAGCCAGATGTGTATCGGCAAGCATTTGGCATTAGTGATATTCGCTTCGAGCAGCCCCGCAATATGTTGCTGTTTAAACGCAGTGACTGGCAAAAAATTGTTAATCCGGCCAATCCGGCGTTTCGCGCCAATATGCTGGCACTGGCACAGCGCCAGTTAAAATCGCTCAACCCACAGGATTTTATGGCCCGAGCCGAGCAGTTTCTGGAGCAGGATCCCGTGTTAACCCGTGAGCAGCTGGCCAAACGTATGTGGATCAGCGAACGGCAGCTTAACCGGCGGCTGGCTGACTGTGGCCATTCGTTTAAAACCCTGTCCGATCAGGTGAAAAAAAACCATGCATTACAGTTGTTAAAGCAGGGCCCAATCAGTCAGGCCGCGCTGGCATTTTGCCTGGGATACGCGGATGAAAGCGCGTTTGCTAAAGCGTTTAAACGCTGGATGGGAATGGGCTTAAGAGCATATTTGCGTCATGCCATAAAAGAGGCTGATTAAAACGATTTAATTCAGAAAAACACGTGCCACGACTTCTGTGATGGCCAATGTCCATCCGATACAGCAAATAATAAAGGTATTGAATTTGAATGTTGCCCAAAAATCTTCCCAATATTTTCCCCTCAATGCACTGTACCAATTGGCTTGAGCGACATATTTCAGACATTCAGCAAAATCTTGGTATTGTTCGCCAAAAAACAACTTGGCGAGTGTTTTATACACTGGCCAATTGCAAATGATGACGATGAGTAATGCGATGGGATGATCTGCAAATTCCATTTTTATTCAAACTCTCCTTTGTACGCATAATTAAAACAAAAACGGTGGCTATTGCCACCGTTTTTCATTCGATTACTGAGACTTATGGATTGATCGTCACTTCCACAATCGGGTAAGGGAACTCACTCAGTTGCGGCAGAACCGTCTCTTTATCACCGACAATCACGATCTGCATGGAATTTGGATCCACGTATTTCGCGGCCAAAGCATTAAGCTCGTCTTTGCTGATGGTTTGCACCAGGGCATTACGGGCATCGATATCAGCCGGTTGCATATCGTAAGTCAGCAAGGTACGCAGGAAGCCCGCTTTCTGACCCAGCGATTCATATTTCAGCGCATCACGCTGACCAATCGCTTTACGCATAAACGCCAGTTCATCGTCAGTCATACCATGTAATTGATAATCAGACAGTTCTTTGACCATTTCGCGCAGGGTGTCACCGGTGTTGTCCTTTTTCACCGACGCGCTCATGCTGAAGGTGCCGCGCTCTTTGTCGGCGCTAAAGCCAGCGCGAGCACCGTAGGTGTAGCCTTTATCTTCACGCAAATTCAGATTGATACGGCTGTTGAATGCACCGCCCAACGGGAAGTTCATCAGCCCGCTGCGGTAATAATCGCCCAGCTTATCAAACGGCATTGCATGTTTAACCATGGTCACCACAGATTGCGCTGCACCTGGCTTGTCGACAAAGTGAATCACCGGGCCTTCATAAGCAGGGAAGTCTGCGAAAGTTGGCATAGCGTAATCCGCACCTTGCCAATTGCCGACAAAGGCCAGTTTTGGCAGGACTTTATCTTGCGGCAGGTCACCAACAACCACGATATTGGCTTTGGCCGGTGAATAATACTTCGCGTAGAAGTTCTTGACGTCGTCCAGCGTGATGGCGCTAACGGTGGTCATGGTGCCGCCATTTGGCACACCAATACGG
Source organism: Bowmanella sp. JS7-9 (assembly GCF_004329715.1). Lineage (GTDB taxonomy): Bacteria > Pseudomonadota > Gammaproteobacteria > Enterobacterales > Alteromonadaceae > Pseudobowmanella > Pseudobowmanella zhangzhouensis. The sequence continues at coordinate 192,547 of NZ_JXSY01000002.1, forward strand.
TGCTCGTTGCCATACAGTACTTGCAATTCAGCCAGCTCAGCCAAAGCGCCAGGCTCTTTCATTGATTGCTGAATAGATTGTAATGTTTGAGCTTTCAGACGCTCAAAATCCGCCTCGTCGAATTTAGGACGCAGCAGTTTTTCTTTCAGCAGGGTCAGGGTTTTATCCAGATTGCGGGTCAGAGCACTGACGTTCACTGTGGTAAAACGCTCACCGCTGGAGAAGCTGATGGAACTACCCAGCAAATCAAGCTGGTTCGCCAGTTCTTCATTGCTGTAGTTTTGCGTCGCTTCGTTCATCATCGCCGCGGTCATGCCCGCCAGACCTGCTTTGTCTTTCGGATCAAGCAACGCGCCGCCTTCCAGACTCATTTGCAGGTAAACCGTTGGGGTTTCGCTGTTAATCGCGCCGACTACTGTGATGCCGTTTTTCAGCTCACTGGTCCAGAAATCCGGCACCTGAGTGGTTGGGTTGGCACCTGCCGGTGGCACAACTGAACGGTCAAAACTGCTAATGGCTTTGCGAAGTTCTAAATCGTCGGCCTTAACCAGCGTGATGTCGGTCAGTTGACGTTCGAACTTGAAGCTCGGCTCATGGGCCTGCATCTCTTCTTTGCCTTCCGGTACGATGCTCAGCACGACTTTTGGCTTGTCTTTGATGTAGGTGTTGTAGACGCGCATAACGTCTTCTTTGGTGACAGCTGCGTAACGATCAATGTCTTCCTGCACCAAATCAGGTGTGTGATACAGGGTTTCCATTAAGGCTAACTGCGACACTTTGCCACGTACGGTCTGTAACCCGAACACTTTACCGGCTTCGATTTCCATCTTAGTGCGGTTCAGATCGTCATCTGTCACGCCGCGTTGTTCGAACTCGGCAAAAGTGGCTTGCATGGTGTCATTCAGCTGTTTCAGTGATGGCACCTTGGCTGGGTTAGCCAGTGAATACAGGACGAATTCACAGGCTAATTCTTTACAGGTATGAAACACGCTGGCCTGCACGGCATCACCGGTTTTCACCAGGTTTTTGTAGAACAGTGAAGTTTTGCCACCACCGAGGATATTGGCCAGTACATCCAGAGCCGGCTCGTCGGCATGACGGGCGTACACAGTCGGCATTGACCACCACAACAGTGGCATATGCACTTTGTCCGGGTGAGTCAGATAACGATTTTCTGTCAGCACGGCAGGTTGTTTTGGTGCATCGTCCACTTCCGGGCCGGCTGGAATATCACCAAAATATTTAACTACCCACGCCAGCGTTTGTTGCTCGTCAATGTCACCACCGATAGTCAGAGTGGCATTGTTCGGGCCATACCAGCGAAGGAAGAAGGCTTTCAGATCGTTAACATCAACGCGATCCAAATCTTCTACATAACCGATGGTGCTCCAGGAGTATGGGTGACCCGCCGGATACATGGCTTCACCGGCTTTTTCCCACAGTAAACCGTAAGGGCGGTTATCGTAACGTTGACCACGCTCGTTTTTCACGGTGGCGCGTTGTACTTCAAATTTTTCCTGCGTCACGGCATCGAGCAAATAGCCCATGCGATCTGACTCAAGCCACAACATCTTTTCCAGTTGGTTTTTAGGCACGGTCTGGAAATAGTTGGTGCGGTCGGTGTTGGTGGTGCCGTTTAGGGTACCGCCAGACTCGGTCACGATCTTAAAGTGCTGCTCGTCGCCGACATTTTCCGAGCCCTGGAACATCATGTGCTCGAAAAAGTGCGCAAAACCAGACTTACCCACTTCTTCACGGGCAGAGCCCACATGGTAGGTTACGTCCACATGCACCAGAGGGTCAGATTTGTCCTCATGCAGTACCACGGTCAGGCCGTTGCTGAGTTGATACTTTTTATACGGGATAGCCAGTTTGCCGGCTTGTCCCTGATGGGTTTCCAGCAAGGTCACGCCTTCGGGCAGGGCGGCCTGTTTTATTTCAGTCGATTGCGCAGATTTGTCCTGCGAGCAGCCGTTAAGCGCCACAAGTCCAATCAATGCAACTCCAAGTAATCGCATGGTTTTCTCCATTTCCCTGTTTACGGTCAAACTGACCAAAGTTTGCCAATGTACCTTAAAGTGTCAAACAGAGCATTATCTGTAAAAACTCGTTACATTTTTACGCTCTGCAAAGCATCTGATGGTTGCTGTAAGTTACGAACAATAGTGGCCGTTTGGATTAGATGGGAATCAAATAGGGAATGGCGGTGACTCGAACAACAGCGTCACCGCATTAATGAGTTAAGCGTTATTGAACAGAGTCGGTTTTTTCCGGGGCTTCTGCCTTTTCGCGTGCCTCATTATAGGCCGCTCGTGCACCTGAATCACAGAAACGTGCATTATTCTGTCTTTGCTTGGTGCTCACAGACGCAGATGAATAGTTTTCCTGACACCATTCCATTGAGCGTTTTTCGTTATTCAGACTACTTTGCGCAAAGCCGTCTTGAGTGGTGTTTGTACTATTACAACCAACTGCAGAAAGTACCGCACCTATGACACCTAACGTACATAGTAATTTTTTCATTTATCTCTCCTTAGAATTACGAGTAGCAACTTACGGCTACAAAAATAAGCTAGATAAGAAACCAATTCATGTAAAGTGAATGTGATGAAATAAATATAAAAAAAACAGCTACTTACAGAGTCTATGCAGGTAATTCTGTGCGCTTTTTAAAGAGTAGAGTCCATTATCATTGCGGGAATGGACGCGGGCTTTACAACAAATACTTGCTAATTTCGGCGCTGTTCTATACTGGATTGGTCGAAAATTACAGGAGAACCCACAGGTGCTGTTTCCCGCGTTATCCATAAACCGTCTGTTACTTATGGCATTCCTGTTGCCTTCTGCCCTTGCCAGTGTGGGTTTCTGGTTATGGATTGGGCAAATTAACCAGGATATCGAAGCGGCAAGCCGAACCGAACAGACGGTACTTCTGGCCAAAGCGCTGGATAATGTAGCCCATCAGCATGCAGTGGAACGCGGCCTGACGGCGGGTTTCTTGGGCAGTCGCGGCGAGAAAAATGGCGATGCCGTGAAAGCCCAGCGGCTAAAAGCGGATGCCGCGGTAGAGAATTTACAGAGCCTGATCCAAAGCAATCAGCTTGAAGCGATACCAGCCAAAGATATTGAGCATATTTTCACACCCCTGAATCAGGCGCTGGCGGGTAAGGTAACGCTGCGCTCTGATGTGGATAAGCTGCAGGGTAGCCAAGCATTTGGCTTTTATTCCAATATCAACACGGTTGCGCTGGATGGGATCCGCCTGGCCAGCACTGACATCAACGATCCTGACTTGTCCGCCAAAGTGTCGACCTGGCTGAGCTTGTTATGGTTGAAAGAACGGGCCGGGCAGGTGCGCGGAGCGCTCAATGGCGTGTTTGCTGCTGGCCAAACCGGCGAACGCCGGCATGAGCAAATCAGCCGCTTTATGCTGGATGAACGCCATTACATGCAGCAAATTGAACGCCTAGCCGATGCCGACACACTCAAAGCTTTAAACGAATACAAGTTGCTCACCCACTGGCAACAGGTTGCCACCATAGCCAATCAATTCAGCAATACCGCAGACCTCAACATGATTAATGGGCCGGCAGACTGGTTTGCCATAGCGACTAACCGCATAGGTGATATTAAAAATCTGGCCGACAATCTGGCGGCGCAAATCGTGCTGCAAGCGGAAACGGATGCCAGTACGCTGGTATGGAAACGCTGGCTCTGGTTGTTGCTGGTAGCGGCGTTTTCTGCCGCCGTGGCTTGGTACCTTACTTTGCAGTACCGGCATTTGCGCAAGCGTGTCGCAACGATCCGCACAATGTTGCAATCGGCCGCCGAAGATAAGGATTTCTCAAAACAGATCAACGATGATGGCTATGACGAATTGGGTGCCATCGCGCGTGCATTTAATCGTCATATTGCAGAAGTCAGCGAGGCCATGCTGAAAATTGCCCAGTGCATCTCGGCAACCGGTTCGTCACTATCCGCGATGGATAACAGTACTCAGCAAACCTATAAAGCCTCACAGACGGAACAACATCAGACTGGTATGATTGCCACCGCGGTCACCGAAATGGCGCAAACCAGCGGCGAAATTGCGAGGAATATGCAGGATGCAGCGAGTAAAAGTAGCGAAATCCGGACTAAGCTGGTGAGTACTACCACCACCATGAACAACACCCGCAGCACCTTTGATACCCTGCTGCGTGAAATCGACGAAACTGACGCGATTTTACGTAAATTGGTAGAGAGCAGCCAATCGATTCAGGGGCTGGTGAATACCATTGAAGGCATAGCCGAACAGACCAATTTGCTGGCGTTGAATGCGGCGATTGAGGCTGCGCGTGCCGGCGAGCAAGGTCGTGGATTCGCGGTGGTGGCCGATGAGGTGCGTAATCTGGCCAAACGGACTCAACAGTCCACTGAAGAAATTTACAGTCTGGTTAATGCATTACGTGCCAGCAGCGATGGCGCGCAAGCACAAATGGAAAAGAGCCAGAATAGTTCTAAGCAGGCATCAGAGCGGGTGTACCATAGCGCTGAGGATCTTGCACAGCTTTCTCGCATTATGCAGGAAATGGACGATATTCTTGCTCAGGTTGCATCAGCAGCCGAAGAGCAAACTACGGTGAGTCAGGATATTAACCACAACGTTTTGCATGTCGCCACGACAGCAGAAAAAACCCTCGAACGCTGTGAATCCGCCAACGGCCTGATGGCGACGTTAAATGATAATTTCGGTAAAGCACGCGCGATGATTGATCAATTCAAGTTGCGTTAACTGAAAAGGAGATAAGCCGGGCTGGCGAGGCTATTTAAGGATATCTTCCAGCTGAATATCATTGCAGTCTTCGGCGTCAGTGCTGAAAACCAACGTACCAAGACGAAAGCCTCCGGCCGCGTCGATGGTAATAATCAACTGAGAAGCTTCGCGTTTTAAGCTAAACGTACCATTACCCATCACGCGTTTTACCTGCCAGTCACTTGAGAGCCAATCATTGCTGTCAAAAATTACCTCACAATCTTGTTCGGGAAAGGCGAAGAAGTGATTTTTACTCAGATCCGCTTCAAAACAGCTGTGTTCGGGCCTGTGTCCAGACTGTTGCAACATATTTAACAGGTCCTGGCCATCGACCTCCACATCACATCCCAGCGCAGGCAAGGACAAACAATAGGTTGCAAGTAGCAGGCGTTTCATATCAGTTACCAATTATCGGCGGAATATCGATATTGCGTGTATTCGGCACAGAAATCTGCTGAAACACGCGGCCATTGATCACGATGTAATAGGCACCCGGCACGAGGCGTAGATAGTACATGCCATCGTAACCTGTGGTGTAACCGGCGCAGTTGTTGGTGTTGACGATACAAAATTGCACAAACGCGCCATTCATCGGGTAATTCATGCCATTACGGGCGCGAAATTCCACCCGGCCGCGCACGTCGGTAGCGTTGGCAATCGGGCTGATGACCAATAACAGCAGTAATATTGCCCAGCGTTTAATAGGATAAGGTTTATTGCGCATAGGGTGCCCCCACTTCCAGCCACACGGGTACGGTGCTGGTTAATTTTCGTTTGCTGTGGTCGCGGATGACCTTTTCTTCACTGTTGAGATCCAGTGTTTCGCGATTTAGCGCGCCTGCCATGGAAAAATTGGCGGTGGGGAATTTTTCGTTGCTGGGTACCACCCAAAATTCCACCCGGCTGGCAGAGGCATCCAGATTGCCGGGTTCCAGCGTAACCATCACCTGCTGCATTTCCTGATTGTTGGCTTGTAGCGGGCCGTTTTCATCACGCAATTTGACCGGGACTTCGACCAGCCAAGCCTGCTGGTTTTGCATCGACAGCTGCTTCTGATGTTGTCGCTCAATATCGGAATGAATGAGATAACCCGCCGCCAGCACCAGAATATAGGTGGCGGTAGAGCCAAATACGTTAAAACGCATTTTGAATTTACCCGCGTTGAAAAACTGGCCTTCATATTCGCCACTGGATTCGTTTTTGTTTTTGGCATTTTTCGGGGTCAGCAGCAAATAGATGATGGCGGCGGGGATAATTGGCAGCATCAAAATGGCAGAGGTAACGACCAGCGAGGCGTATTGGTCGTTCATGGCTGACTCCACAGAGACAGGGCATGCAAGCGTTGGGATGCGCCATCAACATAAATGGGGCTGGACATCGGTATATGTGGCATCGGGACCTCCGTAATTGTCCGGATAAGCCTGGTCAATGTACCCGGGGGTAACTACCGAAAGACCTGGATAACGCGCGCGTAAAAAGTATCTACAACCACCACTATATTGCTTAAAACCTAGTGATTATGTGTAGTTACGTCAAGGATGCGGATGTGTTGGGGCGGATTAGCCAATAAAAAAGCTCCCGTCTGGGAGCTTTTTGAAACGTTTACACGTTAAAACGGAAGTGAATCACGTCGCCGTCTTTGACGCGGTATTCTTTACCTTCCAAACGCCATTTACCTGCGTCTTTGGCGCCTTGCTCGCCGTTATTGGCGATGTAGTCATCAAAGCCGATGACTTCGGCGCGGATAAAGCCTTTTTCAAAATCGGTATGGATTTTACCGGCTGCCTGCGGCGCGGTTGAGCCAACCGGGAAGGTCCAGGCGCGCACTTCTTTGACACCCGCGGTGAAGTAAGTGTTAAGGCTAAGCAAATCATAACCGGCGCGGATAACGCGGTTCAGGCCTGGCTCTTCCAGCCCCATATCTTCCATAAACTCGGCTTTTTCGTCGTCTTCCAGTTCAGCGATTTCTGCTTCGATGGCGGCACAGACTGCCACAACCACGGCATTTTCGGCCGCCGCGATGTCTTTAACCTGATCCAGTAACGGATTGTTTTCAAAGCCATCGTCGTTAACGTTGGCGATGTACATGGTCGGTTTCAGAGTTAAGAAGTTCATATATGCGATGGCAGCATGTTCTTCTTTGCTTAATTCCAGTGAGCGCAGCAGGTGGCCCTCATCCAGGTGCGGTTTAACCTTTTCCAGTACCTTCATTTCGAATTTGGCGTCGTTGTCACCACCTTTTGCACGCTTTGCTACGCGCAGCATGGCTTTTTCGGTGGTTTCCAGATCTGCCAGCGCCAGTTCGGTGTTGATGACATCGATATCATCTTTCGGACTGACTTTTCCGGCAACGTGCACGATGTTGTCGTTGTTGAAACAGCGAACAACGTGACCAATCGCATCGGTTTCGCGGATGTTAGCCAGGAACTTGTTACCCAGGCCTTCACCTTTCGATGCACCTTCTACCAGGCCGGCGATATCCACGAATTCCATGGTAGTAGGCAGCACGCGCTGAGGGTTAACGATCTTGGCCAGTGCATCCAGGCGCAAATCCGGTACAGGTACCACGCCAGTGTTTGGCTCAATGGTACAAAACGGGAAGTTAGCTGCTTCGATGCCCGCTTTGGTTAACGCGTTGAACAAAGTTGATTTGCCGACGTTGGGTAATCCAACAATGCCGCATTTAAAACCCATGTGTGAATCCTCGTCAATGCGCAGTTGCGCGTAAATAGTGTTGCGCTATGGCGCTTTAAAACTGTGTAAACGTTGCGTAGCTTTGAGAAGATCCTGTTTAAACCAGACCTCCACGCAACGGGCAGCTTCATCAATGGCTGCATCAATTTTAGTTTGTTCGTCCTGTGCGGGCTTACCCAGCACATGACCGGTGACTTTATTGCGGTCACCCGGGTGGCCAATACCGATGCGCAAGCGATGAAAATCGCGATTATTGCCCATCTTGGACACGATATCTTTGATCCCGTTTTGGCTCGAACTACCGCCGAATTTAAATTTGGCGACACCGGCTGGCAAGTCCAGCTCATCAAAGGCAACCAGTATATTGGCAGGGGCGATACGGTAAAAGTTCGCCACAGCGGAGACGGCCTTACCACTTAGGTTCATGTATGTGGTGGGGATCATTACACGCACTTCCTGACCTTCGATATTGAAGCGGGCAGTGCGGGCAAAAAATTTGTTTTCCAGTGTTAGCTGAGCATTAAATCGCTGACACAATAATTCGGCAAACCAGGCACCAGCGTTATGGCGGGTTTGCGCGTATTCCGCACCGGGGTTACCTAACCCAACGATGAGGTGAATGGCATTGTCATTAGTGGATTGAGTCACTTAACTGGCTCCTAAAAAAAAGCTGCCACCTAATGGTGGCAGCCGGACAATGCTTTAAAGCAAATTACTCAGCAGCTTCTTCTGAAGTTTCTTCAGCAGCGCCACCTTTAGGAGCTTTGATAGTCACAACAGCTTGGTCGTGATCAGCGCCTTTGGCCAGCTCAACCAGGGTAACACCCTTAGGCAGAGTCAGCTCGGACAGGTGAACGGTGTGACCCAGTTCAACGTTTTGCAGGTCAACTTCGATGAACTCTGGCAGATCAGCAGCTAAACAGCTTACTTGAACGTCAGCCAGGTGGTGCTCAGCGTGACCGCCTTGCTCTTTAACACCTTTAGAAGTTGCTTCGTTGATGAAGTGCAGTGGAACAGTAACCGTTACAGCGTGTGTTGCATCAACGCGCAGGAAGTCAATGTGAGTAACTTTTGGCTTGTATGCGTGACGTTGCATGTCTTTTACCAGTGCTTCTACTTTTTCACCGCCGATGTTCAGAGTCAGAACGTGGCTGTAGAAAGCTTCGAACTCTTGAGCCTGAATTACTTCGTTGTGCTCCAGAGTCAGGGCAACCGGCTCTTTGCCAGCACCGTACAGGATAGCAGGTACTTTGTCTTCATGACGCAGGCGGCGGCTCGCACCTTTCCCCAGGTCAGTACGGACTACTGCATCCAGATTGAAAATTGCTTGAGACATTATAAAAACTCCAATTAGTTGAATTCGTGTGTTTCCGCGACCAAAAACACACATGATCTTTCCTATCAGCCAAGCCAATAAAAAAGGCGGCGAATTCTAGCACGCTGAGCAAGCAACACACAACTGAAAAAACCGCGAAAAAGTCGCCTCTGATGCTGGTGTTGATTGGCTAAGTGTCTATAATTCCGCACTTATTTCTTACAAGTGCCGAGAGTACGATGAAACACAGATTGTTGCCTGAGTGGGCGGCGCAGGAAGCCGTGATTTTAGCCTGGCCGGATGAGCAAACCGATTGGGCGCCATGGTTGAGCCAGGTTGAGCAGGTTTATGTAAATCTGATCCAGCATATCAACGCGGAAAACTGCGCGGTGGTCTTGTTGATCCGCCCTGAAAAAATCCCACGTTTTCATCAGTTGGCAGGTGATGCCGCCTCTGTGCTGCTGGTTAAGGCGGACTATAACGATACCTGGTTACGCGACTATGGATTCCTCACGCTGGACGACCTGACCCCGGTTGAGTACACCTTTAATGGCTGGGGTAACAAGTTCGACGCCAGTAAAGATAACCAGATCAATCAGCGAATTTTTGCCGCGCACTTGAATAAACCGCTGCAAACCATAGATATGGTGTGCGAGGGTGGGGCGCTGGAAATCGATGCCGAGGGGCATTTGTTATCCACCTCACTGTGTTTGCAGAACCCCGAGCGTAACGGCGAAATGCCACTGGCCATCTATAAACAGCGTTTTATGGAGTTTTTGGGTGCCACCAAGGTTAGCATTTACGAAAACGGCCATTTAGAAGGTGATGACACCGATGGGCATATCGATACCCTGGTGCGCTTTACCCCAGATAAGGGCCTGGTAATTCAAAGCTGCTATAACCGCCCGCAGGATGACCATTTTGCCGGATTGCAGGCACTGGTTGAGGAAGTGCGCGCGGATCGTCCGGATTGCCAGATATTTGAACTGCCACTGCCTGAGATTTTTAATCAGGATGGTGAGCGTCTGCCGGCATCTTATGCAAACTATTTAATTAATAACGGCCAGGTGTTGTGCCCGGTATATCAACAACCGGAAGATGATGAGGCAATTGCTGTGATGCAAAAAGCCTATCCAAATCATCGCATCGTCGCGGTGAATTGTTTGCCACTGGTGCAACAATTCGGCAGCCTGCACTGTATTAGTATGCAGGTTCCGGTGGGAACATTTAAGCCGGCCTTTAGCGACCAGTTTGGTCGGGGAGTAATTGAGTTATGACAAACAAACTGAAAGTGGGCCTGGTCCAACAGGCCGTTGCCGGCAACGATAAGCAACTGAACTGGCAACGCAGCGCCGAACAGGTTGAAGCGCTGGCAAAACAGGGCGCGCAACTGGTGTTACTGCAGGAACTGCACAGCACGCTGTATTTTTGTCAGGAAGAAAACACCGATTACTTTGATTTAGCTGAGCCCATTCCTGGTCCGGCGACCGACTTTTTTGGCGATTTAGCCAAACGTCTGGATATCGTGCTGGTTACTTCGCTATTTGAAAAACGCGGCAGTGGCCTCTACCACAACACCGCTGTGGTATTCGACCGTCAGGAAGGCATGGTAGGTAAATACCGTAAAATGCATATTCCTGACGATCCGGGTTTTTATGAGAAGTTTTATTTCACCCCGGGCGATTTGGGCTTTACCCCCATTCAGACCAGCGTGGGTAAACTGGGCGTGTTGGTATGCTGGGATCAATGGTATCCGGAAGCGGCGCGTCTGATGGCGATGGCCGGTGCCGATATTCTGTTCTATCCCACCGCCATTGGCTGGGATATGACTGATACGCCGGAAGAGCGCACCCGTCAGCATGGTGCATGGGAAACCATTCAGCGCGGCCATGCGGTAGCAAATTCGCTGCCTGTGGTGGTGGCCAACCGTACCGGCTTTGAAGCTTCGCCAACGGAAGGCGATCCGGGCATTCAGTTCTGGGGTCAGAGTTTTATTGCCGGTCCGCAGGGTGAGTTTTTGGCTAAGGCTAGCGCCGATCAGGAAGAAAACCTGTTGGTAGAGCTGGATATGGCGCGCACTGAGAAAATCAAACGCATCTGGCCTTATTTCCGCGACCGTCGTATCGACGATTACGGCGATTTGGTGCGCCGCTGGCGCGATTAACAGCATTAAAAAAGCCGGGTAATCCCGGCTTTTTTGTTGGTCACATCGGCGGAAATTCACTGAATTGCGGCAGGGTGTCGGTAATCTCGTACCAATCAGGTTTGGAAGCCACATGCATATGTGCCTGTGGCCGCAGGCTGGGGCTGCTATCTAGCGCGCCATAGCGCACATGTATCAGACCAGACGCAGGTTTCTCACCAAACAGGGTAGAGCCGCAGTTGGTGCAGAAGCAGGTGACGGACTCAGCAGACCGCACAAACCGTTTGATCTGCGCCTGACCACTGAGCACCCTGAACTTGTCGGCCTGAATTCCTCCGATAGCGGTACCGGCCGCCCCTGATGCTTTGCGGCATAGTGAACAATGGCAATATCCGGCATAGAGGAACTGATCTTCAACGCTGAATTTTACCGCCTGGCACACACAACTCCCTGTAATTGCAGTCATTTGCCTTCCTTAAATGCTGTTGAGTAGCGCGATAAATTTATCCGCGCTTTTGCTGTCGATATTTTTGAGTAACGCCACCGATTTCGCTTCCAGCGTGGTGGTGGCGTGCTGGAACAACTCTTGCCCTACGGGCGTGATTTTGACCAGGCTAACCCGCGCATCCCGCTGATTAATGTCTTTGCAAACCAATCCGAGTTTTTCCATCGGTAACAATATACGGGTGATTCCGGAGGCGGTACGGGCTAGCGCTTCAGCAATATCAATGCGGCGAAGCGCTTGATTTGGTGCGCACATCAGGCTATCCAGCACCATATATTCGGTCAGGCCGATACCGTGAATCGCTCCCAGGCTGCTATCTAAATGCTTAGAGACTCTGGCGCTATTGAGCCACAGACTCTTGCTTATGTCCGCATATTTGGCTGTATCACTCATTTATTTGTACTCAAATAATACTTGAGTTGTAAAGTATATTTGAATTTTGTGGCCAGTCAATAATATTGACCGGCAAAAGAGAGGAACTAAAGCGATGCCAGTACAGACAAGTACACTGCCTGACATACCTTTACATTTGACTAACGCGCTAAAAGGGGCGATTAGTGCTCAGTTTCGGTGTGGGTGGTGAGAAGGTCAATCACGTCCTGATGCTGTTTGCGTTTAGCTAAATCTAATGCGCTGTTGCCCCGTTTATTTTTTAACGACAGGTCGGCACCGTTTTTGATAAATAGCTGCAGATTCTGAATTTTTCCCAAATAGGCCGCGTCCATACTGGGCGTGTCACCATTATTGTTGGCAAGATTGATATTGGCACCTTGATCGACCAGCAAGCGAACTAACTCATGGTTATTTGTGTTCCAGCCAGCCACAATCAGTGCAGTGTCACCGCCGCTGGTTTGCGCGTTCAGGTTGGCGCCTTGCTTAATCAGTTGTGTTGCGCCAGTGAGCAAATAGGGATCATCTTTAAATGCCGCAATAAACCGGGGCAGTACTGCGCTGTCAGGATGATGAAGTCGTTGGCGATCTGTCAAATCCGACTGCAATTGTTTGAACAAGTCTTTGCGCTTCTCCAGTAAGGCAAATTCAAACACCGACATGGTATGAATCCTTACGTTTTCAATCTGCACGCCGTGTTGGATTAACGCAGTTGCAAACGCAGGGCGGTTGTGCAAAACAGCCTGATAAAATAGCTCTTCCAATACGGGCGCTGCGGGGAGGCGAGCACTATCCAACGAACGCTCGAACCCGGCTAAATCGTTATTTTGTAGCTGCACAATCAGCTCATGTTGCGTCACTGTCGCTGCTGGGGTTTGATGAATAATCTCACTCAGCCATGGATAGTAGGTCGACACCCGGGTGTAATATTCGCCGACGCCATAATGCCCTTCAGCATATCCACGTCCATCCTGATAGGAGCTGACGCCAATGACATATAACTGATTATTTTGCTCAATAAATGCTGGGCCGCCGCTGTCGCCGCGCGAGCTGATACCTTCAAATTCCGTAGCGTTTTGTGGATCATTAAAGGTAAAGCCAATTACTTGTTCTGTAACCGCATCGACGGTGTTGGTTGCCGCTCGTTGTTGGTAATCATCTCTGATCAGGCCATCCTGCCCATTGCCGTAGGTTCCGCGCCCGACAAACACCACCGGCTGATTTAACTCATTCTGCAGTTGGTAGAGTTTGACAGGCTGACCGGTAAGGATCGGATCTTTAAGCTGCACTAATGCGATGTCATGGTTTTCATCATGAGCGCGGGTAAAGCTCGGATGTACAATTATCGATGCAATCCGGTATGGCTTTTCCAGATGCCTGGCCCGAAAAAGTGAGGTTTCTTTGCCTTCTACGCAGTGGGCTGCGGTCAATAACCAGGTTGGCTCAATCAGGGTGGCAGCACATCCGCCAACATACGCAACAGACGTGGAGTACTGCTCTGCAAGCGCCAGGTATTTTTGATCATTTACATCATGGCGGATAACAATTGCGCTGGCCTGATGAAGGGCAAGTGTCGACGCAATCAGTATATAAATTAAATACTTCATTCCGGTTCCTTGTATTGCGCTCTAAGGCCACCGCAAAAGTCCGCGGCAGTGGACTGCAACTCAAGTGTATTGTCCGCCACAGGCGTAATGCCGATAGGTAGCCTTTGAGTGTGATTGGGTTTACTTCGTCCAAAAATCGAATTTAATTGAGAATCACACCCAGCGAACGCAAGTGAGCAAACTATGTTGGCTTATTAAGTGCGTTTTTGCGCATCAACCAAACCATGCCAATTGTCGGTAACGTAGGCAAGAGGATGATAAAAAACTCGTGATACAACCATGAGAACCACGACAGTACAAAAATAAGGAAGTAATAGCCAATATGTTTGACCTGTGCCCCTAACGCTAAAAGCAGAATGGGTGCTGGAATGAGATAAAAGAAATACAGCAATGTTTTGACAAAAGTTGGGATTGTATCGTCGTCGATGCAACCGCATGCACCTGTAGGGTAAGCAGCAAGTACTAAAATAAAAATGAGAGCAATTGCTATTCCATTAGACTTCAATTTTATTGCATCCCCTGAGTGCATAAAACGTTTATAAGACTGTAAGCGCGTTAGATAAAAACAGGTGTCCGTATAGATAGTCAATATATGTCTGAAATTATTGGTGTATCAAGTGGTTGGTTTATGAATTTGGCAGGGTGAAGTGTTATGTCTACATGCGGATTGGAATAAACCAAAAAGCGCTTCCTCTTGGTCTTGAATAGTAGCAGCCTTACTCAAAAGGCTGCTACTGACGTAGTAACGATCTGGTTAAATGTTGTCTAAAATTTTCAGGCTAGGAATCAATATTTCCTGGCAGTATTGATTGATAAGCTTTTTTTCCAGATAAAGCGTTTCGCCATCAGCCAGTTTACGTTTATCAGCCAGCGTATGCTCTATGGCTTTTTCTTTTATGTTTTGAACCTGTGATAAAATGACGTTCCCTGATTTATCTTTTATCTCAATGAGAAATTTCATGCGAGGGTAATCGGTTTCTCTGATGTATCTGCGGTGGTATGGGAGTTTTGCAGCCGCCACACCGGCTAAATCGATATCGAGAAACGTCACATTCACGAATAAATCATCAGGCATATCATCCAGATTCTTTTTGAAAGTATATGTTAAATCAGCCTTCAAATTCTCAATGAATTTAATTGAGTTTTTCGCGCCTGCTCTGACATCTTTGAAATTGCTTACATCACTAAATTCTACGTTTACAGCGCTTGCTGCTGCACCTGAAAGGGTCATTAGTACTGACGCAAATAACGCTTTGAATATTTTCATAATCACACCTTGATTTTCTAGTTAAACACTCTTGTTCCATGAGGAAAGTATATTGACTACTCGTTTTAAACCAGCGTGCTTTCGAATCGCACAAAAACCATACTGGTATGAGATACTGTGCACGTCAAGCAACGTGACATATCTTTATTTTCAAATCAAAGAAACAAATACGTAGCAAACGTTTAAATATGCAAGAAGCCTATTTTTAATTTACATTGCGAGTTTCCTGCAGGGCTTAACTAACACTAAATCATCCCATGTTATTCATTGTCGGAATAAATACGATTGGGAAGGGATACAGGTCAATAAAGCGAGCATTTTCTGGTGATAAGAGCATCCATGCCGGCGACAGTCATGCACTGCTGAGTGAGGCGTTATCCGACATAGGGTAATTTCTACTGGTTTTTTGGCGTTATGCAGATTAGCGTAGGGCTTTTAATCCTGTAATTACCGAGGGAGTTGTTATGAAAAAATGGATAGTGGCGGGTATGGTTGCGTTATCAAGTATGAGTGTGCAGGCTAATACCGCTGAATTCGGGCGTTGTCTGGTTGACGCATTAAATGGCAAAGAACGAAAAACGCTGGCGAAGTGGATTTACTTTGCTATGGCTGCGCACCCTGAAATTGAGCAGTTTTCCAACATAAGTCAATCGGACAAAAATGCTACGGATAAATTTGTAGGTGGTTTGATCACGCGTCTACTTACCGAAAACTGTGCGACTGAATTCAAAGTGGCACAAAAGTCTGATCCACAGGCGGTTGAAAAAGCATTTGAGCTGGTAGGCCAGGTAGCCATGCAGGAACTGATGAATAACGACTCAGTAATGACTGCAATTACTTCTTATGCACAATATGCAGATATGGAAAAAATTGGCAGTATGATGCGGGATTAATGCTGCGTTGCCGCTGCCGTTTCGCCCGGGTTAAACCACAACTCTTTGCGTTGTATGGGAACCCCATCGGGCAGGAATGGATTGTGTAGGTGAATAACCCGACGGTTATCAATATTCAGGCGCTCAATGGTGCTGGCAAAATACTCTGTAAATAGCGCAGCAAACCGGCCATCACTGAGCGCACGTTCTAAGCCAGTCAGAATGTCGTTTGCCAGCTTGTCATTGGCTTTATTGACGTAAATGTAATAGGCCGCAGGGTAGGCCAGCAGGATATGCTGATCGATGACGATGGGAAGACCCTGGTGTTGGCCCAGATCGTGCTCAATTTCAATCGCGGCACGTGGAAAATAATGTACGCGACCGCGCGCCAGCATCTCGTACATATTGTCATAGCCGCTGCTTGCAAATACATCGAAATGATTGGCCTGGAGTATTTTGGTATCTGTCCAAGCGTGAAACTGCGTTGCTGTAAGATTGCGCAATTCACGCGCTGTGGCATTGGCTAACAGATTGGGATTTTCAGCATTGATTAATGCCAATCGCAGCCCATACATGCCGCGCATAATTGGAAAATGTACCGCCTGAAAGCGCTCGACACGCTCTTTTGTAGCACTGCCAAACAACACATCAATGCCGTCATTATGCTCGAGCTTCAACATAGTTTGTGGTTTGGGCATATCCGTACCAAAGGGCACTGCAAGATAGTGTTTTTCTGGGTGATAAGACAGCGCCAGCTTTAATACCGCCAGCGCGTAGTCGTTACGTTCTGCTGTGCCGGGATAAACCACGTGCTGAGGCTGCATGGCCGACACAGATAGGCTTAACATACCGATATAAAGCAATAGAAGTCGTAACATAACGCAATCTGTAGTGACGCAGTAAAGCTGATAGTTGGTCCGATAAAGTAAAAGGGCTGTCGATTGACAGCCCTGTTTATCTCTTAGTATTCGAACATCGCAGAGATAGACTCTTCGTTGCTCACCCGGCGGATAGCTTCGGCCAGCATATTCGACAGGGTTAACTGACGGACTTTGTTCAGTTTCTGCATTTCGTCCGTTAGCGGGATACTGTCGGTCACGACGATTTCATCCAGCTCTGAATTTTTCAGATTTTCAACCGCGTTTCCACTGAATACCGGGTGGGTAGCGTAAGCAAATACGCGTTTCGCACCCGCAGCCTTAAGCGCAGCGGCGGCTTTACACAGGGTGCCACCAGTATCAATCATATCGTCGACGATAATACAATCGCGGCCGGATACATCACCGATAATGTGCATTACCTGAGCCACGTTGGCCTGTGGACGACGTTTGTCGATAATCGCCAAATCCAAATCGTTGAGTAACTTAGCCAAAGCGCGGGCACGTACCACACCACCAATATCAGGCGATACCACCACCGGGTTATCCCACTGACGGCTGCGGATGTCTTCCAGCAGAATTGGCGTACCAAAGGCGTTATCTACCGGTACATCGAAGAAACCCTGGATCTGCTCGGCGTGCAGGTCAACGGTCAGAACGCGGTCAACCCCGACGTTAGACAAAAAGTCAGCTACCACACGAGAGGTAATCGGTACACGCGCAGAACGCACACGACGGTCCTGACGGGCATAACCAAAGTAAGGAATAACCGCAGTAATACGGCCTGCCGATGCGCGACGCAGGGCGTCGATCATCACAATTAATTCCATCAGGTTATCGTTGGTAGGAGCACAGGTAGATTGGAGGATAAAGACATCGGAGCCGCGGACGTTTTCATGGATCTCGACGCTGATTTCACCGTCACTGAATCGTCCGACACTGGCGTGTCCTAGTTTGGTGTACAAGCGGTCGGCGATTTTCTGAGCAAGCTCGGGTACGGCATTACCTGCAAAGAGCTTCATATCTGGCACGTTGTGATCCTCGGTTGGTGGTTTACGCTTTCATCAAATTGTCATACCCGCCATGTAGCATAGCCGGTTGTAAGTAAAATTCCTGCTGATGCGCCGTGCATCATGCGGTCGTTATTGCTCATTTTCCCTGCCTATTTGCTCTTTTCCTGCAGGGTTGCCAGTAAGGTAATTACTGGTGATTCATTAACGCCTTTTGCGACAAAACCACCTAAATGTGTCGGACGGGCGGCAAAGCATTCTTCTGCTTGCTGACGATCCGTAAAGCGGGCAAATACACATGCCCCTGTGCCCGTCATGCGCGACGGCGCGTATTCTAACAACCAGCCAAAGGCGTTTGCAACTTCGGGATACAGGGCAAAAACCCTTTCCTGACAATCATTTCGGGTGGTGTCAAAGTCGTAACGTTCTGGCCCAATAGGCTGTGTATTACGCGGCAAATCCGCATAACCAAAGACTTCCGCGGTGCTCACGTGGCAATTGGGAGCCAGTACCACATAGTAATATTCAGGCTGTGGCAGCGGGATTAATTGCTCTCCCACGCCGTTGGCAAAAGCCGTGCGTCCGCGTATAAAAACCGGTACATCTGCGCCGAGGGTTAACCCCAGTTCAGCCAGTTCATCTTCGCTTAAACCAGTTTGCCATAAATAATTGAGTGCCAGCAGGGTAGTCGCTGCATCAGATGAGCCGCCGCCAATGCCACCGCCCATAGGTAAACGCTTGGTCAGGCCAATAGTCACGCCCAGCGGACTTTGGCTACGCTGCTGCAGCAAACGTGCTGCGCGGATAATCAGGTTATCTTCGTCATTGACACCCGCTAACGGTTCACGCATGCAAATCATGCCGTTTGGATTTATCTCAAAGGTCAACTCATCGCCAAAATCGAGCATCTGAAACAGCGATTGCAACTGATGATAGCCATTGGGTAAGCGACCCAAAATGTGTAAAAACAGGTTAAGTTTGGCAGGCGCCGGCCAGCGCATTAATTGAGTGTCCATTGGCTGATTTTTATTTTGATTGAACGTTGATTATCTATGAGCGTGATGTGATGGGGCAGTACAACCCCATCGACAATCCGGTAGTCGCTGTATTGTATTTGCCAGTTATCGGCAGTCAGGCTTTGTAACCAGCCTTCAGGGGCAAAAGAAGGTGCCGCGTAACCGTTGAATTGCCCCTTGAGCCATTGTGGCAACTGGCTTGTGGGTAAATGCCAGCCGGTCAGGCGCCATAGCAGATTTTCAGTCTGGGTATCCTGATATTCGCCATCATCCAGCGTCAGGGTGGCCAGGTTTTGACGCTGGCTCAGGCCCATTACACGGGTGCCGATAAGCGTGGTAATAGCCATATCAAAATCGTCCTGATTTTGCTGCCAACTGATATAAGCACTGTGTTTTTCGTTGGCGTCTTTATACAAAATACGGCCGCTGATTTGCCAGATTTGTAATGTGGTTAACTGGGTCTGGTGTGCTTCGGAGTCGGCATTGAGGCGCACTGCACGCGGCGCCTGACAGGCCGTCAGCGCGAGCAAAATCAGCAAAGCGAAAAGTAATCGCATAGGGCATCCCTGTTGAATAAGGCCTATATGGGAACACAAGCAGGCAGATGCTTTCAATAGTTTCACCTTTTGCGTACAATGCCGCGCTGAAAATAAATCCGGCAATAACGCTACTAATAAAGGCCAGCAAGCACGCCCCATGAGTCTGATCGTTCTGGGTATTAACCACAAAACCGCCCCGGTAGAAATTCGCGAAAAGGTTGCGTTTGCGCCTGAGCAGATGGCGGTTGCCTATCAGTCGTTGCTGGAAAATACCCGTTGTAGTGAGTCTGTCATTCTGTCCACCTGTAATCGCACCGAATTGTATTGTTTTGGTGATGATGCATTAAATGCGGAAGAGTTACGTCACTGGATTGGTCAGTTCCATGATGTACCAGCGCAGGCGCTGGATGGACAAAGTTATCAGCACCATGATGCCGATGCCGTGCGTCATTTAATTCGCGTCGCCGCCGGGCTGGATTCTATGGTGCTGGGCGAACCGCAGATTTTCGGCCAGTTAAAACAGGCATTCGGCCAGGCCAAACATAGTGGCAATATCAGCGGATTTTTTGACCGCTTGTTTCAGCACAGTTTTGCTACCGCCAAGCGCATTCGTACCGAGACAGATATTGGTGCCAACGCCGTTTCTGTGGCATTTGCTGCGGTGCAACTGGCCAAACATATCTTTGCCGATCTGCATAAAAACAAAGTCTTGCTTATTGGCGCCGGTGAAACCATCGAATTGGTGGCCAAGCACCTCAAAGAACAGCATGTCAGCAAAATTTTAGTGGCCAACCGCACGGTGAGCCGCGCAGAAGAGCTGGCACAGAGTCTTGATGCCGAGGCTATCACTCTGGCGCAAGTGCCTGAGCGCTTGCATGAGGCGGATATTGTGATCAGTTCTACTGCCAGCCAGTTACCTATCTTAGGTAAAGGCGTGGTGGAAAGTGCGTTAAAACGTCGCCGCTATAAACCCATGTTGCTGCTTGACCTTGCCGTACCGCGGGACATTGAGCCACAGGTAGATGAATTGGGTGATGCCTACCTGTACAGCGTGGATAACCTGCAAAAAATTGTGCAGCAGAATGTGGCCAATCGTGAAGAAGCCGCGCGTCAGGCTGAGGTAATCCTCGAGGCCCAGGTACAGCAGTTTATTGAATGGCAACGGGCGCAGAGTTCACTGGATTTGTTACTGGATTATCGTAAAAGTGCCGAGCAGGCCAAGCAACGTTTGTTAGAACGGGCGCTGAATCAATTACAGGAAGGTGCGCAACCTTCGCAGATAATCACGGAACTGGCGTCTAAACTGACAAACAACTTAATTCATGCGCCCACTCAGGCGATTAAACAGGCTGCCGCCGCTGATGACCAGCAGGCATTGGCAGTCTTAAGAAAGTCACTCGGTCTGGACGAGCAATAAACCTCGTTTGATCACACAGGAACACTATGAAAGACAGCGTAATTCGTAAATTAGAGTCGTTAGCCGAACGGTTTGAGGAAGTGCAGGCGTTATTAAGCGATCCTGACGTTATCGGTAATCAGGAGCGTTTTCGTGCGCTGTCGAAGGAATATGCGCAACTGGAAGACACGGTAAAGTGTTTTCGTGATTATCAGCAGGCGGCCGAAGATTTGACCAGTGCCGAAGAGATGCTGCAAGAAGATGACGCTGAAATGCGTGCCATGGCAAAGGATGAGATACAGCAGGCCAAAGAAACAATGGCCAATCTGGAGCAGGAACTGCAGATCCTGTTGCTGCCAAAAGATCCCAATGACGATAACAACTGCTTTTTGGAAATCCGTGCCGGCGCCGGTGGGGACGAAGCCGCCATTTTCGCTGGTGATTTGTTCCGTATGTATAGCCGTTATTCAGAAGGCCGCGGCTGGCGCGTGGAGCTGGTTAGCTGTAATGAAGGCGAGCACGGTGGCTATAAAGAAATTATCGCCAATGTAGTCGGCGAGGGCGTGTACGGCATTATGAAGTTTGAGTCCGGTGGTCACCGCGTCCAGCGCGTACCGGAAACCGAATCCCAGGGACGTATTCATACCTCGGCCTGTACCGTGGCAGTACTGCCAGAGATCCCGGAGTCCGAAGCAATTACGATTAACCCGGCGGACTTACGCGTCGATACTTTCCGCGCCAGTGGTGCCGGTGGTCAGCACGTTAACAAAACCGACTCGGCAATTCGGGTTACCCACCTGCCAACCGGTATTGTGGTGGAATGTCAGGACGAACGTTCGCAGCATAAAAACCGCGCTAAGGCCATGTCCGTGTTACAGGCGCGGTTAAATCAGCTGGAGCAGGATAAACGCGACCGTGAAGAAGCCAGCACACGTAAATTATTGGTCGGCAGTGGTGACCGTTCCGAGCGGATCCGCACTTATAACTACCCACAGGGGCGTGTAACTGATCACCGCATCAACCTGACCCTGTATAAACTGGATGAGGTGATGCAGGGCGATTTGGAAGGGCTGTTCCAGCCAATTATGCAAGAGCACCAGGCTGACTTGCTGGCTTCACTGTCGGGTGAGCAGTGAGTCTGAGCATTGTTGCCGCGCTGGCTGAGGCTAAAGCGGCGCTGTTTGCAAGTGATAGCGCTGCGCTGGATGCGCGCCTGTTACTTTGCCACATACTGGATTGTCCCCCGGCGTATTTACATACCTGGCCAGATAAAACCCTGTCGCTGGCCCAGCAGCAGGCCTATTTTGAGTTAATTGCACAGCGCCGCGACGGTCATCCGGTGGCGCATTTACTCGGCTACCGCGATTTCTGGACGTTACGCCTGGCGGTTAATAACACGACGTTGATCCCGCGCCCGGAAACCGAGTTACTGGTTGAACAGGCACTGGCATTACCGTTGCCCGAACAGGCCAGTGTGTTGGATTTAGGCACTGGCACTGGCGCGATTGCGTTGGCTTTAGCCAGTGAACGGCCCGGTTGGCAACTCACTGGGGTGGATCGCATTCCCGCCGCAGTAACACTGGCAACGGCAAATCAACAGGCACATCAGATCCCGAATGTTACTTTCATGCACAGTGATTGGTTCAGTGCAGTCGAATCGCAACGTTTTGATTTGATTGTGTCTAATCCGCCTTACGTGGAAGACAACAGCGAATATCTGATTCAGGGTGATGTGGTGTTTGAGCCGCGCAGCGCACTGACTGCCGGACACGATGGCATGGATGATATTCGACAGATTTGCGCGGCGGCGCGTGATTATCTCAGCGAAAACGGCGTTATTATGTTTGAGCATGGGTTTAATCAGGCGGCTGCAGTAGCAGATTGCCTGCAAACCCATGGTTATCGCCAAATTCGTCACTTTAACGATTTAGCCAATCTGCCCAGAGTCACCAGCGCAATTAGATAATTGCCTTTCTTGCCAATTGCCAGTAGCTTAAACGCGTCGATGTATTTTTGAACTTAAGCGCAGGGGGACGGGAATGGATGATTTTTTGTTTGCCGATGAGCAGGATGATGCACTGGATGATGTGCCGAAAAAGTCCTGGAAGATTCTTATTGTCGATGACGAAAAAGAGATCCACACAGTTACCCGTTTAGCCCTGAATGATTTTGTTTTTCAGGATCGTAGTCTGGAATTTCTTGGCGCTATGTCTGGCGCGGAAGCGAAACAGGTCTTAGCCGAGCACGATGATATTGCCATAGTCCTGTTGGATGTGGTGATGGAAACCGAGCACGCTGGTCTCGATGTTGCCCGCTACATTCGTGAAGAACTGAACAACTATTACACCCGCATTATTTTGCGCACCGGCCAGCCTGGTCAGGCCCCGGAGCGGCATGTAATCATCAATTACGATATTAATGATTACAAATCCAAGACCGATCTCACCGCACAAAAGCTGTTCACTGTGATCATATCCACCTTGCGTTCTTATCGGGATATTGTGGTGATTGATGAGAACCGCCGTGGCCTGGAAAAAATCATTAAGGCATCCGCCAACTTATTCAGCATGCGCTCGCTGGAACGTTTCATTGAGGGTATTGTTCAGCAGCTCAGCTCGTTATTAGGCGGCACAGAAGAAGCGGTGTATATGACGGCTGTGGCCGGGCCAAAGCCAATCAGTGATATTCAGGCCGAGCATTACTATGTGTTTTCCGCCTGTGGTCAGTTCAATGACCTGCAGGGTAAACCGTTGGAAGAAGTGATGCAGGGCAATAAACTGGACAGTTGTAAGGCCGCGCTGAACAGTAAAGATATTGTGTACGGTGAAGATCATGTGGTGGCCTACTGCGCGAGTAAATCCCAGCGTGGCGCGATCCTGTATATGTCCGGATTGCAGCGAACTTTGAATGACCTGGACAAACACCTCATCGATTTATTTGCCATGAATGTACAGATCGCGTTCGATAACATATTGCGCAGTCAGGAAATCGAGCAGAGCCAGCAGTTATTAATTGAGCATCTGGCTAATCTACTGGCCAATAATGGTCATGGCGTGCATGCCAGAACCCGGCGCTTAAAAGCCATGACCACACTGCTTGCGAAGCAGGCTGGCATGGAAGAGGCTGCTGCGCAGGAGTTAGCTCAGGCCGTGTCGATTTTTGATATGCGTCATAGCAGTGAACTGACCGATTTTGATCCCTGTGCCGACAATACAACGGCGTTGGGAGTAGGGCAGTTTGCCAATCAGGCGCTGGAAACCAGCCAATATGGTTTTATTCGCCTTGCCGCTCAATTAGCTAATGAATTTCGTGAAGCCTGGGACGGCAGTGGCTGTCCCAACAAAAAACAGGGCGAGTCGATTGCTTTGGCAACCCGCATTACCCAAATTGTGATTACTTTAGAAAATACAGTCAGCGCCGAGCCCGACATGTCAATGCCTGAGGCACTACAACGGCTTGAGGCGTTGGCGGGCAAACAACTTGATCCGGAATTAGTCACACTTTTAATCTCACAGCAGGATGCTGCCTCGCAGATACGCGCGGAACATCAGTAATAAGGACGTCACGGCATGTATTACCTTGCCAAACTCTCACACCTGATTCTGGTATTCACCAGTGTGGTGTTGTTATCCATTCGCTTTATCTCACGCATGATTGGCTCGCGTTTTTTTGAAAAAGGAGCGCCACGCGTGATCCCCCATGTTATTGATACTGCCCTGCTGTTAACG
The DNA here is from genome assembly GCF_004329715.1 of Bowmanella sp. JS7-9. Lineage (GTDB taxonomy): Bacteria > Pseudomonadota > Gammaproteobacteria > Enterobacterales > Alteromonadaceae > Pseudobowmanella > Pseudobowmanella zhangzhouensis. Next base: position 216,702 of record NZ_JXSY01000002.1, read on the forward strand.
GCTGTGTGGTTGTGCGTTCTGCTCCATTACAATCCTTTCGTGGTGGGCTGGTTGATGGAAAAAATCGTGCTGATCTGCTGCTACATAGGTTTTGGCGCGCTGGCCTTGCATTATGGCACGGCGTTGGGGCGTTTCCTGGCAATGCTGGCGGCACTGGGATGTATTGCAGTAATTGTGCATCTTGCCACCACTAAGCAGGCCTTTTTGCTGGGCTAAACGCCAGGGCTTTTAGGTTAATTCGACGCTTTAAACACAGACCTTCTGATCTTCTAACAAATTAGTGGTAAACTACCCGATTGATAGAGTTATTAGCGCATCTTTTTTTTCAGCTACAAAATAAAAATATATAAAAGTCATATGGTTAAAGGTTAAGAAAGCCATTAATCCTAGTTTAGCTGTTATTTTTTGTGCCCAACTATAAAAGGAGAATTCATGCACGAACCGCTGATTACCAACGATGGCATCGTGATGGGCCTGCTGGCGATGATCTTAGGGGGGATTTTTTACACCTCTCAACACCGGTCATTTGCAGGATTTTATAAGTTTGTTCCGGCACTGTTGCTGTGTTATTTCATTCCATCGTTGCTCAATACCTGGGGGATCGTGGATGGCGATGCATCCAAAGTGTATTACTTTGCATCGCGCTATTTATTGCCAGCATGTCTGGTGTTGCTGACCCTGAGTCTGGATATGAAATCCATCATCGCACTGGGGCCCAAAGCACTGATCATGTTTTTAGTGGGTACTCTTGGCATTATGATCGGCGGGCCGATTGCGTTGCTGATTATCTCGGCCGTGGCACCTGAGGCAATTGGTAACTTTGGCCCGGATCAGGTGTGGCGCGGTATGACCACCATTGCCGGTAGCTGGATTGGCGGTGGTGCCAATCAGGCGGCGATGAAAGAAACCTTCCAGGTCGGCAACGAAATTTTCTCTGCGATGGTAACGGTAGATATTATCGTCGCGAATCTGTGGATGGCGGTATTGTTGCTGATGGCGTCTAATGCCAAACAAATTGATGCGCGTACCGGTGCCGATGTGCAGTCTATCGAACGCATTAAAGTCAAAGTCGAAGCGTTCGAGCGCGAACACGCGCGAATTCCGTCCCTGAATGACCTGATGCTGATTATTGCTGTCGGCATTGGTGCCATGGGTATCGCCCATTGGGGTGCAGATTATATTGCCCCGTACATCGGTACCAATTTCCCGGGACTGAAAGACTTTAGCCTGGACAGTAAATTTTTCTGGCTAATCGTTATTGCGACCATCATTGGTGTCAGCCTGTCATTTACTCCGGCAAGCAAACTGGAACGTGCCGGCGCGTCAAAAATCGGTAGTGTATTTGTGTATATTCTGGTCGCGACCATTGGTTTGCATATGGATATCACCAAAATTGCCGACTCACCCATATTCTTTGTTATGGGCATAATCTGGATGCTGGTGCATGCATCGCTTATGCTGATTGTGGCTTGGTTTATTAAGGCGCCGGTGTTCTATATGGCAGTGGGTAGTCAGGCTAACGTCGGTGGTGCAGCGTCTGCCCCTGTGGTGGCGGCAGCGTTTCATCCATCGCTCGCCCCGGTCGGCGTGCTATTAGCAGTGTTAGGTTATGCGGTCGGCACGTACGGCGCGTATATTTGTGGTTTGATTATGCAAGGAGTGGCAGGCTAATGAACAACCTGCAATCGATTAATGTGGCCAACCTGACAGTGGCAAATGATCAACCATTTGTCCTGTTTGGTGGCATGAACGTACTGGAGTCCCGCGATCTGGCTATGGCTATTGCGGAACAGTACAAAACGGTGACGGATAAATTGGGCATTCCCTGGGTATTTAAAGCCTCATTCGATAAAGCTAATCGTTCTTCGGTACATAGCTATCGTGGCCCGGGCATGGACGAGGGCCTGAAAATCTTTGAAGAGATTAAGCGTACCTTTGATGTACCAGTCATTACCGACGTGCATGAGCCTTATCAGGCCGCACCGGTGGCGGAAGTGGTGGATGTCATCCAGTTACCCGCGTTTTTGGCGCGCCAGACCGATTTAGTGGTGGCAATGGCGCAAACTAACGCCGTCATCAACGTGAAAAAGCCGCAATTTTTGGCCGCTCATGAAATGCGTCATATCATCACCAAGTTTCTTGAAGCCGGTAACGACAAGATTATTCTGTGTGAGCGCGGTAGCTGCTTTGGTTATAACAACCTGGTGGTAGACATGCTGGCTATCGATGAAATGAAGCCGATGGCACCGGTTATCTTCGATGCGACCCACGCGTTGCAAAAGCCCGGTGGTCGTGAAAGCTCGGCCGATGGACGTCGCGCTCAGGCTGCCCAACTGGCCCGCAGTGGTATGGCGCTGGGTATTGCTGGCTTGTTTATTGAAGCTCACCCGGATCCGAACAATGCTAAGTGCGATGGCCCTTGTGCGTTACCGCTGTCAAAGCTGGAGCCGTATCTGGCACAAATGCAGGCGGTGGATCAGTTAATAAAAAGCTTTGCGCCTCTGGATACCAGCGCTAACTAGGAACGCGTCATGTCTGTCCGTTTGCCGCCGCTCAACGCGTTACGCGCGTTTGAAGTGGCGGCTCGCCATCTGAGCTTTACCCGAGCGGCCTCTGAACTTTATGTCACCCAGGCTGCGGTAAGCCATCAAATCAAATCACTGGAAGATTTTCTCGGTATTAAGCTGTTCTTGCGACGCAATCGAAAATTGTTGCTGACCGAGGAAGGTCAGCGCTATTACGCCGATATTCGCGATGTTTTCCACGGATTGCATGAGGCCACGGAGCGCTTGTTAGCCAGTGGTGAAAAGGGCGCGCTCACGGTGAGTTTGCCACCCAGTTTCGCCACCCAGTGGCTGGTACCGCGCTTACATCAGTTCAGCACCTTGCATCCGGACATCGATGTGCGGATTAAGGCGGTGGATTTTGACGAAGGCTTTCTAAACGATGATGTGGACGTGGCGATTTATTACGGTCGCGGTAAATGGCCGGGGTTGCATGCGGAAAAGCTGCATACCGAATACCTGACCCCAATGTGTTCGCCAATCATGCTGCTAAAAAGTGGTAAACCACTGAAAACACTGGATGATCTGAAATACCATATGCTGTTGCATGATCACTCCCGCCAGGGCTGGAAAGATTGGCTGCGGCATTTTCAGGTGGCTGGTATCAATGCCAATCAGGGCCCGGTATTCAGCCATACCATGCTGGTTTTACAGGCGGCCGCAATTGGCCAGGGTGTGGCGCTGGGCCACTCGGTACTGGCGCGGCCAGATATTGAGGCCGGGCGTTTAGTCTGTCCGTTTAAAGAGCGGCTGGTCAGTAAGCATGCCTATTACTTTGTTTGCCAGCAATCCCATGCTGAGTTGGGCAAAATTGTCGCGTTTCGTGACTGGCTATTGGGCGAAGTAGAAAAAGAACAGGCCGAGGAATCGTTTTAAATGAATAAGCCGTTTGCACGTATGTTATTAACGCACGGCGCGGGGGCTGGCATCTCTTCTGAGTTTATGCAGGATTTGGCACGAGCCTTAGGCGAGCAGGGCATCCTTGTTGAGCTGTTTAACTTTGCCTATATGGCAGAGCAGGAAGCCACTGGGAAAAAACGTCCACCGTCTCGTATGCCCGTGTTATTGCAAGAATTGGATGTGGCAATCAGCCTGTTACCGCAAGATTTACCCTTGATAATTGGTGGTAAGTCTATGGGCGGCCGTGCGGCGACCATGTTGTTGGATAGTTGTAAAGCCGCTGCGGCGATTGCTTATGGCTATCCGTTTCATCCACCCGGAAAGCCGGAGAAGTTGCGAACGGATCATTTACAGACATTACATAAGCCCTTGCTGATTATTCAGGGCGAGCGCGATACCTTTGGTAATGCCACAGAAATTGTAAATTATGCACTTAGCGCGAACGTGCAGACCGCGATTTTGTCGGCCGCAGACCACAGTTTTAAGCCGCCTAAACGCAGTGGCCTGACGCAGGCACAACATATACTTCAGGCAGCGCAGTTGAGCGCGGCATTTTTACGGAAACAATTATGCATTTAATGCTGTTCATCGCCGGTATTTTCGGCGCGTTGGCTGTGATCCTCGGTGCACTGGGCAGCCATGCGCTGGTGTTTAGTCCCGAACAAATGGTCAGTTGGGATGTGGCGCTACGCTACATGATGTTTCATGCCAGTGCCTTGCTGGTGGTTGCATTGCTGTATGATCGTCGTCCCGGACGCTGGTTGTTGATCAGTGGTGGGCTGATGGCGCTGGGTACGCTTTGTTTTAGTGGCAGTATCATTGTGATGTTGCTAAGCGGGATAACATTCCTGTGGCCGGTAACGCCACTGGGCGGCGTGTTACTGATGATAAGTTGGTTATGGTTTGTGGCGGGAGCCTGGTATCACAGATGAAGCAGGTGATTTTATATTGTCGGGCAGGATTTGAAGCCGATCTTGCACTGGAAATTCAAACCCGTGCCGCCGAAATCGGCGTATTTGGCTATGCGGTGCCAGTTGAAGGCAGTGCCTGGGTAAAGTTTGAGTGTTACACCGACGGCGATGCCGAACGGCTGATTAAGTCACTGGCGTTTGAAAAACTGGTGTTTGCGCGCCAGTGGTTCGCGGTGGCCGCTGAGCTTGAAAATATGCCGGCGAAAGATCGTATCAGCCCCATATTAGCGGCCTGTCAGGACTTGCCCCAATGCGATGCTTTGGTCGTCGAGTATGCAGACAATGATCAGGACCGTGAAATGGCTACCTTCTGCCGTAAATTTACCGTACCGCTTCGCCAGGCAATGCGTGGCAAAGGTCTGTTAACTGCCAAAGAAGGCCATAAGTTACCTACCTTGCATGTATTTTTGCAGGACTCAGCGAACGGATTTGTGGGGATCAGTTATCCGGCTAATGCCTCGGGCGATTACATGGGCATTAGCCGCCTGAAATTCCCATCGGCAGCGCCTAGTCGCTCCACCCTTAAGCTGGAAGAAGCGATTAATCTGTTCCTGAGCGAAAAGCAGCGTGAACAATGGTTCAAACCCGGTATGCATGGTGTGGATCTGGGAGCCTGTCCGGGCGGTTGGACCTATCAACTGGTATCCCGTGGGGTTAAAGTGCAGGCAATCGATAATGGCATGATCGATGAAAATCTGATGGCGACAGGGCTGGTAAAGCATATTCAGGCGGATGGGTTTAAATATAAACCTCAGCCTTGTCCGGTCGATTGGCTGGTGTGCGATATGATTGAGCGCCCGGATCGGGTGGCCCAACTGATGGCACAGTGGCTGGCCGATGGCTGGGCCAAACGCGCGATCTTTAACCTCAAATTACCGATGAAAAAGCGTTTTGCCAGTTATCAGCAATGTCTCGAGATCATCGATTTGGTGTTGGCCAGAGTGGGCAGTTATACCCTTAAAGCTCGTCACCTGTACCATGATCGCGAAGAGATTACGTTGTTTTTGGCCTTGGACGGCAAAGCGACTTAGCATTCTGTTGCAGCGTTTTTAATAAACGCTGCATATATTGCACGCGCTCAGTCTGATGGTCGTTACTGGGGTTGTACGTCAATTGCTCATGTAACTCACTTAGCTGGCTGAACGGCTGACTCACCGAAGCAGGCAGGCTGTGATTGACCTGATCGGCCAGCGTCGCTATGCCCCAATGAGGTTTCCGCTTTATCCCCATAGTACTTATTGTTTTCAGGGCCTGCGCATAGATACGCTGATGGGGAGGCACTTTCTTCGGCCACCAGCTTCGCCAGTAATAGGCGGCCAGCAGCAGGCTGATAGCAATGACAATGGCCAGCGAGAACAGCGTGAGTTTTAGCGGGCTTAAATTGCCCAGTAGTTGTTGCAGCAAAGATTGTTGCTGTTGACGATCAAATCCCAGCACCCAGCGACTCCATAAGTAATCCAGCTCTGCCAGTTGCAGGCGTAAACTATTTATCCAGGCGATATCCCGCAGCTTTGCCAACGCGAAGGTCTGGTCGGCCAGAAAGCTCTGCTCTTGCTCCATAGCCCGCTGTAAACCAAACTCGATACGCTGCGGCGATATCCACGCGGTCGGGTCGACACGTATCCAGCGCTGTTGCGGAGCAGACCAGTATTCGACCCACGCATGCGCGTCATACTGATAAACACTGAGAAAACCGCGTTCGTGCCATTCGCCTCCCTGATAACCGCTGACTACCCGGGCCGGCACGCCGGCCAGACGCAATAAGTACGCAACCGCGCTGGCATAGTGGCCACAAAAGCCCTGTTGATAGTCAAATAGAAACAAATCGACCATATCCCCCTGCATCGGCGGCGGTGACAGGGTGTAGCTAAAGCCCTGCTGACCCATGTAGGCTTGCACTCTACCGAGTAATTGGTTGATGTCCGGATTGTCGCGGCGCAGTTCATTGAGCCAGCGTTGGGTGCGTGGATTGCCTGCAGCGGGCAACGCCAGATTTAGTTGTACGTCAATATAGGGGTAATCTGAGCGCAGTGGCGCGTCCGGGTAGCTGCGTACTTTGTATTGCATCGCGCTGTTTAGCGGGCGCTCAGCCCACAAGGTAAAGTCAGCTTGTGGCCAGATGCGCGGATCACTGGTATTGGCGCTATCCAGCGCATATAACCAGTGCTGTCGGCTAGGCTCGGCCATTATTTCGTAATCGATGGGGGCCCCGGCCACAGGCATGGGGTGACGCAGTCCACTGTTTCTGTTGCGGGCTTGCAGTCGGCTGCGACTCTGCGCGACTGACCAGCGCTGTCCATCAAACTCCTCCATAACAATCGCACGCCAGTAGCGCTGACCGGCGCTGGGGGCATCACCATTAAATGTCGCGCGAAAGGCCAGCGAAGATGACTGTGCCAGCCGCGCTATATCGCCGGGACTGACATTATCGGCCAATCCGGTTTGCGCGCCGCCAGCCCGTGGCATACGCCAGATGGGCTCCAGTTGTGGTAATACAACAAACAGCAACAGGGCGATAGGTGCGGCTTGCAGACTCAGTATTGCCGACTCACGTAATACCAATGGCAAAGGCCCATGAGCATACTGTAGTACCAGCATGGCCAGTAAAATCGCGAAACATAGCAACGCGCTGCCGATAGCGGCCGGGATAGACTGGTCAAATACCAGCACACAGGCAGTTAAAAACAACAGCGCCACTGCCAGTTGTTGCGGATCCCTTGGTTTATTCAGGGCCAGTAATTTTAACCCAGAGGAAAAGGTCAGCAGGTTTACCATCGCCAGCATAATGCCATTACCCCAGGCAAAGTAAGCCAACGCTACGGCCCCGAGCAGGCCAAATAAATTTAATGTACGTACCGATATGCCCTGTGACTGCCATTGTAGTGAAATTGCCAGGCGCATCAGGCCAATCAGCGGCAACAAAATCAGCAACCAGATATGTAGCTGCTGCGCAAGTAGCAGGGCATTGCCCCACAATACCAGGGTAAAAATCACATGTGCGCGCGCCGGATTAAAGGTCATGTCTATATCCCGCCAGGGCACGCAAACAATCGCGGGCAAATTGTTTGCCTTTATCTGGCCCAAAGTGTTGCCTGCCTAATTGCAGGGTAAAAGGGCGCTCCTCACGTCCCGCCTGACTGACAAGATAGCTAAGCTTGCTTAATTCCTGCTCCAGCCGTGCCGGTGTGCAGGGCGGCAGTCGCAAGGCGACGGCATCGCCGGCGGGCGCTTCAAACAGCTTGGTATGCAGGCCGCGGCCCTGAGCGGCAATTTTCCAGGCGATATTAGTACGCGCGTCTTGTGGTACAGACTCACGCAGGCGATCAAAGTCTTCATTGCCGGCAGCGGTATGCTTGGCATGTAGCTCATTTTTATTACTGGCTGAGGCCTCGGGAAATCTGCTGGCCAGGGGGGCAGGGTAAACCCATACCGGTTTGGGCGGCGCCAGATAACTGCAGCAGCGAAACAGACCCAAGGGATAAAAGCATTGGACTCTGATGCGCGGTAATGGATAAACGCCACGGGTGGGCATCGGATAATCCAGCCAGTGTTGTTGTTCCTGCTGGGGCAGCGAGATGGTGAAAAACGGGCCCTGTCCATTGAAGTTAAGCAGTAAGGTACCTTTGGCGTTGGGATGATGGCACCAAAGTGAAATCGCACAGGCATTACCGGCATAAACATCTTTGATACTGCCAAAGGTCAGTTGCAGCGCGCGAAAATTCTGGTAACTGCGAAACAGGCACAGCAGCATCAAACTAAGCAAAAAATAACACATGATCAGTACCAGATTGTTCTGGTAGTTGGTGCCCAGCACAAACAGCGCGACACATAACAACACAAATAACCAGCCAAACCGGCTGGGGAAAATAAAGATATTACTCCGATTTAAGCGGTAGCGCTGGGCGGGTGGAATTCGCCGGTTCAGCCATTGCTGCTGCTTACCTGCCCACCAGCGTTGAATCAGGCGCATCAAGCAGCCAGCGGGTCGACCTGCTCCAGCAGATGCTGGCTAAGGTGTCCGTCGGACATCAGATCGGTTTGGCTGGAACGCAATCGGTGTTCACACACGGCGGCGAAAATCGCCTGTACGTCTTCGGGTACCACAAAATCCCGTCCGGCCAGCATTGCCCAGGCGCGCGCGCTGCGCAAGATTGCTTTGCTGGCGCGGGGAGAAAGGGCATGTCCCACATCTTGTGACTCACGACTTAACGTAACCAGGCGCAGGATGTAATCCACGATGGCATCGGATGCTTTAATGCTGTCAACCTTATCCTGTAGTTCCAACAGCCCCTGTGGGCTTAGCAATGCGTCTATATGTCTGCGGCCCTGATCGCTGTGGGTAAGCATACGTTTTTCGGATTGCCAATTTGGGTAACCCAGCTGGATACGCATTAAAAAGCGATCCAGTTGCGACTCGGGCAGTGGATAGGTGCCGGTATGGTGGGCCGGATTTTGCGTGGCGATGACAAAGAACGGCTCCGGTAATTTACGCGTTACACCATCGATGCTGATTTGCCCTTCTTCCATGGCTTCTAACAAGGCGCTTTGGGTTTTGGGGCTGGCACGGTTGATTTCGTCAGCCAGTAATAATTGACTGAATACCGGTCCCGCGTGAAACGTAAATTGCTGTTTGCTGCTGTCGAAGATATTTACCCCGAGTAAATCGGCCGGTAGCAAGTCGGCGGTAAACTGCACGCGGGAAAACGCCATACCCAATACTTCGGCCAGGCCATGAGACAAGGTGGTTTTGCCCATGCCGGGTAAATCTTCAATTAACAGATGTCCTTTGGCAACCAGACAGGCCATGGCCAGCCGAGCCTGATGTTCTTTACCGATAACTAATTCGGCGAGTTGTTCAATGGCCTGATTGAAAATCCCGACAGTGTGCAATTTTACTACCTCATAAAAAACGTGAGAGATAACACTATAGAAAGGATTTACTGGCAGGCACAACGAATGGGATCAGACATAGGTATAAAAAAAGCCGCGTAATGCGGCTTTTTTATTCAAATCACAGTTTAGATTTTAAATAGTTCAAGGGTTTTGCCAGCTTGTAACGCATCAGCGAATACGCGAGGCATACGGCCGATACCAGTCCAGGTATGCTCACCATTGGCATCAGTTAACTTGTATTTTACCGGGCGCTTTTGACCACTGTTCTTACGAACTTTGGGTGCAGCTACCGATTTTAAATCATCCGCCGATAATCCAGCTTCGGCTAACTGACGGGTAATTTCTTCGATTTTAGCCAGACGCGCTTTCTCAGCTTCAAACGCAGCGGCTTCTTTTTCTTTACGATTTTCGATAATGCGCGCAAGTTTCTCTGCTACTTGCTCTAACTCATCAATAGATAACTCTTTTACTGCTCCCTGTAATTTTCGTCCATGGGTTAAAACTGCAATAAAGTCGTTCATTAATCGTGATCCTGCATCAATATTTTTAGTGAATTAATAAATTGTTGGTAAAACAGATTAAAAAATATATTTAAATTATTTTAATTGCAATAAAAAACGCCCCGTAGGACGTTTTTATATCAATGTTATTTCATTACATATTAGGGTAGTTGGGCCCGCCGCCGCCCTCAGGTACAACCCAGTTAATATTTTGCGCAGGATCTTTAATATCACAGGTTTTGCAGTGAATGCAGTTTTGGCTATTGATTTGTAACTGAGGTTGTCCGTCGTTTTCACGGATGATTTCATAAACGCCCGCCGGGCAATAGCGTTGCGCAGGCTCGTCGTACTCCGGCAGGTTTTGCTGCACAGGAATTAAGCTGTCCTGCAGGCGCAAATGGCAGGGTTGATCTTCTTCGTGGTTAGTATTTGAAATATATACAGAAGATAGTTTATCAAAACTTAAAACCCCATCTGGTTTTGGGTACGCAATTTGGGGCATTTGTCGTGCCGCAATTAGCTGAGCGTGATCAGAACCTAGGTCAATAAAATTAAATGGCAGCTTACCGCCAAATAAATTTTGATCGATGGTGTTGTATGCGCCACCTAATTTACTGCCAAATTTATGCATCACCGCGCCGAAATTACGTGAACGGTATAATTCATCGTATAACCAGGACGCTTTAAATTTATCGTCAAAGTCGCTGATTTCATCATTTGCCCGATTGGCCTGAAGGGCGGTGAAAATTGACTCCGCCACCAACATGCCGGATTTCATCGCGGTATGGTTACCTTTAATTTTGGAGAAATTAAGCGTGCCGGCTTCACAGCCTGCCAATATAGCACCCGGCATGGTCATTTTGGGTAGACTGTTTAAACCGCCTTTGGCGATAGCCCGGGCCCCATAACTGACACGTTTACCATTTTTCAGGGTATTGGCGATCAGCGGGTGGTGCTTGTACCGCTGGAATTCATCAAACGGACTCAAATGCGGATTGCGGTAATTTAAGTCAATAATCAAACCCACCCAGACCTGATTATCTTCGGCGTGATACAGGTAACCTCCGCCGCTGGCATCGGTTAAGGGCCAACCACCGGTGTGTACCACAAGACCAGGCTGATGTTGCTCAGCCGGGATATCCCATATTTCTTTAAAGCCAATGGCATAGTGCTGAGGCTGAGCAGTATTTTTATTCAGCTCAAATTGTGCCATGAGCTGTTTGCCCAGATGGCCACGGCAGCCTTCAGCAAAAATAGTGTATTTGGCTTTTAATATCATACCCGGCATAAAGCCATCTTTTGGCTCGCCATCGGCACCGACGCCCATATCGCCGGTAATCACACCACCGACGGCACCATCGTCGTTGTAAAACACCTCGGCCGCAGCAAAACCAGGAAATATTTCTACCCCCAGCGCTTCAGCTTGCTGCGCCAGCCAGCGGCACATATTACCCATGCTCATAATATAATTGCCCTGATTATGCATGGTGTGTGGCGTTAATGCGGGGGGCGCTTGCCAGCTGTTTTCGGCGTCTTTTAATAAATAAATTTCATCGGCAGTGACTGCCTGACCCCGGGGCGCTTCATCCCGCCAGTTAGGCAGCAATTCATCAAGTGCTCGCGGAGAGACTACCGCGCCGGACAAAATATGCGCGCCCACTTCAGAGCCTTTTTCTACCACGCAGACCATTAACTCTTTGTTGTCGGCCTGGGCTAATTGCATCAGTCGGATAGCGCTGCATAACCCCGCAGGGCCAGCGCCGACTATCACAACATCAAATTCCATTGATTCACGTTCAATCACAACGTCACCTTGTAAACAAAACACACCTTTTTTGAAAAACAGATGTGAAGCAAAAGTTGCGGGCTAGGGTAGAAATAGTTTACGTTTACGTCAACAGGAACCTGTCGATTTCCCTCACTGATCTCACTGTAGCAGTGCATCGGCAGGTTGACAGGATAACGGCCGATTGAGGTGAATATGAAAATTCTGGTCCCGATTAAGCGGGTAATTGATTACAACGTAAAAGTACGCGTGAAGGCCGATGGCAGCGATGTAGATCTGGCCAACTGCAAAATGGCGATTAACCCTTTCTGTGAAATCGCTGTAGAAGAGGCGATTCGTCTTAAAGAAGCCGGCATTGCCGAAGAAGTGGTTGTAGTGTCGGTCGGCCCACAGGTGGTGCAGGAACAGTTGCGCGGCGCACTGGCGCTGGGTGCAGATCGCGCTATCCGTGTGCATACCGACGTGATGCCGGACTCATTGCAAGTGGCTAAACTGCTGCAAAAAGTGATGGAGCGAGAGGCGCCTCAGTTAGTTATTCTGGGTAAGCAATCTATAGATGCGGATAACAACCAGACAGGTCAGATGCTGGCTGCATTGTGTGGTTTGCCACAGGGCACCTTTGCCTCTGAAGTAAAGGTTGCTGAGGGTAAAGTTAGCGTGACCCGCGAAGTCGATGGTGGATTGCAAACCGTTGCATTGAGTCTGCCTGCCATTGTGACCACAGATTTACGCCTGAATGAACCTCGTTACGCGAGTCTGCCAAATATCATGAAAGCTAAGCGTAAACCGTTGGATGAGATTGATGCCGGCGAGTTGGGCGTCGATATGACAGCGGGCGTTAAACTTCTCAGCGTTAGAGCGCCAGCCCAGCGTCAGGCCGGGATTAAAGTCGCCAGCGTTGCCGAACTGGTGGATAAACTGAAAAATGAAGCGAAGGTGATCTGATGACAATTCTGGTAATTGCTGAACACAACAACCATCAGTTGAAAGCCGACACGGCGAAAGTTGTCGCAGCCGCGGCAAAAATTGGTGGTGATATTCATGTTTTGGTGGCCGGTGCCAATTGTGCTGAGGCGGCTAAGCAAGCACAGTCACTGGCGGGTGTAAGCCAGGTATTGGTGGCAGATAACGCCGCCTATGAGCATATGCTGGCAGAGAACATCGCGGATCTGGTGGTGTCACTGGCGGGTGATTACGGTCACATTCTGGCCGCTGCTACTACAGATGGTAAGAATTTTATGCCTCGTGTTGCGGCGTTGTGCGATGTGGCGCAGATTTCTGATATTACCGCAGTCATCAGTGCGGATACCTTCGAGCGTCCTGTCTATGCAGGCAATGCTATTGCGACGGTGCAGGCAATGCACGCGAAGAAAATTATCACGGTTCGTACCGCCGCGTTTGATGCGGTTGATATGAGTGGCAATGCGCCGCTGAGTAACCTGGATGCGGTATTTAACACGGATAAATCTGCCTTTGTCTCTGCGCAGTTGACTAAATCTGACCGTCCTGAACTGACTGCTGCGCGTGTGGTGATTTCTGGTGGTCGTGGCATGCAAAATGGCGACAATTTCAAACTGCTGGAAACCATCGCAGATAAATTAGGCGCAGCCATTGGTGCCTCCCGTGCTGCAGTAGATGCGGGATTTGTGCCCAATGATATGCAGGTAGGCCAGACAGGTAAAATTGTCGCGCCTGATTTGTATATTGCAGTAGGGATCTCCGGCGCAATTCAACATTTAGCCGGGATGAAGGACTCGAAAGTGATTGTGGCCATCAACAAGGATGAAGAAGCTCCTATTTTTCAGGTGGCCGATTATGGTCTGGTTGGGGATTTATTTACTATCCTGCCAGAGTTGGAAAACGCGTTGTAAAAATTGAAAAGGCCGCAATTGCGGCCTTTTTTAATGCTTATTCGTCGTCAGACTCGTACACATCCGGATCGGACTCGATTTCTTCTTCGATAGGTTTGCGTTTGCGCATCATCGGCGCATCACCAATATCCACGCCAGTCATGGTTTTCACGCGTTTGGCCGGTTTAACAGCTGCTTTTGCTTTCCCCGCAGCTTTGGCTTTGCTGCCGTCGCCCTTGGCTTCTTTTATCTTAGTATTAAAGCCTCTGAATTTGGCTTTGAGGCCTTCGACACTGCCAAACTGGCAGGTTTGCTGCAGGAATGCTTCAAGCGCCACAAACGATTTATAATCGTTGGGACCTACCAGTGAATACGCCAGACCTTTGTTACCGGCGCGGCCCGTACGACCAATGCGGTGTACATACTCATCCGGCAATTTGGGCAGGTCAAAGTTAATCACCAAAGCGACATTAGGGATATCCAGACCGCGCGATGCTACATCGGTGGTCACCAAAACCTGATGTTTGTTACGACCAAACTCCTGCATAACCTGATTGCGCTGGCCCTGAGTTAATCCTGCGCTGAGGCCGATGGCCAGCATGCCTTCTTCACTTAACAAAGCCGCCAATGATTCACTGTGTTCACGGGTCGCGGTAAATACAATTGCCTGTTTGTTACCACAGTCTTTTAGCAGGTGCAGTAACAGGGCTTTTTTGTGGTCGAAATGATCGGCAAAGTAGAACGTTTGCTGTATGTCCTGATGCTCTTCCGTGGCGCTACCGATGCTAATGCGTTTTGGGCCTTTAAGCATGCTCTGGGTTAAGTAGTGCAGTTCAGCGTTATCCAGCGTGGCAGAGAACATCAGAGTCTGGCGTTTACGGTGGTCAGCTGCCTGATCGATTTGTTTTAGCTGGGCGCTAAAACCTAAATCCAGCATTCGGTCAGCTTCATCCATTATCAGTAACTCAAGACCGTTGAGGAAGAGGCTGCGGTCAGTCAGGTGGTCAGCTACCCGTCCAGGTGTTCCCACCACAAACATGGGATTACGTTTCAGTGCTTTGACCTGATCGTTAAAGTTCTCTCCACCGACAATCAGTGCAGCGGTGGCCGGCATGCCATTTAGCAGTTTGCGCAGTTCATTAAATACTTGTTTCGCCAGTTCGCGGGTCGGCGCGAGGATCAGCACCCGCGGATCATTTTTCGACAGGGCTTTATTTTTCAATATCCGGTGCAATGCGGGAAATAAAAACGCAAAGGTTTTACCCGAACCGGTTTTGGATGAGGCAATTAAGTCCTTACCCAGCAAGGCATGAGGGATCGCCTGTTGCTGTATCTCGGTGGGGGCGGTTAGATTATTGATTTGAATAAAGCGTTGGATACGATGATCCAGCGGTAAGTCGGTAAATAACAAAAGTGAGTCCGCGAAAAAATAAAACTGACGCCAGTATAACTCAGATACGGGCGCCAGTTATAGCTTCGCTGCGGATTAGGCGGGGAGATTCATCTCTGGGACGTCGCCCTCAATAATCAGCTTGCCGGCGGTTTTTTGCTGAATTTCCTCGACGCTGACACCGGGTGCGCGCTCGCGCAGATAAAATGCGCCATCTTTGACCTCTAGCATGGCCAGATCGGTAATGATGCGGTTAATGCAATTTACCCCAGTCAGTGGCAGGCTACAGTTTTCCAATAGCTTAGAATTACCGTACTTATCCGCATGAGTCATGGTAACGATGATATTTTTTGCACCTGCTACCAGATCCATCGCGCCGCCCATGCCTTTGACCAGTTTGCCCGGGATCATCCAGCTGGCGATATTGCCATTGGCATCCACCTCAAATGCGCCTAATACCGTAACGTCCACATGACCGCCGCGGATCATGGCAAAACTTTCTGCTGAGCTGAAAATTGATGCGCCGGTAATCGCCGTTACCGTTTCTTTACCGGCGTTAATCATGTCCGCATCGACTTGCTCATCGCTGGGATACGGCCCCATGCCAAGCAAACCGTTTTCGGACTGCAGCATCACACTGATGCCATCTGGTACGTAATTGGCCGCCAGAGTAGGGATGCCAATGCCAAGATTGACGTAATTTCCATCCTTGAATTCCTGCGCCACGCGCATGGCAATTTGGTCTCTGCTTAATGCCATGATTTACTCCTTATTACGGGTTACGCGGCGTTCAATGCGTTTTTCAAACGTGCCCTGAATAACACGATTTACATAGATGCCAGGGGTATGAATTTCGCTGGGAGACAGTTCGCCGGGTTCGACGATCTCTTCTGCTTCCACCACGGTAATTTTGCCTGCTGTGGCCGCCATAGGGTTGAAGTTTTGCGCAGTGTGACGATACACACAGTTACCGTAGCGATCGACTTTCCAGGCTTTCACGATGGCGAAGTCACCGGTGATAGACTCTTCCATAATATAAGGACGACCATGAAATTCGCGCACTTCTTTGCCATCACCCACTGGGGTGCCGTAGCCGGTGGCCGTGAAAAAGGCTGGGATGCCTGCACCACCTGCACGCATTTTTTCAGCCAGGGTGCCTTGTGGTGTGAGTTCGACTTCCAACTCACCATTGAGCAATTGTCGTTCAAACAGGGCGTTTTCACCCACGTAGGATGACACCATCTTCTTGATTTGCTTATCTTCTAACAGCAGGCCCAGACCAAAACCGTCGACGCCACAGTTGTTGGACACTACGGTCAGGCCTTTAGTACCCATTTTTTTAATTTGTGCAATCAACCCTTCCGGGATCCCACACAACCCAAAGCCTCCGGCAATAATGGTCATATCATCTGTCAGACCTGCCATCGCCTCTTCATAGGTTGTGACTACTTTGTCAAATCCAGCCACGAAGCTTCCTCTTGTGTTAACGATTAGTTAGCGCGAGGTTAAGGGATTTGAACCGGGTTGGGTATAGTGCTTTAGATTTAATTACAATGAGGATGTAAAGAAAATTTGCAGCAGGGGTTACCACTTACGTTTGGGCGCAAAAATTTCATCCAGTTCGTTCTTTTCTGATTCGATTCGACGACGCAGATCCTCAGCACGATCCGCGCGGGTAGCTTCGTCCATATCTGCCAGTAACTTGGTAATCTCGGTCTTTTTGGTGTCAACGTAAGGATCTTGGCCTTTGCGGGCGTTCAGCGCGGCGAGACCTTTTTCCAAATATTGTCGGGCTGAACCTTGCATACCGGCCACTAAGGCGGATTTGGCGCGGCGAATCAGGGTATCGATATTCACCACTAACTGGAAGCGGGTCAGGATACCGTCTTCATAACTGTATAAGTTACTGTCGATCCGCGCTTTATTTAACTCGCTGCGCAGAATCATGCGTAATTTCTTAATGCCCTGAATCAGCGCAATGATCTGCTTTTCATGCTCGGGCAGGGTAAAACCATCAACGGTTAACGGCTCATCCAGATTAATCGATTTATTGGTTTGCTCCAGTTCACTGACGCGGCGGCGCATATCCGGGCTGGCTTGTAGTTCGAGGCTGTTTTTCAGCGCATTGATAATCCGGTTATGCAGGATAACTCGTAGGCGGTTAGAGACGGGCAGATGTTCGGCCACTGACAATACATCGTCAGTTTCATCAATAACGGCTTTGTGTTTAGCCAATTCAGCACGACGCTCCGCTTCGAGGCGCTCTTTGTTTTGCTGTAAGGCATTGATAAATATGACCACCAACACCAGCAACAGGGTCAGGCCTACAACGATTGATATACCCATTACTGAGCGGTTCCCGGGAAAGGCGCAGTGTGCACAAATTTATTCATATTATTTTTATCGACACAAACAGTACGTAACTTTATGTTAATTTACTGGCGTTAATTTAATCCGCTCAAGCACTTAAGTCTAGCGCGGCAACCACAGGCTGAACTGACTGCCGTTAAAATCACCAGCGTTTTGCAGGGCGATTTTCCCGTTGTGGCCATGGATTTCGTGCGCCTCAGCGATCATGCGTGCAAAATAAATTCCCAGCCCGGTTCGACCACTACTGAGTTCGACCTGCTGCATATCCATTTCTGCACTATCGAGCATGGCCTGTGGGTAGCCTGGTCCATCATCATCAACCTGAATAAGGGTATATTGGCCATCAATGCTGCCATGCAGACGAATGCGGCTGCGACAATAACGCATGGCGTTAATCACCATATCGTTCAGAAGTACAAAGGTCAGGTCATAATCCAAATACGCACTCAAATCAGAGGGGACGTCAATTTCAAGGGTAATACCTCGCATGCGTAGATACGGGGCGTTGGCGGTTTGGATATCGTTAAATAGGTCAATCAGATAGTGTTCATCCAGATTGATCGGCAGTGTGAGTTCCTGTGCACGGTAAAGGGACAGGATGTGCACCATACTGGTGTTAAGACGGTTAGCCTCATAGTGCAGTGAATTGATTTTCCGCTTTTGTTCGTCTGTAGCATGTTCCAGTTCTTCAGCAATTTCTTCAATGCTCCCCATCATCAGACTCAGGGAGTTTTTCATATCATGTACTGCGGCTGCGAGAATCATCGAAAAATCAGCCATTTAAATCTCCGGCGAGTCGATTACGGAACGTTTTACTTATAACCATTTTGATTAAGTTTATAAGGATTTACAAAATTTTATGGAATTAACCAGTGCATCGGTATATATATCGTGCATAAGAAAACTGAATAAACGGAACACTGCGCACTATGAAACTTCAGCAACTACGATACATCGTAGAAGTCTTACACAACAACCTCAATGTATCCGCCACTGCTGAAAGCTTATTTACCTCGCAACCTGGGATCAGTAAACAGGTGCGCATGCTGGAAGACGAACTGGGGATCCAGATTTTTGGCCGTAGCGGTAAGCACCTGACCCATGTCACCGACGCAGGGCAGGAAGTGATTCACATCGCGCAGCAGATCCTGGCGAAAGTAGAGAGCATTAAGTCGGTAGCCCGTGAGCACACGTTGCCGGATCAGGGCAAACTCAACATTGCCACCACCCACACTCAGGCGCGCTATGCGCTGCCACCAGTGATCCGCGGATTTATGGAAAAATTCCCGCGCGTATCCCTGCATATGCACCAGGGCACGCCTAGCCAAATTGCCGACTTAGCCTCAAAGGGTGAAGCGGATTTTGTTATCGCCACCGAAGCGCTGCATGTGTATCACGATCTGATTATGTTGCCCTGTTATCACTGGAATCGCAGCGTGATAGTGAATCGAGACCATCCATTGGCGAAAAAGCAAAGCATCAGTATTGAAGATTTAGCTCAGTATCCGTTGGTCACCTATGTATTCGGTTTCACCGGCCGTAGTGAGCTGGATCGCGCATTTAGCGCGGCAGGACTGGAGCCGAAAATTTCCTTTACCGCCACCGATGCGGATGTGATTAAAACCTATGTGCGTCTAGGCCTGGGGATTGGAGTTATCGCATCCATGGCGGTAGATGAAAAAATTGATGGGGATCTGGTGCGCATTGATGCCAGTCATTTGTTTGACTACAGCACCACCAAAATTGGTTTCCGCAAAGGAACCTTCCTGCGTACCTATATGTACGATTTTATCGAGCGTTTTGCCCCACATCTGACCAAAGAGGTGGTAGAGCGTGCCTGCATGCTGAAAAACAATGACGATGTTGAAGCCATGTTTAAAAAGCTGACCTTACCGGTTCGTTAAGCGTCAGGCTGATAAGGGCGCATGCCGATTGCGCTGCGCCCGGCTTTCCCAGATTTTTTCATGAATGGCATAGGCAACCGTGTTGATCGCCGGTTCAATCAGCGCCAACAATCCACCAACCCAAATACTTCCGGTTAGCAAATAAGCCACGCAAAACGCGACGCTAAAGTGGGTCAGGGCAAAGGTAAGAGTTTTCATCCGGGCTCTCCAATCAAGATTTAGCTAAGCATAACGGCGCATCTATATTCAATCGAATGAATTGATTGGATTTTGATAATAGATTTAAGTGAATTAAAAAAGGCCGCGTTGGCGGCCTTTTTGATTAGCATTCAATGATATTGACGGCGAGACCACCACGGGCGGTTTCTTTGTATTTAGACTTCATGTCATTACCTGTATCCCACATGGTTTTAATCACTTTATCCAGGGATACTTTGTGGTCGCCGCTGCCGCGCAGCGCCAAACGCGCCGCATTGATGGCCTTTATAGCGCCCATGGCATTACGCTCGATACAAGGTACCTGTACCAGGCCACCGACGGGATCACAGGTCAGGCCAAGGTTGTGCTCCATGCCAATTTCAGCTGCGTTTTCTACCGCGGAAATTGAACCGCCTAAGATTTCGCACAGACCACCGGCAGCCATAGAACAAGCCACGCCGACTTCACCCTGGCAGCCCACTTCGGCGCCACTAATCGAGGCATTTTTCTTGTATAAGATACCAATGGCGGCGGCGGTCAGGAAATAACGGGCGACCGTGTTGTGGTCTACCGGGCGGACAAACTGATCAAAGTAGCGTAACACTGCGGGAATAATTCCTGCCGCGCCGTTGGTCGGGGCGGTGACGACGCGGCCACCGGCTGCGTTTTCTTCGTTAACTGCCAGTGCAAACAGGTTGATCCAGTCCATTGGTTGCATCGGATCGGCACTATGTTCACTGACCAGACGGCGGTAAAGGCCCGGTGCACGACGCATCACTTTTAAGCCACCGGGTAATACGCCTTCGGTATCGATACCGCGCTGAATACAGCTCAGCATTACCTGCCAGATATGCCACAGTTGATCCTTGATGTCTTTTTCGCTGCGTAACGAGCGTTCATTACGCATCATCAGTGAACTGATACTCAGACCGTTATCTTTGCATTGCTGCAACAACGCGGCGGCGCTGTCAAACGGGAAGGGGACATCGACTTCATTGATGATCGCTTCCTGTTTTTGGCTGGTGAATTCCTCTTCTTTAAGAATAAAGCCACCACCAATGCTGTAATAACTTTGCGAGCGCAGTACCACGTCACCCTGTTTAGCATGAAATGTCAGGCCATTTGCGTGCAGCGGTAAACACTTGCGACGGTGGAAGACAATTGCGTCCTGACGGGGGAAACGAATGATCTTTTCTCCCAGCACATTAAGGGTTTGCTCGCGCTCGATGGTGGCCAAGCGTCCATCGACGCTGTCCACATCGACCGTTTCCGGATCATCACCTTCGAGGCCCAGGATCACCGCTTTGCCGGTACCATGACCTTTACCGGTCTGGCCTAACGAGCCAAATAATTCTGTTTCAATACTATCGACGTTTGCCAGCAGGCCGTCTTGTTTTAATTCGTTCACAAACGTGCAGGCGGCGCGCATCGGGCCCACAGTATGGGAGCTCGACGGGCCAATGCCTATCTTGAACATATCAAACACGCTGATCATGTAGGGTTCCGTTTTCTAAAATTGTGCCGATTGTCTATGAAGTCTGCTTACAACAAAAGCACACCGGCAGGATAAGCTGGTTAATGGAATGTAAAGATTAGTTGCAGGCCAGAGGCAATGCAGGGTGATTATACCCTGAGTAAGTGACTTAGGTTGCGGATAAAAGCAGCAGTCGCACCCCAAATTAACTTGTCGGTCCACGGAATAAAGTAGATGGGAAAGTCCCGTCCGTGACGATTTACCCAGTGCACGTGCTGATTCGCCGGGTGAATTAAATGGGCCAACGGCACGCTGAATATACTCTCGACTTCACTGGGATCGGCGTTTAACGCCGGCAATTGCGCCGTCCAGCCGATAAACGGGGTAACTTCAAACCCACTGATTGTTTTGTAAGGGCTCAGTTGCCCAACCGGGGTAATGTGACTGGCAGGCAGGGCGATTTCTTCCTCACATTCTCTCAGCGCGGTGGCCAGTAAATCACTATCTGCGGGTTCACGCCCGCCACCGGGAAAGCTGATTTGCCCACCATGGTGACGTAAATGTGAGGCGCGTACAGTGAATAACATTTCTAACTCGTCTTCGCCAAAAAGTGTCATCATAACCGCCGCCTGGCGGGCACTATGGCGCAGGGGATAGTCTGGTTCACTATGCCGGGCGGTTTGGCAGTGAAAGCGTGAAAAAAACGTCGTTTTATCCACCCATGTTCTCCAGTACAGGCAGAATTTTATTCACCTTATGATAGGTCTCCTGATATTCGCTGTCGGCTGCAGAGTCCAACACCAGTCCACCACCTGCCCAACAATAAATTTTGCCTTGTTCACACAGCAGGGTACGAATGGTAATACTGGTATCCATATGGCCGTGATAACTGACGTAACCAATACTGCCACAATAAATATTACGCCGTTGTGGCTCTAATTCTTCAATGACCTGCATCGCACGGATTTTTGGTGCACCGGTAATCGAACCGCCGGGAAACGCACCGCGCAATAAATCTAGAGGGTGGCTATTGTCAGCCAATTCGCCTGTTACGGTGGATACCAGATGGTGCACCGCGGGAAAGGTTTCAATCGCAAAAAGAGACGGCACCTTTACGCTACCGGGTTTGCAGTGTTTGCTTAAATCATTGCGCAGCAGGTCGACAATCATCAGGTTTTCGGCGCGATCTTTCTCTGATGCCTGCAATTGGGCAATTTCCTGCGCGTCTTTATGCGCGTCGTGGTGATTAGGGCGCGTGCCTTTAATCGGTTTGGTTTCCACTCGTTTATTGTCGACCTGTAAAAATCGCTCGGGCGAAGCGCTTAGGATTGCGGACTCGGGCAAGCGGATAAAAGCCGAAAATGGCGCGTTATTGGCTCGGCGTAATGCCAAAAATGCCTGCCATTCATCGCCTTCGTAGCTGGCATCAAAGCGCTGCGCCAGATTGACCTGATAACAGTCGCCGGCGCGCAGATAATCCTGCACCTGATTAAATTTCTGGCTGTACTGCGCTTCATTCATATTGGCCTGCCACGGGCGGGTCAACCTGAAAGCTGTTTTGCGAGCGACCAGATTCGCGGCTAGGGTTTCCCATTCACTGGCTTGTGCCAAATCCTGCTGCGAATAACCGGTCAGGTATATGTGGCCGTTGCTGCGCTCCTTAATAATCGCCCAGCGATATATACCCACCGCCATATCCGGCGTTATGTATGGGGATTCGGCCGCAACCGGCAATGTTTCAAAGCGTCTGCCCAGATCGTAGCCAAAGTGGCCCATCGCACCGGCGTAAAACGGCAGGTTTGCCGGCGTGATACTGCCACTGAAATGCTGCCCTAATGCACGCTGTAGCAAGTTCAGCGGATCATCATCTGAGGTAATGCTTTTATTCGATGCCGTATCGGTAATGGTGGTGGTATTTCCTTGGGTCACCAGAGTGCTGACCGGTTCAGCCACCAACAGATCATAACGGGCGTTGACATGGTCACTGTTGCCACTATCGAGCAACATGGCCCAGCTCTGCTGACTAATCTGTTGAAATAGCTCAAAAAGTTCTATGTCAGGCGAAATATTTAATCGAACGGCGTGCACTGGCTGATTTCTTGTCTGAATTTTACGGTTAATTGGTTTAGCAGGCTGGATACGCCTGCGGCGCAAGGCTATCATAATGCCACTTTTTTAACGACAGGTTGGCATAAATGGATGCCGCCCATGCGGGGAATTAACATGACAGTTATCCGTCAACAGGATTTCATTGATAGCATCGAAGATGCGTTGCAGTTCATTTCGTATTATCACCCACTGGATTATGTGAAGGCCGTCGAAGAGGCGTATAACAAAGAACAAAGCCAGGCCGCCAAAGATGCCATGGCGCAAATCCTGATTAATTCGCGTATGTCGGCCGAAGGTCACCGACCTTTATGTCAGGACACAGGTATCGTCACCTGTTTTGTCAAAATCGGTATGCAGGTGCAGTGGGACAAGCACGACCTGACGGTACAGCAAATGGTTGATGAAGGTACCCGTCGTGCCTATACCAATCCGGATAACCCTCTGCGTGCTTCAATTGTGGCTGATCCTGCCGGTGCGCGCAAAAATACCAAAGACAATACTCCGGCCGTGGTGCATATCGATATGGTGCCGGGCGATAAAATTGAAGTGATGATTGCGGCCAAAGGCGGCGGCTCTGAAAACAAATCCAAGATGGCGATGTTAAACCCTAGTGACGATATCGCTGAGTGGGTAGTCAAAACCCTGCCGACTATGGGCGCGGGCTGGTGTCCGCCGGGTATGATTGGTCTGGGCATCGGTGGTACTGCCGAAAAAGCTGCAGTATTGGCCAAAGAGTCGTTAATGGATCCGGTTGATATTCAGGAGTTGATCGCCCGTGGCCCGCAAACTACTGAAGAAAAATTGCGTGTCGACATCTATGACAAAGTCAATAAATTGGGGATTGGTGCCCAGGGCCTTGGCGGCTTGACGACAGTGGTCGATGTAAAAATTAAATCTGTGCCAACTCATGCGGCATCCAAACCTGTGGTATTGATCCCAAACTGCGCTGCTACCCGCCATGCGCATTTTTATCTTGACGGTAGTGGTCCGGCAGAGCTTAAGCCACCCAAACTGGAAGATTGGCCAGAAGTGACCTGGGAAGTGGCAGAAGGCACACGCCGCGTCAATATGGATGGCCTGACCAAAGCCGATATTCAGGATTGGAAAGTGGGTGAGACCATTTTACTGTCAGGTAAGATGCTAACAGGGCGTGATGCTGCGCATAAACGTATTCAAACCATGCTGGACAGTGGCGAAGGTTTGCCAGAAGGTGTGGATCTGACCAACCGCTTTATTTATTACGTTGGTCCGGTTGATGCGGTAGGTAACGAAGTGGTTGGCCCAGCCGGTCCAACGACGGCGACGCGCATGGATAAATTTACCGATATGATGCTGGAGCAAACCGGCTTAATCGGCATGATAGGTAAAGCAGAGCGTGGACCGGCAGCGGTAGAAAGTATTGCCAAACACAATGCGGTATATTTGATGGCTGTAGGTGGTGCTGCGTATCTGGTATCCAAGGCAATTAAAAAGTCCCGCGTGGTCGCGTTCGAAGATTTAGGTATGGAAGCGATTTATGAGTTTGAAGTCGAAGATATGCCTGTCACGGTTGCGGTAGATAGCACGGGCGCCAATGCCCATCAGACCGGGCCAGCGATTTGGAAAGCCAAAATTGCCGATCTGGACAGTGTGCTGAAAGCTAAGTAATTATAAGGGCCTGAATTCAGGCCCTTTTTTCTAAGAATAACAACAAGGAACGCTATGTCTCTGGATATAACGACACTGTCAATTCTGGCTGCCGTGCTTGCAGTCGTGATCGGTTATGGTATCGGCGCTGCAATTGGTCGCAGTAAAAATAATGCGCTCAGTCAGGATAACCAACAGTTGCAGGATAAACTTTCTCAACAGCTAACGGTATTGCAGGAAAAAGAACAAAAGCTTGATCAACTGTATGAAGAACAGCGTCAATTGGAGCGCCAGGCAGGCGAGCTAGCGCCGTTAAAGCTTCAGGTAAGTCAGTTGCGTGAAGAGTTGGTACAGTGGCAGGGTAAATGGCAACAGGCCGAGCAACGGGCCTCCCAGTTACGCACAGAGCTGGAAGCCAATCAGGCCAGATTCGATGGGGTCAACCAGTCTAACGAAGACAAAATTGCCCTGTTGCAACAGGCCGAACAACGCCTGACTCAGCAATTTGAGAACCTTGCCAATAAGATCTTTGAACAAAAAACCGAGAAATTCAGTCAGGCCAATAAACAGGGACTGGATGCCATTCTGACACCACTTAAAGAGCAGATTGATGGCTTTAAAAAACAAGTCAGTGACCAGTATGTAAAAGAAGGCCAGGAGCGGGCGTCTTTAAAAACCGAGATTCTGACCCTTAAAGAGTTAAATCAGCGCATTACCGAAGATGCGGCCGCACTGACCAAAGCATTAAAAGGCGATAACAAGCAGCAGGGGAACTGGGGCGAGGTGGTGCTGAGTAAAATCCTCGATCAATCCGGCTTACGTGAGGGCCATGAGTTTCATACCCAAAGTCACCTGCGTAGTGATGAGGGTAAAGCGTTTAAGCCTGACGTGATTGTCGACTTGCCTCAGCAAAAGCAGGTGATCATCGACTCCAAGGTATCGTTATCCGCTTATGAGCGTTACTTTAATGAGCAAGACGATAGTTTGCGTGATAAGCATCTCAGCGAACACGTGGCTTCGAT
The DNA here is from genome assembly GCF_004329715.1 of Bowmanella sp. JS7-9. Lineage (GTDB taxonomy): Bacteria > Pseudomonadota > Gammaproteobacteria > Enterobacterales > Alteromonadaceae > Pseudobowmanella > Pseudobowmanella zhangzhouensis. The sequence continues at coordinate 242,259 of NZ_JXSY01000002.1, forward strand.
TCGCAGCCATATCAAAGAGTTGGGTAAGAAGGACTATCAGAAGCTGGAAGGGGTAAAAACCTTGGATTATATCCTGATGTTTATCCCCATTGAGCCAGCGTTTTTACTGGCGTTGGATAAAGAACCGGATTTAGTCAAATTGGCGCTGGATAATAATATTATGTTGGTCAGCCCGACCAACTTGCTGGTGGCGCTGCGTACGATTAATAATATCTGGCAGTATGAATACCAGAATCAGAATGCTCAGCAAATCGCGAAGAAAGCTGCTGATTTATATGACAAATTTGTCGCCTTCAGTGAAGATATGCTGACCTTGGGCAGAAATCTGGAAACGGTACAAAAGCGTTATGACGGTGCCATGAACAAACTCAGTGAAGGGCGGGGAAATCTGGTGCGCCGCGCGGAAGAGTTTCGTACCTTAGGGGTGCAGAGCAGTAAAAAGCTCGACCAAAAATTGTTAGAGGCCGATTCAGGAACCGAAGAGCAGGAATAATCGCCGATGAAAGTAAAACAGATTATGACCGCACCGGTCGTCTCGGTGGAAATGGATGACCGCTTGCATGTGGTGTACGACATTTTTCGTAATGTACGCTTTCATCACCTGATTGTACTGGCCGAGAAAAAGATGGTGGGGATCTTGTCCGACCGGGATTTACTCAAAGCCATAAGCCCACGGGTCGGCACCAAGCTTGCCGACCCTCATGACGATGCGACGCTGAACAAACGCGTGCATCAGATTATGACCCGAGACGTGATTACCATTCATGAAGAAGCAGGCGTGTTGGCGGCGATTAAATTATTCAATCGCCACACTATTTCCTGTTTACCGGTAGTAAATGACAGTGGTAATTGCGTAGGTATTCTGTCCTGGCGGGATATTTTCCGTCAGATTGAAAAAACCTACGGCTAATGTTTTTTGCCGGCAAAACGCCTAACGCTTAGCAATCCTAAAGCTAACACAAGCAGCGTTAAGGATTTGGGCTCAGAAATCAAAATCGTCACGGAACTTTGTGGATCTCTAGCCCAGACATTAATGTGCGAGTATGCCCGCGGATTATTCTCACCGTTGACGAAATCGCCGGTAGAAATTGTCCCGCTTAACAAGTAGGGGTTGTCCAGCGTTAAGGGCGAAAGAGGATTATTAGTCAACTCGTTCGCGAAGATTTGGTTAAAGTCGAAATCGTAAACCGCAAACCCTCCTGTAGATGGACCGGCTCCAGTTTTGACCGAAAATAATAAATGGTCAAAAGTTGCGCCGCCTAGCAAGGTTTGGACTTTATCTACAATGCCTGGCAGTGGTGTAAGCGTCCAACTACAAAATGTGTCTCCCGCGTTGCACGAGAAGGTAATATTGATCAGATCACCAATATTAATTTGCTCTGAAGTCGCGATGTAGGGTGATGGTCCAGCATTACTGTAACTAATGTTGCCATCATTAATATTGGCAAGATGGATCCATCCAGGATCAGTGAAATTGCCGTCCCCATCGAGATCCTGTAGCTGATTTGGGTCGATAAATTCAAGCCCGGTAAATAATGGAGACCCGCCATTGACGTTTTGGAATGCTTCGCCATTTAGCAAACCGTCATAGAGCTGACCAATATTGGGGTGAGGTTCGCTCAATCCGCCAGCATCATCATTTTCACCCTCGAAAATCAGGCAGCTATTTGCATAATACCCCGGATTGATAGGTCCACTTGCGAGTAAATTCGTACCAGGATCTACAACGTCCGCTACGCCAAGCAAGGCTGCATTTGTTGTTGAACAGGTTAATTCTGCGCGAGTGAATGACGCGAGTAACAACATGGATAAACCAAATACTAACTTCAGTGTGGATGACATTTTCATTGGCTTCGTCTCCATATGGACCCTCGCTCGGATGAACGATTTTATTGTCCATAGTAGAAACAAGCATATTTTGAACCAAAAAAATAACTGTATACATTTTATACAGTTACAAAAAGGAGCTATGAAAGAACATGCACTTTAGTAAAATTTTTTGACATTAAAATCTCAAGTTGAGAGCGTCACACAGAAAACGTTGTAAGGGTTGCGCACGACCATACTGGCGTGCCACCCATTCACATAAATCGTCCTGTTGTGCCTGCTGCCAGTCAAACTCCTGAATGCCAATAAAATCTTTGCGTTTAATTTCTTCGATCAGTGGGTGCGCCGCATCATAGCCTCGAGGCGGGCGCTGCAGGGATTCGCCGCTGAGCTGATAGGACTCACAAAATGGTTGGTGGGTAATGGCATCCTGGTACTGTGCGCTTTGATTGGCGATTTTGTCGCGGATAGACTTAAGGGCGTCCGCCGCCGGATGCCAAACGCCCACACCAAGAAAACACTGCTCGGGATGCAAATGGAAATAAAACCCGGGGGCGTGCACGTCTTTGCCTAATTCATGGCGAAACTGAATGCCAATATTGGTTTTAAACGGCGATTTGTCCGCACTGAAACGGACATCCCGATATACCCGCATCAATGAACCACCGACTTTTTTCGGCACGGCTTCATAGTAAGGCGAAATCATCTTGATCCAGCTCTGCATATCGCTGATAAACGCCAAAGCCGGTTCCCGAACGTGCTGTTCGTAACGCTGTTTATTGTCGGCAAACCAAAGTTTGTCGTTATTAACGCTAAGTTCGCGCAAAAAGCGCAGGGTTTCCCCGGAAAAATAGCTCATATACAGTTCTCAGTACTTGCGCCGTTCCAGCCCGGTAATGGCGAGAATTTTGGCGGAGATTTCTTCGATGGAAAAAGCTGTACTATCAAGAAACGGGATTTTTTCTTTACGGTACAGGTTTTCTACTTCGCGCAACTCAATACGGCATTGCTGCAGAGATGCGTAACGGCTGTTGGCGCGACGTTCAGTGCGGATGTCATGCAGACGTTGCGCAGCAATCGTCAGGCCAAACAGCTTGTGTTTGAAGCGTTTTAACACAGCCGGAAGTTTCAGTGTGTCGCGCATATCATCTTCGGTAAACGGGTAATTAGCCGCTTTAATCCCGTATTGTAATGCCAGATATAAACTGGTGGGGGTTTTGCCTGAGCGGGAGACCCCACACAGAATAATATCCGCCTCACCATAGTCTTTCAGATTTGAGCCGTCATCATTGGCTAACGCAAAATTAACCGCTTCAATCCGAATATCATAAGTCGTTTCATGAATACTATGGGTGCGATGTTTTTCTGGTTTGGCTTTTACACCCAAGGCTTCTTCAATTTGCGGCACAAAATGATTGAGAAAATCGTAATTAACTCCCTCCGATTGACAAATAATTTGCCGCACTTCGGGATTAACGATGGTGTGAAACACCAAAGGTCGCTCACCCGTTTCTTGAAAACTTACAGAAATTTTCTGATTCACTTCCAGTGCCTGTTCGGCGGTTTCAATAAACGGAATCGTTACGTGTTTGAACTGAACAGGGAATAAAGACAGCAATGCGTGGCCAAACACTTCGCTGGTAATTGCTGTTCCGTCGGAAATATAAAATGACTTACGCAAAACAACTCCTTAACAATGTTGTAATTTAATTACCAAAATAAATAAGAGTTTACTTTTTAATTCCGCACATCATAAAATTCTGCGCAAAAATAGCCAGCATTCAAGGAGTTGAGTGCGGCAAACCCACAAGATGGCGTGATAATAATTTCTGCTTTCAGGGCGAAAAAAACAATAAAAAGGGCCGTGAAATTCACCACACCACCACAACAGGAGTACCCTACAGTGCACCAATACGTTTTATGGTATCAACAGCTTGGCATGGGCGATGTTGAAAAGGTTGGGGGCAAGAATGCCTCTTTGGGTGAGATGATTTCTAACCTGGCCAACGCCGGTGTAGAAGTCCCCGGTGGCTTTGCCACAACTGCTGACGCTTTCAATGATTTTCTGGAGCAAAGCGGATTGGATGCACGTATCCATGCACTATTGGATACACTGGATGTCGATGACGTTAACGCACTGGCCGTCGCAGGTAAAACTATCCGTGACTGGATCATTGATACCCCTTTCCAACCAGAACTGGCCACGCAAATCCAACAGGCATTTAGCCAGTTACAGGGTGAAATGGGTGATGAGGCGTCGTTCGCGGTGCGTTCTTCCGCTACTGCCGAAGATATGCCGGATGCCTCCTTCGCAGGTCAGCAGGAAACTTTCCTGAATGTGAAAGGCTATGATGCGGTCATGACCGCCATCAAGCATGTGTTCGCATCCTTGTTTAATGATCGCGCCATCTCGTATCGGGTCCACCAGGGCTATGACCACAAAGGTGTGGCATTGTCGGCAGGTGTTCAACGCATGGTGCGCAGTGATATCGCTGCATCAGGCGTGATGTTCTCCATTGATACCGAGTCGGGTTTTGATCAAGTCGTTTTTATTACCAGTTCCTATGGTCTGGGCGAAATGGTGGTACAGGGCGCGGTCAACCCTGATGAATTTTATGTGCACAAACCAACCTTACTGTCAGGAAAAAAGTCGATTTTGCGCCGCAATATTGGCAGTAAGATGACCAAAATGATCTACTCCAGCGATTTATCTCACGGTAAACAGGTGGAAATCGTGGATGTTGAGCCTGCCGAGCGTCACAGTTTTTCTATCAGCGATGATGAAGTGCAACAGTTGGCCAAACAGGCGCTGATCATTGAAAAACATTATGGCCGTCCGATGGATATCGAATGGGCCAAAGATGGCCTGGACGGCAAACTGTATATTGTTCAGGCGCGTCCAGAAACAGTGCGCAGCCGGGAAGACGTGCAGGTTATCGAACGTTTTAACCTCAAAGGCAAAGCCGGCGTAATCTGTCAGGGGCGTGCTATCGGTCACAAGATTGGTGCGGGTACGGCTAAAGTGCTCTCTGGGATTGAAGAAATGGACAAGATCCAGCCCGGTGATGTACTGGTTACAGACATGACAGATCCGGATTGGGAGCCGATTATGAAACGTGCAGCGGCTATCGTGACCAATCGTGGCGGGCGCACCTGTCACGCCGCCATCATCGCACGTGAGCTAGGTATTCCAGCGGTGGTTGGATGCGGTGATGCGACAACATCTATTAAACACGGTCAACCGATTACCGTATCCTGCGCAGAAGGTGATACCGGTTTTATCTATGACGATAAGCTGGACTTTGATGTCACAACGTCGCGCATCGATAGTATGCCGGATTTACCGTTAAAAATTATGATGAACGTGGGTAACCCGGATACAGCCTTTGGCTTTGCCCGCTTGCCGCATGCGGGTGTTGGTCTGGCTCGTCTGGAATTTATTATCAATCGTATGATTGGTGTGCATCCGAAAGCCTTGCTGAATTACGAGCAGCAGCCAGAAGATGTAAAACAGGACATCGATCTAATGATGGCCGGTTATTCATCACCGCGTGAGTTTTATATCGCCAGACTGGCTGAGGGCATCTCAACTATAGCGGCCGCGTTTTCACCGCAAAAGGTTATCGTACGCATGTCGGACTTTAAGTCTAACGAGTACTTTAATCTGGTGGGTGGATATCAGTATGAGCCGGATGAAGAAAATCCTATGTTAGGCTTCCGCGGTGCCAGCCGGTATATCGACCCGTCGTTCCGTGATTGTTTTGCATTGGAGTGTGAAGCAATCAAGCGGGTGCGCAATGAAATGGGGCTCACTAATGTGGAAATTATGATCCCATTCGTGCGCACGCTGGATGAAGGTCGTGCGGTCATTGAACTGTTAGCCGAGCAGGGACTGAAGAAAGGCGAAGACGGCTTACGCGTGATTATGATGTGTGAGTTGCCATCCAATGCGCTACTGGCCGATGAGTTTTTGGATATCTTCGATGGATTCTCCATCGGCTCCAATGATTTGACCCAGCTGACTTTGGGTTTGGATCGCGACTCAGGTGTCATTGCCCATTTATTTGATGAGCGCAATGCGGCAGTTAAAGCGCTGCTCGCCATGGCAATTAAGGCGGCTAAGGCGCGTGGCAAATATGTCGGGATCTGCGGCCAGGGTCCATCCGATCATCCTGACTTCGCTGCCTGGTTGGTGGAACAGGGGATTGACAGTGTCTCACTCAATCCAGATACCGTGGTAGAAACCTGGTTGTATCTGGGTAAACAATACGCCAACGCGTAAATGCAAAAAGGCCGCAATATTGCGGCCTTTCTTGTTTTTTAATTGCGCATCTTGCGATTAAGCAGTGCCTGGTCCAGTTTGCGTGCACCGCGACCACTGGCCCTTTGCACTTTGCGTAACCAATGTCTGGCGGGTGGGTAGTCGATACTCATCAGCATTAGCCCGCCGAGCAAAATGAACATGGAACCCGGTAAAATAAAGCCAATAATGCCGATAGTTATCAGAATTATCGCGATGAAGACACGTAGCTTACGCATAAATTACTGCCTCTTTTATACAACCATGAAACCAGTCTATCCCGCCGTGTAAAAAGAGTAAAAATGGCGTTTGTAACATTCTGTTATTAGCAAAGGGAATCAGTATAATGGCGTATCATTTGCCACGTCAGTACAGGCCATGCTCCCGCTTCTAGATCCGAACGCGTCATTGCAACAATCATATCTCGAGTTTCTTCAGCAGCTTAAAAAAGCCGGATTCGCAGGCGATATTCAGTCAGGTTATGCCACCCGTATTGCCTACAGCACGGATAATTCGGTATATCAGAAGCTACCGCAAGCGGTGGTGTTACCAAAAAATACCGATGATTTGGTTATTCTTGGCAAACTCAGCGCCAAAGCGCAATTTAGTGATATTCGTTTCAGTCCACGTGGCGGCGGTACCGGAACTAATGGTCAATCTCTGACGGCTGGGATTGTGGTGGATATGTCGCGCCATATGAACAAGATCCTGGAATTTAATGCCGACGAGGGTTGGGTCAGGGTACAAGCTGGCGTGGTAAAAGATCAGCTGAATGAATATCTCAAACCCCACGGTTATTTCTTCGCCCCCGATTTATCCACCAGTAATCGTGCAACCATCGGTGGCATGATCAATACAGATGCATCGGGTCAGGGGAGTCTGGTGTATGGCAAAACCAGCGATCACGTATTAGGCCTTAAGTCGGTGTTATTCAACGGTGATGTGGTGGAAACCTCGCCGATGCCGCTGTCACAGGCTCAACAAGTTGCGGCTGATGCATGCCACCCTTTAAACGCTATCATGGCGCAGATCCTGGAAACAGCGATTGGTAAACGTCAGGAAATTATTGCCAAATTTCCACGCCTGAATCGTTTTTTAACCGGTTATGATCTGGAACACGTGCTTTCAAATGACCAACAGCATGTGGATGTGAGCCGGATCATAACAGGCTCGGAAGGCACGTTGGCGTTTGTGACTGAGGCCCGGCTGAATGTTACACCTATTGCCAAATTTAAGGCTCTGGTAAATGTGAAGTATGACTCGTTTGAGTCAGCGCTGCGTCACGCGCCACAAATGGTGGCGGCACAGGCGACCTCAGTGGAAACTGTGGACAGCAAGGTACTTAATCTGGCCCGTGAAGACATTGTTTGGCACAGCGTAAAAGACCTGATTGAGGATGTGCCGGGCAAATCCATGTTAGGCCTGAACATGGTCGAATATAACGCAGAAGAACCGGCAAATTTCCGTGCCAAGCTGGATGGACTGTTAGCCAGTCTGGATGCGGATATGGTGGTGGGACGCAATGGTGTTATCGGTTATCAGGTGACTGAAGATACCGGCCAAATCGCAAAAATTTACGCTATGCGTAAGAAAGCGGTCGGTTTGTTGGGTAAGGCTAAAGGCTGGGCAAAACCAGTCGCGTTTGCCGAAGACACCGCCGTACCTCCCGAAAATCTGGCTGATTTTATTCTGGAGTTTCGCGAACTGCTTGACGCAAAAGGCCTGCAATATGGCATGTTTGGCCACGTGGATGCCGGCGTGTTGCATGTTCGTCCTGCTCTGGATTTAAGTGATCCCACACAAGAAGCCTTACTACAAACCTTGTCTGATGAGGTAGTGGCGCTGGTGGCCAAATATGGCGGTTTAATGTGGGGCGAGCATGGCAAAGGCTATCGTTCCGAATATGGGCCTGCGTTTTTTGGTGATGAGCTATTTACCGAATTACGCAAGATAAAGCGCGCTTTCGATCCGCTGAATAAACTGAATCCGGGCAAGATTTGTACGCCGTTGGAATCAGAGGAATCTCTCGTACGGGTGAGTGACGAAAAGCGCGGTGCATTTGACCGGCAAATCCCTATCGAAGTGCGCGACAGCTATGCTCCTGCGATGAATTGTAACGGCAATGGCCTGTGTTTTAACTACGACACTAAGTCCCCTATGTGCCCATCGTTTAAGGTAACCGGTGATCGTCGTCACAGTCCAAAAGGCAGGGCAGGTATGGTGCGTGAATGGCTGCGTCAGTTAGCCAATCAGCAGGTTGATATTCAGACTCTCGAGCAGCAGAGTTTTACGCAGCCAACTCCGCGCTGGAAAAAACGGCCGATGAGCCATGATCCCCATGACTTTTCCCATGAGGTGAAAGACGTAATGGATCACTGTCTGGCTTGTAAGGCCTGTACCAGTCAGTGTCCTGTTAATGTGGATGTACCGGGTTTCCGCGCGCGATTTTTAAACTTGTATTACCAGCGTTATCAGCGTCCACTGCGCGACAGCCTGGTCGCCAACGTAGAGAAAATGGCGCCTTGGCTGGCAAAATTTCCGCGTCTGGTAAACCGTATTATGACTCTGGCACCGGTCAAACATTATCTGCACAAACGCGTGGGGTATGTGGATGCGCCACTGTTATCCAGCCCGACATTGCAGTCGCGCATTCGGGGCAACTATCAGTTTGATTTGCAAAAACTGACCTCGTTGAATGTTCGGCAGAAAAGTAAAACTGTGCTGATTGTGCAGGATCCCTTTACCAGCTTCTATGAGGCTGAACTTGTCGCCGATTGCCTGAATTTGCTGGAAAAATTGGGTTATCAACCTGTCCTTCTGCCGTTTAAACCCAACGGCAAGCCTCAACACGTAAAAGGCTATTTGCAGGAATTTGCTGCAACGGCAAAAAACGCAGCGGAGTTTCTACAGCAATTGGCTGCGCTGGATTTGCCCATGCTGGGGTTAGACGCGTCCATGGTGCTGTGTTATCGCGATGAATACAGTAAGGCACTGGGCGATGCAAGGGGTGATTTCCATGTGCAATTGCTGCATGAGTGGCTGGTAAGCCAACCGCTGAATGTCAGCCTGGCTGACGAGACTGACTATGTGCTGTTTACTCACTGTACTGAGAAAACCGCGTTACCTACCGTGGGCAATGCCTGGCTGCAAATATTTAAGCAAATGGGATTACGGTTAACCCTGGAAGAAACCGGCTGTTGTGGTATGGCGGGAACGTTTGGTCATGAAGCCGCACATCTGGATGAGTCAAAAGACATCTATGCACTTAGTTGGTATCCGGCGTTGCGGCAACATCAGCACCAGCAGGTATTGGTGACCGGATTTTCCTGTCGCAGTCAGGTCAAACGGATAGAGGGCTTCAAGCCGCTCCATCCGTTACAACTGTTAAACGCAAAGATCAGTGCATAAATTCAATGTGGGCAAGCTGGCACTGCTGTACCGGGCATGCCATTTTGCGCCGTGGAATGCCGGCGTCCATATAGGCTGGCCCAACAGGGGTGAAGCCTAGTTCCTGGTAGCGGGGAACAGCATCGATATCACATTGCACGCAAATCGACTCGATTTTTTGGCTGCGGGCGATATCTAATAACGCTGATACGAGGGTGTCGTACACTTCGCGTTTGCGCCATTCACGGCGTACGGCAATTCTGCCCAACTCACCCTCCGGTGTCAGGCGGCCGGTGGCAACGGCTTGCTTATCATCGGACTCGACTACGACGTGATAAGCACTATCGTCGCTGCGGTCGAATTCAATGTTTTGTGGGATCCTCCATTCAATTACAAACACTTTTTCCCGCAGTGTTTTTACTTCATGGCAATGGTGTTGCCAATTTACGTGCTTGACGCGAAGCGGCATGGGGTTAGGTCTCAATGTTACGGGACTATTAAGCGTAGAAGAGCAATCGATACTACTCAAGGCTCGCTATGTTTATGGCCGACTAACCAATACGTGGTTTGCAAACCAATACCGCGAATATCAATATCGCCCCGGGGTTCGAAAATAAAATGCTCGCGAACCAGCTGGTAGGTGGCCAGACTGACCTGGATTTTGCCTGCTTCGCCATAGCTTTCCATGCGGGATGCCAAATTAACTGTGTCGCCCCATACGTCATAGGAAAATTTATGCAAACCGACGACACCCCCTACCGCAGAGCCAGTGTGAATGCCAATCCTGAGCCGGTTAGGTAAGTGATGGCGCTGAGCAAAATCACTGAACAGCTGTTGCATACGCAAGGCAACCTCACAAGCACGCCAGGCGTGGTCAGCAAGTGCCAGAGGTGCGCCACAGACGATCATGATGCCATCGCCATTGGTTTTGATTTTTTCTAAGCCATAGCTTAAAAACAGCTGATCCATTTCACTGTAAAGCTCATTCAGCAGGCGAACTAAGCCCAGTTCGGTCAATTGTCTGGATAGGTGAGTGAAGCCTTCAATATCGGCGAAGATTACCGTGATTTCCGCGTAAAAATCGGCAATGGTGTCTTGATGGGCGCGCATTCTCTCGGCAATGCTATCAGGCAGAATATTGCTGAGTAACTCGTCTGAGCGAGCTCTCTCCTCGTCCAGCCGTCTGCGATCTATTTCCAGATTACGCTGAATAAAATAAGCGCACACTGCAAAACTTGCGACTAAAAACACCCAATTCGCCGGGCGCAAGAAGTGCTGGTAATCCGCACTCACCCCCTGGGTTTCAATGCTGTTCAGTACAATAAATGCCAGGGCATAAGTCGTTTGGAAGAGATAAATTTCCAATTTTGTTTGGCGCGAGAATAGGGTGGGCAGCAATAAAATGCCCAGCAGCAAAAAGATCTGCACGTGAGATTGATTGCCAAGATACAAAGTTGAGGCGCTGATATAGATAAAGTAAATCAGTGACAGCCAATAAACGGCCAGTTTATGTCGTTGCCAATGATTAAAAAGCGGTGTAAGCATCGTTAAACAGGCAAAAATACCGATAAGGAGAGCTTTCCCTGAGCCACCTTGCGTCCAATAACCAACACTGGCTGGCAATTGCAACAATAGGGTGAGGAGCATTATCAGCGAAATAACATTGGCGATGCGGATTGGACAGAAACTGTCCCGATCGGAATGTTGGTGGCCTGCTCTGAGCCAGATTCGCATCCATCCTGGCATCGTTTAAGTCCATTTAAACAAAAAGGGTGAATAAAGATTAGTTTATTCACCCTACAATTGCTTAATGCACCAGTGATAAATGTGGCTTATTGCAACTCATCTACAAACGCGATGGCACGACCAATATAACTGGCCGGTGTCATTTGCTTCAGGCTGATTTTTACCTGCTCAGGCAGCGCCAGATTATCAATAAAGTCGGCCATAATGGCCTGATTTACCCGTTTACCGCGCGTCAGTTCTTTTAGCTTTTCATAAGGTTTTTCAATGCCATAACGACGCATAACGGTTTGAATAGGCTCAGCCAGTAATTCCCAGTTGCTGTCCAGTTCATCCAATAAGCTTTGTTCGTTAACTTCCAGTTTGCTGATGCCTTTAAGGGTCGCCTGATAGGCAATGACCGCATAGCCCACACCCACACCCAGATTACGTAATACGGTAGAGTCAGTCAGGTCACGCTGCCAGCGGGATACCGGCAGTTTTTGCGCTAAATGGCCGAAAATGGCGTTGGCCAGCCCCAGATTGCCCTCTGAATTTTCAAAATCAATGGGATTGACCTTGTGTGGCATGGTCGAAGAGCCAATTTCGCCCGCAATGGTTTTTTGCTTGAAATGGCCAAGGGCGATATAGCCCCACACATCGCGATTAAAATCGATCAAAATAGTGTTGAAGCGTGCGACCGCGTCAAATAATTCTGCAATGTAGTCGTGTGGCTCAATTTGCGTGGTGTATGGATTCCAGCTGATACCCAGACTGCTAACGAAACGTTCTGACACCTCATGCCAGTTTACATCCGGATAGGCACTCAGGTGTGCGTTGTAGTTACCCACTGCACCGTTGATTTTACCTAACAGACTCACGGAGGCGATTTGTTCACGCTGTCGCTGCAATCGTACTGCCACGTTGGCCATTTCCTTACCCATAGTGGTCGGCGTTGCTGGTTGACCGTGAGTGCGCGCCATCATAGGAACAGATTGATAACGCTTGGCAAGGGTTTTAATTTCACCGATAAGCTTGTCGCAGTAGGGCAGGATGACCTGCTCACGAGCAGATTTGAGCATCAGTGCATGAGATAAATTATTGATATCTTCTGAGGTACAGGCGAAATGGATAAATTCGCTCACAGCCGCCAGTTCCGCGTTGCCGGCAACCTGTTCTTTTAGAAAATACTCGACTGCTTTAACATCGTGATTTGTCGTCGCTTCAATGTCTTTAACACGTTGGGCGTGTTCTACTGCGAAGCCACTAACAATGTTGTTCAGATGCTCATTGGCCTGTTGACTGAGAGCAGGCACTTCATCGATTCCGTCGATGCTGGCAAGTAGTTGTAACCAACGTACCTCTACCTCTACGCGATATTTGGTCAGACCAAATTCACTGAAAATGTCGCGAAGTTCGCTGGTTTTATTACCGTAACGTCCATCAACCGGGGAAATTGCGGTTAACGCTGAAAGTTCCATTGCCTGCTCCGATGATTAAAATTAATTATCCAGATAGCGCAGCGTTGCTGCAGCATCCTGTAAGATTCGTTTACGTGAAAATAAAATGTGGCGGCGTTTTCCGCCAAGCTGGCGCCACAATACCGTGGCACGAATGCCGCCCAGTAACAGGGCTCTGACCTTGTCCTGAATGGCAGGCTGACGCAGTAGCACAGTGTTGCCCGCTACTTGAATTTTGGGGCCTGCCGGACTCACTACATCACTGTATACACTGGCCATATTCGCCATCATCTGCGAACTGGTTATCTCATATAAGCCAGTTTGACGCTGCAACTGACCAATGCGCTGACCCAGCTGATTCAGCACGGTTTTGTTGTTGCTGATTTTACGTTCCAAGGCAAACAATCCGGCGATGTAGCGGGTTACCTCGGCGTCTTTATCGACCGGTGTTCCACCCAACTGATGGGCTAGAGTACGAAAGCCGCTGTGCAAATTTTGCAAACGGCCAAATATGACTTCAGGCGATTCTGCATCGATGACAAGAATCGCACCAAGAATGGTATCGACATCTGCGGTATCGGTAGTGCGCCCACGGGCAGTTTGTTGAACCAGCGTAGCAGCTTGACAAACCGCCGCTAATGCTAAAGTGGAGGGGGCAGGCTGATAACTCATCGTCTGAGGTATCGTCCGATTATGGCGCCACCCAGGCATTCTTCCCCGAGGTAAAATACCGCAGATTGGCCTGGCGTTACCGCTTTTTGTGGTTGATCGAATATTACTTCGATTTCGTCATCATTAAGGTAAGTCAGGGTACAGGGAATGTCTTCCTGTCTATAACGGGTTTTTACCGCGCAGCGCAGCGGTGTAGCTGGTTTCTCGCGACTGACCCAATGCATTTGGTTGGCAATTAATCCGTCTGAGTACAACAGACTGTGATCGCTGCCCTGGGCAACGATTAACACATTGCGTTGCATATCTTTTTCAACCACATACCAGGGTTCATCACCAAATTCAGCCAATCCCCCGATATGTAGGCCTTTTCGCTGTCCGAGAGTGTGGTACATCAGACCTTCATGACGTCCGATGACCTGACCCTCTGGCGTTTCGATATCACCGGGTTGAGCGGGAAGGTATTGTGACAAGAAATCTTTGAACTTACGCTCGCCAATAAAACAGATACCCGTGCTGTCTTTTTTATCTGCGGTTACTAGTCCTTGTTCTTCAGCGATGCGACGCACCTCTGGTTTTTCCAGTTCACCTACTGGGAACAGAGTTTGCGCGACATGTTCATGGCTTAAGGTGTATAAGAAGTAACTTTGGTCTTTGTTGCCATCCAATCCGCGCAAAAGTTGCCACTTGCCATTAACACACCGACGTCTGACGTAATGACCCGTAGCGATGTAATCGGCACCGAGTTCTTCTGCGGCGAATTCTAAGAAGGCTTTAAATTTGATTTCCTTGTTGCACATGATATCCGGATTCGGTGTGCGACCGGCTTTGTACTCAGCGAGGAAATATTCGAACACATTGTCCCAGTATTCCGCGGCGAAATTGATGGTGTGCAATACGATGCCTAACTTGTCGGCAACCGCTTGTGCGTCTTCCAGATCCTGTGCGGCGGCACAATATTCATCCGTATCATCTTCTTCCCAGTTTTTCATAAACAGGCCTTCGACCTGATAGCCTTGTTGCAACAATAAATAGGCGGAAACGGAAGAATCTACACCGCCGGACATTCCGACGATTACTTTGGTACGACTGTTATCTGACATGCGTTAGCGTTATGTGCTCGGTTAGGAATTTTGAGGGCGCGGAGTGTACCAAATCACCGCGCTAAATTCTACGTTATGGCTTAGGTTGAGATCATTCTCTGAATCTGTTCAACCATTTCATTTGCGTTCATATCTGATGCAATTGCGCTCTTTTCCATCCCTTGATAAGGATGGATAAAATCACTAAAGCCAGATACGGGCATCGCAGTAGGACTCGGGTAGTGTTCGAAAGCCATTGCCCAGTTTTCAAATGCGCGTTGTTGAACGGTTTGATACAGCACACGATTGAGGCCGAAATGGCGGTTGTCTGTTAACAACAGGCGGTATAAAGCACTGACATTTTCAGATGGCCCCTCGATAATTTGAAAAAATGTGGTGTCGGTCAGTGTCAGATAACCACCTATTTCTGCTCGCGCGTTGTTGCGTCTCGCCACAGATAGTAATTGATTCAATTCCTCTGATGACATCGGATGTTTAGCTGTACTTATATAAGCGAGTTGAACTAAGGACTCTGACATAGCCGATTTCCGCATGCTCGTATAAATATAAGGTATAGGCTGAATAATTGTTTATGCGAAAGAAAATTAATTAGTCTTCAGTAGCAATAGGCGTAAAGCGTAAAATGTTGAGCGGTAACAGCTTGCCTTGCAAAGTATCCTGCACGCATTGAATCGCTGCAGGGCTGCGTAATTGCCCGGCACGCTCGATAATTTGTTCTGCCGTTAGCCAATGCCAGGCGATTATATTTTCCTCAGTGCTGGTGCAGGTTGGCAAATGGGTTAATTCAAAAACAAATCCAAAACGTAAGTAGGTCAATGGTTTGTCTGCGGTGGGATTGAGATAGATACCGCACAGGCCGGTAGGCTCAGCCTGAATGCCGGCTTCTTCTTTTAATTCGCGTTTCGCTGCATCTGGCAGTGACTCACCCCATTCCAGATGGCCAGCGGGTTGATTGAGTTTCTTTACGCCATCGATGATTTCTTCCACCAGCAAAAATTTGTCCTGATAACGAACAATACAAGCTACGGTAACGTTGGGACGAAAGCGTGCTACAGACAACGATATTCTCCCGGCGCCAGACCGTCCAGAGTCCAGTCTCCAATCCGGTAACGGATTAATCGTAGGGTAGGGAACCCGACGGCTGCAGTCATTCTGCGTACCTGACGGTTTTTCCCTTCGGTGATGGTCAGACTGAGCCAACTGGTGGGAATGTTTTTGCGAAAACGCACTGGCGGATTCCGTGGCCATACGGTCGGCTCTTGCATGCGCTGTGCTTTGGCCGGGCGGGTCAAACCATCTTTAAGTTTAACGCCCCGGCTTAATTGGAGAATTGCGTCATCGCTGATCTCTCCATCGACCTGCACCCAATAGGTTTTACTGGTTTTGTGCCTGGGGTCGGCGAGTTTGCTCTGTAGCTTGCCATCATTGGTCAGAATTAATAATCCTTCACTGTCACGGTCTAACCTGCCAGCGGCATATACGCCGGGGATATCGATAAAATCCTTGAGCACGCTGCGGTCTTGCTCATCAGTAAATTGACACAATACGTCATAGGGCTTGTTAAACAGCACTATTTTGCGTTCAGGGTTCAATTACTCGCTCCAGTATCATAAAAAACAATATGTTAGCAGATTTGCGATTTTCCCCATACTCAAGCGCTGGCGTAAATGCGAGATGCCATTTTGCTAGCGGATTTCGACCATGGTATGACTTGTAAGTGGAATTTTCGCCCCTATACTACTGGTCGCGATGACCCTACACCGGATTGGATTTTTTGTCTCAGACATAGCCTGTCCCGCGATAGCACTACGGCGCTTCGCATCTTAATCGCCCTTTTTATAGGACTCTGCGCAGTTATTTTGCGCGGGCTTCCATGGACTTATAAGGCAGCTAGTCTGCCCATGAACAGAGGTATCTAATGACCACAGCCAAGTCGACAATCATATATACAAAAACCGACGAAGCGCCGATGCTGGCAACCTATTCTTTGCTGCCGATTATTGAAAAATTTGCGTCGGCAGCAGGCATTAACGTTGAGCTGAGTGATATATCACTGGCTGCGCGAATTTTGGCGACCTTCCCGGATTATCTGCCGGAAGATAAACAGGTACAGGATGCGTTAGCTCACCTGGGCGATCTCACTCAGGATCCAGATGCAAACATCATTAAACTGCCAAATATCAGTGCGTCGATCCCACAATTGCGCGCCGCAATCGCGGAATTGAACAAAGCCGGGTTTGCCGTACCAGCTTATCCGGAAGAAGCCAATACTGACGAGGAAAAGTCAATTCGTGAGCGTTACGGCAAAGTGTTGGGCAGTGCAGTAAACCCGGTATTACGTGAGGGTAACTCTGATCGTCGCGCCCCCGCAGCAGTAAAAAATTACGCTCGCAAGCATCCTCATTCAATGGGCGCATGGAGCCAGGCGTCGCGTTCACACGTAGCATCAATGGCCGGAAAAGGGGATTTCTACTCCAGTGAGAAGTCGACCACGGTAGAAAAAGCAGGCCATGTGAGCATTGTGTTCACCGACAAAAACGGCAATAAAAAGGTTCTTAAACCACGTATTGATTTGCTCGCTGGCGAAGTCATCGACGGCATGTATATGAGCAAAAAAGCACTGTGTAAATTCTTTGAAGAACAAATTGAAGATGCCAAAAACACCGGCATTTTGTTCTCACTACACGTCAAAGCCACCATGATGAAAGTCTCTCACCCTATTGTGTTTGGTCACTGTGTGAAGGTGTTTTATAAAGAGCTGTTCGATAAATGGGGTGACTTGTTCAAAGAGTTGGGCGTGAATCCAAACAACGGCCTGGGCAGCGTTTACGATAAAATCGCCGGACTGCCAGAGTCGCAACGTTCAGAAATCCAGCGTGACATTAACCGGGTTTATGAAAACCGTCCGATGATCGCCATGGTTAACTCTGATAAAGGCATTTCTAACCTGCACGTACCCAGCGACGTCATCGTAGATGCCTCCATGCCTGCAATGATCCGTAACTCTGGCCAAATGTGGGGCCCGGATGGTCGCGCTTACGATACTAAAGCGGTTATCCCGGAGAGTACCTATGCGACCATCTATCAGGAAGTCATTAACTTCTGTAAGACCCACGGCGCATTTGATCCAACGACCATGGGTACCGTGCCAAATGTGGGCTTAATGGCTCAAAAAGCCGAGGAGTACGGTTCGCATGATAAAACGTTTGAACTGGACGCCGACGGTACCGTACAGATTATCGATCAGGACGGCACCGTACTGATTGAACACCAGGTTGAAAGCGGTGACATCTGGCGTATGTGTCAGACCAAAGATTTGCCTATCCAGGATTGGGTTAAGCTGGCCGTCACCCGTGCGCGTCTGTCTGGAATGCCGGCGGTATTCTGGTTGGATGAAGAGCGTGCACACGATGCGCAACTGATCAAAAAAGTGCAGCATTACCTGCAACAGCACGACCTGACCGGTCTGGATATTCAGATCATGTCACCGGTGGCGGCAATTCGTTACAGCATGGAACGTGCTATTCGCGGTAAAGATACTATTTCTGTTACCGGCAACGTTTTGCGTGATTATCTGACAGATTTATTCCCAATTCTTGAACTGGGTACCAGTGCCAAGATGCTGTCTATTGTGCCATTGATGGCCGGTGGCGGTTTATATGAAACCGGTGCGGGTGGTTCGGCGCCTAAACACGTTCAGCAGTTTGTTGAAGAAGGTCACCTGCGCTGGGATTCACTGGGTGAATTCCTCGCGCTGGCCGTCTCCATTGAAGACGTGGCGATCAAGTATGATAACAACCGAGCCAAAGTCTTAGCCAAAACTCTGGATGAAGCGACAGAACAGCTTTTAAATAACAATAAATCACCTCTGCGTCGTGCCGGTGAACTGGATAACCGTGGCAGCCATGCATATTTGGCCATGTATTGGGCGCAGGCCGTAGCTGCCCAGCAAGATGACGCGGAAATGGCGAAAATGTTCGCGCCGCTGGCTGACAAGCTGGCTGCGAATATTGATACTATTGTGGCTGAAATTGATGCGACTCAGGGTAAACCACAGGATATCGGTGGCTATTATTTCCCAGCTGAAGAAAAATTGGCTGCGGCGATGTTCCCGAGCCAGACATTCCGTCAGATTTTGGCGTCCTGATGCGAGTGGCGGTGGGGTCTTAATGGACTTCACCGAACTTCAGACATAAAAAAAGCAGATGTTTAACGCATCTGCTTTTTTATTTCCGATGCACAGCATCACATTTTTGGTTCAATGGAGATATTGGCTGCATGCAGGCCTTTTGGACCCTCTTCGATTTCAAATTGAACTTCCTGACCCGCTTTGAGAGAGCGGTAACCATCCATTTGAATAGTGGAGTAGTGGGCGAATACGTCCTCTCCGCCATCTTCCGGAATGATAAAACCAAATCCTTTCGCGTTATTGAACCATTTAACTCTACCGACTGCCATTACAATAACTTCCTCTATGTCCCTTGATTTAACGCCTTTTAACCCAATCTTCCGATAAGGTGGGGCGACGACGTAATACACCCCATGCAAAACTGTAGATTTTTTGAGCGGATTGTGTCAAGTCGGAATTAAACATTTTCCACTTTGCGTTAACAAAAGACGCTAATCGCGATATAACTTAGTCATCACCAGAGTAAAATTGAATAAAAATACGTGACCAATGGGGCAGTTTGATACAGGCGTAAGCCACGACAAACAGATTGAGTTGGTGCGGCGTAAGGCCGAACCACCTCCGATGTATAAAGTTATGCTCAATAACGACGATTACACACCGATGGATTTCGTTATTGAGGTGCTGGTACGTTTCTTTAATATGAATAATGAACGGGCAACCCAGTTGATGTTGACCGTGCATTACGAAGGAAAAGCGGTGTGCGGGGTATACAGTGCTGAAGTAGCAGAAACAAAAGTGATGCAAGTGAATCAGTACGCGCGAAAACATCAGCATCCTTTGCTATGTTCAATGGAAAGAGCATAAAAAATTTAGTCAGTACACAGAGGGCAAGCAGTTATGTTGAATAAAGATTTAGAGAGAACCCTAAACGAAGCCTTTATTTTTGCCCGTGAACACCGTCATGAGTTTATGACGGTAGAGCATTTGTTATTGGCATTACTGAATAACCCCTCTGCCGCCGAGGCACTGCGCGCCTGTGGTGCGGATATTCCGGCGATCAAGCGAGAATTAGAAGATTTCGTTAAAGACACCACTCCAATCTTATTAGAAGACGAGACGGGTGAACGTGAAACCCAGCCAACTCTCGGTTTTCAGCGGGTATTGCAGCGTGCTGTATTCCACGTGCAGTCGTCTGGCAAAGATGAAGTAACCGGTGCCAACGTGCTGGTGGCCATTTTCTCCGAGCAGGAGTCTCAGGCTGTTTACATTCTGAAAAAATCCGATGTGACACGTCTGGATGTGGTTAATTTCATTTCTCACGGCGTGACGAAGTCTGAGGATGAACGACCAGCCCAACATGAAACCGAATCCGAAGCAGGCGAGGGTGAAGATCGCTCAGCTATGCTGGAGCGCTTCTCCACAAACCTAAATGAACTGGCCGCCAAAGGGAAAATCGATCCTCTCATCGGCCGTGATGCAGAGTTGGAACGCACGGTACAGATACTGTGTCGCCGCCGCAAAAATAACCCGTTGTTAGTCGGCGAAGCCGGCGTCGGCAAAACAGCTATTGCAGAAGGGCTTGCTTACCGCATTGTAAACAATCAGGTGCCGGATGTGATTGCTAACGCCACTGTCTATTCCCTGGACTTGGGCGGTTTGTTGGCTGGAACAAAGTATCGCGGTGATTTTGAGAAACGCTTAAAGGCGATTCTAAAAGAGCTGGAAAAGCAGCCGGAAGCGATTTTGTTTATCGATGAAATTCATACCATTATTGGTGCCGGCGCGGCATCGGGTGGTGTGATGGATGCCAGTAACCTGCTGAAACCTAAGTTATCCAGCGGCGAATTGCGTTGTATTGGCTCGACTACCTATCAGGAATATCAGGGCATTTTTGAAAAAGATCGTGCGTTGGCGCGTCGTTTCCAGAAAATTGATGTGACAGAGCCGAGTGTGGAAGACACTACCCGTATTCTGATGGGCCTCAAAGACCGTTATGAAAAACATCATGACGTGAAGTTTACCAAGCAGGCTATGCGCGCCGCTGCCGAATTAGCCGCTAAGTATATCAATGAGCGCCATCTTCCGGATAAAGCCATCGATGTGATTGATGAAGCGGGAGCCAGTCAGCGGCTGTTGCCAGTGTCGAAACGCAAGAAGACCATTGGCGTTACCGATATTGAACAGATCATTGCCAAGATTGCACGTATTCCGGAGAAATCGGTGTCAGCCTCCGATAAGGAAGTGCTGAAAAATCTCGATCGCAATCTGAAGATGGTGGTATTCGGTCAGGATAAGGCTATCGAATCGTTAACTGATGCCATTCGTCTGTCCCGTTCTGGTTTGGGTAATGAGAAGAAGCCGGTTGGTTGTTTCCTGTTTGCCGGTCCTACCGGTGTAGGCAAAACCGAGGTTACCCAGCAACTGGCCAAAATTATGGGCGTGGAGTTAACACGTCTGGATATGTCCGAGTATATGGAACGCCATGCGGTCAGCCGTTTGATTGGTGCGCCTCCGGGCTATGTGGGATTCGATCAGGGCGGTTTGTTAACTGACGCTGTGATTAAGCATCCCTATTCGGTGGTGCTGCTGGATGAAATTGAAAAAGCCCATTCTGATATCTACAACATTTTGTTGCAGGTGATGGATCATGGCACCCTGACTGACAACAATGGTCGTAAGGTGGATTTTCGTAACGTGGTGCTGGTGATGACCACCAATGCCGGCGTACAGCAAACTCAGCGTAAATCTATCGGCTTCCAACAACAGGATCATAGTCATGATGCGCTGTCGGAAATTAATAAGATTTTCTCACCTGAATTTCGTAATCGTCTGGATGGGATCATCTGGTTTAATCATTTGGATGCCCAAATTATTCTGCAGGTGGTGGACAAGTTTATTGTTGAGCTGGAAGCGCAACTGGATGCGAAATCCGTGTCTCTGGAAGTCACCCCAGCGGCGCGGGCGTGGCTGGCAGAGAAAGGCTATGACAAAGCCATGGGTGCCCGTCCCATGTCGCGCCTGATTCAGGAAAAAGTCAAAAAAGAACTGGCCAACGAACTATTGTTTGGCAAATTAACTAAGGGGGGCAGCGTTGTAGTGGATGAACAGGATGACAACCTGACATTCAATTACACGCAGGTTGCTGAGCACGAAAAAGCCTGAGCAGGCCAACCTTAGAAACAAAAAAACCAACCCTCAGGTTGGTTTTTTTGTGCCACGTTAATCTGGATTAACGTGCGCGATAGATGATACGACCCTTGGTCAAATCATATGGCGTGAGTTCCACAGTGACTTTGTCGCCAGTCAAAATGCGGATATAGTTTTTACGCATTTTGCCAGAAATGTGTGCAATCACAACGTGACCATTTTCCAGCTCAACACGGAACATAGTATTTGGAAGGGTATCCAAAACTGTGCCTTCCATTTCAATACAATCTTCTTTCGCCATCTAGTAAAAAAACCTCTGAATGTGCTCGGTAGTGTGAATTCTTTAATAAATCGGGCACCGGATTCAAGGTGCCAAAAAGCCGCGCAGATTTTGCCCAATATGAGCCGCGCTGTAAAGCGCTACGCGTGTTTTTTTGTAAATTCGACCCATTTGTCGTTAAAAAACTGCTCGTGTGGCAAAAACTTTGCTTTGTAATTCATTTTGCTGCAGTCATCGATTTGGTAGCCAAGATACAAATAGGGCAGGCCCAATGCCCGGGTAATCTGGATCTGGAACAGGATACTCGCGCTTCCTAGTGAACGGCCCGTCATATCCGGGTCGAAGAAGGTATACACTGCTGATAAGCCATCTTGTAATTCGTCGGTTATTGCCACAGCAATGAGTCGTTCTTCTAACCGCAGTTCGATAAAACACTGATTTTCAAATCCGTGACCCAGAAATGATGCGAATTGCGCCCGGTTGGCCGGATACATACTGCCTTGTTGGTGACGGGTGTTAATGTAGGTTTCATACAGCGGGTAATAATCAGCTTGTTCGGTTCGTTGTACTACCACGCTCAAATCGTTGTTTTTATTGATTACCCTGCGCTGGTGTTTATCCGGCTCAAACAGATTCACGTTCACCCGCAGGGATTTACAGGCCGAACAATTATCGCAATGGGGGCGATATAATTGATCGCCGCTACGGCGGAAACCCACCTGCATTAATTGCGTGTACAGCTGGTTATCTGGTTCAGGCTCTATCAACATCAAAAGCCGCTCACGCTGTTCATTCAGGTAGCTGCAGGGAAAATCTTGTGTGATACCAAATTTCATGGATGAAGTAATGTCCTTGGATGCCAAAAGTTGTCCGGGGTAGGTACGACTAATGCGTCATGTAAACGCTGTGCAAAGTCCGTGCGTGATATTTCGAACGCCCCTAACGAGGCTAAATGGTCGGTATGCATCTGGCAATCGATAAAGGCATCGGGCAGTCGCTGAAGCAGAGTTGTCAGCGCGTAAAAAGCAACTTTTGACGCGTTACTGCGATAATGGAACATGGACTCACCGCAAAATACAGCGCCCGGTGCGACGCCGTATAGCCCGCCAATCAGTTGCTGTTGCTCCCACACTTCGATGCTATGCGCGGCGCCCATCTGGTGCAGTGCTTTATAGGCGTCAATCATCTCGTCAGTGATCCAGGTTCCCTGATCCTGACGGTTGATGGTCGCGCACGTCTCAATCACTTGTTCGAAAGCCTGGTTGAGGGTCACGCGCCAGTTCATTCGGCGCAGGTGCTTGCGCAGGGATCTGGATACATGGAAATCGTTAGCCGGTAATATCATGCGCCGGGATGGTGACCACCATAAAATCGGCTCTCCCGGACTAAACCATGGAAAGATACCGGACTGATACGCACGCATGAGTCGGGAAGGGGACAGATCACCGCCAAACGCCAGCAAACCATCCGGAGATGCCAGCGCTGAGCTCAAGGGGGGGAAGTCCAGTGTGTTTTGGGCAAGTTGTGGCAGAGTTATGCGCATAGCAACAAAAAAGGCCTCACAATGAGGCCTTTTGTAGAGGACAGATTACAGGGAGTCCAGATATTTTTCTGCATCCAGGGCGGCCATACAGCCGGTACCGGCAGAAGTAATCGCCTGACGATAAATATGATCGCACACGTCGCCTGCCGCAAATACACCAGGTACAGAGGTTTGCGTTGCATTACCTTCCAGGCCGGACTGAATCTTGATATAGCCATCTTTCATATCTAACTGACCAGCAAAAATGTCAGTATTCGGCTTATGGCCAATGGCGACGAACAAACCGGCCACATCCAGCACCTTGGTTTCATCGGTCTGGGTATCTTTAATACGGACCTGAGTGACACCCATTTCATCTCCAAGGACTTCATCCAGCGTGCTGTTTAAATGCAGCACTACGTTGCCATTAGCTGCTTTGGCAAGCAGGCGGTCAGCCAGGATCTTTTCACTACGGAATGAGTCGCGACGGTGAATAACATGGACTTCGGAAGCGATGTTAGACAGATATAAGGCTTCTTCTACCGCAGTATTGCCGCCACCAATTACCGCCACTTTTTGATTACGGTAAAAGAATCCATCACAGGTAGCACAGGCCGAAACGCCTCTGCCCATAAAGGCTTGTTCGCTTTCCATACCCAGGTATTTAGCCGATGCACCCGTGGCAATAATCAGCGCGTCACACGTGTAAGTACCGTTGTCGCCTGTCAGGGTGAAAGGACGCTGGATTAAATCTGTGGTGTGGATATGGTCAAAGATAATTTCTGTATTAAATTTCTCTGCATGTTGCTGCATGCGAACCATTAAATCCGGACCGGTCAGGCCCTCAGGATCACCCGGCCAGTTTTCAACTTCGGTGGTCGTGGTTAACTGACCACCTTGTTGAATACCGGTAAGCAATACAGGATTAAGGTTGGCACGCGCTGCATAGACTGCTGCGGTATATCCTGCCGGGCCTGAGCCTAAAATCAGCAGGCGGCAATGTCTGGTTTCTGCCATGAAAATCTCCGAAAAAAACGGGTTAATCGCCCCGTTAAAAATAAAGCTGTCGCAGTAAGATGGGCGTGATTATAAAGTTTTCAAGCGGCTTTACAATAAAACTGCTCGTTTGCCGATACAGGAACGTAAAGACAAATTTATTTGTCTGAGTATTGGCGCAACCGTGTCAGAGCAGGTAGGCTTATAGGCCTGAATAAGAGGTAAATTATGACGCATCCACAATCCAGTATTCTTCGTGAAGGACAGGATTATATGGACATCTGGCCGGTACGGCGTGAGCTGTATGCGATGTTTCCTGAGTGTAGGATCATCAGTGCAACCCGCTTCTCTATTAAGATTGCTCCGCCTATCGCGGTAAGTTTACTGGTGGCGCAATACCTGTTTGCCGGTATCGATGCGCTGGTACCTATGCTGGCTGTTGCGGCGTTTGTGCTGTCACTGCCGGTGCAAGGCCTGATTTGGCTCGGTGTGCGTGCGCGTCAACCACTGCCTCCGGCAACTCGGAACTGGTTTTATCAGATTAAGCAGAAAATGCGCGGGGCGGGGGAGTTCTCGGCCAACAACGGTCAGCCGAGATATCGTGAACTTGCCCAGTTATTGGACCGGGCGTTTAACCACATGGATAAGGCATTCACCGAACACTGGTTTTAAAAAACTGGCGTGGCTCAGGCCTTGGTATCCATGGCGAGTCCCTGGTGCGACTCGGGATCGGTACCGCGTTTGTAAAAATTCAGCACCGTTTGTTGCCGGTGATCGCCAATTTCCCGTTCAACCATCACTTTAATCTTATAATCAGGACTGTTTACATCCAGCGACATAGATTTGTTGCTAACGGGTGTTGAGACCTCAGCTTTATCGATTTTTGTTAGTTGCTTTGCCTCTTGTGCATTGGCCTGTGGCTTAAGCTCTGACTCCGCCAAAGGTTTACTGATAGTAGGCTGCAACGCACTTAAATCATGCGCTGAAGCGTATGAATCTGCTGCATTGTAACTTACTGAAAAGCTCATAACCCTCTCCTCCTCTGCACAAGTTATCGACAAATCTGCACAAAGGTTTAGCAATTTGTAGAAAAAATGTGCGGCTGACGCCGCACAATAGGGTATTACAGGTAGGTAGCCCAGATCGGCGCGTGGTCAGAGGGTTTGTCGATACCACGCAATTCGTAATCAATGCCAGCATCCTGCAGGCGACTATGTAAGGCGCTACTGGCAAGAATCAGGTCAATACGCAGACCACGATTGTCATCAAATCCTTTGGAACGATAGTCAAACCAGCTGTAGGTTTCGCTGTTGTCTGGATTTAAGCTGCGCCAGCTGTCGTGTAATCCCCAGCCCAGCAGCGTATTCAACCATTCACGCTCTTCGGGTAGAAAACTGCATTTGCCGGTCTTCAGCCAGCGCAGGCGATTTGGCTCGCCGATGCCAATATCACAATCCTGATGTGAGATATTCATATCACCCATCACCAAAATGTTGTCGTCCTCTGAGTGGCCAGCCAGATAGCCCATCAGATCAGCATAAAACTTTTCTTTGGCCGGAAATTTGGTGGCATGATCGCGGCTTTCACCCTGTGGGAAATATCCATTGAGAACCCGCACTGACTGGCCATCTGGCAATGTATAGGTTGCCATGATCATGCGGCGCTGGGCTTCTGCATCATCGCCTGGGAATCCATAATGCACGTCCTGCGGCGCCTGTTTGGATAATAACGCCACCCCGTAATGACTTTTCTGGCCGAAGTACACCACGTGATAGCCCATTGCTTCGACATCGGCGAGCGGGAATTGCTCGTCATGTACTTTGATTTCCTGTAACCCAATTACGTCAGGTTGATGCTTATCAATCAATGCCTGCAGTTGATGCAATCTGGCGCGGATACCATTGATATTAAAAGAAATAAACTTCATCGAATTGTCCGTCTTTTTTGTTTGGCAGCATGGTAGCAAATTGTTAGCATTTTTACCCCGGTGGATTTGGTTCATCGGTGTACAGGGATAAAAAATGCTACACCTGATTCAGTCAAACAAAATGGAAGTGCTGGCGCAAACCTTATGTGAGGTGTTGCGCAATAGCCAATTACCTGTCCTGCAGAGCCAACCGATTCTGGTACAAAGCCCGGGCATGGCGCAGTGGTTAAAATTGCAGGTGGCCGACACCTTGGGGATTGCCGCAAATCTGACGTTTCCTTTGCCGTCATCTTACATTTGGGGGCTCTATCAGACGTTTTTACCCGATGTACCCAGAGAAACCGCGCTGAACAAAAGCGCCATGCACTGGAAATTACTGGAAATGTTATGTGCCGATGGCGGGGCATCCCGCTATCCGCAATTAGGTGACTATTTACTGGACGATCACACCGGCCTGAAGTGTTACCAGCTGAGCCAGAAAATCGCCGACGTTTTTGACCATTACCTGATGTACCGTCCTGATTGGCTGCATGCCTGGGAGCAAGGCGAAACAGTTGCGGAGATAAGTGATAAGGACACGCAACAGTGGCAGGCTGGTTTGTGGAACGAATTACTGCATAAAACCACCGCGTTGGGGCAAAGTACGTTGCACCGCAGTACGTTGCATCTGGCCTTGTTAGAGACGCTGAAGAGCGAGTCTGCTGCGGGACGGCTGCCTGCACAACTGTTTGTATTTGGCATTTCGGCCCTTGCCCCTACTCAATTACAGTTGCTGCAAGCCATCGCGCAGCACAGCGAAGTGTATTTTTTCTGGTTTAATCCCTGTCAGGAATATTGGGCTGATATTGTCGATCAAAAACAAGCCGCGAAATTACAACTGAAAGCCGAAATGGCAGCGCATGCTGAATTATTTGAAGTGGGTAATCCACTGTTGGCCAGCATGGGCAAGCTTGGGCGTGACTTTCTCAGCATGCTGTTAGCCGCAGAGCCACAGCAAGCAGACCTATTCTACAGCGAGCCGGCTACCAGCCTGTTGGTCAGGCTACAACAGGACGTTTTGCAGTTAACCCAACGTAATGTGGGAGGCCATCTGTCGGCGCAGGAACTATTTGGCAATGGTGAACTGGCTCCAAAGCTTGAAATTGCCAGCGATGATCTTTCCCTGCAACTGCATGCCTGTCATTCGCCGGTGCGCGAATTGGAGATTCTGCAGGATCGCCTGTTGAGTCTGTTCGAACAGGGGCAATTAACGCCGGGCGATGTGATCGTTATGATGCCTGATGTGGCAGCCTATGCGCCCTATATCGACGCGATCTTTGGTGCCGCAGATAGCCATTTGCGCATACCCTATGCGATTGCAGACCGGAATGCAGCGGAAGAGTCACCGTTACTGATAAGTTTTAATCAACTGAATAATTTGCTGCCAGAGCGCCTGAGCCTGTCAGATGTGATGGACATGCTGGCGGTACCGGCAATTTTACGCCAATTCCAACTTAGCCCGGCGGAACATCTGCAATTGGTTCACTGGTGCGCTGAAGCCGGTGTGCGCTGGGGATTAGATGGTGACGATAAAGCACGCTTTAATTTGCCGCCTGAAACTCAAAATACCTGGTTGTTTGGTTTAAAACGTCTGTTGCTGGGATATTGCACAGGAGCCCATGAGCTGGTGTTTGAGGCTGAAAATCCCATAGCGCCTTATCCAGAGCTAGAAGGGCAAAGCGTGCAGGCGCTGGGTAAATTGCTGGAGTTTATCGATGCGCTAACCGATTTATTGCTTTTACAACAGACGCCGCGAAATTTAGCCGGACACGTTCTACAGGCACAGGAGCTGCTTGCCCGTTTCTATCTGCTGGATGATGATGATGCACCCTATGTTGCACAGCTGCAGCGTGCATTGGGTGAACTGGCGCAGCAATCAGAAAACGCCAGTGTCGATATATCGCAGTTTGTGTTTGCCAGTGCGCTGACTGAACAGCTGCAGTCGAAAGGGGTCGGCCAGCGCTTTTTAGCCGGCGCGGTAAATTTCTGTACGCTGATGCCGATGCGCAGTGTGCCATTTAAGCAGGTGTGTTTGTTGGGCATGAATGATCAGGCCTATCCGCGTCAAACCCGGCCAATCGGCTTTGATCTTGTGGCCAAATCGCCGGCCCGCAAAGGTGATCGTAACAGGCGGGTGGATGATAGATATCTGTTCTTAGAGGCGCTGCTGTCAGCACGACAGGGTTTATATATCAGCTATGTGGGTAATCATCAGCGTGATAACAGTGAGTTGAATCCTTCCTCGCTGGTAAGTGAATTACTGGAATATTGTTTACAAACCTTCGCGCTTGAAGGCCAGTTGGGACTTGCAGCAAAGACAACGGAACAAAACCTGTTGGCTCATTTGCACACCCGCCACCCGCTACAGCCGTTTAATCCAGCGTATTTTCAGGCTCAGCGTCCGCAGTCTTTTCAAAGCCGCTATTTACAGTTGTTGGATGTTCCGCGGCAGCAGGACAATGCTTTTTGTATGTCACCTTTGCCGCAGATTGAGCCGGTGAGTGAGATTGACCTTGCCCAGTTGATTGATTTTATAACCCGGCCTGCGCGATATTTTTTACGCCAGCGTTGGATGGTGCGTTTTACCCAGTCACGGGATGCGCTGAAAGAAACTGAGCCATTTGATCTGGATGGATTGGAAAAATACCAGTTACGTGATGCCATCATCAGCCGCTATGTCAGTGGCGATGATGACATAGATAAGACGTTTGAGTTGTTACGTGCCAGCGGAAATTTGAGTACAGGAAGCGGGGCCAGAGTGACGTTCGATACTCTTTGGCAACAATGTCGTGATATGGCCACCACTATCCGAGATTGGGTCAATGGACAGCGTCCACAACGCTATAATATCGCGGTGAATACTCAGCCAATGAAGCTGACTGGGGTGGTCAATCGAGTCTATGGTAATGTGTTGCTGCACTGGCACAGTGGTAGGTATAAAACCCGCTATATACTTGGCTTGTGGGTCGAATGGCTGGCTCTTTGTGCGAGTAACGCGTTACTCTCAGAGGCTCGACTGGTGTGTCGCCCCAAAAACGGCAATAAACCGATTTATACCGTCACACTGCGCCGTTTAAGCGCCGACCAGGCGCAGCAACATCTGGCTGACTTACTGACACTTTATCAGGATGCGCAACGTCAACCGCTGCTGTTTTTTCCGGATACGGCTGAGCTGTATTTGCGCAGAGGAGATCGTGAGAGTTGCATTGCTGAATACAGCAGGGAGCCGTCCGACAAAGCATCCGGGGGAGAAGGACAGGACATCAATAATCGTCGCATTTGTCCGGATTTATCTACCCAGTTTGACGTCTTTGTGACTAATGCCGAGGTAATTTTACAACCCGTGCTGGCGAATATGGAGGGTAACTGATGCAGATCTTAAACAGTTATCAATTGCCGCTTAATGGCATGTCACTGATTGAAGCCAGTGCCGGTACCGGTAAAACCTATACCATTGCCAACCTGTATTTGCGTCTGCTACTTGGCCGTGGCTGCGATCCACTAACTACCGAACAGATTCTTTTAGTAACTTTTACCAATGCCGCCACCGCTGAGCTGCGACAACGTATTCGGGCGCGCATTTATAGCGCCCATCAGGCGTTTTTACTGGGTGAGTCAGATGATGACTTTATTCAGGCACTGATCAGCGCCAGTGAAGACATTGACACAGATATACGCCGACTTTATCTGGCGCTGCGCTGTATGGATGACGCGGCAATTTTTACCATTCACGGGTTGTGTCAACGGATACTCAGTGAGTATGCCTTTGATAGCAACAGCGGCTTTGGATTGAGTTTGATTCTGGACGAAACGCCGTTGTTGCAGCGCGCCATCGAGGATTTCTGGCGTTGTCACATCGTGACCTTACCCGCAGGGCAATTTGAACAGGTGAGTAAGGTCTGGGGCTCGCTGGATAAATTAATGCGCGAAGTGCGGCTGATTCTAAGCCGTGCCGCGCTGATCGATTACCCCGCAATGCCCGGCGGATTAAGTGAGGCGGAGCAGGACTATACCGACGCGATGTTGCAGGCCGCTATGCGTTGGCAAAACATGGATATGGCGGGCACGTTATTAAAGGCCGGATTACACAAAGGCCGTTGGCTCGGCAAGGCGGAAAATATTGCGACACTGAGCTCCCTATTGGAGGCGCGACGGTGGCAAGACCCCTGGCTTATCAATGCATTTGAAAACCTGAACGATGACAAGTTGGCGGGGGCAACAACCAAAAGTTCAACGCTGCCTGAGGATTTTAGTCTTGGCTGTTTTGAAGCGGCGAATCGTACCTTGCAGCGGTACCAGCAGGAAGCGTACTACGGTATTTTGCAGCAGGCTGTTGCGGTCATAAAGCAGCGCCTCGCCGCGGAAAAGGAAGTGCGTCAGGTGCAGTCCAGTGATGATTTGCTAGCTAAGGTGTATGCTGCGGTTCAGGCAAATCCCGCCTTGTGTGCGGCATTATTGCAACAATATCCTGTGGCGCTGATTGATGAGTTTCAGGACACCGATCCACAGCAATTTGGGATTTTTAATCAGATTTACCGGGATGCGGGTGGGTTAATTATGATCGGCGATCCCAAACAGGCGATTTATGCATTCCGTGGCGCGGATATTTTCACCTATCTGCATGTAAAGCAGTTAGTGCCGGTCGAGCGCCAATTTACTCTGGGAACTAACTATCGCTCGCGGCGTCAGGTTGTAGAGGTGGTAAATGGGTTGTTTGCGCTGCGTCACAACAGTTTTATGCAACAGCAGATCCCATTTCAGCCTGCCGAGGCCGGTAAAACGCCACGCTGGCAGGCACCGATAAATGCCGATACTGCACTGGAAGTCTTGCTGGCCGATGAGGCTGAAACCCAGCCAGAAGGCACTGCGCGGGAGTTAATGGCGAGGGAGTGTGCCTTGCGGATTGCGCGCTGGTTAAACTGGGGGCAGCAGGGAGAGGCACTCATAGACGGTCGGGCACTGCAGGCGGGTGATTGCTGCGTTCTGGTTCGCGATCGCACGGAGGCTGCCAGTATTCGCAAGGCGCTAACCGACGTGAATATCAGCAGCGTATTTATGGGGCGAAACAGCGTGTTTGCATCGGTCAGCGCCGAGCAGATGTTGCTGTTGATTCAGGCGCTGTTGGAGCCGGGTAATGATTACTTTTTACGTTCTGCGGTGGCCAGTCCCTGGCTGGGATATAGCGCAGAGGAACTGGATGGCCTGCTTCTAAATGATCTGGCGTGGCAGCGAATGGCCGATACGTTTTGGCACGCGAACCACTTGTGGGCATCCCACGGGATTATGCATGCCCTGATGCACATTGAGCAGGCGCTGGGCTTATATAGCCGGATTATTCGCTTTGATCCCCAGCCAGAGCGGGTAATTACCGATTTTCGTCATCTTGCTGAACTGTTACAGGAAAAGTCTCAGCAACTGCATGGGATGCACCAATTAGTGCAATACCTGCTGGATGCAATTCATCACCCCGAACCTGATAACGAAATACAGCAACTGCGGCTGGAAAGCGATGCGAATCTGGTGCAAATCGTGACAATACACCGCAGTAAAGGTCTGCAATATCCATTGGTGTTTATGCCCTTCGTAACCCGGGTTAAAAAAGCCAGAGATGGGCTACATCACCAGGACACGCAGTTGGTGTATAAGGACGCAAGTGATGAAAAAGCCAAAGTGCAGGCTGATCAGGAGCGCCTCGCAGAAGATATTCGTTTGCTGTATGTCGGTCTGACCCGTGCGGAGCATCTGCTGTGTATCGGTCTGGTGGACATGGCAATCAGTGGTAAACAAAGTGGCCTGCAAGACACGGCAATTGGCTATTTGTTGCAGATGGAACAATTGATTGGCGATACCAGTCAGGCCAGCCGACTAAGTCAGGCACTGGCTGCCTGGCATCAACAATGCCCGGCACAAATTGACGTCATCACGATCCCACAACCTCCTGATGTATTTGTACCGCCGCAAGCGCAGCAGCAAACCTATCGCTGTGCCACCTTAAGCGCGCCAATAAAGCGCCGTTGGATGTTAACCAGCTATTCTGCATTGGCGCGACAAACGAGCCATGCCGACTTACATGGTGATCAGCCGGGGTGGGACGAAGGGCAAACCCAATCGCATCTGCCAGCGGCGATTGCACAAAGTGAGCTTACCCGCTTTCGTTTTGTCAAAGGGGCGCAGGCCGGATCATTTTTACATGCGGTATTTGAACATTGTCCGTTTAATCAGCCTCAACAACTGGACTCGGTAGTGGCTGAACAGGCGACGTTTTTCGGTATTACCGAGCAAACCGGCGTGGCGCAGTGGCTGGCTGAGGTGCTGGCGACACCATTGGGCGTTGGCTGCGCACTTCAGCACTTATCTGCGGCAGATTATCTGGCTGAAATGGAGTTCCATATTCCACTCAAAGGTGTTTCCGCGCGGCAATTTAATCAGTGTTTACGTGACAACACGGAACTTACCTTTCCGCAATATCAGTTTGAGCAATTACAGGGCATGTTAAAGGGGTTTATTGACCTGACATTTTGCTATCAGGGACGTTATTACGTGGCGGATTATAAGTCTAATCATCTTGGCGAGCGTTTTGAGGACTATGATGCAGGCCATTGCCATCAGGCAATGCAATCTCATGATTATTATCTGCAGGCGGTGTTGTACTGCGTGGCTTTGCATCGCCATTTGCGTTTGCATCTCGCCGATTATGATTACCAGACTCACCATGGTGGTGCGTTGTATCTGTTTATCCGCGGGATGCATCCGGCGCAAGAGGGGCAGGGTATCGTACATTTCAAACCGCCGTACGCGCTGATAGAAAGCCTGGACCATTTATTCAGTGGTAAGGCGGTGACATGTTAGTTCAGCACCCCATCATAGCAACGCTGCTGGAGCAGGGCGTGATTTCGTCTTTGGATTCTGCACTGGCACGTAATTTTCTGGAAGCCGGAGAATCATTGGATGCCGGGCTTTTGGCAGCCTGGGTTAGCCATCAGGTCAGTCGCCAGCAAACCTG
The DNA here is from genome assembly GCF_004329715.1 of Bowmanella sp. JS7-9. Classification (GTDB taxonomy): domain Bacteria; phylum Pseudomonadota; class Gammaproteobacteria; order Enterobacterales; family Alteromonadaceae; genus Pseudobowmanella; species Pseudobowmanella zhangzhouensis. Next base: position 275,773 of record NZ_JXSY01000002.1, read on the forward strand.
CGTGATTTTGCAGGAAATTGGCCAGCCGTTTGCGCCGCTATTCAGCTTCAGTCAGATGCCAGACAGGATTTGTGAACAGAGCCACTGGATTGGTCTGCCAGCACAGACCAGGCCACTGGTATTGGATAACGGCCGTCTGTATTTACGCCGTTACTGGCAGTATGAGCAGTCGTTGAGTAACGCGATTCGTATACGTGCCGGTCAGGTAACCGGCTGGTCAGCAGAGCAAATTAAGCCATTATTGGATGAATTATTTGCGCCATCTGTTGAACTGGATTGGCAGAAAATCGCGGTGGCCAGTGCCGCGTTAAATAAATTCAGTATTATCACCGGTGGCCCCGGTACAGGCAAAACGACCACGGTTACCCGCCTGCTGGCGTTACTTAGCCGGTTGGCGGGCACGGTTAATCGGCCACTGAATATTGCGCTGGCCGCACCCACCGGCAAAGCGGCGGCGCGCCTGAGTGAGTCCATTGCAGGGGCGCTGGAAAAATTGCCAGCAGATTTTCGCGCGGGTCTGCATGCAAAAACTACCACGATTCACCGCTTGCTGGGCTCCATACCGGGTCGGACTGGTTTTAATCACCACAGCGACAACCCACTGAATATCGACCTGCTGGTGGTTGATGAAGCATCGATGGTGGACTTGCCACTGATGAGTAAGTTGTTTGAAGCGTTGCCTGCCGAGGCACAGGTTATTTTACTCGGTGATCAGCAGCAATTAGCGTCCGTCGAAGTAGGCTCAGTACTGGCCGATTTGTGCGCCTTTAGCGAGGGAGAAACCCGCTTTAACGCGGATTTTGCTGCGCAGATATCAGCAATTTGTGCGGTTGAATTACCCGCTTTCGGCACACTGTCCCGCATTCAGAATAATCTGGTGGTCCTGCAGAAAAGTCACCGGTTCGATGCAGCTGGCGGAGTAGGGCGTCTTGCCCGTCAGGTACTGGCACAGGATTTACCCGCCAGCCTGGCCTGTTTTGAGGATTTTCCACAGCAATTGAGCTGGGATTCTAACCCCACAACAGAACAACTGGTCAGCCAATGCTGTACGTCGTTACAAGGCTATTTTGATGCGTTAGCGCAGGATGATATTTGCCGGGCATTTCGCGTCTTGTCTGCCAACCAGTTACTGTGCGCGACACGACGTGGCCGGTTTGGTACGGAGGCACTGAACCAGGCGATTGAACAGCGCCTGATGCAACAGGGATTAATTGGCCGGACTGATGGATTTTACCCCGGGCGCGCGTTAATGGTGACACAAAATGACCATAGTGTGGGCGTGTATAACGGTGATATCGGTATTGTCTGGCCAGATGCGACAGATCAGGGCCTGTTGAAAGTGTGGTTTATGGATGCCGGCAATCAGTTAAGAGGTATTTTGCCTGGCCGTATTCCGGCGGTGGAAAGTCTGTACGCGATGACAGTGCATAAAAGTCAGGGGTCAGAGTTTGACCACGTGTTGATGGTGTTGCCGGGCGCCGATGAACAAACCCTGTTTAAGGGCTTAAACCGTGAAATGTTGTACACAGGCGTTACGCGCGCTAAACAGCGTTTTAGTTTATTCGCTGCTAAGGCGCCGCTGGGTATGTGTCTTGAACAGCAATGTGCCCGCACCTCGGGTTTGTCAGATCGCCTGGCAGCGGACTCAGAAACAGGAAATTAAAGTTATGTTGCATTTTACGACTGAGCGTATGCAGGTTCGCGATGTGCGTGATCAGGATGCCGCGGCCATTTTTCGTCTGTTCACTGATCCGGTCTGCATCCAGTTTATTGGTGATAAAGGTTTTACCTGCGAGGCGGATGCATTGGCCTATATTCACAGCGGGCCGCAAGCGTCCTACGCAGAATATGGCTTTGGATTGTGGGCGTTGGTGGATAAGGCGAGCGACGAGGTTCTCGGCCTGGCCGGATTACTACAGCGGCCTTACCTGAGCTATCCGGATGTGGGTTATGCGTTACTGCCTGAATGGCGCGGTATGGGGTTGGCCAGCGAGGCGGTCGGCGCGGTTGTCGACTACGCAATTAATCGCCTACAGCAGCCGCATTTACTGGCGATGATTGATCGGGACAATCAGGCATCTATTAATGTAGTAACGTCACTAGGATTCGCTTTTAACGGCTATTTATCTGTCGGTCAGCACATTAAGCGCTGTAACCTGTATAGCTTACATGGCAAGATCTACCCCAGTTAAGCTTTGTTTCGCCACTATGTCTCATTTACGTACTCAGTTTCCGTTTTTCCGCCAGCATCCCGAACTGGTGTATTTTGACAGTGCAGCCACCGCACAGGTGCCGCAGACGGTCGTGGATGCGATCACTGACTATTACATCCGCGCAAAGGTCAATGTGCATCGTTCAGGTTATCGCCTGGCGAGTCAGTTAACCGATCGTTTTGAACAAGTGCGCTCGGATGTCGCGACATACATCAATGCGCCGTCAGCGCGTCAAATCGTGTTTACCTACGGTACCACCGACGGGTTTAATTTACTCGCACAGGCGCTGTCGAGCAGGCTCAAAGCGGGTGATGAGATTATCCTGACTGAAGCGGAACACCACGCCAATTTGGTTCCCTGGCAACAACTGGCACACAAGCTGGGATTGGTGCTCCGCTGGATCCCGGTTGATAAGCATGGTGCTATTCAGTGGCAACAGCTGGACTCGCTGTTAAGCCAACGCACGCGACTGGTGTGTTTTGCCCATGCATCCAATACGTTGGGAGCCTATGCGCCGATAAAGACGCTGGTGGCAAAGATCCATGCAGTGGGGGCGCTATGCATTGTCGATGGCGCGCAGGCGATTGCCCATTGTCAGGTTGATGTGCAGGCCATGGATTGTGACGCCTATCTGTTCAGTGGGCATAAGTTGTATGGACCGACCGGGGTGGGCGTGTTGTATGCTCGCGAGGGATTATTGGACGATGCTGCTGTATATCGCAGCGGCGGTGAGATGGTTCAGCAGGTTGCTAAGTCCCACAGTGAATTTCAACCGATGCCACTAAAATATGAGGCCGGCACGCCGAATATCAGTGCGGTATTGGGCCTGGGCGCGGCGATTGCCTGGTGCAGAGATAATTTAACAGACGCGATATTTGCCCATGAACAGCAAATTTATCGTGATTTGCGTCAGGGATTAAGTGCGCGAGCAGGCATTGAGCTGGTAGGGGAAGATACCGACGGTGTGCCGCTGATATTGTTCAAATCTGCTCAGTTACATCCGCAGGATCTGGCGTTGGCGCTGGATGCGCAAAATATTTGTGTCAGGACGGGTAAACACTGCGCCATGGTGCTGCACGATGCGTTACACAGCGATGGATTGGTGCGCTTGTCAGTCGCTGCGTATAACAACCGTCAGGACGTTGAACGCTTTTTCAGTGCGCTGGACAGGGCGTTGACTATCGAAGACGACGATATGGCGCTACCCACTGCACAGTTGCCAGAGTTAGATGAACTGCGCAGCGCCAAGGGGTGGGAGAATAAATACCGGCAGATTATGTTACTCGGTAAGCAGTTGCCCAAGATCCCCACAGAGCAACAAAGCCCTGACAGCCTGATAGAAGGGTGTGAAAGTCCGGTATACCTGCTGGCGGCAGAGCGCAGCGGCCGTTGGCAGTTTCAGGCTGACTCGCCGAGCAAGATCATTCGGGGCTTGCTGATGGTGATTTTACTGCCCCTGCAACAGCAGCCCCGCGAGGCGATCAATGAATTTGACGTCGATGCCTATCTGCATGAACTCGGGGTGGCACACTTTCTGTCACAAAGCCGACAAAATGGTCTGCGCGCCGTTATCGAACGCCTGAAAACCTTATCCGGGCTGAGCTGAGGCGCGGCGCTGGAGCTTTTCCAGAACGCGGGCAACAGCGACAAAACCGAAAGTGGCAGTAACCACCACCGCCGCGCCAAACCCACTGTTGCAATCCAGCTTAGTACTGCCACTGAGTCCGGCTTTGCTACTACAGGTTTCGCCATCAGCGGCCGGATAAGTCAGTTGTTCGGTTGAAAACACACAATCAATTCCGAATTTACGCGCGGGATTTTTACTAAACCCATGTTGCTGACGCAGGCGATTGCGTAATTTTGCCGCCAGAGGATCCTGAATAGTTTTGGTCAGATCGGCGACCTGAATTTGTGTAGGATCTTTTTGTCCGCCGGCTCCGCCGATGGTAATCAAGGGGATCTTGTGACGTTTGCAGTGCAGAATAATCGCAATTTTGGCGCTGATGCTGTCTGTTGCGTCAACCACATAATCAAACCCCTGACTGACAGAAAGGTGCGAGGCGACATTATCCGGCGTGACAAAATCCTCGATACAGTTCACATGGCAATCCGGATTGATCAAAGCAATTCTGGCAGCCATCGCCTCGGTTTTGTCTTGTCCAACCGTGCTGTGCATCGCATGGATCTGCCGATTGGTATTGGTGACGCAAATGTCATCCAAATCAATCAGGGTAATCTGGCCGATGGCGGTACGCGCCAGTGCCTCTGCCACCCAACTACCGACACCACCTATACCGATCACTGCCACATGCGCCTTTGCAAAGGCTGTAGTGGCCTGTTTGCCATATAGACGCTGTGTGCCGCCGAAGCGTTGTTCAAACTGCATTCTTGTTACCTCAATTTCGGGCGCGAAGTATATCATGGCTGCTGCGTTCGTCGAGGTTGTCAAAATCTGATCCAACGAAGAGGATTTTTCGTTAGACTGCATGCAGTTGATCGGGCAACGGAGCGGCACATGCATTATCGGGCAATTAAACAAAAAGTAAGCGGGATTCAAACCAGTGACGGAGCGGGCGTTAGTCTTAAACGTATCATCGGTCAACCCGCGTTACGAAATCTGGATCCATTTTTGATGTTGGATGAGTTTGGCTCCGATCAACCTGACGATTATCTGGCTGGTTTTCCGAATCACCCTCACCGTGGCTTTCAGACCGTGACCTATATGCTGCAGGGTAAAATGGCCCATGCGGACTCTGCGGGTAATGAAGGCCTGATTGAAAGCGGTGGGATTCAATGGATGAATGCCGGTAGTGGCATTATTCATTCGGAGATGCCGCGCCAGACTGAGGGACTGTTACGTGGATTTCAGCTTTGGGTGAATCTGCCCGCCAGTGAAAAAATGTCCTCACCCGGTTATCAGGACATCGCGCCTGAAGATGTGCCGGTACTGGAAAAAGGCGAACTTCAGGTCAAAGTATTGGCCGGTGAATTCGAGGGCGTAGCCGGGCCGGTAAAAAATGTTGCGGTGGAGCCACTGTTCTTAGATGTGCGCAGTGTCGGCGCGGCGACGCTGGCGATGCCGCTGCCGGCTATGTTGAATGCTTTTGTGTACTGTTTTGAAGGTCAGGCAGAGTTGGCCGGTAAGATTTTACAAAAAGGCGAACTGGCAGTGCTGGATACCGGCAATACCCTGAAAATCGCATTGAAGTCAGACAGTGCCTGCATCATCGTCGCGGCAAGACCGATTGAGGAGCCGATTGTGCAATATGGCCCGTTTGTGATGAACAGCGAGGCTGAAATCCGTCAGGCGTTAATGGACTATCAGCAAGGCAGGTTAGTTCGCTCCGTCACCTGAGTTATCTGGCTGTTTCATCTCATCGATCTTCATATCATGTCCGGGGCAGATGGTTTCATATTCATCCCGGTAATAGCGAAACTCGGTACAGGCCTGATCGAAGCGGCGGCGGGCCTCGGTGACTTGCTGTGGATTTTGATTATGCTGAATCTGGTAAATCAGCATCTGACACTCCCGCTGCTGTGATAATACGTCGAGCAATTGTTCACAATCCTGTGGCTTACTGCTACACCCCGATAAAACCGCAACTATCCCGCATCCAACTGTTTTGGTGATATTTTTCATCGTAAATATTGCTCCGCTTGTGCGATCAAAATTGCCAGTGCTTTGCTTTGTTTTTCATCCAACGACATCCGCCTTAATTGCTGCACCGTATCGCGGCAATCGGCACTAATATCCGCGTCCGGCGTGGTAAAAAATCCCTGTAACTTAATCGCGTATTGCAGCAGCTTTAACAGTAAGTTCGGGTTACCGGGACTTAAACGTTTGGCGCGTTTAAGGGTGTCATAGGCAAGTTGAAACTTACCCTGAATGAAGTGGTTTTCGGCATCAGCCAACAGCAGCATATATTGCTGCATGGATCCTTCGGATTGATGCCTGATCTGCTCAAGTGCGTGGGCTGTGACCGGGTTAGGCGTATATTGACGCGCATCCAGTTCCTGCATTAGCGCATGTAACTGCTCGTAATCCCCTAACTCATTGAGCATATAAGCACTGTCCGCCGCCAATTCGAGAGGAAACTGTGCATGGCGAGCCAAATATTGATTGGCATCAGCCATCGCCTGACGGGCGCTTTGCATCTTACCCTGCAATAATTCGACGCGCGCAGCAATCAGTGAACGATATGCATCAAAGTCGAACTCTTTGGCCTGCTTAACCAATGCGGACGATGCCTCCCGTTGCAGAGTATCGACTGCCTGATTCTGTAATTGACGCTTTTCCTGCTCTGAGCTGGTATTGGCAGCCTGCTCCAACAGACTTCTTACATAGTTGCACAAATGGCTGACGCTGCGATGAATCGAGAATCGGGTTTGTTCAAGGATCGACAGACAACATTGCTTGGCAAAATCATAATCGCCATTTGCCTGAGCAATCTCGCAGCCCAGGTAGTGCCGTTCAATGGAGTGAGGGGCGATGCGGATCGCTTCTTTTACCTCGTCACAGGCTTCCTGCAATTTTTCAGTGCGCAACAGACACTGTGCCAGCACTTCATGGGCATCGTCAGCCACCATGCGGTTTTCCAGCATGCGTCTGGCTAATTCTGATGCTTCGTTAAACTGGCGCAGATACAGTTGGGTGCGCGCCATGGCAATGACGACCCAGGGTAACTGGGTGTCATTCATCAGTTGATTTAACAAACTGGCCGCAGACTTAAAGTCGCCATTGCGCCACAGCAGTTCGGTGATTACCAATGAGCAAAACTGCCGATAGCGGCTGGTTTTGGATAATTCTGTTTTACAGGCATTGATCGCGCCTTTGATATTGCCCGCTTCCAGTTGCTGATAGATAGGCAGCAATGTCCGTCGTTTTAGGCTGGCTTTTTGCAGACGCTGATGCAGATTTTCATGATTAAAAGGCTTCAACAGGTAATCATCGGGTTGTAATTCGGCTTTGCCCATCAGTGCAGGGCGCTGCATTTGACCGCTAATCAATAAACACACAGAGGCTAATGGCAGGGCATTGGTGGCACGCAGTTGTTCCACAAGCTGCAAGCCATTTTGCTCGTGGTTGCCCAAATTGACGTCGCTGATAAGAAAATCAAATTGTTGCTGACGACACAACTCGGCAGCATCGGCGGCATGTCGGCACACTGACACATGCTGTGCGCCTAATTTGCTGAGCGCATTACGCAGTAACATCAGGTTGCCGTCATGATCTTCAACGACCAGAATATTTTTATCGTGATAGGTCAGGGAATTATCAGTCAACGTGATTTACTTCCGGCAGGTTGTCTTTGCCTCTCATACTTGTAGAAAACGGGAACAAACGCAAGCACGTTAAGGTATTCAACTTTCGACATTTTATGCCGATGAATACAATTAACCTTGTCTGCTGAAAGTTTCATCTGCCCATGCTGCCCATAAAAGGCCTCGAACTTCATCCGGAATTCAATGGAACGGTTGCCGCGGCACTGAGCCAGTCGGATGGCGCGGCATTATTTGCGTTGTATATGGCGATGCAAAACCCGGATGCCAGTGCGCAGCCGTATGTCTTTTCTGCGCCAACCGACCACCACGTCAGTAAACCGGTAAGTGACTACCCGGCCAGCCACCTCGCGGCCACAGCAGACGACTGGGTATCATCTGCTACGCTGACAAGCCTGATTCAACAAGGCCTTATCGACAGTGCCAGATTATGGCAGGCCATGCATCCGCAGCCGCTAGCTGTTAAAAATGATCCGAAACATCTCAGTGCCGAGGTGGTGTCAAATTGTGCGCTATACACGCAACAGCGGTTACAAGCAGGTACTGGGCGACAGGCTGTGCATGAAGACCCACGGCAATTACTTAACGTGTTGGATGCACTCCATCAGGCGGCTTAATTAATCCAGACGCGCACAGCATTTTTTGAATTTTTTACCTGACAAACAGGGGCAGGGCAGGTTTGCTGCGTTTTTAATTTTGCCGCTTTGCGGGTGAATATCACCGCTCACGTAATACCATTTGCCTTGTTCACAAAGAAAATCGGAACGTTCACGTAATTGATATAATGCCCCACCCACACAGGAATAAGCGATAAATTCCACTTCGCCGTGTTGTTCGTCCGATAGTTTGTGCCCGAGGATCTGCAACCCTATCCAATGCTGAGGATCATCAGTCAAATCTAAACTGCCTAAGTCAGGGCGTGTGCTTTCATGCCAGCTATGAAACAAATACTGGCCATCCGCCAATGCAAACGCAGTGTATCGGGAACGCATCAGGGACTGTGGGCAGGAGGGAATTTCAGATTGTTGAATAAAGCGGCCACAACAGGTGGAATACAACTGACCGCTTCGACAAGGACATTGCATGCCTTACGCCATTAAGATTACCAGGGACCGTATACTAAATTAGCATCCCCTGAATGGCGAAGATTAATTACCGTGACCTTATATAGCAGGCAAAGCATTTTTAAGACCCGGTAATCACTTTCCGGCAGATTCATATCCTGTACCACGATACAGCCTGCCTGACCGCACTTGATTAACTTCTTTAACCAGGCGTGTAACAGATCCTGACCAGGCTTACGCATCATGATGCAATGGTTCAGGGGGTGCGTAACCTGCAAATTATCGCTCAACACATACAACCAGCGACGTTGTTGCTGAAATTGAGCTAGCAATGGCGCTAACGCCTGCTGACGATCCATATCGATAGTCATCAATTTGTGTTCTGCAAAGCCTTGTTCAAGACGTTCAACGGTAGCCATAAATTACCTGTTCATTTATACAGTGTGGGTATACAGTAGTACTGTATAAAAAAACATGCAAGTATTTTTTTTATGCAATTTTTATAAACTGTGTTGGTATTTTCTCTGCATTGTTTAAACAATTAATCATACAGTGGTGTTGGATGTCCCTTATGTTCATGTGCAGTGGTTTTGACGACAGGCGTTTACCTCTTCGGCTGATCAGATGGATAAATGTCTTGATGGTCGGTACTGCTATGGTGTGGTCACAGGCTGCCGTGGCCCAAAATGCTGTGGAGCTGTATATACGTGATGATGTACTTGAGGATTATCTGGCCTTTGTCGCTAACCGCGATGTGCTGGATATCAGGGAGTTCAGTGGTCGCACCATAAGACGAGATGTTGTCGATATGATCATTGCACAGCAGGCAATGGCGATAGGTGGCTTTAAAAGGGATTATCAATATCACGCAGGTAAAGTAAATTTTCGTAATACGCGTTTGCTGCAACAAGGTAAGTTGCTGATTAGTTTTGACTCTTATTGGCTCGCTGATGCCGAGGAATTGCAGCAGGATGTATATATATCTGACTCGGTGATCCGGCGTGGCGAGTATGTTGCTGGTATTTATACCGGGATGCAGAATCAGGCCATCCTCAAGGTCAACAACCTGGCGCAGTTGCAACAATTTTCGGCGATTTCGACGCCCCTGTGGCGCACTGATTGGCGCACCATCCAGTCTCTTGGATTAAGCAAGGTACTGCGTGAGGATGAATGGATCAGTATGGCCCGGATGGTTAGCAATGGTTGGGTAGATTTTATGCTGATGCCATTGTATCGCTCCGGACACGAAATATATGAATTGGAAAATATTCGTTTACAACCCGTACCTGGAGTCGTGGTGCTGTTAAACGACAGCCGCCATTTTGTGATAAGTAAACATCACCCTGATGGTAATGCGGCATTTGATGCAATCCAAATCGGTCTGGCAGCCCTGCGTGAGCAGGGCAGAATCCTTAAAGCTTACCAGCAAGCTGGTTTTGTGGTTGATCCCGAGCGTTTCATCATTCTTAACCCGGCCCAATCTCAGGAATGATGGTTATGCAGCGTGCCGGGTAAAAAGAGATTGGCAAACATCCGCGTTGCATAGTCATCTGTCATGCCTGACAGATAATCACTGATAACCCGCGCTTTAGCATGCTCGCCGTCAGCGCGTTGCCAGCGAACTGCCGTATTAGCCGGCAACAATCGCTCTGGATCTGAGCTAAAGGCTTCAAACAATTGCATAATTATTTGTTGGCCTTTGTATTCATGACGCTGTTTAGAGGGTTGATTGATTACGTGCTCGTATACAAACCCTTTAAACATATCCAGTGCGGCTTTGGCTTCCGGATCCATCACCGCATTGTAAGTGAGCAAAGGGTTATCAAACGGCTCACTGTGGGCGCGCAGTTCAATAGAGGTAACAAGTTGGTTTACCAGCGCGCCTATCGCATCTTTGCGGCTGTAATGATGTGGACTGAATAATTGTTCGGCCAGTTTGTCAGCGTGATTAGCGAACCAACTGCCTTGCATGGCTTTTAGGTCAGCCTGCATTGACTCGAAGTGGTGTGCCTGCACAATCCCCATAGTGATCGCGTCTTCTAAGTCATGGATGCCATAGGCGATATCATCAGCCAGTTCCATAATCGAACAATCCAGCGATTTGTAGCAGGTGCGCAGACCATATTTACCAGCAGTCAGCTCAGCCAGACGCGATTTATCGGAATCAGACAGTGGCGCCGTTACCCAGTCGTACATTTCTTTGTCGCAATCAAACAGGCCTTTGGGTGGATACCATTCACTGGCTTTAAGCTGGCGAAAATCGGCAACACTGCGGCGTTGTTCCGGCGCCAGCATCTGATTGATAAACGCCGGATACTTGACTAACCCCAATACGGTGCGACGGCAAAGATTCATGCCATTTGCCGGCGTGTAAGGCTCCAGACGCGTCACAATACGAAACGTCTGGCCATTGCCTTCGAAGCCACCGTGTTCACGCATCATGTAGTGCAGGGCAATTTCCCCGCCATGGCCAAACGGCGGATGGCCAATGTCGTGGGCCAAACACAGGGTTTCGATAAGGGTATCGTCCAGGTGCAATTGTGCAGCCAGTTCAGGTTGCTTGATAGCCAATTGGGCCGCGATGCCCTGACCAATTTGCGATGCTTCCAGCGAGTGGGTCAGGCGAGTGCGGTGGAAATCACTCATACCGACGCCATGCACCTGCGTTTTTGCCTGCAGGCGGCGAAATGCGGCGGAGTGTAACACTCGCGCTTTGTCACGCTGGAAAGGGTTACGATGATCCCGTTCCCGATTGCTGGCCTGAGTCTGGAATCTTTCCTGCCACTGAGATTGCATGGCGCTACTCCCTGGTTGTCTGCGGTACATTAATGGTGAAATGCCGGCCGCAATGACGTTGGACTAATTTTGTTCATCAGTATGCCATGAGGTTGGCGGCTAAGCATTGGAAATTGCTCACAATTACTTACAAACACTGACTTTCGAAGTGGTCAATATTACGCCACACTGGGGCAAACAGGAGGCAGTATGGCAGCACCCCTTATTTGGCTCGGCGCCGGCTTAGCCGCGCTGGCTATCGCAGATAAAGAGCGACGCTCTCCAAAGGGTTCGCAGGTAATTCATTATCCTGGCGAATCGGTTATGCAAGTCAGCCCGACCGACGGTGCCGTAGTGTGCTGCGGGATCTATGGCGTATTTGACCACACTGGGATCTGGGTGGACGGCCAGATCATCGAACTAAAAGGAAATGGCTTGGTGCGCGCCGTATCACCGTCACGTTTTTTGGCTAACCGCAGTGGTGAAAGGATATTTGTATTATGCGATGCGGCCGGTAACGCCATTGAAAATCAGCGCGCAGCCTCGATTGCGCTGAGTAAGGTGTTCACCTACAGCGAATACGACGTACTGAAAAACAATTGTCACCGATTTTGCTGGCAATGTATCAGTAATGAGAGGGAGCGTGTAACCGCCTTTACCCAGCTTAATCAGTTGCTGGCAACACATTATCAAACCCGCTTGCGCTGGCATCCTATCGGGGGGGCGTAAATTGAGTGACCGACAATGGCATAAAGTCGCTGTCTGTGGTCTACACTTTTTCCAGTGGCAGGTTAAGTGTTTGAATTATTGGTTCGTTTAACCCAATTACACGGCGCTTTTTCCTGCTTGTAGCCGGATCACGAGTGGGAGCGCTTATGTCACAGTCATTTAAACAATCGCCGGATAATGCCCTTAAAGAAACCGGATTTGCCCGAATTATTCCCTGTAAGCAATTAGATGTGGCCGATCCCCTCAAATGGTTGGGGCTTGGTTGGCGTGATGCATTCAGGGCGCCGGTGATCACACTGTTCTTCGGGGTGTTGTTTACACTTGCACCCTGGGTGATTTATTACCTGGTGGAACTGACCGGTTGGCACCTGATTATTCTACCCTCGATTGTGTGTTTTATGTTGTTGGGGCCGTTTTTGGCGGCAGGTTTATATGATGTCAGCTGGGAGCTGGAAAAAGGCCATCAGCCCAGCCTGTGGCACAGCATCAAGGCGATCAACCGTAATGCCGTGAATGAATGGGCGTTTGGCTTACTGCTGTTGGTGATCATGATTTTCTGGCTGCGGGTATCGGCCTTAATCCACGCGTTATACCCTAATTATCTGGAGCCCAATTTAGCCAACCTGATGCCGTTTTTATTACTCGGTACCGTGGTGGGCGCAGGGTTTACTATGCTGGTGTTTTTTATCAGTGCGTTTACTCAGCCGATATTGATGGAGCGTCGGGTGGACTTAGCCACTGCGGTGCTCAGTAGTATGAATGCGGTGTGGGTTAATAAAGCGCCAATGGCGGTATGGGCGTTGATTATTCTGACCTGTGTAGGAATCGGATTTATTACTTACTTCTTTGCGTTTTTAATTTTAATGCCGTTGATTGGCTACGCCACCTGGCATGGTTATATCGACACCATCGAAACCAAACGCGAACGCCATTACGACTAGGCTAACTCCAGTTCGATATCTGTGACTGCCCTGCAACAGCAGGGCAGAATTTCATCGTCATTGATGTAGGCGAGGGGCTCAATGACATAGTCGACTTCGCCGCTTAACAAGCGCGTGCGGCACGCCCCACAAAACCCTTCCCGACAGTGATAATGCACATCCAGACGCTGGGCTTCCAGCGCCTGAAGTACAGTGTGTTCGGGATGCTGCTCAATATCGCCGTGGGAGACAACCTTGATCAGACAGGTTTTTCGCTGAGTCATTAATTACAGGTCGAAATCACCAAAATCATCGGCACTGACTTCTGCATCGATCTGGCCAACCAGATAAGAGCTGATTTCTGACTCTTGCGGTGCAACCTGTACGTTGTCTGACATCAGGTAATTATTCATCCATGGCAGTGGGTTGCCATTGACTTCAAATTGTAATGGCAGGCCGATGGCTTTCATTCGCTCATTAGCAATGAATTCAACGTACTGGCACAAAATTTCTTTATTCAGACCAATCATTGAGCCGTGCTGGAACAGATAGGTCGCCCATTGCTTTTCCTGCTCGACCGCGGTCATAAAGATAGCCAGTGATTCGTCCTGACATTCGGCGGCAATTTCGGCCATTTCTGGATCGTCTTTGCCTTTTGCCCACAGATTGAGAATATGCTGAGTGGACGTCAGGTGCAGGTTTTCATCGCGCGCAATCAGACGGATGATTTTTGAGTTACCTTCCATTAATTCACGCTCAGCGAAGGCGAACGTACAGGCAAACGACACATAGAAACGAATCGCTTCCAACGCGTTAACTGAGCACATGCACAAATACAGCTTGCGCTTTAACTCACGCATGGTCACGGTATAGATGCTGCCATCTTCGGTTTTATGTGAGCCTTCGCCCTGGGTCTGCCACAACTGGGTTGCAAAGATCAGGTCGTCGTAATAGCGGGAAATATCCGTTGCACGGCGCTTGATCTCATCATTCATCACGATGTCGTTAAATACCGCGCTAGGATCGGTAAACAGGTTACGCAGAATGTGAGTATACGAACGCGAGTGAATCGTCTCAAAGAAAGACCAAGTCTCAACCCAGGTTTCTACTTCGGGTAAGGAGATAATCGGCAGGAACGCAATATTCGGGCTGCGGCCCTGAACAGAGTCGAGCAGGGTCTGATATTTCAGGTTCGAGATGAAAATGTGTTTCTCACTTTCAGACAGCTTTTGAAAGTCCAGTCGATCCTTACTGACATCAACTTCTTCCGGGCGCCAGAAAAACGAGATTTGTTTCTCGATTAATTTTTCGAATACGTTATGGCGTTGCTGGTCATAGCGGGCAACGTTAACCGGGTTACCGAAAAACATCGGCTCTTGCAACGCATCATTGTTTACTTGATTAAAAGTCGTGTACTTCATGTGTGTGCTGACATTGAGTTAGAAACAAAGACAAGGCGGCACATAAGGCCGCCTGCGTGTGTTAGATCTTACAGGCACCGCCTGCGCAACCATCGTCTTCTTCGACAACCACATCGACTGTGGCGGCCTCAGGCTTCGCATCGGCTGCCGCTTTCTCTTCCAGGCTATCCGCTGCGCCATCACGGGTATTGTGATAGTACAGGGTTTTTACGCCTAGTTTGTAAGCGGTGAGCAGGTCTTTAAGCAACTGCTTCATAGGGACTTTACCCCCTTCGAAGCGCGCCGGATCATAGTTAGTGTTAGCTGAAATCGTCTGGTCGATGAATTTCTGAATAATCCCAACGATTTGCAGATAGCCATCATTACTTGGAATAGTCCAGAGTAATTCATAGGCGTTTTTGAGCGTATCGTAATCAGGCACAACCTGCTTCAACACACCGTCTTTACTAGCCTTAACGCTGATGTGGCCACGTGGTGGCTCAATACCATTGGTGGCATTCGAGATCTGTGAAGACGTCTCAGACGGCATCAGGGCAGACAGCGTACTGTTACGCAGACCATGCTTAACGATATCGCTACGCAGCGCTTCCCAGTCGTAACGCAATGGTTCATTACATACGCTGTCCAGGTCTTTCTTATAGCTATCAATCGGTAACACACCTTGTGAATAGGTGGTTTCGTTGAACTTAGGACATGCGCCTTTTTCGATAGCCAGTTTGTTAGAGGCTTTCAACAGATAATACTGCATGGCTTCAAAGGTACGGTGTACCAGGCCATTGGCGCTGCCATCGGAGTATTTCACACCGTTTTTCGCCAGATAGTAAGCAAAGTTAATTACGCCAACACCGAGAGTACGACGACCCATAGTGGCCGTATACGCGGCAGGTACCGGGTAATCCTGATAATCCAGCAGGCTATCGAGTGCACGTACGGTTAAATCGGCCAGCTCTTCAAAGTCATCCAGAGATTTGATTTCACCCAGGTTAAAGGCTGACAGGGTACAAAGGGCAATTTCACCTTCTTCGTCATTTACATGACGCAGTGGCTTGGTTGGCAGCGCGATTTCCAGACACAGGTTGCTCTGACGAACCGGTGCGACTTTTGGATCAAACGGGCTGTGCGTGTTGCAGTGATCCACGTTTTGCAGATAGATACGGCCTGTGCTGGCACGCTCCTGCATAAACAAGCCAAACAATTCCATTGCTTTGATTTGTTTCTTACGAATCGCAGGATCCTGCTCATATTGCACGTACAGACGCTCAAACTCGTCCTGATCGGCAAAGAAGGCATCATACAATCCAGGCGTGTCTGACGGGCTGAACAGTGTGATATGTTCATCTTTAATCAGACGCTGATACATAAGTTTGTTGAATTGCACGCCGTAATCTAAGTGGCGTACACGGTTCTCTTCAACACCGCGGTTATTTTTCAGTACCAGCAGGGATTCAACTTCCAGGTGCCAGATGGGGTAGAACAGAGTCGCTGCGCCACCACGTACACCACCTTGTGAACAGCTTTTTACTGCGGTCTGGAAGTACTTATAAAACGGAATACATCCGGTGTGGAACGCTTCACCACCACGGATTTCACTACCCAGAGCACGGATGCGACCGGCATTCACACCGATACCAGCGCGCTGACTGACGTATTTAACAATCGCGCTGGCGGTGGCATTGATCGAATCAAGACTGTCACCTGTTTCTATCAGTACGCATGAACTGAACTGACGGGTAGGGGTGCGCACGCCAGACATAATCGGCGTAGGCAAAGATACTTTAAAGGTAGAGGCTGCGTCATAGAAACGTTTGACGTAATCCAGACGAACAGACTTTTCATAATTGGCAAACAAACAGGCTGCGACCAGCATATACAGGAACTGGGCACTCTCGTAGACCTCACCGCTCACACGGTTTTGTACCAGGTATTTTCCTTCCAGCTGTTTGACCGCGGCATAGCTGAAGTTCATATCGCGCCAATGGTCGATATGTTTGTTCAGTTCGTCCAGTTCGGCTTTGCTGTAGTCTTCCAGAATGTGCTTATCGTATTTACCTTTATTCACCATATTCGTGACATGGTCGAATAGCGTCGGCGGTTCAAACTGACCATAGGCTTTTTTACGCAAATGGAATATCGCCAAACGCGCCGCCATATACTGGTAGTCAGGGCAGTCTTCAGAAATCAGATCAGCAGCAGCACGAATCAGCGTTTCGTGGATGGCAGCGGTTTTGATGTCATCATAAAACTGCAGGTGAGCTTTCAGTTCTACCTGAGAAACCGACACGTTTTTCAGGCCTTTTGCGGCCCAGGTGACGACTTTATGGATTTTATCGAGGTCGAGGGGTTCCTTTTCCCCGTTTCGTTTTGTCACGAGTAGTTGGTTGTTCATGCCAGTCAGCCATTGTTGTTTTAGTTTGAGTTTTGAGCATTCAGATAGGCAGTCAGCGCCGCTGTCTATCCGGACAACTTAGCGCACTGGTGACGAATCGTCTCCAGCGTTGTCCTGACACAAGATAGTGAGGTCGATGATGGAATGCAACCCAATATCTGGTGGTTTTATCAGCGATCAAACACAAGTGCTATTTACGGTTAGTAGCGACTTACCGCAAACCGTGCACAGAAGCACAAAGTGTCAGATTGCAACTGATATTTTGGCGTAAAATTTTCCCTAAATTTTTTTTAATTCAAAATTCGGTTTTTAATAGCATAACGATATATAGATTTTGTTGACGGGCAAAACTACTACATATTGTGTTTTGAATGTAAAAGTTGTAGCAAATCTTGTGGTTGAAAACAGACGTGGGTAGGTCGCCAATCAGCGGTTTGGGCGTTGGCCAACAGGTATCCCCAGGCGGCCAATACGGTCTGCATACCGGCCTGATTGCCTGCGATAATGTCCCGCTCGGCATCACCCACATACCAACAGTGTTGTGGCACGACGTTTATCTGTTCACACGCATAAAATAGCGGTGCAGGGTGAGGCTTACGTTCACTCAGCGTATCGCCGCCGACCATCACCGCGCTTTGGTTAAATTCGGGGTATCCCGGTAACAACTCGCGAGTGATAGCCTCGGGCTTGTTGGTCACAATACCCCACAAGATATTGTGTTCAGACAGCCAGCTCAAAAGCGGCGCAACACCGTCAAACACGACAGATTGATCATGTGACTGTTGACGGTATTCAAGCAGAAACTCTTCCCGCAGTGCTAAACGCTCCGTGGAGGACAGTTCCGGAAAGCCCAGAGCCAGCATGCCGTTGGCACCATCAGAACCGATTTGACGATATTGTGCGTAACTGACGGGTTCGCGGCCGCGCCTGGCAAGCATGTTGTTCAGCGCGGCGCCCAAATCCCTGGCGGTATCTAATAAGGTACCGTCTAAATCAAATAAGACAGCTTTGGGCAGCATGGATTTAGTCGGCAATTTTTTCACACACCAACATATAGTTGACGTCTACGTTGCGGTTGGACAAATAGAATGCACCAGACAACGGGTTCATATGCAGCCCGGTCATATCGCGCACTTTCAGCCCGGCCTGGTCACAAAAGCGCAACAGCTCGGCAGGTTTAATAAATTTATCGTGCTGATGAGTGCCGGCTGGCACCAGCTTTAAAATATGCTCTGCACCAACAATTGCCATCAGCCAGGATTTAATGTTGCGATTTAACGTGGATAGAAATACTTTGCCGCCAGGTTTGACCAGGGCGGCACAGGCATTGACCACAGAGGCAGGGTCTGGCACGTGCTCAAGCATTTCCATACAGGTAACCACATCAAATTGTTCTGTATGCACAGCGGCAAATGCCTCGGCAGTGGTTTGCTGGTAATCAACCTGAACTTTGCTTTCCAGCCCATGTAAACGGGCGACATTCAGTGACTCTTCTGCCATATCGATACCAGTCACGTCAGCTTTAAGGCGCGCCATACTCTCGGCCAAAATACCGCCACCACAACCAACATCGACCACCTTTTTTCCAAACAAGCCGTCACAATGTTGCTCAATATAATCCAGGCGCAACGGATTGATCTGGTGCAAGGGTTTAAATTCGCCGTTGAGATCCCACCAGCGACTGGCTAGTGCTGAAAATTTGTCAATTTCCTGAGGGTCTACATTGATTGTGTTGGTCATATTGTTCGCGTTTTCTTAAAAATCTGCCGCATTATAAACATCAATTAAAACCTAACGTACAGGCTTAAATACTGGTTACTATTTGTGCAGTTATTTTGCACTGAATCTTGGCTGTAATTTTGTCACCTTTGTTGATAGAATCGGGCGGCTAAACAGTGTGCTTTTTTGCACGCACGGAACGCGCAAGCTGCGCGCTTACGGGTAAACATAAGAATAATTAGGGACAAGGCTGTATATGACCGATCACGCCAAAGAAATACTCCCCATCAATATTGAAGAAGAGTTAAAGAACTCTTATCTGGATTACGCCATGAGCGTAATCGTTGGACGAGCATTACCCGACGTTCGGGATGGTCTGAAACCTGTGCATCGTCGCGTCCTGTTCGCGATGAGCGAACTTAAAAATAACTGGAACTCAGCATATAAAAAGTCTGCCCGTGTCGTGGGTGACGTAATCGGTAAGTATCACCCACACGGTGACTCTGCGGTATACGACACCATCGTGCGTATGGCGCAGCCGTTTTCACTGCGTTATATGCTGGTTGACGGTCAGGGTAACTTTGGTTCGGTTGACGGCGACTCAGCAGCAGCGATGCGATATACCGAAGTACGTATGGCGAAAATCGCCCACGAGTTGCTGGCTGACCTGGATAAAGAAACCGTTAACTTTGTGCCGAACTACGATGGCACAGAGCACATTCCGGATGTGTTACCGACGAAAGTACCTAACCTGCTGGTCAATGGCTCGTCGGGTATCGCGGTAGGTATGGCGACCAACATTCCACCTCACAACCTGACTGAGGTAGTGAATGGCTGTATCGCACTGATTAATAACCCGGACATCAGCATCGAAGAGCTGATCGAACTGATCCCAGGCCCGGATTTCCCGACTGCCGCTATCATCAGTGGCCGTAAGGGCATCGAAGAAGCCTATCGAACCGGCCGCGGTAAAATCTACATGCGTGCCCGTGCGGAGATTGAGCGTGAGGATAATGGTAAAGAAACCATTATCGTTACTGAGATCCCTTATCAGGTAAACAAAGCGCGCCTGATCGAAAAGATTGCCGAACTGGTCAAAGAAAAACGCATTGAAGGTGTTTCTGCGCTGCGTGACGAGTCAGACAAAGACGGCATGCGTATCGTTGTTGAAGTTAAACGCAACGAGTCGGCCGAAGTATTGCTTAACCACTTATATTCCCAGACACAAATGCAAACCGTGTTTGGTATTAATATGGTGGCGCTGGATAACAACCAGCCTAAAGTCTTCAATCTGCGCGAAATTCTTGAAGCCTTTATTCTGCACCGTCGTGAAGTGGTTACCCGCCGTACGGTATATGAACTGCGTAAAGCCCGTGAGCGTGCGCATATCCTTGAAGGATTAGCGGTAGCGCTGGCGAATATCGATGAAATTATCGAGCTAATCAAAGCCTCCGGCAGCCCGGCAGAAGCTAAAATCGGCCTGACTGCCCGTGGTTGGTCGCTGGGTGATGTGGCGCAAATGCTGGAACGTGCCGGTGTAGACGCTGCACGTCCGGATTGGCTGGAGCCGCAATACGGTATTCGTGAAGGCCAGTACTTCCTGACTGAACAGCAGGCGCAGGCGATTCTTGATTTACGCCTGCATAAACTGACTGGTCTGGAACACGATAAGATTCTGGCAGAGTACCGCGAACTGTTAGATCTGATTGCCGAATTATTGCATATCCTCAGCAGCCCAGAGCGTCTGATGGAAGTCATTCGCGAAGAGCTGGAAAAAGTACGTGACGAATTCGGTGATGAGCGCCGTACTGAAATCACTCATGCCAGCCACGATATCGATATCGAAGACCTGATTGAACAGGAAGACGTAGTCGTCACACTGTCTCATGAAGGTTACGTGAAATATCAGAAACTGGCGGATTACGAGGCGCAGCGCCGCGGTGGTAAAGGTAAGTCCGCGACTAAGATGAAGGATGAAGACTTTATCGAACGTCTGCTGGTGGCCAATACCCATGACCATATTTTGTGTTTCTCGACCCGCGGTCGATTGTACTGGCTGAAGACTTATCAATTGCCGTTTGCCAGCCGCAATGCCCGTGGTCGTCCAATTGTGAATATCCTGCCGCTGGAAGAAGGGGAGCGTATCACCGCAATTCTGCCAATTCAGGAATTCTCAGCAGACAAATTTGTACTGATGGCGACTGCCGCAGGTACGGTTAAGAAAACCGCACTGACCGAATACTCACGTCCGCGCTCCAACGGTATTATCGCAGTCAATTTGAACGACGGTGATGAACTGATTGGTGTGTCACTGACTAACGGTGACAGTGAAGTAATGCTGTTCTCTGACGCAGGTAAAGTCGTGCGCTTTAGTGAAGACCAGGTACGCGCCATGGGCCGCACTGCCACAGGAGTGCGCGGTATGAAACTGATGGAAGGCCAGAAGGTCGTATCGCTTATCGTGCCAAATGGTGACGGCGCAATTCTGACCGCCACAGAAAATGGTTTTGGTAAACGTACTCCGCTGGATGATTACCCAGCGAAGAGCCGTGCTACTCAGGGTGTGGTATCAATTAAAGTCAGCGAGCGTAATGGTGCCGTGGTCGGTGCTGTGCAGGTTGATGAAGAAATGGAAATCATGCTGATCAGTAACGCCGGTACCCTTGTTCGTACCCGCGTGGCTGAGGTTTCCACGGTCGGCCGTAATACCCAAGGGGTACGTTTGATTCGTACGTCTACCGATGAAATCGTGGTAGGTCTGCAACGAATCGACGAAGTGGTCGACGAGGATCTGGAGTTAGACGATGCCGAAGGTGAGGGCGATGCCGAGCCTCAGGTAACGGAGCAGTCTGAAGACTGATTCAACACTTAAAAAAACGAGCGGCCGGTCCGCTCGTTTTTTAGTTTTTGGCTTGGCATTTTTGGAGTAGATCTTATGACCAACGTTTATAATTTTTGTGCCGGGCCTGCCATGCTTCCTGTTGAGGTAATGAAACAGGCACAGCAGGAATTTTTAAACTGGCAGGGTTGTGGTAGCTCAGTGATGGAAATCAGTCACCGCAGCAAACCCTTTGTACAACTTGCCGAGCAGGCAGAGCAGGATTTACGCGATTTACTCGCCATCCCTGATGATTACCATGTGTTATTTATGCATGGTGGTGGGCGTGGTCAATTTGCTGCGGTACCGCTAAATCTGGCAACGCAGGGCCAGGCTGCGGACTATCTGACAACAGGTAGCTGGTCGTCGGCCGCGCTGACCGAAGCCAATAAATATGTGGTGGCGAATGAAGTGGCTAAAGCCCGGCAGATTGATGGTCTGTGGGCAGTGCCCGAGCAATCCGCCTGGCAGGTAAATAACAATGCTGCGTATTTTCACTACTGCCCGAATGAAACCGTCGACGGTATTGAACTGCCGGACTTGCCAGACGTATCTGCTCCGATCGTGGCCGATATGTCATCGTGTATTTTGTCCAAACCCATCGATGTTTCACGCTATGGATTGATTTATGCCGGTGCGCAGAAAAATATCGGACCATCAGGCTTGTCGGTTGTGATTGTCAAAAAGGATCTACTTAAAGGTCCGCAGGCTAGCACGCCTGCAATTTTTGACTACGCGCTACAAGGCAAAGAAGGCTCGATGTACAACACACCGCCAACCTACGCCTGGTATCTGGCCGGGCTGGTGTTCCAGTGGCTTAAGAAGCAAGGTGGTGTCAACGCGATGGAAGCACATAATCGTGCCAAGGCTGAGCTTTTGTATCAGTGCATCGACGATTCAGATTTCTATCGCAATCAGGTTGCCAAGCCTTATCGCTCGCGCATGAATGTGCCGTTTCAGTTAGCCAACCCCAGTTTAGATGCGCAGTTTTTAAAGCAAGCCGAGCAGCAGGGGCTGACCTCATTACAGGGACACCGCTCAGTGGGTGGCATGCGCGCCAGTATTTATAACGCGATGCCGCTTGCGGGCGTGCAGGCACTGACTGAGTTTATGCGTGAATTCGAACGGAGCATGGGCTGATGGAACAATTAACCCTAACACCCATTGATGCAGTGCGTGGCACCATTAATCTACCCGGCTCTAAAAGTCTGTCTAACCGCGCATTACTGTTGGCGGCGCTGGCCGAGGGTGAGACCCATCTGACCAACCTGCTCGATAGTGATGATATTCGCCACATGCTCAATGCCCTGTCCGAATTAGGCGTGGCCTATCGATTATCCGGAGATAAAACGGAATGCTGGGTACAAGGCAATGCCGGCGCGTTTAACGTCGCCCAAACGAAAACGCTGTTTTTGGGAAATGCCGGCACCGCAGTGCGTCCATTATGTGCAGCGCTGGCGGCATCTCAAGGTGCCTTCACCCTGACCGGTGAACCGCGCATGGAAGAGCGCCCATTGGCACCGCTAATCGAGGCGCTGCGCCAAGCAGGTGCGTCGATTGAGTGTCACAAAGCCGCGGGTTTCGTTCCGTTGACAATTAAAGGACAGCGCTTACAGGGCGGAGAAATTGAAGTGGACGGCAGCTTGTCCAGCCAGTTTCTGACCGCACTGTTAATGGCTGCGCCGTTATTTTCCGGTGACGTTACGCTGGTGATCCGTGGTGAACTGGTATCTAAGCCCTATATCGATATTACTCTGGACACCATGGCCAAATTTGGTGTCGGGGTAGACAATCATGACTACCAGCGCTTTGACATCAAAGGCGGACAAACCTACCGTTCACCGGGTGATTTCCTGGTAGAAGGTGATGCGTCATCCGCCTCCTATTTTTTAGCCGCAGCGGCCATTAAAGGTGGGCCAGTTAAAGTCACCGGGATCGGTAAGCAATCGATTCAGGGTGATATTCATTTTGCTGATGCGCTGGAAGCGATGGGGGCCAAAGTGGTGTGGGGTGATGATTATATTGAAGTGATCGGTCAGGGCCTGCATGGTATCGATATGGATATGAACCACATTCCTGATGCCGCCATGACAATTGCCACCACAGCACTGTTTGCAAAGGGGCCAACCCGTCTGCGGAACATTTACACCTGGCGCTTAAAAGAAACTGATCGCATAGCCGCAATGGCCACGGAACTGACAAAAGTTGGGGCGAACGTGGAAGAGGGCGAAGATTACATTCAGATCATTCCTCCTGCGCAGTTACAGCATGCTGAGATTGATACCTATAATGACCACCGTATGGCCATGTGCTTTTCTCTGGTGGCGTTGGGGGATACCCCGGTTACCATTAATGATCCTGGCTGTACCGCCAAAACTTTCCCTGATTACTTTATGCGTCTGGCGTCTGTCAGTCACACAAATTAACAATTGAAACGGCCCCATTTGGGGCCATTTCTTTGGCCTTTCATTGCCAATTCCGGCTAATTCCGTATAATACCGCGCGATTTTCAAACCTTATGGAGTCAAAATGGCAGAGAATGCACCAGTAATTACGATCGATGGACCAAGCGGTGCAGGTAAAGGAACCGTCAGTACATTGTTGGCTCGTAAACTGGGATGGCACTTTTTAGATAGTGGTGCCATTTATCGGGTGATGGCGGTTGCCGCAATGCATCACCAAATTGACGCCGATGATGAATATGGTTTGGTGCCATTGGCGTCGAATCTGGATGTGGTGTTCGAGTCCAGTGAAGGCCACTGTAAAGTGGTATTGGAAGGCGAAGATGTCACTGATGTGATTCGCACCGAAGAGGTCGGCGCGGTGGCATCTAAAGTGGCTGCCTTACCACGCGTTCGTGAGGCGTTATTGCGCCGCCAACGTGCATTTCGCGATGCGCCTGGCTTAATTGCCGATGGTCGTGACATGGGCACGGTGGTATTTCCGAATGCGATTACCAAAGTATTTTTGACGGCCAGCGCTGAAGAGCGCGCCAGACGTCGCTTTGAGCAATTGAAAGCCGCTGGCCACGATGTTACTATTGACCGTCTTTTAGCCGATATTCGTGCAAGAGATGAGCGTGACAGCAATCGTGCGGTTGCGCCACTTAAACCGGCAGATGATGCTTTAGTGCTTGATTCTACTGAATTAAGCATTGAACAAGTACTTGAGGCCATCGTTACATTCCACGCGGAAAAGCAGTAACGCTGGCATTAAGGGGTCTGGCTCAGGACGAGCAGGACTATTTTAAATAACCCCACGTAAACAGGATTGTTACGCGGATTTTGATTGAAGAATCTCATGACTGAAAATTTTGCTCAACTCTTTGAAGAGAGTTTAAAACAACTTGAAACTCGCCCAGGTGCCATCGTTAAAGGTACTGTTGTTGCAATCGACAAAGACATCGTTCTGGTTGATGCGGGTCTCAAATCTGAAAGTGCTATCCCTGCAGAACAGTTCAAAAACGCTGAAGGTAACCTGGAAATCGCCGTTGGCGATACAGTTGATGTTGCACTGGACGCTGTTGAAGACGGCTTCGGTGAAACTATCCTGTCTCGTGAAAAAGCTAAGCGTCACGAAGCATGGGTTGAGCTGGAAAAAGCATACGAAGAGAAAGCCACTATTATCGGTGTTATCAACGGTAAAGTTAAAGGTGGTTTCACTGTTGAAATCAATGCAGTACGTGCCTTCTTACCAGGTTCACTGGTAGACGTTCGTCCAGTAACGAACACTACTCACCTGGAAGGCAAAGAGCTGGAATTCAAAGTTATCAAGCTGGATGCTAAGCGTAACAACGTTGTAGTATCTCGCCGCGCTGTTATTGAAGCTGAAAGCAGTGCAGAGCGTGCAGAACTGCTGTCCAACCTGGAAGAAGGTATGGAAGTGAAAGGTATCGTTAAGAACCTGACAGACTACGGTGCATTCGTAGATCTGGGCGGTGTTGACGGCCTGCTGCACATCACTGATATGGCTTGGAAACGCGTTAAGAACCCAGCTGAGATCGTAAGCGTAGGCGACGAGATCAACGTTAAGGTTCTGAAGTTCGACAAAGAGAAGTCACGCGTATCTCTGGGTATGAAGCAAATGGGCAACGACCCATGGCAAGAAATTTCTACCCGTTACCCAGAAGGTGCTCGCATCTCTGGTCAGGTAACTAACCTGACTGACTACGGCTGCTTCGTAGAAATCGAAGACGGCGTTGAAGGTCTGGTTCACGTTTCTGAAATGGATTGGACTAACAAGAACATCCACCCATCTAAGGTTGTTAACCTGGGCGACACAGTAGAAGTAATGGTACTGGAAATCGACGAAGACCGTCGCCGTATCTCTCTGGGTCTGAAACAGTGTAAAGCAAACCCATGGGAAGAGTTCGCTAAGTCTTACAACAAAGGCGACAAAGTGACTGGTAAGATCAAGTCAATCACTGACTTCGGTATCTTCATCGGTCTGGACGGCGGCATCGATGGTCTGGTTCACCTGTCTGACATCAGCTGGAACAAAGCTGGTGAAGAAGCAGTACGTGAATTCAAGAAAGGCGACGAAATCACTGCTGTGGTTCTGCAAGTCGATCCAGAGCGTGAGCGTATCTCTCTTGGCGTTAAGCAAATCGAAGAAGATCCTTTCAATAAGTATCTGACAGATAACAAGAAAGGTGCTATCGTTATCGGTAAAGTTACCGCTGTTGATGCCAAAGGTGTAACTGTTCAACTGGCAGAAGAAGTTGAAGGTTATGTCCGCGCAGCAGACCTGTCTCGTGACCGTATCGAAGACGCGTCTGAAGTCGTTAAAGTTGGCGAAGAGCTGGAAGCCAAGTACGTTGGTGTAGATCGTAAAAACCGTATCGTTAACCTGTCTGTGAAGGCAAAAGACGAAGCGGAAGAAAAAGAAGCGATCGATAAAGTCAATCAGCAAGAAGAAGTGACTTTCTCTAACGCGATGGCAGAAGCCTTCAAAGCCGCTAAAGGCGAAGAGTAATCAACAAAGGGAGCTTAACGCTCCCTTTTTTGTGGTAACCGATTAATTTAACTTTCTGGAGTGTTGCCAATATGACCAAGTCAGAGTTGATTGAACGGTTAGCTGATCAATATCGTCAATTACCCGCCAAGGATGTGGAAAGCGCAATCAAGGAAATACTTGAGCAAATGGCGCAGACCCTGCAACGTGGAGATCGCATTGAGATCCGCGGCTTTGGTAGTTTCTCTTTGCATTACCGCGCCCCGAGAGTTGGCCGTAACCCTAAAACCGGCGATACCGTCGAGTTAGAGGGAAAATATGTGCCGCACTTCAAGCCTGGTAAAGAGTTACGCGAACGCGTAAATGACTGATTGATCCTCTAAAAAAAACGCCTGAAATGCGATATGCTAGCGGCATTCCAATGGAGTGCCGTTTTTGTATCTGAGTAAAAGGAACTGATTGAGTGAAGAAACTGCTGATTTTTCTGATATTTCTGTTTGTGATGCTGGTTGCAGTAGCAGTTGGGGCACAAAATGATCAGTGGATCCAGGTTAATTACATTATCGCCTCCAGCCAGATGCATGTGGCCACGCTGATGGCCCTGTCTATCGGGCTGGGTTTTATCCTGGCGCTGTCTCTGAGCGGGCTCGTGATGCTCAGGCTCAGTTGGCACAACAAACATCTGCAACGTCGCCTGAAACGACTCAGCCACGCCAACGAGCAAAAGTAACCGGGTATGCTGGAGTTATTATTCTTACTACTTCCAGTTGCTGCCGGTTATGGATGGGTAATGGGCCGCAATAGTCTGCGCCACGCCCAACAGAAACAATCTAAAATACTCTCCCGCCATTATTATCGTGGCTTAAATTTCCTGTTATCCGATCAGCCGGATAAAGCCGTCGACACGTTAATTAAGATGATCAGCGTGGATAGCGATACGCTGGAAACCCATATTGCAATGGGGAATTTTTTTCGCCATCGCGGAGAGCTGGACCGTGCTATTCGTATTCACCAAACGTTAGTAGGAAAGGACAATCTCAGTGCTGAACAAAAGGCTCTGGCGCTGAAGGAACTGGGTCGCGATTATCTGTTAGCTGGATTTTTAGAGCGCGCCGAAGCCGCCTATTTGCAATTGCTGGAGAGCGATAAGCACTATCTGGAAGCCCAGCAACAGTTATTTAATATCTATCAAACCACTAAAGAGTGGGATCGTGCCATCGAACTGGCCGAGCGTATGGTGGCGTGCCATGGCGACAATGATGAGTTATGTCAGCGTGTTGCACATTTTTACTGCGAACAGGCTGCCATCGAAATCCAGCAGGACAACTTAAAACAGGCACACGCGTTATTACAAAAGGCTGTGCGCTCCGACGAACATGCGGTGCGACCGTTTCTGATGCTGGGTAAATTGGCCCTGAATCATGCCCAGGCCGCCGATGCCTATGATTACCTGAGCCAGGTGCCGGAACGGGATATAAACTGGTTAAGTGAAGCCATGCCACTGATAGAAACGGCCGCTCAGGAGAGCAAACGCCTGGCGGAATTTGAAGAATTCCTCGAACAGCACTGGCAGAAATGTGCCTCTGCCTATTTGGCGAAAACCCGGTTGGTGGCGCGTCAGGTCGGTGAGGGCGAAGCCAGTAGCTTCCTGTTACAGCAATTACGCCGTTCTCCTACAATGAAAGGATTTCGGCAATTAATGGATTTGTATCTTAAGCAGGATGCTGCAAATGATTCCGGTAACAGCCTGAGAATGTTGCAGGAACTGGTCGACGAACAGATCCAGCGTCGACCTAAGTACCGATGCGGCAGTTGCGGCTTTTCTGGTCAAAGTATTCATTGGTTGTGCCCATCCTGTAAAAAGTGGGGCACAGTTAAACCAATAAAAGGGTTGGATGGAGAGTAGTATGCAAGACCCAAAAGTTATTGTGGCGCTGGACTTTGATAAAGAGCACGACGCCCTGCAATTTGTTGAGCGGGTCAGTCCATCTGATTGCCGCCTTAAAGTAGGCAAAGAAATGTTTACCTACTTAGGCCCGCAGTTTGTTAAGTCTTTGATTAACAAGGGTTTCGACGTTTTTCTCGACCTAAAATTTCACGATATTCCTAATACCGTCGCCAAAGCCTGCGTGGCTGCCGCCGATATGGGGGTGTGGATGGTCAATGTGCACGCCAGTGGCGGGCGAAAGATGATGGAAACTACCCGTACTGAATTAGCGTCATTTGGAGCCAATGCACCTAAGCTAATTGCCGTTACCGTGTTGACCAGTATGAGTGAAACAGAATTACGCGAAACCGGTGTACCCCGTTCACCTGAGCAACAGGTGCTTCATCTGGCCACGCTTGCTCAACAAAGCGGGATGGATGGTGTCGTGTGCTCGGCACAGGAAGCGGCGATGTTAAAACAAACGCTGGGCCATGCATTTCAGTTGGTCACGCCGGGGATACGTCCAGTAGGCGCAGAGCTGGGTGATCAGATGAGGGTAATGACGCCAGAGCAAGCGATGCTGGCAGGCGTAGATTACATGGTCATTGGACGGCCGATTACTAAGGCATCAGATCCTGTCGCGGTGTTGAACGAGATTAACCGTAGTATTTCAAGCTAGCGGATTTGACCCTGGCAACGTCTTAACTGGCGCAGGCTGGTGTAAGTGAGACCAATAAAAAAGGCTGCCAATGGCAGCCTTTTTTATTGGTGCTGCGGTTATTCTACCGCAGCTGGTTTAGTCATTGGTGCGACAGCGTTGGCCGTCACATGAGCACTACCGGCAGCGCGACCGCTGAATGCCAGAGCAGGGCGCGCATCATCGGCACGGGCAATGATGGTAAGCTCACCAATTGCCATCTCAACCTTGGCAGGTGTTGCCATCGGATGCGTGACCGTAATGGGTTTTGCGGCCTCTTTTTTGCTGGCAGCTTTTGCACGTTTAGGCTTAGCAGCGGCTTTTTTCGCAACTGGCTTTTCAACCTCAACGTCGGCTGCAGCAACCACAGGTGCGTCGGACTCGCTGATTTCTACCTCAGCAGTTTCTTCAGTACTTTGTGCAGAATTGACTACTTCTTCCACTTCGGCAGTTTCTGCTACTGTGGCAGGTTCGCTGATCACAACCTCTGGCTGATTATCATCTAACTGAATTTCAACCTGCATTGGTTGCTCTGCCGCTGTCTCTTCAACCGGGCTCAGCAAGTCATATTGCATTTCACTTTGCTCAGCTGGATAGCGACTTTCCACTGCGTCTTCATCCTGCTGGCTCCGCTTGCGACGCTGACCCGCGGCACGCATATGACGAGGTGAACGGCGTGAACGGGTACGGCCCGCTTTTTTCTCATCGGTATCATCAGTGTGCTCTGCAGACTCCACTTGCTCAGCAGAATCTACAGTCTGAGTTTCTTCTGAGGTAACGGGTGACGCGACTGCTGCACTTTCTACAACAGGTGCATGTGCTTCGGCGGTTACATTCGCTTCATCAGCGCTCACATTTGACAGTGTTTCAGTGTCTGTATTTGGCACTTCAGCGGCAAGTTGCTCAGTGGGAGCCTGGTTAACACGAACGCTACGACGCTGATCGCGGCGTTTACGACGTTGCGCCACTTTCTTCTCAACAGGCGTCTCGTCTTTGCTCGAGTCTGACACAGCTGCATCAGCCACTTTCTGATTATCCGCTTTAACGTCTTTACGCTCATTGCGGTCACGGCGGTTGTTACGATCATTACGGCGATTATTACGACCTTTGTTGTCGTCTTTAGCGGCGTCTTGTTTTTCTTCCGCTTTCACCTCAGTCTGACGGTTACGGCCTTTGCCATTACGATCTCTGTCAGGACGTTTACGATTACGTTTATTACGCTGTTGGTTGCGACCGTTAGCTGACTTCTTGTTCTTGTCAGTCTTTTTCTCGTCGCTGCTGAACAAACCAGTAATCGCAGCAACGATACGGCTAAACAGCGATGGCTTCTCAACCGCTTTGGCCTGTGGTGCTGGGGTTGGCGCAGGCGCAGTCGGTGCAGTCAGACCCTGCAGGGCAGGCTGTTCACGTTTAACCGGCTCGGCATGGGCAAATGACACTACGTCAACCTGTTCTTTTTCAACCAGGGTGCGTTGATAGCTGATTTCGTTGCTCACCATGTCACGGCGTACGCGGGTAACCTGATAATGTGGCGTATCCATGTTTGGATTAGGGATCACGATAATTTGCAGCTTCTGGCGTTTTTCAATGCTTTGAATGACGCTGCGTTTTTCGTTCAATAGATACGTTGCAACCTCTACCGGTAACTGCGCTTCGATCTGACCCGTATTATCTTTCAGTGCTTCTTCTTCTAACAGACGCAAGATAGACAGGGCCAGTGACTCAGTACCACGAATGGTGCCGTGACCTTCACAGCGTGGGCAAACATGGTGGGCCGACTCACCCAGGGAAGGACGCAGACGCTGGCGTGACATTTCCATCAGGCCAAAACGAGAAATACGGCCAATCTGGATGCGCGCACGGTCGTGGCGAGTGGCTTCCTTCAGACGATTTTCTACTTCACGCTGATGGCGTACCGGTGTCATATCGATAAAGTCGATCACCACCAGACCACCTAAATCGCGCAGACGTAACTGACGGGCAATTTCGTCGGCCGCTTCCAGGTTGGTATTCAGTGCAGTCTCTTCAATATCACCGCCTTTGGTTGCGCGGGAAGAGTTGATATCGATAGAGGTCAGGGCTTCAGTTGGGTCGATAACAATCGAACCACCAGAAGGTAAGCGTACTTCACGCTGGAAAGCCGATTCAATTTGGCTTTCAATCTGGTAATGGCTGAATAGTGGCACATCACCCTGATATTGTTTCACCCGGTTAGCAAAATCCGGGCGGACTAATTCGATATGTTTTTTAGCTTGTTCAAATATTTGCGCATCATCGATAAGAATTTCACCGATATCACGGCGCAGATAATCACGGATAGCACGCACAATGACGTTACTTTCCTGATGAATCAAAAATGGTGCAGGGCGGGCAGAAGACACTTCTTCGATTGCTGCCCAGTGAGACTTGAGTACAGTTAAATCCCATGCCAATTCTTCAGCGGATTTACCTACACCAGCCGTTCGTACAATCAGACCCATGCCATCTGGTACATCCAGGTCGTCCAGTGCTTCTTTGAGATCTGAACGCTCATCACCTTCGATACGGCGAGAGATACCACCGGCACGCGGGTTATTTGGCATCAATACCAGGTAGCTACCAGCCAGACTGATAAAAGTAGTTAACGCCGCACCTTTTTGGCCACGCTCTTCTTTATCGATTTGTACGATGACTTCCTGACCTTCACGGATCACATCTTTGATATTTGGACGGCCATTAAAGTTGTAATCGGAAGGGAAGTAGTTACGGGCAATTTCTTTGAGGGGCAGGAAACCGTGGCGTTCAGCGCCGTAGTCGACAAAAGCAGCTTCAAGGCTAGGTTCGACGCGGGTAATTTTACCCTTATAGATGTTGGCTTTTTTCTGTTCATGTCCTGGACTTTCGATGTCCAGATCATACAGCTTTTGCCCATCTACCAGTGCAACTCGCAGCTCTTCGTGCTGGGTCGCGTTGATAAGCATTCTTTTCATATTGTGACTCGATAATTAAGTTTATCGATCACTTAAACTGCCACGCATGGCCAACCTGGTCAGAACCTGAAAGGAAGTCTCCCGACTTAAGGGTTCGTTATACGTTGTTATGTCTGTCTGTCGCGTTAATCGTTACCCGGTTCTTCTTTTAAGTTACCCGGTAACGCCAAACTGGTCAGCGGAAATGCGGTTTAAGCGATCTTCGCGTAAAATTTTTTTTGCCGGATGATGTGTGGTCTGTTACCGATAATTCGCTTTTCAACTCACGGTATCATGCGTTTGCATCGTTCTACCGCAAGGATTCGTTCGGGGGTAACACCAACAAGTGTTCCATCATCACATCGCCTGTAGCTGTTGTTGGCTTACAAGCGGCGAAATTATCTCATTAATTCACGTACTTAAGCAAGCAAATAAAAAGCGCGAAAACCCGCGTGATTACAGGTAAAATCGCGCCCCATGAAAGCACAAGAATCTACCCCACAAGTATTGTTTATCGAAATTGACGCAGAGCAGGACGGTCAGCGTATCGATAACTTTTTAAAAACCCAGCTCAAAGGTGTGCCGAAAAGCCTGATATACCGGGTGTTGCGCAAGGGCGAGGTGCGCGTGAATAAAAAACGCGTGAAACCAGAATACAAATTACAAAGCGGTGATTTGGTCAGGGTTCCGCCATTGCGGGTGGCAGAGGAAAAGCCATTACCCAGTGTTCGTCTCGATAGCGTAAAAAATATTGAGCAGCAGATTATTTATGAAGACAAAGCCCTGATGGTGGTTAACAAGCCATCGGGTATGGCGGTACACGGTGGCAGTGGTATTAGTTTTGGTTTAATTGAGTCGCTGCGTGCGCTGCGCCCTGATGCGAAGTTCCTTGAACTGGTGCACCGGTTAGATCGTGATACCAGCGGCGTCATTCTGGTCGCCAAAAAGCGCTCGGCATTGACGCACTTGCATGAACAACTGCGCAGTAAAACCGCCGATAAGCACTATCTGGCGCTGGTCAAGGGGCAGTGGCCGCGCAATCGCCATAAAGTGAAAGCGCCGTTGCAAAAGAACATCCTGCAATCAGGTGAGCGTATGGTGTTTGTTAATGATGCCGGTAAACCATCAGAAACGCATTTTGAGGTAATGGACACCTTTGCCAATGCGACGTTAGTCAAAGCGTCGCCAATCACTGGCAGAACCCATCAAATCCGGGTGCATTGTCAACATGCCGGTCATCCCATTGCCTGCGATGATAAATACGGTGACGGGGAATTCGATCGCCTTATGCAAAGCAGCGGCCTGAATCGTTTATTTCTGCATGCCTGGCAGATTCGGTTTATTCACCCACAGTCAGAAACCACGGTCAGCTTCGAGGCGCCACTGGATGACTACCTGCAGGGCGTATTGAAGCGTCTTGATAAAGCCTGAGTTAAGTAGTGTATGAAGTTCAAAGCAGTAATATTTGACTGGGATGGCACTTTAATGGACTCGACGCCACGCATTGTGTCCTGCGTGCAAAATGCTGCGCGGCGTGCAGGGTTGCCGGTTCCACAAGATGAAGCGGTGAATAACATCATTGGCTTGAGCTTACGCCCGGCGCTCGGACGTTTATTTCAAAGCGATGACCCGGCGCGGGTAGAACAGTTAGTTGATTTATATCGGGATGAGTATCTGTACCGAAATCCGACGCCTTCGCCATTGTTTTCGGCCGCCTTGCCTTTGTTAACAGCGTTAAAAAAGCAGGGACGATTGCTGGCGGTTGCCACAGGTAAAGCCAGACCGGGGCTGGATAGGGTTATGCAGGAAACCCAAACCGGGCATTATTTCCATATTACCCGTTGCGCCGATGAAGCCCGGTCAAAGCCACATCCTCAGATGCTTGAGCAGATCATTGAGCATTTACAAATTCGTGTGGATGAAGCGGTAATGATTGGGGACACCGAACATGATATGGGAATGGCCGCTGCCATAGGCATGCCACGTATAGGGGTAACCTATGGGGCTCAACCAGCGCATAAGTTAGAGCCGCATAAGCCATTGGCTATTATCGATGATCTACAGGATTTGATGGCCGTGCTTTAGGCCATCAACTATTGACCTGCATATAATCAAACACATCAATACCAGCCTGGGTAAATAATTCAATCAAGGCGATGGTTGGCAAACCTATCAGGCTATTAGGATCACGGCCGTTTAGCGAACGGAATAACGCAATTCCCAAACCTTCGGATTTAAAGCTGCCGGCACAATTCAATGGTTGTTCGATTTGCACGTAACGGCGAATTTGGCTCGGCGTCAACGCCCGGAAATTGACCTGAAACGGTTCAACCAGCGACATATAATGATGGGTATCCGCGTTATACAGGCACAAGCCGGTTAAGAAGGTGACGGTTTTGCCACTGCATGCCGTAAGTTGTTTGACCGCGTTTTCTTCGCTGTGAGGCTTACCTAATATATGTCCATCAAACGTGGCAACCTGATCAGAACCAATCACCCAACCTTGTTTAACCTGTTCAGCCACCGCACGGGCTTTGGCTATTGCCAGCCTTTCGACTAAATCAGCTGCGCCTTCATCCGGTAACGGGGTTTCATCTACGTCCGGTTTGACGGTAGCAAAGGGAATATGCAATTTACTCAGAATTTCTTTGCGATAAACAGATGTTGAGGCGAGGGTAAGTTGCATAATGGCTCCCAGAATGTAAAGGCGCTAAGTTTACCCTGAAGTGCCGGAATTAAAAAACGCCGTAACACCTGTAGTGGTAAGGATTTTTGTTTTGACTCATGCCGCGTCTCACTATATTATGCGCGCCCTATGCAAAAGCTGAAACTGCCTAAATTCATCGATCCGGTCAAAGCCGCCACACAACGCTCTGATTATCAGGGGGTCGTGGCTGCAAAAGACATGATGCGTTTGGCCGAAACAGTCTATGCTATGGACGATTTCGCCAGCATTGAAGTGAAGTTTGACACTGATGCGCAGGGTCTTCATTACTTTGAGGGTGAAATCACGATATCTGTACAAATGCAATGCCAGCGGTGTGATGAACCATTTGCAATGCCAGTAGCTGTTTCATTCAGCTACACCCCTGTGAAAGCAGGACAGGATATCGAAGAAATTCCGGATATCTACGAACCGGTAGAGGTCAATGACCACGGAGAAATCGATCTGCTTCAAATTATTGAAGACGAGATCATTGTCGCGTTGCCGCTGGTAGCCATGCATGATGAGCGTGACTGTAAGCGTAAGGCAGCCGATATGGTATTTGGCAAGATCGAACCGGCAGCAGAGCGTCCAAACCCCTTTGCGGTGTTAAAAGAACTTAAGCGAGACGAGGAGTAATTGAAATGGCGGTACAACAGAATCGTAAAACCCGTTCTAAGCGTGGCATGCGTCGTTCGCATGATGCCTTAACTGGTCCAACTTTGTCTGTAGACGCAACCTCTGGTGAAACGCATCGTCGTCACCATGTGACTGCAGATGGTTTCTATCGCGGTAAAAAGGTTATCGCTGACTAAGCGGTAGTCGATTGTCTAAGCTAACAATTGCATTAGACGTAATGGGGGGCGATTATGGCCCCCCAGTTACTATTCCCGCAGCCGTTCTGGCTGTGCAGCAATGCCCCAACTTACATTTAATTCTGTGCGGCGATCAAACCCAGATCGATGCGCAACTGCGTAAAGCTAAATTCACCCAAACCGACCAGCTGGAAATTATCCATTGCAGTCAGGTCGTCACCATGGATGAAAAACCAGCCTCAACCCTACGCAAAAAACCTGACTCATCCATGCGCCGTGCCCTGGAACTGGTAGAAACCGGTGAAGCAGACGCCTGTGTCAGTGCGGGTAATACCGGTGCACTGTTGACTAACGCTTATTATGTGCTGAAAACCCTGGCGGGGATCAACCGACCGGCGCTGGTGTCAGCCTTGCCAACCTTCAGCGACCGAAAAGTATTTCTGCTGGATTTGGGTGCCAACGTGAACTGTGACTCGGAAATATTATTCCAGTACGCAGTGATGGGCTCGGTATTGGCAGAGCAGGTAGAAGGCATGGTCAATCCACGGGTGGCGCTGTTAAACGTGGGTGAAGAGCAAATCAAAGGTAATGACACGGTTAAAAATGCCGCACAATTGCTGTCGGAAGCACCGGGGATCAATTTCATTGGTTATGTTGAAGGCAATGATATTTTTTCCGATAAAGCAGATGTTGTGGTGGCCGACGGTTTTACCGGTAACATTGCACTCAAAGCCTGCGAAGGCTTCGCGACTTTAGTACTGAATGAAGTGAAATCAGCCTCCGCGGAGAGTTTTTTCACGCGTTTGATGGCTAAAATGGCATTGCCTCTGTTAAAAAGAATTTATTCGAGGGTGAACCCCGACCAGTACAACGGTGCGAGTCTGTTAGGATTGCGCGGCATTGTGGTTAAAAGTCACGGAAACGCGCAAGTTGATGCATTTTTGTACGCAATTCGCGTCGCGATGCGCGAAGTTGACCAACAAGTGCCAAATAAAATAAAACATAAATTAGAAATTGTACTGAGTTAAGCCCACAGGTCTGTGTCGCTTAACCGAGGTGACAGGAAGGCCTTTATTCATGTATTCACGCATTATTGGTACCGGAAGTTATTACCCCAGTCAGATTCGCTCGAATCTGGATCTGGAAAAAATGGTTGATACTTCCGATCAGTGGATCACCGATCGCACAGGTATAAAAGAACGTCGTATTATCGCCGAGCATGAAAATGTCGCCACCATGGGCGCAGAGGCGGCGAGGAAAGCCTTCGAAATGGCTGATATCGATCCGAACTCCATCGATATGATTTTATGTGCCACCACCAGTCACGCCAAAGCATTGCCAAGCGCTGCATGCGATATCCAAAAGGAACTGCAACTGGACGGTATTCCGGCCTTTGATATTGCCGCTGCCTGTGCAGGTTTCTGTTATGCCCTGAGCGTCGCCGACCAATACATAAAAACCGGTATGTGTAAGCGGATCCTGATTGTCGGCAGTGATGCGTTAACAAGGATGATCGACCCATACGACCGAACCATGGTGATTTTATTTGGTGACGCCGCCGGTGCGGTGATTATTGAAGCCAGTGAAGAGCCGGGCATTTTATCTACCCATATTCATGCCGCCGGCAGTTACGGTGATCTACTCTATATCGGTAATCCTGAACGCGGCAATGAGGCCTCAGTGCATGAAAACTGGGGCGTCATGAAAGGCAATGAAGTATTCAAAGTAGCGGTTACCAAATTATCCGAAGTAGTTGAGCAGACGCTTGCCGCAAATAATATGGATAAGTCACAACTGGACTGGCTGGTGCCACACCAGGCGAACTTCCGCATTATTAAAGCCACTGCGAAGAAACTCGAAATGCCAATGGACAGAGTCGTGCTGACCCTTGAGCAGTTCGGCAATACCTCAGCCGCGACCGTTCCTACTGCGCTGGATACCGCCATTCGTGATGGACGCATCCAACGTGGCCACAATTTATTGCTGGAAGCTTTTGGTGGCGGTTTCGCCTGGGCATCCGCATTAGTCAGATATTAATTAGTAAATTTCAGGAGAATCTATGCGCGCATTTGTGTTTCCCGGTCAGGGCTCACAAGCCGTTGGCATGCTAGCCGACGTTGCAGCAGAATACCCGCAGATCCAGGCCACGTTTGCCGAAGCCTCTGCAGCCTTGGGTTATGATTTATGGCAGTTGGTTCAACAAGGTCCTGCCGAAGAACTGAATCAAACTCACATTACGCAACCTGCCATTTTGACAGCCAGCGTAGCGCTTTATCGCTTATATAAAGAGTTGGGCGGCGCTGAACCAGCGTTTATGGCCGGCCACAGCCTGGGTGAGTACTCTGCGTTGGTGTGTGCTGGGGTTTTAGACTTTGCCGATGCGGTTAAGTTAGTGGAATTGCGCGGCAAAGCCATGCAGGAAGCGGTTCCAGCCGGAACGGGTGCCATGTATGCGATTATTGGTCTTGAGGACGACAAAATTCAGGCCGCCTGTGAACAGGCAGCACAGGGCGAGGTCGTCGCACCGGTTAACTTTAATTCACCGGGTCAGGTAGTCATTGCCGGTAATGCGGCTGCGGTTGAGCGGGCAGGCGTACTGTGTAAGGAGGCGGGTGCCAAACGTGCGCTGCCATTGCCAGTTAGCGTGCCGTCTCACTGCGCACTGATGAAGCCTGCGGCGGACGTATTAA
Source organism: Bowmanella sp. JS7-9 (assembly GCF_004329715.1). GTDB lineage: Bacteria > Pseudomonadota > Gammaproteobacteria > Enterobacterales > Alteromonadaceae > Pseudobowmanella > Pseudobowmanella zhangzhouensis. The sequence continues at coordinate 313,892 of NZ_JXSY01000002.1, forward strand.
AAGTGGCGCTCGATGGGTTAAGCCTCAATGCACCACGCATCCCGGTTATTAATAATGTGGATGTGATGGCAGCCGACGATACTGGGGCGATTAAAGATGCCCTGGTACGCCAGTTATACAGTCCGGTACGCTGGACCGAAACCGTAGAAGCCTTGGCGGCAAAAGGTGCGCTGGCGCATTTTGAAGTTGGCCCGGGTAAAGTTCTTAGCGGGCTGGCAAAACGAATCGATAAGTCCGTAAATTGTGATGCGCTTAATACTGTTGACGCATTACAGAGCATGACACAGGAATAAACATGTCAGAGTTAACAACAAAAGTGGCGCTGGTAACCGGCGCCAGTCGCGGAATTGGTAAAGCGGTGGCAGAAGCACTGGTTGCACAGGGCGTCACGGTAATCGGCACGGCGACATCGCAGCATGGCGCAGATAACATTTCTGCTTATCTGGGCGACAACGGTGCCGGCATGGTACTGAATGTTACCGATGCAGAGAGCCTTAATCAGGCTTTGACCGATATCAAAGAACGTTTTGGAGACATCGATATTCTGGTCAATAACGCTGGGATCACCCGCGACAACCTGATGATGCGTATGAAGGATTCGGAGTGGGACGATATTATCGCCACCAACCTGACGCCAATATTTCAGCTCAGTAAGGCTGTCATGCGTGGCATGATGAAAAAGCGTTTTGGCCGTATTATCAGTATCGGTTCCGTCGTTGGTTCAACCGGTAATCCGGGACAAGCCAATTATGCCGCTGCTAAAGCCGGAGTGATTGGTTTCTCCAAATCGCTGGCTCGTGAAGTTGCCTCACGTGGTATTACCGTGAATGTGGTTGCACCGGGTTTTATCGATACGGATATGACCCAGTCACTCACCGAAGAGCAAAAAGAAGCGATTTTTAAAGATATTCCGGCCGGTCGTTTAGGCCAGCCAAAAGAAATTGCCGCCGCTGTGGCATTTTTAGCGTCAGATGCCTCCGCGTATATTACCGGTGAAACCCTGCATGTAAATGGCGGGATGCATATGGCGTAAACAGATTTCATATTTTTGAAATCTGTTTGAATTACCTTAGAAATATAAACATTTTTAAGGCTTTTTAATTTAACGATGCATCCCAATATCGGTGTGCATTTAGTTTAAAAACTGTGCTAAGTTGTGGTTTGACCAGCAAAAAAAAGCGCGGCCGTTGACTTGCCACGCGGGATATTGCTGAATACACTACCGCAACTTCGCATTAGCGTTATTTTTTGAAGGAAGAACTAAAACCATGAGTAACATCGAAGAACGCGTAATTAAAATCATCGTTGAACAGTTGGGCGTGAAAGAAGAAGAAGTAAAATCAGAAGCGTCATTCGTCGATGATTTAGGTGCAGATTCTCTGGATACTGTGGAACTGGTTATGGCTTTGGAAGAGGAATTCGACACTGAAATCCCAGACGAAGAAGCTGAGAAAATCACCACTGTTCAGTCTGCTATCGACTACATCAAAGCGCACAAAGACGCTTAATTAAATTCCCGAAACGGCTCATTTTCGAGCCGTTTTTTGATCTTACCCCCATTCATATTCAGCATAGCGGAGGCCAATGTGTCTAAACGACGTATTGTAGTGACCGGTCTTGGCATGCTTTCCCCACTCGGTAACGACGTTAGCAGCAGCTGGCAGGGCGTACTTAATGGGAAAAGCGGCATCGAACTGACAGACAGATTCGATGTAACTGACTTTGCCACCAAATTTGCCGGTCATCTGAAAGGATTCGACAGCGAAGCCTATATTCCGAAAAAAGAAAGTAAGAAGATGGATCTGTTTATCCAGTATGGCATCGCCGCGGCGAAACAAGCCTTGCAGGATAGTGGTATTGAAGTCACTGAGAATAATGCTGGTCGCATCGGTGTGGCGATTGGCTCAGGTATTGGTGGATTGGGTTTAATCGAAGAAAACCACAATAAGATGCTGCAGGGCGGACCTCGCAAGATTTCGCCGTTCTTTGTACCATCGACCATTACCAATATGATTTCCGGCTTTCTGTCGATTATGGAAGGCTTAAAAGGCCCCAACCTGAATATCGTGACGGCCTGTACCACGGGTGTACACAATATTGGTGTTGCAGCGCGTACCATCGCGTACGGTGATGCGGATATGATGCTGGCAGGCGGCGCGGAGTCAACTATTACCCCATTAGGTATTGGTGGCTTTAACGCGGCTCGAGCCTTATCAACCCGAAATGACGACCCAACCGGGGCATCGCGTCCCTGGGACAAAGACCGTGATGGCTTTGTAATGGGTGAGGGCGCGGGTGTGGTTATGCTTGAAGAATACGAGCATGCCAAAGCACGCGGCGCGCACATCTATGCTGAATTGGTTGGCTTTGGAATGAGTGGCGACGCTTACCATATGACGTCTCCACCGGAAGACGGTGCAGGTGCCGCTGCAGCCATGGCCAACGCTATCAATGATGCAGGTATTGCTGTGGATGCGATTAAGTATATTAACGCTCACGGTACCTCGACACCGGCTGGTGATGTTGCCGAAACGCGCGCGGTGCACAGTGTGTTTGGCAGTGCGGCGAGCAAGGTGATGGTCAGTTCAACCAAGTCCATGACTGGCCACCTGTTAGGCGCAGCGGGTTCGGTAGAGGCCATTTTCACTATTTTGGCCCTACGCGATCAGGTTGCACCCCCGACCATCAATCTGGAAAATCCTGGTGAAGGTTGTGATCTGGACTACGTGCCTGGAGCTACCCGGGATGTGGTGATGCAATATGCCTTATGCAACTCGTTTGGTTTCGGCGGGACCAACGGTTCGTTGTTATTTAAGACGATGTAAGTCACAATCAGGCCTGCTAAGCAGGCCTTTTTTATATGTGTGATGATCATTAACGGAATTCAAACCAGCACGCTGGATGCAAACGACCGAGCCATTCATTATGGTGACGGGCATTTCACAACTTTGTTAGTCAAAAATGGTCAGCCTCGGTTGTGGGATTATCACCTGATGCGTCTGCAAGCCGCCAATCAGCGGTTATTTATCAATCCATTAGACTGGGCTGCGTTAACTCAGCAGGTCAGTCAGCAAGCCAGCCTGCATTCTCTGGCCGTGCTTAAAGTGATTATCACGCGCGGTATGGGTGGACGCGGTTATGCACCGGGTAGTGATGCTAATCCCACCTGGATCATCAGTGTTCATGACTTTCCCGGCCACTATCCACAGTGGCAGCAAACGGGCATCACAATGGGTGTGTCAACATTATCTCTTGGTCATCAGCCGTTATTGGCCGGACTAAAATCTCTTAATCGTCTTGAGCAGGTATTGATTAAACAACAGGCCATGGCCATGCCATGGGATGATGTGCTGGTCTGTGATGTTGACGGTATGCTGGTGGAGAGTAGTGCCGCGAACTTGTTTTGGTGTCGGGACGGGCAGTGGTATACACCCGATTTAGCCTTTTGCGGTATCGAAGGGGTTATGCGTAACCGTGTATTAAGTTATTTTTATGATATTAATCAGAAAGTTACACAGGTTCGTGCTCGCCCTGACATATTGCATGACGCTGAGGCTGTGTTTGTGTGTAACAGCCTGATGGAACTGGTACCAGTACGCGAAATTGATGGCGTGAGCTATGACATCACTCCGGTATTAGCTCTGCAGGAGGCCCTATGCGCCGGTTAATTCGGTTAGTTTCGGCGCTGTTAATGTTGCTGGTCGTGGCTGCCGGTATTGTGGCTATGCGATATCAGCAATTTGTCGGGCGAGAGGTAAATTTGCCGGATGATCGGTTAGTTACTATCGTTAAAGGCCAGACCGCGAGGGATATATTGCGTCAGCTGCTCGACCAGCAGAGCGAAACCTACCTGTATATTCGTTTGTTTACCCGCTTACATCCTGAACTATCTCATCTTCGAGCAGGCACCTATGAACTGCAGTCAGGTATGACGGTAACACAGGCCATGCAGCACCTTAGTGCCGGACAGGAAAAACTTTTCAGTATCACACTGGTAGAAGGACTGCGCTGGCAGGACTGGCGTACGCAGATTCAACAGAATCCGCTGCTTAGCTGGCGCGATTTTGACGAAACGGCGGTCATTGAGGCCAATCAATTAGCTGGTGATTCGCTGGAAGGTTGGTTGTTACCAGATACCTACCATGTGCCAATGCATACGTCGGCCAAGGCACTGGTCGAACAGGCACTCAAAGCGATGACCACATACCTCGAACACGCCTGGGCACAACGAGATGCCAATTTACCGCTGGCAACGCCCTATGAGGCGCTGATTCTGGCTTCCATTATTGAAAAGGAGACCGCGGTTGCCGCTGAACGCCCTGAAATCGCCGGTGTATTTGTTAACCGCCTGCGCAGCGGAATGCGGTTACAAACAGATCCAACCGTGATTTACGGTATGGGGGATGCGTTTGATGGCAATATCCGCAGGGCTGACTTACGCACGCTGACCCCGTACAATACCTACATGATTAAAGGCTTACCGCCAACGCCTATCGCCATGCCTTCCGCAGAGGCGATTAATGCGGCACTGCATCCGGCTGACACTGAGGCCGTTTATTTTGTGGCACGTGGCGATGGAACCCACCAGTTTTCCGTCACGTTAAGCGAGCATCAGGCCGCAGTGCGCAAATACCAGTTAAAACAGGAATAACATGCCGAAAGGAAAGTTTATCGTCATCGAGGGTCTCGAGGGCGCAGGTAAAAGTAGTGCCATTGCACTGATCAAATCCGCCATTGAGCACGCTGGACATCAGGTTGTATCAACCCGTGAGCCGGGGGGCACGCCGATGGCTGAGGCAATTCGTGAATGCGTGAAAAAAGACTGGCAGGACGAGCAGGTCACTACCGAAGCAGAATTGCTGCTGATGTATGCCGCGCGTGCCCAATTAGTGGCTAATGTCATAAAGCCCGCGCTGAACAGTGGTTGCTGGGTACTGGCTGACCGTCATGACATGTCCTCCCGGGCCTATCAGGGCGGTGGCAGACAAGTGCCAGATAGCATGATCGAACCGTTACGTGAAATTACCCTGCATGGCTTTCATCCTGATCTGACCTTGTATCTGGATGTGGAGCCTGAGGTAGGGCTGGCGCGTGCTCGTGGGCGTGGTGAATTGGATCGCATCGAGCAGGCTGATATTTCATTTTTCCATCGCACCCGCGAAAAGTACCTGCGCTTGTGTGCCGACGATAGCAATGCGGTGGTGATCAATGCCATGCAGGATATGGATAAGGTTCAGCAGGATATCGTCAGCGCATTCGCCCGCTTTATGGGGCAGCAATAATGTATCCGTGGCTGCAAAATACCTACCAGGGGCTTGCGCAGCGCGCCATTGCCGGCCGTTTACACCATGGTATTTTGTTGCATGGTCCGCAGGGACTGGGTAAAACCGAATTGGCCGAAAAGCTTGCTGCCTTGCTGTTGTGTCAACGCCCTGCAGCAACTGAGCCGTGTGGTGCTTGTCAGGCTTGTCTGTTGCGGGTCGCGGGTAACCACCCGGACTGGCATCAGATCCGCCGGGAGAAAACCCAAATCAGTGTGGATCAGATTCGCGATGGTATTCAAAAGCTAAGTAAAACAGCTCAGTTATCGGGTAATAAAGTACTGATTATTCATGAGGCCGAATGTTTCAATCAGGCCAGTGCCAATGCGTTGCTAAAGACACTGGAAGAACCGACTCGCGGAACCTATATCCTGTTGATTACCCACGCGGCCAATCGATTGTTGCCTACGATACTGAGTCGATGCGAAAAACAACCGGTGACTCCGCCGCCACTGGCGGA
>NZ_JXSY01000020.1 GCF_004329715.1 Bowmanella sp. JS7-9
CGTCAGGAACGTTTTGGAACAGCCGTCAGGCTGGCCCGAAGGGCGAGGGCAGGATAGCCCGAGTAACGTGGCCGTACTCTGCATATCAGCGACTCAGCATGATGTGGATGACGGTGATTGCTAGTAAGCGTTATAGAAATTTGCTATTGATAAGCTCTGGAATGAAACACTCCAATTGCGCACTATTAAAATGTTTTGTGCTA
>NZ_JXSY01000021.1 GCF_004329715.1 Bowmanella sp. JS7-9
TGTGACCAAAACGTCAGGAACGTTTTGGAACAGCCGTCAGGCTGGCCCGAAGGGCGAGGGCAGGATAGCCCGAGTAACGTGGCCGTACTCTGCATATCAGCGACTCAGCATGATGTGGATGACGGTGATTGCTAGTAAGCGTTATAGAAATTTGCTATTGATAAGCTCTGGAATGAAACACTCCAATTGCGCACTATTAAAATGTTTTGTGCTAATGAGTAATCGTCAATGAATCAACAGTTTTGGGAAATCGTAAATAGATTCATCGTTAAGGCGAATGAAGTGAAGGATGAAACTTCTATGCCCAAGCAAGTTCTTCAATGCTATATGCCGCCGCTAGATATAACGCACTAAATATCATCCAGAAGTACGATGAAGCTGAAAGGGAAACGCGAATAAAAGAGCATGTAGAAATTTATGAAGAGTTTCTCAGGAGTTCAGTTAAGCATTTCAGTGAATAAAGCCGCGTATAACAAAGCAAGTCCAAGGGACGTCATGAGAGGGAAGCATAATGATAACTAGAATAGCGATAGGCATATTTGTGCTGTCATTGCTTAGTGCTTTGGTGGCAAAAACCTATAGTTATGCGGATCTTTCCGTCTATCTTGGGGTACCGGCACTTGTCATGTCTGGTTGGGCGGCGCTCGGTCACCTTGTCACGTTAGATGACGATGCTCTTGGTGAGTGGTCTAATCCAGATAGAGACATATCCATATGGCGCCACTCTTTAATGGCGCTTATTGTTAAATTTTTGGTGTTCATAGTTGTGGGAATATTGGTTTATGCGTAATTACATAACAAGAGACATTTCCAAGTGAGTAGAGCCCTAATCATCATTGGCAGTTTAGTTCTTTTATATGCTATCGCAGCCTTCGCGGTAGACTTCTTGCCGGTTGAGACATTTCAATCATCGTCTGACGATATTTACTTAAAGGTCGTGCCTACCTCTGAGAATTCATTCGATTGGGTCCAATTTCGGTTGCCGGCTTTATTTGTTGGGGCAATATTGGTCGTCGTTGGCAAGTTTATCGGTGGTAAAAAATGTGACATCTAACAAGGAGCTGTTGTGGCGCCACAGGGGCTGATTTTTTACTTGATATAAATGCGTTTTTCCATTTATATCAGGACTTTATGGGCAAAAGGATTTGAGGTTTTAGGATGAGATCAACCCACTATCTTGCCATTATGGTGAGGCTATTTTCAGTTGCGCTGTTCTTAAAGGCGTTCGAAAGGTTTGCCCTCTACCTTGGGGTAATTTGGAACGAAGATACGTTAGGCAGCCCTTTGTTCAATTTCGTGGATGTCCTAACAATTATCATATTGACGATTGTTGCCATCTTGTTATGGAGTTTCCCTCTTTCTACCGCTAAGTCGATCCTAACGCCTGAATTGGAGCAACCGGTAAAACCATTATTGCCAATTACATTTTTGAGTGTGGCCATCGTAGGTATTGCCTTGCTAACGCTTTATTTCGCAATAGCGGATGCTGTTTATTGGGTAACAATATGGAACTTGAGTAAGCAAGAGGTAATGAAGCTCGAGCCTTTTTATTTTGAATCGCAAGACATTGCAGCCATATGGGCTACTACGGTGCAGTTCGGTATGTCGGTAATATTGTTGTTACGTCCAAAGACAATTGCTTCAACATTATTGCGAATTGCACGTTAAAGGCATGTACTTGGAGGTCGCTTAGGCGGCCTTTTTTATTGGTTAAATATCCAACTAAAAGTTAGCGGAATTGGCTAATTAGCAAATCAAACCAAGCATTGGCAATATTTAAGTTATTGAAATATATGCAATAAATAGTTGGCCGAGTTATTGCTGTAGGTAGTGGTCCCTCTTAAAGGAAATTCATTATGTACAGCGAAGAAGATCTAGATAATGCCGTTCAGCAGGGGATCCTGCGTCAGGATGATGTGAATGCACTGCGTCAACACCGCAGCCAAACTACCCTGCAGGCAACCGCCGATCAGGAAAGTTTCCGGCTGCTCACCGGTTTCAATGACATCTTTGTCAGTATCGCCGGCGCACTGTTTTTTGTGTCGTTGTTTGTATTAGGTGCCAATTACGATAAGGCGCTTGCCACGATTTTAACCGCAGCAGCTGCCTGGCTATTTGCTGAAATCTTTGTACGTAAACAACGTATGGCCTTACCGGCGATTTTGTCGCTGGTGTTTTTTGTCGCATCCGCATTCGCACTACCGCTGGCCTTTTTTGTTACCCCGACAACAACCGTCCTGCTGATGTGTGCCTTATTCTCGACCATTGCGGCCTATGTGCACTGGCAACGTTTCCGCGTACCGATCACCGTAGCAGCCTCAACGGTAGGTATTCTGACTGCCACCGTTGGCATCATCATTAATCGTTTTCCTGGTCTGATTGAGCACAAATTAACGATTTTGTTCATCGCAGGTATTTTGGTTTTCCTGTTCGCCATGTATTGGGACTCGCGGGATTTAGCCAGACGCAAACGTTCGTCGGATGTGGCGTTCTGGTTGCATTTACTTGCCGCCCCACTGATTGTGCATCCGGTGTTTCAGCAGTTCGCGCCGTTGGGTGGTGCGCAGGATGTCAATACTGCCATTCTGGTGTCGCTGGTTTATCTGATATTGGCGGTGATTTCGATCATTATTGACCGTCGTGCAATCATGGTGTCAGCATTGATATATGTGTTGTATACCTTTGGCCATTTGATGCAAAGCTGGTCCGTAGGCTACGGCCTCGCATTGGCGGGATTTATCATCAGTTCAAGCTTACTGGTTTTGTCTGCCTATTGGTCGCCATTACGCGCCATTCTGGTCAGCCACCTGCCAGCCAATATGCAGCGTAATTTACCGGTGACACTGGTACGCTAATTCTCAATCCGGGCTGAACAGACTTTGTTCCGTCCGGATTCTTTCGCTTCGTACAAAGCGCAATCTGCCCGATTAATCAGTTCTGACAACGTATCTCCAGAGTCCAGTTGCGTGATACCAATACTGACAGTGCAATTGATTGGCGGCTCGAGACTTAATGCACCTTCATTAATCTTTTGGCGGATCTCATCGCACAGGGTAAAACACTGGTCGATGTCCGTATCGTGAAAATACAATACAAACTCTTCACCTCCCCAGCGTCCGACAATGTCAGAACTGCGTCTTTCACTGAGTAAAAATCGTCCCAATGCTTTAAGTAGGTCATCGCCGCGATTATGTCCGTGGGTGTCATTAACGCTTTTGAAGTGATCAATGTCCAATAAGGCACAGCAGGCCAGCGATTTGTGGCGGGTTGCCAGTCGGCATTCCATTTCCAGTACCGACTGGACATAACGGCGGTTCTTCAGACCTGTCAGCGTGTCATGCAGGCCTTCGTTACGCAATTTGCGCATAATCGCCGCTTGTTCATGAATGCTTTGGTTTAATTGCATGATCTTGCTGGTGACGCCGTGTAAGCGCGTATCGAATTGCAGCAAAATCGCATCGGGACGCCGTGAGTCAGGATTACTCCTGATACTGCTGATGACTGCGGTGTAGATGTCGTTTGTGCGTGCGTGAACGAGTTTGCACGGTATCGCAGCAGTACTGGCGAGAACACGGCTATACAAGGTCTGCAGAGTCTGTTTCTGGTTAGACAGCATAAAAACATCCGCCAGATGAGTGACTGGCCCGCCAACTAGCGCTTGCGCCTTATTGTTGATGTTTAGTACTTGCCCATCCGGCGATAACAGAATGACCGGTGACTGCAGCGCTTTAATAATGTGCTCAGCAGACAGTGCCATTGTGGTTGCGGTGTCAGAGCTCTGATACGTCGAAATATTCGATGACGTCATCGCTGCGTTCCTGGTGGCTGTCTAAATGCACGATAACGTGGCAATGGCCATCACCTCGGGCAATGGTTTTGCTGAGTTCTACAGCGGCGTATCCTTGTGAGTCAGCACTAATACGGCCAAACACATTAGACGTCATGGCACACAGTGTGGTTTGGCCTACTACTCGTTCTGAGAAGGGACAACGGGTATTTTTCAGTTCAATACGGGTTGGTTTGATATCGTGAATATAAAATTCCCCGCCGATGCGCCTTTTGAGATCAATAAGGATGGCAGCGAGGGTATCCACATCAAATTTTTGCATACCCAGTGCATGGCGATACATGCCTTCAAAGTAGCGACCAATTTTGTCAGCCACCAGTGAAATAAGGCCATGGGATTCCTGTTCGCCGACCACATCATTGAGTGTTTCGTTTAACTCAATAAGAATCTCAAGATAAAATTTGGCGGGGTCTACGGATAGTTCTAACGCTTGTATTTTATGGTCTGTCTGAACAGCTGCAGCCTGCATGTTGGTGATTCCAATTCAATGTTAGTATGGGTTTAGTGTCTGGTCGGATTTTCGTCAAGCCAGTGGCGGTTAAAACCGCATAAATATGGAGTTCAAATGCAATATCGTCAGTTAGGCAGTTCGTCGTTGAATGTCTCAGCAGTGTGTCTTGGGTCGATGACCTGGGGTAAGCAAAATACTCAGCAAGAGGCAGAACAACAGATAGCTATAGCCGCCGATGCAGGTATTAACTTTATCGACACGGCTGAGATGTATGCCGTGCCTCCGTCTGAGGACACCTATGGTGCCACCGAGTCGATTATTGGCAACTGGTTGGCTAAGCAACCAGAGGCGCGAGATAAATGGATAATTGCCTCAAAAATTGCAGGGCCAGGCATTAGCTGGATCCGGGATGGCGGTAAAATGAGTGCGCAAACTTTCCAACAGGCACTGGACGGTTCGTTAAAACGCCTGCAAACCGATTACATTGACCTTTACCAATTGCATTGGCCGAACAGACCACACCCACACTTTGCGCGTCACTGGCCCCACAGCGGTCTTTTAAGCGACACAAACAACTATGACACTGATGATATGCTAGCCATACTCGAAGCAGCTCAGCAAGCCATACAGGCTGGTAAAATTCGCTATCTGGGTCTTTCCAATGAGACGCCCTGGGGCATCAGCCAGTATTTGCGTCTGGCGGCGGCACATCAGCTGCCACGAATTGTATCGCTGCAAAATGAATATAATTTGTTGCACCATAAGGATTGCCCTTATGTGCTGGAGCAATGCCTGGCAGAAAACATCGGCTATCTGGCCTGGTCGCCACTGGCAGGTGGCGCGCTCACTGGTAAGTATTTGGGGGGCGCTCGTCCGCCTAATTCGCGCTGGACGCTGGTACAGCGCAATGGACTGTTTAGGGACACGCCACAATCACAGGCTGCCATCGCGGGTTACGCGGAATTAGCAAATGCATTTAATATCACCCCAGCGCAATTGGCGTTGGCCTGGGTCAATCAACAGGTCGGGGTCGCTTCCACAATTATCGGCGCGACGAGCGATGCCCAGCTGGCAGAGAATATTGCCGCATTTGCGCTGGAATTTAGTGATCGACAACGGGAAGAAATTGCCACCGTAATGCAGGCGCACCCGATGGCATTTTGATTAGCTGGTAGGGCCTTGAATTAACTTCTGCAAGTTAGTGATTTTATTTTCAAGTTCGGTAACCCGGCGCATTAGCGCAGCGTTGTTCATATTCAGGCTATCCATATTGGCCGCTTTGGCATCTACATCTTTGAGTTTGCCTTCCAGCGTTTTGACGTCTTTAGCCAGACGCTGCAGCGAATCCAGCATGGCATCCTGATTCAGTTGCAACACAGATTGAACTTCGGTTGCCGTTGCGACAGCGGATTTTTGCTTATCAAGCTCCGATTGTAATGCGCTTGAGCTGCTGGTGAGCTGCTTCTTATTGGCCGTGACTTGCTTATCTAGCGCGCTCAACTGGGTTTTGTTTGCTTCAATATCAGCCTGGTTACGACGCCATGCGGACGCCCATAATTTATCCATTTGCTCCCACAACTGATCGGCCTTTTCACCCAGTTCTTTAACCTTTACCTGCAACGCGACGGTCGACTCGCCCATTTCCTCACCGGTGGCGGACAAACGGCTTTCCAGGTCACTGATACGTGCCTGATAGGCGGCCAGTTGCTGCTGTTGTAACTGACCAAGGTGATATAACCAACCGGCGCCGGCACCTGCACCAATGGCTAATAACAGTGCCAGCCATGCTAGGCCATTACGCTGTTTTGCAACCGGCTTGATTTCTACTTCTGCTGGCGCGCTTTTTTGCTTGGACGGTTGCCGTTGACGCAAATATGCCTCGCGATCTTCCTCATCGAGTACGAGCTTGGGAACGTCCTGGTCAAAATTGTCGGCTGGCATACTGCTCCAGTTAGGGTTGGCTTTGCGTGACAAGCAGTTTACGGATAATTCGGCAATATGTGAATAATGTGTGATGAATTGCTGGGCAACCGGTAATAAAAAACCCGCCATTCGGCGGGTTTTTTGCGATTAGCCCAACTTATTTGTTGGCTTTACGCTCTTTGGCTTCAGCGATTACGGCTTCAGCTACGTTGTTTGGACATGCAGTGTAGTGTGAGAACTCCATAGAGAACTGACCACGACCAGATGTCATAGTACGCAGGTGGCCGATATAGCCGAACATTTCAGACAGAGGAACGTCAGCTTTGATACGTACGCCAGTTACGCCCGCTTCTTGATCTTTGATCATGCCACGACGACGGTTCAGGTCACCGATAACATCACCAACGTGATCTTCTGGGGTGAACACGTCAACTTTCATGATTGGCTCCAGCAGCTGAGGTGCAGCTTTTGGAATCGATTGACGGAATGCACCTTTAGCAGCGATTTCGAACGCGATAGCTGATGAGTCAACTGCGTGGTAAGCACCATCGTACAGTTCTACTTCAACGTCCAGTACCGGGAAGCCAGCCAGAACGCCCTGGTTCATCATACCTGCGAAACCTTTTTCGATCGCTGGATAGAATTCTTTAGGTACGTTACCGCCAACTACGGTTGACTTGAAAGTAAAGCCAGAACCTGGCTCACCAGGACGGATGCGGTAGTCGATCTTACCGTACTGACCAGAACCACCAGACTGCTTCTTGTGCGTGTAGCTGTCTTCAACGGCTTTGGTGATAGTTTCACGGTAAGCAACCTGTGGTTTACCTACAATCAGCTCAACGCCGTAAGTACGCTTCAGGATGTCTACTTTGATATCCAGGTGCAATTCACCCATACCTTTAAGGATGGTTTCACCAGAATCTTCGTCAGTTTCAACACGGAAAGATGGATCTTCTGCAACCAGTTTACCGATAGCGATACCCATCTTCTCAGAGCCGCCTTTATCTTTAGGGGCAACTGCGATTGAGATTACTGGCTCTGGGAACACCATGGCTTCCAGTGTACATTCGTGCTTAGGATCACACAGGGTGTGACCAGTCTGAACGTTCTTCATACCCACGATAGCGATGATGTCACCGGCTTGGGCAGATTCCAGCTCGTTACGCTCGTTTGCCTGCATTTCAACCATGCGGCCAACACGCTCAGTTTTACCGGTTGCAGAGTTCAGGATGGTGTCACCCTTCTTCAGCTTACCAGAGTAAATACGCAGGAAAGTCAGGGCACCGAAACGGTCATCCATGATCTTGAACGCTAACGCGCGGAATGGCTCGTCAGCAGATACGATAGCGAACTTACCAGTTTCGTTACCTTCTTCGTCAGTCAGAGGCTGTGGATCAACTTCTGTTGGGTCTGGCAGGTAATCAACAACCGCGTCCAGAACCAGCTGAACACCTTTGTTTTTAAATGCGGAACCACAGAAAGTTGGGAAGAATGACAGGTCACGGGTACCTTTACGGATACAGCGTTTGATATCTTCAACAGAAATCTCTTCGCCTTCCATATAAGCCATCATCAGGTCGTCGTCCTGCTCAACGGCAGTCTCAACCATCATCTGATGATATTCTTCAACTTTCTCAACCATGTCGGCTGGAACTTCTTTGATCTCGTAGTTTTCTGGCAGACCAGTGTCATCCCACACATAGGCTTGCTTGTTCAGTACGTCTACAACACCTACGAAGTTTTCTTCAACACCGATAGGCAGAGTCATAACCAGAGGGTTTGCACCCAATACTTTTTTGACCTGCTCAACAACACGGTAGAAATCTGCACCGATACGGTCCAGTTTGTTTACGAAGATAACACGCGCAACTTCAGAGTCGTTCGCATAGCGCCAGTTAGTTTCTGACTGTGGTTCAACACCGCCAGAACCACAGAATACGCCGATACCGCCATCCAGAACTTTCAGTGAACGATAAACTTCAACAGTGAAGTCAACGTGTCCTGGGGTGTCGATAACGTTCAGACGGTGACCGTTCCACTCACAGGTAACAGCAGCTGACTGGATGGTAATACCACGCTCAGCTTCCTGTTCCATAAAGTCAGTTGTTGACTCGCCGTCATGTACTTCACCGGTTTTATGGATTTTACCGGTCAGTTTCAGAATACGTTCTGTAGTGGTAGTTTTACCCGCGTCTACGTGGGCGAAAATACCGATATTTCTGTATTTTGATAAATCAGCCATTGCTTCACTTCATCGTTAAGGGAAAAAATTCGCGCGGAAGTATACAGGAATTCAGCACTAAAAACTCCTTTTTATTGGTGTTTATTTGTGCAAAAAACGCTTTTTTCACGCATTGGATGATCAGAATATAGCGATCTGATCATAAGAACCTGTTATTCGGTATGTTGGGCGGAACCGCAAAACCGTCAAAATGAATCCGAACGGTCGCTATTTTACACGAAGCCACCGGGCTTTGCGCAACATCATATTTTATCAATCATAACAATGGGTTTATTCGATTTTACTTAATTAGCCAATTAGCTATCCTGAATCAAAGTAAATGACGACAGCGCATGTAGCATGTAAGCGCACTCATCAATTAAGGAGAGGTAAATGACGCACATCGACATTGGAATCAAAGAGCAAGATCGCCTGGACGTAGCCGACGGGCTTAAAAAGCTGTTGGCGGACTCGTACACCCTGTATCTGATGACCCACAATTTTCACTGGAACGTCACAGGCCCGCAATTTCGTGAATTGCACCTGATGTTTGAGGAGCACTACACCGAACTGGCCGTGGCCGTGGATGACATCGCAGAGCGTATTCGCACCTTGGATGTGTTTGCACCGGGTACCTATAAAGCTTTCGCCAAGCTCTCGTCGATTGAAGAGGTAGAAGAGATTCCTGCGGCCGTTGACATGGTGGATTACCTGACCAAGGCCCATGAACAAGTAGTCAAAACCTGCCGCAGTGTACTCAAACTGGCCCAAGAGGCGGGAGATGAGTCGACGTCAGCGTTAGTGTCAGATCGGATGCGTATCCACGAAAAGACTGCGTGGATGTTGCGCGCAATCCGCCGATAACTAGCGACAGATTATTCAAAGGCTGCGAACGCAGCCTTTTTTGATCCAGGTTAAGAACTTTCTAAACTACCTCGGCTATAGTCCTCTTCAGCAACCTGGAGGTGAACCATGGCCTTACACATTACCGACGAATGCATTAATTGCGATTTATGCCCATTGGAATGCCCCAATGACGCAATCACTATGGGCGACGAGATTTATCAGATCGATTTTACCCGTTGCACTGAGTGTGTTGGCCACTATGATGAGCCGCAATGTATGGCGGTATGTCCGGTCGAATGTATTGAAAAAGACCCGGCGCACGCGGAATCTGAAGAGGCGCTCTGGACCAAATTCGCTGCATTGCATTAAGCGTGACTTGCACTACTATTTGCCACCGCCCAACCGGTGGCTTTTTTATTTAAGTATCTGAAAAAACTGCATTTAATCTTATTGCTGCAAAGTGCTGTAGCAGCATAAAATCATGCCCTGTGACCCAGTTCTGGGTCTTCTTTATTTGATTGTTTTATTGTCATTTTTTGCGGAGTCTTAATGCAACGACTGCGAGAGTTATCGCGTCTTGTTGAGGCTGTGTACAACGACATCGATCATACCTACGGCAAATATCAGCAGGATAGCGGCCTGCAATGCCGGTCAGGTTGCGGCGCGTGCTGTAACAACCCTCACATAGAAGCGACTGAATTAGAAATGCTACCCATGGCCTTGTCCCTGTTCGACCGTGGGCAGGCAGAGGTTATGCTGGATAAATTAGCCGAGTACAACGGTTTCAGTTGTCTGCACTTTGTGCGCCAGTCTTTGGATGGCAACCAGGGCTATTGCGGGGAATACGCCCATCGCCCGGGCGTGTGCCGGATGTTTGGGGCCGCGGCGGTCAAAGCCAAACATGGGCTGACACTGTCAGTATGCAAAACCATTAAACAGGATGTGCCACAAAAATACGCAGCCGGTTTAATTGCGCTTGGGGAAGGGGGAGTACCGGTGATTCCTCATGATAAAGAACGTATTCGTCAGCTGGATTTCAGTTTGAGTCAGCAAGAATTGCCTTTGAATAAGGCGTTAAGTGCGGCATTGCAGCGGGTATTAACTGCCGCCTGGTATAGCGCGGAAGATGCAGAGAATCAGGTGGCATAAAAAAAGCGCCGACATAAAGCCGGCGCAATACCGAGGTTTCTGACCTTTATCAGAAAGCGTATTTAGCCATGACCTGGAAGCGATTCATATCGCCTTCCGCGCCACTGGCTTTTTCGATAGCAGCATGTGCAAATTCAACACCCACTGTGATGTTCTTCACTGGGTAATACATCAGGTTTGCGCGTGCACTCCAGGTTTGTTTATTTACTAACAGGCCTTCCAGCTCGGCACCATCATCCGCATCATACATGGCGTAGATCAGGTTGAAGGCTGTCTGGTCGCTGACCACATGGCGATAGGCGGCGGTAAAGCCCATAGAATCGATGGTCTCTAAATCACCGGACGACGTCAGTACGGCACCATTGTTAGTATTCAGGCCAATGTAGCGACCTAAGCCGGAGCCATAGTTCACCATCAGACGCAGATCGTCTTTGCCCATCATAATTTTGCTGGCAACACTGACGCCAAAGCTGCTAACCGTTTCGTCAACACCGGCGCCGTTGTTGTAGGCCAGTTGGCGTAATAAACCTGCCACTGAGAAATAGCCCCAATCTTTCTTCATGGTGTACTTCATGGTCAGGTCTGGCATGGTGTTGTCGTCTGTCACCTTGCGACCACCATCGGTGATAGTCGACTCAGGGTTTTCCAGTGCCACTTGCAGGTTGCCGTTGGTGTAGCGAACCTGAGTCTGACGTACGAAGATAGTGCCGTCGGTGGTACCGATAAAATCTACCGAGTCAGGCAAAGTGCCTACGTCCATAAAAGTTGACCAGGTTTGACCAACCAGCCAGTTGCCGTAGGTCAGGAATGCATGACGAAGGCGCGGTTGATAGCTGTTACTGATACGCTCGTCACCGCCTGGCGCCAGCATAAAGTCCATCTCGAAGAAGGCTTTCAGGGTTTCGCCGTTGTCCAACTTAGTGGTAGAGCTTAAGTTGAAACGGCTTTGCTTGACGTGTGCGTCGAACTGCGCGTCTTTATCTGCGCCGCTGACAGGCGTCAGGCTGGGAATGTAGAAATCGCGTCCCGCATTGTTAGCCGAGAGCGAACCGTCGCTGTATGAGCTCCACATACCGTCGGCTTTTACATAGCCGCCGAATTTAAATGTTGTTTCGTCTGCCTGGGCAAACGGAACAGCGCAAGAGGTGCCTAGTGCAAGAGTGAGTGCTGCAATTTTATTGAGTTTCATGTTCCATCCTCAGTAGTCGTTGTTCTGTAGGGACTGGCTTAATTTGGTCCAACTTATTGTTTTTGCAAATTATCCTTTGGTCTGTCAGACCAAAGTCGTATAGTTTTTGCGCAGATAACCGAGTGTGCGACCAAAGTCGCATTCCTTTCACTTGGCGGTTGGCTAGAGTGAGGGGAATAACCTTTAAAATACGGACAATTACCCATGAGTGACGCGATTTTTCCAGTACCAGATAGCGCTCGTCAGCGCACTTTACTCAATCAAAAAGTCTATCAGGCGATGATCTCGGATGCCCTCAAGCAGCCAGAGGTGTTCTGGGCTGAGCAGGCGAAAAATCTGAACTGGATGACTTTCCCGAGCAAAATCAAGGACGTGTCATTTGCCAAAGACGATATGCATATTCGCTGGTTTGAAGACGGCGAACTCAATGTGGCGGTTAACTGTATTGATCGACATTTGCCAGCACGGGCCAATCAGGTGGTGTTTTACTGGGAAGGCGACGATCCCAATGACAGTCAGGAAATTACATACCAGACGCTCTCGGATGAAGTGAATAAGTTTGCCAATGCGCTGCGTGATATGGGCGTTGGTAAGGGCGACCGCGTTGCCATTTACTTACCCATGATCCCGCAAGCAGCCTATGCCATGCTGGCGTGTGCGCGCATTGGTGCGGTGCACTCAGTGATATTCGGTGGTTTCTCGGCGCAGGCAATTGCCGACCGTATTAATGATTGTGATGCCAAAGTGGTGATTACTGCCGACGAAGGTCGCCGCAGCGGTAACAAAGTGCCACTTAAAGCGAATGTAGATAAAGCATTGGCGAATGGAAACTGTCCGAGTATCAAACACTGTGTGGTATGTAAATTCACCGGTGGAGAGGTGAGCTGGAACCCAGTAGATCGCTGGTGGCACGAGGCCACCCAGAATGCCTCAACCGAGTGTGAGCCGGCGCGCATGAATGCCGAAGATCCGTTATTTATTCTGTATACCTCAGGCTCAACCGGTAAACCGAAAGGCGTCGTGCACAGCAGCGGCGGCTATCTGTTGTACGCTGCCATGACGCATAAATACGTGTTCGATTATCAGGAAGGTGACATTTACTGGGCCGCCGCAGACGTGGGCTGGATCACCGGCCACAGTTATATTGTGTATGGCCCGCTGGCCAATGGCGCGTCGATGGTGTTATTTGAAGGTGTACCGACTTATCCGGATGTACGCCGCATTGCGCAGATTGTTGATAAGTATAAAGTTAACATCCTCTACACCGCGCCCACTGCGATCCGTGCTCTGATGGCTCACGGTGACAAGCCTGCCGAAGGGGCTGATTTGTCTTCACTACGTTTACTGGGCTCGGTCGGTGAGCCGATCAACCCGGAAGCCTGGCATTGGTATCACACGGTGTTTGGTAAGGGTAAGTGCCCAATTGTGGATACATGGTGGCAGACTGAAACCGGCGGCATCATGATATCGCCTCTACCGTCGATTACCGATCTCAAACCCGGCTCGGCTACCCGTCCGTTGTTTGGCATAGATGCCGCGCTGGTGGATAACGAAGGTAATGAACTGGAAGGTGCGGCGGAAGGCAATCTGGTGATTAAAGACAGCTGGCCGGGTCAGGCACGCACTGTCTATGGCGACCATGAGCGCTTTATCCAAACTTACTTCAGTACCTACGCCAACCAATATTTTACCGGTGACGGTGCCCGCCGTGACGAGGATGGTTATTACTGGATCACCGGACGGGTCGACGATGTGCTTAACGTATCCGGTCACCGCCTGGGGACTGCCGAAATTGAAAGTGCGCTGGTAGCCCATGAAGCCGTAGCCGAAGCCGCCGTGGTAGGTTACCCCCACGACATTAAAGGTCAGGGCATTTACGTCTACATCTCGCCGGTAGAAGGGGTAGAAGTGACCGAGGAGCTGACCAAATCGGTACGCGCCTGGGTACGAGAACAGCTTTCTCCGATTGCAACACCGGATATGATTCAGTGGACAACCGGTTTGCCGAAAACCCGTTCGGGTAAGATCATGCGCCGTATCCTGCGTAAGATTGCTGCCAACGAATATCAGAGCCTGGGTGACACATCAACGCTGGCAGATCCTTCTGTAGTTGATACACTCATCGCTAACCGATTGAATAGGTAGAACTTTTTGGAGTAGGGATGATTACCCTTGTCATCGCTGATGACCACCCGTTGTATCGGGATGCGTTACGCAGCGCCTTGTCGATGTCACTGGATAACCTCAATTTACTTGAGGCCAGTGACCTGACCCAAACTATCGATATCCTCGAAAACAACGGGGACGTGGATTTATTGTTGCTGGACTTACATATGCCCGGCAGCGGGGATCTGTTTGGGTTAATTCATATCCGTAAGCTGTACCCGGATTTACCGGTCGCGGTGGTATCCGGGCTGGAAGATCCCTCTATCATCAGTAAAGTGCTCAGTGCCGGCGCATTGGGTTTTGTGTCTAAAACCTCCGGCTCAGCCAAAATTGCCGAAGCGGTGCAAAGCATGCTGGATGGCGATGTATGGGTACCCGATGGCTTTGATGAACAGGCCGTGGATGATGAAGACGAATTTGCCGCACTGGCAGACAAAGTCTCCAGTCTGACCCCCGCCCAATACAAAGTACTGTGCTTTATGCGCGATGGCCTGCTAAACAAGCAAATCGGCTTTAAGCTGGATATTGCGGAAGCCACGGTTAAAGCCCATGTCACCTCGATATTCCGTAAACTTGGAATAAATAACCGCACTCAGGCCGTATTGATTGCCTCGCAGTTACAGTTGCAACCGCCTGAATAATGCTAAAACGCCGTCAGGCGTTTTTTTGTTTCTGGCACCGCGGTTACCCCGCTGCAAAAAGCTGCCCAAACCGGTTGGGCTACTTGTTGTTGAATCAACATGTCATTCAGCGCTACATTGGTGCTTAATCGGCAGACTATTGTCATCGGTAATCGTTGTTATTTTGAGGTAGAACATGGACTGTCCTTCCTGCAACAAAGCTGGGATCTCAACATTGCGAAAATCCATAACATTGCCGTTTGGATTATCATTGCGCTGTCATCAATGTGGGACTCAATTTCGAATTAAACGAGGCTTCGCGTTCCTGCTCGCTATCACGCTCGAAATAGTCTTTGTAGTTGGCGTGGTAATGGGACTTAAAGCGTTAAGCGTCGCAACCCTGTTGCTTGTTATTGTGCTTGGCCTACTAATAACATTTTCGCTTGCCGCGTTCCTACCGATGGAAATAGAAAGTCAATCTCGTAGATTCAATCGACGCGCTAAATAACCTATAACAGACTCTCCGCTGCCTCCGTCAAAACCGTAGGATTTAGTGCAGAAGGATTACAATATTAAGGAATGACTTATCACTATCTTCAATCCGTTACTTTCCATAGAAACTGTTTTGAAATGCCTTCTGGTATTTGCTTTTTCAGCCGCCATAAATTTTGCTAATGCGCAGACACTTTGCGTCGAACTAACTGAAGTCGGTGCGAACAAAAATCACAAATATTTTATAGATTTGGATTCATTTGAACTGAGAAATGACCTCTTAGAAGGTGAAGCAATTACAGACAGAAAAAGTGGGCAATATTTGATGTCCGACGGAGCCATATCATATCGAGGTAATAAGATATTTGAAGCCAATGAGTTCCTTTATGAATCAAATGTAAATGGCATAGATGTTTTGGTGGTTCGCGATGAATATAATTCTTTCAGCAGCCCTCTAAAATTGCTATCTGCGCTTGCGGGACACCCAGTACAGACAAGCAAAATATGGATTCTTAGTGTTCAGTCTGGAAAAATTGAAAATAAACTGCTTCTCGCAAAAGAAGATAGTTCTTACCAGTGGCAAGTAAAGATGAGCAGCGCCAATAAGGGTGTTAAGTAAGTACTGCTAAAACAATGAAATTGCTCATCCATACCCCCCCGTATCCCGCTTTTTGCTTGATGCTATATGTTGCTTATCAGGAGTTATTTATCAAAAAATTCAAATATGTAGTTCTTGTCGTATTCACGTTGTTAGGCTTAAACGCTTGTAGTGAGCGACAACAGGCGCTGACACCGGCGCAAGTCCGCCAGATTGAAACACAGATACAGCAATCCTTCGACGCGTTGGTCGCCGCGTCTGAGGCGCTCGACACCGAGCGCTATTTTGCTTTAATCGATCCTGACAAGTTTGTCGGGCTCAATGCCGATGGTAGCAACTGGAATTCGTTTGCAGACCTAAAAGCCCTGATTGAACCGGGCTTTAACGCGGTAGCAAAAATTGAGTCTCTGACGTTTAGTAATGTGCGTATTTCGGTCATTGACGCCAACACGGCGATTCTGGTCAATCAGTACCAACAAACCGTATTGCTCAAAGACGGTACCACCCACTCAGGGGCAGGGGGTGGTACACAGGTATGGTCTAAAACAAGTGGCGAGTGGTTGCTGGTGAGCATTTCTGCCAGTGGTGAATAATCCGGTTAAATCAGGCTTGTGTAGTTTCGCGACTTTCCAGCAAAAAGCTCAAATGACGTTTGGCAGCCGGCCAGTCGTAATTGGTGATAGAAAACACCACCGTATCGCGCGCACTGCCATCGTCCAGCAAAATATGGTTGCGTAACACTCCATCCTGTCTGGCGCCCAGCCGGGCAATGGCGGCGCGTGAACGGGTATTGTGCCAGTGGGTGCGAAACTCGACGGCGATACAATCCAGTTGCTCAAATGCATAGGTTAACAACAGCAGTTTCGCTTCGGTATTCAGGGCGGTGCGCTGTACCCGGTTGGCATACCAGGTGTAGCCAATTTCCAGCCGGCGATGTTTGGCAACGGCGTTGCAATAGCGGGTAGAGCCGACGATATCGCCAGAGTGTTTATCGACCACCACAAAAGGCAGAGCCAGCCCTGCATGTTTATCCTGCAAGGCCGCCGTCAGGTAGGCATCAATGTTATGTTCACCGGGCACGCTGGTGTACCACAGTTTCCACAATTGACCATCATTGGCCGCGTCAAGCAGCGCCGCGCGATGATCCAGCGTTAATGGTTGCAGGCTAACATGTTGCCCCTCGAGGGTAATGTCTTTCAGCCAGGTTGGGCTCATGGGGGTCCTTAAAATTTACTGAGTTGCTGAATTTGCTCAAGAAAAAGTGGTTTTTGCAAGACCAGTGAGATATTCAGCGGTGCAATCAGTTCATCGCTCAGTTCGCGGCCACTAAGAATCACTAAATCTACCTGCTCATCGCTGGCACGCAGCTCTTCAAGCAAGCTTAAGCCATCCTGATCGGGCAAGCCTAAATCAACAATAATTCGTGCATAACTGTGGTGTTTGGCACGCTGTTTACAGTCCTCCGCGTTGTGCACCACATCGACGCTTATGCCCTGCATTTCCAGCATCGCAGCGGTGGCTTCAGCTGCATCTGGATCATCTTCGACCAATAACCAGTTGCCCTCAGATTGGCGGGCACTGGCCGGTGCCAGATAATGTTGCAGGACGCCGGCCAATTGATTGGTTTCCATCGGCTTGGCCAGCATATCGGTAAAACCCATGGCATGCAGTTGCTCCGCCCGGCCTTTTAAGGTGGCAGCGGTAAGTGCCAGAATCGGAATATCGTCGACACGCTGACGCAGAGCCCGAATAGCCTGGTAGCCATCCATTTGTGGCATGTGCAGGTCGAGCAAAATAACATCATAGGGCTGGCCGTTATCCAACGCGGCAAATGCCAGTTCAACGGCCTGTTGACCATTCGCTGCGGTGTCCGCGAGCACACCAAAATGGCGGATTTGCGCCTGCATCATATCGCGCAGGTCTGGCATATCGTCTACCACTAACACCCTTCCTTCTAACTTAAGTGGGGCGGGGCGCTGCCAGTTGGCGCGTTCACCCGTTAAATCAATCACATGGAGTGGATTGTCGGGGATATCACCGATCGGCAAACTAACAAAAAATTCACTGCCCTGACCGATAGCGGAGGTGACGTTCAGGGTACCTCCCATGCGCTGCACCAGTTCGGCACAGATGGCTAAGCCCAGACCTGTACCTTGAGTGCTTTTCCTGACAGCATCTTCAACCTGTTCAAAGGGCTGGAAAATCTTGTCCAGGTGCGCGCTGTCGATACCAATGCCGGTATCCTGCACGCTCAGTTGTAATGGGCAACTAGTGTGTTCCGGCTGGTAACGTATTTTCAACGTGACACTGCCCCGCTCGGTAAACTTAATCCCATTGCCAATCAGATTGATCAACACCTGCCGAAAGCGTGTCGCATCGACCAGAATCATCTGCGGTACCGGGGCCGGGCAGTCGAAATTAAGTGCCAGATTTTTTTCCAGTGCCAGCGCATGGGTCAAGGCCATCACTTCGCTGAGCATACTGGCCAGATTCATCGGACTGGGGTTGAGCTCCAGCTTATCCGCGGCGATTTTAGACAGATCCAGAACATCATTGAGCAGGCTGAGTAAATGCCGGCCGTTACGCAAGATGGCATGTAATTCCTGCTGGGGCTGTGCGGCGGGGGCGCGCGATAGCAGCAATTCGGTGTAACCCAGCATGGCGGTCAATGGGGTACGCAATTCGTGGCTAAGGTGGGCGAGAAAACGGTCCTTGGCGCGGTTTTCGGATTCGGCGCGCAGTCGCTCCAGTTTTTCCCTTTGCATGTCACGCCGTGCCAGTGCATAGCGAATTGAGCGGATAAAACGGCCGCTATCCACTTCCGCTTTGAGTAAATAATCGGTAGCACCTGCATCCAGCGCCGCTTCATCCACCTGACTGTCTGCCTGACCGGTCAGCATCACCACCGGCGGCGCACTATCTGACTGATTTATCTGGCGAAGAACGTCAATGCCGGTATGGGCCCCGAGCTGATAATCTAACAGGCATAAATCAAAATGCTGATGGGTGAGCTGATTCAATCCCTCGCCGGCATTGCTGGCCCACACTACCTCAACCTGCCAGTGTGGCAATTGTTCGAGGCTGTCGCGGGTCAGAATGTAATCGTCTTCATCATCTTCGATGAGCAGGATCCGAACCCGGGGGAGCTGACTGGTCATTGCGTGTTATCCCGCTCCCGTGGCAGTTCAACAAATTCGACCCAGTAACGGCCAAGAGTGGCCATCAGTTCAACCAACCCTTCAAAGGTGACTGGTTTGGTTATATACGATGCTGCACCGAGATCATAACCGCGGATCATATCCTCTTCCTGTTTAGAGGTGGTGAGGATAACCACCGGAATGCTGCGTAACTGTACGTCTTGTTTGATTTCCTGCAGAGCTTCGCGGCCGTCCATGCGTGGCATATTTAAGTCCAGCAGAATCAATCCGGGACGGGGCGCATTGCCGGGTTCGGCGAACTTGCCCTGACGGCGCAGATAATCTAACAGTTCGACACCATCGTTGACGCAGCGTAGTTCATTCAGTACGCGGGATTCTTTCAGGGCATCCTGGGTCAGTAACCGGTCATCTTCATCATCATCAGCCATCAGTATGGTGATCGGGGTCGCTTGCATCATCTTGTGTTACTCCCAATATGGGTAGTTGAATAATCATCCGGGTGCCCTTACCCGGCTCACTTTCGGCGATCAGGTGGCCGCCATGCCGTTCTGCAATGCGACGGCAAACAG
Source organism: Bowmanella sp. JS7-9 (assembly GCF_004329715.1). GTDB lineage: Bacteria > Pseudomonadota > Gammaproteobacteria > Enterobacterales > Alteromonadaceae > Pseudobowmanella > Pseudobowmanella zhangzhouensis. The sequence goes on from NZ_JXSY01000021.1 coordinate 19,230, forward strand.
CCAGACCAATCCCGGTTCCTTTGTATTCATCCCGACCATGCAGACGCTGAAATGGCACAAAGATCTTTTCTGCATATTGTGGGTCAAAGCCAATGCCATTGTCCTGAATCACTACCTCATGCATGGGCTTAATCCCCTCGGTTGTGCGGTAGCTAAGCACCACGCGGGGAGGCGTATCAGGCCGATGAAACTTCAGACTGTTGCCAATCAGATTAAGTAACAACTGATACATCTGATTGCCATCGGCACGCACGATTGGCAGCGTGTCACTATTTACCTCGCCGCCAGCTTCATCGATGGCAACTTCCAGGTCATCCAAAATGGTGGTCAGGGTCTCGTTCAGATCAACATCTTCAAAGGCTTTACCGCGGGTCGACACCCGGGAATATTCCAATAAGTCTGATATCAACCGCGACATGCGTCCGGCTGCGTTACGCATGCGGGTTAAGTAGTCGATACCCTTCTCGCCGAGATTGGCACTAAATTGCGTTTCCAGCCGTTCACCAAAGGCCTGAATCTTACGCAATGGTTCCTGTAAGTCATGAGAGGCAACAAAGGCAAAATCTTCCAGTTCGCGATTAGAGCGGCTCAGTTCATCGGAATACAATTGCAACTCGCGGGTGCGTTTGGCCACCTGTTCAGCCAGATCGATGTTTTGCTGTTCCAGTGCCGCGCGGTAGCGAATGTCCTTACGAATATTCACCATCGCGACCACTAACAGGGTGATCACCAGCAAAAAACTCAGGCTGCCGGAAATGATAAACACCAGCTGCGCTTCATTTTGCGCCTGCTGCAGTTGTTTAAAGCGTTGTTCACGCAAGGTATATTCAGCGGCTTCGATATCCTGAAACAGGCTATGAATTTCACGGTAAAGATTGCGGCCGCGGTTAGTCAGCAGGGTTTTCAGTGCTTGTGGTTGCTTTTCATTCAGCGCCAGATTGACTGTCTCAATCAGTTCTAACTTTTTCAGTTCGATCAGCTGTAGGACCAGGTCGATTCGTTCGCGCTGACCGTCAATTTCGGTGGAGATTTGCTTGACCTTTTCTACCTGGCCATCCAGCACCGACAGCGCATTATCATAGGGTTGCAGATAGCTTTCATCCTGGGTGAGCAGGTATCCGCGCTGACCGCTTTCCGCCGCCAGCACGCTCTGGTGCAAATCCTTTAATTTGGAGATCACGTCTGAGGTATTTACCAGGCTGCGCTGGCTTTCGGTCAACTCGCGCACGGTTTGCATTGCCAGACCAGCATTGACCGCCAGCACCACCAGAATCAGCGCTGCCAAGGTAAACCAGTAATAAATACGTTTTCGGCCTGCTCGGGAACTGTCCATGTCGCGATGTCGGATCCAGTTAATGGTGCGCAAAAAAGAGGCAACCAGAGTAACCCGTTCCGACTCACATTGGTAGTCAGTCGCCATGATCGTTTGCCGCAGATCCCTCTTTGCGCGCCGTTGCGCTCAGTTGCTCCTGTAATGCCACGCCCCCACGGATGCCAAAATCCAGCGTGCGGATCGGGAATGGGATAAGGATGTCATTATCAGCCAGGGTACGTTTAATCACGCTGACGATTTGGTGGCGCGCCTCCATAAAGCCAGTTTCCCCCGGGTAGCTGATCCAGCACCATACCAGCAGGTCGATACTGCTGGCACCGAAGCCTTCGCAATACACCTGAGTCTCGTCCTGACGGATAACAAAATCACATTGATTCAGTGCCTCGACCAACACCTCACGGGCCTTATCCGGGTCATCCGCGTAGGAAATGCCGACAGGCACTTCAATGCGCCGCACGCCAAGTGCGCTGAAATTGGTCAGCTTGTTCTGAAACAGCATTTTATTGGGCACAATCAGGCGCTGCCCATAAAAACTGGTAAGCAGGGTGTTGCGCAAATTAATCGTGTCTACGGTGCCAAATACGCCGTCGGCTTCGATCACATCACCGGGCCGAAACGGCTTACGAATACCCATGGCGACGCCGGCAATCAGGTTTTCCGTCATATCCTGAAAAGCAAAACCGATAGCCAGACCGACGATCCCGGCACCCGCCAGTAGTGAGGTGACGGTGCCCTTAAGGCCCAGAAAATCCAGCGCAATAAACAGGCCGATACCCAGAATCAGAATGCGAACGATGGCAGCCAACAAGCTGGCAATCTGCAGGGAATCGACGGAACGTTTGAGGATTTGCTGTGTGCCGGATGCGATAAAGCGCGCCAGAAATGCAAACACCACGGCAACCAGCAGTGCAACCACCATATTCGGTACGTGTTGTGCACCCAGTTCCATCCAGTTGTAGAGTTTGTCGTGGATTAATTGCCAGATTTTGTCCAGTGAGGGGATCTGCATACTGCCTCCGCGTGCAAATCCAGATTATCGCAATGCCTGTGCCAGTTTGGTTCTGTTCTTAACTATCTGAATTATATGGCATTAAATTGACAGCTTGCGGATGTAGATATTCGGACACAGTAAAATTTACCGTGTCCGCGCAAGGATTACGCCAGATAACGTTTCAACATCACAGGTAGCAATAGCAGGTCGGTCAACAGGGCGAATAGCATGGCCGCCGCGGTGAGCAGGCCAAACAGCAAACTGGGCACAAAATCAGAAAATGCCAACAGGGAAAAGCCCACGGCAATCAGGCTGCTGGTATACAGCATGGCGCGACCCACATGGTCGAAGGTGTGCGCCATGGCGTCGCCGTTTTGATCTTTCTGCTGGCGATAGTGGTGCACCATATGAATGGTATCGTCGACCGCAATGCCCATGGCAATGGCGGAAATGGTAATCGTCATCAGATCCAGCGGAATTGCCAGATAGCCCATCAAGGCGAGAATCATCAGGGTACATAACACATTAGGCACCAGCGCAATCAGCGCGACTTTGGGATGACGGAATAGCAGCCACAGAATCAGATACAGGGCAACGTAGACAATCCCCAGGGTCAGAATTTGTGACTCAAACAAACGCTGCAAAATGTCCTGATACAACATAAACAGGTTGGTCAGGGTCAGGCGTTCGGAATCAATGCCGTTGGCGTTAAAATCTTCGCGTAAACCAGCCAGGTAGTCGGCGCGGCGTAACCCCTCGGTACTGTCTTTGACCCGGGTACTGATGCGCAGTTGACGGTGTTCGGGGTCATAGTAGGCGCCGAGCAGGCGTTCACGCAGGTCGTTATCCAGCAGATGGTATAAGGCGCTCAATTCATATTCAGTGAGCGGTTTGTCATCATTAATCTGTCGTGCCAGTTCGGTGAAATTTACTACCGAGGTGATATTGCCGCTGGCAGGATACTGGCGCAGGACTGCCTGAATTTTTTGCAGGGTCAGCACGCTTTGCGCGCTCAGTTCCACGCCGTCTTTCGCTGTATCATCCGGCAGGTCCACGACCACATCCAGTGCGGTCGTACCACCAAATTGCTGGTCGATAAATTTCAGTTGCTGGTGGACGCGGGTATCTTTGGCAAAGTAGTTCAGGAAGCTGTTTTCCACATTCAGCAGTAATAAGCCGCCCACACTGATAACCGCCAGCATTGCGCCGACACTGAGGATGAATTTCGGACGGCCATTGACCAGGCGTAAGGCGCCGGCAAGGAAAGCCTGACTTAGCTGGCTGGCGCTGCTGGGGGCTTCGCGCTTAAATAACATCAAGCAGGCGGGGAACAGCAACAAACTCACCAGCAGCGACATGCCCATGGCCAGAATCATCATATAGCCAAAACTGACCACTGGCTGGATCCCACTGAAAATCAATGACGCAAAGCCAACCGAGGTCGTAATGCCGGCATACAGACACGGGCGGGTCTTGTCAGCCAGGGTTTGACTGACCAGCTCCATCTGACTGGCATCGTCGGCGTTACTGGCTAACTGGCGATATTGCACAATAAGGTGGACCACAATCGCCAATGTCAGAATCAGCTGCAGCGCAATAAAATTGGACGAAATAATGGTGGTGCGCAGATCAAACGCCCCGAACAGCCCAATGGTCGCCACTACACTCACTGCGCAACACAGCATCGGCAATATCACCCAACGCCAGTGGCCAAAGAACCACCACAGCAACAGGCAGATAGCACCCGCAATGGCACTGCCAAAGGTAACCAAATCGGCGCTGATAATATTGATTAGCTCAAAACCCAAAACGTGGGCGCCGCCCAGATACAGTTGGGCGCGTGACTCATAGGGTTTAATCAGCTGGTAAATCTGTTCGATTTCCTGTTGACGTTGTTTATCCAGAGCCTGACGCAGGGGATCCGCCTGTTGTTTCAATTTGGCCAGTTGCTGCTCGTCCTGCTCACTGAGTTCACCCTGTAACCGCTTGCTCTCAATATTGGTGATTTGATTGTCTATCTTTCGCAACGTCTCGTCGTCGCGAAACAGAATTTGGATTGCCGTGGCGGTCTGTTGCTGATTGACCAGCAAATCAGTAAACAGTGGATGGTTGGTAAAAATCTGTTGCATCTGCTCGGGGCTGAAGTGCTTTGTCTGCCAGGTAAACTGATCCGGGTTGATATCACCGCCCAGTTGGCCGGCGGTGGACAGTAACGGTACATTGAGTATGTGGGTGACGCCGGCCACTCTTGGCAATTTACCTAATTGCTGGCTAAGGCTTTCAAGATCATCGAAGGTTGTCTGGCTGAATAACGCGTGTGCCGTTGGCTGGTACGCCAGCAGGATAAACTCCTGCGGAGCAAAGCGTTGGTCCATCTGACGGGTTTGGATATAAAGCTGATTGCCTTTACTCAGCAGGGTATCGGCACTGGCATCGATGCGAAAATACTGGGCAAACCAGCCCAGCAAAACGCTCAGCAGGATAAAGGCGACGATCACTGTGCGCGGAAAACGCAGCACAAACGCGCTGGGGTTACTGGCCGCCATCAGTCGCGTCCTTGTTTACCTCGTCTTCTGCCGGTTGTTGTGCCGCATCGTCACGCATCTGCCCCTGCAGATAGAGATTGCGGAAAAATACATAGGGGTCTTCGGCCTGATCGTAAAGCTCATCGTAGGTTTTTACCCGAGGACTAAAGTCATGCAGGGCTTTGAAGCCCAGTAACTGGTCGTCGGTGGGATCTTCAAAGGTGTAGTGCACCGGATGAAACATGGATTCGGTAAAGCTGGATGCGCCGTTACGCAGATCCGACTGGCCGAGAATGGGGATAACCACAAATGCGCCGCGCCCCACATCATAATGGCGCAGTGTTTCATTGAGACTGGCTTTATCCGCCGGTAGATCAAACCAGGCCGTCGCAGGGTCGAATAAGCCAGCCAGACCAATCGTGGTGTTGATCAGAAAACGGCCCAAATTGGTAAAGCCACCGGATCCATCGCCCTGCGCAAAATTATTCACCAGGTTGAGAGGCTCGCGCAGGTTAGCAAAGAAATTACTCACGCCCTGTTTGGCAGGGTCTGGCATGATTGCCTGATAACCGCGGCCGATGGGATTGAGCAAATATCGGTATAACACGTGGTTAAATGCAAAAATCGGCCGATTAATGCTTTCCAATGGATCGTCAGCCTCATCAATCTGATAACCGACCACGGTGGGTTGCACGGTGACCGTCCCCTGTTGTGTGGAGACGGTAACGGGCGCCGTTGCGTCAGTGTCTGCTGGCCGCGGTGTCTGACTGCAGGCACCAAGCAGGGTAAGTGAAAGCAGCAGACTGGCAATGGTCAGGCGCATAGCAACTCCGTTCGGCGTTATACGCCGTTGCGATCCATGCTGGCACGCAGATTATCGGCTAGCTGCGCGGCATCAAAGACCTGATTAGGATTAGTGGGTTGGCCATCCCCCATACTGATGGTCAGGGTAGTGGAAATATTACCCGCCACTTTACGGGTGCTGATGCTGGTACCTTGATAAGCCGGCGTAACATAACTACTGCAACCCAGTAAACCGCACTCTCTGACTACCTGACGCTGGCCGATGGTTTCTTTCACTTCCATCACTTCACGGCTGGTCTGGCTGGTGTCGCTGTCCTGCAACATAAACCAGTCATGGCCTTTTTGCAGTGTCAGTTCGGCGGCTCGCAACATAGCGTAGTCACGAATCTGGCTGCTTGCCGTGTCTTTGTCAGCGGTGAAGGTGATTCGGTACTGACTATCCGTGAGTTGCTGCTCTGTGTAGCCTTGCGCGCCTTCTTCGTCGGCCGGTGCGTAAACCTGCGCTTGGTTACTGCTGCACGCGGCCAGTAATAGCGCGGCCGTGAGACTCAGATACGTTTTTGTCGACATCATCTTCTCCTTAATTCCGATAATTACAGTCATGTACGTCGCATCATTTGATGAACTGCATCAGGGAGAATCAAAAATCAGGCCAGTTAGCAAAACCACGTAAATGGCGGTGTTGGTTGAATTTAGTTGGGGCAGGAGAGGCGAAAATCCGTAAATTTTACCACTGCGAGGGTGAAATTTACCCGATGATTTAAAGGTGACTATGCTCAGGACTGATTTGGCCTGCGTTTACTGTCAGGCACGATATCTGCAGTGTGGACGGAGACAATTGAATGATGAGGAGAACGATATGATAAGTCGCTTAATGATGTTGAGTTTGCTGGTGATAGGTTTGGCGGGCTGTGCCAGCCCTGGCAGCAGTGTTGCTGAAAAACGTGCAGCGGTGCAGGACATGCGCAGCAACGTGCTTAATGAATTGTACGCGCAGAAACCATCGACCCGTGCGCAGATTCAGTCGGCGCCTGGCTATGCGGTATTCAGCAATGCCAATGTTAACCTTATTCTGGCCAGCTTTGGCGGGGGTTACGGTGTGGTACAGGATAATGCCAGCGGTCAGCAAACCTACATGAAAATGGCTGAGGTGGGCGTGGGATTAGGTGCCGGCGTAAAAGACTTCCGTCTGGTGTTTGTGTTCCATAATCGCGACACCATGCAACGTTTCGTCGATCAGGGTTGGGCATTTGGTGGCCAGGCTGATGCGGCAGCGAAAGCGGGTGAGCAGGGTGCTGCGGTAGGTGGGGAACTTACCGTCGACAATATGACCATTTACCAGCTAACCGAAAGCGGTTTAGCGTTACAGGCCACGGTAAAAGGCACCAAATACTGGAAAGACGACGCCCTGAATTAGGGCGTCAATAATCGACTAAAGGTTGAGTAAATAATCCAGCCCGCCACGGATGGCGGCGACCTGCGCATCAATACAGTTTTGTGGCGTCGCGCTGGCGCTATCAGGATACACTTCCGTTGTCGTGACATAATTCGCCTGGCTAAATCCACCACACAATCCAAGCCGTGCTTTGGCGTAATTGATCACACCTTTTTGCTCCAGTGGTGAACCGATAATCTCGCCGTTTTCATCAGCCGGGGCAATATGCGTGACCTTCTCGACGGCTTGTATCACCGCTGCCTGAAACGCAGGCTGAGGATTTACACTGTCATCCACCACGTAAAACCCATCCGGAATATTCCAGTTGTCATGCACGGTGCCATCGCGCGCGGCCAGCGCCGGACGAAACTCAGAATTGTCGGTATCGGTGGTTTCATGCAGGTCGAAATGGGCATAGATACTTACCCCCAAAGCCTGCACTGTGTTCATCAGTAAGGCCGCTTCGGGCGCCGGACTATTCGGGTAAAAGGAACGATTTGGATCGACCGCCATGGGATTCCAGCGATTGATGGTTTCGTAGCCCCAAGGGCTCAAACAGGGTGCGACTAATAGATTGAAATGGCTCAGGTATTCGCCCGCTGCCAATCTGGCAAATGCCAGTGCGCCGTGCACGCCACTGGTTTCATAACCATGCACTCCGCCGGTGACCAGCACGGTGGGGAGCTCTGCGTGCCAGGGGTGACTTTTGAGGATAAACAGCGGGTAACGGGCGGCATCATAGGGCAATGCACCATATTGAATGACCTCGAAATGCGCCGGCATGCTTTGAAGCTCGCTGACGACCTCCTGCTGATAGCTGCGTTTAATCTGCTGGGCGGTCAGCCACTGTTGCTTTTCAGTTTCTCCCCAGGCTGTGCCTGGTGTGCCGATGGGATAGCTCATTGATACCTGCTCACTGATAAAAAAGTAGCCGGAGTGTAACAGGTACAATGGACTTAGTCCTTAAGATGCGCCGGTATCGCGGTACAGACTTTTAACGCACCGGGTTGAATGGTGATATCCAGACTGTCGGCCTGATAGGTTTCGCCATCGATCACATAATCCAGTGGATGTCCGGCAGATATACGCAGCCGTTTGGCAAGCCTGTGCTGGACATTGACGCCGAGTTTGATGCTGCTGGTGGCGGCCAGCGCCAGCTCCGCCAGACTGATCAGGCGTTCTTCTCCGTCTGGATCATTGGCCAGCCAGGTCACATCCAGTAAACCATCATCCCATTGCGGCTCGCCATTACCCTGCGCCAGTAACGTAGTAAACGGCGCGGAATTGGCCACGGTCAGGCTGGCCGTCTCGATGTCGCTCGGCGCCTCATCATCGAATTGTACCTGTAACGTCAGGTGACGATTCTGATCAATAGCCTGCCATAAGCCGCTTAAATAGGCGAATTGACCCAATTGATTCTTGCGCTCACGATCCGCCAGTTCAATCATGCGTTGTTCAAAGCCCACGCCTATCACCAGCATCGCCAGTTTTTCGTTGCACCAGGCCACGTCCATGCTGCGCGCATGACCATCAATAATGTGCTGGCAGGCGCTGGCAACCGGCAGGAGTTTGGCATCCAGCCCCATCAGGGCGTGGCTGAGTGCATTGGTTGTACCCAGTGGAATAATGCCTAAAATGGCATCGCTTTGTTCGCGTACTAAGGTGTCGGCAACTTCGCTAACGGTACCATCGCCGCCGCAGGCAATCAGTAATTTGGCCCCTTGCTGCAGGGCTTGTCGGGCGTAGTAATCAGCGCCTTGCTCCTTACTGGTGGTACAGATTTGTAAATCGAAGTAAGGACTCAGGGTGGTTTCAATATCTGCACGGTACTGAGCAAATTTGCCGCCCCCGGATACAGGATTGGCAATCAGCCAGGCTGAGATCTGTAAGCGTAACAAGCCCTGGTGATGGGCTTCGGCCAGACGCTTGTACTGACGCTTGTTCAGCCGGGCGGTCTGGCGAATGGCATTAATCTGGGTCAGGACTTCATCGACACTGCGCTTTGGATGGCGAGCGAGCAAATAGGCCGCCATCATCAGTACCGATCGACCGCGTCCCAGCGCACAGTGGATTACCACGCCTTTGCCCTGACGTCGTTGATGATCCACCCAGTTGATGGCCCGGTGCATCTTTGCCACCCCGGGCGCCTGATGATCCAGTACCGGGACATTCAGATAATTGATTGGCGTATCCAGCAGACTCCAGTCCAGCGCATCAAACTCTGCAGTGACGTCCAGCACCGCGCCCACGTTGAGTTTGTGCAGTTGTGGCACGTCTGAAGGAAACAATCGACAGGCCAGAAATAATCCCGGCTCTATCTCCTGTAACGCAGGTACACTATCGCGGCGGCGTGCCACACTGTTGTACAGCTGTGCGCCGAATAAAAATGGAATAAACAACCAGCGAATTGTCCAGGGAATCGAGCCATCAGCGCGTTTACGAAAGATATGTGGTAACTCCAGATAATATGCCAGAGATACCGCAGCCAGTGACAAGGCGCCCCACAGCAGAATCCAGCTGAAATAAACCGGCAGGGTCGCGGCAATCAGCGCGCATCCCAGCGCACCTGCGGCGTAGAAATGCTGGATAGGCATACGATGTGGAGAATCCATCGGTAGTTAACTCCTTATTGTTTTTTAAACTTACGTGCCAACAGCCCCATAGCGATTAATAACAATAGAAACAAAATACCCGCAGAGGCTAAAAATGTGGTCAGGAAACTCCCTTGAGTAAGGCCACTAACCGATAAAATGACAGCAACACTGGCTAAAACAATGAATATTGAGATCCAGGCAATCATCATGTTACTCCTTCAGATTAACGTGAAATGAAAGGTTATGCAGAGAGATTGCCAAATCTGTGCCAATGCCCAGGTTATTGTTTTGTAATGCTTTTTGTGATCTAAAATGGCATGCTGGTGGTAACAGTTGCGGAATTTTGAAAAAAATACCGATGGACTCACAAAGACCTTTACCTATGCGCAGGGGCATCTGCAGCGGGACACCTAATGACTGAACAACAGCAACCGCGTCGCACCTTCATTCAACTGCTGCTCATTAGTGTTGCCAGCAAGCTGGCAGATTTATTGATGTCGGCGAAAACCACCTTGCCCTGGCTGCTACAGACGATTGCTGCACCGACATGGATGGTGGGGTTATTGGTTCCCATTCGGGAGTCGGGATCACTGATTCCTCAATGGTGGATTGGCCGGTTCAGTGCCGGGATTGAACGCCGCATTCTGCTGTGGCGCGGCGGTATGCTCACGCAAGCGAGTGCGGTACTGGCTATGGCCGCGGCTGGATGGTGGTTACCACCTGTGTTCGCTGGGTGGTGTGTGTTGCTATTGCTGGCAATGATGAGCGTGGGTCGGGCAGTCTGCTCATTAAGTATGAAAGATATTCAGGGGGCACTGATTGAAAAAGGCCGACGCGGGAAATTGGTAGGCTGGGCCAGTTCGGCGGCCGGCGCATTGTCCGTGTTGACGGCGGTTATGCTGATGTTGGGGCAGCAAAGTTTTGCCCATCTGTTGCTGGTGGCGTTACTGGCGGTTTCGGGCGGTATGTTTGCGCTCTCAGCGATGCTTTCGGCTGGCTTGAGTATGCAGTATCGCAGTGATGAAGACGCAGCCAGTCCGTCCTTGTGGGTAACAGTGAAATCCCATGATGCGTTACAAAGCCTTATTGTCAGCAGGGTGTTGATGTTGCACTCGGCGCTGGTCGCTCCTTATTTTATTAGTCTCAATCAGGGCGATGCGTTTAGTCTTCCATGGTTTATTGTGGCAAGCGCTGTGGCGTCATTTTTATCGTCAGCTGTGTGGGGCGCTCTGGCGGATCGCAGTGCCCGGCTCACGCTGTTGATTGCCGGGCTTCTGGCGGTATCGGCATGTACTGGATTTTATCTGATGCGCGAATGGGGCGATGTGGCGGCAGTCAGTGGATTTTTTGTGCTGTCGGTTGCCCATGCCGGGATCCGCACCGGACGTAAAACCTATCTGCTGGATATCGCCGAAGGGCAAACCCGGACACAGTTTGTCGCAGCGGCGAATACGCTGGTCGGGTTCGCGCTAATCTGCTGCGGGCTTATTTATGCGGGGTTGCATGACGTATTGCAGGAAAACGTGTTGTGGGTGATGGCCACCTTTATTGGCGCCGGAGTGTTGTATACGCGAGGTATGCCAGATGAGAAATAAAAAAAAGCCAGTCGCAGGACTGGCTTAATAAGGGACCGGCAGAGGGCCGGTAGCAGGGAAGTCAATTAGCAATCTTTGTCTTCTGCATCCACACTGTCTTTTACATCTTCACAGGCGTCTTCGATGGCGTTGCCCGCATCGGTAGCTGCATCACTGATGCTGTCACCTGCATCTTCCATCGCGTCACCGGCATCATCGACCATCTGGTCAATTTGCTCACCGGCTTCTTCCGCGTCATTATCGGAACAGGCTGCAATACCTAACGACAAACCAGCGATAAACAATGCATGCTTAATCGATTTTGTTACTGAAACTTTCATGATCCTTTCTCCTTGTTAAAGCGGCGCTTTACCGCGCAATGCACCCGCGACTAATGAAATTACTAACAACACTAAAAATACGAAAAAGATAATCTTTGCTATTCCGGCTGCTGCACCTGCAATACCACCAAAACCAAACAATGCTGCGACAAGCGCGATAACCAGAAACGTCAATGCCCAACCTAACATGATGTCCTCCTGAATGGTTGCGGCTGAAGTAGTCAGCCATGCTTAGGAGAATGCGATTGTTGTGCCAGATTGGATGATTTTGTTTAAGTTTTTGATTTTTATGGAATTTGTTAATTTTAGGGGAGAGCTTGGAGCCGCGAATGCGCGCGCGAACAAGCAAATTTTACCCCCGGCCGGGAATTAGTTACCGGCCGGTTGCAGACTCACACAGGTATGGGTGTCTTGAAAACTGTGACCGCCTTGAGCGCGGCATGTTTCTGCACTGGAGACTCCAGCAAGCGGCTGGCCCTGGCAGGCTATTTGAGGATAACAGCCGGGGTGCGTCAGGTTGGTGTTCAGATCTTTGGCTGGATGCTGCAAAGGAGCAACCCGGCCCGCTGCCATGGGCATAAGCGCGACTGGGCTGTCCGTATGGTTATGGCAACTGTTTTCAGTACAGCGCCATCCATCGCCACAAGCCTGACAATCGCTGTCCTGCTGGCAGCTTTGCGGTGCTGGCGAAACAGCCTGCTGCGGCTGATGTGCGTCTACGCAGCGTAGTTGCTGTAAATAGGTTGGTGAGTCAAGCAGGCTCTTTTTGGGTTCGGGGGCCGGTGAACAGGCGCAGATGAACAATATGAATAGGGCAGTAAGGTAAAATTTCATAGCAAGTTCCCAGCACAATCACGACTAGTCTAAAAAAAGCGCGAATCGAATACCAGTAATCGCTGACACAAGAGGTTTAAAAACAGATGGTTAACGACTTGCTCATATTTTAGGCATGATGGGTATGGGTTTGCATACTGGTTAATTCGGCAGTTTCTCGTAGTATCAGGTTATCGCCTGATTATGTTGTAGAGGCCGGTTATGAAAATACTGTTACTTGTTTGTTCGATGTTGTCTTTCGCCAGCCATGCCGGTGACTGGGATATCTGGAAAAGCCAACAACGCCACTGGTTCGGTAATCCGGGCGATCAGGCTAAATTAACCCTGACGAGTCAAAAGTACAGCTTTGCCGGGCTGGAAGATAAACGCCGAGAGCTGAATTTGGATTGGCGTCTCAGTCCCCGCTTTGCACTGGACGCGAGTCTGCTAATGCGTCGTCATGAAGTGGAAGGCGGCATGTGTCAGTTCCGTCTCAATAGTGCGGCACTTGAGATGATGCCAGTGATGCAGTTAACAGCCAGCAGCACGGTTGGTGTCGGCGTGCGTCGCTATTTGTCTGGTGATTTAAATGTTGGCAATGCCATCAATCTGGTGCTGGAGCAGGGCGAAGGCGTGTTTGTCAGTGCTCGTACCGCACATGTGTGGGGGGATGACCATCTGGAACTGAGATTATCCTCTACCCGTTTACAGGCGGATCAGGACTCGCTGGTAAATCCGCAGCAAGAATTTACCAACCACGCTCTGAAACTGACCTATCGCGCCCGATTCTGAGCCTCAGGCAAACACCACAGTTTTGTTGCCATGGATGATGACGCGATCTTCCAGATGATACCGAATGCCGCGTGCCAGCGCGGTTTTTTCACAGTCTTTACCTTTTCGCACCATATCCGCGGCGCTGTCACTATGACTGATGCGCACCACTTCCTGTTCGATAATCGGCCCTTCGTCTAAGTCACTGGTGACGTAATGGCAGGTTGCGCCAATCAGTTTTACACCGCGCTCATAGGCTTGCTGATAAGGACGGGCACCGGCAAAGGATGGCAGGAAACTATGATGAATATTGATCGCCCGTCCGGCCAGTTGTTGGCACAGGCTATCCGGCAGAATTTGCATAAAGCGTGCAAGCACGGTCAGGTCGGATTGATACTCATTGATGAGTTGGGCGATCTGATTAAATGCCTGGGGTTTGTTGTCTGCTTTGAATTCAACAAAATGAAACGGCACGCCATACCAATCGGCAAATTGCTTCATTTGCGGGTGGTTGGCGATAATACAGGCAATGTCACAATCCAGCTCTCCACTGTGCCAGCGATGTAGTACATCAACCAGACAATGGGATTCATGGCTGGCCAATAAGGCCACTTTGGCTTTGCGTGCTGACGCAGTAATACGCCAGTTCATATGGTATTTGGCTGCGATGGGCGTAAAGGCGCGTTCGAAATCCTGTTCTGACAATGTCAGGCTGTCGGCGCGGATTTCGTGGCGCATAAAAAAGTGCCCGGTTTGCAGATCTGTATGATGGTTAGCCTCGATGATATTTGCCTGATGTGTGGCCAGAAACTGGCTCACAGTGGCCACCAGACCAATTTGATCCGGGCAATCGATTATCAGGCGTAGGGTTTGTTGCATCAGGCTTTCCTTAAATTTAGCTGCGGTATTCGAACGCTTTTATCACTTGCGCGACGCCATCGGCGTTGCGGGCAATATCCACCGCAATGGCCGCTTCATCTTCATTGACCAGTCCCAGTAAAAAGACTTCTGAGTCTTCCACTACCACTTCAATATGTAAGCCGTCGACCCGCTCATCGGCCAGCAGTTTGGTTTTCACCTTGGACGCCAGCCAGATGTCATAGGCGCGGGTACTTGGTGCCGTGGGCTGATTGATGCGGATTTGGTTATGCACTTTGCGCAGGTTCTCTACGCCCGCCGCTAACTCTCCTGCGCGACGCTTAAACTCATCGGTCGGTGTCTGGCCGGTTAGTAATACCACGCCGTTAAATACGCTCACAACGATATGGCTGGCATCATCCAGATCTTTTTCTGCTGCAATCGCCTGATAAATCCGGCTGGTGGCAGTCTTGTCATCTATTTGTGTACCCAGCGAGCGGCGGTCATGGGCCGATGCGGCGACGCCAACGCCACCTGCCACTAATACGGCTGCACAGCCCTGCAGGGCCATGAGTACGCACAAAACTAAACCTGTTCTAAGCATGCTGCACCTCACTGTGATCGGGAAACAAGTAATCATCGATGGACTCACACAGGACATTGATCGCCAACATATGCACTTCGTGAATGCGCACGGTTCGTGCCGATGGCACGCGGATTTCGACATCATTCGGGCCAAGCAACCCGGCCATTTCGCCGCCATCTTTACCGGTCAGCGCCACAATGGTCATATCGCGGCTAAGCGCCGCTTCCATGGCCTGGATAATATTACGTGAGTTGCCGCTGGTGGAAATCGCTAACAGCACGTCACCGGGCTGGCCCAGTGCGCGAACTTGCTTGGAAAACACCTCAGCGAATTGATAATCGTTGGAAATAGCGGTCAGCGCTGCGCCTTCCGCGGTCAGGGATAAGGCCGGTAAGCTGGGACGCTCCCGTTCAAAACGGTTTAACAGCGTGGCGCTGAAGCGCTGTGCCTCAAGTGCAGAACCGCCATTACCGCAACACAGAATCTTATTGCCGTTGACCAGTGCACTGACCAGCATTTGTGCTGCATAGGCGATCGGTTCGGCTAATGTGTCGGTAGCCACAATTTTGGTTTGAATACTTTCGGTAAAACTGGCGCGTATATGTTCAATCATTGTGTTATTTCAATCTAATTCAGACACCCTGTAACCAGTCGATATTGTCATCTGTCATGGCGACAACATCAATCCTCATTGCCTGGCTACTGGGGTTAATGCCCTGTTGGTGTAAGTAGTGAGCAATTGCCCGCTCAAATTTTTGTCGTTTGCTTGTATGGAAATATTCTGCCGCAGCGCCATGACTGGCCGATTGCCGGTATTTGACTTCAATAAATACCAACATGTCCTGCTGGCGCATAATCAGGTCGATTTCGCCCTGACGGCATTGATAATTGGCTTGTACCAGTGCCAACCCTTGCTGTTGTAAAAACTGACAGGCACGTTTTTCATGGTTTTGACCAATCAAACGTGACCAGCGTGGGCTATTCCATGGCAAGTTTAATTACCTTCTCCTGCTGGATCTTACCCCAGCTCAGAGTGCGATGGATGGTTTGGTTTTCATCCAGCGCCAGCTCACCCGTCATACCCTTTACCCGTAACTCAGGCAAGATGGCCATATGACGTAAGTGCGGGATCATCTGCCAGCTGTCATAGCCCATGGCGAACAATCGCTTGAGGCTGTCCTGCCGATTTGGCCACAATGCTTCGCTTTGCTGCTCAACCCCAACCCAGCCATGCTGTGGCAACATCCACGGCATATCGATAAAACTGAGGTCGTGTAAGTCGCGTAGTGAATTGGCTTTTAAGTCGTGACTGAAACTACGCGAAGATGCGAAGACCGGAATAATGGCCGAAAACGGACTAATGCTCGACTCGATAATGGGCACGAGTAATTCGGTTTCTTCCGGGTTGGCAAATAACACGATGGCATCCACATCCTGACGGTTACGGTGAAACGCGTGTACTTCGCCGGGGAACATGCTTTGGATGGCTTTGATCCGTTGGTTGCTCTGGTCGACTTCCAGCAGTGATTCCATGCCTTGCTGCATGGTTTTGTTCGAGTCGAAGATCACCTGAGGCGGTAACTTGTCTTTTTGTAACTGCCAATGCAGTGAAAAACTGGCGGCCATGCGCTGTAATGCCGGCGAACTGGATATAGCTAATACCGGATGCTGAAAGCCACGCTCTAATAAAGACCGCGCCAGTTGTTGGCCCTCATCCTCCGGGGCCAGCGCATAAAAATAATGCTCGTCATGGTTTGCGGCGTCGCTACGATTCAGTGCCAGCATGGGTTTATCTGCGATCAGTGGCGCCAGCGCATCAATGTTGTCTTTTAACAAGGGGCCGATGACAAAATCCACCTCATTCAGCTGGGTCGCAATCTCCGCCATCGGCAGACGGTTGGTATCGAAAAACTGAATCACCGGGCGCTGACCAGATTGGGGGAAATACGCCGCCAACAGGCCCTGTTTAATTGCCTCGCCCTGAGCTTGCAGGCGACCACTGAGCGGCAGCAGTACCGCCACATGTTGCGGTTTGAAGCCTTGCGTCTGTAACGCCTGATCCAGGTCTTCCGGTAAGGTCAGATTGGCTGGGTGATTGGGGTATTGTGCGCGCCATTGTTGTAATTGCGAGGCCATCAGCAGCGCATCGTTAGCAAAGTGACGGGTAATCAGCGCCAGTTGTAACCAGGCTTTTAACTCACCACGTTGCAGGGCAGCCTGTTCTAACTGCTTTAATGACAACTGTTTGAGTAACGGCCAGATTTTTTGATTTGCCGCGACATCGTAATGACTCAGTTGCTGGTAAAGACGGGCGGCATCCAGTGCGCGATTTTCCTGCTCTGCCATATGAGCTCGCAATGTCAGTAAGCGTGGTTGCAGCGACAAGTCAAAATCATGGGCCAGTAATAACCCAATCGCTTGTTGCCCCATATCGTGCTGATACAAACACTCTGCCTCAATTAACGTGGCGCGGCCCTGTTGTGTTGCCAACGTCAGGCTGTCACGCAGGGTTTCGATAATTCGCAGGCTTTTATTGCAATCGGTTTGCTGCCAGGCGTCCGCTGCGTCCAGTAATAACTCGAGTTTTTCGCTCTCGTTGTTTGCCTGTTTGGCCTGTTGCAGGTAGTCTTGCGGCGCAATGGGCGTGGCCGTGGCTGGCGTGTCGTCGACTTTGGGTTGTTCTACCCGCGGCACAGGTTTGGGGCCAGTGGCACAAGCGAGCAACACAGTGCTGAGAATACTGACTATGCTTATGCGGGTCAGGGTCATGCCATTTATCCATTGCAGTTCAATCATTTGGGGCTAGTGTAAGCCATGCGTGGCTGAGGTTAAACAGTTTGAAAGCAACAGGTACATTGTTTGTGGTGGCAACACCCATTGGAAATCTGACCGATATCAGTCAGCGCGCGATAGACACTCTGGCATCGGTGGATTTGATTGCCGCGGAAGACACCCGCCATAGCCAGCGCTTGTTGCAGCAATTTAGTATCACAACCCGCATGTTGTCTTTGCATGATCACAATGAACAGCAGCGCGCCCGTCAGCTGATTGATCTGCTCGACGAGGGGCAACAAATCGCGTTGATCTCCGATGCAGGTACACCGCTTATTTCTGATCCTGGTTATGGTCTGGTGAGTCAGTGCCGCCAGGCGGGGCATCGGGTTGTGCCGATTCCGGGCGCGTGCGCAGCCATTGCGGCACTTAGCGCCAGTGGTCTGCCAACCGATAAATTCCGTTTTTGTGGTTTCTTGCCGGTGAAACAGCAGGCACGTGAGGATGCCCTCAACGCGTTGGCGGATAGCCAGGAAACCTGTATTTTTTACGAAGCCCCGCGCCGGGTGCTGGATACCATGCAGATGATCAGCGCGGTGCTGGGCGAAGAGCGCCACATCGTTCTGGCGAAAGAACTGACGAAAGCCTTTGAAACCTTTCAGTCAGGCTCGGCAGCATCCATCAGTGACTGGTTGCGCGCCGATGAGGTGCATCAGAAAGGCGAATTTGTGTTGATGATTGGCCCGGCCAAGATTCGCGAGGAGGGGATCCCTGCCGACGCGGAGCGCCTGTTGCGCACTCTTTGCGGGGAATTACCTCTGAAGAAAGCGGCCGCATTGGTCGCCGCCCATTATGACCTGAAGAAGAATCAACTCTATCAATTGGGATTAACGCTGGGGCTATAACCAGCGTCTGACCCGTTCACAATAGTCCATATAGGCCTGGCCGAAGCGTTCCCGTAAAATGCGTTCCTCCGGCTGGATTTGAAAGCGATTCAGATACAGCACAAAGATTAGCGGCCCTGCCAGCGTCGCAAGATTTTGCCAGACCGTGGTCAGCGCCAGCAAAAAACACAATACTCCCAGATACATGGGGTTGCGTGTGATGCGATAGCTACCCCGGGTGACCAATTGGGAGCTTTTGTGAGGTGTGTGCGGGTTGATGGTGGTGTGCTGACGCACAAATAACCACAGCGCCCATGCGCCACAAATCCCTCCAACGATACCAAGCACAAGGCTAAACGGTAACCATACGGTCAAAGGGATGACCGGCAGATACCTATGGATATACCACATCATGCCGACACACAGCAGGGCGACAATCGGCGGCGGAATAAGTAATTCGAGTCTTTGCATGCCACCAGTCTGGCATATAAAAAACAGGGCGCATAGTGCGCCCTGGATTAGAAACTGGCTTTAACGCCTACACTAACTCCGCGGCCGGGTAAGGGCGCATTGTCTTTAAGAAAGGAGGCATGTACCCGTGCTTCTTCATTCAATAAGTTGGATCCTTTGACATACCAGGTCAGATCGACACTTTGCAAAGGCATATAATAATTGGCACTGATATCCAGCAGGGTATAACCGTCCGTACTGGTTTCGCTGGCGGCAATCTTATTCTGCGAGAAATTGCGTACCAGGCTTATTTCGCCATGCCAATTGCCCTGTTCAAAATGGAGTTCGGCACCGAGGCGCAATGGCGGGATACGTGGCACATTGGCGTCGTCTGCTAATCTCGCTCGGGTGTAATCGCTGAACCACTGAGTACGCCACTGGTCATTGATGTGATAATCCCACTCGACTTCAAACCCATACAGGGTGGCATCTTGCTGTGCGAACTGGAAAACCGGCAACTCCTCATGGGCATGCTCATCGGTAGGGGCGTCATGTTCGTGTTGAATTTCGCCATCGGCAAATACCAACCCGGTGTCCTGCTGAAAAATATAATTGGCAATGTTGTTATAAAACACACTGCTATTCAGGTGCCAGTGATCGCCGGACACGCGATACCCCAGATCCAGATTCAGAGATTTTTCTTTCTCAAACTGATTGGTGGTACTGATCACCACAATGTCATTCTGCTCACCGAGAGTAAAACTACTGCCTATTTCATAAGTACCCGCACCGATATGTGGGCCGAATGCATATAATTCGGATGCATCCGGTGCGCGCTCGGAATGCGCCAGGTTAATATGCAGGGTGCTGACCGGATTGAGGCGATAAACGCCGCCCAGTGACGCACTATAGGTGGTAAATGTGCTGTTATCCGGCGCGACAGGGAAGGCGGCGAAATTAGCGGCATCGACTGTGTGTTTAATCCGATCGATACGTCCGCCCAATTGCCACAGCATGTTACCCTGTTGGTTTTCTTCCAGCAGGTAAATGCCCTGTTCAATGGTTACGGTAGGCGGGGTAAATGCCTCATCGCCAATGGCAGAAAAATCTGTGTGTTTATATTGGGTGCCGATCACACTGCGCCATCCCGCGATGTCATGCAATTCTGCCCATAAACGGCCTTCCTGGGTTTTATTGATAAAGGTCGTGCCAATCTGGCCATCTTCGATTTCACTGTGGGCATAGTCGGTATACGCGCCACGCATATGTATCGCTTTAAATGCCGAGCCCGGATTGCGCCAATCCAGCAGCAATTGCAGATTGTCCTGTTGCTGATCGCTCTGGGTGCCCTCTTCTTCGGGTAATTCGGTTGCTTGTTCTTCTTCGTGGTGACCGTGATGTCCCGGCACGCCGTAACGATTATTCATTTGACCGACGGCCAGTGATGCGGTGATTTGCTCGCCAATCCAGCCGGCACCCAAGGTAAAGCCATTGGTATCAATTGCGGTATTTTCCAGGCGACCGGGTTGCTCATCCTCATCGGGCGCACTGGAGGCAAACCCGGGAATGCGATAGTCGTCGGACTGACGATAGAAGCCATCCAGGTGCCAGGCAAATTCACCCTGACCACCATCCAGATTAGTAGCCAGATTAATTTCATCAGCCGCGCTCGCGTAACGCGTGGTCACGCTGCCACTGACACCGGTTTGACGTTGTTGAGGCAGACGGCTGTCGACCACGTTGACCACACCGCCAATGGCACCCGACCCATACAGTAATGTGGCAGGGCCACGCAGGATCTCGATTTGAGTAGCGGTCGAGGCATCGCCGGTTACCGCATGGTCTGGACCAACCCGGGAGGCATCCGACACATCCAGCCCATTACGCACAACTTTTATGCGCGGGCCATCTAATCCACGAATAATCGGGCTGCCGGCTACCGGGCCAAAATAGCTGGAATGCACGCCAACCGTATTATTCAGAGTGTCACCGAGTGTGGCAGCCATATTTTGCTGCAATTCATCGCCACTTAACACGCTAATCGGCGTGGCCGACTCCAGCACGGAACGTCCCAGAGGGGATGACGTGACGACAATATTTTCGACCTCTGTTTCATCTCGCTGCGTACTTTGCTGAGCATAAGCAAAGGCGGAGGAAACGGTCAGAGCGATAAGAGTGACAGTGCGCATTACAACCCGGATAACATTAAGTGATTAGTGTGATGTGATAATATAACATTTCAAAGCGAAGGCAACCGTTGAAAATGTCATAATTTATGTCAGACCGTGGCTTTGTTATAGTGTTCGCTAAGAGGCTACAGCCCTTACTGACGGGAATCTGCGTGACAAATCCTTTGCAAAATTTGTATGAAAGCCTGCCTTTCTTGCGCCCACCGGCTGCGATAGACGGCATTATTTTTGCGGTGGCTGTTGCACCCGAGATCCCGTTGCCGTCCACCTGGTGGCCGTGGACACTGGCATCCCATCCGGGTCAGTTAGGTGATGAGCAGTTGCAGTTGCTTGGCGATGAGTTACTGCTGAGATTGCGCGACTATTTAGATCAGCAGCTGCATGATGCATTTGTCTTGCCTGATTATCTGGCAGACGACGCGCAATTAGCCCATTGGTGTGCGGGTGTATTGCTGGCACAGGGGCAACTGAGTGAGAGTTGGAAATCAGCCTGGCAAATGGCGCAGCATAAACGCCCCGCAGAGTTTGCTGATTGGCAGGCGAGAGTGCGGCGTGCGCTAAAATGCCTGAAGGTGTTTGCGCGTCAACAGGATCTGACCGCGGGTTTATCTGAAGCAGAGCTGCGGGGATTGAAGCAGGCCTTACCCGATATGTTACGTGATCTGATTCGGGTCAGTGGCGACCTGGCAGCACTGCTGCCAGGTCAGTTAGAGCAATTCAGCGCAGAAGATTTGGCTGAACAGTTACTTCCCAATCAAACGTAAAAACTCATTGCGGGCAGCCTGTGAGTCGCGCATGGTGCCGAGCATAACGGAAGTCACCATTGACGAGTTTTGCTTTTGAACGCCACGCATCATCATGCACATGTGCTTGGCTTCCATAATTACCCCCACGCCCTTCGCGCCGGTGACTTCCTGTACCGTACTGGCCACTTGCTTGGTGAGGTTTTCCTGAATCTGCAGACGGCGGGCAAACATGTCCACAATCCGCGCGAATTTGGACAGACCCAATACTTTGCCGTTAGGGATGTAGGCGATGTGACAGCGGCCAATGAAGGGCAACACATGGTGCTCACACAACGAGTAAAACTCAATGTCCTGCACAATCACCATTTCATCGGTATCAGACTCAAATACCGCACCGTTGATAATCTTGTTTAACTCGACGTGATAACCGCCAGTCAGGAATTCCATTGCCTTGGCAGCACGTTTGGGGGTGTCCTGCAGCCCTTCGCGATTGATATCCTCGCCTAACAGGCCGATGATATGTTTGTAGTGTTGCGTTAATGCTTCGCTCATAGTCGATCCAATCTGTCGTAATGATCCAACTATTCTGTATGACCAGTATTTTGGATCACTGCATCCTGAGTAAAACCTGTTATAACACAATAATTTGCTTGCGGAGATCCTGAGTGTCTGAACAAAAGACGCAAAAAAGCCGCCTGACTCGCTGGTGGCACACAGAATGTGAGCGTTGTAAGCGATTGCGCGCGATGTTCATCTGGACAGTACTGATGTTAGTGCTGGTGCTAACGGTATGGTTTTAAACGATTCCCTGTGTATTGCAAATAAAGGCCGGCGCAATGCACTGACGGTGAGTGTACTGGCAGTGTTGTCCGGGATTCTGGCGATTGCGTATTTGCGCTGGACGGACAACCCGGCACCGCTGGTCGGTTATTTCTGGTTGATAGCAAGCCTGTGCGCTCTGCTGATTGGGTTGGTGAAACAATTCGAGCCAGAGCAGGCGTTGCGTTTGGGGGCGCAAACGCTCACCTATGTGCACAAATATGGGCAGTGGTCGCTGCCATGGCAGGCGATTCAGCGTGTCGGGCAGCCTCGTGTCCTGCAGGGCCTGGAGCACCAGACGTTGAGCTATGTAGCCATTCGCCTGAAGGATCCACACAGTATTATCGGCCATATTACGCCTCGTCTGGCCAACCGGCTGATGTTGCAGCAACGTCCATTATTATTGCTGGCAGAGCAAAGCTGCCCGACGGGACAGTGTTATTCGGCCAGTATGCTGGAAGATGATGAATACCGGTTGCCAAATGGGCGTCGGTTACATGGCTTGCAGGCGATGTTCGCCCACCGTCAGCGTAAGCTGCGCGAGGCGTTGGGGTATGATTTATTTATCGAAACACAGGATTTGGCGATGCCAGCCGAACGGGTGATAGCGTTACTTAATGCGCAGCACCGGCTGAGTTTAATTGCTGATGGCCCTGCATCAGCACTGCCTGACACTCGCCATTAAATTCAGGAATAAGATCCAGGGCATGTTGCAGGTAGCCTTTCTTTAGCAGGGTTTCCAGTTCGTTACACAGATTTTGCAGGGCGGGCACGCCGGTGTAGCAGCACACACCATGCAACCTGTGTACAGCTTGCTGTAACGCCTGATACTGGTGCTGGTGGGCCAGTTCGACAATTTCCCGTTGCATCGCCGGTAGTTGAAGCAGGAAGTCACGTAACATCTCGGCAGCAATTTGCTCATTGTGATTACTGGCCTGCAAAGCTTTTTGCCAGTCAACCGCGTCGGATTGTTTGGATTCTGGCGGGCTGCACCAGCGGTGAATGACATCCACCAGATCTTCCAGTTCCAGCGGTTTTGGCAGGTAATCATCCATACCTGAGGATAACAGTCTGTCCTGTTCATCCTTCATGGCGTGGGCGGTTACCGCGATAATGGGCGTCCCGCTGTTTAGGTCCGTCTGACGGATGCGTTTAGAGGCTTGCACGCCATCCATATGTGGCATTTGCACATCCATCAGGATCAGGTCGAATTCTTCCATGTCACAGCGACTGACCGCATCTTTTCCACTCAAACAGGTCGATAGCTGCACAGGTGTGTCTTTCAGCCAGGTGCTGATCAGGCGCAGGTTTAATTCCATATCATCCACGGCCAGAACCCGGATTTGCGGCAGGGCGGCCAGTTGCAGCTGATATTGATCCTGCTGAGTGTGTTCATGGCTATGCAACAGTCCATCGAGGCGAGAGTACAACACGGGTTTCTCCATACAACTCTCAAAATGGGCACGCATGGCGGGATGTTGTTGCAGACTCAGGCAGCTTGGGCGCAGCAAAATTTTATGTTTGGCTGCGGCGTGTTCCACTTCAGCCAATTGCTCGTCATTCAGCGGTTTTTCGGTGCTGTAGAACAGGAAGTCAGCATTTTCGGTTGAGTCAGGCTCCAGCAGCGTCGCACCAATTTGCGCAAACAATGCGCGCAGGGCATGGTTGGCTGGCGCATACGGTTCAATCAGACGAATGCGTGAATTAGCCCATTGGGGACTGAGCATCTGGCCGGTTTGGCTGTTAAGTAGTTGGGTTCGCACTGTGGCAGTGAACGTACTACCTTTGCCCATTTCACTTTCGAGGGTGATGTCGCCATTCATCAATCGGGCGAGCTGCCGGCTGATTACCAGTCCCAAACCGGTGCCCTGGAACTGGCGGTTCATAGCGTCATCCACCTGACTAAAGGCTTTAAACAGCACAGTTTGCTGATTACTGCTGATACCGATACCGGTATCCTGTACGGCAAAACTCAGCCAGTAGCTGCCCTCACGATACTCGCCATTAACAGTCAGTTTTATATGGCCTTGTGGCGTGAATTTTATGGCATTGCCGATCAGGTTGGTCAGGATTTGGCGGATGCGGGAAGCATCGCCAATCAGCTTGGCAGGTAATAGTACCGGTTGATAAATAAATTGCAGACCTTTGTCATGGGCCGTTTTGCTCATCAGGCCAATGACCTCCTCAAGCATCTGCTCAGGAGAAAAGGGTTCGCTGTTAATATTGATTTTGCCGGCTTCGATTTTGGAAAAATCCAGCACGTCATTGATGATACCTAACAGGTTGTTAGCGGCGGCATTAATAATCTGCGCGTGTTCACGTTTCTCACGGCCAATATCGGCTGATTGCAATTCACGGCTGAAGCCCAGTATCGCATTGAGTGGCGTGCGGATCTCATGGCTGACATTGGCCAGAAACTGCGATTTCACCTCGCTGGCGCGCACGGCGTCTTTGCGGGCAATATCCAGGTGGGCGTTTTGTTCTTCAATCAGCTCCAGATTGTTACGCATATCATCAGTGATCTGGGTAATTTCATTTTCCATTTCGAAGCGGTACTTATCGACGATGGCAATGGAGAACAGCGCCGCTTCAATGACCACGCCAATCTGAAAACAATAGGTGGTAAACGCATTTGATGGCATGACCCCAATCAGGCTAAACAGGCCAATCAGCGCCATCGTCAGCAGAATGCTCCAGGCGAAAATAAAGTAACGGGCGGGCAGATAATTGGCGGAATAACTTTCAAAGCCGGCGAGCAGATAGGCCAAAATACCCAATATATTAACCAGATAGACCAGATTCTGTTGCGTACCTGTGGGTAAAATTGCCGCCAAAGAAAAGACTATCAGTAAGCACTGACTTACCAGAATAACCTTGATAGCAAAGTGGCTGCGCGGTGCCGTTTTGGGCGTATTGAGGAAGCGCAAGGTAAACCAGGCGGCAGTGATGCCAACCAGATTGAACAGTATATCGCTGTGGTCACTCAACCAGCGGGTTACGCTGTTATTCGCCAGTTGCAGCAAGTGGCCACCCCACACCAGCTCCCATACGATAACGCTCGCCATATACCATACATAGGCGAAGCTAGCGCTTTCCTGGGTACCACGGTAAAGGGTGATGTTGTACACCGCCAGCATCATTAAGGCGCCGTAAAATGCTCCCCATAAAATGGTATCGGTCAGGGTGGCAGTAAACCAACTGCTGTCGTTTTGCAGATCCAATGGCACGATACGCGCGTTGCGGCGGCTTTCAATACGCAGATACACATCATGCAAGCTGGGGTTGTCCAGCGCAAAGGCAAAGGCGGGATAGCGAAACGCTTGTTGGCCGGTTTTGCCCTGAGTTTGATGGGTAATGACGGCGTCGTTTTGAACCAGATAAAAGTCGACTTTTTCCAGCTGCGCAAATGGAATATTCAGAACCCAATCCGGTTGTTGAGTAAAATTACTCAGAGTCAATCGCAGCCAGATAGCACGGTCACTGAAACCAAAATTACTGTCGTTGCCGATGGGGTAACTAAATGCATCGCGCTGACTAATAATGTCCGTGATATCCACGGGATTCTGGCCAGGCTCGTGATAAACCAGAACCTGCCGATTGACGCGCAGGGTGTCATCGAGGTTGGTGAGTTGTACGCTGGCCTGTTCGCTGTTGACGTCGAAGCGCATGGGCAAATTACTCAGATCGTAGCGCGTTTGCTGCGCAACGACCGGTAACACCAGGCAAATCAACAACAGGCTCAGTAGCCTTACCAGCGACATATCAGCACTCATTTTGCATAATCTGCTTACTATAACCAATTTGCGCGTCGCAATTAAATAGGCAGATAAAATCACTTTTGGCCGCAAAACAGACAGATAGGCAAATAAAACAGAGCCGAATTGATGTAATGAGCTCTTTACTGATGCTGTACAGTCATGACTAAATCATGCGAAAGTAGCGCTACTCCATTTGCCCTGCTTTTTGTGGGATAACTTCCCCGGCAGAGACAGTCGAACGATAAATAAAAAGAGCCTATGAGTCAGGATATTGTAATTAATGCAGATGGCACCGAGCAGCTGGCGTTAAGCCGCTTTACCGAAGATGCCTATCTGAATTATTCCATGTACGTCATTATGGATCGTGCCTTGCCGCACATCGGAGACGGATTAAAGCCAGTTCAGCGTCGTATTGTCTACGCCATGTCCGATTTGGGCCTGTCGGCGAATGCCAAATACAAAAAATCTGCCCGTACCGTCGGTGACGTGTTGGGTAAATTTCACCCGCATGGCGACTCCGCCTGTTACGAAGCCATGGTATTGATGGCGCAGCCATTCTCCTACCGTTACCCACTGGTAGACGGGCAAGGTAACTGGGGCGCCCCGGATGATCCTAAATCCTTCGCGGCAATGCGATATACCGAAGCGCGTTTGTCCCGTTTCAGTGAAGTCCTGCTTAGTGAGTTGGGACAGGGGACTGCCGATTGGGTGCCGAATTTTGATGGCACGCTGGAAGAGCCAAAAGTGCTGCCAGCCCGTTTGCCGCATATTCTGCTCAACGGGGTAACGGGCATTGCGGTGGGGATGGCGACCGATATTCCACCCCACAATGTGCGTGAACTTGCTAATGCCTGTGCCATGTTGTTGGATAACAGTAAAGCTGAACTGAGCGATATTCTGCAGTTGGTGCAAGGCCCGGATTATCCGACCGAAGCGGAAATTATTACCCCGAAAGCGGATATTCAAAAACTGTATGAGACTGGCCGCGGCTCGATCAAGATGCGTGCGGTGTTTGCCGAAGAGCAGGGTGAGATAGTTATCACGGCGCTGCCACATCAGGCTTCCGGTGCAAAGATCATGGAGCAAATTGCCGCGCAGATGCAGGCCAAGAAGCTCCCAATGGTCAGTGACCTGCGTGATGAGTCAGACCATGAAAACCCGACTCGCCTGGTGATTACGCCGCGCTCGAACCGGGTGGATGTTGAACAGTTAATGCAACACCTGTTTGCTACCACGGATCTGGAGAAAAACTTCCGGGTTAACCTGAATATGATTGGCCTGGATGGTCGTCCACAGGTTAAAGATCTGCGTACCATCCTGACCGAATGGCTGGTTTTCCGTAAAGATACGGTGACCCGTCGTCTGCAATATCGTTTGGATAAAGTGCTGGCTCGTCTGCATATTCTCGAAGGTTTAATGATCGCCTTCCTGAATATTGACGAGGTGATCCGCATCATCCGTTACGAAGACGAGCCGAAGCAGGAGCTGATGAAAGTCTTTGGGCTGAGCGATCGTCAGGCCGAAGCCATTCTCGAATTGAAGTTACGTCATTTGGCCAAACTGGAAGAGCAAAAAATCCGCGCAGAGCAGGATGAGTTGGCAGAAGAGCGTGACAAATTACAATTATTACTCGGCTCCGACCAGCGTCTGAAAACCCTGATTAAAAAGGAAATCCTCGCTGATGCCGAGAAGTATGGGGATGATCGTCGTTCACCCCTAGTAGAGCGTGGCGAAGCCAGAGCCTTGTCAGAGAAAGAACTGGTACCGTCGGAAGCGGTCACTGTGGTGGTCTCGCAAAAAGGCTGGGTGCGTTGTGCTAAAGGCCATGATGTGGACGCCGCGGGGTTAAGCTACAAGGCCGGGGATGCGTACTTAGCCAGTGCCAAAGGACGCAGCAATCAGCAGGCGGTATTCCTCGACTCCTCAGGGCGTGCGTTTAGTTGTGATGCCCATGGTCTGCCCAGTGCGCGCAGTCAGGGTGAACCGCTGACCGGCCGTTTTGATATTGTCGGAGGAGAAACCTTTGACCATGTGTTGATGGGCAAGGATGAACAGTTGTATCTGGTCGCATCGGATGCCGGCTACGGTTTCGTTGGTAAGTTTGAAGATATGGTGAGCAAAAACCGTAAAGGTAAAGCCTATCTGAGTTTACCCACTGCTGCCAAAGTGTTGCACCCACAGCCGGTGCAAAATCTGGATACCGACTGGTGTCTGGCGATCTCGACTGAAGGTCGGATGCTGATGTTCCCGCTAAAAGATTTGCCATCACTGGGCAAAGGTAAGGGCAATAAGATCATCAGTATTCCATCGGCGCGCGCCAAGTCACGTGAAGAATATGTGAAAACCTTAACCGTTGTGCCGGATGGCGCAGCGATTAAAGTGATTTCAGGTAAGCGCGCGATGTCACTGAGTGCGGCTGATCTGGAGCACTTTAAGGGCGAACGGGGTCGCCGAGGCAATAAACTACCTCGCGGCTTGCAGCGTGTTGACAGTGTCGAGGTGGATAAACCGGCCGGTTCGCCGGATCCGTTAGAGTCCACCGAATAACGTGGTAACACGATTGAATTAGCCTGACAGTTAACTAAAAAGTCCGCTAAATCAGCGGACTTTTTTATTGGCACAGATAACTTGAGCCTTTGCAGGGTGTGACTAGAATCTGTGCAATCAAGGCTTCTGGTTTGGCAGCTAAATTTGCTAAACTGACCGGCTTGCTATTATTGAGAACAAAAAAATATGGCGATTTTTAACCTTGGATCGGTAAACATCGATCACGTCTATCAGGTACCCCACTTTGTGCGCCCTGGCGAGACGCTGGCCTCTCTGGATTACGCCAGAGTGCTTGGCGGTAAAGGCGCAAATCAATCACTGGCACTGGCCAAGGCTGGCGCGAGCGTGAAACACATCGGACAGATGCACACGGCAGATGAGGATTTCTGGCAACAGATCCAGCAAACAGGTGTCGATTGCGAATGTCTGCGCAAAGGCACGACGCCATCTGGCCATGCCATTATTCAGGTGATTCCTGAAGGCGAAAATGCCATCGTGCTGTTCGGTGGTGCCAATCAGGTAATTGAAATGGGCGATATTGAAGCCGCGCTGCAAGGTGCCGGTAACGAAGATTGGTTCCTGACCCAAAATGAGACCAGTCAGGTGCCACAAGCTCTGGCATATGCCCGCAAACAGGGCTTGAAAACAGCCTATAACCCGGCTCCGGCCTGCGGCATCGAAAAGCAGGTCAATCCGGCCGATGTGGACTTACTGGTGGTGAATCAAACCGAAGCTGAAGCCATCACTGGCTTGCGCGATCTGGAACAACAGGTGGATTACTTCGCTGCCAATTGGGCCCACGCCATGGTTGTGCTCACCCTAGGCGGTGACGGTGCGTTACTGATTTGTGACAAAGGTATATTACAGGTATCGGCGTTTGAGACTGAGGTGGTGGA
Source organism: Bowmanella sp. JS7-9 (assembly GCF_004329715.1). Taxonomy (GTDB): domain Bacteria; phylum Pseudomonadota; class Gammaproteobacteria; order Enterobacterales; family Alteromonadaceae; genus Pseudobowmanella; species Pseudobowmanella zhangzhouensis. Next base: position 48,916 of record NZ_JXSY01000021.1, read on the forward strand.
TACTACCGCAGCCGGCGATACCTTTATTGGATTTTTCCTGGCAGCTCTGAGCAGAAATGAATCGGAGCAGGATGCCATTCAACAAGCTTGCGCCGCGGCCGCACTTTCTGTGCAAAAAGCCGGTGCGAGCACGTCTATTCCTTCACTGGATGAGGTAGACGATTTTTTAGCAGAGGTAACTGAATGAAGCATAAAGTCATAATCGATACCGATCCGGGTATCGACGATACCATGGCGATCTTTTTCGCCTTCCTGCATCCGCAAATTGATGTGATCGGCTTAACCAGCGTGTTTGGCAATGTGGAAGTGGAAAAAACTGCGCGTAACGCACTGGTGCTGGCGGAAATGGCCAACCAGAATATCCCTGTGTGCAAAGGTGCGGCAGGTCCGTTCCTGCACCCTAAACCGGGTTATGCCAAGTTTGTGCACGGCGAAGAAGGCTTTGGCACGGTCGCGGCGATGGAGCCGAAAGGTCAGTTAGACCCGCGTCATTCTGCCCAGTTTATCGTTGATATGGCTAATCAGTATCCGGGTGAACTGGTGATCGCCGCGATTGGCCCACTCACGAATCTGGCTATTGCACTGCAACTGGATCCCAGCATTGTGGATAAAGTTAAACAGGTGGTGATCATGGGCGGTGCTGCCACCGTGCCGGGTAATATTACACCGGTTGCCGAGGCGAATATCTGGAATGATGCCCACGCGGCCAAGATGGTATTCGAAGCTTCCTGGGATACCGTGATGTTTGGCCTGGATATCACCAATAACCTGCGTTTCAATCAGGCGTTTTTGGATAAACTCACCGACGGCAATGCCAAGCTTGGCAAGTTTATTGATGAAACGTCGCAGTTCTATATGGATTTCTATTCGCAGGATACCGAAGACCGAGCCTGCTGTTTCCATGATGCCACACCATTGGCCTATTTGGTTGCACCGGAATTGTTCGATATCAAATTGGGCAAGATGGTGGTCAGTACTGACGAACTGACCCGCGGACAAACCGCGTTTTGCCACAAAGATAAAGGCTTCCGTCCGCCGTGGGATAGCGGTCCATACTCCAAGGTCGCACTGGGCGTAGATAAAGCCGCGTTGACCCAGTTATATATCGATACCTTTGCGGGATAACGCATCAAACAAAAAAGCAGCCAATCGGCTGCTTTTTTAGTGTTTAGAGTTTTTGCTCGAGCGCTTTTATCTGCTCGACAATTGCCGGTGTGACAAACTGATATTGCTTGATTTTGCGCTTAGCCATATCCGTCTGTCCATTTGACACCAGTGCTTGCAGATAGTGGAGTTTGACTGTTTCACTGGCGGAAGGCGAAGATGCGCTTTTTTCCAGCACCTCAACGGCTTGTTTCGCATTGCCTTTGAGCAGCAGGATCTCACCGTATGTATCCAAGATCTCCGGACTGTTAGGTACCAGTTCAACTGCTTTTTCTGCCAATCCAAGTGCTTTATCTAATTGCTTTTGTTCCTTGTATAGATAAGCGAGGTTATTCAGTGCGACGGCATTTTTAGGATTCGCTTTTACAATATTTTCATATTTTGTAATCGCTTCATCCGTGGAGTTTGCGATTGATCGTTCTGCGCTAAGGAGTAACGCGGATTGGTCATTAGGAAATTGCTTCAGATGGTTCTGTAAGAACTGTTCAGACTCATCAGCTTTGCCCAGACGTTCCAGACTCGCCATGATAATTCTTGTATGCAATGGGTCAGGCTGTGTCTGATAGGCGATTTTTCCTTCGTTTAAGGCCTTTTCGAAGTCCTTGTTTACGAAAGCAGCCTGGGCTTGCAAGCTATGCCCAACCGGAGTGTTTAGATTTTTTTCACTCAATAAAGCCAATTCAGCTAACGCGCGGTCGATTTTATTCGTGCGGAAGCTAAGGGCGGACCGCATGAGGTGTGTGTACTGACTTTCGCCTACTTGTGCTGCGTAATGATTCAATAAATCCAGTGCATCGCTAAAATTACCTTTCATTTGCATGATGGTCAGCTTGCCAGACATGGCGAATTCGTTGTCAGGTTGCTGCAGATACCACTGTTCATATAGCTCACCAGCTTTCTGGATATTGCCATTTTTCATGTACGCATTACCCAATAAGCGTTGCAGTAATTCAGGCTTATTCTCTGACTTATCAGCTTCTAACAATGAGATTACCTCTTTGAATTGCTGATTCATGGTCAGGGTTGTTGCGGTTAGTAAGCGCAAATATTGATTGTCTGGATTTGCCTTCTGTATCTTTGACACGGTTTGAATTGCATCGGTCAATTCTCCCGTCTTCATTTTGATACCAATAAAACGGCTAATTGCTGGGAAGTAAGTCGGGTAGGCATCCATCGTGCTAGTCAAAGTAGCTAACGCGGCGTCTGTATTACCTTGTTGCTCACTAATTTCTGCCTGCAATACGTTGATTGCCGGATTGGCTTGATCAATCTTTCTGGCTTCATCAAGTTTTGCCAGTGCCTGATTGAAATCGTTCTGAGCTTTTGCAACTAAACTTTCAATGAGTAAAGGACGGCTATCGTTAGCATCCATTGCTCTCCAATCTTGAGCCAATGACATAGCTTTATCGTATTGCTGTGTTTTGAGGTAAGCCGTCGCTAATGTTAACTTGGCAGTTTGAAGCGTAGGGTCCTTCTCAATAGCTTCTTCAAGCGTATCGATACCTGCAAGATCGTTAACTGATAACTTCAGAATACCCAGGCGCTCTAAATCACTGGGATTACCCGCCACACTCTCGGATTGACTGATCAACTCTTTTGCTTTTTCAAGATGACCATCTTTGATTAGTTCAAAGCTGGTTAATGCAAAAAGTTCAAGGTCGCCATCACTCGGATTGCTTATGCGCGTCAGCGCATCGCTAGCGGCAGCTACATTTCCTGCTTTTAATTCAGTGGCGGCCATCAATTTTAACGCTGGATGTCCATTGGGCAGGTTAGATGCAATCAGAGAGAAATGTTCCTGCGCATTTTTGAAATCTTTTTGCGCGTAATTGATGTAACCAGCAAGCAGATGGTATAGCGTCGATGAGGTATTGGTATGTAACGCTTTTTCAATATGAGACATAGCCTCATCAAATGATTTCTGCGAGAACAGAATATACGACTTATAGTAATTCAGGAGACCATGTTCGTTATTGACCGTTAATAGCTCGTCTACCAGTTTCTCTGCTCTATCCAGCTTATTAGCTTCCACCAACATTTTTGTCAGGACAAATTTTACTTCCAGGTTGTCAGGGTTGTAGTCTAATAGTTTCTGATAAGCAGCGATTGCTTCTTCTTTGCGGTCTAGTTGAATAAGCAGAATTGCCTGCTGCTGCAACGCGTATTCATTTCCTGGAGCAGTCGTAAGTGCATTGTCGACTAATACCAATGCATCTTCTAACTTCTGATCCATGGCCAATTGATATGCTTGCGCTAACGATTTGTAGATGGAGTCGACATTGTAAGCGGCGATTTTTTCAAAAAGCGTTTGTGCTTCATCGACTTTATCCAGGCGTAGTAACGACTTTAACTGTAAATAATCGAGTTTAACGGCTTCCTGTGAAGGCACGCTGTACTTGGAGAAATCCAAATTGGCGATGGCCACGTCAGAGCCTGAGTAACTTAGCGCTTCCGTTAATAGCGGTAAGGCTTCTTCAGTTTTATAACCGAGCTCAAGTACGCGGGAAAATTCCTTTTCCGCACTAGGGTAATCCTTCTGCTCCATATAGAGCTTGCCTAAAAGAAATCTTGCTTCCGCATATTCGGGGTTTTGTTGTATTGCATTTTTTAATTCGATTACTGCGGCCGCAGTTTCTTTGTTCGCGGCGTATTGCTGCGCTTTATTTAAGTGTTCCTGGGGCGATGGCTGGGTGCAGCCGATGAGCAATGTGGGTACAGCAACAAGCAATATTTTCTTCATGTTCAATCCTTTCCGTGGCAGATAGCGCAGCTGGATATGCGAATAATGTCTTCAATTTATCAGGAACTACGGCAGGATAAAACAAACTCGAATAATTTTGAGGCGGTTGCTTAAAATAGCCGCCTCTGCGAGGTGAAAAGACCTATGTACAACGATGATCTGACGGATAAATGCTGATGATGCGTCCCGATTGATCAAATGAAATCGCAACATGCTTATCTTGTTCACCGAACTCCAGACGATATTGTTGCTGTAATGCTTGAGTTAACGCTGGACTGATTACTAATAACGTATTGTCACAGGTTTGCAGACGCAGTCCGTGCTCAGTACTCAGCAGGATCGCTTCGCGCATATGGTGGGCGACGAGGGTTTGCTGGCGTTCGCTGAATTCCTGCTGTACTGCCTGATATTCCAGGGCTATCGCCTGCTGGCGTGCCAGCAGCGGCTCTTGCAAAGAGACGTTCTCATCCGCGATCTGGTGTATTTCGATCATATTTGATACTACCTGATCGTGTTCAATCAGCCCCTGTGGCCAACTGACCAGCTGATAAAGGATCACCAGACCGCTGGCGGCCACGGCACCTAAGCTCCAGTTCCACAGATTAGACCCGCTGTTCGCCGCGTTCGCGTGTTTCTGCGCCCGTGCCATCAGCAGTGACTTAGAGCTTGCCGGTGCGCGATGACGGCGTTTACGCGCCTGATAGGCCTGATTAATGGGATCATGATTAGTCACGGTAGGCCTCCAGTACCTGCTGCAGTTTATTTCGCGCGTAACGTAAGCGGCTTTTGATGGTTTCTTGTTGTTCGCCGCACATATCCGCAATTTCACTCAGGCTAAATCCCTCCTGTTGCAGAATGATTGCCTCACGCTGATGAAAGGGTAATGCCTGCATGGCGATATCAAATGCGGCTTCGGCGTCGAGCACGTTGGCCAAATCAGGGCTATCAGCAGCCTGTTCAGGCAATTCTGCGATCCACTTGGCCTGACTGCGGATTTCATCGATCAGCAAGTTACGCGCTATGCGGAATAACCAACCTTTGACCGGTCCGCCAGTACGATACAGATGCCGTTTATCGATAACCCGTAACCAGGTGCGTTGTGCCAGATCTTTGGCGCAGTGGTAATCGGTCAGGCTGCACAAATAGTGAAATAAATCATCAGCCAGCGCATCATACAGACGCGCCAGACTGCGGGGATTGCCCGATTGGGCATATTCGGTCATTAAGTCTTCCGGACTCAATTGGGCACTCCATGGGGAGCGCAGGGCGATACTCAATGTCATAGGCGCTCCTTGTTCCTGAACTCAGTGTGCCACATCATCTAAGCTAAAGCTTATAACAATCTGCTGATTCGGCTGGCTAACAAAGACGCCATCGGCCTTTTTAGGCTGATATTTCCAGCGTGCCAGCGCTTTGCGGGCACTGCGGTCGAATACCCGCTTGGGCTCAGCATCCATGACCTGAATATTGGTTACCCTCCCATCCGGGCTGATATCAAAACTGAGTTTTACCCAGCCTTCAATATGATTGCGTACTGCATCGGCAGGATAATCGGGCTGATATCTGACCAAAGGGGTTGCTTCCCGCTCCCCGACGCCGATACCCGGTTCAATTGCGGGCGGGTTAATGCCCGGTGCAGGGATGTGTACGGCGATGGTTGGCCCTTCGGTTGATGAGGGGGTAATCATCTGGGGTGTCGCCGGTGCCTTGATGGCTGGTGGTGGTGCTTTTAACGCGGGACGCGGCGCAACTGGTGTGTCTCGCGGGGTATTCACCGGATCGATGAAAACAGACGGATCGGGTGCCGGCGGTGGCGGATTGTCCTGTTTAATCAGTTGCTGCATTAAGGCAAATAACGAGAAGGTCACCAAACCTGCCATTGCCATGCTGCTGATTAACCGTTTAGCCGGAAATGTGTGTTCTATCGCTAAGCTGTGCATGTGGCGCTCCTTTTTCGTTACACTCATAGCCATAACGGTGGAGTGGAGCGTTGTGGGGTTAAATGGATGGAAAATTTTTCTGATTTTTATTGCATGCGCTGCGGTGCCCAGTCGGTTTTACTGGAAAATCACAAAGCACTGCGCTGCAGCGCCTGTGGATTCACCTATTTTCACAACGTGGCTACGGCGGTCGGCGCCATCATTGTGTGTGGTGACGAGGTGTTATTGCTGGAACGTGGTAAGGAGCCGGGCAAAGGGCAGCTTGGGTTGCCTGGTGGTTTTGTTGACCCGTTTGAGTCTGCAGAGCAGGCGCTGATCAGAGAAATTAGTGAAGAAACCGGAATCCGGGTTACCCAACCCCTTAATTATGTGGGTGCCTGGGCGAATCAGTATCCTTACGGTGGTGTGTTGTATCACACTCAGGATGTGTATTTTGAGGTCGCACTTGCCAGCAAACCATCGTTGACACTGCAAGTGGCGGAAGTCCGCGCCGCCCATTGGGTGGCGCGCGAACAGATAGATCTCAATCAGTTAGCGTTTTGTTCGGCGCGGGACGCGCTGCAGCACTGGCTGGCGGGTTAAATAACCCGCGAGAAGCGTTGCAGTTTGGCGTGGCGTTGCAGGTAGGCATCGAAATGCATGCACACGTTGCGCACCAGCAAACGCCCGCGAGGGAAGATTTCAATGCGATTCTCTGACAGGCTTAACAGCCCATCCGCAGCGAAGTCGTGCAGTTGGGTAAGCTCATCGGCAAAGTAATCGGCAAACACAATGGCAAACTGCCGCTCAATTTCGCGCACATCCAGCGAGAAATTACACATTAACTGGCTGATGACCCGTGCCCGCAACATGTCGTCGGCGCTCAGTGCGATACCTTTGTGCAACGCGTGTCCAATACAGTCAATGGCTTCGTAATAATCCGCCATCTCTTTGTGGTTCTGACTAAGACTGCCGCCAATCTGGCTAATGGCAGATACGCCAAGGCCAAGCAAATCGCAATTAAATGTGGTGGTGTAGCCCTGAAAATTGCGGTTCAGGCGGCCTTCGCGCTGGGCGATTGCCAGTTCATCGTTTGGCTTGGCGAAATGATCCATGCCGATAAATTGATAACCCGCGTCACACAGGGTTTCGATGGCCTGACGCATCAGGGCGAATTTGGCATTGATATCCGGTAACCACTCATCCTTGATCTTACGTTGCGCGGCAAAGCGTTGTGGCATATGGGCGTAACTAAATAGCGAGATTCGATCCGGATCCATCGCAAGCACGTCTTGCAGGGTTTGCGCGAATCGCTCTGGTGTTTGATGAGGCAAACCATAGACCAGATCGAGATTAACCGAGCGCATACCTGCCTGACGGGCACTGCCAACAAGTCGGGCGATAAACGCGGTATCCTGCAAGCGGTTGATGGCCTCCTGTACGACGCTATTCGTGTCCTGTACACCGATACTGATTCGATTAAAGCCATGGGCCGCTAATTGTGTGGGATAGTCTTCTGGTACGCGGCGCGGATCGACCTCGATGCTGATTTCTGCATCGGCGGCAAAATCAAAATAATCCCGCAGACTATCCATCAGGCGCTGCATCTGTTTTTGTGACAAAAAGCTCGGTGTACCACCGCCTAAATGCAACTGACGCACTTTATAGGCACCAAAAAAGCGGCTGCGATTTTGCATTTCGCGCTGCAATGCATCCAGGTACTCATCCGCTTTGTGGCTGTGCCGCGTAACCACTTTATTGCAGCCGCAGTAGTAGCAAAGGCTGTGACAAAACGGGATATGCACATACAACGACAGATCGCGATTGGGTGACGATTGTAACGCGTGTAACCAATCCTGCTGATAGAAGCCGTCATGAAATTCCAACGCGGTTGGATACGAGGTATATCGTGGTCCCTGGGTATTGTATTTATTTAATAACGTCGGGTCGAAATACTCTTTGGCTGGCATGGCGTTGTCATATTGAGGTTCATAATGCCAGTGAGTGTAATCAAGGGATAAAAAACCGTATTGATCCGGCGCAATAAAGCGCCGGTCTTTAATAATCTGCGCTCGCTAGTTGGCGTTGTTGCAATACAGGGTTGCTTCGACGGCTGCAAGCATCAGGTGGTACAGAATGCTGGCAGGGGCGCTGTCATTGGCCACCCGATTGTGACTGTCCAGTTGATCGAAAAATAACCCCTGATTAGCAGGCTCGATAAAATAGCGGAATAACAAGGCAATGGCTTCGGCCGCATGTTGCTCTGCACCGGCAACACCAAATTCGGCCTGAGCCAGATAGGCTTTAATCATTTCAATCACCGGCCAGTTTCGTTTGGTCGGCTTGGTGATCTCACCGCTGAGGCTTACTTCATCAAAAATCAGGCCTGACTGCGCATCTAGCCCGTAGTGTAAGCCGTGCTCAATCAGTTGTTCGCAGTAATGGCCGGTTTCTGTACCTGTATGGCGCTGATAACGACGGAGTAACCAGACCCATTCAAACATATGTCCCGGTTCGATTAACTGGCCCTTACCATCAGGCGCAGGAGTCCAGTGGTGGTCAAAAAACTCTAACAGCACGCCATGCTGTTTATCGAAAAAAACCTGCTCGAATAACGCGAACATTTGGCGGGCGTAATCCAGATAACGCGCCTGATTGGTGGCCTCATACAATGCCAGAAAGGTTTCAAACAAGTGCATATGCGGATTCTGGCGCCGCACATCAGCGATATAGTTGCCTTCCAGCCAGCCTAAGCCCGGGCCTTTGAGCTGCGAGTCCAGATAATTCAGTATCCCATCGGCCTGCTGTAGCGCGTCTTGCTGAGCGAACACTTTATAGCGATAGGTAGCGGCAAAAATATGAAAGGCACAATCATACAAATCCAGTTTGCCATCGACCAACTGGTTTTCACCTGTGAGCACGTGGGCGTACCCAACCGGGGTGTCCGGATTGCGACCATGGGTGTTTAAATAGTCGTGCAGGCCTTCAACCAGCTTTTCGCCGGTGGCGCGATCCAGCCAGCCCATTTCTACGGCGGCGCTGTAGGCATAAATTTGCCGGGCATGGACCCGGACCCGCCGATTGTCCTGCAGATTTGGCGTGGCCTGTACCGTCAATCGCTCGACGCTGCCGCCATCGTTTAATTGCCCGTGTTTTACCCACAATGGCAGGGCCTGATGTTGGAGCCAATCAGCAAATCGCTGCGCTTGGTTGAGTAAATCGGGGTTTACGGCCATGTACTGCTATCCATTTGGAATTTGATTTCCGAGCGATTTTGCAAAAATCTGCTGAATTTTGCCAGTGCTAAACAGCATCGACGCTTACACACGAATTCATTTAATACTTGCCTGATCCGAAGGATGAATTTGGTTATGCTAGTGGAAACCGAATTGCTATCAGAGAAAATTATGAGCTATCAGGCCGCCACCAACCGCTATCAGGACATGGTGTATAAACGATGTGGAAACAGCGGGTTAAAGTTACCCTTCGTCTCATTGGGGTTGTGGCATAACTTTGGTGATACCGCTCCGTTCGATACTGCTAGGGATATGCTGCTGCGTTCCTTTGATTTAGGCATCACGCATTTTGATTTGGCGAATAATTACGGGCCATCACCGGGCAGTGCAGAGACTAATTTCGGCAAGGTATTACACAGCGACCTGCGGCAGCATCGGGACGAACTGATTATCTCCACTAAGGCTGGCTACCACATGTGGGATGGTCCCTACGGAGAATGGGGATCTCGCAAGTACCTAATCAGTAGTCTGGATCAAAGTCTGAAGCGCATGCAACTGGACTATGTGGATGTGTTTTATTCACATCGACCCGATCCACACACTCCGCTGGAAGAAACCATGGGTGCACTGGACAGTGTGGTACGTGCCGGTAAAGCGTTGTATGTAGGACTGTCTAATTACAATGCGGCAGAGACCCGGCGTGCCGCGGCTATCCTCAAAGATCTGGGCACACCTTGTGTGTTGCATCAACCGCGCTATTCGATGTTCGATCGTTGGACAGAAGAGGATAATCTGCATGTGGAGCTGGGGAACCTCGGCATTGGCTGCATTCCCTATTCACCACTGGCACAAGGGTTACTCACCAATAAATATTTGCAGGGTATCCCATCTGACTCGCGCGCCGCGGATGGCAACAACCCGTTTTTAAATGCAGAGCAGGTCAGTGCTGACAAAATCGCCAAAGTACAGGCACTTAATGCCATCGCCCAGCGACGTGGCCAAACCATGGCGCAATTGGCAATCTGCTGGTTGCATCGTCAGGCATCCGTGTGTTCGGTGATAATTGGTGCGAGCAAAGTTGCGCAGATTGAGGATATCGTAGCGGCGCAAAGCCATCTGAATCTGACAGAAGGTGAAATAAAAGAAATTGAATACATACTCGGGTAAATAAGACCATTGTTTACAGTCAAGGTGGTTTAGTTTTTGAACGGCCTTGACTTTGTTGCAGTCCTGTCCTCACTATGGGTTATCGTGACGATGGTTTGTCACATTTCGGACAAGGAAGCAACATGGCTTATCTCGAGCTGAAGAACGCCCATCGTCGTGTCAGGGATACATTCCCTGACACCCTCAATCTACGAATCCACCGAGCACTAAGCTGGTTTAACCATGCTGAGCAAATGACGGATTTGGACAGCCGTTTTATATTTTACTGGATTGCGTTTAATGCCGCCTATGCCCAGAACATCTCCGATGCATCGGAGTCAGAGTCCAAACAGTATAACGATTTCTTTGTGATGCTCTGCTCACTGGATAAAGATCAACACATCTACACTTCTTTGTGGGAAACCTTCCCTCAGGCAATCCGGGTGTTGCTAAATAATAAATATATCTTTCAGCCGTTCTGGGATTTTCAGAATGGTCAGATTAGCCAGGATGCCTTTCTGACTAAGTTCTCTCGAGCAAATCAAACGGCGATTCAGGCATTAAGTGCAAAAAAAGACGACAAAGTATTAGGGGTGGTCTTTTCCCGTCTGTATACCTTGCGTAATCAAATCGTACATGGCGGTGCCACCTGGAACAGCAAGATAAACCGCCATCAGTTGCGCGATGGCTGTGCGATACTGGCGCAAATGATCCCGATTATTATTCGTATCATGCTGGCCAATCCACACAGCGATTGGGGTAATAGCAATTATCCGGTGATTACACCTTAAGGAAAATTCTGCGTTGGTAGAGGATGTGCATGGCCACGTAGCACAGGGCGCAAAAGCACATAGCATAAGCCAGCGAGCCGGGCTTATCCCCAAAAAGAGGTTGGAATAAAGACTGATATAACCAATTGCCGGCGCTAGTGTCGGCCACTGGCAGCATCATCAGCAGCCGGGCAAGGATGGCCGAAAACATATAAAACGCGATGGCGTTGACGCCGAATACCACAAATGGCGCGCTCCACTGTGTCCAGCCTTGTATATCCAACATCCATAGCAATGCCGCCAGTAACACACAGGCCATGCCAGTGGTTAACAACACATAGCTGGATGTCCATAGTGCCTTGTTTATCGGTAGGGACAGATCCCACACATAAGCCAATGCGATTAACACCAGCCCCACGCCTAACAAGCGCATGGCTTTTTGCTGCAAAGTCCATTGAGTGGCGAGTAATGCGCGGCCGCACATTACGCCGCTTAGCGCGCTGGCCATCGCGGGTAGCGTGCTGAGTAATCCTTCCGGATCAAACGGGTATGGAGTGGCCTGACGGTAATATACATGCTCTGCACCGAAAACCTGCGCATCCACATAGGCTACCAGGCTATTGCCATGGGCTAACATGCCCTGCGTCATATTGCCATCCGGCAGAGGGTAGGGGACAAATACCAGTAGTAACCAATAGCCAATCAACAGGCTCAGCATCCAGACCAGCTGGCCCTTCAAGCGCCAGTGATAAACAATGATGGTGGTTAATAAAAAGACAACGCCTAGGCGTTGTAGCACACCGGGGAGGCGAATTTGCAGCAAACGTTGGTCAATCCAGCTGTAGTCCGCTGCGCGAAAGTTATAAAAGAACAGCGCTAAAAATAACCCCAGACCGATGAGTTTAAGACTGCGGATTAAGCTCGCGCTAAACACTTCAGCAAACCTTGTGCCTTGCGCTTGCAAACGCTGGGTTACGATGGCGATGGAGACGCCCATGATAAACACGAAAAACGGGAAAATGAGATCCGTTGGCGTCCAGCCATGCCAATTTGCATGCAGCAACGGCGCATAAACGTGTGACCAGCTACCAGGATTATTGACCAGCACCATGGCGGTAATGGTTAAGCCGCGGAAAACATCTAGTGCCAGCAGCCGATTGGCTGGCATGCCGGTTAAAATACTCTGTGTGTATTGCCTGAACATTTTCACTGCCTGTCCTGATTATGCGGCCAACAGCCTACCGATTGTCCGCTGGACAAAGCGAGCAAAAATACTGCTATTTATCTTAGAAATCAGGTGATTAATGGCAGACGACTACTTCCAGCCCAGTTGCTCAGCAAACTCAGCGTCCAGATCTTTGGCAAAATCCTTGGCGCGGATGGCTACCCGTTCGAGCTTTTTGTCTTCTTCACTGTCAGGCACCCATGGCGGGACTTCACTTGGGTAACCACCTTCATCCAGCGCCATAAAGGTAATAAAGCAGCGATTGGTGACATGCTCGCTAGGGGACTTGGGATCAGTTGCTTTGACCGACACATAGATATGCATGCTGGTGCGACCGGTATGCACAATCCGTGCTTTGACGGTAACCATTTGCCCAACCAGAATTGGCCGTATAAACCGAATCGCGTTGGCGGACACAGTCACACAATAGCGTCGACTCCACTGCGCAGCGCAGGCGTAGGAGGCCTGATCGATCCATTTCATCACCATACCGCCGTGTACCTTGCCGCCAAAATTGACGTCGGTGGGTTCGGCTAAAAAGCGAAATTCTACCCGGTTGTTGGTTTGCATTGTGACTCAGTCCATGCAGTTTATTGCCTTGAATACTAGTGCAGAAGGCTGGAACAAGCTAACTAAATCAATAACTTGGACATAAAAACGCTATTTGGATCCGGTTTGTATTGGGCAAATGGTGCGCACTCGCTAAACCCCATGCGCAAATAAAAACGCCGTGCCGGGGCGAAAAATGCCATGCTGCCGGTTTCCAGCCACAACGCACGAATGCCTGCATCTCTGGCATGTTGTTCGAGAACGGCAAGTAAACTGGCGCTAAGCCCCATGCCGCGCCATTGTGGTGCGACGCGCATGGACTTGATTTCACCGTCGCTGTGACCCAGTCGCTTCAGGGCGATACAGCCGGCTATCTGGTTTTCAGACCGTGCGGACCAGAACTTAATGTCAGGCTGACGCAAGGCATCAAGATCCAAAGCATGTTTACTTTCCGGGGGAGAGGTTGCGCGCATGTCGGCCAGATGGGCCTGTAAAAAGTCGGCAATATCCTCTGTGCATAAATCATCCAGTTTGATATGCATGGTGTACTCCCATGAGTGAAAAACAACTATAAGCAAAAGCTATACCTGCGTGGCAATAAAAAAGCCGGCAAATGCCGGCTTTTATCTGCAGTAAATGCTTATTCTGGCTTGTGCACATGTACATCCATTTGTGGGAAGGGGATAACAATGCCTTCTTCATCAAAACGCAGTTTAACTTTTTCCTGCATATCCCAGAAAACAGCCCAGTAATCGGGGGAATTCACCCAGGGACGACACACAAAGTTAACGCTGGAGTCTGCCAGTGCAGCGACTGCCACGACCGGGGCTGGATCTTTCAGGATGCGTTCATCGGCGCCCATCATCTCTTCCAAAATGGCTTTGGCTTTGCGTAAGTCACTGTCATAACTGATGCCGAAGGTCATATCCACCCGGCGCGTCGGCTTCGCGGAGTAATTGGTAATATTGCCACCATAGATACTGCCATTGGGCACAATCACCGACTTGTTGTCACCGGTCTTGATTTGGGTGGTAAAGATACTGATCCCTTCGACCACCCCGGTTGCGCCGCCGGCTTCAATGAAATCTCCCGCACGGAATGGCTTAAACACCAGCAGCATCACGCCGGCAGCGAAGTTCTGCAGTGAACCTTGCAATGACAAACCAATTGCCAAACCAGCCGCACCCAATAACGCCACCAGAGAGGTGGTATCGACGCCCAACTCATTTAACGAGGCGACGATCACAAACAGCATCAACACCGAATTGGCGATGGCTTTAATAAAGCTCACCAGCATGGTGTCGTATTTGGCTTTTTCCAACAGCGTGCCAAGCACTCTGATCAGCACACCCACAACAATTTTACCGACGATATAAATCAGCAATGCCATGCCGATATTGATGGCCCACGGAATGATGTAGGTATCCATCATTTCCTGCATATTGATATTTTCTAACATGATGATTGGCTCCTGATTGTGATTATGAATTCCGTCTACAACGGCGTTGCGGAACTTGGTGATGCCCACTATCGCGCAAAAAAGCAACAGTGAAAACTACTAATTGTCTGATGCAGTGAGGATTTTTTAACCCGGGCTGCACTGCCATGGTGCCCATTGCCCGAAGTTGGGTCGCGCGATGTTTATTATCTCATGCATAGAAATATAACACATTGAAAAATATGATTTTTATTCTTGGTGTCAATCTTGCTGTAGTTATCAGGCAACGTCCCATGTCGTTGCTGTTTGTTAACCCGAACTGCTGTCATGCCGTTTCCATCCGGGCTGACCGCCTTACGCCGTGCCGCTCTGCCACTGGGGCTGCACGGCTTTTTTTCACCCATTAATCTCGGTGTTTGGCTTGCCGAACGGGGCGACAAACGGCAGAATAGCCGCTCAAAAATACGCCTTACAGGCTGAGCCTTGACGAATACCAGTACCCCACCTCTGCGCGTAGCCATAAATGGTTTTGGCCGAATCGGCCGCAGCGTGTTGCGCGCGTTATATGAAAGTGGCCGCCATCAACAGATTCAGGTGGTTGCCATCAATGAATTAGCCGAGCCTGTTGGCGTCGCGCATTTACTCAAATACGACACTACCCATGGTCGCTTTGCCTTTCCGGTTGCCCTCGAAGGTGATGTGCTGAAGGTGGCAGACGATGCCATTCAGTTAACCCGTTTTGCCGATATAGATCAGCTCAATTGGGGTGAGCTGGATGTGGATATCGTGCTGGAATGTACCGGCGCATTTTCATCCCGCGCAGACGGCGAAAAGCATCTGCGCCAAGGGGCGAAAAAGGTGTTATTTGCCCAGCCCGGCAGCGGGGATATGGACGCCACCGTGGTGTTTGGTGTCAATCATCAGCTACTCGGCCCGCAGCACCATGTGATTTCTAATGGTTCCTGCACCACCAACTGTATCGTGCCGGTGATTGAAGTACTGGATCGCCACTTTGGCGTCACCAGTGGCACTATCACTACCATTCATTCCTCAATGCACGATCAGCAGGTAATTGATGCGTATCATCCTGATTTGCGCCGTACCCGGGCAGCCAGTCAGTCCATTATTCCGGTGGATACCCGTCTGGCGCGCGGCATTGAGCGGATATTGCCCAAATTTGCCGGTAAGTTTGAAGCGATTGCGGTAAGGGTGCCAACCATCAACGTGACCGCGATGGATTTGAGCGTAACGGTAGACGCTCAGGTGAATATCGAGCGAGTTAACGCGGTACTAAAAGCCGCAAGCGAAGGCGAATTACAGGGGATCCTGGATTACACCGAGGAACCACTGGTGTCCTGTGATTTTAATCACGATCCGCATTCCAGCATCGTGGATGGCAGTCAAACCAGGGTAAGCCATAAACATTTGATTAAAACGCTGGTGTGGTGTGACAACGAGTGGGGGTTCGCCAATCGTATGTTGGATACCGCACAGGCGATGCAAGCATTAACTTTGAATCAGTAGAGAGGACGCACGATGGCAATTATACGCATGATGGATTTGGATCTGGCCGGGAAACGGGTATTGATTCGTGAAGATCTGAACGTACCGGTAAAAGACGGCAAAGTGACCTCTGATGCGCGGATCCGCGCTGCACTACCGACATTGCAGGCAGCAATCGACGCCGGTGCAAAAGTTATGGTGATGTCACACCTGGGCCGACCGGAAGAAGGTAAGCCTGAGGCAGAATTCTCCCTGCAACCTGTGGTGGCACATTTGCAGTCTCTGGTGGATTTTCCGGTCCGTCTGGTGAGCGATTATCTGGATGGTGTCGACGTGGCGGCCGGTGAACTGGTGGTGCTGGAAAACGTGCGCTTTAACCCGGGTGAGGGAAAAGACAATGAAACCCTTGCCCGTCAGTATGCGGCATTGTGTGATGTGTTTGTGATGGACGCATTTGGTACCGCGCACCGTGCGCAGGCCAGCACCCATGGGGTAGGGTTGTTTGCTCCGGTTGCCTGTGCTGGCCCATTGCTGGCCAATGAGTTAGACGCGTTAGGCAAGGCCCTGCATAACCCGGCGCGCCCGATGGTGGCCGTGGTAGGTGGCTCCAAAGTATCCACTAAGCTGACCGTGCTGGAAGCCCTATCCAAAGTGTGCGATCAGTTGATTGTTGGTGGTGGTATTTCTAATACCTTTATTGCTGCGCGCGGCCACAATGTGGGCAAATCCCTATATGAAGCAGACCTGATCCCACAGGCTCAGCACCTGATGAATACCCTGGATATTCCGGAAGCCATCGATGTACGTGTTGCCACTGAGTTTTCTGAAACGGCGACGGCGACGGTCAAGAACCTGGATGAAGTGCAGGATCACGAGCAGATCCTCGATTATGGCCCGCAAACAGCGCAAAAGATGGCCGATGCCCTCAAAAACGCCAAAACCATTTTGTGGAACGGCCCATGCGGTGTGTTTGAGTTTGATAATTTCGCCAAAGGCACCGAAGTCGTGGCCCATGCCATCGCTGACAGTGAGGCGTTTTCGATTGCCGGTGGTGGCGATACGCTGGCGGCCATCGACAAATATGAATTAGCCGACAAGATTTCCTACATCTCTACCGGTGGTGGAGCATTTTTGGAATTCGTCGAAGGCAAAGTGTTACCGGCGGTTGCCATGCTGGAAAAACGCGGCAAAGCCTGAGGCTTGCCGTGACCTGACAGGGGTGACACACTAGCCCTGTCAACAATAAGAGGTCAAAAGACCCGCTGTACCCTACACATAAAAAACACTTACCGTGCAGGCGGTAAAATGAAGCAAAGGAGATATTTATGGCATCTGTTAATCAGGCCATGCTGGATAAAATGCGTAACCAGGGTGGATTTATCGCTGCGCTGGATCAAAGTGGTGGCAGTACCCCCAAAGCTCTGAAGCTTTACGGTGTAGACGAGTCTGCTTACGCAAACGATGCTGAAATGTTCGATATGGTTCATGCCATGCGTAGCCGTATCGTCAGCAGCCCGGCCTTTAGCGGTGAGCGTGTTATCGGCGCCATTCTTTTTGAAAATACCCTGGAACGTGAGTTTAACGGTAAACCCGCCGCGACCTACCTGTGGCAGGACAAACAAGTCGTTCCTTTCCTGAAAGTGGATAAAGGTCTGGCCGATGAACAAAATGGCGTACAGCTTATGAAGCCAATGCCAGAGCTTGATGCGTTATTAGCCAAGGCCAATGCGCAGAATGTGTTTGGTACTAAAATGCGTTCCGTGATTAAAGCGGCCAATGGCGTGGGTATCGAAGAAGTTGTTGCGCAACAGTTTGCGGTTGGCAAGCAAATTATCGCAGCGGGCTTAGTGCCGATCATTGAGCCGGAAGTTGATATTAATATTGCGGACAAAGCAGCGGCAGAAACCCTGTTAAAAGCGTCAATTCTTAAGCATTTGGATAGTCTGGATGACAGCCAGTTGGTAATGCTGAAATTAACCATTCCCAGTCACGCCAATTTTTACGCCGAACTGATTGCTCACCCGCGTGTAGTGCGCGTGGTGGCGTTGTCGGGTGGCTACAGCCGTGAAGTGGCGAATCAGAAGTTGGCAGAAAACAAAGGCATGATCGCCAGTTTCAGCCGAGCGTTAACTGAAGGCCTGTCTGCACAACAAAGCGATGCCGACTTTGACAGTACGTTGGATGCGACCATTGAGTCTATCTATCAGGCCTCCATTGCGTAATGCTTAGCCAGTTTTGAAAAAACCGCCGTCAGGCGGTTTTTTTTCAACTCGCACAAAATCTGTACGAAGTGGTAAGCTAATGAAATCCGGTGTGTTTATGAGCGACCCCATGAGTAAACCCAGCGATTTTCGTGAACTGTCCTGTGCCCAGTGTCGCAGCGGTGAGGCGTTGGGCTTTGCCATAAGCATGGCGTTTCAACCCATTGTCGATGCGGTAAATCAGCGTATCTTCGCCCAGGAAGCACTGGTGCGCGGGGTGAATGGGGAATCTGCTGGTCAGGTCATAGCGCAAATAAATGAACATAATCGTTATCGCTTCGATCAAACCTGCCGGGTTAAAGCCATCGAGCTGGCGAGTCAGTTCAGCGATAATTGCCTGTTAAATATTAATTTCATGCCAAACGCCATCTATCGGCCCGAGCTATGTATTCGCACTACGCTCAATGCCGCGCAGGAATACGGCTTCGATACCCGTCGCATTGTGTTTGAGTTTACTGAAACTGAACAGTTACGCGATGTGCAGCACATCAAGAACATTATTAACTCGTATCATGAGTTAGGTTTTAAAACTGCGCTGGATGATTTTGGTGCGGGTTATTCGGGCTTGAACCTACTGGCAGATATTCAGCCGGATATGATTAAGCTGGATATGGCCTTGATCCGCAACGTGCATCAGGACAAAAAACGCCAGGCTATTGTGCGCGCCTGTGTGGGACTATGTGAGCAAATCGATGCACAATTAATTGCCGAAGGCATTGAAACCTATGAAGAATATGCGTGTTTACGGGATAGTGGCATCGACCTGTTTCAGGGCTACTATTTTGCCAAACCCGCATTTGAGCAATTTCCATCACTAGATACCCGTTTGTTTAGCAGGGAGAGTTAATGTGAGCCAGATTAAGGGTGAATTCAAAGTAGAGTTGACGCCACTGGAGACCAATTTGCACTGCGAGGGCGGCATGCAAAGCGGGCGCATGGCGATTAGCAAAGTATTTTCCGGCGAACTGTCGGCCACCTCGAAAGGTGAAATGCTCAGTTGCATGACAGCGCAAAAAGGCTCTGCCGGGTATGTGGCAATAGAACAGGTTAGCGGCACGCTGGATGGGAAACAGGGCAGTTTCGTGTTGCAGCACTTTGGCTTGATGGATAAAGGCAATCAACGCCAGTTGTTGGAGGTGATCCCAGACTCGGGAACCGGAGAGCTGAAAAGCTTAAAAGGCCAGATGCGCATCGAAATCACCAATGGCAAACACTTTTATCAATTTAATTACACCCTGTAGCAGCCGAGATTCAGATTGGCAGTCATCAAAATTTGGTATCGGGCGATTAAATAGGTAAAATCTGCGCCCATTATTAGCGAGTGCAACAAGAGACGATAACGATGGGTCGAGCCTTCGAAGTACGCAAAGCATCCATGATGAAGACGGCGGGTGCAAAAACCAAAGTTTATTCCAAATACGGTAAAGAAATTTACGTGGTCGCCAAAAACGGCGGTCCAGACCCGGCGACCAACCAGTCACTCAAGCGTCTGATCGAAAAAGCCAAGAAAGACCAAGTGCCTGGCCACGTTATCGATAAAGCCATCGAAAAAGCTACTGGCGGTGCAGGGGAAGATTATTCACCGGCGCGTTACGAAGGCTTTGGTCCGGGTGGCTTTATGGTGATTGTTGACTGTCTGACCGACAATCCAAACCGTACCATCACCGACGTGCGTAACTGCTTTACCAAAACCGGTGCCAAAATTGGCGTGTCTGGCGCGGTATCACATATGTTCGAGCATCAGGCGATTTTCTCATTCGCCGGTGACGACGAAGATGCAATTCTGGAAATCCTGATGATGGCGGATGTGGATGTGACCGATGTGGAAGCAGAAGATGGCAACATTACTGTGTTCGCTCCGCACACCGAGTTTTTCGCGGTTAAGACGGCGCTGACAGAAGCCATGCCGGATATTGCGTTTGACGTGGAAGAGATTACTTTCGTACCGCAGACCGAACATGCCATCAATGCAGATGATATGCCAATGTACGACAAGTTTTTAGCCATGCTGGAAGATTGTGACGACGTGCAGAACGTGTATCACAATGCGGTAACGCCAGAATAATTGCTGCTCACGCGTGCAATGCCAAAAGCCCACTTTTCAGTGGGCTTTTTTGTTAGGGTTGTTTACGCAGATTAACCGCCGACCGCTTCTACGACTTTGCATTGGCTAGCTGCCGGGGATTGCAGAATTTCCTGCTGGGTGGTGATAAGATCGGTATTGTCAGGAAATTGTGCAAGGCCATCTGTAATGATATCAAGTGCGCTTTGCCTGCATCCTAACTCAGCCAGCACATAAGCATAATTGTTTACGTAAGCGGCTTGGTTTTTACCGGCCTGAAAGCCTTTGGCAAACCAGCTAGCGGCCACTGATGGCTCGCTGGCAATGTGGGCATTAGCGATAAAAAAGTATCCGCGCCAGTCATCCGGCCACAAAGTGGTGGCCTGTTGCATAAATGCCAGTCCTTCGTCCATGCTGGCGGCAGTCATCATGTCGTAAGCGGCACCGATATACACAAAGGGGTCAATCCCGTCACTACGGCTGGTTGTCTGTAGCGGTGCCAGTAGCCAGTGACCGCCACGTGCCCAGGTTTTTTCAAACAGAGCAAAGGACATCACATGATCAGGCGTTACTCCGGTATGTAAACGCAGGGTTTGTGCGTCGATGTCGTACCCTGTCACCAGCGCATAATGCCATTGTGGAAACCAGGGGATGGAGAGGTTTTGTAATACGATGACAGGAATATTGGCGCGCAATAGCTGTAATAAGGTCTGCAGATTGCCTGTTTCTGCATAGGGTAATAAACCATGTTGCCGGGTCGCGCTGATCATTTCTAACTGTAAGCTGCCCTCCCGCTCAGGAATAAATAACTTTGGCGCGATATCATCGGGTGAGTAGTTGTGCCCGTAAAAGTTAAATACCTCGGTTAAGGTGGTAGGGCCGCAGTAAAAATCCTGCTGTGGGTAAAAAGGTACCGATGCTATGTAGTGTTGTCTGGTATCCAGTGTATTTAGTAAAGGCGCAATTTGCTCGCTGGATAATCTCGATTGGCAGCCGCCAAGCAACAAAATGCCTGCTAATAAGCAGGCATAGTGAGATAGATAACGCACCATTAGCTATTGATCGGTCGGATAAAGGGGTACACGTCAGTAACGCCAACCAGATCGAGAATAGCAATAATCGCCAGCACGGTTAACACCGCTCCGACAATACCGCCTGCCGGGGCTGACTCTAACTCCTGATTCAGTTTGTTAATTTCTTCATCAGTTAACGCATTGATGCGTGCAATCGCGTCGGCACGATTGACGCCGAGACTAATCAATTTGGCATTGACGTCTGCTCTGTCAACCATAGCTATCAACTGTGCCTTGCCGTAAAAACTTTTCTGTTGTTGCATAACCACGTCAGACGATACCACGCCAGCGTGACAGGTGCCTGCCATGGCAGTCAGAGCCATCAGGCTGCCGCAGAGTAAAGAATTTAAACGCTTCATTACTTATCCTTTTGGTAGTTAGGAATAAAAATTTACTTACACAACAACAATATAGATCACTTTTCAGTGAATGCCGTGATTCATTTGAAAAGGTTAATAGGGGATATGCTGCAGGGGTAGCAAGGATAGGTGGCGCAAATAAAAAAGCCCTCGGCGGAGGGCTCTTGTATGTCATCAGGCGGACAGTGGTACCACGGCGCAGTCCTGATTGTGGGTTTGGTTGATCACCACAATGCTGGCTTTGCGGAAGAAATTAAATTCTGTGGCGGTAGCAGAGGTATACGCCCCCATCATCCGGCCGATAATCAAATCACCGTTGTGTAATTCTGGCAGCAGAATATTTTCTTCAATCACGTCTATGCTGTCGCAGGTTGGGCCTGCCAGCACACAAGGCTGACGCTCGCCGAAGAAATTCAGGCTATCAATTGGGTAATGGGTATGGTCAAACAAAATGCCACTGTATGAGCCATATACACCGTCATCCAGGTAATACCACCACTTGCCTTCGCGCTGCGCTTTGCCCATCACGGTTGCGACTGCGGTCATGGCCGGAGCGGCAATAAAACGTCCCGGCTCGGCGAGCAACCGTGTACCCGCAGGCAAGGTTGCCAGCGCGGCACGAATCGGTGCACAGAAGGTATCGATTGGTAATACCGGCTCGACATAGTCGACCGGGAACCCGCCACCGATATCGACGGTATTTAATGAGGGTAAACCCAATTCAGCGGCCTGACGGATAATCTCGCCACAGGCACGAATCGCTTCCACATGCTTACTCGGATCCAGTGCTTGCGAGCCCACATGGAAAGATAGCCCGGTCACGCAGATGCCCAGTTCAGCCGCTTGCGCGAGCAGCGATAATGCATCTTCCGGGCGACAGCCAAACTTTTTGGACAAATCCACCTTGGTGGCGAGACTGCGGAAACTCACGCGCAGTAACAGTTTGACCTGATCGCGATAAGGCACAAATTTCAGCAGTTCATCCTGGTTATCAAATACCAGGGTGTTACAACCAAAACCCAGCGCATGGCGAATATCGCTATCGCGTTTGATGGGATGGGTATGAATGGTATTGGTCGGTGCAACACCCAGTGACGCGACTAAATCCACTTCTCCATTGGTGGCTAAATCGAAACAGGCGCCTTCTTCCATCAGGGTAGTGACTACATCTGCATGGGGCAGGGGTTTGAGCGCATAGTGCAATTGCACACCGGGTAAGGCCTGCTGCAAAGCGCGGTATTGACGGCGGACTGCATTGCAATCGAGGATCAAGAGTGGTGAGCCATGGATGGCGACCAGACGTTTGATACGTTCGGCTTCGATCAGGCTGTCCTGATGATCCAGCGAATCAGCAGGGGTGTGAATAACTTCAAGCAGGTTTAGCTGCATAGCATCCTCAAATCGACTGCGGTTGGCAGTACAGTGGGTTAGCGAGCACTGAGAGAACATTACCCACTCAGTGGACAATCTATTCTGAATAGTTACTCGCCGGCGCTTTGAGGAGCCCAGACGCTGATTGGCTATCAGCAATTTGCGCGCATCTTATACTAAGCGCTAACAGTAGCAAGGGATTTTAATCGAACGATTAAGTGAAATTGGCTGGGTAAAAATTCGACAAAATAAAAAGGCTGCCGAAGCAGCCTTGTGGGTGTAATTACAATCCGCGGAAGGTTTGCGATTGTTGATCGGCACGCAGTGCCTGACCTTCGCTGAACTCGTACATACAGGCGTCGTCGGTATAGTCCATAAAGTTGTTGATAGGATCTAAACCGCTGGCATTTTTACCTGATGTACAGGAGTCGCGACCGACCGGGCAACCATATGCGGCGCTTTTCTCTGCAGGGGTATCGCTGACATAGTCACCGCTGCCGCCACAACCACCCTGGAAGGTGTGATACAGGCCAAGCCAGTGACCTACTTCGTGAGTACCGGTATCGCCTTCGTTGTATGGAGCGGCCGTGCCACCAGGCAGTGACGAGAACAGCACTACCACGCCATCGTTTTCCGGATTGGAGGCGTAGTCAGATGGGAAGGTCGCCCAACCCAGTAAACCGCCCCCCATATTGTTGGTATAGAAGTTCAAATCGCCGGCATCACCCTGACGCAGGGTAGATTTCATATCGCGCTCGGCTGCGCTGCCATAGCCTGCGGTATACCAGCTATTGTTGGCCGTGGTGGTAACCTGTACCAGATTAAAGGTAAACGGTGTGTTGGCATACGCTTCGTTCAATACTTGCATCTGGGCGTTGACGGTGCCCGATGACAGATTGCCGTTACCACTGCTATCGGTGATCACATGGAAATACACATCAACGACCACCGAGCCGTCCGGGCGTGGTTGGTTGCCGCCGCCATTTCCACCACCTGGCTTACCTTTTTGGTTGCCCTGTAACTGGCGGAAATAGGTTTCGCGCAACTCTGCCTGTTTAGCAGATGGGGTAGGTGTGCCGCAGCGTAAGAACTTGGCGTTGTCGTTGGCATGGGCAATGGCATGTTCATTAACAGCAACGGCATTGGTGGCCAGTGAGCCACCGGCTAACAGTAGAGATAGGGTAAGATGTTTTAACTTCATGGGTTGTTCCTGGAATCATTATTTTTAAACGTATCGCGGCGATAAAGGCATATGGTTTTAGTAGTGTGCCGGGCTGCCGCGTACAGACGGTATCGTCATGACGATACTCTGACTCTAACCCTATGTGATTAATTTTCAAGCAAAAACGAGGTGTTAATTAGGTTAAATTGCCGTGCATTTGAACTGATTTTTTCTACAACTCAACGCTGGCGCAGGATACAGAAGTGGTCGGAATAGTGGCATCGGATGATGCCACCTGATGAATTTTTACCAGACGAGATCGCGAAAATGTTTACGGCACATGGAGACATACTGGTCGTTGCCACCAATGGCGACCTGTTCGCCATCGCGCACTGCATTGCCGTTTTCATCCATGCGTACCACAAAATTGGCCTTGCGCCCGCAATGACAGACGGTTTTTAGCTCGACCATCTTGTCGCACCAGGCCAGCAGGTATTTGCTACCGCTAAAGGTTTCGCCGGTGAAGTCGGTTCGCAGGCCGTAAGCCAATACCGGGATATCCAGTTCATCCACCACCTGGGTCAGCTGCATGACCTGCTGTTTGGAAAGGAACTGCGCCTCATCAATAAACACGCAATCCAGTGGCTGCTGATTGTGCAGCTTATGCATTTCTTTAAACAGATTGGTTTCTTCATTGAACAGACTGGCTTCGGCCTTAAGACCAATGCGCGAGGCAATTAAGCCTTTACCAAAGCGGTCGTCCAGGGCGGCGGTGTACAGCGCCACATGCATACCGCGCTCACGGTAGTTATATGCAGACTGGAGTAAAGAGGTGGATTTGCCGGCATTCATTGCCGAATAGTAGAAGTAGAGCTGTGCCACAACGAGACTGCCTGTTGAGAAAAAACTGCGCCAATGGTTGCCGATTTAACCACAAAAAGAAAGGGCTAAATCGGCTCCCAAGCGGATTTGGCTAGCCTGGTTTGTGCAATGCCTGCGCATGGAACGCGATATGTGCATCAATAAAGCTGCTAATGAAATAGTAGCTATGGTCATAGCCATCATGGTACTGGATATCTGCTGCGACCTGTTGTTGCTGACACTGTTGCTCAAACGGTTTGGTCAGTTGTTGCGAGTCGAGAAAATTATCTGCCAGCCCCTGATCAATTTTGACCGGCAGCTTCAGCCCGTGCTTTTTCAATAACAAACACGCATCGAAATCAGCCCATTGAGCCTGATCGTCACCCAGGTACGCGTTAAACGCTTTTTGCCCCCAGGGGCAAGTAGTGGGGGAGACGATGGGCGCGAAGGCACTCACTGAGCAATAGTTTTGCGGGTGTTTAATCGCCAGCGTCAGCGCCCCATGACCGCCCATACTGTGGCCTGAAATAGATGCACGACCATTGGTATTAAATGCCTGGGTGATCAATGCCGGCAATTCTTCGACCACGTAATCTGCCATGCGATAGTGCGCTGACCACGGCGCCTGGGTGGCATTGAGATAGAACCCCGCACCTTTACCCAAATCGTAGGCGTCATCATCCGCCACGTCATCGCCACGCGGGCTGGTGTCCGGAATGACCAGAATAATGCCATGTTCAGCGGCGGCGCGCTGCGCCGCGGATTTTTGCGAAAAGTTCTCGTCAGTGCAGGTCAGGCCGGACAACCAGTACAACACCGGCAGGGCCTGATGCTCCGCCTGTGGCGGTAAGTACACTGAAAACTGCATCGTACAGTTCAGCACCGCCGACTGATGTTTGTACTGACGTTGCCAACCGTCATGCAGGCGGTGACTGGCGATAGGTTCAAGGTTGGTCATCAGAAGTGCACCACACTACGAATAGACTTACCTTCATGCATCAGGTCAAAGGCATGGTTAATATCCTCCAACCCCATGGTATGAGTAATAAAGGTATCCAACTCAAACTCGCCATCCAGATACCGCTGCACATATTCCGGCAGTTGCGAGCGGCCTTTTACGCCCCCAAACGCGGTACCACGCCATACCCGGCCCGTCACCAACTGGAATGGACGAGTCGAGATTTCCTGTCCTGCACCGGCTACGCCAATGATTACGGACTCGCCCCAGCCTTTGTGGCAGCATTCCAGCGCCGAGCGCATAACTTTGACATTACCAATACATTCAAAGGACCAGTCCACGCCGCCGTCGGTCATCTCAACAATCACCTCCTGAATCGGCTTGTCGTAGTCCGCTGGATTGATACAGTCGGTGGCACCCAGTTGTTTAGCGATAGTGAATTTATCTTCATTGATATCGATGGCAATAATCCGCCCGGCTTTTGCCATTACCGCACCCAAAATCACACTCAGGCCAATGCCACCGAGCCCGAACACGGCAACGGTATCGCCAGGCTGAACACGCGCCGCATTAGTTACCGCACCCATGCCAGTGGTGACGCCACAGCCCAGCAAACAGACCTTTTCCAGCGGAGCTTGCTTCGGAATTTTTGCCAGTGCGATGTCTGGCAAAACGGTGTATTCGGAGAAGGTCGAGGTACCCATATAGTGGTAGATGGTTTGCCCATCTTTACTGAAACGACTGGTGCCATCGGGCATCAGGCCTTTGCCCTGCGTGGTGCGGATCGCCTGGCATAAATTGGTTTTGCCCGATAAGCAAAACTTACACTGGCCACATTCCGGAGTGTAGAGCGGAATCACATGATCACCGACCGCCACAGAGGTGACACCTTCGCCCACCATTTCAACGATACCGCCACCTTCATGACCGAGGATGGCCGGAAACAATCCCTCCGGGTCATCGCCGGAAAGGGTGTAGGCATCGGTGTGACACACGCCGGTGGCGACGATGCGTACCAGCACTTCGCCTTTTTTCGGCAGCGCCAAATCGACTTCTTCAATGCTCAGTGGTGCGCCGGCTTTCCAGGCCACAGCCGCACGGGTTTTAATGGAGGTTTGGCCAAGTTGCAGTTCCAGTGGCATAGGGGATCCTTATGATAAGTAAAGTAATCAGCATAGCGTGCGATGAGCAACGCGCCGGGTTTTATTGGGATTGTACGTGAGCGCTTATTGTGGATAATCCTGTTGTAATGAAAATTATTATTACAAATATGAAATAAATGCAGGATTGGGAAGGAGTTAATGAGTTTGTTGCGGTGGTCGACGCCGGCTCCTTTACCGGTGCGGCCAGACGACTGCAGTGCTCGGTGGTGAATATCAGCCGTAAGGTTGCCACGCTGGAAGCGACGCTGGCAGTAAGGTTACTGAACCGCACCACACGCAAAGTGACGATGACTGAAGCCGGGCAGTTGTTTTATCAACATTGCCGGGTGCTGGTGGATGGGCTGCAACAGGCACAGCAGGCGTTGCAGCAACTGCAGCAAAGTCCGGCGGGCAAGCTGAGGGTTACCGCACCTGTCACCTATGGTGAGCGTTATATTGCGCCACTGCTCAATCGTTTTATGCAGCAGTATCCGCAGCTGGAACTGGATTTGGTACTGACCAATCAAACTCTGGATTTGCTTGAGCATAATGTGGATGTGGCGGT
The DNA here is from genome assembly GCF_004329715.1 of Bowmanella sp. JS7-9. GTDB lineage: Bacteria > Pseudomonadota > Gammaproteobacteria > Enterobacterales > Alteromonadaceae > Pseudobowmanella > Pseudobowmanella zhangzhouensis. The sequence goes on from NZ_JXSY01000021.1 coordinate 76,420, forward strand.
GCGCCTCGGTCGCCTGGCCGACTCCAGCCTGATCGCGCGGCGCCTGGCCAATCGTCAGGTCTACGTATGTGGCTCACCCGCTTATTTAAACGCCCATGGCACACCACTGCGTTTACAGGACTTGTCGCGTCATCAGTGCCTGCTCGGCAGTCTGGATGTGTGGCGCTTTCAGGAACAGGGTAAGTTAAGAACCATGCGGGTGCATGGGCGCTTGCGCTGCAATTCTGGCAGCGCACTGCTGGATGCCGCCAGGCAGGGCTTAGGGCTGGTACAACTGCCGGATTATTATGTGAAAGAGGCGCTGGCCAGCGGCCAGTTGCGTGAAGTGCTGGCCGATTATCGGGACGCAAGTGAAGGCGTATGGGCGGTATATAGTCAGAACCGCCAGTTGGCGCCGAAAGTGGCGATGCTGGTGGACTATTTACATAGCCATTTGCCACACAGGGTGGGCGACCTATGACTGACTCGGCACAGCGCTGGTTTGTGTATCTGATCCGGAATCGGTTGAATCAGCTTTATACCGGTATCACAGTCGATCCCAAGCGTCGGTTTTTGCAACACGCACAGGGTAAGGGCGCTAAGGCACTGATTGGCAAAGGGCCATTGGAGCTGGTGTTTTGTCATGCCTTGGCGGACAGACGTAGCGCGGCGCAAACCGAATACTGGATTAAGCAGCAAAACCGCCAAACCAAGCTGGCAATAATCGCGGGCACGCAACCCTTACCGGTGGACAGTGAGGATTATTTATCTTCGCTACTGCGGGCTTTGTCGGCCAGCAATTGATCGAGTTTTTCATGCAGACGATTGACCGAATGGGTCAGGTCTTCTACCTGCACATCAATACGGCTCAGGCGTTTACTTTGCAGGGCTAACTGGTCGTCTTCATCCGGCGTTATAAAGTGTGACACCAGATAACCGGAGATAACGCCGAATAAACTCACGCCACTCATAATCAGCAGTACCGCAATAATCCGGCCAGTGGTGGTGACCGGGTAAAAATCGCCGTAGCCTACGGTGGAGATAGTCACCAGCGACCACCATAGGGCATCTTCAGCGGTTTTGATCATGGCACCGGGCGCGTTATGTTCGACCAGATAAATAGACAGTCCGGCACCACCGATCACCACAATCAATACCGCCATCAGGGTGGCCAGCGTGGTCTGAATTCGCGCTTTAAAGGTTGGCAGCAGGCTGTAGTGGGCAGCGCGCAGCAGGCGGATAACCCGGAATACCTGTAAAAAGCGCGCCAGCCGAAACGGCTCCACCGCGGGGATACTGGCAATTAAGTCGATCCAATGATGCTTCAGATACGTTAGCGGGGAGTCGGCAGTGAGCCAGTTGAACAGAAAATGTGCCAGAAAGATCAGGCAGATAAAGGTATCCATGGTCAGCAGATAGTTACGTACGTCGTCTTCTAACGGGACGAGTAACAACACGCTGACCAGCACAACCGCCACCAGTGACAGCAGCATCATGCCGATATCAAACGGCTTCAGGGCATTGCCGTGGCGGTCGACCAGTTTCATACGCTTACGACACCTCTGAGTAACATGGCCATGCCAATGCTTAGAATCATTTCAATACTGGCGATGCCGACATTGTGCTGATGATCCACTTCACGTACCAGATTGATACCAAATAACACGATGCGTTTGGCAATCAGTGTCAGCACCACACTGGTGATTGTCAGGACAGTCGCAACCAGTAACCAGCTCAACAGGTTATTCACATAGGCCTGTGGCTGATACTGAATAATATGTTCACCGGCCGATACCGCAATGGATACCCCGAGAATTTGCCCGGCATGGCGAACCGCCAGCGCGAACTGCCCGCGTACCAGTGCGTCCTGCATATCATCATTCTGGTTATTTGCCGCGTAATGATGCTCTACCGCACGGGTCGTCAGTAAAATCATGGTTAGCGCAACGACAAAGCCAGATGCGATGGCAATCAGGCCATTGATATCAATACTGCGGGTCCAGCGTAAAACCGAAGACACGATCAGTGCCATGGCGATTGCACCGGCTGCATCGACGAAGGCAATGCTGATATTGCCCTGCATAATTTGGTCGTGCTTGTTAAAGCGACTGAGAACCAGGCGGTCATGGGCAACCCGGCCCACTTTGATCAGCAATATACCAACCAGGCCATAGCTAATCAGTTTTATCGCCATTTGCTGATAGGCCATCATGGTAAAGCTACTGACCACTGCGGTGATCAGCATGGCAATGGATAGCAGGGCCCCTGCGATGCTGATCCCCAACGCAAAATTATCCTTGCGTGCTAATTCTTCGCGAAAATCGATACGCACCCACAGCGAATACGCCCATCGCATTAACACCAGAATGAACAACCCCAGAAACAGGTCCAGCCCCATCGTTGTGAGGTCATGGCCACTCAGGGAAATCTGGCTAAGTATTTGCTGCATAACGGAAACATTCTTGTAAACTCATGGCAGTCATGATCAGATCATTCTGCGCGACTGGCAAGTATTTATCCCAGACAAGCCAGCCCGCATACCGGAGCAAGCGTGTTACAAGCCAAAGGCCAGGCCGTCTGGCAACAGTTTTCAGAGCGTTATCCGCAGCAGGCTGAGGCCTTACAGGTCTTCGCCCCGGATATTATTGTTGGCTTTTCGCTGAGCGATTTTATTGCCGACAGTTGCCTGAAAGATGCTGAGTTACTCAGTTGGTTATTTATCGATAAGCAACTGTCCTGCGCTCAGCCCGATTACGCCAACTATTGGTCGCAAATTCATGAGATACAGGATGAAGCCAATCTTGCCCAGCACTTGCGCCGTTTTCGCCGCCGCTGGATGGTGCAGTTGGCGTGGCGGGATCTGACCCATCAGCAATCCATCGCGCAATCACTGACCGACGTTTCGGCACTGGCCGATACGCTGATTAATGGCGCCTATCACTGGTTGTACGCCGATATGTGCAGTAAACACGGCATGCCGATGGGGAGTCTCGGCCCTCAACCTATGCTGATTTGGGGCATGGGTAAACTGGGCGGGCAGGAACTGAATTTCTCATCCGACATTGACCTGATTTTTGCTTATCCCGAGCCGGGTGAAACTGACGCCAGGCGTGGCCTTGAACATCAGATCTGGTTCCAGCGGCTGGCGCAAAAGCTTATCGCTGCCTTGCATCAAATCACCGCTGACGGGCAGGTGTTCCGGGTGGATATGCGTTTGCGCCCATTCGGTGACAGCGGGCCGATTGTCAGCCATTTCGCCGCGCTGGAAGATTATTATCAACAGCAGGGACGTGACTGGGAGCGTTACGCCATGCTCAAGGCACGGATTATTAACCCGGATGGCCGCTACAGTGAGCAGCTGGAACAGATCCGTCGGCCGTTTGTATTTCGCCGCTATATCGACTTCAGTGCCATTGAGTCGCTGCGCCGCATGAAGTCCATGATCAGTCAGGAAGTACGTCGACGTCAGCTGACCAACAACATCAAGCTGGGCGCCGGTGGTATCCGTGAAATTGAATTTATTGTGCAAAGTCTGCAATTGATCCGTGCCGGTCGGCAGGCATCTTTGCAAACTCGCAACCTGCTGCAAACCTTACAGGTGATGGAACAGGAACAAGTGCTTGAAGCCTCAGATTGTCAGGCATTGCGCGACTGTTATTTGTATCTGCGCCGGGTTGAGCATTACCTGCAGCAATTTAATGATGCACAGACCCAGACGTTACCGGACGACGGATTAAACCAACAGCGTTTATGCAGGGTTTGTGAGGTCGCCGACTTTTCCGCGCTGTTAGCTCAGGTGCAGGGGGTGATGGCCGAGGTTAGTCATCATTTTGAACTTCTGATTGGCGAAGAAGCCGAAGGCGCCAGCAGTTGTGATGCTGAATTTAACGATGCCTGGTTACTGGAACTCAGTGACAACGAGGCTCAGGCGCTATTGGCCGATAAACTTAGTCAAACCCAGATTGCAGACTTATGGCCGGCCTGGCAGCACTTTCGCGACTATATGCTGCATCACCCCATTGGCCAGCGTGGGAAAGAAACCCTGGATAAGCTGATGCCACTGATTTTGCAGGAGGTTGTGCGCTCAGACGATGCATCCTCGCTGCCACGTTTGTACACCGTGATTAAAGCGATTAGTCGCCGCACTGCCTATCTGGAACTGTTGTTTGAGAATCAGGGAGCTCTGCGCCAGTTAATCCGCTTGTGTGCCGCCAGCCCCTGGATCACTGAGCAAATTGCGCGTTTCCCGGTATTGCTTGATGAATTACTCAATCCACAAATGCTCTATCAGCCGACGCCGCTGCAAAGTTATGCTTCGGAAATCCGCCAGTATTTTCTGCGTATCGACCCGGATGATCTCGAATTACAAATGGAAACCCTGCGTCAGTACAAACTGGCTGAACAGTTGCGCATTGCCGCCGCGGATGTGACGGGGGCGCTGCCGGTCATGAAGGTCAGTGACCACCTGACCTATCTGGCCGAAGCCATAATTGATCAAGCGGTGCATCTGGCCTGGCAGCAAATGACAGCGCGCTATGGCTATCCGGCCGGAGCCAGCGACGATAACCTGCAATTTGCGGTGGTTGGGTATGGCAAGTTGGGGGGGCTGGAATTAGGTTATGGCTCAGATTTGGATCTGGTGTTTATCCACGGTTGTGACGGCAATGAACTGACATCTGGCGAAAAATCTATTGAATCGCGTCAGTTTTATCTGCGCCTGGCGCAGCGGATTATGCATATTTTCGCTACCAAAACTGCCTCGGGTGAATTGTATGAGGTGGATCTGCGGCTCAGGCCTGCCGGCAATTCGGGCTTATTGGTCTGTCATATGGACGGCTTTGCCCAATACCAGCAGCAGGAGGCCTGGACATGGGAGCATCAGGCATTGACCCGCAGCCGCATGATATTTGGCAGTGATACCCTGTATCAGCAATTTGCAAAAATCCGTCATGCTGTGCTGGCCAAACCCCGTGACATAGACACATTGCGTCAGGAAGTGCGTGAGATGCGCGATAAGATGCGCAGCCATTTAAGTCAGGGGGACGAATCGAAGTTTGACTTAAAACAGGACAGAGGCGGCATTGCCGACATTGAATTTATCGTGCAATTTTTAGTTCTGGCACACAGCCATGGCTTCCCAGAATTGACCCGCTGGCCAGATAATGTGCGGATCATTGAGCAGGCACTGCAACATGACTTACTGACATCCGCGCAGGCCAGCACACTCAATCAGGCGTATCTAGCCTATCGCAATCGCGGTCACCATTTGACCCTGCAAGGTGCCCCTTTATTGGTCGAGGATCAAGAATTGATGCAGTTGCGTGGCGAGGTGAGCGAGATTTGGCAGCAACTCATGAACTAGTTGGGTTGCTGATCCCGTTGGTTTTTTTCGCAGTGCTGTAACAGGTAGTTACTCTGTTTGTTGGTGATCACCAGCGCTCGCTGGCGGGGACAGAACCAGGTTTCCACATCGCCATCAAAATTCGCCCCAATTGCACCGGCAATTTTGTGCAGTGACCCGACGATAGTATCTTCGATTTGAAACTGGACTTTGATGATAAAGTCCTGATCCAGCTCCCACAGCACTTGCATACCCTCATTTTGTGCGTGGGCAGAAATACTCTCGCGTAAGGTACTGCCGGCTTTGAAATCACGAAACTTGTACTCACCGACCCAGCCGCGCGGGATATTACTTTGCAGGGACTCCATATCCGACAAGCGGTTGTCCATTCCTTCCTCTGGCTCTTCCACTTCTATCACGAAGTCGCCAAGATCTTTTGGGCGCGGCTGTGACGAAGACATGCGGTAATCGGCATAAAATTTACTCATGCCGGCAGCCGGGTCTTTGGCCGGTTCGCCATCCATGCTGCCTTCACGGTTAAGCAGAATAATTAACGTCACACCCACCACAATAACGCCCAGACTTAACAGGAGGTAGCGGAGCCAGAATTGTGCATTGCTGGGTGGTTTTTTTGCCATGTTATCCGTAATACGAGGGTAGGCTGCTGTCCGGGCGGGTCTTGTAGCGTTTATGCATCCACAAATATTGCTCCGGCGCCTGCATGACCAGTTCCTCGACTTTCTGGTTAATGCGCGTCACATCCAGTTTATCGTCCATAGACGGAAAACCTTCAAGACCTGGCAGAATTTTAATTACATAGCCATCATCGGTACGCAATGGCAAGACGAACACACTTTCGCAATTGGCTTCGCGGGCAAAAATTAACGTGCCGGTGGTGGTGGCGGCATCCGGTACGGCAAAAAATGGCACAAATTCGCTGCGGCGGGCTCCGTAGTCCTGATCCGGCAGGTACAGGCACAGGTCGCCGTCATTCAGGCAATTGAGCATTTCCCTAACGCCTTTTTTGTGGATCATCAGTTTGTTGGCACGTGAGCGGCCGCGATATTGGATCCATTCCATCAGCGGATTGTTATGCCGGCGGTAAAACACCACGGAAGGGTGCACTGTACCAATCACCCGGCAATTCATTTCTAAATTGAGATTATGAATGGCAATGCCGAATACGCCTTTGCCCTTGTCCAGAATCGCCTGAATATGTTCGTAACCTTCTACCCGGCCAATGCCGCGAACCCGCCAGTCTGGCCACCACCAACCCATGCCGCCTTCAAGCAAAGCGATACCGGTATTTTTCAGGTTTTCACGTAGGATGCGCGCGCGCTCTGTGTCAGGCATGTCAGGAAACGCCAGTTCCAGATTACGTTTGGCCACGTTGGTGCGACTTTTTGCCAGCTTGCCAAGTAGCAGACCCAGTTGCCCGCCAAGCGCCAGTTGCCAGCGCCACGGTAACCAACTGATGAGATATAAAATGCCGATGCCCAGCCAGGTCAGCCAGTATTTAGGTCCTAAAAATGCCCATTCAAAATCGGGTCGTTTAATATGCAAAATTGCATCCTGCGTTACGTCTTTGCGTGCATTGTACCCAGATAATTGAGTAAACATAAGCGCAGGCAGGTATTACCTGTGCAGCGAGAATGTTCGCTGCACAGGGCTTAGTTGTTGTGCTGATAAATATGCACATCCCGCTGTGGAAACGGAATGCTGATATCGTTTGCATCAAAGGCTTTTTTTACCGCTTCAATCAGGGCAAAACGGGTTTTGACGTAATCATCAGAATTAACCCACGCGCGCAATTCAAAATTAACCGAACTGTCGGCATGGGCTGAAACAAAGATATCCTGATCATGATCAGCCAACAGGCGGGACTCTGCCGCCAGCACGTCTTTGAGCACGGCGCGGACTTTGTCGATGTCGTCGCTGTAGGACACCCCAAAGGTCAGGTCGATACGACGGGTGGGCTCGCTAAACAGGTTTTTGATGTTGCCGTTAGATAGCGCGCCATTGGGGATCACCACTTTCTGGTTATCCAGTGTCAACATCAGGGTATTAAAAATCTGGATCTCGGTGACTTTGCCTAGAAAACCCTGTGCTTCAATCACATCGCCGACTTTAAATGGTTTAAACAACAAAATCAGCACGCCGCCGGCGAAGTTGCTTAAACTTCCCTGCAGCGCAAGGCCGATGGCCAGACCTGCGGCACCCAGCATGGCAATCAGTGAGGCAGTTTCCACCCCAATCATGGAGGCAAAGATTATCAACAAAATAATGCGCAGGAATGCATTGCTGATACTGCCCAAAAAGCTGCGCAATGTGGGCTCAACTTTGGCGGTTGAAAGGGCCACATCCAGTACGCGCAAAATGCCTTTGATCACCCAAAAACCGGCAAACAGTACGATAAAGGCAAGTAATACCTTAGGGCCGTAAGTCAGCAATAATTCGATACTGACGTCATAGATTTTGTTCAGAGTTTCTGTGCTATCAGTTAACGACGGCTGCATGATTTTTCCTTATTTATCCTTGCCTTAGAATGTCAGTGTATAACACCTGACGGTAAATGCCGCTATGCCGATAAAACCAGTACCGCTGCCAGCGCCACCAAGACTAAGCCGATATTCTCCCGTTTACGCGCCGGACTTTTTAACCACCAGAGATTAATTGCCAGCATAAAAAAGACCTCGATCTGGCCGAGGGTTTTGACCAAGGGTACGGCGGTCAGCGCCATGGCACTAAACCAGCCAATGGAACCTAAGCAGCTGGTGGTACTGATCAGCACGACCTGACGTGACTGGCGCAGCAGAGCATGCAACGTATGCCGCTCAGCTATTGCCAGATAGCCACACAGGATCACTGTTTGCAGGCTGATTACGCTTAACAGCACCCAGGCAGCACTGTGTGGGAAGGGCACATCGAGACGAATGGCCGCCTCACGCACCGACAAAGAGGTCAGCGCGAAGCTGACTCCGCTGGCCAGCCCCAATAAAACGGTTGGAGCCGACAATTGATGCCAGCGCCCCTGACTGGAGAGTAACATAACCGCGAAACCACCAATCAGCACCCCCAGCCAGGCCTGTAGCGATAACTGTGTGCCAAAAAATGCCATGCCCAAAACGGCAGCAAACAATGCTTCTGTTTTGGCTAAACCTGCACCTACCGCGAAATTTTTTAACTGGAACAATCGTGCCATCAAGGCGGTCGCCAGTATCTGCATCAACGCGGCAAAGCAGATAAACCCCAGTGCAGGGTATTGAATAGTCGGCAGTGGGGTAGGTTGCCACTGGTGCAGAGCAAGCAGATAAAGTGCCGCCAGTGGGCCTGCCCACAGGAACCGTGCCAGCGTGACGCCCAGCGGACTGATCTGGCTGGCCAACTGGCTCTGTAATGCATTGCGCCAGGCCTGCATAAACGCGGCCAGACAAGTAAAAGCGATCCACATAGTTTTCACTCCGGGTAAGGCGACCAATGTATCGCTTTTGTCTGCGCTGGCGAATTTTTTATGAATATATTCAGTATTTTGCGATTAAGCCTATCGAATACCATCACGCTCTGTGCCACAGTGGTACACAAACAACGGTTGGATAAATAAACATGAACAAAACACTGTTTACGTTGGGACTGGCATTGCTGTGTTCGTCGGGCACGCTGGCTCAATCAGTTGAGCAACGAGTTGATGCAGTTGAATCGGACGTGATCAAGTGGCGTCGCCATTTTCACCAGCATCCGGAATTATCCAATCGCGAATATCAAACGGCCGAATATATCGCGGCCTATTTAAGGGGGTTAAACCTGCAGGTGACCACCGGCGTGGCAGGAACCGGTGTGGTGGCGATTCTGGACTCGGGCAAGCCCGGACCAACTGTCGCCCTGCGCGCGGATATGGATGGTTTGCCGGTCAAAGAGCTCAATGACCTGGCGTTTAAATCCGAAGTCATCGGTGAGTTTAATGGTAATCAGGTGCCGGTAATGCATGCCTGTGGCCACGATACCCATATGGCCATGCTGATGGGCGCAGCCAAAATACTCACCGATATGCGGGCGCAATTAAACGGCAAAGTGAAATTTGTCTTTCAACCCGCCGAAGAGGGAGCCCCGCCGGGTGAAAAAGGTGGTGCCGAGATTATGGTCAAAGAAGGCGTGATGCAGAATGTTGACGTGGTGTTCGGTCTGCATATCAGCTCCGGGACAGATGTCGGCGTGGTCGAATATCGCCATGGTGGCATTATGGCGGCGGTGGATCCGTTTAAGATTGTCATTAAAGGCAAGCAATCCCATGGTGCGTATCCCTGGCTCAGTGTGGATCCGATCACAACTGCAGCACAGATGATTTTGAGCCTGCAAACCATCGTTAGCCGCGAATTAACTCTGATTGACGATGGCGCCGTGGTCACGATAGGCGCAATTCACGGTGGTAACCGTTCGAATATTATTCCCTCTGAAGTTGAATTGGTCGGTACCATACGTACCCTGAACGACAGCGCTCGCCAGCATGTGTACGAGGCCATGGCGCGCAAAGTAGAACATATTGCTGCCAGCATGCGCGCCGAGGCAGAGCTGACGCTGCCGTTGGATTATAGCTATCCGGTTACGTATAACGATCCCGCGCTGATGAACAAAATGTTACCGACTATCCGCCGTAGTGCCGGTGAGCAGAATTTGCGGGAAGTGAAAGCCGTTACCGGCGCTGAGGACTTTTCCTTTTTCCAGCAGGAAGTACCGGGTCTGTATTTGTTTGTAGGCGGCAAACCGCTTGATACCAAAGCGGATGAAGCTCCCGATCATCACACGCCGTATTTTTATATCGATGAAAGTGGCATGAAGACCGGGGTTAAAGTGTTAACCGATCTGACCCTGGATTATATGCAGATGGCCAGCAAATAAGCGCTTTTGCCCAGTAATTACACAAGGAAATGAGTATGCAAGACGTGTTGAACAATAGTCCGTTTTTCGTAGGTTGGGGAGCCCTCGCGCTGATCAATGCCGGATTAGCCCAAGGCAAAGAGCGTAAGGGACTTAACTGGTTTTTGTTGTCGTTGTTGCTGGGCCCGGTGGCCACATTACTGCTGGTGCTGTCGCCAAAACTCGATATCAGGTACTGAATTATGGCGCGAGAGTTGTATCCGGATGCCAAATTATGATGCGTAGTGTTTTTGTGCTTTTTCTTTGGGTGTGTTGCTGCAACCTTGTGCTCGCATTTGATTATGATGGTTATAAGAAAACGACGCTATCGTCGATTGTGACTGAATCTGATGTCATCATAGACTCGCACGGCGAAGACTTGGGATTAGAAATATTGACGCCGATGCGTGCAGTTTCGTTTTCAAACCAAATTCTGAGTTTGCCGGCGCCTTGTGATACCAATGCGTTGTTCCAGATTTTAGTCATGCAAGGGCATGAGCGGAACAGTTTACCCGCCGTTAGCTTTTGTCTTGAGATAGAAAACGAATCCGGACAAAGCGCAGTAATGTATGTGCAAGACAGTTTGGTGTCAGCGATGCAGAGCGAACTCATTGCAGGTGATGTAATTACGACCTGGAGTGTATGGGTCTTTAGTAACGGCTTCGATCGCAAACCTTACTTATTGTTAAACGCCTACCGTAAAGGTCTGCCCGACGCCTAGCTCACTTCTCGGGAGTTGGTTGCTTCGCCAAGGCTTCACGGGCCTTTTTATATTCCTCGTAGGACATGTTATTGGCTTGCCGGCAGGCATCAATTTGCTCCGGCGTTTGTGCATCGATAATGCACTGGCTCTTTTGATAATTTTGGCCGGTCTCATACAGGCTACGGTGACTACAGCCAGTGAGCGCTAAGGTGCATAAGATTAACGTAAGGTGCGTTTTCATTTTGGGCTCTCCAGTTTGGGCGGTCAGCATTATTTGCCGTAGTCGGGTATATCCCGCTGGTAATCCGGCGCATCAATATCCACCACATTAAACATCAAATCGGCACTGGCTTTGTTGCAGGCGACCGGAATATTCCATACCGAACACAGTCGCAGCAATGCTTTGACGTCAGGATCGTGGGGCGCAGGGTCGAGGGGATCCCAGAAAAACACCAGTACATCCAGTTTACCTTCAGCGATTAACGCGCCGATCTGCTGGTCCCCGCCCAGTGGGCCACTCCGATAGCGGGTGATGGGTAAACCCAATGCTTCCTGCAACAAGCCCCCTGTGGTACCGGTGGCAACCAGCTTGTACTGGCGCAATTTATGAATATTGGTTTTTGACCACTGAATCAGTTCAGGTTTTTTATGATCGTGTGCGACCAGGGCGACGGTTTTGTGTGTCATAGCCGAATGCAAAAAGAACAGGTAAGGCTATGCTAATCTATTTGTGCCCTGACCACTACAGGACAGTGGCTCGATTGTTCGGCACACGAAATAGCCGAGCAATAATCCCGAGCCGATGATATAAAAGCTGTTGTTGCCTTATTGCGAGCCAAGGAGAAAGACTTGCAAAACCTGACGTTGTTGTTGGTGATGGTGGGATTACTGTCCATTGGGTGTCAGTATCTTGCCTATCGAATCAAAGTCCCCGCGATTTTACCTTTATTGGTTACCGGTATTCTGGTTGGGCCGGTATTTGGGGTTATGAATGCCGACGCTATCTTCGGTGATTTGCTGTTCCCGATTGTGTCATTATCGGTTGCTATCATTCTGTTTGAAGGCTCGCTGACCTTAAAACTGACCGATCTGGGTGGCCACGGTAAAATGGTGCGAAACCTCTGCACGGTAGGTGCACTGGTGACCTGGCTGGTGGTCAGTTGGGCGGCGCATGCCACTCTCGCACTCAGTTGGCAAATTGCGTTTTTGTTCGGTGCCATCGTTACCGTGACCGGGCCAACGGTGATCGTGCCGATGCTGCGTTCGATTCGCCCCTCGGCCAAAGTCTCTAATATTCTTCGCTGGGAAGGCATTATCATCGATCCCATTGGTGCCTTGCTGGCGGTACTGGTGTACGAATTTGTGGTGGCGACTCAGGATGCCTTTAGCCATACCCTGTTAGCATTTGGTGCCACATTGGTCACCGGTTTTGCGCTGGGTTCGATGGCGGGCTATGGCCTGGGCGTGGTATTGCGAAAAAACTGGGTACCGCACTATCTGCGTAACACGGCCGTGCTGACCATCATTCTTGGTGTATTTGCCCTGTCCAACGTGTTTGCGCATGAGTCAGGCTTGCTGACGGTCACTATTGCCGGCATGTGGCTGGCCAATATGAAAGATGTCGAAGTGGACGACATCATCGAATTTAAAGAAACCCTCAGCGTGCTGCTGATTTCCGCCTTGTTTATTTTGCTGGCGACGCGCATTGAACTCAGCGCAATTACCGATTTGCGCTGGAGCGTGATCCTGCTGTTGCTGGTGATCCTGTTTGTGGCGCGGCCGCTGTCTGTGGTAATCAGTTCTATCGGTGCCGGATTAAAATGGCAGGAAGTGGCATTACTGAGCTGGATCGCGCCGCGCGGTATTGTTGCCGCGGCGGTATCGGCGTTATTTGCCCTGCAAATGGAAGCCCAGGGATTTGAGGAAGCTAAAATACTGGTACCGCTGGTGTTTCTGGTCATTATCGTTACGGTTGTACTGCAAAGCCTGACCTCAGTCACGATTGCACGGTTGTTAGGAGAGCGCGCGCCACCGCCGATCGGTTACCTGATCTTTGGCGGCAACGAGTTTTGTCGTTTACTGGCCAAAGAGCTAATCAATCACGATATTCCTGTGCGTATTGCAGATACCAACTGGAACGCTATCCGTCATGCACGGATGGAAAACATTCCGACCTATTTTGGTAATCCAATGTCCAGTCATGCTTCACGGGTGCTGGATATGGCGCAATTTGGCACTGTGTTGGTTATGTCGCCCTATAAGCAGCTTAATCCGCTGGTGACCTACCACTTCCAGTATTATCTGGGTAAAGAAGCGGTGTATGCGTTAACCAATAACGAGCAGGACGTGCGCCCCAGCCACCAGGTATCGGAGCAATATGCCAAACGTCTGAGTCTGTTTGGTGAGGGCGTTACCTATGCGCGCCTGGCCAGTATGGTGTCCAAAGGGGCAACGATTAAAACCACTGGACTGTCTGAGAACTTTACCGAAGAAGACTACAACGCCACTTATGGGGAACGGGCACAACGCCTGCTGGCGATAAACCCGCAGGGCAGGATTCAACTGTATACCATGCAAACGGATATTAAGCCCAAGGCGGACTGGAAGATTGTCAGTTTAATTCTGCCAGAAGCAAAACAGGATAAGGCCGAACCGGAGTCGGGCAGCCGCTGAAGCGGTTGCCAAGCTGTTAGGCAATGCGCCAGAATTTTCGGTGAGGTACCAGAATTTTAGATGAGGTGCCAGATGTGCAGGGACTTGTACCAGTTTTTCAGGCACAAAAAAACCGCTTAAAAAGCGGTTATTTGTTTTCACCGAAGTGAAGGGAATTTGGTGCAGATGGGGAGACTTGAACTCCCACGACCTTTCGGTCACTAGCACCTGAAGCTAGCGTGTCTACCAATTCCACCACATCTGCAAGACGGGGCGCATTATATATAAAGTGCGGGGTTTGAAAAGCCCTTTTTGCAAAAAAAATCGCAAAAAATCCGGTTTTGCCGTTCGATTGCGGATTAATTAAGCAAATGCCCGGTTTGGCGTTGCAAAACAGCGTCGTTATCCCCATTTGCGCAGGTAAGTTAAATAAAGAGAACGACGCATGAGTAATGCAATTAATGTGGATTTAGAGAATTTTCAGCATGTGATGCTGGAACTCTCCCAGCAAAAGTTAGTACTGGTCGACTTCTGGGCGGATTGGTGTGCGCCCTGTAAAAATTTAATGCCCATTTTGGAAAAGCTGGCGGTTCAATACGCCGAGCACTTAGTTTTGGCTAAAGTGAATTGTGATGAACAACCGCAGATTGCCGCACAATTTGGGGTGCGCAGTTTACCAACGGTGATTTTAGTTAAAGACGGTCAACCGGTAGATGGTTTCGCCGGCGTTCAGCCAGAGAGCGACATCGTGGCATTATTGCAAAAGTATCTGCCTAATCCGGTCGATGAATTACTGGCCTCAGCGCAACAGCAGCTTGGCGCCGAGCAATGGGAGCAAGCCGCGCAGCTGGCAAAGCAAGCCCATGATTTGGCGCCCGAGCGTGCGGACGTGAAGTTTGTGCTGGCCAGTGCTTATATCCAGCAAGGCTTTACTGCTCAGGCGAAGACCTTGTTAGAAACCGTGACTATGGTCGATCAGGATGCCACCTATCAGGCTTTGATGGGCCAAATTGAACTGGCCGAGCAGGCGGCAGATACCCCGGAGATTCAGGCGCTGCAGCAACAATTGGCGGCACAACCGGATAACCTGACCCTGCAAGTACAGCTTGCGGTGCAATTACAGCAGGCGAAACGGGTTGAAGAAGCACTGGAATTGTTCTTCGCGGTATTAAAGAAAGATTTAAACTTCGGTGAGGCAAAAAAACTGGCGCTGGATACCATCAACGGTTTACCGCCGGGTGATCCGCTCGCCAGCACCTACCGCCGCAAGATATACAGCTTATTGTATTAAGAAAAAAGCCTGACAACTGTCAGGCTTTTTTGTCTCAGTCAGCAACTTTCCTGAGGTTATTTTTAAGTACCAGGTAGCCCACGATGGCAGACAGAATAGAACCTGCCAATATGCCGAGGCGTTCATCAAACATCTGATTCATGCCGGTACTTTCAAATGCCAGGCTGCCGATAAACAGTGACATGGTAAAACCTACACCACACAAAATGGACACGCCATACAGCTGAGTAAAGTTAACGCCGCTGGGTAATTTCGCGACACCGGATTTGATCAGTAACCAGCTAAAGCCGAAGACGCCCAATTGTTTACCGATAAATAAGCCCAGCGTGATTCCCAAGGTTACCGGATGCACCAGCGAGGCCATATTTAGCGCAAATAAATCGATACCCGAGTTAGCGAAGGCGAATACTGGCAGCACCACATAGGACACAGGAGAGTGCAGATTATGCTCCAGCTCCTTTAATGGGCTGTATTCGGGGTTCTTGTTGTCCCGCATCGGAATGAAAAATGCCAGTGCCACACCTGCCAGCGTCGCATGGACACCGGATTTTAACGTGGCTAGCCACAGTACGGCACCTATCAGCAAGTAGGCCGACGTACTGGTAACATTTCGGCGGTTCATAATAAACAGAATGGGCAAACACACCGCGCCAATAATCAGCGGCACAGTAGCGATATTTTCGGTGTAAAACACGGCGATGATAATAATGGCGCCAATGTCATCGATGATGGCCAGCGAGACTAAAAATAACTTGAGCGCCGGTGGTACCCGGCTACCCAATAACGCCAGAATCCCCATGGCAAAGGCGATATCGGTCGCTGCTGGAATCGCCCAGCCTTGCATTGCCATATCGTTACCCCAGCATATCCAGGCGTAGATACCGGCGGGCACGACCATACCACCGATAGCCGCAACAGCCGGAAGCATTATGTTGTCTACTGACGAAAGCTGACCTTCGGCGATTTCCCGTTTTAACTCTAAACCAACCAGGAAAAAGAAACCGGCCATCAGGCCGTCGTTTATCCATAGCAACAGCGGTTTGTCGACCACCAACGCACCCACCTGCACAGAGACAGGTAAGTCGATGAGTAACTGGTAAAATCCTGCCAGTGGGGAATTGGCTGCAATCATCGCCAGCAGGGCGGCCAGAATCAATAAAATGCCACTGGCTGACCCTTGCTTGAGAAAATCATTTAGTACTTTCATGTCACTCCTTCATGTCTGCTACGCAGGGGCATCGGTTGCCAATTCGCCGTTAGCTTTTTAGCTTGCTGGCAAATTTCTGTTTAAATTTAGCCAACTTAGGCGCAACTACCATATTGCAGTACTGGTTTTGTGGATTCTGGCTAAAGTAATCCTGATGATATTCTTCAGCAGGGAAGTAGTTGTTAACGGCCGTAACTTTGGTAACGACCGGGTCGGGCCAGATTTTTTCCTGCTCTATTTCGGCGATAATCTGTTCGGCGGCCTGCTTTTGGGCGTCGTCATGGTAAAAAATTTCACTGCGGTATTGCGCGCCGATATCTTCGCCCTGACGGTTGAGTTGCGTAGGGTTATGCAACGCAAAAAAGATTTCCAGAATATCCCGATAGCTAATGCTGTCGGCGTCAAATTCAATCCGCACAACCTCTGCATGGCCCGTGTCGCCTTTACATACCTGTTCATAGCTGGGCTGCTGAGTATGCCCGCCGGCATAGCCGGAGATCGCTTTGATGACCCCTTCAATCTGATTAAATGCCGACTCGATACACCAGAAACATCCACCGGCGAGGGTGGCTTGCTGAACATTGGTTGCCATGAAATTTATTACCTTACGTAAAACCCTAACGGCAGTGCACCGTGCACTCACCTGACCTGATTAGATAGTGTCTGCCGTAAAAAAATCAAGCGCCGTCGCCACAGGTTACGGTTGACCGCGACCAGTGACTTGCCTAGGCTAGCCTGAATCATGGAATAAAAGGATGTAAATCATGCGGTTAGTTGCATGGATTGTGGCTGGCATCACACTGATCGCGGGGTACTTATGGTGGACGTCACCGATTCGTCCCGTAGCGCGACATTTTGACTCACCGCCGCCCTTGCAGGGTGTACTGAGTGTGAACAGCGCACTGCAACGGGCTGTCGTAGAAGGCCGTGAGGAGATTGCCGGTGGCGAAGACATCGCGATGGATGCGCAGGGCAACCTATACACCGGAAGCGCGGACGGCAAGATCTGGCAACGCACCACAAGTGGCCAATGGCGGGTGTTTGCACAGGGAAATCCTCTGGTACGGCCGGCTGGATTGGCGGTCGATGAACAGGGCAATCTGATCGTGTGCGATGCATTCAGTGGCTTACTGCGCGTTACCCCACAAGGTGACATCACTGTATTGGTCGATAGCTTCAATGGAGAGCGCTTTGGTCTGACTGACGACGTGGATATTGCACCTGATGGACGTATCTATTTCACCGACGCCACTGCCAACTACACGATGCACAACTATCGACTGGAAGCGTTAGAGGGACGCCCCTCAGGACGATTCATGCGTTACGACCCGACCACAGGCGAGACTGACCTTCTACTGGATGATTTGTATTTTGCTAACGGTGTGGCGGTAGCGAAAGATGGTTCGTTTGTGTTGGTTAATGAGACGTTCGCGTTTCAGACTCGCCGTGTGTGGCTATCAGGCGAACGCGCCGGACAGAGTGATATGTGGCAACACAATTTGCCGGGCTTTCCGGATGGGATCTCGGCGGATGATCAAGGTCATTTCTGGATGGCCTTGTACGCGCCGCGTTTACCCGCGCTGGAGAGCTTGCAGTCGTTACCGACACTGAAACGTATTCTGGGCGCACTGCCCGAGGCTCTGTGGCCAAAACCGGTCGCCCATGGTCTGGTGCTGAAGTTGGATGCTGAGGGGAATATTTTGCAGAGTTTACATGATGCAACTGGCGAAACGATGGCGATTGTGACCAGTGCCGAACGCTATGGCGACACTCTGTATATGGGGAGTCTGGTCAGACCGGGGATCGGGATGTTGACTGTACAGGCGAACTGACAGGAAAATCCGCGCAACGGTCGCGACAATCGTGCCGAGGGCTGATAGTATCGGCCGCTAAAACTATAAGAAAAGGAAGAAGTATGAGTGCGCCACGTGAACAATTTGGCTCTCGTCTGGGCTTTATTCTCGCCGCTGCCGGTTCGGCCGTTGGCATTGGTAACATGGTAGGATTTCCGGTTGCTGCTACCAAAAATGGTGGTGGCGCGTTTTTATTGATCTACGCGCTGTTTGTCGCCTTTGTCTGCTTACCTGTGATGCTGGCCGAGATGGCATTGGGTCGCAACACGCAAAAAGATCCGCTGGGTTCATACAAAAAACTGGCGCCCGGGGATGGAAAATGGGCTATCGCGGGTTGGTTGTCGGTGATCACGCCATTTATGATTGCGGTGTTTTATACCGTGATTACCGTATGGATTATCGGCTATCTGTTCCATATCGTCGGTGGCGATTTAGCGCTATTGGCTGACCCTGACACTTTCGGTAATTTTATAAATAGTTATGAAGTCTTTATCTATATGGCTGTTGTTGGCGCCATTGTTTTTCTGATTTTGCAGGGTGGCGTTAAAGAGGGTATTGAAAAGGCGGCGAAGATCCTGATGCCAGCACTGTTTATTATGCTGGTGGGCTTAGTGATCTTTGTGCTGACGCTGGATAATGCATTTGCTGGTGTCGAATATTATCTCGTTCCTGATTTCAGCAAGATAAACGCCAGCGTCGTTAGCGGTGCGTTGTCTCAGGCGTTCTTCTCGCTGTCGCTAGGTATGGGCATTATGATCACCTATGGCTCGTATCTGGGAAGGGATAATGCTGTGCCGGGTTCGGCTAAAATGGTTGCCCTAACCGATACCGCGGTAGCATTTGTGGCGGGCTTGCTGGTCTTACCGGCGGTGTTTTCGTTCAATCCTAATACCAATACCGCAGAGCTGTCGGACTCGTCGGTCGGCATGATCTTTACCTTTTTGCCGAAGATTTTCCTCGCCCTGCAGACCACCATTGGCTATACAGGCGCAAGCATCGTTGCCGGGCTGTTTTTCCTGCTGGTGTTTTTTGCGGCGATTACTTCACTCGTCTCGATCATTGAAGTACCTAACGCGGCGCTGATGGGCGAAACCGGCATGAATCGTAAAAAGGCGTTGGTTATTCTTGGTGTGCTGATCACGCTTCTGGCAGTGCTGTCTTCTACGTCATTTGGGATGCTGGATTTCACCACTAATTTTGTACATTACGCCAATGCAGATAAGTCGGTGTTTGATGTGTTGGTGGATGTTTTCTACGACACAATTCTGCCGCTCAATGGTCTGTTGGTGTGTATCTTTGTTATCTATCGCTGGAAGCGCGCGCGCTTCAATGCGGAGCTGGATGCAGGCGATCCGGCCTACAAAGGCAGTCTGTTTGAAAAGTACGTGGACTTTTCACTGGGTACGTTCATTCCGGTTATTTTATTGTTGGTATTTATCAACACCGTTGCGTTGAAATACTTCGGCGCGCCATTGGTTGGCTAACTAACAGGTTGGACAGAAAAGCCCCGAACGCGGGGCTTTTTTATTGGCAAAAGTCCATCGGATCCGGGAATTGTAGTGTCAGCCCCAGCGTCGCCAGGGTTTGACTGGCATCAATCCAGCGCGTCGCTTGCTGATGTTGGGTGAAGGTTGGGATCGCCAGACCACGTTGCCGGGCGCAGGCGCTATAGTATTCCTCACGCGTTGGGTGCTTTTCACAACACAAATGCAGGGTTTCGCCCCACAAACTGGTGTCGATAATGCGGCTGATGGCGTGAATAACATCGGCCTGATGAATCAAATTAACCGGCGAGTGGGCATCGTCCAGCTCTTTGCCTGCCAAATGCACCACTGGATGTCGATCATGTCCAACCAGGCCGGCCAGACGCAACACAGTGCCGTGTGCGGCATAGATGTCTCTTACTGCATGTTCGATGGCCAGATTGGCGCGCGCCGAGGCGGTTAGCGGCTTAGGTTCTGTGGTTTCAATAATTCGGCCGCTGGCCTCCCCATACACAGATGTGCTGCTGATAAACAGCAGATGCTTGCAGCCAAGGTCACGCAGGTGTTGCACCAGGCGCTGAATCGCCACGGTGTAATCACTAAGATCCTGACTGCGCCGTCCGCCCGGAATATTTAACACGCAGACATCACTTTGTTGGGCGAACGCCAGATTCGGCCAGCTGTGCTCGAGCTTCCAGTCGAATGCGTGGGCCTTAATATGCTTGTTGAGCATGCCGTCATGGCGTTTAGTGACATCGAGTGTATGGCCGTGCTTCGCCAGATGCAGCGCCAATGGCGTGCCCAGCCAACCTGCGCCGATTACCGAAATGTGCATAGTGTTTATGGGTTAGTCGCTAGTGGGCGAAACTAATAACACGGCTAAGGGTCCATTTGCCATCTTCAATGCGCCAAATATGGATAAATTCAAAGGTGCCGCAATCCATTTTGCCCTGTTCCGGATGACAAAACTGATGTTTACCATGCTGAATCGCCCCTTGCTGGGCGATGGGAAAAATGCGCGTGCTGCCTTCCACCAGTTGGCGGTTGAGTTGCAAATTGCGCTCACACAGTGCGCGGGTGTTTTGCATGCTTTGGGCATAATCAGCGATGCCGGCCTGATCGTGGTAAAACTCAAGATCCGGGCTAAACAGATTAGCCATGGTTTGAATGTCACACTGGTTAAAAGCATCGAAAAATTGCCTGTCCATAACTAGGATTTGCTGCTCCAGGGTTTGTCCGTTAACCGTAAAAGCGAGCAAACAAGCGAGGCTGGCGAGTCTGGATTTCATCTGTGTCCTCTCCAAATAAAAAAGGCGGCCAGGGATGGCCGCCAAAGCAACGGGAAAACCGTTATGCCAGGGATTTAGTGGGTAACTGTTAATACGTTCAGTTCGCTCAAGCCGTCTACGCTTTCACTCAGGCGCGTCTCGTATTCATCGACGCTGGCCAGTGATTCGCATAATTCATTGGCGCGCAGTTCAATTTGGTCCGCTCTGGCTTCCATTTGCTTTTCCATGTCTTCGCCAAATTTTTCCATGCGAGCTTCAAAGGCATCCATACCATCACCGAATAACATTTGAGAACCGATGGCCATTAGCAAACCTCCAACGGAGCGCTCCACCACCGACTCAATGCGTTCTTCAAACTCTTCTTCAAATTCTGCGCCAAGGAAGTCGCCATTATCCATATCGTTAAAGCTGAAACGTACGTTACCGTTGTCATCGTAGAAACGCTGGTGCATTTCGTTGCGTAATTCGTTGAACTCGGCGCTGATATCTTCCACCAGATCGGAGTCTTCGCCGCTGATTTCGCCAAAGGCTTTCGCTACTGCTTCACCCGCTAACCCAATCGCATCCAGAGCGATATCTGCGGTCGCTGGGGCGGCGTGCATAAAGCCCTGATAGTAGCCTTGTGCATCAGCTTGCTGACTGGCCGTCAGCGATAATGTCTGACCGTTGAGAGTGACCGTCTGACCATTCATTTTCAGTTCCTGATCATCAGCGAAGCGTACCGTTAGCACCCGGTTTTCCAGACTCACCTGTTGGTCGACATGAACATTGCATTCGTTGTGAGCCAATGCACTGGTGCTAAATAATAAACTGGTCAGTAGCAGACGTTTCATAGTGAATCCTTATCAGATAATTTTTTGTGTTCGACTATTTAGCTAGAGCAAAGCCAGTGCCAATCTTAAAAAGTGATTAAAAACAATCATTTAATGGATTTTGCCTAATTGGGGCTGGTCAGAATAAACAGAAAAAGTGGCGAAATTAGCTAAGATTTCGTAAAACTTATCGCTCACCTATTAACCCTGCCAAACTTTTTAGGGCATAATAGGCGCATCAAATTTTAATGGTGGTTTACGCACATGTTTGAAGTCATTTTATTTATGCTGTTGGTCGCGGTATTCAGCCTGGGTCTCGGCAGTATCGTTTACGGCATGTTCTTCAGCGATGCACAGGGTGAAGACGTGCTGGTTA
This sequence comes from Bowmanella sp. JS7-9, assembly GCF_004329715.1. GTDB lineage: Bacteria > Pseudomonadota > Gammaproteobacteria > Enterobacterales > Alteromonadaceae > Pseudobowmanella > Pseudobowmanella zhangzhouensis. The sequence continues at coordinate 98,318 of NZ_JXSY01000021.1, forward strand.
AACGCATTGAATTCGGTTACTTAGGCGTTGCTGGTCTGGTTGCCAGCATCGTGCTGTTGTACGCGATGTAAGTGCAACTTTCTGCTGTTAAAAGGCGCCGTTAGGGCGCCTTTTTTGTTTGCGTGGTCCCGTGCATCTAGTGCGCGATGACAAAGTTTGTTAGCGTTAAAAATTCAGTTTTACTCAGGAACCCTGCATGGATTTAGACACTATTACCGACCGCAGTGCGACGTACGCTTTTAAGTGGCAAAAATACCCGGCTGAGCGAGATATTTTACCCTGCTGGGTAGCGGATTCGGAATTCCGTTGTGCGCAACCCATTATTGATGCGCTGCAGCAACGGGTTAGTCACGGGGTATTCGGGTATACCTTGCCTGCACAATTTGCACCGGCGAACCAGGCGGTGGCGCGTTGGTGTGAACGTCAATATGACTGGCACATTCAACAGGACTGGTTAGTCTGGACACCGGGCGTAGTGCCGGCCTTTAACGCCGCCTGTAAAGCATTTTGTCAGCCGGGTGATAAAGTCATCGTACAGGTACCTAATTATCCACCCTTACTGGCAGCGCCGGCATTGAATGGGCTGCAGCGGGTAGATATACCCACTTTGGAGAGTGACGGTAAATGGGTGTTGGATTTTGCTGCACTGGAGCGCGAAGCACAGGATCCTGCCTGTAAGCTATTAATCCTGTGCAACCCCATGAATCCCGTCGGGGGCGTTTTCTCTGAGCAGGACCTGCTCAGGATTGCCGACATATGTACTACACACGGTTTATTGTTGGTCAGTGACGAAATTCATTGTGACTTGATTCTGGACGAGGGTATCAATCATCTGCCGGCCAGTAAGTTAGACGCGCTGCAGGATATTTCGGTTACTCTGATGGCGGCCAGCAAAACGTTCAATATTGCCGGTTTGGGCACTTCCTTTGCCCTGATCCCTAACCCTGCACTGCGCAATCAATTCCGTCAGGCGATGCAGGGCATCGTGCCGTGGGCAAACGTTATGGGGCTTGAGGCCACGGCTGCGGCCTTCACGCGATGTGATGACTGGTATCAGGCGCAGTTGCAATATTTGCGCGCAAACCGCGATTATCTGTATGAACAAATTAATCAGATAGATGGCCTGCGTATGTTGCAACCGGCCGCCACCTTTCTGGCCTGGGTGGATGCGCGGGGACTTAATATAGATGACGTGCAGGCCTGGTGCGAAGCAAAAGGTGTCGGTCCTTCACCGGGTGTGGATTTTGCTGCGCCGGGTTATTTCCGGATCAACTTCGGCTGCCCACGCAGCATGCTCGAAACGATCATAGCCAGACTCAAAGCCTAATTGGACTCCACCTGTGTGCGCCCCCAGAGGTTCTGGTGGCGCTCATCGGAGAAATAGTGATAGGGGTGCCAACAGCGCGGGATGAGATCCTGATTTTTGCGTTCTTCAAAATCAAAACACAGCTTTTCGAGAATTTCTAATAAGCGTTCCCGCGACATTTTTTCCAGCTTGTGTCTGGCTTCAGGGAAATACAGGTTGTACTTGCGACTGATATTGACGTTGTTGCCGTTAGGGTAATACTGCAGGTTGCGGGTGACCCGTCGGCACAAAGGTTCATCGAATTTGGGCGGATACAATCCATTAACCACAGCATATTCATAGCGATCGCCATCGCTGGCATCGGCCGGAATATAGGCAATGCCGAAGCCCTGAGGGAAAATGCCAACAATAGACAGCAGGGCGGCCACGCCGGCTTTGCTGAAACGGCCTGATTCTGCGCCGCGCTTTAAGATCATCATCGCCAGCGGTGTTTGATGCAGCTGATTGTTTTCTTTTGTCGACAGCACCACGGAAGAGTAAATCTGCGGAATCTTAATCAGATCTCCGATATCGCCCTCACCGGTTATCGAACTTTTTATCACGCGCAGGATAAAGCTGAGCCTTAGCTGTTCCAGGCGAACAAATTGATCCCGCTCTTCACGGGAGTTACCCACATAACGTCCGAGACCGATTCCATCGCGCACAAACAACATGGTCTGAATTGAGGTAATTTGCAGTAACTGGGTACGCTCTTCCAGTGACAGGGTGCGGAATTCGTTCATATTCCGATCCGGGCCATGCAGAATGCGCTGTGCATCCGGGTGCATACGCCCGATATCTTGCAGCAAACAGGCCATTATCAGTGGAATTTTAATATCGTCCCGATATGTCGCCTGCGCCATCTCAACATTGCCGTTTTGACTTTGCTTCAGAATGTCGGCGCGGTTTTTAATAAAGGGGTCTTTGATTAAATCGGCGGACAGTAATCGATCCAATAAGCGCAATGACAAACAAGCTTTATACAAATGCTTGGCTCTGCCATTGAGGGTCAGACGACGGCGTCCTTCGTCAGGCTGTATCATAAAAACCGTACCGAGCAACTTGGCTGCTCGGTTGTTTTCCTCGAGAAAGTTAGCGCCGTCCAGCAGGTCGAGAATGTCCAGGCAAACCTGCACCAGTTTATTGCGGCGTTTGATACGTTGATTGTCTATCTCGGTGTGAAAATTCTTCAGCTCGATTTTCCAGCCTTTTATTTGGTCTTCTAAATCGGCAATTACGGGCTTGCGGGTGGTTTTGCTGAGGGTGTCTTGCGCATTTTGAATTTTGGCTTCAATACGGGCAATTTCGGCCTTCTGATCGGGAAGATTCTTATAATAATCGCTGGCCATTTCATAAACGGAGTCGCGCACCGGCGTCGCGTCATGGATGCGTTTTATCAGGTCTTTAATTGAGCGCGTGTACAGAGACTCGCCAATATTCAGAATCGCCACTGCAAAATTCCCGTCGTCAGCACTCAGATATAGTGACCTAAGCTGCTGATTATATTTATTTTTTATTTAAGAATGCCGGGGCGAGGACAAATTGCAGAACGCGCCCGACAGCCATTGTATCGGCAATCGGGCATGAATTTGTACTGTTTTAATTTTGGATAACGTCGAAGACCAGATAGATGTTGTATGCACTGAAGGCTACCAACAGGGCTGCGCCTTCCCAGCGGTTTACTCGTCCGCTGTTGCGGCCGCGCCAGCCAATGCCCATTAACAGCAGCGCAACCAGCAATGCCATCATAGTGCTCCAGTCACGACTGAGCGCGCCGGCGGGAATCGTCTCAATCGGCATAATTGTCCCTGCGATACCAATCACTGCTAGCAGGTTAAACATATTCGAACCCACGACATTCCCCAGCGCAATCTCATGCTCGCCTTTTTTCACCGCGATGACAGACGCGGCTAATTCAGGTAATGAGGTGCCTAGTGCCACGATAGTCAAGCCGATGACCAAGTCACTTACCCCTAACGACTGGGCAATTTCCACTGCGCCCCATACCAGGATGCGCGAGCTGGCGATTAATAAGATTAAGCCAATGACCAGCCACATGATCGCCCGGCCGATTGGCATAGCATGTTCTTCCAGCTCCTGGCTGACTTCCGCTTCCAGTGCGTCGCCCTTGCCCCGCAAGGCAGAGAATGTCGACCAGCCAATCAATGCAAAAAAGCCAAAAAGTAGCAGCAGGGATTCATTGCGGCTCAGGGCGCCATCCATGATCAACCAGCCACACAGCAGGCCAATACCCAGTAACACGGGTAATTCACGGCGCACAATTTTGGAGTGAACGGCAATTGGGACGATCAGAGCGGTGATGCCAACGATCAGGCCGGTATTGACGATATTCGAGCCTAATGCGTTGCCCAGCGCCAGATCCGGATTACCGTCCAGCGCAGCCATGGCAGACACCACCATTTCCGGTGCTGAGGTACCAAAACCCACAATCACCATACCGATGAGCAGCGGTGGCATGCCGGCGTGTTGAGCGGTAGCGGCGGCACCTTCGATGAAACGATCGGCACTCCAGACTAGTAATACAAAACCCAGTAGAATCGCTAACGCGGCTAACAGCATGACATCTCCTCTTAATTCAGCGCGTGATTTTAGCAGTTTTTATCGGCCAATTCTGCTGATGTACGCGCAGTCTGGCGATTTAGTTTGTGCTGTTAGCGCGAAAAACGTAGAATCCGCGTCCGGAGTCGGCCGGGTAATCGCTGCTTCAGCTTGCTGAAGGGGAGGAAAGTCCGGGCTCCATAGGGCAGGGTGCCAGATAACGTCTGGGCGGCGTGAGCCGACGACAAGTGCAGCAGAGAGTAGACCGCCTAAGCGCGCAAGCGCCGGTAAGGGTGAAAGGGTGCGGTAAGAGCGCACCGCGCAGCTGGTAACAGTTTGTGGCACGGTAAACTCCACCCGGAGCAAGACCAAATAGGCTCCCATTACGTACGGCCCGTACGGGGAGCGGGTAGGTTGCTTGAGCCAGCGAGTAATTTCTGGCCTAGATGAATGATTACCCTCGACAGAACCCGGCTTACAGGCCGACTCCGACCTTTCTATCGCACAATGATCCTTTCGGTTATTCACCGGTATAGGCCTGCTTGGCCTTATTGGGTAAAGTAGCGCTAATTTTTCTGATATTGAAATTGCCATGAACCTGGGACCATTCGCCCTGCCCGAGGGGCTGGTAGCACTGTTTGTTTTGATGCTTAGCTGGTTGCTGGCTTTGCGGCTGGTGATGGCGCAAAAGCGGCGCCGCGATGTCATCGTTACGCTGAGCTGGAACGCGCTTGTCATTGGTCTGTTTGTCGCTCGTTTGATTTTTCTGTTCCGTTTTCACGAATTGTACGCCAGCCCGCTGGCCTATCTGGATATTCGTGACGGTGGCTGGCATGTGGAAAGTGGCGTGCTTGCCGGGCTGGGTTATCTACTGACGCAATTGGCCCGGCGTCGCTTGTTGTTTAAACCTTTACTTCGCGCGGGATTGCTGACACTTATCATTGCTGCCCCGCTGACCTGGTGGTGGCACGCTCAGGAAGCCGGTGATTTACCAGATATGCAGGCAACCGAGTTAGACGGCACGCCGGTGTCACTCGCCAGTTTTAAAGGCAAACCTGTGGTGATTAATGTGTGGGCCAGTTGGTGCCCGCCATGCCGGCGAGAAATGCCGGTGTTGATTGACGCTCAGCAGCGTTACCCCCATGTAACGATTCTGCTGCTTAATCAGGGGGAACATCCGGACTCAGTAAGTGAATACTTGCGCGGCATGTCGGCAAGTACTGAGCATGTGTTGCTGGACCCTGCCGCTAACATTAGTAACGCACTTAATGTTGTGGGGCTGCCAACCACACTGTTTTTTGATGCTAACGGGAAATTGATTAGCAAGCGTATGGGCGAGTTTTCCAAAGCCAGTTTGCATGCTTATTTGCGGCAGCTGAGTCCGGATTCGACTACACCAGCCGTTAAAAATAGCAGCATTGATAAGCGGTAACTTTAGTTGCCGTTTTTGCGTGTGACTTGTTAAAAATGAGCGGATTCTTGCGCCGATTTAACATTCTGCTAAACAATCCAAAACGCCAGTTTAACGAAACGCCTCGATCGAGTTTTACGCCCCGGGAATGGGGCTTTTTTGTGTATCGTTACCCAGTAAAATAGGCGCGTTTTTCCAGTTTTGTGGTGATGCCGTGCCTGTTTCCAAGCATAAAATTTACGAAGATGTTCTCGCCCTGTTTTGCGGCGCATTGCTGGTTGCCCTTGGCTTGGCGCTGTTCAAAAACCAGGGACTATTAACCGGTGGCACCGCGGGTATTGCATTACTGGTCGCCAATGTTGTGCCAGTCAATTTTGGCATGGCGTTTTTCCTGATTAACCTGCCTTTTTATTATCTGGCCATCACCCAGATTGGCAAAAGCTTCACCTTAAAGACCTTTATTTCAGTCACTATGGTCTCGGTGTTAGTGGAGAAGATCCCGTTATTGTTGCACGTTGAGGTGGAAAGCCCGGCGTTTGCCGCGGTTGTGGGTGGGTTGTTGATTGGCATGGGCATGCTGGTCATGTTCCGGCATAAATCCAGCCTGGGTGGCATCGGTATTCTGGCGTTTTACCTGCAGAATAAATTCAATATCCGTGCGGGTAAGCTGCAACTGGTCATCGATATGGGCATTCTGGCAGTATCTTTCCTTATTGCCAGCCTCTGGATAGTGGCTTTATCCGTACTCGGTGCGTTAGTGATGAATATGATTGTGGCGGTAAACCATAAACCAGGGCGTTACAATGGTGGTTATGGTCCGGCGGCTGGCGTGATGTCGCAACCACCGGCTGGGCAAAATTAGTCTCTAGACCACAAAGTAATAAATAGAGAAGAAATGGCAGGCACAGCCGCCCATCACGAAGATATGCCAGATGGCGTGGGTGTACTTCTTGTTCTTAGCCACATAAAACAGCACGCCGATGCTGAAAAATAACCCGCCCGCCACGATCAGCCACAAACCGATTCCTTCCATCGCCTGATAAAGCGGGTAGACCAGCGTAACGGATATCCAGCCCATTAGCAGATAAGTAATGACTGATACTTTCGGGAAACGATGACGGGCAATGAGTTTAAATGCCACGCCAGCCACGGCCAGTGTCCATATCAGCACCGTCATGCTAATGCCAAACCAGCCGCCTACAGCCACCAAAGTTAGTGGTGTGTAAGTACCTGCTATCAATAGATATATTGCACTGTGGTCAAATAGCTTAAAAATACCTTTGGCTTTCTGATGGGTCACTGCGTGATAAATCGTTGAGCTTAAAAACATCAGGATCAGGGTAGCGCCATAAATAGCAGATGAGGTGATGGTCAATGCGGAGTCGGCGCGCAGGAGCATAAATACCAAGCCGACGATGGCGGCAATCATGCCGGCACCATGGCTGATGCTATTGAGCATTTCTTCTTTAAAGGAATAAGGAGCAGTGCTGGTTTGGGTCATGGGAAAATATCGGGTGACCAATAATAGAACAACATAGTACCTAAATTTCAGCGTACATGTGTAACACTTTTATGAATTTTTATGCCCGCCGCGGGTGCAGAGTAATTAATTTATTTGTTCAAATACTGAACAGTCCTGACTAATTCCAGCCAATTCAATCACTTCCCCCGAGGCCAGAAAATCCGCCACATTCGGTGGCATAAAAAGCCGATTTTTAGTGCTTGACGTGACATGTGGTGGTAACTACACTGCCATTTGTGGGTAAAAGTGGCATTTTGTGGATCAAATAATACCAAAAGGCGAGGGGAATGTTTCGCGGCGCTAATGCAATCAATCTGGACGCTAAAGGTCGTTTAACGGTACCGACGAAGTACCGACAGGCGCTGCTGGATGATTGTCAGGGGCAACTGGTGTGCACAATACACACCAAGCAGCCCTGTTTGCTGCTTTACCCACTTCCCGAATGGGAAGAAATTGAAATCCGGTTGAGTCGTTTATCCAGCATGGTTGAGCACGAGGCGCGCATTCAGCGTTTGCTGCTGGGCTATGCCACCGAGGGTGAAATGGATAAAAACGGTCGCTTCCTGATCCCTGGACCTCTGCGTGACCATGCTGGTTTAGATAAAGAAATTATGATGGTTGGGCAAATGAACAAATTCGAGCTTTGGAGTGCCGACAACTGGCAATCCCGTATCAAAGCGGATATTGAAACGGAGCAACAGGGTAACTTTGAACCGAGTGAAAGACTGCGGGACTTTGTATTCTGATGACTGGCCAATTCGCGCACCTGTCGGTGTTGCTCGAGGAGTCTCTGGACGCCCTCAATATCAAGCCTGATGGCATTTATCTGGATGCGACGTTTGGTCGTGGGGGGCACTCCCGCGCGATTTTAGGTCGCCTGAACGATAAGGGTCGTCTAATCGCGCTGGATCGTGACCCGCAAGCCATTCAGGCCGCTCAGGCCCTGAGTGACGATGCCCGTTTTCAAATTGTGCATACGCCGTTTTCAGCACTGGCCGATGTAGCCGCTGATTTAGAACTGAGCGGCAAACTGGACGGTATCCTGATGGATCTCGGTGTGTCATCACCTCAGTTGGATGATGCCGAGCGCGGCTTTAGCTTTATGCGCAACGGGCCGCTGGATATGCGTATGGATCCCACCCGTGGCATTAGTGCGGCAGAGTGGTTAAATCACGCTGACGAAGAAGAAATCGCCGATGTGATTAAAACCTACGGCGAGGAAAAATTCGGTAAGCGCATTGCGCATGCCATCGTTAATGTCCGCCAAAGTACCCCATTTACGCACACTGCGCAGCTTGCCAAAGTGATTGATGAGGCGGTGCCGGTCAAAGATAAGTTCAAGCATCCGGCCACCCGCACGTTCCAGGCCGTGCGCATTTATATCAACAGCGAATTAGAAGAAATCAAGACTGCACTGGATGCTGCCGTGAAGGTGTTAGCGCCAGAGGGGCGTCTGGCGGTAATCAGTTTCCATTCGCTGGAAGACCGACTGGTCAAACGTTTTATGCGCGACAAAAGTCAGGGTATGAAGGTGCCGAAAGGCCTGCCACTGACTGACGCGCAACTAAATGCCGGTAAACTGGTGGATTTGGTCGGTAAAGCGATTAAACCCTCTGCGGCAGAAATTAATGCCAATACCAGGGCGCGCAGTTCCGTATTGCGCGTAGCGCAGAAGCGATGAGCAAGTCGAGCGCACGGATTAATTTACCGGTCGTGATCGGGCTGGAGATCCTCCAGCATCCGTGGCGTTTGCTGTTGTTTGTGTTAGTGATTTTTAGTGCCTTCGGCGTCATTCTTAGCGCCCATCACAACCGCCAACTGATTATCGTACATGAATCTCTGATGCAGGAGAGAGACCAGCTGGATGTGGAATGGAGGCATCTCCTTCTGGAGCAAAGTGCCCTGACCGAACATAATCGCATCGAGAGCATGGTGGCCAAGCAGTTAGACATGCATCGGCCGGATCCCAAAGAAGAAGTGGTAGTGAGGATAAAATGAGCCGCGCTACCAAAAAACAACAAGCTGAAGCCAATATCGCGCCACGCCCTTTGCAGTGGCGTTTTCTGCTTGTAGGGGTTGTGATTGCAACAGTCTTTACCGGCCTGGCTGTGCGCGCCGCATATATTCAGGTGATTTCGCCTGATCAGCTAATCGAACAGGGCGATAACCGCACACTTCGTACCCGTACCAGCAGCGTGCACCGTGGCATGATTACCGATCGTAATGGTGAAGAGCTGGCCGTGAGTGTGCCGGTGCAAACTATTTGGGCGGATCCTAAAGTCGTGCACGATCGCGGTGGACTGCAGGATATGCGGCGCTGGAAAGCGCTGGCTCAGGTAATTGGTGACGATGTGAATGCGTTGGTTGAGCGGGTCGCCGATCCCAGCCGCCGTTTCGTGTATCTGCAGCGTCAGGTCACCCCAGCGATGGCGCAATATGTGCAGAAACTGGCTATCCCAGGCATTTATCTGCGTCAGGAATCGCGCCGTTACTACCCAACCGGTGAAGTCAGTGCACAATTGGTTGGCTTTACCGATATCGATGATAAAGGCATCGAAGGGGTTGAGCGCTTATTCAATGATTACCTGACCGGTACGCCGGATACCCGCAAAATTCGTCGTGATGCCAAAGGCCGTCAGGTGGAAATCCTGGATGAAACCCAGGGCGAAGACCCACAGGATCTCTCGCTGACCATCGATCAACGCCTGCAGGCGCTGGCCTACAAAGAAGTGAAACGCGCCATTCAGTTGTACGATGCGGCTTCGGCGTCCGCTGTGGTGGTGGACGTGCACACCGGTGAAATACTCGCATTGGTTAATGCGCCCTCGTTTAACCCCAATAATCGTCGTGGCGTGACGGCGCACCGCATTCGTAACCGCGTAGTTACCGATACGTTTGAACCGGGTTCAGTGGTTAAACCCATGGCAGTGATTAGCGCGTTGGAATATGGCGCAGCCACGCTGGATACCCAGATTGATACCTCGCCCGGTTGGATGCGCGTTGGCGGTTCAATGGTGCAGGATGGGAAAAATAATGGGGTGTTGGATCTGCGCGGGATTATTCAGAAATCCTCCAATATGGGCACATCGAAACTGGCGTTATCAGTGCCCAAAGAGCGTTTTATCGACCTGTATTATGAAATGGGCCTGATTGGCGATACCGGTACCAATCTGATTGGTGAAAGCAGTGGTATTTTCCACGACCGCAGTCGTTGGTCAGAGCATGAACTGGCGGCGTTATCCTTCGGCTATAACCTGGCCGTGACGCCGTTGCAGGTTGCCCGCATGTATTCGATTATCGCCAACGGTGGGATTAAACGACCACTGAGCATCATCAAAGGCACGCCGGTACAGGGTGAGCGGGTGTTGGAAGAACAATACGCGAATGCCATGGTAAGCATGCTTGAATCTGTTGTATTGGATGGTGGCACAGCGCCGAAAGCCGCCGTGCCCGGTTATCGGGTAGCTGGCAAAACCGGAACCAGCCGTAAAGCCGTCGCCGGTGGCTATGGTGAAGAATATGCCAACCTGTTCGTGGGCATTGCGCCGGTGTCTGAGCCCCGTCTGGTATGCGTGGTGTTAGTGGATGAACCAGGTGGCGACCTTTACTACGGGGGCGATACCGCTGCACCGACATTTTCGCGGATTATGGCTGGCGCACTACAAATGCTGAATATTCCCCCGGATGACCGTCCGGTTTCCTCCATTGCGGCGCTTGAACATCAGCAGGAGGGTTTGCATGGCGGTTAATCTGCACCACGTGCTGGCTAAATTTGGCATTCAGGCGCCCGAATTGATGGTGAGTGATCTGGTGCTCAGCAGCCGCGACGTGGATTTACATAAAGTGTTTGTGGCTGTACCCGGACACAATGTGGACGGCCGGGATTTTATTCCACAGGCGGTAAGTTTGGGGGCGCGGGTGATTATTGCCCATACCGATGAACGCGTCCGCCATGGTGAAACGGATATGCGTGAGCATTCGCTGATCGTGCATTTCTATAAACTGGTTGAGCAGCTGAGTCTGCTGGCCTGTGAGTTTTATGACTACCCTGCCAATCATCTGGATATCGTCGCGGTCACCGGCACCAATGGCAAAACCACGACCGCTCAGCTCAGCGCGCAGTTAAGCCAGTTGTGCGGTCAAACGGCCGGTACCATCGGCACGGTGGGCGCGGGTTTGCTGGGTCAACTGAGTGATGTGATCAATACCACCCCTGATGCGGTTAGCATGCAACGCCTGCTGGCTGATATGCGTGCAGCGGGAGCGGGCATGATCAGCCTTGAAGCGTCCAGTCATGCGCTGGTTCAGCACCGCATTACCGCGCTGAAGACCGATGTGGCGATCTTCACCAATCTGACTCGTGACCACCTGGATTACCATGGCACCATGGCCGAGTATGCCGCTGCCAAGCGTATGCTGTTGCGTCAACCCGGGCTCAAGTACGCGGTACTAAACCAACAGGATCCGCAAAGTGCCCGTTGGCTGGCTGAATGCCCCGAGTCAGTTGAGCCTGTCTGGTTTGGACTGGAAGAATGTCTATTCCCAGGGCAGCGTTTCTGCGTCGCTAAACAGGTGACGTTCCATAGCGGCGGTAGCCAAATTCAACTGCACAGCAGTTGGGGTGACGCCAGTTTCAATAGCCCGCTGATTGGTCATTTCAATGTACTCAATCTGCTGGCAGCCATTACCGCACAGCTATGTCTTGGTAAACCCTTTACCCAACTAATGCAGGTAGCAGAGCGAGTTCAGGCCGTCGCCGGTCGGATGGAATTATTTAGTGCACCCGGCAAAGCGTCCGTGATTGTTGATTACGCCCATACCCCGGATGCATTGGAACAGGCTCTGACTGCCGCACGGCGTCATTGCAGTGGAAAACTGTGGTGTGTGTTTGGCTGTGGTGGCGATCGAGATAAGGGCAAACGCCCGCAAATGGGTGAAATTGCCGAACGTTTCGCCGATGGGGTGATGTTGACCAATGACAACAGTCGTTCAGAGGATCCGCAAACCATCGTGCAGGATATTTTGGCCGGCTGTCAGCAACCCGAAGCGGTCAGGGTCGAACTGGATAGAGCCACAGCGATTCAACAATGCCTGCTGGCATGTAACGAACAGGATGTGATTCTGGTGGCAGGTAAAGGCCACGAGGATTATCAGATAATTGGTAACACGCGATTGAATTATAACGAACGAGAAATAATTGCAGGTTTATTAGTGAGGGAAACAGCATGATTCCGGTATCACTGACATGGATCTCAGAGCAGCTTGATGGTCAATTAAGCGGTGCGGATATAACTATCCAGGGTGTGAGTACCGACACGCGCACCATCAAACCAGGTGACCTGTTTATTGCCCTGGTGGGGCCGAATTTTAACGGTCATGAATTTATCCCGACCGCTTTGGAAAAAGGCGCCGCTGCGCTGATTATCTCAGAGCCTCAACAGGTCAACGTGCCAACAATTGTGGTGCACGACACCCATAAGGCATTAGGTCAGTTGGGGGCGGCTATCAAAGCCAAAGTGGCGCCGAAAACCGTTGGGATCACCGGCAGTAGCGGCAAAACGACGGTTAAAGAAATGGTTGCCGCTATTTTAGCGCGCCGCGGTAATGTGCTGGCCACTGACGGTAATTTTAATAATGACATCGGGGTGCCACTGACGTTACTGCGTCTGGAGCAACAGCATGAATATGCGGTGATTGAAATGGGCGCCAATCATTTGGGGGAAATTGCCTACACCACCCAACTGGTTAAGCCGGATGCGGCCACTATCGTCAATGCCGCTGAAGCTCATTTACAAGGATTTGGCAGTTTGCTCGGCGTTGCGCGGGCGAAAAGCGAGATTTTTCAGGGCCTGAATAGCGCAGGCGTGGCAGTGCTAAATGCCGATAGCCAGTTTCATGATTTCTGGGCAACCAAACTAACCGATATCCAGGTTCAGCGATTCTCATTGCAGCAAAACGCTGACTTCTGCGCGCGTCGCGCGACTCTGGGGGCTGATGGGTGCGCAAGTTTTGAACTGGTTACGCCGCAGGGGAATGCGTGGGTCAATCTGGTGTTGCCGGGTATGCACAATGTAGGCAATGCGCTGGTAGCTGCTGCGTTGGCGATGGCCGTCGGTGCTACGTTGGATGACGTGCAACTGGGGCTGGAAAACATGCGCCAGGTAAAAGGCCGCACCAATGTGTATCAGCTTACTTCGCAAGTGCGTCTGCTGGACGACACCTACAACGCCAATGTGCTGTCGGTTAATGCCGCCATCGATCTGCTGGCCAGTTACCCGGGTCAGCGCATTCTGGTGCTCGGTGATATGGCTGAGCTAGGCGAAAAAGCCCGTTTTTACCATGAGCAGGTTGGCGAATATGCCCGAAATAAAGGGCTGGAGTTGTTGTTTACCCTGGGTGTGCTTAGCCAGCATGCCAGCACGGTATTTAACGGCAACGGCCGTCATTTTAGTGACATCGATACGCTGATAAGTGAACTTGAGTCACGATTGCTCGACAGCGAATTGCCAATCACAATTTTGGTCAAGGGCTCGCGTAGTGCACGCATGGAAAGAGTGGTAGATGCCATTCGGGAGTCACGCGTGGGAAAGCTTGAATTTAACCCGGAGGCCATCGCATGTTGATATGGCTGGCCGAATGGCTACAACAATTTGACGCAAGTTTCCGCGTCTTTCAATACCTTACCATGCGGGCTATTCTGAGTACGCTGACGGCGCTAGGGATCGCTATTTTTATGGGTCCATGGATGATTCGTTCATTGCAGCGCCTGCAAATCGGTCAGACCGTGCGTAATGATGGCCCGCAGTCCCATTTATCCAAATCCGGTACACCGACCATGGGCGGCGTACTGATTCTGGCTGCGATTATCAGCAGTACACTGCTGTGGGCAGATTTGGCCAATCGTTATGTTTTAACCACGCTGTTCGTCATCGCCAGTTATGGCTTAGTCGGCTTTGTGGATGACTACCGCAAAGTGATCCGTAAAGACAGCAAAGGTTTAATCGCTCGCTGGAAATACTTCTGGTTATCCGTGGTCGCCGTGGCGGTCGCGTTTTTCCTGTATAGCAGCGCCCATACCGAAGCAGAAACTGCGTTGATTGTGCCGTTTTTCAAAGATGTGATGCCTCAGCTTGGTGCGTTATATCTGGTCATGACCTATTTCGTGTTAGTCGGTACCAGTAATGCGGTCAACCTGACAGACGGGTTGGACGGCCTAGCGATTGTGCCAACTATTCTGGTCGCCGGCGCGTTTGCGGTGTTCGCCTACGCCAGTGGTAACGTGAATTTCTCCGCGTACTTAAATCTACCCCATTTGCCGCTTACCAGTGAGTTGGTCATCGTGTGTACTGCGATTGTTGGTGCTGGTTTGGGATTCCTGTGGTTTAACACCTATCCGGCCATGGTGTTTATGGGCGATGTTGGATCGCTGGCACTGGGCGGAGCATTGGGCATTATCGCTGTGCTGGTGCGCCAGGAACTGGTGTTGCTGATCATGGGCGGCGTATTTGTGATGGAAGCCTTGTCGGTCATCCTGCAGGTGGGCTCCTTTAAGTTACGGGGCAAGCGGATTTTCCGCATGGCACCGATTCACCATCATTACGAATTAAAAGGCTGGCCAGAGCCGCGTGTGATCGTGCGCTTCTGGATCATCTCGCTGATGTTAGTGCTGGTAGGGTTAAGCACCCTGAAACTGAGGTAAGCATGGATTTTCTCGCGGGCAAACACATCGCAGTATTAGGGCTTGGCCAAACGGGCCAGGCTTGTGTTGCCTATTTGCAGGGTAAATGTGAATCCTTGCAAGGATTTGACACCCGCACGAATCTGTCTGTGCAGTTACCTGTGCCGGTAACACTGGGACCATTAGAGGCCGCGCGTTTAACTCAGTTTGACATGCTGGTGGTGTCGCCGGGCTTATCAATACGCAGCGACGCTATTGCCGCGGCAGCGCACCACGGTGTGGAAATTGTCGGGGATGTGGAACTATTTGCGCGGCTGAATCGCAAGCCTGTGATTGCTATTACTGGCAGCAACGGCAAGTCTACCGTTACCTCGCTGGTCACCTCGATGTTGCAGCAAGCCGGACTCAATGCCGCAATGGGCGGCAACATTGGTATTCCGGTGCTGGATTTGCTTGGTACTGATGCTGACGTGTTTGTGCTGGAGTTATCCAGTTTCCAGCTGGAGACCACTTCGTCTTTGGCGCCGGTCGCCGCGACTGTGTTGAATGTCAGTGATGACCATATGGATCGTTACCGGGATTTTGCCGATTACCGCGACAGTAAATTGCGTATTTATCGTCACGCACAGCGATGCATTGCCAATCGTGATGATGCCAGTACCGCTTATCCCAAAGCGTTGGCGCGGGACAGTTTTGGTCTTGAGCCGTCTCGTGATGGTTTTGGCTATGACGCAGCCACGCAAACGATTTTATTTAAGAATCAGGCGTGGCTGAGTATGCAGGATTGCCAACTGCGCGGTTTACACAATGTTGCCAATATTCAGGCGTCAGCGGCGTTGGCGCTGGCGCTTACCGATGACCATGGCGCGCTGCAGCAAGCCGCCAAAACCTTTAAAGGTTTGGCCCATCGCTGTGAGCTGGTATCGCAGCGCGGTGGCGTGAGCTGGATCAATGACTCGAAAGGCACCAATGTGGGTGCCACGTTGGCGGCGATTGATGGTTTGGCGCCAACCGTCACCGGTAAACTGGTATTGATTGCCGGTGGTGATGCCAAAGGTGCGGATTTGCAACCAATGGTGGCTGCGCTGAGCAAGGTCGACACCCTGATTACGCTGGGTAAAGACGGCGATAAAATCGCCCGTCTGCATAACAATGCCAAACCGGTTACCGGCATTCAGCAGGCGGTCAGCCTAGCCGCCTCAATAGCTTCAGAAGGCGATATGGTGCTGTTATCACCGGCATGCGCGAGCCTGGATATGTTCCGAAATTATCAGGATCGCGGTGAACAATTCGTGGCAGCGGTGGAGGCATTGCAATGAGTGCCATGACCAGTCAATTACGTTTACTGTTCAGTCAGCGCCACGGCGAGGTGGATAATCGTCCGTACGATGCAGGATTGTTGCTGATTGCCCTGGCGTTGCTTTCAATCGGGCTGGTCATCGTCACGTCGGCGTCGATGCCGGTAGCAACCCGTTTAACCGGCAACCCGTTTTATTTTGCCCTTCGTCACATCACCTATATCGGACTGGCCTTAGTGGCCGCGGCAGTGGTACTGCAAGTGCCTATGCAAATGTGGAAAAAGTGGAACTTCTACCTGTTAGCCGCTGCCATTGTGTTACTCATTGTGGTGTTGGGGATCGGTCGCAACGTCAACGGCAGTACGCGCTGGATTGTGATTGGACCGATCACCATTCAGGTCGCTGAAATCGCCAAACTGTGTTTCTTTCTGTATCTGTCCGGTTATCTGGTACGCCGTTTCCAGCAAATTACCAAAACCCGTGGATTGGGTTTTTGGATCCCGCTGTTTGTGTTTGGCGTGATGGCATTTTTTCTGCTGATGCAGCCGGATCTGGGTACTGTGATTGTCATGTTTGCCACGACAGTGGGCTTACTGTTTTTGGCCGGCGCGCCATTGCTGCACTTTATTGCCCTATTACTTTCAGGCGTCAGTGTCATCGGCCTGGCGATCGCGCTGGAGCCTTATCGTATGCGCCGTGTCACGGCGTTTATGGATCCCTGGGCGGACCCGTTTGGTAGCGGTTATCAGTTAACCCAATCTCTGATGGCATATGGCCGCGGCGATTGGTTTGGTCAGGGCCTGGGTAACAGTCTGCAGAAACTGGAATATCTGCCCGAAGCACATACCGATTTTATTATGGCGATTTTGGCCGAAGAACTTGGCTATGCCGGTGTTCTGGCGGTACTGATATTGATGTTAATTCTGGTGGTCAAATGTCTGCGTTTAGGCAATCGAGCGCTGGCTCAGGAGCGGGCATTTGAAGGTTTCTTTGCCTACGCCGTAAGTATTTGGTTTAGCTTACAGACCGCCGTCAATATCGGCGCCAGCGCCGGTATTCTGCCAACCAAAGGGCTCACGCTGCCGCTGGTCAGTTATGGTGGTTCCAGCCTGATCTTAATGGCGGTCACGGTGGCGATTATTGTGCGTATCGATTTCGAATTACGCATGCAAAATCTGCAGGCATTACCGGTGCGCAAGCGTCGCCTCACTGAAGCAAAGACGCAGGAGGGGAATAATGGCTAAAACCCTTCTGGTCATGGCCGGTGGTACCGGTGGTCATGTGTTTCCCGGGCTGGCAGTGGCTGATGCACTGAAGGCTGAGGGCTGGTATGTGCACTGGCTGGGTACGCCTAAACGCATGGAGGCCGAACTGGTCCCGGCTAATGGCTATCCAATCAGTTTCGTCGATGTTGAAGGCGTGCGTGGTAATGGCCTGATTCGTTTGCTCGCCGCGCCGTTCAAACTGTTGCGCGCAGTGTGGCAGGCCCGTAAAGCGATTAAACAGTTAAATGTAGATGTGGTGCTTGGTATGGGCGGATTTGCTGCGGGCCCGGGTGGCATCGCAGCCCGGTTGTGTGGTGTACCACTGGTGATCCATGAACAAAATGCGGCAGCCGGGTTAACCAACCGTTATCTGGCGCCGCTGGCCAGCAAGGTGTTATGTGGTTTTGACGGTGCATTTGGTACTAACCAAAAAGCGCAATGGGTGGGTAATCCATTGCGTCCGCAAATTCAGCCAAAAGAAAACACCCATGTGCCACATCAGCCGCTGCGTATCCTGGTGGTAGGTGGCAGTTTGGGGGCATTGGCGCTCAATGATGCATTGCCACGGGTACTGCGCCAGTTTGGTCAGCAGGTAGAAGTACTGCATCAGTGTGGTAAAGGCCGCAGTGATGTGGTGCGTTTGGCATATCAACACGCTGAAAGCGTTACCGTGCAGGATTTCATCGCTGATATGGCCAGTGCCTACCAGTGGGCCGACGTAGTGATTTGTCGTGCCGGTGCATTGACCGTTTCCGAAATTGCCCAAACCGGTGTCGCAGCGATTTTTGTACCACTGCCTCAGGCGGTGGATGACCATCAGGCGAAAAATGCCCTGAGCCTGGTGAATGCAGGTGCTGCGCTAATGGTGCGTCAGGGCGATAGCTTTGAACAAAATTTAATTGCCGCGTTACAACAGGTGGTCGCCGAACCACACACGCTGGCCAATATGGCTGAAGCCGCCAAACAGCAGGCTAAGCCCAGCGCCACCCTGGATGTGGCCAATATATGTAAAGAATTAGCAGGAGAGTCAGTTTGAGTAGTGTGACAACCCAGGCCTATGCCGTTCCGGAAATGCGCCGCATTCGTTGTATCCACTTTGTGGGTATCGGCGGTGCCGGTATGGGCGGTATTGCGGAAGTATTGTTGAATGAAGGTTATCGGGTGTCTGGTTCAGATTTGAACGAGGGCAATATGACCCGTCGTTTGCGAAGCTTGGGTGCTCAGGTATTTATTGGCCATCAGGCCGCCAACGTAGATGGCGTGGATGTGGTGGTGGTGTCCAGTGCGATTAACCCTGCCAACCCTGAAATTCAAACGGCGATGGATAAACGCATTCCGATTATTCGTCGGGCCGAGATGTTGGCTGAATTGATGCGTTTCCGCCACGGTATCGCTGTGGCCGGTACCCACGGCAAAACTACCACGACCAGTTTACTGGCCACGATCTTTGCTGAGGCAGGACTGGATCCAACGTTTGTGATTGGGGGCTTGCTCAACAGTGCTGGCACCAATGCGCGCCTGGGCAGCAGCCGCTTCTTAATTGCAGAAGCAGATGAAAGTGATGCGTCCTTTTTGCATCTGCAGCCAATGGTGTCGGTAGTTACCAATATTGAGCCGGACCATATGGGCACCTATGAAGGTGATTTCCAGCGTATGCAGGATGCCTATATCGACTTTCTGCATAACTTGCCGTTTTATGGTCTGGCCGTATTGTGCGGGGATGATCCCACCATCAATCAACTGCTGGGCAAGATTAAACGTCAGTACACCACCTACGGCGTGGGTGAACACAATGATGTGCGCGCGGTGGATATTCAACTGGGCTTTAACCAAAGCCAGTTTACTGTGCTGCGCAAAGATAAAGTGCCGTTGCGTTTGCGTATTAACGTTGCCGGTCAGCATAACGTGCTTAATGCGTTAGCGGCGATTGCCGTCGCCAGCGATGAAGGCATAGACGATGATGCCATCGTGCGCGCGTTGGGTAGTTTTGGCGGCATCGGCAGACGCTTTGAAATGCTCGGTGAATTTGACACCGGTCGCGGTAAGGCGATCCTGGTCGATGATTATGGACACCACCCTACAGAAGTGGCAGCCACGATTGCGGCAGCACGGAATAACTGGCCGGATCGTCGTCTGGTTATGGCTTATCAGCCACACCGCTATACCCGCACCCATGATCTGTATGAGGACTTTGTTAAGGTCCTGTCCGAAGTGGATGTGCTGTTGCTACTGGAAGTCTACAGCGCCGGCGAAGCACCGATAGAGGGCGCTGACAGCAAATCACTGTGCCGCTCCATCCGTCAGCGCGGCAGTCTTGAACCAGTATATGTGGGTGAGAAAGAAGAATTAGCGCCGATACTGGCCAATACCCTGCAAGATGGCGACATCGTACTGACTCAGGGCGCCGGTAACATTGGAGCACTGGCTCGCGAGCTGCAGAGCGCCGGATTAAACATCGCCACGTTGCAGCAGGGAGAAAGCCAATGAGCGTGACGCATAAAATTGCCGTGATGTTCGGTGGTCATTCCGCTGAGCGCGAGGTATCGCTGCGTTCCGGGCAGGCGGTGTTAAACGCGCTGCTGGAGCAGGGCATTGATGCCCATGGGTTTGATCCGGCGGAACAACCGCTGCTGAATTTACAGCGGGATGGCTACGATCAGGTTCTGATTATGCTGCACGGCCGTGGCGGTGAAGATGGCAGCCTGCAGGGACTGTTGGAACAACTGCACATTCCCTATACCGGCAGTGGTGTTTTAGGTTCCGCTTTGGGGATGGACAAAGTCCGAACTAAGCAAATTATACAAACTTTAGGTTTGCCGACAGCAACTTATCGTGTCGTGCACAAAAGCAGCTATGACGCGGGATCGTGCAAAGATATAATGACGTCGTTTGGGGGCGCCATCATGGTCAAACCGGCGCTGGAAGGATCCAGCATAGGGATGGCCAAAGTCACAACTGCAGAGCAGTTACAGCAAGCGATACAGGACGCATTTAATTACGATAAGCAGGTCCTGTTGGAACAATATATTGAGGGTGACGAATTTACCGTGAGTATTCTGCACGATAAAGCGTTGCCTTCGATCCGCATGTCTACCCCCAGAGAATTTTACGACTATCAGGCCAAATACCAGGCCGATAGTACCCAGTATTTTTGTCCAAGTGGTGCCGATGAAGCCACGGAAGCTCTGCTTGGCGAACTGGCATTAGCGGCATTTAAAGCCGTTGGTGCATCAGGCTGGGGTCGGGTGGATTTTATGCGCGACAGCAACGGGCAGTTGTACATTCTGGAAGTGAATACGGTGCCGGGCATGACAGCAAAATCTCTGGTACCCATGGCCGCTAAAACGGCCGGCTTGACCTTTAACCAGTTAGTGCTGGCGATTCTGGCCACGGCAGGGTTACAAAAATGATGCAACTGGCACTGCCCGATAAAGCTAAACGTCCCCAATTCTGGGCAGGCTTTAGCGTATTCGTGGCTGTGCTGATTGGATTGGGCTGGTTATACAGCAGTATTAGTCGCTGGCTGGAAGATGAGCAGCGGGTACCGGTGCAGGAAATTATCGTCAGTGGTGAGCGTCGCTATCTGGATGATGAACTGGTTAAAAACATTATTCGTCGTTCGCAACCGGGTAGTTTCTTTGAACTGGACGTTAACGAAGCGCTTAACGCGGTAGAAGGGCTGGCGTGGGTGCACAAGGCCTCAATTCGTAAAGAGTGGCCGGCGCGTTTGAAAGTGTACGTGATTGAGCAACAACCGGTGGCGCACTGGAATGACGATATGTTGCTTAATCCACGCGGGGTGTTGTTTAGCGCCGATAAACAAGGCGCGGCTCTTACATTGCCGCATTTATTTGGCCCGGGCGGCAGCGAACTGACTGCCTTGCAGGGTTTTTACGATATGCAGGGACTGCTTAATGCCAGCGGACTGGTGATTGAAGAATTACAGCTCAGCGAACGCTATGCATGGCAACTTCGCCTGAGCAACGGGGTGCGTCTGAATATCGGGCGCCAGGAATTTACCGATCGGGTACAACGCTTTGTGGATTTGTACCCGCTCCTGATGCAGGACGGTCGTCAGCTGGATTATGTGGATCTGCGCTACGACACAGGAATGGCAGTAGGTTGGAAGAGTGAGAGTTAATTAGCATGTCGAAAGGGACGGAACGTAATCTGATAGTTGGCCTGGATATTGGTAGTAGCCAGGTAAAAGCCGTAGTGGGTGAAGTGCTGGACGACGGCAAAATCAGCATTGTCGGTATGGCTACGAATCCTGCGCGTGGAATGGATAAGGCCGGTGTAAATGATTTGAATCTGGTGGTGCAGTCGGTACAGGGCGCTGTGGATGAAATGGAAATGATGGCCGACTGTAAGGTGTCTTCGGTTTATCTGTCGATTTCAGGCCGCCATGTGCAGTGCCAGAATGCCAGCGGTATGGTGCCGATTAACAACAAAGAAGTAACCGAAGATGACGTCATTAACGTCAACCATGCAGCCAGTTCCGTGCCTATCGCCGCGGAACGTCGCATCCTGCATGTGCTGCCGCAGGAATACACCATCGATGTGCAGGAAAAAATAAAAAACCCGGTTGGTATGTCAGGTGTGCGCATGGAAACCGAAGTGCACATTATTACCTGTTCGGATGATATGGCGCGCAACCTGATTAAATGTGTCGAGCGTTGCGGTCTGTCTGATGATCAGGTCATTTTCTCGGCGTTGGCATCCAGCTACGCGGTATTGACCGACGATGAGAAAGAGCTGGGTGTGTGCGTGGTCGATATCGGTGCCGGTACCATGGATATCGTTATTTATGTAGATGGCGCGATTCGTTACACCGCCGTTATTCCGGTGGCGGGCAATCAGATCACCAATGACATCGCGAAAATCTTCCGCACGCCGATCAGTCATGCGGAAGAAATTAAAGTCAATTATGCCTGTGCACTGAAAGACATGGTCAAGATGGAAGAAACCATCGAGGTTCCCAGTGTAGGCGGACGTCCGGCGCGCAAGATGTCACGCCATACCCTGTCAGAGGTTATCGAACCTCGTTATCAGGAAATGTTTGAGCTGGTGCAGGAACATATTAAGCGCAGCGGTTTTGCCGAACAGGTCGCCGCCGGCATCGTATTAACCGGCGGTAGTGCCAAGATGGAAGGTGCAATTGAATTTGCCGAAGAACTCTTCCAGATGCCAGTGCGTGTTGGTAAACCTCTGAATATTAAGGGTTTGTCTGATTATGTGGACGATCCTGTATACGCCACGGTAGTCGGCCTGCTGATGTATGGTCAGGGCCAGATGGTACAACGAAAAGGACAGAAAGGACGTAAAACGGAAAGCGTCTTCGAGCGTTTGAAGAGCTTTTTTAAGGGGTCGTTTTAACGGTTTGAATGTGGGATTGAACAAATAACAATAAATTACCAAATTCAATTGGCTAACAAGTTGAAAAAAAAGGTAAAATCTGTTCAACCCGCAATCATTGCAAAAATCGGCGGTGCAAGAGGAAGTGACACCCCGAACACTAACTATAAGCGGAGAGTACAATGTTTGAATTAATGGACAACAATCATAGCGAAGACGCTGTAATTAAAGTCATCGGTGTTGGTGGTGGCGGTGGTAATGCCATCGAACACATGGTTGAGCAAAACATCGAAGGCGTTGAATTTATTGCCATCAATACCGACGCCCAGGTATTGCGCAAATCTTCTGCCAACGTGACGCTGCAAATTGGTAGCAATGTCACCAAAGGCTTAGGCGCTGGTGCGAACCCGGAAATCGGTCGCAATGCAGCCATCGAAGATGCCGACACTATCCGTCAAACCCTGCAAGGGTCTGATATGGTATTTATCACTGCCGGTATGGGCGGTGGTACTGGTACGGGTGCAGCACCGGAAGTGGCCAAGATCGCCCGCGAAATGGGGATCCTGACGGTTGCCGTAGTAACCCGTCCGTTTGGTTTCGAAGGTAAAAAACGCGCCGCATTCGCCGATACAGGCATCGCGGATCTGGCTCGTTGTGTGGACTCGCTGATCACGATTCCAAACGAAAAACTGTTGAAAATTATGCCCAAAGGCACACCTTTGCTGCAGGCATTTAGCGAAGCGAACAACGTATTACGCGGCGCTGTGCAGGGTATTGCTGAATTGATTACCCGTCCGGGATTGATCAACGTTGACTTTGCTGACGTAAAAACCGTTATGTCAGAAATGGGTACCGCGATGATGGGCAGTGGCGCAGCCAAAGGCCCGGATCGTGCCGAGGAAGCTGCAGAACAAGCGATTGCCTGCCCGTTATTGGAAGATGTGGATCTGTCGGGTGCCCGTGGCATTCTGGTGAACATCACCGCCGGTCCGGATTTCTCAATTGATGAATTTGAAGTGGTGGGTAATGCCGTTAAAGCGTTTGCCTCTGAAAATGCCACTGTGGTTGTCGGTACTGTCATCGACATGGACATGGTCGATGAGCTGCGTGTGACGGTAGTTGCAACGGGTATTGGCGCTGAGCGTAAGCCGGATATTTCTCTGGTCAGCAACAGTGGTCGTGCACCAGCACCGCGTCAGGTTACGTTTGATGAACACCCAGAGCCAGTATTTGGCAATCAGGGTAATGCGGCAGTGAAGAGCAAGCCAGCTGCTGAGCAGCAGGAAATGCCTGCCGAGCGCGATGAGTACCTGGATATTCCAGCATTTTTACGTCGTCAGGCTGACTAGTAACGGTCAAAAAAAGCACTTTTTTGACATTTTCTGGTCAAACCAGTAAAATTCGCGCCCTTTTGGTGAAATGACAGCAAGATAAGGCTGAATGATTAAACAACGCACAATTAAACAGGCCGTACAGGTTACTGGAATTGGACTGCATAAAGGCGACAAGGTCACGATGACTCTCCGACCTGCGCCCGCGAATACAGGTATTGTATTCCGGCGTGTTGACCTTGAGCCATATGCAGATATTCCGGCTGTTGCCAATGCAGTGGACGACACTGTGTTGTGTACCTGTTTGAGTAATGCTGAGGGCGTCAGCATCTCTACCGTTGAGCATTTATCATCAGCATTGGCTGGCCTGGGTATCGATAACATTATTGTTGAGGTCGATGCCAACGAATTGCCGATTATGGACGGCAGCGCCAGCCCATTTATTTTCTTGCTGCAAACCGCTGGTATTGAAGAGCTCAATGCTGCCAAACGCTTTATGCGGGTAAAACGCAAAGTGCGTGTGGAAGACGGTGACAAGTGGGCCGAATTTTTACCTTATGACGGTTTCAAAGTGGATTTTCGCATCGACTTTGACCATCCGGTGATCAGCCAGACACGTCAGCATATGGTGATGGATTTCAGCACCGCCTCGTACGTTGACGAAGTTAGCCGCGCGCGTACGTTTGGCTTTATGAAGGATCTGGAATATATGCATGCGCACAAACTGGCGCTGGGTGGCAGTATGGAAAATGCCGTCGCGCTGGATGAATACCGGGTGCTGAATCAGGAAGGACTACGTTATGACGACGAATTCCTGAAGCATAAGATCCTGGATGCCGTTGGTGATTTGTATCTGGGTGGTCACAGTATCATTGGTGAATTCCGCGCCTACAAATCCGGCCACGGCCTGAATAATAAGTTGTTACGCGCGCTGTTGAAACAGACAGATGCGTGGGAGTTTGTCAGTTATGAAGAAACGCAAACCCCAATCAACTTCGCCATGCCATTGGCGGTTGGATCATAATAAGAATTAAATTTACAAATGCCGCAAACTGCGGCATTTTTACGTTCTACGCGTAATAAAAAATACAATTAAAAAGCGTTTACAAATCAAGAGGTAAGGCGTTTTTTGGCAAAGTGGTCAATAATCTGCATAACAGATGATGGCTGCCAATAATCTGACAACGCTATAAAACACGACGATATGATGCACATAACACTACATACATCGCTGAAAACTATGCGAATCAATCTGCGACCATACCAGTTATTGCTGGTCACCGCAGCATTGGTGAGTAGTGGCTATTATGTGGGTAAAAATCGTAGTGAACAGCAAAGCGCCGATATTGCCCGGGTCACCCTGACTCAACAAAGCCTGCAGGATCAACAAGCGCAGGTAGAAGCCTTGCGCGAAGATGCGCAGGAAAAGCTCACCGGCATGATTATTAAGCTCGGCGATATGCAAGCGCAGATCCGCCGCCTTGATGCATTGGGCGAAAAACTGGCCGAGCGTGCCAATCTGCCCGTCGAAGAATTTGGCTTTGGCGCCGAGCCTGCCGTGGGCGGCCCAACCACAGAATTAGCCAGTTACCTGGTAGAAAGCAGTGATGATGTAATTATTGGCATGAATGAGCTTTTGGCGGATTTAGAAAACAAATCCATGCAGCTCAATGCGCTTGAATCCATCCTGATGAGTCACCATGTAGATGAACAGAGTTATTTAGCAGGCCGACCGGTCACCGCAGGGTGGTTGTCGTCCTACTACGGAATTCGCAAAGATCCCTTCTCCGGCCAACCCGCCATGCATAATGGTCTGGATTTCGCCGGCACAGAAGGCGATCCGGTTGTAGCGACCGGTGCCGGGCTTGTGACCTGGTCTGGAGAACGCTACGGCTATGGAAACTTAATTGAAATTGACCATGGCGACGGGCTTGTTACCCGCTACGGTCATAATAAAGAGATTAAAGTGGCTTTGGGTGACGTGGTTACCAAGGGCCAGCATATCGGCATTATGGGTTCTACCGGTCGTTCGACGGGTGCGCATGTGCATTACGAAGTGCTTCGCAACGGGATCCAGCAGGATCCTCTGCCTTACGTCTCACGCAACTAAGTTTTCTGGCGAGTATTGGGGTATCATCGGCCACCTGGCTGAGTGCCATGCATTGTGTAATAGCAACGCTCGGAAATTTCATAAATAAAAGATTGGAAGCGGTAAATCCATGTTCTCAAGCATACTGACAAAGATATTCGGCAGCAGTAACGACCGGATCCTGAAAAAACTGAACAAGCAGGTTGTGCAAATCAACCAATTGGAACCGGAACTGGAAGCGCTCAGTGACGAGCAACTGCAGGCCAAAACCGCAGAATTCCGTCAGCGTATTGAAGAGGGCGCCAGCCTGGACTCGTTGCTGGTTGAAGCCTTCGCGGTGGTGCGCGAGGCCTCGAAGCGTGTGTTTGGCATGCGTCATTTCGATGTGCAATTACTCGGTGGTATGGTGCTGCACTCAGGCAAAATTTCCGAGATGCGTACCGGTGAGGGTAAAACCCTGACCGCTACACTGCCTGCCTACCTTAACGGTTTGAGCGGTAAAGGTGTCCACATTGTAACCGTGAACGATTATCTGGCACGTCGTGATGCCGACTGGTCACGTCCATTGTTTGCCTTCCTGGGGATGACGGTGGGCTGCAATATTCCGGGCATGGGCCATCAGGACAAGAAAGAAGCCTATGGTTGTGACATTACCTACGGCACTAACAACGAATTTGGTTTCGATTACTTGCGTGACAATATGGCGTTTGCCCCGGAACAACGGGTGCAGCGTCCGCTTAATTTCGCCATCGTGGATGAGGTCGACTCCATCCTTATCGATGAAGCGCGTACGCCGCTGATTATTTCCGGTCCGGCTGAAGATTCGTCAGAATTATACAAAGCGGTCAATAGCATTATTCCGGAACTGGTACGCCAGGAAAAAGAAGACGAAGAAGGCGTGGAAGGCGATGGTGACTTTACCATCGATGAGAAATCCAAGCAGATTCACCTGACCGAAAAAGGTCAGATCCATATCGAAGAAATTCTGCACCGTATCAAGGTATTGCCAGAAGACGAGTCTCTATTTGCGGCACAGAATATCTCATTGCTGCATCATGTGAATGCCGCATTACGTGCCCATCACCTGTTCCACCGCGATGTTGACTATATCGTCAAAGATGGCGAAGTGGTGATTGTTGATGAGCACACCGGCCGTACGATGGAAGGCCGTCGCTGGTCGGAAGGTTTGCACCAGGCGGTTGAAGCCAAAGAAGGTGTGAATATTCAGAACGAGAACCAGACGCTGGCATCGATTACCTTCCAGAATTACTTCCGTTTGTACAATACGTTATCCGGTATGACTGGTACTGCCGATACCGAAGCATTTGAATTTAATCATATTTATGGCTTGTTGACGGTAGTAGTACCGACCAATAAACCAATGATCCGTAATGATATGACCGATTTGGTTTATCTGACCGCGGAGGAAAAATATGAAGCGATTATCGAAGATATTAAGCAGGTTGTAGCGCAAAAGCGTCCGGTACTGGTGGGCACTATCAGTATCGAAAACTCTGAATTACTGTCGCGCCTGCTGACTAAGGCCAAGATTAAGCACAAGGTCTTAAACGCCAAGTTCCACGCGCAGGAAGCCGATATCATCGCCCAGGCAGGCTCGGCAGGGGCGGTAACAATCGCCACTAACATGGCTGGTCGTGGTACCGATATCGTGCTCGGTGGTAACTGGCAGGCCGAAATCGCTAAGCTGGAAAACCCGACAGACGATCAAATCGCCAAGATTAAGGCGCAGTGGAAAGAAGACCACGACAAAGTACTGGAAGCTGGCGGCTTGCACATCATCGGCACTGAACGTCACGAGTCGCGCCGTATCGATAACCAGTTACGTGGTCGTGCCGGTCGTCAGGGTGATGCGGGTTCTTCGCGCTTCTACCTGTCGTTAGAGGATCCATTAATGCGCATCTTCGCCTCGGAAAAAATGGGCGCAATGATGAAACGTCTGGGCATGAAGCGTGGCGAAGCTATCGAGCACCCTTGGTTAAACCGTGCTATCGAGAATGCCCAGCGTAAAGTGGAAGGCCGTAACTTCGATATTCGTAAGAACCTGTTGGAATTTGATGATGTCGCCAACGATCAGCGTAAGGTCATTTACGAACAGCGCAACGAATTGATGGATGAAGGCGATATTTCTGCCACCATCGATGCGATTCGTGAAGATGTGGTGAATAACGTCATCAGCGAATATATTCCGCCACAATCGTTGGAAGAAATGTGGGATCTGCCTGCACTGGAAGAGCGCCTGAAAGCCGAATTCCAAACCGACCTGCCGTTACGAGCCTGGTTGGAAGCGGACGATAAGTTATACGAAGAAAAGCTGCGCGAGCGTATTCTGGAAGAAGTGGTGGCCGCTTACCGTGCCAAGGAAGAGCAGATTGGTGGCAATGTGATGCGTCAGGTCGAAAAGGCCATCATGCTGCAGTCACTGGACTCCCATTGGAAAGAGCATTTAGCTGCGATGGATCATCTGCGTCAGGGTATCCACCTGCGTGGTTACGCACAGAAAAACCCGAAGCAGGAATACAAGCGTGAGTCGTTTGAACTGTTCTCTGAGATGCTGGAAAACCTCAAAGTTGATGTAATTACCACCTTGTCGAAGATTCAGTTGCGCGCAGAATCTGATGCTGAGCGGTTAGAAGAACAACGTCGTCGTCAGGCCGAAGAGCTGCAGCGTAAGGAACAGTTATCTGGGCCATCTCAGGCCGCACCAGGCAGTGCAGTAATGCGTGAAGGGGCCAAAGTAGGTCGTAACGACCCATGCCCATGCGGTTCCGGCAAAAAGTACAAACAATGTCACGGTAGTCTAACTGCTTAAGGATAAAGGTCGGCAATTGCCGACCTTTTATTAGAGCCTGTTTGTCTTTGTTTGTTTTGTATGCTGGTAGCAAAAATCATTCAGACCAAGGCGTTCAAGATGCAGTTTGGCAATCCAAACAAATCTTGAACAACGCAGGTGTGGGGGGGGTTAGCCCCAGCCCAAAGGGCAGTGGCCTTTTTTAAGCCATGCTGCCCACAAATTTGCTTATTTGTGCCCACCAAACTTCACAGATTTGCGGTTGCCTAGCTTAAAAAATACCTACTGCATAGATAACTAACAAAGATAAACAGGCTCTAATATGAAAAAAGTTGAAGTCGCAGTCGGTGTAATACGCCGCAATAACCAAATTTTTATTACTAAACGCCCGCAAAATCTGCATCAGGGCGGAAAGTGGGAATTTCCCGGTGGCAAGCGTGAAGCCGATGAAAGCATGGATCAGGCGCTGGTGCGTGAACTGCGTGAAGAGGTCGGCATTGAGACTCACGGGCAATTGCCGTTACTGGTGATCGAACACGACTATGGTGATAAACAGGTGGTGCTAGATGTCCGAATCGTGGAGCAGTTCAGCGGAGAGCCACACGGACAGGAAGGTCAGCTCGGAGCGTGGGTCGCCATCAGTGCCCTCAGTGATTATGAATTTCCCGAGGCAAATAAAGTGATTATCGAAAAATTGCTTGAAAGAATTAGGTAAGCAGCGAGAATAACGCATAAATAGGACAGATTGATTTACAAGGAATGTACGATGAAAAACCTTATTCTGGCGGCGACGTCCGTAACATTATTAGCAGCGTGTGGTGGTTCTGGCTCTGACAGTGGTGGCAACAAAACGCCAACTGCAGCCAAAAGAATCGTAACCCAACAACATTACCTCAGAGACGACTGCGGAGAACTGTCACCGAACACACTGGCGGAATTTATTGAACATGACGCAAGTGGCGCGGTAGTCGCAACCCATAAATCCGATTCGCAGGGACAATTTTCGGTTGAGCTTAACAGTAAAACGAAACACCTGACTATTCACACTACTGAATATAACAGTGGCTATGAATCTAAAAACCTAAGAACGTTTTTAGATATTCAGGCTGGTGATTTAGGGGTAGTCTACAGTGATTTCTCTATATCCGGCCAGTGCGAATGCGCTAAAGCCGTGTTGCAACTCGATGGCCTGGAGGGTGTGTACTCCGGATATAGCTTACGTGTAAGTAGCGAGCGGGTCTCCAAAATAGCTAGTAACTTTAACTATAACAACACTATTGAAATGCCCGTTTGCGATGCCCAAGAGACATTAAATCTTCGTTTGCATAGCACCAGTAGCGGTGAGCTTGTGGCTGGTACAATTGAGGTTTCTGCCAATCAAATCTATCAGCTCACGTCGCAAGATTTTCCGTTTCAGGGCCAGCCAGTAATCATTACGGATTATTTAGATAATCCGAAATATGCTGCCTGGGGTTACAACGGTGACCGTGCTTTTTGGTGGTCAAATACCAGCACTTATGGTGAGCCTGTATATTATGTTCCCGGTCAGGCCGAGTCGTTCAAAGTCAGCGTATATGATTACGTTTCCGAGGAAGTTAACGGATTCGATGTACGAGTTCAACACTACGCCAGTACACCAGTCAGTGCAGACGGCGAGGTTGATTTTTCGTTACTGCCTTCATTAGGTGAAGTCAGAGATCGCTTAGAAAGTAGCCTTATCGCATTTGCAGAAAATCAGAATGCTTCATTTAGTTATGATTTGAGCGGGGTCCATGATGATGCCGACCAGACATATTTTGGGTTCAGTTTTTCCGGACAAATTCCAACATATTGGTCAATAGAAGGGCAACTAAAGGGCACCGTGCCCGATTTAAGCCTGACGCCAGAGCTTGAGGCGTTTTTCGAACAAGCCCCTTTCGATAGCGTAGACTTCGAAGTATCTGTTGACGGATTAACGGGTGTGCAGGGCTTACAGAACTACAGAAATAAGTTTTACGGTCAGACTCCACAACAACGTAATGAAGATGCCACATCTGGAGTCTATTTTTATTTGATTGAAATAATTCAAAATATCCCATTGTAAAAAATAAGGTAAAGAGGGACCCATGGCGGTACATCAGATCAATCACCCATTAATCCAGCACAAGCTGGGGTTGATGCGCGAAGCGGGCTTGAGCAGTAAGCATTTTCGCGAGCTGGCCAGTGAAGTGGGCAATTTGCTGACTTATGAGGCAACCCGCGAACTGGAAACCGAGACGGTCAGTATTGATGGCTGGGCGGGAACGCCGATTAATGTGCAGCGTATTAAGGGTAAAAAAATTACCGTGGTGCCCATATTGCGTGCGGGCCTGGGTATGCTGGATGGCGTGATGAACCTGATCCCCAATGCCAAAATCAGTGTGGTGGGCCTATATCGTAATGAGGAAACCCTGCAACCGGTGGCCTATTTCGATAAGGTGGTAAAAGACGTGGCCGAGCGTACCGCCTTGATCGTTGACCCAATGCTGGCTACCGGCGGCACGCTAATCGCGACGATTGATTTACTTAAGCAAAAAGGTTGCGAGCACATTATGGGTTTGTTTTTGGTGGCCGCGCCAGAGGGGATTAAAGCCGTGACGGACGCACACCCAGACGTAGATATATTTACTGCCGCGATTGATGAGCGCCTGAATGATCAGGGCTATATCTTGCCGGGCTTAGGCGATGCCGGTGATAAGATTTTCGGTACCCGCTGATTTTATGCAGAACTAAAAAAGGCGACCGTTCGGTCGCCTTTCTCATTTAGCTTTCAAATAAATCCCTATGCAGGGCTTTGACCACATTATCGCTGTCACTGGCGTTGACCAGAAACGAGATGTTGTGGGGGTTAGCACCGTAGCAAATCATCCGCAGGTTATGTTCGCGCAGCGCGTTAAAGATTCGGCTCGAGACACCGGCTTCACTGTGCATGTTGTTACCCACCACGGTGACCAGATCGAACCCTTCTTCGACTTTCACCTCACAAATCTCGCGCAGTTCGGACAGGGTTTCCTGATTAATCTTAGAACGCACTGAGTTTGGTGGGTTGTCGATAGTCATGGACACCGCAATTTCCGAGGTGGTGACCAGGTCAACACTCAGGTTGTGGCTGGCGATAATGCCAAATACCTGTTGCAGGAAACCCGGCGCATAAAGCATTTTCGGGGTTTTTACCGTCACCATCACCTGGTCTTTGCGACGGGTAATGGCGCGGTAGTGCGGTTCGTGAGCACAATCCCGTGCTATCCAGGTACCGCCTTTGTCCGGCTCTTTGCTGGAACCCACAAACACGCGAATGTTTTTACGTACTGCCGGTACCATGGTGGCCGGGTGCAGGACTTTGGCACCGAAGGTGGCCATCTCCGCAGCTTCCTCGAAACTTAATTCTGCCAGCGGGCGTGCAGCGGCGGTAATGCGTGGATCTGTGGTATATACCCCGGTCACGTCAGTCCAGATTTCATAGGTTTGCGCATTCAGTGCTTCGGCCAGCAGCGCTGCAGTATAATCTGAGCCACCGCGCCCTAACGTGGTGGTGTTGCCTTGTTCATCGGCACCAATAAAGCCCTGAGTAACCTGTATGGCTTGCGCCATGGCCGGTTGCAGCAATTTGTCACAGCGTGCAGCAATCGTCGCAATCTGCGGAACGGCTTCACCAAAGGTGTTATCGGTAACCAGCACATTACGGGCATCGAAGTTTTCTGCCTTGCCGCCATGTTGATTTAACACTTCGGCAAACATCAGCGACGACATGCGTTCACCCAGGGACAAAATCGCATCTTTTAAATCCGGGCGATGCAGGATCTCTTCATGGTGCGCCAGCTCTTCCAGTTGTTCGAACAATTCGTTGAGCTTTGGCTCCACCGCAGAGGGATTAGCTAATGCGTGCAGTATATTCAGCTCGATCTGTTTGATCTTGTCCACCACCGCGTTGATTTCATCGCGGGTCATGGCCTTATGAGCTAACTCAACCAGCAAGTTGGTTACGCCAGCGGCGGCACTTACCACCACCACACGGGTAGCCGGGTTATTCAGGACAATTTTGGCGCAATTTTGCATGGCAGTGAAATCTGCCACACTGGTACCGCCAAACTTAGCGACGTTTAAAGCAGAAGCGTCGAACTGAGCCGCAACAGGCTGGGTCATGATCTGTGTAGTTTCCTGTGATTAAGTGAATGAAATCACGCAAAATCTAGCAGGAATCAAACTAATGTAAATTGGCTTGGGTGAAAAAAGTCGTGTTATTTGCGCTGACCCTGCAATCCACCGGTATGCAGCAACAAAATTCGGCTGTTCAGCGGGAAGTAACCTGCCTCGCACAGTTGTCTCGCCGCAAAAAATAATTTGCCGGAATAGACCGACTCCAGCGGGATGGACGGGCTAATTTGTGGGTCTGTAACGAAGTCCATAAGTTCGGCGCTGGTTTTGGCATAGCCGCCGTGATGGAAGTCATGCAGGATTTGCCAGTCTGTTGCACTGGTAGGCGCCGATTGAGATACCAGTGACTCCAGATAGTTCTCACCTTTGAGCACGGCTATCGCTCGCAGTGCCGGGCATTTGGGATTCGAGGCCAGCCCGGCTAATGTGCCGCCACTGGCTACTGGTAGCAGCAGCATGTCATAGAATTGGGTCAACTCGTAGACGATCTCAGCCACACCGGCCAGCGCATCAGGGGAAGAACCGCCTTCCGGGATAATCATGGCTTCTGGATATTGCTGTCGCAGGTGTTGCACATAGTCGGCATCATTACGCCGCTGATAGGTTGCTTTGGTCACATAATGAATTTGTGCGCCCCATCGATGTAGATCCTGCAACATCGGTGTTGGATTGGCGCGGTAATCGCCACGGATAATCACGTTCAGATGCCAGCCAGCCTGAAAGCACACATAACCCAGCGCATGTAAATGATTGGAATAACCACCACCAAAGCTGACAAATTTGGTAATGCCGGCTTGTTCGGCACGCGACAATGCACCATGTAGTTTGCGCCATTTATTGCCGGAAATGATCGGATGAATCAGATCATCGCGTTTAACCCAGAACTCTGCACCGTTTGGGTTACGCCAGTCCACAGACAATTTTTGTTCAACAGAGGGTAGGCGAATGCCAAGGTTTGTCGCTAACATGGTCGCGAGGAAAATAATCAATAATCACAACAGGATACCACTATGACAAGCATGATGATCTGTCTGTTTATCGCCATTCTATTGCCTATTGTCAGCAAAGCACCGCTGGCCATGGCCATGAACCGCGAGGGCGGCTATAACAACCGTTATCCACGTCAGCAACAGGCAAAATTAACCGGATTTGGTGCCCGTGCCCGTGCTGCCCATGAAAATGCCTTTGAAGCGCTCATTATGTTTGCCCCTGCGCTTCTGGCTGCAGTAGTAACCCAGCAAACCGGTGACTTGGCGCAAACGCTGGCGATTACTTTCGTGGTGGCTCGCATAGCGTATCTGGTGTGTTATCTGGCAGATATCCACTGGTTGCGCTCACTGGTTTGGGCAGCGGGTTATCTGTGCACGCTGGGACTCGCCATACTGGCAATTAGCTAATGTGCTGAAAGCGTCGCTGAGGCGGGTAGGGCAGCACTTCCTTGATTTCGCCTTGGCCAACGGAGTTTTGCAGCTGTCGCCAGTAGGCTGGTTGCATTAACTCCGGGTGGTGCTTTTTTAGCAGTGCTTTGTGCTCGCGTTTGCCCACGATGAAATGCTCAAACTGCTGAGGAAATACATCCTCCGGCCCTACCGATAAACAATCTAATGCATAAGGATCGTCAGAGCTGGGTAAGTCGCGGAACTGGCGTTCATGCATATAGCAGATTTCATCGTAATCATAAAAAATCACCCGGCCATGGCGGGTTATACCAAAGTTTTTATGCAGCATATCGCCGGGGAAAATCCGTGCGGCAGCGATTTCTTTGATGCAAAAGCCCAAGTCCTGAATAGCCGATTCTACTCTTTGCGGATCGTCTTCCTGCTGGAGATAGAGATTGAGCGGGGTCATTTTACGCTCGATGTACAGGTGCTTGATCAGCAGGGTGTCACCCTGGATTTCGATGGATTTCTTGCATAGCGATTGCAATTCTTCCAGCAGCGCCGGGCTGATACGGTTGAGTGGCATTTGGAAGTTGGCAAATTCATGGGTATCGGCCATGCGGCCCACCCGGTCGTGCATTTTAACCAGACGGTAACACTCAATGACCCGTTCACGGGTGATTTTTTTACTTTCCGGAAATTCATCTTTGATGATTTTAAAAACTACCCCATAAGACGGCAGGTGAAATACCTCCATCACCAGGCCAGGGATGCCGGGGGCCGCTTCAAATTGATCATCAGACTGTTCCAGATGCTGAATAAAATTACGGTAAAACACCGTCTTACCGTGTTTATAAAAGCCAATCGAGGTATAGAGCTCGAAATGCTTTTTATTTGGCATTAACTCCTGCAAAAAAGACACGATCTCAGCCGGATACTGGCTATCAACCAGAAAATACGAACGTGCAAAGCCAAACAACACGGATAAATCCCGGCGGCTGGTAAGAATCGCATCTACATACAGTTGCTTGTTGTTATCCAGCATCAGTGCAACCACAAATGGCATACTGCCTTGCGAGCCACTGATGCGGCCAATCAGATAGGCCCCTTTGTTGCGGTAAAAGACCGGTTTGAGCATCTCCACCTGATATGGCTGCTGAAACTGTGAAGGCTCGAACTGGGTGGCGAAGAAGGTAACGATATTGCGCACATCGTCGTCGCGGCGTGCCAGTTCAATGTTGAGCTGATAACTGGCAAAAATTTCGCTCATAGTGACGGCGATATTGGCGTGCCCCTCAAAGCGATTAGCCACTTTGTCACGCATCTGGCCGGGCAGGTAGCACCTGCTGGGCAGCAGGAAAATAAAATCATCGTCGATTTTACTGTGGGTAAACAGGCGGCCAATGACCGAATTATAAAAGGTCTCCGCCAATTCGTATTGCGGATGGTCGGCAAGGATATTGATGAATTGCAGTTTTAGGGTACGCCAGAAAGCATCATCCTGATTTCGCGGTTCGAATTTGTGATAAAGGATGCTGACCACGTCCGCCAGTGCGCTTTCGTAAATGCTAATCCGTTGCTTCACCGCCGCCTGAGATTTTTGCCATTGCGCCTGCTCGAAATACACCTGTGCGTCACGGGTGATACGACTGTAAAGACGAAAATGTTTTTCAAATGCTTTGAGAATTTCGTAGGCAATTTGCTGCGGATTCATGGTGCGTGCTCGGGTCGTGAATGCTAATGACTCTAACGCGAAAATGCGTGATTTCGCAACGAAATAAGCGGATAGTCACTCTAAGATTGCACTTCGTGTGCATATGGATAGAATGGAGTAGGACAGTATAAAAATAACAATATGGAACCAGCCCAAATGGATTTTCCCGTCTTAATCTGCGATGACTCGCATCTTGCCCAACGCCTGCTCTCTAAAGCGCTGCCTGAAGACTGGTCTTGTCATGTGTTATTTGCCGGCGATGGTAATGAGGCGCTGGCCATATTGCGTACAAGGCATGTGGCACTGACCCTGATTGATTTGAGTATGCCGAACATGGATGGTTGGCAATTGCTTCAGGCTATCCGTCAGGAGAATATCGAAACGCTGTGTCTGGTTGTGACTGGCGATCGACAACTGGAAACCCACAAGCGCGCCTTGCAGGCGGGGGCGACCGCAGTATTCAATAAACCGGTAAACCCGGACAAGTTGCAGGCTATTCTGGCGGAATATGGCCTCTACAGCGCAGATTGTCAGGCCACTGAAAACACTCACTAACCCCTCTGGCGATAATTCGCGCAAAATTATCGATTTATGCGTCTTGACGTATAGACGTCTATATGTCAATTTAGCCTCATGAAACTGAACATGCGTACCACCATGATGACCATGATTACCACCCTTTATCGGATGGTCGCTGGCTAGTACCTGAAAGAATTACACAAGCCCGCGACCATAAAGGAAGCGGGCTTTTTTGTTTTTGGATTGATCAAAATCTCTCCGCTGTCTGGTTAAACCTAAAGTGCATGGCATAATCGGGACAGTGGCGGGTAACCCATGTGGCTGGAGCAGAAAATGAAAGTGCTAAAATTCGGCGGTTCTTCGCTGGCAGACGCGAATCGTTACCTAAACGTAAGTGAGATTGTGCGCCCTGTGCATCAGGATGGTGGCGCGGCGGTGGTGTTATCGGCACCACAAGGTGTAACCAATGCGTTGTCATTGCTGGTCGAGCAAGCCAGTGCCGGGCAGGATTTTCGCGAATTGCTCGCCAAGCTGAAAATGAAGCTGACCGGTATTGCCGATGATTTGGCGGCGCAGTTAGATGGCTTTAAGCGCGACGACATTTGTGCCTTTGTGGAGCAGTTGTTAGAAAAACTGCAACAGCAATTGGCCGGTATTCAGATGTTAGGTTGCGCGCCGGAGCAAATTACCGCGCAAATTCTGAGTCTCGGTGAGTACGTCAGTGTGCGGCTATTCAGCCACATTCTTACCGCTCAGGGTATTCAAAACGACGTCATAGATCCGGTCGATTATGTGGTCGCCGAGGGCGACTACCTGGATAGTCTGGCAGATATGCCCGCCACCATTGAACGCTTTAACACCTATCAGCCTGCGGCGGGAACGCTGGTTATTATGCCCGGCTTTGTTGCGGCTAATCGCGATGGCGAAAAAGTCACGTTAGGACGCAATGGCTCAGATTATTCGGCGGCGATTTTGGCGGCCGGCTTGCATGCTGATTGCTGCGAAATCTGGACCGATGTGGATGGCGTTTACAATGCTGACCCACGCGAAGTAGAAAACGCGGTGCTGTTAGATAAGCTGACCTATCAGGAAGCGATGGAATTATCCTACTTCGGCGCCAAAGTGCTGCACCCCAAGACCATTGGCCCGATTGCTCAGCACCACATTCCCTGCAAAATAAAAAACACCCTCAATCCACAAGCGCCGGGAACGTTAATCAGCAACGAGAAAAGTACCCGCTGGACCAGCGTTAAAGGTATCTCTCATCTGGAAAACCTGACCATGATTAATGTGGCGGGGCCGGGTATGAAAGGCATGGTCGGGATGGCCAGTCGTATTTTTAAAGCGATTTCCGCGGCGAATATTTCTATCGTGCTGATCACCCAGTCTTCGTCTGAATACAGCATTAGTTTCTGTGTTTACAGCAAAGATGCGCAGCGCGCGGAACTGGTATTACAGAAAGAATTTGAGTTGGAGTTGTCCAACCAACTGCTGGAGCATATCGAATTGCGCGCGGACTTAGCCATTGTATCGCTGGTCGGTGATGGTATGCGCAAACACACCGGTTTGGCGGCACGTTTCTTTAGTGCGCTGGCGCAGGCGCGGGTCAATGTGGTGGCCATCGCACAGGGTTCGTCAGAGCGGTCGATTTCCGCGGTGATAGAGTCAGATAAAGCCCGGGAAGCCGTTCGTACAGTGCATCAAAGCTTTTTCTCCGATCAGCACACCATTGATTTGTTTTTAATTGGCTGTGGCACAGTCGGCGGTGAACTGCTTAATCAAATTGCCCGTCAGCAGGAAAAGTTAGCCAAGAAAAACATTCGTTTACGAGTGTACGGTATAGCCAATAGTCGCCGTATGTTGTTGGCACCGGAAGGCATCGATTTACACGCGGACTGGCGTAGCCAGTTGGCGGAAGCAAATGCCAGATTCAATGTTGAAACGCTCAAAGACTTCGTACAACAAAACAGCCTGATTAACCCGGTGCTGGTGGACTGTACGACCAGTGAGCAAATCGCCGAGCTGTATATTGAGTTAATGCTAGCCGGCTTACATGTGGTAACACCCAATAAAAAGGCCAATACCGCAGGGCTCTCACGTTACAAACAGTTACGTGAAACGGCGCTCGACACCCGTCGCCAATTCTTATATGAAACCACTGTCGGCGCGGGCTTGCCGGTGATTGAAAACCTGCAAAAGCTGATTTACGCCGGTGATAAACTGATTCGTTTTGAAGGGATCTTGTCTGGTTCACTGTCGTTTATCTTTGGCAAGTTGGAGGAGGGCATGAGCTTGTCCGAGGCAACTGCCGAAGCGCGTAAACTGGGCTATACAGAGCCAGATCCTCGTGATGATTTGAGTGGAATGGATGTTGCGCGTAAATTGCTGATTATGGCTCGTGAGTCAGGCATGCAACTGGAGCTGAGTGATATTCATATTGAGCCAGTGCTGCCCGCCAGT
The DNA here is from genome assembly GCF_004329715.1 of Bowmanella sp. JS7-9. Classification (GTDB taxonomy): domain Bacteria; phylum Pseudomonadota; class Gammaproteobacteria; order Enterobacterales; family Alteromonadaceae; genus Pseudobowmanella; species Pseudobowmanella zhangzhouensis. The sequence goes on from NZ_JXSY01000021.1 coordinate 137,225, forward strand.
TTTGACGCCGTCGGCACGGTTGAACACTTTATGCAGAATTTACCCGGCCTGGACGCGCATTTCTCCACGCGAATCAGCGCCGCCGCCAGCGAGGGTAAGGTTTTGCGTTATGTTGGTCGGATAGAAGAAGGTCAATGTAGCGTGGCAATCATCGCGGTGGATGAACAACATCCGCTATATGCGGTAAAAGACGGTGAAAACGCCCTGGCGATTCACAGCCGTTATTATTCCCCCAAGCCATTTGTGATCCGCGGCTATGGCGCAGGCGCGCAGGTAACGGCAGCTGGGGTGTTTGCAGATATTATGCGCACCATGCCATGGAAACAGGAGTTGTAATGACACAGGGTCAGGTATCGGCGTTTGCCCCCGCCTCAATCGGCAATGTCAGCGTAGGTTTCGATTTACTCGGCGCGGCGCTGGCACCCATTGATGGAAGCCGACTCGGCGATGAAGTCAGCGCGCAGCCCGCCGCCGCATTTAACCTGACGATTAGCGGACGATTTGCGGACAGATTACCGGGCGTGGCGAGCAACAATATTGTCGCCAAAGCCTATGACTATTTTCATCAACGGGCCGTCGATGCGGGCCATGGGTTTGCCCCCTGTGCGCTGCATTTGCACAAAAATCTACCGATCGGCAGTGGCCTGGGCTCCAGCGCCAGTTCGATTGTGGCGGCCCTGGCGGCATTAAATTCTTTTTATGGCGAACCCTTTAGTCAGAATGAATTACTACAAATGATGGGCGCGTTAGAGGGGCAAATTAGCGGCAGTGTGCACTATGATAACGTAGCACCTGCTTATTTGGGCGGATTGACCCTGATGGTCGAATATGGCCAGACTATCGCCAGCCAATTGCCCGTTTTTGCCGACTGGTATTGGGTGGTGTGTTATTCAGGAATAAGTGTGTCCACCTCTGCCGCCCGGCAAATCTTACCCGCTGAGTTCCCGATGAAAACCTTGCTGGCGTTCGGACGCCAGTTAAGTGTATTTGTCGACGCATGCCATCGCGGCGATGAAAATCTCGCCGCAGCGATGCTTAGCGATGTCGTCGCTGAACCTTATCGCAAATCATTGCTACCTCATTTTGATCAATGCCGGGATTACATTATGGCCAATAATGGTCTGGCATTCGGGATATCCGGCTCTGGGCCGACTGTCTTTGCGGTGGCCAAATCACTGGCGGATGCAGAAGCTTTTCAACGCTATCTGCAGCAATATTATCTGCAAAATGACGATGGTTTTTGTCATATCTGTAAGCTGGATCCCGCAGGTACGCGGATCAGCAAGGAGACGTTATGAAGTTAGTCAATTTAAAGGATGACTCCCAGCAGCTATCCTTTGCCGAAGCGCTACAGATTGGTCTGGGGCGTCAACAAGGGTTATTTTTTCCCGCTGAGTTAACACCGTTAAAAGACATTCCGGGTCTGCTGGCGATGAATCTGATTGATCGCAGTGCGGCCATTCTCGGGCATTTACTGGGCGATGAAATAAGCGCCCAAGACCTGCACGACATCGTGTCCCGCGCATTCGCCTTCCCCGCGCCATTAGCGACGGTGGATGACAATACCTACTGCCTTGAATTGTTCCATGGTCCAACACTGGCGTTTAAAGACTTTGGCGCTCGCTTTATGGCCCAGTGCCTGGCGCACTTCGCCGGTGATCGTAAGATTACCATCTTAACGGCCACCTCCGGTGATACCGGTGCGGCCGTTGCCCATGCGTTCCATGGTTTGGAAAATGTGCAGGTGGTGATCCTCTACCCGCAGGGCAAAATCAGTCTGTTGCAGGAAAAGCTGTTTACCACACTGGGCGGCAACATTCGCACCGTGGCAATCGAGGGTGATTTCGACCAATGTCAGGCGTTGGTGAAAGCAGCATTTGATGACCAGACACTCCGTGAAGATATCCATCTAAACTCTGCTAACTCGATTAATATCAGTCGTTTACTGGCGCAAATTTGTTATTACTTCGAAGCCTTTGTGCAATTGCCTGATGAAGCACGTGAGAATGTGTTGATTTCTGTGCCCAGCGGTAACTTTGGAAATTTGACCGCGGGCATGTTGGCCAAAGTACTTGGATTACCCGTCACAGGTTTTATCGCGGCCACCAACAGCAATGATACTGTGCCGCGCTATTTGAAAGATGGTGTGTGGGATCCGCAGGCTACGGTAGCGACTCTGTCAAACGCCATGGACGTTAGCCAACCGAACAACTGGCCCAGAATCGAAGCACTGATTGAGCGTGGCTACCTGCCGGCGTCTGTCTTACGTGGCTACGCCGTCGATGAGGACTATACCCAGGTGGCGATGCGTCAGTTAGCCGCGAAAGGTTATGTCTCTGAGCCACATGCTGCAGTGGCGTATCGCGCATTAAATGCCCTTCGGGATGTGCAGCAGGCAGGCATATTCCTTGGTACGGCACATCCGGCTAAGTTCCGAGAAAGCGTCGAGAATATCTTAGGCAGCCCAATTAGTTTGCCCATTGAACTGGCTGAGGTGGCAGGCAAGGAAATTTTATCCAGTGTACTGCCAGCTGATTTTGCCAAGCTCAAAGCGTATCTATATCGCGAGTTAGTATGAGCTTGACCTGGCAGGACCTGCTGGCAGAAGAACAGCAGCAGGCTTACTTTTTGGCAATGTGGCAGGAAATCGAGCAGCGTCGACAGCAAGGTGTGATCATCTATCCACCTCGTGATGAGGTGTTTAATGCGTTCAACGCAACGCCGCTGGATAAGGTCAAAGTCGTGATTCTGGGGCAGGATCCTTACCATGGGCCTAATCAGGCGCATGGTTTATGTTTTTCGGTGTTACCCGGTGTGCCCCATCCCCCTTCGCTGCGAAATGTGTTTAAGGAGCTACAACAGGAATACCCGGATTATCAGATCCCTGCGCATGGCTGTTTACAGGCCTGGGCGGAGCAAGGTGTATTACTGCTGAACACGGTGTTAACCGTAGAACAGGGCAAGGCGCACTCTCACAGTAAATTGGGGTGGGAGCGGTTTACCGATAGCGTGATTAGTTTGCTAAGCGCGCATACAAACGATTTGATTTTTGTACTGTGGGGTAGTCATGCACAGAAAAAAGGTCAGAAAATCGATAGCAGCCGCCACCATATTCTGGCCGGGCCACATCCTTCACCCCTGTCGGCGCACCGTGGCTTTTTTGGGTGTGATCACTTTCGTGCGGCCAATAGACTGCTGGAGCAGATGGGCAAAACGCCAATCGACTGGCAACTACCACCGGCCTGTTAACGAAAAAAGCCTTACCCGGTTGGGTAAGGCTTTTTATGATTAACTGGCTAGGTCACGTAAGTCGTATTCTTCTAACAGGTCAAACTCTTCGAGTTCTTTGCGCAACCTGTATTCATCCTGCAGCGCTTCAATCTCTCTCCATTTGCGCTTTTTATTCTTACCTTTACTGTTTAAATCGATATCTAACAGGGTTAAATCATCCATACTGAGCTCCTTCAGTAATACAGCACACAGTGAAATAACGCGGCGAGTTTCATTATTAACTGGTTTTATGGACTTTTTATTAACGTTACGTGACGTTTTTTTGTCCGCCGCGGTTGGATATTTGCACAAAAACAGGCTAATGAATAGCCTTTTGTTAGGAGAATTTTAACCGGATGTGATCAGTTGGAAACTGCGGAGGTTGTATTACGAAGGCGCGAAAAAGGCCTGCGCGCATCGCAGGCCCGTCATCGATTAATTCGCTGCGCGAAAGCGCTCCACTAATTGGTTGGTGGAACTATCGAACGATAAAGGCGCAGTGGCGTTCTCGAGTTTATCGAGAATCTCATTGCCCATCACTTTACCCAGCTCAACGCCCCATTGGTCGAAAGAATTCACGCCCCAAATTGCCCCTTGCACAAAGACTTTGTGCTCGTATAACGCTACCAGAGCGCCCAGGGTTTTAGGATCCAGTTGTTCAAATAACAGGGTGTTGCTGGGTTTGTTACCCGGCATCACTTTATGCCGTGCCAATGCATCCAATTCGGCCGTATCCAGCCCCTTTGTAGCTAATTCAGCTTTGGCTTCATCAAAAGTTTTGCCCTGCATTAATGCCTGAGTCTGAGCAAAACAGTTGGACGCCAGCATAGCGTGATGTGGGCCGATATTATGTGGCACCCGCAATGGCAGCATAAAGTCGGCGGGGATCAGTACCTGCCCCTGATGAATTAGCTGGTGGAATGAGTGTTGGCCGTTGGTGCCTTCACTGCCCCAAATGACCGGGCCGGTGGCGTAATCAACCGTCTGGTTATCCGTGGTAACGGATTTGCCATTGGACTCCATATCCAGTTGTTGAATATAAGCCGGGAAGCCCCGCAAATAGTGATAGTAGGGCAGCAATACATGGCTTTGCGCGCCAAAGAAGTTTACATACCACACCCCTAACAGCGCCATAATCACCGGCAGGTTTTGCTCCAGAGGTGCTTGTTGAAAATGCTCATCCATGGCAAATGCACCATCCAGCAGCGCTCGATAGTGCTCGTAGCCTAATGCCAGTGCAATGGGTAATCCGATGGCAGACCACAATGAATAACGGCCGCCAACCCAGTCCCACATTGGGAAGATATTTTCTTCGGCAATACCGAAGTCAGTGGCTGCTTTAATATTGCTGGATATGGCCATAAAGTGCAGGGCGATATCTGTCTGACTCCCGCCATGCTGCAAGAACCAGTCTTTGGCTGTCAGGGTGTTTTGCAGGGTTTCCTGAGTGGTAAAGGACTTGGACGACATCAAAAATAAGGTGGTTTCGATATCGCGCTCAGCCAACACATCGGCGATATGACAGCCATCCACGTTCGCCACAAAATGCACTTTGATGCCTTTATACCAGTAAGGCTTTAACGCCTCGGTCATGATTTTTGGACCGAGAAACGAACCGCCTATGCCAATTGACACAACATCCGTAATAGCCTTGCCGGTGTAGCCTTTGTGTTCACCGGAGTGAATTTTGTTGACTAACTGGCGCATTTTTTCCTGGGTTGCCAGTACGTCCGGCATGACATCGACGCCATCAACCATGACAGGCTTACCAGAGAAATTACGCAGTGCGGTATGCAGTACCGCGCGTTGCTCGGTGTTGTTGATAATTGCACCGCCAAACATCGCATCACGCTTGCTCGTTACCTGTTGCTGGTTGGCCAATGCAACCAATGCCTGCATCACATCCTGAGTGATACGGTTCTTGGCATAATCCAGAGTGATACCGCATGCTTGTGCGGTAAATTTCTCTGCGCGCTGGGCATCTTGTGCGAACAGTTCGCGCATATGGGTTGATGACAGCGTGTTTGCCAGGTCAGTCAGGGTCTGCCAGGCGGGTGTGTCTGAAACTAAACTCATCGGGAATAACCTTTTTAATCATTAAAAAGGCGGCATAAAAAGCCGCCTGATAAGAATGTTGATTACAGCATTTGCGCCAGTCTGCTTTCCAGTTTGACCTGGTCAGCGGCGAAATTGCGGATGCCTTCTGCCAGTTTTTCTGTTGCCATGGCGTCTTCGTTCATCATCCAGCGGAATTCGCTTTCATTCAGCGGCGTGCAATCCCACTGGGTTTGGCCATTATCCACCAGTTTGGCGGTGACCACGTCGCTGGAGCCGGCCAGTTCTTCGAGTAAATTCGGGCTAATGGTCAGGCGATCACAGCCCGCCAGTTCCAGAATCTCGCCGGTGTTGCGGAACGAGGCGCCCATGACCACGGTTTTATACCCGTTGGCTTTGTAGTAGTCGTAAATCTGTGTCACGGATTTCACACCCGGATCGTCAGCACCCTGATAGTTTTCGCCGGTCTTGGCTTTGTACCAATCCAGAATCCGGCCCACAAAGGGGGAAATCAGGAATACACCGGCTTCCGCACATGCGCGGGCTTGGGCAAAGCTGAATAACAGCGTGAGGTTGCACTGAATCCCTTCTTTTTCGAGGACCTCGGCGGCGCGGATCCCTTCCCAGGTAGACGCAATCTTGATCAAGATGCGGTCTTTACTGACGCCCTGTTGCTCATACAGGTCAATCAGGCGACGCGCTTTAGCGATCGTCGCTTGCGTGTCGAAAGATAAACGGGCATCGACCTCGGTAGAAATACGTCCCGGAATAATTTTGACAATCTCAGCACCGATTAGCACGGCCAGCTTGTCACCGGCATCAATCAATTGTTGGGTTTTATCTGAAGACTGTTGTTTAGCAAATGCGACCGCCTCTTCAATCAGCGGTGCATAACGGCTTAGTTCTGCAGCCTTGAGCAATAATGACGGGTTTGTGGTGGCATCCACCGGTTGATATTTTGCAATGGCGTCGATATCGCCGGTATCGGCAACGACGGTAGTCATTTTTTTCAGCTGCTCTAATGCTGTAGTCATGGATAATCCTGTGTCTTTCACTAAGACCCTCTAATTTAGCGAAGTTTTGCAACAGTGACTATGTCAATTACGCTATAAGCCATGATAAATAAATGTAATTACTCGGAATTTTGGCCATGACGACCAAACTGACGTTAGTTGAGACAGATATTTGCACATTAGCGGTCGATGGGATCGTCAATGCGGCTAATCAGAGTCTGTTGGGCGGCGGGGGTGTGGACGGAGCAATTCATCGCGCCGCAGGCCCACAATTGCTGGAGGCTTGCCGGCAATTGCAAGGTTGTGAAACCGGCAAGGCAAAGATTACACCGGGTTTTAATTTGCCCGCACGCTACGTGATCCATACAGTCGGGCCTATTTTTCAGGCCGGCCACGCACAGCAGGCAGCGCAGCTGGCCGATTGCTATCGCAATGCCATTGTACTGGCTACCCAATATCAACTGAAAACACTGGCATTTCCCGCGATTAGCACCGGCGCTTATGGTTATCCTGAAAACGAAGCCTGCAAGATCGCCGTGGATGCGATTACCGAAGCATGCAGCGAGGTAACGACGCTGCGTAAAGTCTATCTATGCGCCGTCGAGCCGCGAATTTACAACGCCTGGCTACAAGCCCTGCAAAGCAGCACATTACACTGATACGAATTTTTCAAAGCGGACGTTCGGCTATGTGAAATGGCAGGCAGGTTTGAATACTGATATTCTTGCGCGCAATTGAATTGCTACAGGAATCCGTCATGCTGGTTGTTGTCTCTCCGGCGAAAAATCTCGACTTTGAAACCCCCGCAGTCACTTCTCAATTTAGCCAACCGGAATTGCTGGCTGATGCTGAAACCCTGATTGAACGTTGCCAGCAACTGACGCCAGCTGAAATTGGCTCGATGATGCAAATCAGCGATAAACTGGCTGCGCTAAATGCCGCCCGCTTTGCCAGTTGGCATACACCGTTTACCCCGGATAATGCTAAACAGGCTGTACTGGCCTTCAATGGTGATGTGTACGCCGGGCTGGAGGCGACCTCATTCACTGAGCAAGACTTTGATTTTGCCCAACAGCATCTGCGAATCCTCAGTGGCTTATATGGCGTGTTGCGTCCGTTGGATCTCATGCAGCCTTATCGCCTGGAAATGGGGCGTAAGCTGGATATCACCCGTCAGGGTAAAACCAGCAAGGATTTGTACGGATATTGGGATACCCGCATAACTGACACGCTTAATACTGCCGTAGCCGAACAAGGCGATGACGTGCTGGTTAATCTGGCCTCCACGGAATATTTTTCATCGGTGAAAAAGAAAGTGCTAAACGCCCGTGTGATTGAGCCTGTATTTAAAGATTACAAAAACGGTCAGTACAAAGTGATTAGCTTTTTTGCCAAAAAAGCCCGCGGCATGATGGCACGCTATATCATCCAGCAACGTCTGACCGACGTTGAGCAGCTAAAAGAATTTAATCTGGATGGTTATGTATTTCAGGCGGATGAGTCCAGCCACAACAAGCTGGTGTTTTATCGCCGCCAGGATTAGTCAGATTATTCCGCTATAAATCAGCAGCAGAGGTTATGATCCTGCTGCTTGAAATCCCCGTAGTCAGCCACACCTTTGGGTTATCAACAAATATCAAGGAATGACCTGTGACTGATTTATTTACCCCGCTGCAAGTGGGTGATATCACCTTACCTAACCGCATTATTATGGCACCTCTGACCCGCTGTCGTGCGGTTGACAATCGCGTGCCAAATGCGCTGATGGCAGAATATTATGCCCAGCGTGCGGATGCTGGCTTAATCCTGACTGAAGCAACCTCTGTCACGCCGCTTGGTGTAGGGTATCCAAATACCCCTGGGATCTGGTCAGACGAACAGGTAGAGGGCTGGAAGCAAGTTACCGCCGCAGTACACGCCAAAGGCGGTCGTATTTTTATGCAGTTGTGGCATGTAGGGCGAATTTCAGATCCCGTTTATCTGGATGGTCAGCAGCCGGTCGCACCCAGCGCGGTAAAACCTGCGGGTACGGTGTCACTGTTGCGTCCAAAAAAAGAATTTGAGACGCCGCGCGCGCTGACGTTGGATGAGATTCGTCAAACCATTGAGGCCTACAAGCGTGGCGCCGAGAACGCTAAAAAAGCCGGTTTCGATGGTGTGGAAATCCACGGTGCCAATGGCTATCTGATTGACCAATTCCTGCAAAGCAGCACTAACCAGCGCGAAGACGAATATGGTGGCAGCATTGAAAACCGTGCACGTTTTATGCTGCAAGTCGCCGATGCCTGTATTGGCGTATGGGGTGCGAACCGCGTGGGTATGCACTTAGCACCCCGTTGTGATGCCCATGATATGGGGGATGCAAACCCTGAAGAGACATTTGGTTATGTGGCCGAGCAACTTGGTAAACGTGGCATTGCATTTATCTTCACCCGTGAACACAAGCAAGCGCCGGGTCTGAGCGAGATGATCAAAACCAGGTTTGGTGGCTTACTGATCGCGAACGAGCAGTTAGACAAGACTGCAGCACAGCAATTGCTTTCAGCGGGCAAAGCCGATGCCGTGGCATTCGGTCGTGACTTTATCAGTAACCCGGATTTGGTGACCCGTTTAAAAACCGGTGCATCACTCAATTCATTGGTAGCGGAAACTATCTACGGGGATGGTGCCGAGGGCTACACGGATTATCCATTCCTGGCTAATGCCTGATAAAAAGCCCCGCAGTCGCGGGGCTTTTTGTTATTCAATCCAGACTTTCTGTTCGAATTTGAGTGTTTGGGTGTTCTCGCCGTGACCAATATCAATCGCAAATCGCCACACCTGATTAATATCGTTATTCAGTGTGGCGAGATAATAAATGGCATCACCTTCCTGTACTTCGCGAAACGTCAGACGCTGCACTTTACCCATCAGGTCAGTTGCTGTGCCTTCTACCACCTGAGATAATGCCTGTTGGCTATCGTGGGCCAGCACGGAAATATTAATCACGGCCTGATACTGACTGCGTTGAATTTTGTAGTTCCGTGCTACCTCGGGCTGTAAAAAGGTACTTGGGAAAACGATATAGTGTACATCCCAGTCTCCCAGTGTTTTAAATTGCTCAGCATGAGCCATGGATGCACTGGCCAGCAGTGCTATTGCTATTAAAAATCGTTTAAACATAGTCTTTTACCCAATCAGGAAGTGTAAGTGGCGCGTTAATACGGATACGTTTCTGGCGGCTGCTTTGGCCACTTTCGACACTCACGGCGGCTTTGCTTACGGCAAATTCTTTGGCCAGAAACTTAATTAAATACGCGTTGGCTTTGCCATCTACCGGCGGGGCGCAGATGGCAATTTTCAGTGCATCGCCGTGCAAGCCAACCACCTGATCCCGGCTGGCTTTAGGCTGGATATGTAAGCGCAGGATGCAGGCATCCTGCTCAATACTGACTGCCTTCATCTGCCGCCAAGTAAGTCTAGAAAGATCAGGGTTTCCAGCACTTTAAGTAAAAACAGGGCGACCAGAATGGATAAATCAAACATGCCAATTGGCGGGATGATTTTGCGGATCGGCGCCAGCATGGGCTCGGTTAATTGCATCAGCACGTAGTCAATGGGGCTGCGGCCCTGACTGACCCAACTCATAATCACGCGAAATAGCAAGATCCAGAACACCACCTGGAATATCTCATACAGAATATACACAGGCGCATTAATCAACACAGCAATAGGGTTGACGGCTCGCCCGGCAATCAGCGCGATAACAAAGAACTTGGCAACCGCGACCAGCAACGCCAGCACCAGGGTAGCGGTATCCAGCCGACCAATTGACGGGATCACGCGACGCATCGGTGCGACCAATGGATGAGTCAATTTTACGATGGTTTGGCTAAACGGATTGTAAAAATCCGCCCGTACCAGTTGAAGCCAAAGTCGCAATAACACCACCATCAGGTAAGCGTCGAAAGCAAAATTGACAACCATTAACACTGCATTCATGGGGTTGAATTCCTAAAATAAAGTCGACATTTCCTGAGCTCGTTTCACCGCAGCTTGCATGGCCTGGCTGATGGTGTCGCGAAGTCCGGCATTTTCAAAAGTAGCCAATGCTTGCGCTGTGGTACCGCCTTTTGACGTAACCTGTTCACGCAGGGTACTGATTTCTGTGGCAGGATTTTCTACCACCATAGTGGCTGCACCGAGCATGGCCTGCTGCACCAGCAAACGGGCTTCGTCATGATCAAATCCCATTCGTTCTGCTTCCGCCTGCATGGCTTCGGCAAACAGGAAAAAGTAAGCCGGGCTTGAGCCAGCTGCAGCAATGACGCCATCGATTTTTGCTTCTTCGCTGACCCATAAGGTTTTGCCGACCTGACTCAACAAAAAGGCAGCAAACTCACGCTGTTCATCATTAACGCCTGCATCTGCGAATAAGCCTGTCATACCCAGCCCCAGCGAGCTTGGGGTATTTGGCATAGTGCGCACTACAGGATAATTTCCGCCTAACATTTGTTGCAGGCGGTTTGCGTTGATCCCTGCGGCAATAGAGACAAATAATTTGCCTTGCAGATCCGTTTGCTGAAGGTGCTTGCAGACCTCTTGCATCAGTTGCGGTTTAACCGCCAGCACCACCACATCGGCGTCATTCACCGCCTGAAGATTATCGCTGGTGGTGTTGATCCCGGCATCCTGTTCCAGCGCGTCCAGCTTAGGCCTGGATGGGTTACTGGCAGTAATGCGATCGGCAGGATAGCCCTGTTTGATCATGCCGAGAATGATTGCGCGGCTCATATTACCGGCGCCAATAAACGCAACGTTTTTATGTAAAAGGTTGATAGTGCACTCCTTATTTTTAGCGTTGGCCAAATATCGCTGTGCCTAATCTTATCATAGTGGCTCCGCAAGCAATGGCTTGTTGCCAGTCGCCGGACATGCCCATGGACAGCGTATCTACACTGTCATATTTGGTCTTGAGCCGCTCAAACAAGGCATGCATGCGTAAAAATTCTTGCTGGCGCAGGGCGTCATCGTCGGTATTACTGCCGATGGTCATCAAGCCACGCAAGGTCAGATTCGGTAATTCGGCGATTTTCTCTGCCAACACCAGCAGTTCTTGTTCATCTAAGCCGGACTTGCTGGCTTCATGGCTGATATTGATTTGAATTAGTACGTTTAAGGCTGGCAGGCCCGCCGGGCGTTGCTCGCTGAGTCGTCTGGCAATTTTTTCCCGGTCGACTGATTGCACCCAGTCAAAATGTTCGGCCACTAAACGGGACTTGTTGGATTGCAACGGACCAATAAAGTGCCACTGAATGTCCGACAGGTGTTTCAATGCCTGGATTTTATCGACCCCTTCCTGCACATAATTTTCACCAAACTGTCTTTGACCGGCCTTATAGGCGCTTTCGATGTCTTCGGCTGGCTTGGTCTTGCTCACTGCCAGCAATTGGACGGATTGCGTAACTCCGTGATCTATTTGACAATTTTGTATGGCTAAATATACCGAATCAAGGCGTTTTGGTATTGTGTTCATAGTGCAACTAAGGTTGTATAGGCAAAAATTTACCATCCGGAGTGGTTATGGATATTACCGAACTTTTAGCATTCAGTGTCAAAAATAAAGCCTCAGACTTACACCTGTCGGCCGGCTTACCGCCGATCATTCGGGTCGATGGTGAAATGCGAAAGTTGCAGGTCGACCCGCTGGATCATAAACAGGTACACGCGCTGGTTTATGAAATCATGAATGATGGTCAGCGCAAGGAATATGAAGAAAATCTCGAGACTGACTTTTCCTTTGAAGTAAAAGGATTGTCCCGCTTCCGGGTCAATGCGTTTGTGCAAAACCGTGGGGCAGCGGCAGTATTACGGACTATCCCCAGTCAGGTACTGACGCTGGATGAATTGGGCGCGCCGCAGATTTTTAAAGAGATCATCAATCAGCCTACGGGTATCGTGCTGGTTACCGGCGCAACCGGTTCAGGTAAATCGACCACCCTCGCGGCCATGATTGACCACATTAACTCGCACAAACGCGAGCATATTCTGACCATCGAAGACCCCATCGAATTTGTGCATGAAAACAAACTGTCGCTGATTAACCAGCGCGAAGTGCATCGTGATACCCACAGCTTTAATAACGCACTGCGTAGTGCGCTGCGTGAGGACCCGGATGTGATATTAGTTGGTGAGTTACGGGATCTGGAAACCATTCGACTGGCTATTTCCGCGGCGGAAACCGGCCACCTGGTATTCGGTACCTTGCACACCAACTCGGCTCCGAAAACCATCGACCGGATTATCGATGTATTCCCGGCGGAAGAGAAAGCCATGGTACGCTCTATGTTGTCTGAGTCATTGCGGGCAGTTATCTCGCAAACTCTGCTGAAGAAAATCGGCGGTGGTCGGGTCGCCGCCCATGAAATCATGTTGGGTATTCCGGCGATTCGTAACCTGATCCGTGAAGACAAAGTGCCACAAATGTATTCGGTGATTCAAACCGGTCAGCAACATGGAATGCAAACCATGGATCAGTGTCTACAACGCCTGGTTGCCAGTGGCCAGATTACCGCACAAGATGCTGCGGCGAAGTCGATTGATAAGAAACCATTATTCTAGGAGCCTGACGTGGATTTAAATCCGTTTTTACAACAAATGGCGCAAACCAACGCGTCGGATTTATTCGTCACGGTCGGTTTCCCGGTCAGTGCCAAAGTAAACGGGCAAATGACACCGTTTACCCAGCAAAACCTGACGCCTGAACAGGCTCTGGCATTAGTCCAAAATGCCATGAACGATAAGCAGCGGCAGGAATTTGATACCACCCGTGAATGTAACTTCGCCATCGCCCGCGATGGTGTCGGACGCTTCCGGGTTAGCGCATTCTGGCAGCGGGATATGCCTGGCATGGTCATTCGCCGCATCGTCACACAAATCCCGCAGGTGGACGATCTCGGTCTGCCCCCCGTGCTGAAAGACATCATTATGGCCAAGCGTGGTTTGGTTTTGTTTGTTGGTGCTACCGGAACGGGTAAGTCCACCTCACTGGCAGCATTGATTGGCCATCGTAACCGCAACTCCCGTGGTCATATTCTGACCATTGAAGACCCGATTGAATTTGTCCATGAGCACGCAAATTGCGTTGTGACACAGCGTGAGGTTGGCATCGACACTGAGTCGTTTGACCATGCCCTGAAAAGTTCATTACGCCAAGCGCCGGATGTGATTCTGATTGGTGAAATCCGCTCCATGGAAATCATGGAATATGCCATGTCATTTGCGGATACCGGTCACTTATGCGTGGCGACTTTGCACGCGAACAACGCGAACCAGGCGATTGAGCGAATCATGCACTTAGCGCCGAAAGAGCAGCACGACAAGTTGCGTTTTGACCTGAGCCTGAACATGCGCGCGATTGTGGCACAGCAACTGGTACCCAGAGCCGATGGTAAGGGGCGAATTGCCGCAATCGAAGTGTTACTTAACTCGCCGTTTGTGCGGGATCTGATTCAGCGCGATGAAATTGGACGCCTCAAAGAAGCCATGCAAAAGGGCAAAGAGCAGGGCATGCAAACCTTCGATATGGCGCTGTATGAGCAATTTAAACAAGGCATTATCACCATGGAAGAAGCCCTTCACCATGCAGATGCGCCAAACGATCTGCGCCTGATGATGAAATTGGACGACGGTGACGGTACCGGCCTCGGCTCGCTCAGCGGTGTCTCTATCGATATGGACTGATATACAAGTAATTGAAAAAAGGCCTGCAATAATTGCAGGCCTTTTTTATTTCGTTGGGAAAATATATTTCAATGTTTTTCAAAGTGTAATTATTTATTTTATTAATTTATTAAATGTGTGAATTTTTGTTAATGAAAACAATTTAATTTACATGTCGAGTATGTTTGTTACACGTTTAATTATTCGCGATGTTGAATCCATAAAATATAAGGAGTGAAGTGGGAGTGGGTGCTGAGGTTGTTAATGATTTAATAATTAAATTTATATTATGAATTATTAAGGCGCCTTCATTTCTTATTAAAATGGAGACATAAAATGAAATTCTCATTTAAAAAACATATGCTCGGTGCGGTAATTGCCTCGACACTTGGCTTTTCTGCGGCAGTAATGGCTGATACGGGTGGGTTGAAAGTTAGAATTACTGATGCAAACGGTAATCCTGTTACTAATGCAAAAGTGATGGTATCTACACCGGAAAGTCTGGGTTCAAAAGAGGCAACAACCGATGCAGAAGGTTTCGTACGGTTGGTTGGATTATACCCCTCTGCTAAATATACGCTCGTCGTCGAAGGTAATGGTTATCAAACATTAAATGTCGATCAGGTTAAAGTCGTATCTGACAAAACATTCTCGCTGAACTATGTATTGAATTCCGATCAGGTTGAGAAAATTGCTGTCACTGGTAGCCGCAATTATGCGCAAATTGACACGACTTCGTCGGCGGTAGGCGTTGATATTACTCTTGACCTGACTGAGTCATTACCTACACAAAGAAGTTATCAAAGTTATCTACAAATAGTACCGGGTGTAAAGCCTAGCCCGGGTAACAATCCGTCATCTAAGTCGGGCGTAAACTATTCCGATATTCCTGACGCTCGCACAGGAAGTGCCGGGAGTTCGTCAGACAATGTTTATTATATTGATGGTGTAAACGTCACTGATAATTCATCCGGTACTTTCGGTGCAAATTTCAACTCTGAAATTATTCAGGAACAGCAAGTGCTGACCGGTGGTATTCCCGCTAAATATGCTGGAGGTGCAGGACTTGTGTCCCGGGTCATTACTAAATCTGGTAGCAACGATTGGCATGGCTCGGTGAACTACTACTTTCAAAACGATAGCCTGGTGTCTGATTACAAGCACGAAGAGCAGGAAGAAAAAACGTTCAGTAACTATGACACTGCGATCACGTTGGGTGGACCAATTATCGAGGATGAGTTGTGGTTTTTTGCCTCATATCAGGTCAAAAATGAGCAGCAGGATGTGCCAGATATTATAAATGGTGGCGTCGCACGTTCTGTCGAGAGAGACGAAAAGCTGGGCTTTGCAAAAATAACCTGGCAGGCGACCGATGCGGATCTTTTGACTCTTACCTTTTTCAATGACCCCACTGATATCAGTGGTACTACCGATCCCAATACGCTGAATAATCGAGACACCGCACGTAAGCAGGGTGGCAATAATTTTAAGCTGGATTATTCCCATACTTGGGACAATCTGATTCTTAATGCAGGTTATAACTCGCATAAGTCCGAATTGTCTGATGTGGCGGCGAATCGTGATACCCGAAATAACGTGGCATTTCTAACTGGAAGTCCTTCGAAACAGGATACGCAGTTGGGAGGTGATGGGCAGGATGTGGAACGTCATCGCGACAAAGACGGTTTTTACATCAATGCAGAGTACTTCATGTACACCAACTATGGTGACCATACTTTTGAAGTGGGTTACGAATATGAAGAAAACCTGAGTTCCAGTTTCCAAACCTATACGGGGGATGGTGCGCAATACGCCTCGGTGAATGATGGCGATGCCGGTATTACGCTGGGCGATTACTTTGGCACAGGTTGGACGGGGTCGCGTAGCATCTCTTCCACGGATTTGGCCAGAATCAAAACCGCAATCCAAAATTCAGACGATGCAGCTCGTTACACCACCCTACTCGATACTAACACTGATGGCAGTATCTCGGATGATGAATTACGAGCGTTACAGTTTTCCAGTACCGCAGGCAATCCTACAGGTGATGTCAACGTGTACCGTATTGTATTGGAAAATGCCTCGGATCTGCGATTCAAAAGCAAAGGTCATGCTTTCTATTTACAAGACAACTGGACCTTCGAGAACCTGACTCTGACTGCCGGTGTGCGTGCAGAGAAATGGTCACACTATGCATCAAATGGCGAAAAGATTTTTACGTTTGATTGGGAGTATGCACCTCGATTGAGTGTTATCTATGACCTGTTTGGTGATGGAGAAAGTAAGGTCTGGGCGTTCAATGGTCGATACTATGATCCGATTCGTACCAATATGACGTCCTTTGCCGGTAACTTCTCAGACACAGTTCGCAACGAGCAAGTTTTCGTTGACGGAGATTGGGTCACATTTCGCAGTCGCGGTGCCGGAGACGCGTTATTTGCGCCGACGACTAAAACACCTTACACCGACGAAATCATGTTGGGTTATGCCCAAACCTTGGGTGACAACATGACCCTGTCGGTAACCTATACAGAACGTGAAACCAGAGACATTCTGGAAGACTATGATTTGGGTCTGTATGCCGAGGGTGGTGATTATGCTGGTACGGGATTCCAATTGCCCCTGCATTACTTCGGATTTGATGAAGTTCCTCGCACCAACTATGTGATTGGCACGTTGGAAGGTGGTGTACGGAAGTATAAAGGCTATGAAGTGACGTTCCGTAAACTCCGCAGTGATAATTGGCAGATGCTTGCATCCTTTACACATAATGATGCCGAAGGGAACACCAATTCAGACAGTAATGCTGACTTCCAGGGCGACTGGGCTGCATTGGATCCGCGGGCACCGAATCAATACGGTAAGCAACCGGGGAATATTGAAGATCAATTTAAAATTGCTGGGTCTTACTTTTTCGATAATGGCATCGAAGTTGGAGCTGTGTATAACTGGAACTCTGGCGTGCGTTATAGCGAAACGTGGGAAATCTACGGTCGTCACCTACCCTACATGGTGGAAACACCATATGAGTACTGGGGTCTGGAAGATACCTACATTCGGGAAGGGGCAGTCGGCTCTCACACAACCCCTTCATACGGCACTCTTGATCTGCGCGTGAAATACACGATGGATTTCGACCAGTACAAAGCGGAATTCTTCCTTGATGTATTCAACGCGCTGGATGATCAGGCGGTTGTGCGTGAACAAGATCTCTATGACGGTGATGGCACGTTTGACTTTGGAGATGCCATGGGTTGGGTTGAACCTCGTCGCTTCTATCTTGGTGCCAGACTCTCTTTCTAAGTCCTTCCCTGGACGACTTGGAGCCCGCCTCGGCGGGCTTTTTTATTTCTTTTGAACAGGTAATACTCTCGTTATTGATAAATCGAACCCTGGTGTATTGATGCACTGTGTTTTGCGAAGCGACGATTTATTTGTCATACAGCGAGCTAAAGATGTGCTAGAGGCAAAGGGCATTACCTGCCTGATTAAAAATCAGTTTGCCTCAGGCGCGATGGGTGAAATCCCGCCGCAGGATTGTATCCCGGAGCTGTGGCTGCTTGATGAAAGCTGGGCGCCCCGGGCTGAACGGATTTTGGCCGAACTTGATGAGCGCCCACAACAAGGCGCCTGGCATTGCCCGCAATGTAGGGAGCTTAACGAGGCACAATTTGCCATCTGCTGGAATTGTCAGGATTCTCGTGATTGATTTTGCGGAGCACGACTTTTCTCAATACTGTATTTGTCTTTCACGCTCATAATCAGCGCGGCGATACTCAGCAGCAGAATGCTGCCTGCTTCATAAAGCAGCACGATTTTATCAATCTCTTTATTTTGCAGGATGATTAAGCGGCTCAATGCGGTCATGGCGATGATAATCGGCAGGGTGACCGGAATACGCCGGCTGGTGTAATAAGCGGAAATCATGCCGATCACCTCGGCATAAATAAATAGTAACAACAGGTCGCTTAACTCGACTTTTTGATTGCGCACCATATGCACGATTTCGGTGCCCACCGCGAACAGGGTGGCGATCGCTATCAGGATCAGCAGAACCTTTTCTGTGCCATCAATCAACCCCGCCATTTTTGATTTGTCTGGCTGCATGCTCTGCACTCCTTGGTGAATTGTCATTTTCAGCATAAGG
This sequence comes from Bowmanella sp. JS7-9, assembly GCF_004329715.1. Taxonomy (GTDB): domain Bacteria; phylum Pseudomonadota; class Gammaproteobacteria; order Enterobacterales; family Alteromonadaceae; genus Pseudobowmanella; species Pseudobowmanella zhangzhouensis. The sequence goes on from NZ_JXSY01000021.1 coordinate 155,411, forward strand.
AGTGGTGTGCAACATGTAAACTGTTTCTGGCACCCGACCTTATAGCCGGGGCCAACAGGCAATTAGCGGGCGGTCCAGCCGCCGTCGAGTATCATGGTTTGTGCGGTAATATTGCGCGCGGCCGGGCTGATAAGAAATTCGCAGGTACCGAGTAATTCCTCGATGGTAATAAACGCCTTTTTCGGCATAGGCTCAAGCATGATCTTGTCAATCACTTCCTGTTCGCTGATGCCATGGCGTTTGGCTTGATCGGCAATTTGCCCCTCTACTAACGGGGTTTTTACGTAAGCCGGGCACACGGTATTGATGGTGATGTCCTGGCTGGCAAATTCAAGCGCCATAGTTTTACTGAATCCCAATAAGCCGTGTTTAGCCGCGATATAGGCGGACTTATACGGCGAGGCTATCACCGCATGAATGGAACCAATATTGATAATCCGGCCAAAATTTCGCGCCTGCATCGCTGGCAAAAAAGCCTGGGTGACGCGCGCTACGCCGACCAACATCACCTGAATCAGCTGATCCCATTTGTCCATCGGGAAATCCGCCAGTGGTGATACATGCTGAATACCCGCATTGTTGATCAGAATATCCACCGGCGTATCCTGCAAGGCGAGCACAGCGTTGTCCACGTCCTGCGAACTGGTGACATTCATCACCATCGCACGGCTGTCGGCCTGCAGCGCCTGAAGCTCGGCGGTCATGCTGCTAACCGCTTGTGGATTGAGATCGGTGGCGATAACCCGAAATCCCTTTTGCGCGAGTCCTTTGGCGATACCGGCACCTATGCCACTGCATCCGCCGGTTATTAATACTGTTTGCATAATTGTTCCTCTGCTTGATGCTGCCAAGATAGCAGAGCAAGGGCGCAGAAAAAGCTGTACTTAAGTATTAGGCAGCGCGCGGATACGCTCGGCAAAGCTTTCAAACGTCGCGTCATCCGTAATAATGTCCATCACCTGTTCATTGGCCATATGGATCAGTTCCGCTAATTGCGGAGACAGGCTTTGTAGCTGAGTGAGCATGATTTCCACTTTATTGAGATCTTTTTGTAAATCCCGGTAAGTCTGACCAAAACGATGATTAAGGTGCAGTGTATCGGGATCATTGCCGGTTTGATTACGCGCCCGATCGATTAAATCCAAAGACAACCGGTAATTGGCAATATGCTGTTCAATGCCCTGCAACACCCGCTTAGCGGCAAGGTTGAGTGTGGGGGTGAGATTATCGACTTGCTCACGCAGGGAACGGTACGAGTCTGGCGCGGGGGAATACAAATCAAACGAAGGATACACTTTGTCCGCTTCGCCAATCATCTCGAATACGAAGAACAATTGAGGTATGTGAAGTTCAGGTTCACGGGTTACTGCCGGCGTGAGTAACGGACGAATTTTGGCTTCCCACTCAGCCAGTTCCTGATTAGCGACGCGAATGCGTCGTTCGGTCTCATTGCGGGGTTGGTCCGCGGGTAAACAGCCACTGATCAGCATGGCAGATAACAATAAACTGGCAATGATTCGCATGGGATAGACTCCTTTATCTCACGGCTAACGGGCTGATTCTCAGCGACTTTTCAACAAAGCCTAGGGTATAATCACAGTCATTGACGGGTAAAGCGAATTCCTTCATTGCAGCAGCCGCAACACGCCTACATTTTGCATAAACGCGCCTATCGGGAGACCAGCTTTCTGGTTGACGCCTTTAGTCGTGAGCAAGGCAAAATCAGTTTTGTGGCGAAAGGGGCGCAGCGTGGCAAAAGCCAGTGGCGCTCGTTACTGCAGCCGTTTCAGGCGCTGGAAATAACGGCCATTGGTAAAGCCAGCTTAAAAACCTTACAAAGTTGTGAAGGGGCTGCACTGGCACTGCGTCTGTCAGGCGATGCGTTGTACTGTGGAATGTATCTTAACGAGGTACTGAACCGTGTCCTGCATCCGGAATTGCCAATGGAAGGCTTGTTCGATGCCTACGTAACGGCGCTCGACGCGCTCAATCGTGGCGACGCACAGCAACCCGTATTGCGTCAGTTTGAACTGCGCTTGCTGGATGAAATGGGCTATGGTGTGAGCTTTGACGTAGATTATCAGGGTGATCCGTTGCGACCCGGGCAACACTATCGCTTACTGGAAGAACAAGGCTTTGTACCTGTGATGCCAATGCGCGGCAGTTTAACTGGCGACGTATTAAACGCCATTGCTGAGGGCAATTGGGACGCGCAAGCACTGTCCGCAGCGAAACAGCTTTGCCGTACTGCATTAAAACCGCTTGTCGGGGAGAAGCCCCTGAAAAGTCGGGAATTATTTATTAAGAGAGTGACGACATGAAAGAACTTTTGCTGGGGGTCAATATTGACCATATCGCGACTCTGCGCAACGCGCGTGGCACGTCTTATCCGGACCCAGTGCATGCCGCGGATATCGCCGAGCGTGCCGGTGCGGATGGCATTACCGTGCACCTGCGTGAAGATCGTCGTCATATTACCGACCGGGATGTGCTGTTACTCAGCCAAACCCTGAATACCCGCATGAACCTGGAAATGGCAGTAACCGAAGAAATGCTCGGCATCGCCGCGGATATTCAACCGGCCTTTTGTTGTCTGGTGCCCGAGAAACGCGAGGAACTGACCACCGAAGGTGGGCTGGACGTGGTGGGGCAGCTGGCGAAAATCAGCCAGGCGGTACATCGCCTGCAATCCCATGGCACGATTGTGTCGTTGTTTATCGATGCCGATCACAGCCAGATCGATGCCGCCAAACAAAGTGGCGCGGAGTATATTGAAATTCATACCGGTGCCTATGCCGATGCAGAAAACGACGCCGCACAGCAAGCGGAACTAGCGCGCATTGCCGAGGGGGCTCGTTATGCCGCCAGCATCGGCTTAAAGGTCAATGCCGGGCACGGCTTGCACTACCATAATGTAAAACCAATCGCCGCGATCCCTGAATTTATTGAACTGAATATTGGCCACGCCATTATCGCGCGGGCCGCATTTGACGGACTGGCTAACGCAGTGGCCGATATGAAACGCCTGATGCTGGAAGCGCGCAGCCAATGAGTATTGTGGGGTTAGGAACGGATATCGTCGAGATTAACCGTTTTGATATGCCTGATGAGCAGCGTGAGCGCCTGGCCAAGCGGGTATTAACTGAATCTGAGCTGGCGATTTATCGTCAACACAAACAACCGGTGCGCTATCTGGCCAAACGTTTTGCGGCCAAAGAAGCGGTGGTCAAAGCCGCCGGACTGGGCATTGGCAATGGCATTAGCTTTCAACATGCCGAAATCAGCAATTTGCCCTCCGGCGCACCGCAGTTAATGGTCAGTGGTGCGTTACAATCTTGGTGCGAAAAGCAGGGCGTGTCGTCAATTCATTTAAGCCTGTCCGACGAGCAGCATTATGCTGTCGCGACCGTGATACTGGAGCGTGGCTAATGGCGCAGATTTTTAAACCTCAGCGCAAACCTAAAGCACAGGTAGCCAAACAGGCCCGTGTCCGCATCGATGAATTAGATCATCAGGGGCAGGGGGTGGCACGTGCACACCAACCGGTATTGTTCGTCGAAGGCGCGTTACCGGGCGAGCTGTGCGACGTCACGATCACCCGTCAGGCCAGTGGTGTGGCGTTTGGCAAAGCAAAGAAACTGATTGAGACGTCGCCCCAGCGGGTTAGCCCATTTTGTCCTCACGTTGAACAATGCGGAGGCTGTCAGACCCAGCACGTTGAGTCGTCAGCATTGCAGCAAACGCGTCAACGGGCGATTGGTGAATTAATTCGCCGCAGCACGGGCAAGGCGCCACAGTGGGCCGAGACGCTCAGCGGTGAGGAACAAGGCTATCGTCGTAAAGCGCGTCTGGCCATCGACAATCAACACAAAGACCAGTTTCGCATTGGCTTTCGTGCGGCCAACAGTAAACAGGTGGTCAGCATCGAGCAGTGTCCGGTGTTGGTTACCCGCTTACAGGCTATTTTCCCGGCCGTTGTTAGTTGTGTGAGCTCGCTAAAAGGCAAGAAGGCGCTGGGTCATGTGACGTTACTGGCGGGTGATGAGCAGATTCAGCTGTGTCTGCGGATTATTCGTGAATTACCGGCGCAAGATTTGCAAAACTTACAAACACTGGCCAGCGAGCATAACTTGCAACTGGTGTTACAGCGCGATGACGCGCAATTTGAGTGCATCAATGGCGATAGCACCCTGGTGCACTATGCGCCAAAAGAGGGCATCAGTCTGGCAATTGGCGCGGATGATTTCGTGCAGGTAAATGGTGTGCTGAACCAGAAAATGGTCACGCAGGCGCTGGATTGGTTAACCCTGAACGCCGACGACAAAGTACTGGATTTATTCTGTGGGGTCGGCAATTTCACCCTGCCTATCGCCACACAAGCTGGCAGTGTCGTGGGTGTTGAAGGCGCGGATAGCATGGTGCAGCGCGCCGAGCGTAATGCCGAGCGTAATCAGATTGAAAACGTGCGCTTTGTGTGTGCTGATTTGGAGTCTGAGAGTTGGACCAAACAGGCCGATATTCGCCGTTGTAACAAGGTGCTGCTTGATCCCGCGCGGGCTGGGGCGCAATTCGCCATGCAGGCACTGAGCCGGATAAAACCGCAGCGTATCGTCTACGTAAGCTGTAATCCTGCGACCTTTGCACGGGATGCCGGTGCGCTGACCAAACAGGGCTATCGCCTTGAAAAAATCAGTTTAATCGATATGTTTCCGGGTACTGCCCATAGCGAATTAATGGCGCTATTTATACCCAACAGGGAGTAATCTCGTGGTTTCGATCCGTAATGTACACCATCAGGCCAGCCTGCCATTTGCACAATGGCTGCAGGATTTGTCGATTTCCGATGAATGCCGGCAGGCCATGCTGGCGCTGGAGCAAAAACACCCGATTCCGGCCATGGGACGGGAAATGGTGGAGATATTGCTCGAACTGCATATGGATGATGAAACCCTGCAAGCGGCGCTGATCCTGCCCCTGATCGAACAACATAAATGGCCGGAAGAGCGCATCGCTGAAGACTATGGCGCCGCCGTTGCGCGATTACTGTCTGGCGTCATGCGCATGGATGCCATCCGTACCCTGCATAGCAGTAAAACCGGCAAATCCAGCGAGAGCCAAATCGATAATATCCGCCGTATGTTGCTGTCCATGGTGGAAGATGTGCGTGCCGTGGTGATTAAACTGGCTGAGCGTATTTGTCGTCTGCGTCAGGTCAAGAAAGCCGATGAAGAAACCCGGGTACTGACGGCGCGTGAATGCGCGAGTATTTATGCACCGCTGGCAAACCGGTTAGGCATCGGCCAACTCAAATGGGAATTAGAGGATCTGTCATTTCGTTATTTGCATCCGGATACGTATATGCAAATAGCCAGAATGCTGGATGAACGCCGCGCCGATCGCGAGCAGTACATTGAGGATTTCGTTGAGGACTTACAGCAGGAATTGCACAGCCAACAGGTACAGGCGGAAGTCTATGGCCGACCTAAGCACATCTACAGCATCTGGAAGAAGATGCATAAGAAAGATTTGGGTTTTGAGCAGTTATTCGATATCCGCGCGGTGCGCATCATTGCCGAGCGCTTGCAGGATTGTTATGCCGCTCTGGGGATCGTTCATTCCCGCTTCAAGCATATTCCCCGTGAGTTCGATGATTATATTGCCACCCCTAAACCTAATGGATATCAGTCGATTCATACCGTGGTGGTCGGCCCGGAAGGTAAGTCGGTAGAGATTCAAATCCGCACCCAGCAAATGCATCAGGATGCGGAACTGGGCGTGGCAGCGCACTGGAAATACAAAGAGGGCACGGCTGGCAGCCGCTCCAGTTATGATGAAAAAATTAACTGGTTGCGCAAGATTCTGGCCTGGCAGGAAGACATGGTCGAGCAGGGCAGTATTATCGAAGAACTGCGCTCTCAGGTGTTTGAAGACCGTGTGTATGTGTTTACCCCCAAAGGCGATGTGGTGGATTTACCGTTGGGTTCCACACCGCTGGATTTTGCCTATTACATTCACAGCAATGTCGGCCATCGCTGTATTGGCGCGAAAGTGTTTGGGCGTATCGTGCCCTTTACCTATCAGCTACAGACCGGTGATCAGATTGAGATTCTGACCGGCAAGAAAACCAACCCCAGCCGCGACTGGATGAATCCCAATCTGGGTTACGTGCACAGCTCGCGAGCGCGGGCGAAAATTCATACCTGGTTTAAAAAGCAGGATCGGGATAAGAACCTGCAGGCCGGTAAGGACCTGATGGAGAAAGAATGTCAGCGCGCGGGGATCCCGCTAAAAGATCTGCCCCATGCGCTGGATAAATTTAATATGGCCTCGCTGGACGATTTGTATGTGGCAATCGGTGCCGGCGATGTGCGGATTAACCAGCTGCTTAATTTCCTGCAGCAGCGCAATGCGCCGCCGCCAGAGATGGATCCGCGCCTGCGTAAAAAGACCGCGGTGGATACCAGCGAGAGCGCCGATGCGGTGCGGGTGGAAGGCGTTGGCAACCTGATGACCCAGTTGGCGCGGTGCTGTCAGCCATTACCCGGCGACCCTATTGCCGGTTATGTCACTATTGGCCGAGGCGTGAGCGTGCATCGTCAGGATTGTGAACAGCTGGCACATTTGCTCGATCAGCACCCGGAACGTCAGATCGATGTCAGTTGGGCGCGTCGTCCCCGCGCCAATTTCGAAACGACGTTAGAAGTGATGAGTACTGACCGCGACGGACTACTGCGCGATATCACCACGGTGCTGGCCAATGACAAAGTGGCGCTGCTGGCGGTCAATACCCATAGTAACCGCCGTGATAACACCGCCAGAATCAGTCTGCGTCTGGAAGTAAAAGATGTGGAATCGCTGGAAAAACTCATCGGCAAGCTCGACGCGATTAACAGCGTCTTTGCAGTGCGCCGTACGGAGCACTAGTAGTGGCGGACTTTCCTCACCTGCAGCGTTTATTGAATGTAATGCGTGCGCTACGCGATCCGCAAACGGGCTGCCCGTGGGATCGGGAGCAGACCATGCAGAGCATTATTCCCTTTACCATCGAAGAAGCCTACGAAGTGGCGGATGCCATTGAACGGGGGGATATGCAGGATATCCGTGATGAGTTGGGCGATCTGTTGTTTCAGGTGGTGTTCTATACCCAGCTGGCCAATGAGCAGGACGAGTTCGATTTTGATGCAGTGGCACAAGGGGTTGCCGATAAACTGATCCGCCGTCATCCTCATGTATTTGCTGAGGTAAATTTTGACTCTGTGGCGGCCATCAAAGACAACTGGGAAGCGGTAAAGCAAGCAGAGCGGTTCGAAAAAGGTATCGCACAGGATGCCAGTATTCTGGCTAATATCACCACCGGGTTGCCCCCTTTAGTGCGTGCTAACAAACTGCAAAAGCGCTGTGCCAAAGTCGGCTTCGATTGGCCGGACGTGACGCAGGTGGCGGATAAAATTCATGAAGAATTAGACGAAGTGATGGCAGAAGTGCAGGCCAGCACACTGAACCAGGATGCTATCGAAGATGAAGTAGGCGATTTGCTGTTTGCGGTGGTGAACATGGCGCGTCACCTCAAGGTTGACCCGGAAAGCGCCCTGCGCCGGGCAAATCGCAAGTTTGAACAGCGTTTTCGTCGTGTAGAGCAGCGTCTGGCTGACCAAAAACTGTCACTAAGTGATGCTAACCTGATGCAAATGGAAGACGCCTGGCAATGGGTTAAAAACCAAACGGAATAAGATTAATCGTAAAGATTTGTAAATCCGACCAAAATGGTTAGTTTCTGTATGGATATCCAGATAGTATGCCGTTAATCCATTCAAGGTGATCGGACCCGCGTCCATCTGCAGTATCACCCCCCTTTTTTAAAAGAAGTTAAAAGTTAAAGAGAAGGAATATTCATGTCCCGCGCGCGCGCCGTTGTTATCTCTATTGTTTCGTTGCTGATCATCTTAGCCATCATCGTAGGCATCAAAGGCGAACAAATTAATTTTATGATCAAATCTGGCGAGAGCTTTCAACAGCCACCTACAACCGTTGCCATGTATGACGTGGGCGAACAGGTGTGGCCGCGTAGCTTAATGGCGGTAGGTACGTTGGAAGCAGAACAGGGCCTGACCCTGCGCGCGGAAATCAGTGGTCGTATCAATGCCATTCACTTCGAGGGTGGCCAACAGGTCAACGCCGGCGATGTGCTGGTGGAACAGGAGTCCGGCAATGAGCAGGCGCAATTACGCGCCGCCAAGGCACGCCTGACCCTGGCTGAGAGCAGCCTGAATCGTCTGATTGCATTGCGTAAACAGCAGAGTGTGTCTGAAAGCGCCATCGACGAGGCGCGCCAACAATTGGAAAGTGCCAGGGGGGATGTCGACAACCTCACCACGACCCTGGCTAAAAAGCGCATCGTCGCGCCTTTCTCTGGCCGGTTAGGCTTGAAACAGGTTTATATGGGGCAAGATCTGCAGGCCGGTACGGCGGTGGTGTCATTGCAGGCAGTGGACTCGTTAAAAGTGAACTTCAATATCCCGCAAAAGTGGCTCAATCAGGTTAAGCCGGGTTACATCGTGAATGTCACTACTCGTCAGGGCGAAACAGTCAGTGGTGAAGTCATCGCTACCGCGGCGGAAATTGACCCGATGACTCGTAACCTCACGGTGCAGGCGCGTATTCCCAATGCGGAACAGAGTCTGTTGCCGGGCCTTGCGGTTGATGTAGAAGTGGAATTACCCAATCCACAAACCGTATTGGCGGTCCCAGCCACGGCGATATTGTTTGCACCCTATGGCGACACGGTGTTTGTGGTGGAAGACAACAATGGACAACAGGTAGTGCGGCAGCAATTTGTGCGCCTCGGTGAAAGCCGCGGTGACTATGTAGCCGTTGAAGCTGGTTTGCAGGCGGGGCAGCGTATCGTACGCGCCGGTGGATTCAAACTGTTTAACGGTATGCCAGTGGTTGAAGGGAAAAATCCTGAGCCAGCACTGAGCCTGAATCCGCAACCGAACGACGCGTAAGGATCAGGCATGGCATTTACCGACTTATTTGTAAAACGTCCGGTTATCAGTATCGTTGTCAGCCTGCTGATCCTGATTGCAGGGTTTCAGGCGGCCAATAACCTGACGGTAAGGCAATATCCGAAAAGCGATATTTCCGTTATTCAGATCCAAACCGTTTATGTGGGCGCCAGTGCGGATCTGGTCAAAGGCTTTGTTACCACGCCACTTGAGCGCGCTATCGCGGCGGCTGAGGGCATCGATTACGTAGAGTCATCTTCATCCCTTGGCTTTTCCGATATTAAAGTGCACCTGAAACTGAATCAGGATCCTATCCGTGCGATGTCAGAAATCAGTGCCAAGGTTAATGGGGTACGGGGGGAGTTACCGCCAGAAGCCGAGATTCCGTCACTGAGTATTGTCTCGGCGGACAGTGAATTCGCGGCGGCTTATCTGAGCTTTACCTCTGACATTCTCAATCAGAACCAGATAACTGACTTTTTGACCCGTAATATTCAGCCGCGTCTGGCGGCTCTGGATGGGGTGCAAAAAGCCGAAACCCTCGGTGGGCGGGTGTATGCGATGCGGATCTGGTTGAAACCAGAGCGTATGGCTGCCCTGAATGTGACACCGCTGGAACTGCGTGCGGCGCTGGTGGCGAATAACGTGCAGGCGACACTGGGCAAAACCCGTGGCACCCTGACTCAGGTGAATCTGAGCGCGGACACGGATTTACGCTCTGTCAGTGATTTTCAGAATCTGATTATTCGTCGCAACCAAAACGGTACGGTGCGTCTGCAGGATATTGCTGATGTTGAACTGGGCGCGGACAGCTACGACACAGTGGTCAGCTATTCGGGCCAAACCGCCGTCTTTATGGGCGTGTGGGTAATGCCGACCGCCAACGCATTGGATGTGATGAAAGCGGTGCGTGACGAGATGGAAGCCATCAATGCCAAGCTGCCGACCGGTATGCAGGCCATGGTGTCTTACGACTCCACGGAATATATCCAGACCGCCATCGATGAAGTGGTCAAAACCCTGACCGAAACCCTGCTGATTATCATCCTGGTAATCTTTTTGTTCCTCGGCTTCAGTCGTTCTGTATTGATCCCGGTGCTGGCGATTCCGTTGTCATTGATTGGCGCGTTATTCCTGATGCAAATGTTTGGTTTTACCCTCAACCTGCTGACTCTGCTGGCGATCGTGCTCAGTGTGGGTCTGGTGGTGGACGATGCCATTGTGATGGTGGAAAACATTGAGCGCCATATCGAAGAAGGTCAATCGCCCTATCAGGCTGCTTTACTCGGTGCCCGAGAGCTGGCCGGGCCGATTATCGCCATGACGGTAACGCTGGTGTCGGTTTACGTACCCATCGGTTTCCAGGGTGGCTTAACCGGTACCCTGTTCCGTGAATTTGCCATTACTTTGGCCGGTGCGGTGTCCATATCGGCCATAGTGGCATTGACCCTATCGCCTATGCTTGGTTCGCAGTGGTTGAAGCAGCATAAGAAAATATCCGCGCCACTGGGTGGCGTATTCGATAGTTTTTCCGGCTTTTATTCGCGTACGCTGCAAGGCTCTTTGCAACATCGTCCTGCGGTGTATCTGTTTTGGGTGGTGATCGCCCTGCTGACCGTGCCCATGTACATCATGTCCGCCAAAGAACTGGCACCGACTGAGGATCAGGGGGTTATTTTCGGTATTACCGAAACAGCCGCTAACAGCACCATCGACCAGACCGTGCATTACGTGAATCAGGCAGATTTGGCCTATCGCACCATCCCGGAAACGGAATTCACCTTCCTGTTATCCTTCCCCAATGGTGGTTTCTCGGGCATGGTACTTAAGCCCTGGAATCAGCGCGAGCGCAGCGTGTTCGACATCCAGCCTGAGATTCAGCAAAAGCTTGGGCAACTCAGTGGTGTAAACATTTTCCCGATTTTGCCCCCGGCATTACCCGGTGGTGGTAACTTCCCGTTTGAATTTGTGCTGACCTCTCAGGCCGATCCTGAGCAAATGTTACAGATTGCCCAGCAACTGGTGCAAAAGGGCATGGAATCGGGCATGTTCGCGTTTCCACCTATGGTGGATTTAAAAATTGACCAGCCAGATGCCACCTTGCATATCGACAAAGAGAAGGTCGCTGAACTGGGGCTGGATCTGCAAACGGTGACACGGGATTTAGCCGTGTTGTTGGGAGGCAATTACGTCAATCGCTTTAATATGGATGGCTATAGTTACAAGGTCATCCCGCAGGTGAAACGGATTGCCCGCTTAAATCCGCTGGATATTGAAGATCTGTATGTGACGGGTGCCAACGGTAATCTGGTGCGCGTGGCGGATATTGCCTATGTGGAAACCCACACCGTGCCACGCAGCATTAACCGTATGCAGCAGATGAACTCTGTGAAAATTTCTGGTCAGCCCACTGCGCCATTGGATGATGTGTTGACCTTTATGGAAACTGAAGCGCGCAATCTGATGCCACAGGGTTACAGCATCGATTACACCGGGCAATCCCGTCAGTTACGCCATGAGGGTAATTCGTTCCTGCCAGCGTTTTTGATGGCAGTGACCATGATTTTCCTGGTGTTGTCTGCGCAATTTAATAGTTTCCGCGACCCGCTGGTGATTCTGGCCGGCTCCGTGCCGTTAGCGATGTTTGGTGCGCTGATTTTCACTTTCCTGAAAATTCCGGCTCCTATGCCGCACTGGACTGATAGTTTTACCACCACGCTGAACATCTATTCGCAGGTAGGGCTGGTAACCCTGGTTGGACTGATTGCCCGTAACGGTATTTTAGTGGTGGAATTTGCTAATAAATTGCGTGAAGAGGGTTACCGTAAGCTGGATGCGATTCAACAGGCATCGATTATTCGACTACGTCCGGTGCTGATGACCAGTATCGCGACGATTGCCGGCCATACGCCGTTAATCTTTGCCAGCGGTGCCGGCGCGGAAGCGCGTAATGCGATTGGCTTAGTGCTGGTCTGTGGCATGGCCATCGGTACGGTGTTTACCCTGTATGTTCTACCGTCACTGTATATGCTGATGGCGCGTGACCATGGTGCGCACCCGGATGCGGAACTGACTGAACAACAAGCGTAATTTGATGTGGGGCCGATGGCCCCATATTTTTTGGACAAAGTCATTTTTGGGCATAGCCATTTTAAGGATAAAGCCATGTGGAAAAAGCTTGCCGTCGCGTCGATTTTACTGCTCGTCACAGGGCTTTGGTATCTGCCTTATGGACTCGAAGGGCAATTTAACCGGGTGATTGCACACGCGCCGTACAGCATCAGTAATCAGGCCAGCCGGTTGCACAGCGAACTGAATATCATGGACTGGCACGCCGATACCCTATTGTGGAAACGAGCCATTACCGACCGGGTAAGTCGCGGCCACGTGGATTTATCGCGGCTGCAACAGGGTAACGTTGCCTTACAAATGCTAACAGTGGTGACCAAATCACCCAGTGGTCAGAATTATGAAAGAAACGGCGCAGACAGTGATCGCATTACCTCGCTGGTGGTGGCACAACGTTGGCCGGTGCGCACCTGGAATAGTCTGTACGAGCGTGCGCTATATCAGGCAGAGAAGCTGGCCGAAGCTCAGCAGGATGCTGCGGGTGATTTGATTTGGGTACGTAGTCGCGATGATTTGCAGCAGCTGATGCAAGCGCGTCAGAGTAAAGCAAGCAACCCTGTGGGTGTGATGTTGGGTATGGAAGGCGCGCATCCGCTGGAAGGTAAAATCGAGCATGTGCAGCATTTTTACGATGCAGGCTATCGCATGATAGGTTTGCAGCATTTCTTCGATAATGAACTGGGCGGGTCTTTGCATGGAGTCTCGCAACAGGGTTTAACCCCGTTTGGCCGTGAAGTGGTTGCTGAGCTGGATAGGCTTGGCATGCTGATCGATGTTGCGCACTCTTCAGAGCAGGTGGTCAGAGACGTGCTGGCGCAAACCCAACGCCCGATTGTCGTGTCGCACACCGGATTTAAGGGGCTGTGCGATACACCCCGCAATATCTCCGATGAACTGATGCAGGCGATTGCCGCCAAAGGTGGCATTATTGCCATCGGTTACTGGCCAGCCGCTGTGTGCGATACCAGCCCAAGTGGCATTGCCTCTATGCTGAAATATGGAATTGAGCTGGTAGGCGCAGAGCATGTGGCGCTGGGTTCTGATTTCGACGGCTCGGTGGTCACCGCATTAGACACCTCGGAGCTGGCAGCCATTACCCAGGCGTTACTGGATTTGCAGGTGTCTGAAGCGCAAATTGCCCAGGTCATGGGGCAAAGTTCGCTGAATTTTTTGTTTACTATGCTTCCTGAGTAAAGTTTATGCAGGATTCGGCTGACATTAGCGGATTGATCCCTTAGAATTTCCAGCGTTTTCCAATAGTTAATAGTTACTTGCTGAAGGACTTGCTCTCATGATGAAAAAACTTGCTGTGTCTTTACTGGCCCTTACGCCTTTCGTCAGTAATGCACAAATCGATATTATGGCCAAATTGTATATGGCCGAAAACAGCAGTCCGGCAGAAGGTACAGGCGCTGACGCCAAAGAATTCACGATGGACGGTGAATTAGGTGTGATCGTTACCACGGGTAACACCGAAACCTCGACGATTAAAGCCAAGATTAATGCCCACCAGGAACTGGAGCAGTGGAGTAACGATTACATTGCTGAAGGCCTGTACCGTCGCGATGGCAATGCGGACGAGGAAAAAGTCAAAGATCAGAAAGTCTTTGTGTCGGCGCAGGGCAGCTACAAGTTAGAAAATCCTAACCATCGTTTATTCGCATACGCGTCTTATGAAGATAACCGCTTCAGTGGCTATGACTATCAGGGCACGTTAGCCGGCGGTTGGGGCCAACAGCTGTGGAAAGACGAGAGCAGCAGTTTCAACTACAGTATCGGTCCGGGTTACTCGTTTGCTAAAACCGACTCTGGCGAGAGCCAGAACGGTTTGATTGTTCGTGGTGCCGCCGATTATCAGTGGAAGATTTCAGACACCTCTACTTTCCGTCAGTTGCTCAGTACGGAAGTCGGTCAGGACAATACCAAGTCAAAATCTGAAACCTCGTTAACCGCCAAGATTAACGGCTCACTGGCAATGAAAGTGACATTAACTCTGAATCACAATAGCCAGGTGGCAGAAGATAAAGAGAATCTGGACACCGAAACCGCAGTGACGTTGGTGTATACCTTCTTTTGATCTAGCTTGAACAGCAAAAACCGGCTTAGCGCCGGTTTTTTTGTGTCTGATTATTGCGCTGTGGGTGGATGATTAAAACGAAACTTCACTTGTTCTACCGGCCAATAGCCGGTGAGCCATTGGCTTACATCGGCTGCAAGGCGTTCGGTTAACCCTGCTTGCTGTTTATCCGGTATCAGCCAGTAATAGCCTTCAACGGTGCGCTCAGTAAACGAGGGGGTCAGGTATAAACAGCCGATAATGGCACCGTCTTTATCGACAATATGCAGGGTGTAGTTCTCACCGTTTTCAAAGGCTCGCAAATCATCTATCAGGGTCTGGCGGCTTTGCTCTGCAGTAAAGTCGTCCTGCGGCCACTCACTCCCCAGTTGTTGGCGGATGGTCAATCTGGCCCGCATCAGTGCCTGATAATCTTCTTCATACCGGTTGGGATCAACTTTTAGCAAGCTAATCTCGCCGAGCGTATGTCGCGCCGGCAACAATGGAGGCGCTGTAGCCCCGTGGGTCAGCATGCTGAAAACACCCAACAGCAATATCAATCCGCGCAACAAGCTGTTCATGGTGCCTCAGCCGTGCGGGTGTATTGGGAGCGCAATTGCCATTGTGAATGCTGATAATCGCGGATGCCGTCGCTGCCGGTCAGTGCCCAGAGCTGACTGCGGTTAAACATATATTGTGGCACATAGCCCGTAGCCAGTTGTACTAATGGATAGTAATTCCAGTTGCGCAAGCGGGATTTGGAGGTGGCCTCCAGCAGATATTGTTGATTGTCCTTAAATACCACGACCCAGGCATGGCCTTCACCACGGTATTTACCAATGGCAACGCGCGCGTCTAACCCCTCGGAAATCAGCCAGTCTGCCAACGCCAGCGCATGATCTTCGCAATCCCCACGCAGGCGTGAATACGCTGCAGCCGAAGTTTGCCAAACATCCCCCTGACCATATTGTTGCTGATCCAGTTGGTAGGTCTTGCGCTTGGCCAGCACGTATAAGGGCAGCCAGTCATTGTCGACGGCAAACGGCCGGATCCCGACCAGATAGCTGTTGACGAAGTGTTGTTGGAAATCTTCCCCCGCGGCGGTCAGTGTGCCCACATCGCGGCGACTGTTGTACCAGCTGAGTACGCCGATTTTGTGCCGCTCGTCAGGGAATATGCGTGCAAGGGCAGCATGGATATCCGGCTCGGTGATCAGGCGCTGTTCGTTTTCAAACTTAACGAAGCCAGCCAAATACTCCGCATTAAACAAATAGGCAGGCATGTGATTGGCGCTTGTCTCGATCTGTGTGTTGAGCGCTTTATCCGAATTATGCTGTTGGAAGGACTTCAACCAGGCCAACAACAGAAACAGGCTGAGAAAACTGAGTTTCCAGCGCCAGGATCCCATTAACCTTTGAATCCAAAGCTGATGATCAGCGCCACAAATAACATGATGGATGAGGCAAAAATCGCCACCGCGATATTTTTGTTTTTCAGTTCTTCCTGGATATCAATATTTTTCAATAGCTTACGGTCGATGGTGATCAGCGCCACGACGGCGATAAACAGGGCCACCAGGGTATACAATAAATTTACCGATAAATTGATAAGACTGGCGAGGATCAAATCCCATTGCATAACTCAAACTCCAGATAACGACTTATTTTGACAATATTTTTGAACGTAAACGCAGCGCCAGCCAGGCCATGGGCAAATAAGCCAGGCTCAAGTCCACAAGGGTGAACCACAAGGGTGAGGGCAGCATCAGGACATTTGCTACACCACCTAGCAAAAACGCAAAACCGATAATATAGGCAGCTAATTTCCCATGCTCTTTACTTATCCAGCAAGCGAGTAGCGCACCAACCAGTGTACCTGCTGCATGGGCTAGCCACGGAAATAGAAAGTGTCTGGGTTCCATCAGTGCCATGCCTGCTTTTAACCCCTCAGCGGTGGTGACATCGACTCCTGGTGGGGCGCTTATCACTTCACTTCCGAGCATGATGAGCGCCATATTGACGATGCTACCAATGAATAATCCCAGCAAAACGGCCAGAATGGTGCGTAGAACTGACATGGTAATCTCCCTATATTTGCTCGAAATATTATATTTAACATTGAGTTAGGCAGGTTAATTGGAAAAACATAAGCATGCAATTGATCCTGTCGCTCGGCTGTAGGGTAATAGCTTCTAAACGAGGAAAATGATGAATACATACAGCGAAAACCCAACTAATGCCCCTTGTCATGAAATCTCCGGCAGTCTGGTCGTGAAAGTCATTCAGCCTAAAAGCCGTGATTTAGGTGAGTTTTCAGTGCGCCGCGTGTTACCCGCATCTGGAAAACGCATGGTCGGCCCCTGGTTGTTCTTTGATCATATGGGGCCGGTGACCTTTGCTGCGGGGAAAGGTGTGAATGTCCGTCCTCATCCACATATCCATCTGGCCACCGTTACCTACTTGTTTGAGGGAGAAATGCTGCATCGGGATTCCTTGGGTAATGAGCAGGTCATCATTCCCGGTGATATTAACCTGATGGTGGCGGGGCGTGGCATTGTGCATTCTGAGCGAGAACGCCCCGAAGTGCGTGAGCGTGAACACAGCCTGCATGCCCTGCAATTGTGGTTGGCATTGCCGGAGGAGCTACAACAGGTGCCGCCTGCGTTTTACCATTACCCGTCGGCGCATATTCCATCAGTAGAGGTAGACGGTGTGCCGGTGCGGGTGATGATGGGCAGCGCCTATGGGCACACATCACCGGTCAAAACCTTTGCTGACACCCTGTATATCGAAGCGCACTTACAGGCCGGCCAGCGATTACATTTACCAGAGACGCAGGAGCGGGGACTGTATATTGCCAGTGGTAGTGTGCAAGTGGCGGGTCAAACCATTCAGCAACACGAAATGGGGATACTGACGCCCGGTAGCGATGTGGAAGTGGTCGCACATGCTCCCTCGCGGATAGCCTTGGTTGGCGGTGAAAAGATGACAACCCGTTATTTGGAATGGAATTTTGCCTCAACAGACAAAGCCTTTATCGAGCAAGCCAAAGCAGACTGGCGGGCAGGCAAATTCCCTAAAGTCCCGGGTGATGAAGAAGAGTTTATTCCTTTGCCTGAATAGGCTCATTGCACCTGTTAATGAAAACCTAAATCGGTAGCTGCGCGGATAAGCTTGTCGAGGATGATGGGATTTAACTGCTTGTTGGCGGCCAGATAGCCCACCACGTCTAGTTCATCTATGGTGAATTGCAACATGATATCGTCTGCGGTTAACCCGACTAACGGCGCGGTGGCAGCGATCAGTTTGGGATCTTCAATAATAAAATCTACACCGCTATTTTTAAGCAGGGTCCAGGAGCAGACAATGTCGGCGCACAGCAATTTATTCCTGTTTTCTACAAAGCCATGCTTTTCCAGCCAGAAAGAGGCAATGTCATCCCGTTGGGACGCGACAGTCAGATGGCCCAGTGTCATCTCGTCAGTCAATGTAAGATCCTGACGTTTACGCAGGGTGATGACACCTAATTTGAAATTGGCGACGGGCGCGATCCAAGTGAAGTAAGGTTCGCGTTCGGGTGTTCGTGCAATTGCGTAGATAAGCGCATTAGACTGGCGAGAGGAGACTTGCAGTGCGCGAGCCCAAGGCATCATTTCAATCGTGGCATCTATATCCGCTAGCTGCAAAATGGCACGGACTTTCTCGGTACTAAGTCCTTCTACCTGATGTTTACCCTGTAGTTGGTAGGGGGGAGAATTTTCCGTGTAGACCATCACCGATAACTGCGCCGTAGCGTGGGAACTACACCAACATATCATTGCGAGAAAACACCCAAGACGCCAATTCATAGGGTTCACAAACTGATTACAGATAGCTTCAGACTAGTCATATCTGTCGCAATGTTAAAGCCTTTTCTGAATGCACATGCGTCGACAGCTATGCGTAGCGCTTTATTCTGCGTCACATGCCTTCTGCAGGCTGCCATAATTCGACTTTGTTGCCTTCAGGGTCAATTACCCAGCCAAACTTGCCCTGTTCAGATGATTCCGTCTCATCCATTACCTGGCAGCCTTCCTCTTTTAACAGGGCTAGCAAGGCATCCAGATCGGCTACGCGAAAATTAAGCATAAAACTGGCGGTTCCCGGTGACATATATTGAGTGTCAGCAGCAAACGGGCTCCAGATAGTCATACCTTTAGGGCTATTATCACCACCCCATTCAAACACCGCGCCACCCCAATTTGCCACATCAATGCCCAAATGTTGTTGATACCAGGCGCTAAGTGCTTTGGGATCTGTGGCTTTAAAAAAGATACCGCCAATGCCGGTGACACGTTGCATAAGACTTTCCTTGTTGAAGGTGGACGCCAATCACCATAGCAGAGCAATGGGTCAGGCGTCTTCTTTCCAGCTAAATAAGCTATCGATACTGACGCCAAACTCACGGGCGATGCGAAAGGCGGTTTCCAGACTGGGCGAATAGCGTTCCTGCTCGATGGCGGCAATGGTCTGGCGCGTCACGCCGACCAGTTTACCCAGGTCGGACTGCGTCATATCACCGCGCTGTTCGCGAACTTCACGCACCCGGTTACTGATAGGAAATGCTTTCGCCATTAGTCTAACGCCGTACGATACAAATAAATCTTCACCAGATATTCCACCAGTTGTGAAGCAACCAGACAGGCGAAGACACCATAAAACAGTGCGTCGCCATTGCTCTGGAACAAATAGAATAACATCGCACTGACCACGCCAAAGCCAAACACAAACCCGGAAATTCGCCCTGCACGGTCAAAAATTTTGCGCTCGCGCTCATCCGGTTCGGCATTGGCGTCTGATGGAGCCGTGGCGGCAATAATGATGTGCCCAATTACGGCGACAATCACTAGCGCAACGGTATAGCGGATCAGCACCGGTACATTAGGTGGTGGGATTTGCCCATCACCGGACAAGCCAAACAACGCATTGGCGTATAAAACGCTCAAAACGGATAGCGCAATTAGCATCCACCAGGCGGATTTTTCGTGAAAAGCCATTATTGATTCCTCGTGTTAAAAATATTTAACACGCACAATATGGTGAAAAAATCACCATGTCAAATATTTTTAACATCACAAGTTTTTACGAGGCAATAAAAAACGCCGGACCAGCCAGCGTTTTTTAAAGCAATGTCATGCTTAATGCAGAATGCGGGTTTTGATGGTGCCTTTGATTTGGCGCAATTGGTTTAACGCCTCCTCCGCATCATCGGTCTCGACATCAATTACCACATAACCAATGTTTTCATTGGTGTTGAGGTATTGCGCCGCGATGTTGATACCTTTTTCAGAGAACGCCTGGTTAATCTGAATTAGCACCCCGGGTGCATTTTGGTGAATGTGCAGCAAACGTGACGTACCCACATGCTGTGGCAAAGAGACTTCCGGGAAGTTCACGGCAGACAGGGTCGAACCGTTATCACTGTATTTTGCCAGTTTACCTGCGACTTCAATGCCGATGTTTTGTTGGGCTTCCTGCGTACTGCCACCGACGTGAGGGGTCAG
Source organism: Bowmanella sp. JS7-9 (assembly GCF_004329715.1). Taxonomy (GTDB): domain Bacteria; phylum Pseudomonadota; class Gammaproteobacteria; order Enterobacterales; family Alteromonadaceae; genus Pseudobowmanella; species Pseudobowmanella zhangzhouensis. The sequence goes on from NZ_JXSY01000021.1 coordinate 175,143, forward strand.
GATCACATTGTCGAAACCACGTAATGGCGAGACAAATTCCTCATTATTGGATTTCGGCTCGACCGGGAAAACGTCGATGGCCGCACCGGCAATCTTTTTGCTTTCCAGCGCCGACACCAATGCATCGATATCGACCACCGTGCCACGCGAAGCGTTAATTAAAATCGCGCCATCCTTCATGGCGGCCAGTTCGCTGGCACCAATCATGTTTTTAGTTTGCGGGGTCTCTGGTACGTGCAAGGTGACCACATCGCTAACGGCCAGTAACTCTTTCATCGACTTAATCTGGGTAGCGTTGCCCAATACCAGCTTGTCTTCGATGTCATAAAACTTAACCCGCATACCCAAATGCTCGGCGAGAATACTTAATTGGGTACCAATGTGACCATAACCGATAATCCCGAGGGTTTTACCGCGCGCCTCGTAAGAGCCAACCGCGCTTTTGTCCCAACCGCCACGGTGGCACTGTGCGTTTTTCTGTGGGATCCCACGCAGCAACAACAAAATTTCACCCAGTACTAATTCCGCCACCGAACGGGTATTGGAAAACGGCGCATTAAAGACCGGAATGCCGCGCTTCTGCGTGGCGGCTAAGTCAACCTGGTTAGTACCGATACAGAAACAGCCGACGGCAACTAACTTATTGGCCGCTTCAAGCACATTCTCGGTGATGTGGGTACGTGAACGGATGCCAATAAAATGCACGTCCTGAATTTTTTCAATCAGCTCATCTTCCGGCAGGGACGTCTTCAGTGACTCAATATTGTGATAGCCGTTGGCTTTAAGCGTATCCACCGCGCTTTGGTGTAATCCTTCCAGCAACAGAATTTTAATCTTGTCTTTTGGCAGTGAAATTTTGCTCATGGGGCTTTGGATCCAAGAAAATGTTAAGTAGACTTCTGGACGTCCAAACTATCAAAAATGCATAGATTTGGAAAGACCAAATACTGAGTATAAAACGTAAAAATGCGCGATGCGGGTACAAAAAAGGGTGCATGGCACCCTGATTGAATATTGTCCCTTACTTTATCGTTTGTACGCCATTGGCGCCGCCTATCAGTACGATGTCTGCACCGCGCTGTGCGAACAGTCCATTGGTGACCACACCGACGATGTTATTGATGTGGGTTTCCAGTTCGACCGGATTGAGAATTTTCAGGTTATGTACGTCAATAATATGATTGCCATTGTCGGTCACCACCCCCTGACGCCATTGTGGATCGCCCCCTAATTTGACCAGTTCACGCGCCACATAGGAGCGCGCCATGGGGATCACTTCCACTGGCAGGGGGAATCGCCCCAGCACATCAACCTGCTTACTGTCGTCGATAATACAAATGAACTGGCGTGCGACGGCCGCGACAATTTTCTCGCGGGTCAGGGCGGCGCCCCCGCCCTTAATCATATGTTTATGCGCGGTGATTTCATCGGCACCATCTACATACACATCGAAGCTGCCGACACTGTTAAGGTCCATCACCTCAATACCCAGCGATTTAAGCTGTTTAGTGGACGCTTCTGAGCTGGACACGGCACCCTGAATATCATGACGGATGTCACCCAGTGCATTAATAAAATGGGTCACAGTGGAGCCGGTACCGACACCGACAATACTGCCTGGTTCAATAAATGGGATCGCGGCTTCGGCCGCCATTTTCTTAAATTGGTCCTGACTCATGGATATGCTTTTTGTGACTGGATGATGGCGCCATAGGGTAGCGTAAAAACTAAGCTCACAGTGAGTAAATTTGTTGTTCTGTGACAATTTTATCCAGCGGTATATCCCAGCTCTGTACCGGCAACAGGTCTGCTTGCTGACAGCTATGGGCGACCCCGATTAACTGGCAGTTGAGGCCATCGCGGCGAATCGGTGCCAGGGTGCGGTCATAGAATCCGCCGCCCATGCCCATACGATTGCCATGGGCATCAAAGGCGACCAGCGGGGTAAAGATGCAATCCAGCGATGCCAGTGGGCATATATCCTGTACTTCAATTACAGGTTCCGGGATGCCAAAGCGGTTGGGCTGCATATGGGAGCTGGGAGTAAAGCGGCAAAACAGCAAATTGCCCGGACTAAACGGGTGTAACACGGGCAGATAAACATCAATACCCTGTTGCCAGGCATATTCAATCACAGGCTGCAGCGAGACTTCGCCATCATTGGGCAAATAGGCGACGATGCGCCGCACATCCAGCAAATTTGTTTCAATCAGATTGTTTAGCACTGCCTGACTGGCTGTCTGTTGCGCTGACTCACTTAATCCGCGCCGGCGATGACGAAACTCGTTGCGTAGCTCAGCTCTCAGAACGTGTTTGTCACCTGACACTACAACACGCTCCGATCGCCCAAGGCCGGCTGCGTTACACGAATATTCGAGTGTTGCCAGATTTTCTCTGCCAGCACCTGCATGGCATCCGGCTCACCATGTACCAATACGACTTTCGGTTCACCGTTAAAACCCTTCACCCAATTCAGCAGATCCGATTGTCCGGCGTGGGCAGAGAACCCACCAAGAGTTTCGATGCGGGCTTTAACCATGTATTGCTCGCCAAACATTTTGATAAATTTAGCCCCGTCCACCAATGCGCGACCCAGTGTGCCACGAGCCTGATAGCCGACAAAAATCAGGGTATTGTGGGGATTCCAGATCCGTTGTTTAAAGTGGTGTTTAATCCGCCCACCAGTGCACATGCCACTGCCGGCGATGATTATCGCACCGCGGCGAATACGGTTAATCGCCATGGAATCTTCCGGAGTGACCGCCATAAATAGATTCGGCAGAAAATCCTCCAGTGGATGCAGGTGATTGACGTTCATATAGCGGGTTTCGGTTTTATCCAGAATGTCGACCCAGCGGTCATAGATATCGGTGACCCGAATAGCCATAGGGCTGTCGAGAAAGATCTGCCAATCGTCCAGCTTGCCCTGCTGATGCAAACAGCCCAGATGGTAAATCAGTTCTTGAGTCCGCCCGACAGCAAAAGAGGGGATCATTACATTGCCGCCCCGTTGCCAGGCATCGTGCAGGATCTGCTCTAACTGCTCGACGGTATCATCAATACTGCGGTGTTCGCGGTCGCCGTAGGTACTTTCCATCATCACCAAATCGGCCTGAGTGGGCTGGTACGGATCGTTCATCAGCACGGCGTTGGGTTTACCCAGATCGCCAGAGAAGACCAGGGTTTTATGTTGCCCCTGTTCCACAAAGGACAACTGCACAATCGAAGAGCCGAGGATATGCCCGGCATCATGCAAGGTAAGCATGTAGCCGTGGGCAATCTTATGTGCGCTACCGTAATCCAGCGGGTGGCATTGGCGGATGACTTGTTTGACGTCTTTTTCGGTGTACGCCAGTTTCAGGGGCTTCTCACCACGGCGTTTACGTCGCAGATTGTCTCGCTCCAGATCTTTGCTGTACAGACCGAACGAGTCTTCCAGCAAAATTTCCAGTAAGTCGCGGGTGGCGGCGGTGCAGAATATCGGCCCGGCATAACCACGGCGCACCAGTAGCGGCAGCATGCCTGAATGGTCTAAATGGGCGTGGGACAATACCACCGCATTGAGGCTGGCAATATCAAAAGGGAATTCATGCTCGGCCGGGTCGTCATCTTTGCCATGGCCCTGATACATGCCGCAGTCCAGTAGTACCCGTCCATTGGCCTCACTGCAAAGTAAGTGACAGGAGCCAGTGACTTCCTGCGCAGCACCAAAATGTTGAATAACCGCCATAAATCCTCCTTTGCTTTTTACCAAGCATAGAAGGTTACTGTCGCTAAATTATTGATGTTGCGCAAATAGTTATTAAGAAGATAAGGCACAATAGCGTGAGAGGAAACCACCCGGGATGCCGCTGCTCAGTGATTGCCCGTGAACCGAAAGTTCAGGGCGGAACTATCAAGGTCGCCGCAGGCTTCTCGATTCGAGTCGAGCTTGCACAAAAACAACACTATCAAATTCCTAAGTTTAAAGCATCGGCCAGGGACGTTTACTAAGCTGGCGAACATCCCAGGCGATGGACTAATTATACGTCATGGCATGGGGCGCTTGCCAAGTAAGTTTGTAAAGATTGGGGGATATTCTGCGCCGTGGTAGAATAACCAAACAAATTTTGTTTATTTTTCAGGTAGTTCATCGTGGGTGAAGCATACGAACTGTTACATGGCAGTTTTTCACGGGCAGGTCTGGGGTCAGACCCGGCTGAAATTCAGGGCATGCTGTGCGGCATGTTGGCGGGTGGCATGGCGCTGGAAAACCGTGGTTGGCTAAATGCGCTGGCGGATTTTATCAATCAGGGTGAACCATTCAGCGAGTCGGTGAACCTGCAGCTTAAAGAGTTGTACGATGATCTGTGCCAGCAGTTACTCAGTACTGACTTTGGTCTGACGCTGTTGATTCCGGATGATAATGCCCCGATCAACGAACGCGGCCAGGCGCTGATTAAGTGGGTGCAGGGCTTTATGCTTGGCTTTGGTCTGGAACAAAACGATCTGACCAAGTGCTCGGACGATGTCAAAGAAGCCTTAGAGGATTTCTCTGAGATCTCCCGTATGGACGAAGAAATGCTGGAAGGCGAAGAATCTGAGCAGGCCCTGTTTGAAGTGATGGAATATGTGCGTATCTCCGCCATGCTGTGCTTCAACGAACTGGGCAAGAGCGCCGACGAACAACAATCTGAACCGAAGACACTACATTAATTTATGATCCCACAGGCTGAATTCGCCGCCCGCCGCCAACAACTGGCTGAACGTTTTAATGCGGACGCGGTGATTGTGATTCCGGCGGCACGCGAGCAGGTGCGTAGCCGCGATACCGATTATCCGTTTCGTCAGGACAGCGATTTTTTCTATCTGACCGGCTTTAACGAGCCAGATGCCGCACTGGTACTGTGCGAAGGTCAGTCCATCCTGTTTTGTCGTGAAAAGGATCCGCAGGCGGAGATTTGGCACGGTCGCCGTCTGGGGCCAGATGCAGCAATCTCTGCACTGGGCATGGATGAAGCCTATTGCATCAGTGAACTGGATGACGCGCTGGTGGAACTATTAAACGGCAAAGCCGCGTTAGTTTACGCCATGGCACATCAGGCCTGGGCCGATAAGCCGGTATTAGCGGCGCTGCAAACCTTGCGTGATGCACCAAAACAGACCAAACGTGCGCCGAATATGCTGCTGGATCCGCGCTCCGAACTGCATGAGATGCGCTTGTTTAAATCAGACGCCGAGCTGATGGTGATGCGTAAAGCGGCACAAATCAGCGCGCAGGCGCACGCCCGAGCCATGCAGGCTTGTGGTCGCCTGGATTATGAATACCAGTTAGAAGCCGAAATCTTGCATGAGTTTGCCATGCAGGGGGCACGTCATCCGGCTTATAGCACCATCGTCGGCAGTGGCGACAACGCCTGTATTTTGCATTACACCGAAAACAATTCCACGTTAAAGGCCGGCGATCTGGTTCTGATCGACGCGGGCTGTGAGTTATTTGGCTATGCGGCGGACATCACCCGTACCTTCCCGGTCAGCGGCCAGTTTAGCCCTGAGCAACGCGCCTTGTACCAGTTGGTACTGGATGCCCAACATGCTGCGTTGGAAGTAATCAAACCCGGTTCTAATCTGGTCAGCGCCACCAATCGCTGTATTCAGGTGCTGGTGGAAGGGTTGGTCAATCTCGGCCTGTTACAGGGTGAGCCTGCCAAACTGATTGAAGCCAAGGCTTATCGCCAGTTCTTTATGCACGGGCTTGGCCACTGGCTGGGGCTCGATGTGCATGACGTGGGCGATTATAAGGTGTGTGATCAGGACCGCCCCTTTGCGCCTGGGATGGTGTTGACCGTTGAGCCGGGCTTATACATTGCTAATGATGCAGATGTGGATCCGAAATGGCGCGGTATCGGTATTCGCATTGAGGACAATGTGCTGATTACGGCAGATGGGCATGAAAATCTGACATTCGGTGTGCCTAAGCGCATCGATGCCATCGAAGCGTTGATGGCGGGTTGATATGTACGATGTGCTGATCGCAGGCGGCGGTGCCACCGGACTGACTCTGGCTATTGCGTTGAAACACAGTGGCTTAAAAATAGCCATCGTTGAAGCAACCGAATACCAGGCAAATGCTCCCCATCCGGGCTTTGATGCCCGTGCGATTGCGCTGGCCAAATATTCGCAGCAGATGCTCGATAAGTTTGGCCTGAATATCAGTCAGATCGGTACGGCGATTAGACATATCAAAGTAACTGACCAGGGTCATCTTGGGCAGTGCTATCTGCACCACGATGAGTACCAGACCGATGCACTGGGTTTTGTGGTCGAGATGCAGGACTTTGGTGCCCAGTTGCGCAATGCGCTGCCAGAGAGCATCGATTGGCTTTGTCCGGATGCGATTTGCGCACTGGATTATAGCCAGGATGCGGTACACGCCACGTTAAAAAGTGGTAATGCAGTAAGTGCTCGCTTACTGGTGGTGGCAGAAGGTGCGTATTCTCCAACCGCAGAATTGGCTGGCGCCAGTTTCGTGGCAGATGATTACCAGCAAACCGCGCTGATCGCCAATGTCGGAATGGCCGAGCCACATCAGCATTGGGCCTATGAACGTTTTACCCAAACCGGGCCGCTGGCATTGTTGCCCATGTCACAGCAGCGTATGTCGCTGGTATGGACACTGGATACCGCCCGGGCGGCTCACTTGCAACAGGCGTCTGAACAGGAATTTATTCAGCAGCTGCAGCAGGCATTTGGTTATGCCGCCGGTGAGATCATCAAAGTCGGCGAGCGCTTTATTTATCCTCTGTCGCTGGTAACAGCCAGCCCCACTGTGATGCATCGCACGGTGCTCATCGGTAACTGTGCCCACACCCTGCACCCCATTGCCGGGCAGGGTTTTAATCTGGGTCTGCGTGATGTGGTAGATCTGGCAGCAATGTTACAGAACAAGCAACATGCGCTTGGCAGTTACGCGCAATTACGTGCTTATGCGCTGGCGCGCAAGCCGGATCAGGACAAAGTCATCGGTCTGACCGATGCGCTGGTGCGGCTGTTTTCCAATCAACACTGGCCGCTGGTGATCGGACGGAATCTGGGACTGACGCTGATGAATCAGCTGCCGGGTTTGCGTCATCAGCTCGCCACTCAGGCCATGGGTTTATTTGCTCAGGCCACGCAACAAACACACGGAGAGTAAACCATGCAGTCGGTAGATTTGGTCATTGTTGGCGGCGGTATGGTTGGTCTGGCGCTGGCGCTGGGGGTAAAGCAAAGCGGTTTACAGGTAGCGGTGATCGACCCGCATCCGCCCACAGCTCTGAGCGAGTCGCCGCAGCTGCGGGTCAGCGCCATCAATCTGGCCAGCCAGACCTTGCTGGAAAGGTTGGGTGCGTGGCAGGCCATTGAGCAAAAAGCCCCTTACTATGCCATGCAGGTATGGGAGCAGGACAGCTTCGCCAAAATTGATTTCGATACCCAGGATGCCGGCCAGCCGGTATTAGGCCATATCATTGAAAATGCACGCATTCGCCATGCCCTGTGGCAACAGGCGGTGCAGGCCCCGCATATTCAGTTGCTGGAAACCTCGCTGGATAAGTTGCATATGGGCAAGCAGGAAGCCTTTGTTACCCTGAAAAATGGTGAGATGCTCACGACTCGTCTGGTTGTGGGCGCGGACGGCGCCAATTCACAAATCCGTGCGCTGGCAGATTTCCCGCTGACCTTCTGGGATTATGAGCACACGGCCATTGTCGCCACGGTACGCTGCGCTGAACCCCATCAGGCAACGGCGCGACAGGTGTTCACGCCAAATGGCCCTTTGGCGTTTTTACCTTTGCGTGATCCGCATTTATGTTCCATCGTGTGGTCGCAGGATAATCCGCGCGCGCAGGAATTGCTGGCGATGTCTGCGGAAGATTTCAATCATGCGCTGACGGCCGCGTTTAACAGCACGCTCGGCGTTTGTCAGGTGGAAGGTGATAAAGCCAGCTTCCCGTTAAAGATGCGCTATGCCCGCCAGTGGGTATCGGATCGCATCGCGATTATCGGTGACGCGGCGCACACCATTCATCCACTCGCCGGGCAGGGTGTGAACCTGGGCTTTCTGGATGCAGCCGCGTTAGCCGAGACACTCAATCAATTGGTAGCAGAAGATAAAGACATCGGTGTCGGCAAGCATTTGCGTCATTTTGAACGTTGGCGCAAGGCCGAGGCGATGCAGATGTGTGCGGCGATGGAAGGGTTTAAGCGCTTGTTCCAGGGAACAAATCCACTGCAGAAACTGATCCGTGGCGCCGGTATGCGCATAGTAAACAGTGTGCCGTTTGCTAAACACAAGGCAATCCGTCAGGCCATGGGGTTGGATGGTGAGTTGCCACAGATGGTTAAAGCAAACCACTAAATTTCTCCGCCAGCCTGTTGGCTGGCGCTATGTATGCCACAAGCGGTGCGTGGCCGGTGCAATCTGCAAATAACAGGAGAGGGCAATGCACAAGGTTCCAGCCGATCTCATCAAGCAAGCTTCCTACATCAATGGCCAGTGGCTTACTGGTAACCACACTTTCGACATTATCAATAAAGCCAGTGGCGAGGTGATCACCCAAGTGGTCGATGCCAGCGCGGATGATGCCACGCGCGCGGTCGAGGCCGCAGCAAAGGCGTTTCCCGAGTGGGCGGGGCTGACCGGTGCAAAACGTGGTGAGCTGCTGTATCGCTGGTACCAGTTGATGATGGAAAACCAACAGGCGCTGGGGCGGCTGATGACGCTGGAACAGGGCAAACCCTTGGCCGAAGCCAAAGGTGAAATCGCCTACGGCGCGGGCTATGTAAAATGGTTCGCGGGCGAAGCCGAGCGTGCCTATGGGGCAATGATTCCTGCCGCCAACCCGGGCGAACAGATTCAGGCCGTGCGTAAACCACTGGGCGTGGCGGCGGCCATCACCCCGTGGAATTTCCCTAATGCCATGATTGCGCGCAAAGCCGCGGCAGCGCTGGCGGCAGGTTGTACCTTTGTGGTGCGCCCTGCCAGCAAAACCCCGTTGTCAGCGTTGGCCATGGCGGAACTGGCAGAGCGTGCTGGTATTCCGGCCGGCGTATTTAATGTTGTGGCCGGCACCGACTCGGCGGGCATTGGCAAGGTGCTCACCACCCATCCCTCAATAGCCAAATTCAGCTTTACCGGCTCTACCCCGGTGGGTCGCAAACTGGCCGAAGCCTGTGCCTCGACGATTAAAAAGGTATCGATGGAATTGGGCGGCAATGCGCCGTTTATTGTGTTTGACGACGCGGATATCGATGCAGCCGTGGAAGGCGCCATGCTATGTAAATTCAGGAATGCCGGGCAAACCTGTGTGTGCGCCAATCGCTTTTATGTGCAGGCATCGGTAGCTGAGGAATTTACCACCAAGCTGCTGGCCAAAATCAAAGCCCTCAAAGTGGGTGATGGTACCGAAGACGGCGTTGATATCGGCCCCTTAATCAGCGAAGAAGCCGCTGCCGATGTGCACAAACTGGTGGACGAGTCGGTTAAACAGGGGGCCAAGCTAATCTATGGCGGTGACTGGCAGCAGGGCGCCTATTACCCGCCAACGCTGGTGACCGCGCTAACTGCGGACATGCCGCTTTTCAGTGAAGAAATTTTCGGTCCGGTGGCCGCCATTCAAACCTTCGAAACCGAACAACAGGCATTGCAGCTGGCCAACGACACGATCTTTGGCCTTGCCAGTTATTTTTATGCCCGCGATATCGGCCGCATTCAACGCGTCGCGGATGGGCTGGAATACGGCATGGTGGGAATTAATTCCGGCGCGATTTCCAATCCGGCCGCCCCTTTTGGCGGCGTGAAGCAGTCTGGTTATGGACGCGAAGGCTCGCTGTATGGTTTGGATGATTACACCAGCATTCAGTACCGCCTGGTGGCTGGTGGCGGTCATTAACCTCAGCTACTATCAAGCATGCAGTCAGCCGACTGCATAGTGCCGGAGAGGTATGTGGGTAAACTATTATCGCTGATGTTGTTGCTTGGCCTGTGCACCAGCCCTGCGCAGGCAGAGGATGTCATGCCGTCGTCGGTCACGATCACTTACGCTGGCCATCCTCAGGTAAAGCGTTTTATCCCGCTGATCGAAGAAAGTTATCGTGCCTTGGGGATAAAAACGCATATGCGTCCCACCCCGGCAGAACGTGCGCTTATCGAACTCAATCAGGGACGCGTGGAGGCGGATGTGATTCGCCTGGCCATGCTGATTCAGGATTTTGACAATATCGTGCCAGTGCCACCTATGCTGGGAGAGGTTAACTATTTACTGCTTTGTCAGAAATCATCACCGTGCTCGACCGACCTTATGTGGGATCCGACCAAGACCGGAGTCGTATCGTCGCACCATGTTAATTATCTGCAAAAACGCTATCAGGGGCAAATTAAGGCGCACCTGTACACCATGCATATGAGTCAGGATCCGGTGAATATGCTGGCCAAAGGCCGGGTTGATTTTGCCCTGTATGTATGGGAGGCGGCGCAGAGTGAGAATCAGTACGCGCATCAGTTCAATCAGATCGTGTTGTTTCAGACCCCGGCATACCACGTTATCAACCGCAAATATGCCTTTTTGATCCCCCAACTATCCGAGCAAATCAGTAAAAATCTGGCGATTCTTGCCAGCAAAGGGCATCCCTGAGTGTAATCAGGCTTGTGAGCCAATTAAAATCAATTTAGAATTCTAGACGTCTAAACGTCTTTTGGTGATTGCTTTGTCTCAAACTACTTCTTCACGTGGTCGGCTGGCGCTGCTGCCTCTGTTGGTATTTCTGTCGTTATTCTTAGGCGTGGGTTTTTATTATCAGGCGCAGGGTATCGACTATGCGTTTTACCAATTGCCTGCGCCCGTTGCGGTGTTACCGGCTATTTTGCTGGCGGTGTGGTTATCGCGCGAGTCCCTGAATAAAACCATCAGCCAGTTCGTTGAGGGGGCGGGTAACCACAATATCATCACCATGTGTTTAATTTATTTGCTGGCCGGTGCGTTCTCCTCGGTAGCCAATGTCACAGGCGGGGTGAACAGCACGGTGGCGCTGGGGCTTAGCGTGATCCCCACCGACTGGTTGCTGCCAGGATTGTTTTTGTTAGCGGCGTTTGTTGCTACCGCCATGGGCACATCGATGGGCACGCTGGCCGCCATGGCACCGATTGGGCTGGGTCTGGCGCAGGCCAGTGGCATTTCACTGCCGTTGATGGCGGGCGTGTTGATGAGCGGTGCCATCTTCGGCGATAACCTGTCGATTATTTCCGATACCACTATCGCGGCCACCCGTACCCAGGGCGCGCGCATGCAGGAAAAGTTTATTGAAAATATCCGTTTTGCCGCACCCGCTGCGGTAATGACGCTGGTGTTGTTGTTGTTGCTGGTCAATCCGGTCAGTGCCGAGGTCTCCGCAGCAGAAGCTAATCCCTGGCTGGCGTTACCTTATTTACTGATCCTGTTGTTGGCCATCAGTGGCGTTAATGTCTTCGTGGTGTTGGTGCTGGGTATCCTGGCGTGCTTAGCCATGGGCGTCTGGCAGGGCGGGTATGCAATTGGCGATATCGGCAAGGACGTGTATGCCGGCTTTGGCCAGATGCAGGAGATTTTTATTCTCTCCATGCTGATAGGTGGGTTATCCGAGCTGATGCGTCGTCAAGGCGGCCTGCAATTTCTGGTCAACGGCCTGACTCGCTTTGCGAAAAAACTCTCCAGCCATGATCAGGCCAGTCACGGTTTTGCTATTGCCGCGTTAATCAGCGTGACGAACCTGTGTGTGGCGAACAACACGGTGGCGATTATTGTGGCCGGCGATGCGGCTAAATCACTGGCAGAGCATGGTGGGGTGCCCCCCAAACGCGCTGCCAGCTTGCTGGATATTTTCGCCTGTATTATTCAGGGCTTATTACCGTATGGGGCGCAGGCCCTGTTGCTGGGCGCAAGCTTCGCCATTTCACCAATCGATCTGCTGCCCTACGTCTATTACTGCTTTATGCTGGCTGGGGTGGCGATAGCGGTTGTCAGCTGGTCACTGTTTAAGCCCGCGGCGCGCTGAAATCCTGCAGCGCCATCATATTACGCGCGACGGTATCGGCCTCAACCGGCCGGTACTTGCGTAGTGGGCCAATCATCAGTGGCGCCACGAGTTTACCGAATAAAATACCAAGGCGTTCTAACGGACGTGATTCCTCGCGCTCACCCAGTAATAGCGAGGGTTGTACCGCTGCCGGTTTGCGCAAATTGAGCATGGGTAAAATGGCATTTTCCAGCTCACCTTTCACGCGCAAATAGAAATTGCTGCTGTTGGCATTGGCGCCGATGGACGAAATCCACACAAAGCTTTGACAATGCTGCGCCCGGGCACATTGCGCGGCGGCATGCACATACTCAAAGTCGACTTTGCGAAACGCGGCTTTGCTGCCAGCCTGTTTAATGGTGGTACCCAGGCAAACGTAAGCATGGTCGACAGAAAAATAACCCTGATAGTCATCCAGTTTGTCAAAGTCGGTCACCACCACCTGCAATTTTTGCTCGGGATCAGCAAACAGGCTGTCGGGCAGCGGACGCCGTACCAACAAGGTAATGTGGTGGTAACGCTTATCGTTAAGTAGCTGTTTTACCAGTGCTTTGCCAACCAGACCGGTGGCGCCCAACACAATGGCTGAAAAGTGGCTCATGTCACTTGCTCTGCAATTTTTATCAAGGCTACTATGGGGCGAAACCGATAAATAGGAAGTCTTTAATGAAAAAATTTGTTTTGCTGCTGTGCTTGAGTTTGCTGGGCGCGTGCGTCAGTAGCAATGCACAACAACACAATCTGGGCCCAATCGAGCCGGCGGTATTGTTGGCAGAACATCGCGCGTTCGCAGAGGAATACGATGCCTATATTCCAGCTGAAAGTGCCAAAAACGTCGTAAGCGCTTTACAAGGAAAGCGCCTGATAGTCATTTTCGGTACCTGGTGTCATGACAGTCAGCGTGAGGTGGCAAGGTTATTAAAAATTCTTGATGTGGCCAACATGCCGGTGGAGATAGACCTTCTCGCCGTAGACCGAAATAAGCAGGACCCAGATGGTATCGCCGAGAGAATGGGGTTGGTATACACCCCGACCATTTACGTTTATAGCGGCAACAAAGAGTTAGGACGGATTATCGAAAAACCCACCGTGTCATTGGAACAGGATTTGGCAGAAATTTTACGTCGTGAGTGAACCGATATTTAGCGAAATGCGTAAAGACAAATGTAAGTTCGTGTTTTCTTGATGACATAGTTTTGCCGCCCACCCCGGGCGGCTTTTTTTATTTCTTAAACAGCAAGCCCAAGCCCACAATCACCGCCACAGCACCACCAATCAGCAGATATTTGGCATCGTCAGTCGGGTTGCCTGTGACCATTTCGGTTAATTGCGACGCATGGCTGTTGTACTCGGTGTAGCCGAAATACAGCAGAATTGCCCCGCCAACTAACGCCGCTAATCCCAGAATCTTTTGCATGATTATTCCTTGTTGTTTTGAAAAGACCTGCTCAGCAGAACATATTTTTAGCATCCGGTAAATGTTCTGAACTATGGAGAAAAATTACCCCACCCGTGCCTGAATAAACTCGGCCAGTTTGGCGCAGGCCTGTGGGTGTTGTTTGCTTTGCTCAAACAGGCAGATATTGATGGTGCCCAGTTCCGGCAGGTTTTTGTGCCGAAGCACAGCAAGCTCAGCGGGTAGTGAGCTCTTGGCCAGCGCGGTAATGCCCAGCCCCTGCTGAATAGCGGCAGTAATGCCAGACAAATCGGCGATGGTGTAGCTGATGCGCCATGGCAGGGTTTGCTGTTTTAAATGTTGAATGACCCGGCTGCGGTACATGCAGCCATCCGGTGCCAGTACCAGCGATAAGTACTCCGGATTCCAGTTTTGATTTTTATCACCAACCCATACCAGCGGGTCGGCCACCAATAGCTGGCCGTCGGTAGGTTGGCCCGGTGGTACCAGTGCCATTATCAAATCAAAATCGCCACGTCGCTCGTTGCTGAGTAACTGCTTACTTAATGCCGATGTCACCTCCAGTGCCACATCCGGGTAGAGTTTAGAAAACTCACCAATGATGCCCGGCAGCAGGGTGGTGGCAAACTCACTGGGAATGCCCAGGCGCAACCGCCCGCGCAGGCTGGGCTGCTCGAACGCGCGAAACACATCGTCATTCAGGCTCAGGATGCCACGGGCATGCTGATATAACAGTTGGCCATCGTGGTTAGGTAAATGCCGTTGGCCCACTTTGGTAAACAGCTTGCGGCCTAATTGTTCTTCGAGCTTTTTAATCTGCAAACTGATAGCGGGTTGCGAACGCCCGAGAATATCCCCGGCTTTGGCATAGCCGCCCATGTCCACCACCGTGACAAAGGTACGCAGATTGTCGAGAGATAGCTGCTTCATGGCATGTAATAAATTTACAAAGCTGATGGATATGCATTGTATACATAAGTTTTGCAAATGTATTGATAAGGATTATCAATTTGTTGTGCTGCCTTCGGCTTTCTATACTGCGACGCAACATTTGGCTAACAAACTCCGTTTGCCCGTGTGGCAAACCGCAGAGGAATGCACATGACCAACAAAACCGTATTACATGCCAAGCACATCGAAGCCGGTGCGCGTATGGTTGACTTCCACGGTTGGGAAATGCCCATCAATTACGGCTCGCAAATCGAAGAGCACCACGCGGTGCGTAAAGATGCGGGTATGTTCGACGTTTCACACATGACCATCGTTGACGTGACTGGCTCACAGGCTCAGGCCTACCTGCGCTACTTGCTGGCTAACGACGTGGCTAAGCTGCAGGAAAAGGGTAAAGCCCTTTATAGCGGCATGCTGAACGAAGCCGGTGGCGTGGTGGATGACCTGATCGTGTATCACTTCGATGCCGAAAACTACCGTTTGGTAGTGAACAGCGCCACCCGCGAAAAAGACATCAACTGGTTAAACAGCAAAGCCGCCGGTTTTGACGTGACCATCACCGAAAGACCAGAGTACGCGATGATCGCGGTACAAGGCCCGAACGCCAAAGAAAAGGCCGGCCAGGTATTCTCTGCCGCACAAAACGAAGCGGTAGCCGGTATGAAGCCATTCTACGGCGTGCAGGCTGAAGACTTGTTTATTGCCACCACTGGTTACACCGGTGAAGCCGGTTACGAGATCATGGTGCCAAACGAGCAAGCCGCTGATTTGTGGCAACAACTGCTGGATGCCGGTGTGCAGCCATGTGGTCTGGGCGCACGCGATACCCTGCGTTTAGAAGCGGGCATGAACCTGTACGGTCAGGACATGGACGAAACCATTTCTCCGCTGGCGGCGAACATGGGCTGGACCATCACCTGGGAACCGGCCGAGCGTGATTTCGTTGGCCGCGCGGCGCTGGAGCAACAAAAAGCCGCAGGCACCGACAAGCTGGTTGGCCTGCTGATGGAAGAAAAAGGCGTACTGCGTAGCGGCCTGACTGTGAAGGTCAGCGGCGGCGAGGGTGTGATCACCTCAGGTACCTTTTCTCCTACTCTTGGCAAGAGCATCGCAATGGCCCGCGTACCGGCGGATCACGGCGATACGGCCGAAGTGGAAATGCGTAAAAAGTGGGTTACAGTAAAAGTGATTAAGCCGGCCTTCGTGCGTAACGGCAAACCGCTGATTTAATAAAATTAAGAGGAAAAACAATGAGTAACATCCCTAAAGAGCTACGTTATGCATCAACTCACGAATGGGTTCGCGACGAAGGCGACGGCACTTTTACCGTAGGTATCACTGAGCACGCACAAGAACTGCTGGGTGACATGGTTTTCGTTGAACTGCCAGACGTTGGCAGCGCGGTAAATGCCGGTGACGATTGCTGCGTAGCAGAATCAGTAAAAGCGGCTTCTGACGTATACGCACCATTAACCGGCGAAATCATCGCGACTAACGAAGATCTGGAAAACTCACCTGAGCTGGTAAACAGCGATCCATACGGTGACGGCTGGTTATTCAAAATCAAAGCCGAAGATCCGGAAGAGCTGGGCGACCTGATGGGCGCTGAAGATTACGCAAATTCCATCGACGAAGAATAAGTCCAGCGCGGTATTTACCGCTGGCCATTCAAGATTGCAGCCCTGAGGAAACTCGGGGCTGATTTTTACAACACAACGCAGAAGTAGATTATGTCGCACGTCACACTGTCACAATTAGAGCAGCAACAGGATTTTGTCCGCCGCCACATTGGCCCGGGACAGGCTGAACAGGCTGAAATGCTGGCCACTATTGGCGCCACATCACTGGATGATCTGATCGAGCAAACCGTTCCGGCTGCCATTCGTCTGCCGCAGGATATGAACCTGCCAGCAGGCACCACCGAAGCGCAGGCCCTGGCTGAACTGAAAGCCATCGCCGGTAAAAACAAAATTTACCGCAGCTTTATTGGTATGGGTTACAGCGATGTGCACGTGCCAAACGTGATTCTGCGTAATGTGTTGGAAAATCCAGGTTGGTATACCGCTTATACCCCGTATCAGCCAGAAATTGCTCAGGGCCGTTTACAGGCGCTGCTGAACTTCCAGCAGGCAACCCTGGACTTAACCGGTATGGATCTGGCCTCCGCGTCATTGCTGGACGAAGGTACCGCCGCCGCCGAAGCCATGGCGCTGGGCAAGCGTGTGTCTAAAAACCGCAAAGCCAACGCGTTCTTCGTCGCCGATGACGTGCACCCACAAACCTATGATGTGGTGCGCACCCGCGCCGAGATGTTCGGTTTTGAGATTATTGTCGGCAAGGCCGAAGATGCTGCCAGCCACGATATCTTTGGTGCGCTGCTGCAATACCCAGGTACCACGGGTGAAATCCGTGATCTGACTGACATCATCGCTGCGGTACAAGCTAACAAAGGTATTGTTGCGGTTGCCGCCGATATCATGAGCTTAGTGCTGCTGAAATCACCGGGCGAAATGGGCGCCGACGTGGTGCTGGGCTCTGCTCAGCGTTTCGGTGTACCTATGGGTTACGGTGGTCCACATGCGGCATTCTTCGCTACCCGCGACGATTACAAGCGTTCACTGCCAGGCCGTATTATCGGTGTGTCACAGGATACCCGTGGCCGTCCTGCTCTGCGTATGGCACTGCAAACCCGTGAACAGCACATCCGCCGTGAAAAGGCTAACTCCAACATCTGTACTGCGCAGGTGTTACTGGCCAACATGGCCAGCTTCTATGCGGTGTATCACGGTCCGAAAGGCCTGAAAACCATCGCCAGCCGTATTCACCGCTTTGCCGATATCATTGCTGCGGCACTGCAAAACGCTGGCTTTAGCCTGGCGCATGCTAATTACTTCGATACCATCACAGTCAACGTGGGCGATAAGAAAGACGCCATCGTTAGCGCCTCTGATGCGGCGATGATCAACCTGCGTACCGATCTGGACGGCAAGCTGGGTATCAGCGTGGACGAAACCACCACCCGTGCTGACGTTACTAAGCTGCTGGCGGTATTTGGCATCAATGATGTGAATTTTGATGCATTGGATGCAAAGGTGAGCGAAATGCCAGCCTCTATCCCAGCTGAACTGGCGCGCACCTCGGAGATCCTGACCCACGAAGTGTTCAACAAGTACCACAGCGAAACCGAAATGCTGCGTTACATTAAGTCTTTAGAAGACAAAGACTTAGCCCTGAACCACTCGATGATTTCGCTGGGTTCCTGTACCATGAAACTGAACGCCACCGCCGAGATGATCCCGGTCACCTGGCCAGAGTTTGGTTCATTGCACCCGTTTGCGCCGCTGAGCCAGGCGCAGGGTTACCAGCACATGATTCAGGAACTGGCCGACTGGCTGGTGGAAATCACCGGTTACGACCATATCGCCATGCAGCCTAACTCAGGCGCACAGGGCGAATATGCCGGCCTGATTGCCATTCGCAAATACCACGAAAGCCGTGGCGAAGGCCACCGTAATATATGTTTAATCCCAAGTTCTGCCCACGGCACCAACCCGGCATCGGCTCAGATGATCGAGTACAAAGTGGTCGTGGTGAACTGTGATAAAAACGGTAACGTGGATATGGCCGACCTGAAGGCCAAAGCCGAAGAAATGGCCGACAACCTGGCCTGTATCATGATTACCTACCCGTCAACCCACGGGGTATACGAAGAAACCGTGCGTGAGATTTGCGACATCATCCACGCTAACGGTGGCCAGGTGTATCTGGACGGTGCCAACATGAACGCCCAGGTAGGCTTAACCTCACCGGGTTACATTGGCGCTGACGTATCGCACCTGAACCTGCACAAAACCTTCTGTATCCCGCACGGCGGCGGCGGCCCGGGCATGGGCCCAATCGGTGTGAAAAAGCACTTAGCACCGTTTGTCCCTAACCACCCAGTGGTTAAAATCGACGGGCCAAACCCAGAGAACGGTGCCGTATCTGCCGCGCCGTGGGGCAGTGCGTCAATTCTGCCAATCAGCTACATGTATATCCGCATGATGGGTGCCGCGGGCCTGAAAAAGGCCACTGAAGTGGCGATCCTGAATGCTAACTACATCGCTAAAAAGCTGGGTGAGCACTTCCCGGTGCTGTACAAAGGCCGCAACGAGCGTGTGGCGCACGAATGTATTATCGATATGCGTCCGCTTAAAGAAGCCAGCGGCGTGACCGAGATGGACGTGGCCAAGCGTTTGAACGACTACGGTTTCCACGCGCCAACCATGAGCTTCCCAGTAGCGGGTACGCTGATGATTGAGCCAACCGAGTCAGAAGCCAAAGCCGAGCTGGACCGCTTTATCGAGGCCATGATCAGCATTCGTCACGAAATCGCCAAAGTAGAAGCGGGCGAGTGGGATGCCACCAACAACCCACTGCATAACGCACCGCACACCCTGGCCGATATCTGTGACCATAACTGGGATCGCGCTTACGACCGTCAGCTAGCCGCATACCCGGTCGCTGCGGTAGCGCGCAACAAGTTCTGGCCAACGGTTAACCGTATCGACGACGTCTACGGCGACCGAAATCTGGTATGTAGCTGCCCGAGTGTGGAGTCGTACAGAGACTAAGTCTCTGAATTGATCACGATCAACCTAGTAGGTAACCGAGCAAACCTAGTCGGAAACCGTCAATCTGATTATTTAGATAAAAGGTGAGCATTTTTTGCTCACCTTTTTTGTATGTAAAAAATAGTAGATAAGATAAGATTATTTACGATCGAATAAGAATAATAAGTTCGTGATGTGAAAGGTCTATTTACTTGGTTTGGTAAAGCTGATATTGATGGTATGAAACAGGATGCTTCCTCTCCGATTTCTAATATCGCGTTAAAGCATCCTGAACTATTCTATCAAATTGTAATTATTTCGAAAATTTGGGAAGACGAAAGGCGTAAATATATTCCTTGGCTGGAAAAAGTTAGATATAGCCCAGCGACCTTTTAAATTTGTTGAAGGTCACACTGTTAGTATTACCAGGCCAATTGATTAAGTTTCAATGTCCAAACAATCAGGGAATTTTATCAATGAACTTTCAAATTAAAGCGAAAAGCTCTATATAAATTTAACTTTTGGCTCTCCTGCTATGTCAGAAGTGAGTATTAAATTAGGTGAAGCTAAATCTAACATGTATTTCTATCAATCAAATCGAAATAGAGAGATTTTTTTGGATGGCATTCCTTATTAACGGTAGCTTCGTTGATTGAGAAAGACAACGGTGAAGCTTTGTACAACAGGTACATAATTAGTGAGCTAGGTGCTATTTTTTTCGCGGTATTGGGTTAGACGAGCGCCACTCGAAAATGAATGATGAAGTGGTTATGCTTAACGATGAAATTTTTAGCAAACACTCTGAACAATACTGTGAGCTTAAAGCTTTTGATATTAAAGAACCTATGACAGTAAATTTAAATAGGTAACTAACTTTACCTTTAAGTAAAGAATGTAATTTTAATAATTGTGTGATTGTTGATAATGTAATTGAAAATCAATTGGTTATGGATTGGCTTGAGTGTTGCAACGTTGTAGATGTCTTTAAGCCTGCTGATGAGGGATAAATATGAAAAACAAAGCTGAACAACACCGCGCTAAAATAGAAACACTGCTTAGTGAACCAAGTGTATTCAAACATCAACGAGATGCTGCACGTAATACCTACTTAGCCCTGCAAGGTGAAACACGAGCTGTGATAATGGCTGCTGAGATGCAAGCAGGAAAGTCAGGTGTTGCATTTGCTACTGCATGTTACCAACGTAAAAGCCTCAGTGATGAAGATATCTGTAACCCGAAATATTTAAAAGACACCCTTTACGTCATGACAATGGCAGACACCTCTTTGTTAGCACAAGCCAAAGAGGATTTGAAACCTGCGGGTAATGTCGTGGTTTCGAACTTAATCCATTTTCTTGCGGATATTGAAAAAAACTTCAGACGGCAAGATCCTAAATTAATCATCGTGGACGAATGTCATTATGGTTCTGGCGATACATCTGTTAGGTATGAAGCGCTATTTGATTATCTTCAGAATGAAAATACCGAATGTCGAGTTGTATTTATATCTGCAACGCCGTTAAGTGCTCTGCTGGCGACTGAAGGGGACTCACTGATAAATCGGGGCATACCCACCAAACTAGTTTTCCACCGAACCAGTGATGATTACTTTGGTGTCAGAGAGATGTTGGCTGAAGGCCAAGTCATCGACTTGGAAAGCAGAACCCGCAATATTCAGTTTAAATCAGACGCTCAAGACGTTTTTATAAATCATTTTAACAGTTATGAGGGTGAAGGCTGGGCTTTAGTTAGGGTTCCGGCTGGCACTGCAATGGAAGCTAAACGTTTTTTGGCTGAGCATTGTGTGCCTGAGGATAATATATTTATTTTAGGTAAGAAATTATCGGGTGTGCCTGAAGAAGAGCATACGTCAATTGATGACTTCAAAGACGAATATAAAACAGCAATGGAGTTTGGGCAAAAAGTTATAGCAATTACCGTTGCCGGATGTCGAGCGGGAATAAACTTTGGCCTTGACATGAAGAAGAATATTATTGCTACTTGGGACAGTACGGTATCTAACATTGCTGCTGTCGTACAAGCCAATATTGGTCGAGCTTGTGGATACCATACCAATAGGAAAGCAATCCACTTTACTAATTTAGATGCGACTCGAGCATATGGTGAATTACTCTCATATTTAGAACAAACATGTTCTAAACAAGCAACTGGCAACATTAAAGGCCTTAGAGACAAATACAATGATATTTGTAAAAGTTATGAAGTAAAAGGGCTAGATGTCGGCGCGAGAGTGTCTAAAAATGGCGAGTTAAGAGGACGTAAAAAGCTAAATGACTCTCAAACATTTTTGACCGATGGTTATTATGCTATTCCTGCTAAGTTGCATGATCTAGATTTTGATTTTCGTATTTACACCGATGATGAAACAGTATTACAAGCAATTGATGCGATTAGGCAGGTTTATCTAAAAGATAACCCCATTGCGCCCAAAAGCTCTCGATCACTGCGCGGTTATAAATGGATTAAAGCGCACTGGGTAAATGGTGATACTTATGATAACCCTGAAAAGGCATTAGCACTCGGAACAATGTGGGAGCGAGCACTAAACTTAACGGAAAAATTAAATATTGGTGAAGATGTGGAGTTCAATCTAGCGGTAACACCAGGTGGTAACGAAAAAACATCGGATAAAGAAGTAGCAGTTAAAATCTTCAGTGTATATAACCGCTCTCGAAGAGTAACAGACAAGCGTTGTATGACGGAAGAAGATGTTCATGACGTATGTAATTGGTTTGGTGTTGTACCAGATGACACTTTGCTTCTAATCTTCAAAAGGGGGAATTACTGTCCGGTAAGAACGTCAGAAAAAGAGAGAACAGCCAAAGTTCAAATAGCTAAAGGCAATATTTTGGAAGGTAATCATTTCCAAAAAGTTGAAGAAGAAGCTTAGCTATGCATGATGAAACCGAATTATATCGTCATATGAGTGCGGTTCATGCGAAGGACTTTAACACATGTTTTTACTGTGGCTGCATTGCGACTAAGTATGATTTGGCCCCTCCACTTAAATTTGCTGAATTTTATTTAAAAACTAGAGAGGATGCAGACTTTTATCGCGTTCCTAGCTGCCAAGAGTGTTTTGATTTTTTACAAAACGATAAAAGTAGTTTATTAGGGCAGCGCGTTGATAACGTTAAAGGTAAATTAGCCCAAAAATATCAAAAAGCAATTCGAATTTATGAAATGTGGGAGCATGATGAGTTAGAACAGCTTGATTACCAACTTCAAAGAAGCGTGAAAGCAGGCTTAGAACTTGGAAAGGAATCATATGAGAGATACAAGTTTAAAGGCTTTGAATTTGAGGCTGATGGTGAAAAGCACTCGGCTCACTATGTAAGTTCTAAAGGGTTTACCATATTTGGTGAACAATATGACAGTTTTCGGGATGCGCTCGATTACGGCAGTAAAGCATTTCGAATACCAAAAGCTAAACTCAGAGACTTGTATGCTGAGCACGATAATGACTTTGACGCCGCCATTCGCTCTTTCCAAGAGTTGATGGCTCAAAAGTTATATGAAAAAGAACTTGAGCAGAAGTGCAAAGCTTTTGCTGATGAGCATAAACAAAACATTAAATTTGTTATGCATACGGTAGAGATCTATAGAAAACAAAACGACACTCTTACTATAGAAGGAGCTCTTGATAAGCTCTATCAGGAGCGGATTAAAAAAATCAATCAGAGTTACAGTCTGTAGTTCCAATCTTATTAACCAATACCAACTACTTCAAATTACTTCCATACTGGAAACTAAAAAAGAGGCGGTAAAGGCGGTAACAGTGCAAGCAGAGAAGATGAAAGCAGAGGCCGAAGCAAAAAATTAAAGGGGTCAGATTCAATTTTACCCTGGCCCCATTCAATATCTGAGCTAACTAACCAGCTGCGCTTTAGTGCCCTGATGGCTGTTATTTTGAAACCCATCCTCGCACGCAGCGTGCACACTTTCGAATGACCGGGAAGAGAGGGGCGATTAGTTTTGCTGGCGACGATAACGGTGGTAGCAGGCAGAGATGTGAGCTGGCTTAAACTCGCCTCTATTCTTTAGTGCCTTCACTACTCCATGACTATTATTTTGCTGGGAATTCAGCAGTCATTGCTGTTTTCTGGCACACTAGCGGCCTTGCCGACCAGCTGATGTGAGATATGACCGATTCCCTCTACCAATGCCCTGTTTGCCAACTGCCGCTGACACTGGCGGAGCGCACCTATCGCTGCGACAACGGCCATAGCTTTGATCAGCACAAAAAGGGCTATGTGAACCTGCTGCTGGTGCAGAACAAGCGCAGCAAGATGCCGGGTGATGATGCGGACATGGTGCAAAGCCGCCGGCGGTTCCTCAATAGTGGTTTTTATCAGCCCATGGCCATGGCACTCGCGGAGCTTTGTAAGCAACAATTGCCTGCCGATGCGCGGGTATGGGACGCTGGCTGTGGCGAGGGGTATTACACCCATATTATTGCCAGTCATAACCCGGGATTTGCAATGCAGGGGCTGGATATTTCCAAGCCGGCGATTCAGGCGGCCAGCCAATATAAAGGAATTGAATGGTGTGTGGCCTCCAGTGCTAACCCACCGTATCGGGATGCCAGTATTGATGGGATTGTCAGTGTGTTTTCGCAGGTCGATGCCGCCGCTTTTGCGCGGGTACTCAAGCCTGCGGGCAAAGTGTTTTTGATATTGCCGGATGCCGACCATTTAGCAGCGCTGCGCGCACTGATTTATGCCAACGTGCGCGACTATGACACCAGCAAGCACCTTTCCTATTTGGGGCAGGGCTTTAGCCTGCTGAGCGAAACCCGGCTTGAAGTGCCGCTGGCGCTCACTTCTGCCGAGCAAATTCAGGATTTGATTGGCATGACGCCGCACGCACACCGCCTATCAGCCGAGGTGCGTGAACGGCTTGCCAGCCTGGAATCATTAAACGATAACGCCTGCTTTAAGTTGTATGTGTTTGAAAAATCTAGGACATAACTTCTTTTCTATACCACCTGGCGTTACCCAACACTTATACAGTTTAACCACCCCCGTTCAGTCACACCGGGCTTGACTCGGTGTCCATTGGCTTTGTTTGTGGATTCCGGCTGGTCGGGCCGCGCAGGGCGGGCCGCGTAGGCGCCGGAATGACAAAAGAATGGATTCCGTGTCGTAACACGGAATGACTGTGCTGTGGACTTCGGCTGTGCGGGTTGGGCCGCGCAGGTCGAGAAATGACTACTTAAGGTATATCGCTAAATCTAAACTATGTCGTCACCCTGAACTTGATTCAGGGTCCACTACCGTCATGCCGGACTCTACCCGCTGGCCATTGGCCTTGTTTCTCTATTCCGCTTCGCCGCCACAATGACTGCATCCTTTCTCTATATTCAGTTTGTTTTGAACTTTTTCGCCATGGGCGGCGTAATTGAGTGACCAATCATGGAGTGTGCTGAATATGAAAAAGATTCTCTTGGCAGTGTTAGTTTCAGCTTTGGGGTTGAGCTTTCAACCGGCGATGGCGCAGCAGGAATCCGCGGCGTTAGTGCCGTTACCTTCGCTGGATGACTTTAGCAAAGGTAAAGACGGCTGGGCGTTTGGGCTTGGCCTGGGCGTGGAATATGAAACAGCCTATGAAGGTTCTGATGAATTCGGATTCGAACTTCAGCCTGCTGGTGCTGTGCAATGGCGCAGTGGGGATAATATTTTTTACTTTGCTGGCGAAGCATTCGGTTGGCGCGGCCTGCGCGATGACGTCTGGCTCTTAGAGGCACTAGTGGGGTTTGAAGAAGGCCGCGAAGAGGGTGATTCGGATGAAGGCTGGCTGGATGGGCTGGGTGAACAAGAAGAAGGATTTCAACTGGTGTTGCAGGCACGCCGTGCATTAACGAACGATTGGCGCTATTGGCTGGTGAGCCGCGTTGTCACTGGCGGTGACGGCAATCTGGGGCTATTCGGCGTTGGTCGTCGTTTTGGGGATCAAAACGATGGCTCTGGCCATGAGGTGAATGTTGTCGCCGTGTTTCATGACAGTGAATACGCCAACAATGGGTTTGGGATAAACCAGGTGCAAGCCGCCGCTTCTGGCTTAAATGCCACCACGTTAAGCGGTGGGTTACGTTCTGTTGGCATCGATTACAGTTTCCGACACAATCTGAATGAAAACTGGCAAACATATGCTGAGGCGCTGTTCGAATATTACAGCAGCGAGGTGCGTAAAAGCCCTATCGCACGCAGCGATTATGAGGCAGAAGTGGGCATTGGATTTATATATATCTTCTAGCTCGTTTTACGCTGACCACAATAGTGGAAGTCAGATGTGTTAAGCGGAAAAAGGCGAGCCATGCTCGCCTTTTTCGTTGGTATCCCAATTTACACTCAGTGCTGGCGCACGTAGATATCGCCGCTGTAGGTATTGAGGCTAATTTGCTGCCCACCGCCATTGACCGCTGCGCTCATATGCCCGCCGATAATGATTTCCTGCTCCTCTGTTTTTTCCACCCGGTCGGTGCGGGTAAAGGGGGCTTTTACGCCAGAGTACAATTGGCCGCGAAAGCTTTGCACCACCACCTGGGCTTTGATGTTTTGGCTTAGCGAGATATCAATGTTACCGCTGTGGCTGGCCAGCGACGTGGGATTGGCCTGATCCAGCGAGCTAAATCGCACCACGATATCCTCTGAATGGGTTTCGGCCACGATTGGGCCGCTGACATCCAGCGCTTCTATCGGGCTTTTCCAGCTTTCCAGCTCCAGCGAACCATTGATACCGGATACTTTTAAACTGCCGCCACTGCGTAATTGTGACTCGACACTGCTGTTACGCGGTACGCGGATATCCACTGCCACATATTCGTTGGAATACTCAGCGCTGACTTCCACGTGATTGTTGTGTTCTTCAATCGCCACCACGCTGGAGGAAATCGCCACCGGGGTTAACCCTGCCACTGAACGGCTTGGGGTATGCGCGTCGGCTTTTGCTTTGCGGCGGTTGTCGTCCGGGTTTTCCCGCTCGGTTTTCCGTACCGACACCTCGACCTGTTTGCCATCGAAACCGACGATGTTGATCTCACCAAAGTACACGCTGACTTCCAGTTGCACCGGTTTGTCCGGTGAGGTTAGTTCCAGAATGTATTCACGCTCGCTGGTTTGGGCGGTGGCGGACAGTGCCAGCATTAACGCGGCCAGGGTACTGATTAATCGAAATTGCATAATGGACTCCTCGGCACTACGCCTGTTGTTTAGAGAAAATCTGGGTCAAAAACTGTTGCACGTCCGGCGCGATGGCCTGTTGCTGCAATTGGGTAGAAAACTGTTGAAATTCGCTGGCACTAAGCTTGCCGAGCAGCAGACTTATAAGCTCAATTTGCACTAGCGGGTTGCTCTCGCTGCTGGCTAGTTGTTGTAACTGTTGTAAATCATTTTGTGGCAGCTGCGCCTTTTGTAAGGCGCGAATAACGGCTAAACGCACGGGCGTGGCTTGATCATGTGTCAGCGTGTCCATCAGGGCGTTAAGCAACTGTGGGGCGGCCAGATTGCTTTCCATGCTGTAGGCCACACCGCTCAACCGCCGCGACGCGTTGGGTTGATCCAAAAGCGACACCGCCAGCATGGTATTGAGTGAATTCACCTGCTGTTGCAGCGCGGTTAAATCATTGCCGGATTGCGGGGCATTGCCAGCCGTGTACCAACCCAGCGCAAACACCGCACACAGGGTTGCGAAGCGCGGCGCCGTCAGCCCGGCGAAAGCCTCTTTCAAGCTTTGCCACCAGGTGGGTTTTGCAACCGGTGCAGGGGCAACTAGCTGAGCCTGTTTGGCGCGCTCCAGCATGGCATAAAAACCGGCATCCATGGCCGAAGAAGGCTGCGACTGAGGTAACGGTATTGCCCAAAACGCCTCGATGAAATCCAGTTCCGCCTGCAACGCTGAGTCGGCGGCGATGTGCGCTTTGACGGCGTCTGTCCACACGACAGGCTGGCCGTTTAACTCATCAATTTTTAATTGGATAATGTCTTGCGTATTCATTGACTTACCCCCTCACATAACGTTTGTACCTGAGCCTGCAGGCGTTTAAGCGCGGCCTGCATGCGTGATTTAAGTGTGTTGATATTGCATGCCATCAGTTCGGCGATTTCCTGATAATTCAGATCCGCAAAGCGGCTGAGCAATATCATGTCGCGATCCTCTGCGGGCAGGGCGTGCAGCGCCTGCTTAAATACCCGTTGCTGTTGGCTCAATTCCATATCCTGAGTCAGTTCACTGCCGGATGGATCACAGTCGGCGATGTCCTCATGGCCTTCGTGCCGCTGATTTTTGCGGAAATGATCCACCGCCGCATTACGGGCAATGCCATACATCCAGCTGCGAAAGCTCGCCTGCCCGCTAAAACCATGGCGATAGGCCAGGATGCGCATAAAGGTGTCCTGAACTAAATCCTCACTGGCGCTGCGGCTACAACCCATATGCAGAAAAAAGTTAAACAGGCGCACTTTATTGGCCTCATACAACACGGCTAGCTTGTCTAGCTGCTGTTGCTGAACCTGTCGCATCAATGTGCATTCATCTATTACCAACTGCTTGTTTTCCAAAACTATTCAGGTGTTGTGGGTTAATACCGCGACCATGACACAAAAGTTGAAGGGGCGAGAAAAAATTTTTTGAAAAGTGAAATACGGGGGAATGTAAGTGGGTTTAATACTGTGCGATTGGCGTTTATGCTAGGCGCATAACAATCAATAAGAGCCAGCCGATGCAGCCCCATGACCACACACCATTAGATGACTTTATCACATATCCAGCCGATGAAATGCTGGCGCGCAGCCATGAGTTCCTGGCTCAGATGCGCCGTCGTCACAGTGTTCGTAGCTTTAGTGATAAACCAGTGGCGCGTGAGGTGATTGAAAACTGCCTGCTCACGGCAGGCTCTGCGCCAAGTGGTGCCAATCATCAGCCATGGCATTTCGCCGCCATCCATTCGCCGGAGGTTAAACGCCAAATTCGTGAGCAGGCCGAAGCCCACGAACGCGGTTTTTATGATGGCCGAGCCGGGCAGCAGTGGCTCACTGACTTAAAACCGCTTGGCACCGATGCCAGTAAACCCTATCTGGAAACGGCACCCTGGCTGATTGCCGTGTTCAGCCAAAAAACCGGTGGGCTGGATGGTGATGAATCAAAACAGAATTACTACGTACATGAGTCGGTGGGCATTGCAGTTGGGATGTTGCTGACTGCGTTACACAATGCCGGGCTGGCGACCTTGACCCATACCCCAAAACCGATGAATTTTCTTACCCAGGTATGCAACCGCCCCGAAAACGAGCGGGCGTACATGCTAATTATCGCCGGTTACCCGGCTGATGACGCCACCGTACCTGCCCATGCCCGCAACAAAAAAGCCTTGGCGGATATCGCCAGTTTTTTATAAACGGTGCTAGGCAAACAGCCACCAAAGGACGACAGCGCTAACCGTGAGTAATATCATCGCTTTGGTTTTGTGCTGGCGAATGATGCGCTCGGCGCTGTTGCCGGCAAAATACACCACGGCAGCCAGCCCAAAGTAACGAATACTGCGGGCAATGGCGGTGGCCAACAAAAACAGCCCAATCGAATAATGAGTTGCGCCAGCGGCAAGCATCGCGATCTGGAAAGGAATGGGGGCGATGCCCAGCGTGAGCACGAACCAAAAGCCCTGAGTCTGCATTTTTTGCTCAACGCTTTGAAATTTTTGCTGATTAGAAAACAGCTCAATGAGCTGGTCGCCGAGCAGATCAAACAGAAAATACCCGAGCGCATAGCCAAATAAAGCGCCGACTATACAGCCCAGTGTAGCCAACAAGGCAATCCACCATAGCTTGTCCCGGCGCGCCTGCATCAGCGGTATCATCACGGCTTCCAGCGGGATGGGCACAATAGTCGACTCTAAAAATGAGGCAATGGTGATGCCCTTCAACATATGTTCAGAGTCCACCATCTTCTTGGTTTTGTGTTTCAGTTTTTTCTTTAGGCCCAACTTACTATTCCCGCTGCTATGTATACAGGGTAAGAAGTTGCATGAACTATGCCTGTTGGACGCAAATTTTGGCTAACAGCGTTCGGTGCGCAGTCTTGAAAACAAATTCAGGTTCACCAACTGGCCTTTGAAAAATCGAGCCTGACGCAGGGTGCCTTCGAACTGAAAGCCGGCCTTTTTCAGCATGTGTTCTGAGACCGAATTTCCCTCGATGGTCACCGCTTGCAGGCGATTGAATGAAGTGCTTTGAAAGAAGTGCTCGGTGAGTAACGCTAATGCCTCGCGGGCATAACCATTACCCCGATATCCGCTGAAAATACGATAATAAATTTCGCGCCCGTCCAGGTAGTGGGTGGAGCGAAATAACCCCGCTTCTCCCACAATATTGCCTTGCAGGTCTTCAATAATTAGCTTGCCACAATGGTCTTGCCAAAAGCCGGTATCGTTGAATGCCTGCTTAAACGCCACCTCGGATTGCAGACCGACGGGCATAAATTCACCCGGATCGGATTGATCGCTGGATAATTCGTACAGGCTATCCAAATCGGCTTGGCGGACGGTACGTAATCGAATGTGGCGTCCCTGAATCATGCATATCTCCTTTTATTGACTTGTCAGCCTACCAGATCTGCCACTGCATAAAATCCTTAGCGAATTTTTATTCAGGGGCAGATCGAGGACTAATTCTTAACGCGTTGGTAGTTGAATTTTTCTTCAGTGATGTTGCCGTTTTGCTCAATGGCTACGTAGATGTTGATTTCGTCATCGCTAATTTTTTCCAGTGTTAATCCGTTGAAAAACACTTTGTTGTCCGTGACGTTGACGAGTTTAAAATCGACAGTTTGGTCTTTTTCTTCCCAGCCTTTGAGATTGGCCGCGAAGTGCTTGAGCCGGAAAATCAGGCTGTTGTTTTCTTCAATGATGGTTTCCAGTTCATAAAATGACACCTGGTTATTCACCACAAGTTTAAAGGCGCCCATCATGCTGCCGCCCAGTGGTGGCGACCAAACCTCTTCCGTCAGCCCGCCAAATGCTTCACCTCTCCAGTGACCAGCCAGCCAACTGACGGCATTCAGGTTTGCAGGTGGAGATGTTTGTTGTTCCAGAAATAACAGGTTTTTAAATTCACTTTGCGAGAATGCATTAAGGCTGGTGATGAGCAGCACAATGGATAAACAGTATTTGAACATGACCTAATTCCTTCTCATTGCTCCTTTTTGAGCGGCTTCGTCAGTGTAGACTTGTGCCGATTAGTTGGTAAGTCAGTATTGTTGATGTGCTCTGTTTAGACGCGTAAGTTATTTCGCTGAGGCTGAGTGGTAACCACTCAATACGGTTTATACACAATCCCGCTAATGCATTATTCAGATGCGATGGGAGCTTGGTACGACAAGAGTCCATCCGACTTATATATGTTAAATTTTGTTACAAATTTATCGCTTCATTTTTTCGGCCTTTGTCTTTAGCATCTGCCGGTTTTTTCCTCAATGAATTGGAAGTTGTAAAATGCAGGGACGTCATTCTGACCGTTTGTTGTCGTTATTAGTTTTTGGAACCTTATTGTCTGGATGCGGGGGCGGTGGAGAATCGTCTTCGAGCCAAACGCCACCGCCGGCACCTGTGCGTACCGGAGTATTTTTGGATGCAGCTGTTGAAGGGCTCAGTTACACGAGTACGTCAGGCGAATCAGGTGTCACTAACGCCGCTGGTGAGTACAAATACAAAGATGGCGCCATGGTTACCTTCTCGCTGGGTAGCATTCAGTTTCCAGCGGTAGCAGCGGCAAGAACCGTCACCCCTTTCAGTTTTTTTGAAAGCCGTAATTTACATGATCCAGAGCTACTAAATACCCTGCGCTTATTGCAGTCTCTGGACGCCGACAAAGATCCGTCCAATAACATTCAACTGGATGCCAGTGCGGTACAAAGACTGACCGCCGCCAGTATTACATTCGCGGATTTGGCTCTTAGCGCCGATGAATTTGAGCAATTGTTGGTGAGCACTGACGTGTTTACGGCCGCGGGCAATACTTCCATGGTCTCCAAGGGGGCAGCGATGCAGCACTTTGCCTCCACGCTGAATTCCTCATCACAGTTGGATACTGATGGGGATGGGATCAGTAACGTCAATGATACTGACGATGACAATGACGGTGTTCCTGACAGCAAAGATCTGTTTCCGTGGGACAGCAGCGAAAGTACTGACTTTGATTTAGATGGTATTGGTGATTCGGCGGATGACGATGACGACAACGACGGTATCGTTGATGTTAGCGACCCGACATTACGCCTGATTTACGAAATGTCCTCTTCGGTAGTGACTATTACGCACCATCAATACCACGCAGATAGCAATAAACTCTTTATTACCAATAAAGGTGCCAAATCACTGCTTGTCATCAATCCAGATGATGGCCAGGTGCTACAAACACTTACCTTTGAAAAAATGCCGTGGCGTATGGCGCTTAGTGGCAACACCCTGTACGTCAGCTTATTAAACCGTGATTTCCAATATTATTCGACGGAAGGCGAGGGCGGCGAAGTTGTTGTAATGGATATTTCCGGGGCAACAGCACAAGAAATACGTCGATTTACCGTTACGGTTGATCCATTTGATATTGTGGCGACCTCTCAGGGTAAAGTTATCGTCTCTTCGGGTTCCAATCAGTGGACATCGATACAGGCATACAATGGTAGTGACGGCGTATTTTTGGGTAGCGCTGGGATTCGCCACCAGTCATACCTGTCACTGGATCCAGCCGAAAAAGCAGTATTCGCTGCGGACACCGACCTTTCGCCGTCAGATTTCGAGAAATTTGATATCTCCGTCGAAGGGATTTCAGCGCTCGGCGATTCCCCTTATCACGGTAGTTATTCACCCAGCGGCAGAGTGTGGGCCGCAGGTGAGTATGTATTCTCACGATCTGGTAATGTTTATAACGCGTCTGATATGACGTATGTATCACGTATTTTGCCCGGGCAATCAATTTCAGATGTGCAGGTAGACATGACGCAAAACATAGCATTTGTGGTGTCTGCAGGCGTGACCTACCTGGTCAACCTGGAATCCGCGGAAGTGTTCAGTGGCATTGCAAATCCTGGTGTGGTGCAGCATGTACTTGTCGGCGATGCGATCAATTACACCCTGGCCATGTCAAATAATTCGCTGGTGTTAGTCAAGACTCCACACCCTTGCCCTAGCTGCGGAACCAATACCAAGCCGGTTGCAAACTTCACATATACGCCGACGCAGGGCTCAACCACAGATACCTATGAGTTTGATGCGTCTATGAGTAATGACGCGGAAGATGGTCATCAACTGCAGTTTCGTTGGGATATGGATAACGATGGACAGTGGGACACGAACTTCAGTACCGATCCACAATACAGCCAAAAATTTCTGACTGCTGGCACTAAATTTGTCACCTTGCAGGTGCGCGATTCGGCTGGCGCGTTACACAGCAAAACAATCGATATTCAGGTGGAACAGGGTATTGATAGTGGCGAAGTGATCAATGATTCTGCGCCTTTCGAATTACAGTTCAATGTCACCGCGACGGCTATCGACAGTGTCAGACAAAAAATGTACGTGTCTGATAAGAGTGCAAAACGCTTGTATGTGGTGAATTTGCAAACCGGACAAACGGAGAAGTTTTTCCAGTTTAGCTATATGCCAGAACGCATGACAATTTCACCTGATGGCGCGAAATTATATGTGGCGTTACTGACCCAAGAACACAGTTCTTATTGGTGGGAAGAGGAGCAGAATGGCTACATCGCCGTATTTGATCTCGCTCAGCAAGCTCAGGTAAATGTGTATGAAATCCCGACCGATCCCTATGATTTGGTTGTGAATAGCCAAAACAAACTGATTGTCTCCTCTGGGTCGGGTCAATGGACTGATATTTACGCGTTTAATGCTGACGACGGTACGGTACTTGGTAAGGCAGGTATTCGTCAGGCTTCGCGCTTATCATTGCATCCTTCAGGAGAAATGGTATTCGCGGCCGACACGGATTCATCTCCTTCTGACTTCGAAAAATTTGATATCAGCGGCACAGGAATTGTGTCCGTTGGGGACAGCCCTTATCACGGTGATCACAGTATTGCGGGCCAGGTGTGGGTGTCACCTGCCGGCGATATTCTGGTCAGTCGCGGTGGTGATATTTTCCGCACGTCGGATATGACCTATGTGCAATCAATTTCAGGTATCAATGGCGCAATTAAACAGGTGACTTTTGATAGCGCGCAAAACCTCGCCTTTGTGGTAATGCTCGATGGTCAGGTGAGTTATTACAACTTAACCACCTGGGTAGAAATTGACTCGCTGGCAGTGTCTGACGCCACTGGCGTTGTTGTTGTAGATGGTAGCGTATTGGTGCTGCAGAACGGTGGTGTGAATACTCAGTTAGTGAGTCTGGATCATCCATGTATGCAGTGCGGAGCGAATACCGCGCCGGTTGCCAGTTTTACTTATACCCCTGCACAGGGCACGACGCTTGATACCTATGAGTTTGATGCATCGTCGAGTAGTGATGCTGAAGATGGCGCAGCGCTGCAGTACCGCTGGAACTTTGATAACGATAACCAATGGGATACTGAATTCAGTGACAATCCACTGACCAGTAAAAAATTCATCTCGGCCGGGACGCGATTTGTCACGCTGCAGGTCAAAGACTCTGCTGGCGCATTGCATAGCAAAACCCTGGATGTTGAGGTTGCACAGGGCATTGATTATGGCACCACGGTCAATGATTCAGTGGCGTATAGTCTGGCGTTTGATGTGACTGCAACCGCGACGGATGCATTACGTAACAAGCTGTATGTGTCGGATCAGGCCGCCAAACGAGTGTATGTGGTGAATCTGGAAACCGGCCTCACAGAAAAATATTTTGAATTTGATTTTATGCCGGAGCGCATGACGATTTCCCCTGACGGTGGAACCTTGTATCTGGCCTTGCTAACGCAACAACACAGTTACTCCTGGTGGAAAGAGGATCAGAGCGGCTACATCGCTGTGTTTGATCTGGCGCAGCAGGCACAAACTCTGGTGTATGGTATTCCTACCGATCCTTACGATTTAGTCGTCAATGATCAAAACAAGCTGGTTGTATCTTCAGGTTCAGGCCAGTGGACGGATATCTATGCGTTTAATGCTAACGACGGTGCTGTGTTGGGTAAATCCTCGATCAGACAAAGTAGCCGCTTGTCGCTGCATCCATCCAGTGATCTGGTGTTCGCCGCCGATACCGACATAACTCCGTCAGATTTTCAGAAGTTTGACATCAGTGGGACTGGCATAAGATCACTGGGAGACAGCCCCTATCACGGCGATTACTACATTGATGGTAAAGTCTGGTTGTCGCCGGATGGCAATAATGTAATTAGTCGCGGCGGTGAGATGTTCCGGGTCGCCGATATGAATTGGCTGCAAGCACTTGATGGCGTTGATTCCGCTATACACGACATCGTGTTTGATACGGATAATAACCGTCTGCTAATGCTGACGGACGCAAGCCTGATTGCCTTAAGTTTAAGTGACTATGCTGTTACCAGCGTGTTGCCATCGCAGGGTGCCAAGTCGTTGGTAATTAGTAATGGCCGTGTGTTTGGCTTGCTCAACGGCGGGTTAAGCACCACCGTCATAGAGTATGTATTTGAATAATCCCGGTAATGGCGCACTATCCGGTGCGCCATTTCTCTCTATAACTCAGAGCCAGTAATTTCGTGCGGCAATCCTGCTGCGTGTGAACCTCAAAACACAGGGCATATCCGCAGTTCACGATGGATGGATTCATCTTTCTTCTGCATGTATGCTGCGCTCACAAAAACGAAAAATTAAACAGGGAATGTGTTTTTCGCCGTCCCTCTGTCAAGGAATGAAGTTGTATGAATCTTGGTAAAGTTACTTCTGCGTTATGTTTGTCTGCCAGTCTGTCATTACCCTCTATGGCGACGGATTTGATTAATTTGAAAGAATTGCCCGAATGGATCCAAACCGCATCGGCGCGTGAGGCGACGGTAGCTCAACGGGGCAAAGTGGCGATTGAACAGTTTAACGTCGATGGTGAAGTCATTGGTGAGGTAGTTCACGCAGAAGGCGAAGACGGTACCTGGTATTACAATTTTAATATTGGAACTGCCTCGCCGGTTGAATGTTACGTATTTACTGAGTTCGATGGCGCAGCAAATTCGTTGCACAGCATTATTGAATACAGCTTGTCTGGCGCTGAAACCTTAAACAAAAAAGAGCTCACCGATAAATTCAATTTTGCAGTTGATAGTGGTGTTATCGGCGATACGCCGTATTTACTACTAGATACCCTGTACAAATTGTCTGATGGAAAAGCGCCGGTTTTGGGCACCTTGAAAGGCTTAGCTGCACGGACTAACGACACGCTGCAGGTGTGTGTTCACAATGAAATGGGTTACCGCAGCACATTTTTTGAAGTGTTCGAATCGTTTGTGAATCTGTTTACCAAGACTGAGGCGCAGCCTGAGTTTTTTGAGATGGTACATCAGATCACACTCAACGGAATGGCAGTGGGGTATGCCCGCGAGAAATATAGTGTGGACAGCGACAACGATGTTCATCAGTTAACTGACACGGCATTTTTAATACCGGTTGATGCGAATAATGTCATGCGTTCTGATACGTTGAATGACGCGTGGAGCCGCCAGGATGGATCATTGATCAATGGATACGAGCACAATATCGAAAATGGTGAGTTGGCCTCTGAATTCTCTATTGAATTTAAAGATGAAAGTTGGCTTGTCAGCGGTCAAATGCAGGGTAAAGAGGTCAATTCTACGCTCGAGTATAACGGCTGGTTATTATCGAGCATCGGCAGCTACCGCGCAGCAGCAGAATTATTGGCGAGTGATGAAACATCCGCAGAATATCAGTTATGGACATCACAGGCGGATCCGACCTCGGCGATGAAAATTGTTGTAAGTAAATTAACCGACGATAACAACGCTAACATTAAAGTCGACATGGGCCCTATGGTGTTGAAATACCACTCTGATGAACAAGGCGTTATGCACAATGGTGTAGTGATGCAGGGCGGTATGGAGTTGGGTTTTGCGCCACTGTATAGCAAAGGTACTCCACAACCGTGAGGGGAATTCTGATTGGGCTGGCATTGCTGGCTTCCAGTTTCGTCGTTGGTGCGCAAAGTGTACCTACGTTAGCCATGCTGGACGTGACATTAGCGCGCGGGGAATCCCTGCCGCTAGTGGGACGCATTGAGCTGAACCTGACGACCAGTGACTCCGCGCTTACGCTAGCAGAGCTGAAGCGCTGGTCAGGTGTAGAAGTGATGCAAAACGAAGATGGTACTTTGCGCCTGTCTATCGTCCGTCAGCCTCAGATGCAGGATGGCTACACTGAAAAAGATCTGCTGGATACATTTGTCATGGACTTCACCGAGGCGAGTGTACTGGCGGTAAAGGACGCATATTTAGAGTCACACCCAACACTCGAGTCCGTGCAGCAACTGGCGTCTTTTGTTAGTGGTTTTATTACCCAACCTACCTATGTAAATGGATTTAATATTGCTTCAAAAGTCGCTACCCAACGCAGTGGCGATTGCACGGAATATGCGGTGTTGACTGCTGCGTTGGCACGCTCGTTGGAGATACCTGCGCGGGTTGTTATTGGCAGTGTCATTATTGGCGCAGAAAATGAATTGCTGGGCTTTGGACATGCGTGGACTGAAGTTTGGTTTCAGAACAGATGGCAAATTGTGGATGCCGCACTGTATGGTGAGAACAGAGAGCAAATTTACTATTTACCCGCTAGCGTCATAAAAAATGAAGGGCCCGGCTTTATGTTCGGACTCGCAGGCATAATGAATCTTATGCCACATAAGTTGACGAACATCCGCAGCGTTAAGTAGATAAAGCGAGCCAGAGCTCGCTTTTTTAATCCATCATCAGCTGATATTTAATTTGCGCGGCCAGACGCTCGACACTTTGGCGGCCTTCTTCAATCAGCTCCTCCGCGCGATAGAACTCCATAATGCCAAAGTCACGCAATTGAGGTTCGATAATCACGTCAGGTGGGTCGCCGGCCAAACGTGAGCGGGTGACGCGTGCCTGCAGAATCTCCAGCGAGTTGGACATCACGCTGATGATGCTGGGAGGTGCCGGTTCGCGGCTGCCGTTACCAAATTTTTCCCGAAGAAATGCATGGCTTTTGGCAAGGAAGTGATCGGTTTTTTCCTGATTATGTTCGTGTTCCTGCACGGTGCGTTCGGCCAGATCCGGCCTAAAATCGGCACTGAGATTCACCGCAATGATGACGTCGGCTCCGAGCGCGCGACACAGATTAACCGGAACCGGATTGACCACGGCACCATCTACCAGCCAGCGATCATTCAGGCGATGGGGTGGGAACAACCCTGGGATCGCGCAGGAAGCGCGCACGGCCGGCAGAATCTCACCGGTTTTAAAGTTGACTTCTTTACCGCTGTACATATCCGTGGTGGTGATCGCCAGTGGCTTTTGTAACTCTTCAAAGGTGGGGGCGCTGAAATTCTCTGCCAGCATCTCAAACACCTTTTGCCCGTGAGCGAAGCCGCCTTTATTCAGACCGATCCCCATCAGACGGATAACCTGCCACTCGGTCAGGGATTTAGCCCATTCGGCAAGAGGTTCCAGATTACCACTGGCATACGCGGCGCCCACATAAGAGCCAATCGAACAGCCCGCGACTACATCGATATGAATGCCCATTTCTTCCAACGCGCGAATAATGCCGATGTGCGCCCAACCGCGCGCCGCGCCGCTACCTAATGCCAGACCTACTTTCATTCTTAGCCTCTGTCCTTGCTATGGGTAAATTGAAAAATTGCTGTCTTTTCATGCTATTACATTGGGACAAAGTTACTTTTGGCAAGTGGTTGTCCGCAATTTACTGCATATGATCTGGCTATCACCAGCGTTCAACAATCCTGTTAACGCCCCTCGCCTTGCCAGCGGAACAGCCAGGAGCCAACAGCCATAAACAAAGCTGTCATACCCGCCATGGCCCATAGATGAAACTGAATATCTAACAGGCCAGCCCCGTCATTCATAATGGCGCGTGCGGCCTGTAACAAATGGGTAAGTGGTAACAACAGGGCTATGTTTTGCACCATTTGCGGGGCGCCCTCCAGTGAAAACCACACGCCGGAAAGCAGCATCATAGGCCAGCTGATTAGATTAAGCAGGCCACCGGTAAGTTCTTCGCTGTGGCTGCGGCTGGCGATCAGCAAGCCCATGGCGATCATGGCCGCGGCACCAAACAGGGTCACGATTAACAGATTCAGATAGCTACCGAGCATGTAAAAATCGAACATCCAGTTACAGGCGATAAATACGCCACTGGTAATGCTGACCACAATAAACAAACGCGACAGGATCTGCGCGGCAATAAATTCGACCGGTTTTAATGGCGTGGCCTGCAGGCGCTTGAGTACCGAACTTTTGCGGTAGCGTACAATCACGTAGCCCACCCCAAACAGGCAGCTGAACATCATATTCATACCCAGAATACCTGGCAGCACCCAGTCCAGATAGCGAATTTCGCGGCCTTCGAGCTTTTGTGCCTGATAATCAGGCAGCTGGCCAACTAACAACTGTTCGGCAAAATACCCCTGTGGCGAGGAGGAATTGATCCAATACGTCTTTGCGGTGGAGTCGACGAGGATATCCAGCTGATGGCGCTGCAATTTAGCTTTGGCTTTATCCACATCCTGATAGGTGACGTATTCCACATGGGGCATATGGAAAAAGCTATTGTCGGTGACCGTCTGCATCACGCCTACTTTGTATGCTGCGCGCCCATCACCACTGAAAATAAACGCAAAGCCAATTACCAGCAGCAGAGGGAAGGCCAGATTCCAGCCCAGTGAACTGCGGTCGCGGAAAAACTCCAGATTACGCGCGATAAACACCGCCCAAAAACGCTTAAGCATGGCTAACCTCCTGTTTGGCGCCTGACTCCTGCAGCCCGTGGCCGGTGAGTTTCAAGAACAAGTCATCCAGATTGGCGGTTTTCACATGCAGTCCTTCTAAATCGGCGCCGTCTTCTACCAGCAGGCGCAGTGTTTGCTCGACCGCGTCGGTATGGATGTGCCAATGGTTATGCTCCAGTTGCGGCTGACATTGCTGCATGATTTGTGCAGACAGAGTCTGGTTACGCAGGCGGATTAGCACGCCAGAAAAGTGCTCAGCCAGCAGTTCCCGTGGCGCACCGCGGGCAATGATCTTGCCCTTGTCCATGATGGCGATGTCATCGCACAAGGTTTCCGCTTCATCCATGTAGTGGGTGGTAAGCACAATGGTTTTTCCTAATGCTTTGATTCGGTTGATTAAATCCCAGAAATTACGCCGTGCGTGGGGATCGAGCCCGGTGGTTGGCTCATCCAGAAACAGAATGTGAGGATCGTTAACCAGCGCCAATGCAAGTAACAGGCGCTGCTTTTGGCCGCCCGAGAGTTTACGGTGATCCTGATCGGCGAAGTCCTGCAGATGACATAACGCAATCAGTTCTTCTTCGCCCAGCGCGTTAGGATAAAAACTGCCAAACATGCGCAGGCATTCGCGCCCGGTCAGGTAGTCCTGTAGCGCAGTATGCTGAAACTGGATCCCGATGCGCTGGTTCATGCCGCGCTGCAATACCTCGCCGGCGTACAGGATTTGCCCGCCATCAGGCGTGACAATGCCTTCCATCATTTCAATCGTGGTGGTTTTGCCCGCACCATTGGGGCCGAGCAAGCCAAAACAGATCCCTTGCGGTACGTCGAAACTGATGTCATTTACCGCGATAAGTTGTTTAAAACGTTTCTGGAGGTGGCTGACCTGAATGTATGCGGACACGAGCCGTCCCTGTGTGAATGTGCATCGCTCCATCATGCCCGAGCCAACGCGGTGCGTACAGTGACAAATAAGTGAACAGGCAGCTTTTGCAAAGGGCCGCAGATATGGTTAATCTTTGAACAACAAACAGGCTTCGCGCCTATTGTTCAGGTTACCCTGAATGTGACGCGACGAGGGAATGGCGCACCGTTATGAGTTACACCTTTGATCAATTCGAAGTCGATACCGACAACTACCAGTTGCGTTGCAATGGGAAGCCTCTGGCGATAGAGCCACAGGTGTTTAATTTGCTGGCGTATTTATTGGCCCATCGCAGCAATGTGGTCAGTAAAGATGAGCTGATGGACAAACTCTGGGCCGGTAAAATAATTAGTGAGTCAACCCTCAGTAGCTGTATCAAAGACGCCCGCAAAGCTATCGGTGACGATGGCAAAGAGCAAAAATACATTGCCACTGTTAATCGGCGCGGATTTCGTTTCGTTGGTGAAGTGACAGAGCCACAGGCCGTGGGCGGCAGCGCTGCTGTGCAACCGGTCGATGAACAGTTACGCCAAAGCGCCATTGCAGGTAGCCAGGAAGGCGGCAGTGTGTGTCTGTTTCCTATTCGTAATCTGGCGCCGGATAAGCGTATCGTGATTGCGGTGTTACCGTTTCAGTGTCTCGGCGGTGAGCTGGTGGAGTTTTGTGCCGAGTCTCTCTACGAGGATATCAATATTCATCTGGCACGCACGCCGGGCTTTCTGGTGACCTCGCGTAACTCTGCTGCTTACTACCGTGCCCATCAGGCCAGCCATAGCCATATTGGCCAGGAGTTGGGCGCGCAGTATGTGGTAGATGGGGCGATTCGTAGCTTAGGTGATCAAATCAATCTATCCATTAAGCTGGTGGAAGTGGATGGTGATCGGGTGTTATGGGGGCTTAGAAAAAATTTGCCATTAGCTGATTTGGCCACCCAACTTGAAGACATCACCTTAAGCATCACCAGTGCGATTGAACCTGAGATAAACCGGGTGGAATTTGCCTCATTGCGTAAACGCCGTCAGGTGGATTTGGCCGCCTGGGAATTATATCGCCAGGGCCACTCAGTGCTGGGATTAAAAGGCTGGAGTGAAGAGAGCTTTCAGGAATGCGCCGATTTATTGCGTCAGGCCATCAGTAAAGATCCTGAACTGGCATTTGCCCATGCGTATTTGTCTCTGACGCTGGCAATTGGCCATTTGGTCGGGCTGGTTAACCACGATGGCTGGCATGAGGAAGCACTGGCTGCGGCGGAAAAAGCCTTGTTATTAGATAGCCAGGATCCGGATGTGCTGGGGTATGTGGGCTGCGCGTTTGCCGATATGGGCGACTATTTTCGCGGTATTAAGTTATTGGAACGCTGTGTGGAGCTGGACCCCAGCAATGCGCAGGGCTGGGCGGCACTCGGTGCGGCGCAGTTACAGATTGGTGAGGAGCGGGGTTTTACCAATATGTATCACGGCATTCGTATCAGTCCGCGGGATAACCGGATTGGAGCCTGGGGAGCGTTACTGGCCAGAGCGTTGCTGAGTTTTGGCCGCTTGGATGAAGCGATTGAAGTGGCACAAAATGCTTGTGCCTTTGATGATAAAATTTTCCTGCCGCGGGTAGTGCTGGGCATTGCGCTGGCTCAGGCGGATCAACCGCAGGCGGCAGCCACCGCCATTGATGATGCCCGGCGC
This sequence comes from Bowmanella sp. JS7-9, assembly GCF_004329715.1. Taxonomy (GTDB): domain Bacteria; phylum Pseudomonadota; class Gammaproteobacteria; order Enterobacterales; family Alteromonadaceae; genus Pseudobowmanella; species Pseudobowmanella zhangzhouensis. Next base: position 216,737 of record NZ_JXSY01000021.1, read on the forward strand.
ATTCGGCCTAATCTGAGTTTGGGCGACATTCAGCGCTTTGTACGTCCGGAAGAAATGCCCAAGATGCAACAATACGCATTGCTGGCCTAATCACCGGTACTGCGGCGGTTATTGGCAGACTAACACTTTTCTAACGGCATCCTGCCAGCCCTGATAAAGAGCGGAGACGACTTCCCTATCCAGTTGTGGCTGGCGTTGTTGCTCGGCTTGCCAAAGTTGCTGAATATGCGCGGTAGAGTCAAACAAGCCCTTGTGTAAGCCAGCCAGGTAAGCCGCGCCCAATGCCGAGGTCTCCACCGTGACCGGGCGTTCAATGTTAATTGCCAGAATATCCGCCAGAAATTGCATAAACCAGTTGTTCGCCGCCATCCCACCGTCGATACGCATGGTATGAATGCTGATGCCATCCTGCTCGATAGCCGCCAGCAGATCTTTGGTTTGGTAGCCCACTGACTGAATTCCGGCGGAGACGATTTCATTGATACCGGACGCGCGGGTCAAGCCGCTAATCGCGCCTCTGGCGTCCGGATCCCAATAGGGTGCACCTAAACCCGTTAATGCGGGCACAAAATACACGCCGTGATTGAGGTTGGTTTTTGCTAACAGATCTTCGGTGTCTGTTGCGCAGCGAAACAGATGCAAATTATCGCGCATCCATTGCACGGCGGCGCCGGCGATAAAGATACTGCCTTCAATGGCATAGCTGGCTTCACCGTCGATTTGGTAGGCGATGGTGGTCAGTAATTTATTGTGGGATGTCAGCGCCAGTTTGCCGGTATTGACCATTAAAAAGCAGCCGGTGCCATAGGTGCTTTTGGCCATCCCTTCGGTAAAGCAGCCCTGACCGATCAGTGCGGCTTGTTGGTCGCCGGCGATCCCGCCGATGCAAAGTGGCGCACCAAACAGGTGGCAGGTGCCGAAATCATCCGCACTGTTTTTTACCTCTGGCAGCATACTGCGGGGAATATCGAACAGGGCGAGCAGCTCTGCATCCCAGCTATGGGTGTGGATATTGTACAGCAGGGTGCGACTGGCATTGGTGGCGTCGGTAAAGTGGGACTGACCTTCGGTTAAATGCCACAGCAAGAACGTATCGACTGTCCCAAACGCCAGTTCGCCCTGTTCGGCGGCGTGTCGCGCCCCCTCAACATTGTCCAGGATCCAGCGGATTTTAGTGGCGGAAAAATACGCGTCGATTAACAGGCCGGTTTTTGCATTAATGAGTTCGCCATGACCTTGTTCGCTGAGTTCGTGGCAGTACTGCGCGGTACGTCGATCCTGCCAGACAATCGCGTTATAAATCGTTTTGCCGGTTTTTTTGTTCCAAATCAGCGTGGTTTCCCGCTGATTACAGATACCGATGGCACTGATTTGAGCAACAGTGATGCCCGACTCATTTAGGGTTTGTTTAATGGTATTGAGCACCGATTGCAGGATGTCGTCCGGATCATGCTCTACCCAGCCATTTTGCGGATAATGCTGGGTAAATTCCTGGGAAGCGGAATGGATCAGGTTACCCTGCTGATCGAAAATAATCGCGCGTGAGCTGGTGGTGCCCTGGTCGATGGACAATAAATAGGGTTTCATAAATTCACTACCGATTTTGCTGTTGTTATGGGCAGTTCAAACATTGCCAAATAATTGCTCAGACTCTGCTGTTGCTCCTCACTGAGCTGCAGCCCTAATTTGGTGCGGCGCCATAAAATATCCTCGGCGCAGCTGGCCCACTCCTGTTGTACCAGATAATCGACTTCTTTTTGATACAAACCACAACCAAAATCCTGCCCCAAATCAATCAGTTGCATACAGTTCAGCAGTAGTTGCCGGGTATCGGTACCAAATTGGCGCACATAGCGCGCGAGTGTGGGCTTGGGCACAAAGCCATAGTCTTGGCATAGCGCTGCCAACAGCGTGTCACGATCGGTAAAATCGCCACCGGGCAGTGGCATACTTTGAGTACGGCAGGCTGTCATGGCCGGGAATTTAGGTTTAAGGGTATCTACTACCGCTTCAGCTAATTTGCGGTAGGTGGTGATCTTGCCACCGAAGGCGGAGATCAGCGGTAGCTGGCTATTTTGCCAGTTCTGCACCACGGTGTAGTCGCGGGTAACTTTCTGCGCTTCGACAGATTCATCATTCATTAAAGGACGCACGCCGGAGTAGGTGCTTACAATATCGTTGGCGGTTATCTGATGCTTAAAGTAATGATTGGCACTGTTGATCAGGTAATCGATTTCCTGCTGGCTGATAGCTGCATCATTCGGTGGGCCTGCATATTCCACATCCGTGGTACCCACCAGTGAATAGGCCTGCTCAAACGGGCTGACAAAAATAATGCGGCCATCGGGATTTTGCAGAATATAGGCTTCGTCGCCGTCATGTATTTTCGGCACGATGATGTGGCTACCTTTCACCAGCCGGATTTGCTGTGGGGCCTGGTAATTATCAATGTCGCCAAATAGCGAGCTAACCCAGGGGCCGGCCGCATTGACTAAGGCATCGCTGGTGACCTGAAATGATTGGCCATGCTGAGGCTGCAGTGACACGCGCCATTGGTTGTCATGCTGGTCGATGTGGGTGCAGCGGCAATAATTGATAATGGTGGCACCATGCTGTTCGGCAGCTTTGGCATTTAAGATAACCAGCCTGGCGTCATCAACCCACACATCAGAATAAGTAAAGCCTTTGCTTATTGTCGCTTTCAGCGGTGAGTTGGCATCAAAGCGCACGCTGCGTGAACCAGGCAACGTAGCGCGACTGGCCAGATTGTCATATAAAAACAGGCCGAGGCGGATCAGCCAGGCCGGGCGTAAATGGGATTGGTGTGGCAGAACAAAACGCAGCGGATGCATGATATGTGGCGCGTTTTTTAGCAGCACTTCGCGCTCAGCCAGCGCTTTGCGTACCAGCGAGAACTCATGGTGCTCCAGATAGCGCAGCCCGCCGTGAATCAGTTTGCTGGAGCGTGAGGAAGTTGCCGAGCCCAAATCATTCTGCTCGCACAACAACACTTTCAGCCCACGTGATGCCGCATCGGCAGCGATGCCGGTACCGTTTACACCACCACCGACAACAATAAGATCGTAATGCTCTGCAATAACCATAGCGGCTGTGAGCCTAACCCCTGCAATTGGTTGCGTATGTATAACATCATTAGCATTACCGCTTGCAGAAAGCGAACTTAACTCAACGCGAATCATAATTTATGCGGACGAAGAAAAAAGCGCGTTTTTTGCTCTATACGTATTTTAAAATTCTTTCGTAAAAACAAAGAGATAATCATCCCCACGAAATCCCCATAAAACCTCCAGGTTATCTTCAAGCCCCGCGAGCGACATCTCCCTATTCTTGCTCCTGTCGAGACAACAATGTCTTACCAACACACAGGAGAAAGAACCATGTTAACGATTACCCAACCACAACAAACCAATGCAGTTAATTATTCAGCAATAAAAGAAAAACAGCGTATTACCTGGGGCTCTGGTGATTACGGCCGTATCGGTGTGACGCTGCAAATTACCGGAGAGGAGTTATGCGAGAGTCTGGACGTGCATGCCGGTGATACGGTTTTAGATGTCGCGGCAGGCAACGGCAATGTCACGCTGGCGGCGGCGCGTCGTTTTTGTCAGGTGACATCAACCGATTATGTGGATGATTTATTGGCACAATCAAAATTACGGGCTGAGGCTGAAGGCCTGGCCGTGGACTATCAGTTCGCCGATGCCGAAGCGTTGCCTTTTGCGGACGAGCACTTCGACCATGTGGTCTCTACCTTTGGCGTCATGTTCGCCCCTAATCAGGCGCAAAGTGCCGCGGAACTGCTGCGGGTGTGCAAGTCAGGCGGCAAAATTGGTTTGGTCAACTGGACGCCGGAAGGTTTTGTCGGGCAACTATTCAAATTAATCGGCAGTTATGTGGCGCCACCGGCTGGCTTAAAGTCACCGGCGTTGTGGGGTACCCAAGTGTTTATTGATGAACATTTTGCCGCCGAGGCTTGTGAAATCACTTATCGGGTCAAGGAATTCAACTTCCGTTATCGCTCGGCGCAGCACTGGATTGATTTGTTCCGCGATTATTACGGCCCGGTGCATAAAGCGTTTGGGGCGCTGGATGCTGAGCAAGCGAATAGTCTGGAGCAGGATATTCATCAGTTAATCGCGCGGTTTAATCGTGATGCAAACCTTATGGTGGTGCCATCTGAGTATCTCGAAATTGTGATTCAGAAACGTTAATCCGTGGGACGAAATTGAGGATAAGATCATGAAAAGTACCAATGAATTAGTCGCTACTATGCCTGTGCAACTGGCTGGCACAAATTTGGCCAAACGCCTGAGTGTGCTGACTTATGGCATCATCGCTTACGGGGTGGGCTGCTTTGGACTCTTCTGGCTGATTCTCGGCGCAGGCGCTTTTGCGCCTGTTGGCCTGAGTCAGTGGCAGGCAGAGTCAGTTTGGCTGAGCCTGCTGGTGAATATGGGGTTAATTGGCCTTTTTACTCTGCAACATACCGTGATGGCCAGAGCCTGGTTTAAAAACTGGCTGACACGCTTTATTCCAGCAGCCACGGAGCGCGCCACCTTTGTTTTGATGTCGGGGTTAATGTGTTGCGCAATTATGTATGGCTGGCAGACGGTTCCAGGCGTGGTGTGGCAGTTACACAATCAGGTGGCGATGTGCAGCGTGTATACCTTGTATGTGACAGGCACTGCCTATTTATTGCTGGCAACCTTTGTGACCAACCACTTTGAACTGATGGGGCTGCGTCAGGTATACCTGTATTTTCGTGACATTCCCTATCAGCCGCTGGCGTTTACTAATAAGTTTATGTACCGCTACAGCCGTCATCCGATGATGCTTGGCATGCTGATATTGTTGTGGGCGGTGCCGACCATGACGGCAACGCGCCTGGTATTGTCTGTCCTGTTTACTGTTTACACCTTCATCGGAATTTTCTTTGAAGAGCGAGATTTATTAAAGAACTTCGGAGATACCTATCGTGAGTACAAACAAAAGATTGCCGCATTTATTCCCGGTATCTACTGATTCAATGCGGGCAGTGAGTGCAGTTCTGCCCGATGTTTTTCTCATTGCAGCCTGCCAGTCGAGCCCCTATGCTGGGGGCAACTTGCGTTAAGAGACGATGTTATGACTGAGGAATATCAGTGCTGGCAATGTGGGCAGGCACTCAAGGGGTTGATTTTGCCGTTATCGCGTCGCGAAGAATGCGGCGAGTGCGGGGCCGACCAGCATGTGTGTAAAATGTGTGTGCATTTTGATGGGCGCTATTGCACCGAACAGCGCGCCGAACCACCTAACGACAAAGAGAAGGCCAATTTTTGCGATTACTTCGCGCCAAAAGCTAACGCCTACAGTGGCGGTTATGTGGACAAATCTGCCGCAGCAAAAGCCAAACTAGCAGCGCTATTTGGTGATGAGCCTGCCGCACCTGCTGATAAGGCTAATGAATCTGCACAGCACAAAGCCAAAACGCCGGCCGAGTTAGCGGAAGAAAAGTTACGTAAATTATTAGGCGGCGACTAGCCCGAGCCTGTTTTAATATCCGGGATCTTATTCCTGATTTAAGTCTGATTCGTTTGAGGACAAACCTGTTGTGATTGCGAAAATTCTCCACCATTTACGTCCCCTGATTGTATCCATGCTGACTATTTTGTTGTGTTTTGCCGTACTGGATGGGATCTGGCTGGGATTAATCGCCCAGTCCTGGTATCAAACTGAGATGGCGAGCCTACTGCGTAATGAATTTATCCAGTGGCCGTGGCTGGTGTTTTATCTGAGCTATTCTGCCGTGGTGTTGGTATTAACCGTCATCGCCAATCGCGAAAAGCCCTGGTGGTACGCAGGTATTGATGGCGCCTTTTTAGGGCTGGCCAGTTACGGGGCATATAACCTGACCAACTACAGCATTATTGAAGGTTACAGCCTGTTTATTACGCTGGTGGACTGGAGCTGGGGCATTTTTGTGACCAGCATGAGTGCCATCGCCGGTTGGTGGGGCTTTAACCTGAAAACCAAGCCTAATTAATACATTCAGGCGCTTATTTAGTTATCAGTGGCTTTTCCAAAGAGCAAAAATGCTGGAAAATAGCCGGCGAATTTTAAAGCTAGTTGTCGGCTGCGCGCTGACTCAACAACGCAGGATTACCCCATGCCAAAGGCAAGTGAAATCAAAAAGAACAACACCATCATTTTTGATGGCAAAACCTGTATCGTGCGCGATATCGAGCGCTCTGTGCCGCAAGGCCGTGCGGGTGGCAGCATCTACCGTATGCGTATGTATGATGTCGTGACCGGTCAGAAGTTTGATGAGACCTTCAAAGACTCTGACATGCTGGATTATGCGGATCTGATCCGTCGTCCTGCGATGTTTTCTTATATGGATGGCGACGAGTTCGTGTTCATGGATAAAGAAGATTACACCCCATATCACCTGAACAAAGACTCTGTGGGCGATGACGCCTTGTTTTTCAATGAAGAGACTGACGGTATTCAGGTCATTATCGTGAGTGAAGTGCCAGTGGCGCTGGATATGCCAATGAGCGTTGAATTGCAGGTGGAAGAAACTGATCCGTCAATCAAAGGTGCATCAGCGACCTCGCGTACTAAACCAGCCAAGCTGACTACCGGTCTGGTTGTTCAGGTACCTGAATACATCAGCACTGGCGAATGGATCAAAATCAACACCGAAGAGCGCAAGTTCCAAAGTCGCGGTGACAAGCACTAAGACGCAAGTTCTGTGTTGCAAAGGCGGGCTCAGGCTCGCCTTTTTTGTTGCTGTGATTAGCTTTAACTCAATTTGTATTATGCCAGTCGCACAAAAGCATTTTATGCGGTGTTTACTGATAAGCTTGCACAAAAATACACAAGAGATAGTTAAATGCGTGCCACTGTATTGATGTTGTTTGTGATGTTAGGCGGTTGCGTCGGTGTAAATTCGCCCCGGATCACTCAATGGCCAATTACTTTTGATGCTGAACGTGAACAGTTGTCGCTGGAATACATGCGCGAACACTACGGTATTGTGCAGGAAAAAGCGGCGATCTCCCCCAATATGGTGGTAGTCCACTGGACAGTGGTTCCTACGTTGCAAAAAACCTTTGAGGTATTTAACCCCTCTACTTTGCCAGCGTCGCGGGCAAAAATCAGTGCGGCCAGTGGGTTAAATGTCTCGGCGCATTTTTTGGTGGATCGTGATGGCAGTATCTACCAGTTGCTGCCGACCAACGTCTTCGCCCGTCACGTGATTGGCCTTAATCACACCGCCATCGGTATTGAGAATATCGCCGACGGTGAAGCGCTGCCGCTGACTGAGGCGCAAATCGAGGCAAATATCCGCTTAATCCGTTATCTGGCTGGTAAGCACGCAATTGACTATGTGATAGGTCATCACGAGTATCAACGCTTTATCGGTCACCCATTGTGGAAAGAAAAAGACGCCAGTTACCTGACTGAAAAAACCGACCCCGGAGATGCCAATATGCAGATTATTCGTGCCGGTTTGGACGATTTGAATCTGCTGCCACTGCCGTGAAATCAGGGCGTGGTACTTATCAATTGCTCGAAAACGAAATCGATCATCTGTTGCTGCTCCGTTAGATGGTCTTGGCCAAAGCCATCGTCATCGACGCGTTCAGCTTCAATATTGATATAGCGTCGTCCCTGCTTTTCTGCCAGCACTGATAAAGAGCCGTCATCCTCATCTGGCTCCGTAGCAACCTGCGGATTTTGCAGCACCACGTTGAATCCGGCTTGTTGCATGTGTGCATAATCGGTCGGCTCGGTAATAAAAAACAGGTCGTCTTCATCCTGACCCGCATCATGCACCTTTAACAGGTATTTAGCGCCTTGCGCCAATTTGTCCTGATAACGCTTGATAGAGATAGTGCCGCGGCCCTGATGGCCATCATCATCGAATCCTTGCGTGTTGTTGTGAATGGCGACCCAATTGGGCGTTTGCAATTGAGCCAGAATAAAATCGGCCAGTTGCTGACTGAGCGCCATGGCGGTAACAAAATCCGGGGAGGTGCTTGTGAGGTCTTTGTTCAGTTTTAAAAGCGTCGCCTCGCGCCCGGCTGGGGTAAAAATGCGATTCGGATCAATCTCATAGTGCTGCTCGCCGATCTGCAAGTGAATGTGTCGTTGTCCGGATTGCTGCAGACGTACAAATTTGCCGCCAGTTTGTGTTACTTTGTTGGCCAGATATTGATTGGCGATGTTTTCATTCTGATGGGGGGCGAAAAACACCCAGGTATTCAGCTGTTCGCCGCTGGTAATCTCCAGCGAGATATCCGGTTGTGGAGCAAATAACAGCGACTGGCTTAACGCCAGTAACCCAACACTCGTCAACATTTAGCTCACCCCACTTTCCAATAACTGAATAGCGGGCTGACTGGTATCCAACCGCGCGCGGACCCCAATGGGAATCGTTGCCAGGTCGTCAATATGACCGATCATCAGGCCGCGTATCACTGGGATGCCCAAGGGTTGTAAATGATCGTTAAGCACCTGCTCGATGCTCAAGCTATTGCCATCTATTTCACAATCGCTGCATTTTCCAAACGCAATGCCCGCAAGTTGTTGTAATTTTCCTGCAAGTTTTAAATGTGTGAGCATGCCATCAATGCGATAGGGCGCCTCGCTGACATCCTCCAGAATCAGAATATTGCCGCGATAGTCCGGCTCGTAGGGCGTGCCGACTAACTTAACCATTAGCGACAGGTTGCCGCCGATAAGTTTACCTTCCGCTACCCCCGGTGTAATGACGGTGATGCGGTTGTCGCGCTCGGCGCGGCCCTCTGCTGTTTCAAACGCTGGTGGCGCAGCGATGGTGGCAGCCTGGGCGTCAAACAGCACCTGCTTGAACTGACTAAGGGTGTAATCTGTGAAGTTCTGCGCGGCGATCGGGCCATGAAACGTGACCATGCCGGTTTGGGTATAAATGGCGTTGAGCAGAGCCGTTACATCGCTGTAGCCGATTATCACTTTAGGATGTTTGGCGATGCTGGCGTAATCCAGATAAGGCAAGATACGGGGGGAGCCATAGCCCCCGCGCAAGCAGAAGATGGCATCAACGTCCGGATCTTTGAACATGGCGTTGACATCCGCTGCGCGGACTTGGTCCTCGCCGGCCAAATAGCCGTGTCTCGCATACAAATGCTGGCCGGTTTTTACCTTAAAGCCGAACGATTTGAGAATATCGATAGCAAAGCCAATATCCTGGTTTTCCATGACATTACTGCTTGGCGCAATCAGGCCAACGGTTTGACCGGCGCGTAAACGCGGTGGTTTATGCATCCCGGTTTTGCTTTGTGCGAAAGCCAGGGTGGGTTGCATCGCCGTTGCCAAAGCGCTGATGATTGCGGTATGAATAAACTCACGTCGTTCCATTATTTTGCTCTCGATAATTCCCTAAGTGGTAACCCATTATTGGGAATTCGCGGGTAAATGTCATGATATGTGGCAACAACTGGTCGTGTTCCCGCTCATTTCAGCGTATTGACTGAGCATATGCACAGAGACAGGGCGACTTGTTTTTATCAAAGCTTTGAGGTGAGGTAGAATGTCTTTTTTCGTTATACAGATATGCAAATGACAGTGCCATTTCACTATTCGACCACGTTTGTATTGGATAAAAGCCATTTCAGTGAAACGTTTGATGCCTCGGTGCCGCCAATAGAAGGGGTTAAACCTTATACAAAGGCGATATTAATCGCGCTGTTTGGCGTGGTTTTACTATACGGGACGCCCGTTAGTGGCTATCTGGCCTGGTTTATTATCTGCCTTGGTGCCGTTGAGGCATTGAGTGTAAAGTTTCGCAAGGCCTGGTGGCTGTGGCGGCAGTTATTAAGCCGCAGTGCGAACAGCCCGGTAGAACTGAAAATGGATGAATCCGGCATTTATTGGCAGTCTGCTTACGTTAACAATCAGCTTCGCTGGGATGAGCTAAATCGAATTGAATCTACCGAGGCCGGTTGGCTTTTGCACAGTCAGGCTGGTAGAACCTATTTATCTAATCGTTGTTTAAACGATGAGGCGTTAGCGTTTCTACAACGCCAATCGACCAGATAAGAACGTTACGTTTCGAAATCGTAACTGCGTGCGCGGCCTTGCATACCTGATGTTGGCCCGCATGCAACTACGCTACACATTTACACAAAACGCTACAGATTAGACTCTGCCTCGCATTCATACTTCCATCTGTAATCCGACGTTGTCGGTATCAAACTTACCTTACAAGAGAAGGAAAACATGATGCGAATTTGGCCCGCTTTACTTCTGTTACTCAATGGCTGTGCGACCCAGGGTGTGGATCGTGCCAGTCAGAATCAAATTATCCAGCAGTTCTACGCGCAGGTAGTCAATGCTGAACCCGTCAAGCTGGCATCGCATGTTAAAACGGGCATGCTGATTGGCGGTGTCAGTGGTTTTCTGGATGAATTAGATGGCAATTCTGAAGATATGATTGCGGGTGGTTTAGTCGGATTACTGTTTGGTGGTTTGTTTACCGCTATAGCGGAAGGCGATGATGATGCCACCCAGTACCAATTGTATTCTCCTGAATATGGGGAATTCAGTTTTGTACAAAAAGAATGGATTGATATTACCAGCGGCTGCGTCAAAGTCAGTCGCGCTGAGATAGATCGTTTATCCACTGCCGAGCCGGCGATGTGTGAGTTTGACAACTATGTCGAAGTGGAGTGATTTGGCTGTTTATTGACCGGCATTAAGTCCTGTGCTTTGCTGCTGACTTCTCTGATGATGGAATAGCCCTAATGAAATCATGGTTTGCATTACTGATTGCTACACTCGCTCTGTTAACCAGCAACACCACTCTGGCAGGTGGCGATGTAAAAATGATCCCTGTGCAGACGCCCAAAGGCACATTTGAGGTTTACACCCGTAAAGTGGGAGATAATCCCAAAATTAAATTGCTGTTATTGCATGGCGGGCCGGGCGCTACCCATGAGTATTTCGAAATTCTCGATCAATATCTGCCCGCACAAGACATCGAATACTATTACTACGACCAGCTGGGATCGGCCTTCAGTGATCAGCCAGATGAGCCGGCATTATGGGAAATCCCGCGTTTTGTTGATGAAGTGGAGCAAGTCAGGCAAGCGCTGGGCTTGAACAAAGACAACTTCTTTTTGCTGGGGCATTCGTGGGGCGGCATTCTTGCCATCGAATATGCCTTGCAACATCAGCAACACCTGAAAGGCTTAATCATTTCTAACATGATGGCCAGTGTGCCTGAATATAATCGCTACGCCGATCAGGTGCTGAAAACCACAATCGATCCTGCTGTGTTAGCGGAGCTACAAGCCATCGAAGCGGCAGGGGATTTCGCAAACCCCAGATATATGGAGCTGCTAGTTCCTAACCATTATGAAAAACATGTGTTACGTATGCCGGCCGAGCAGTGGCCTGATGCAGTTAACCGCGCGTTTAGTAAGATTAACAATTCAATCTACATACCACTGCAGGGTCCCAGCGAACTGGGTGCCAGTGGCAAGTTAGAAAACTGGCAGCGTTTTGAGGAGCTAAAAACCATCACAGTGCCCACCTTAGTCATCGCGGCAACCCATGACACGATGGAACCCGCTTATATGGAATCGATGGCCTCGGCGCTACCAAACGGTGAGTATTTACTGTGCCCCAATGGCAGTCATATGGCGATGTGGGACGATGCAGATAACTATGCCGGCGGTTTGATTGCCTTCTTACAAAAGCACAAATAAGAAAGGTGAACGTATGATTTGGCGGTAACCCAGTTACCGCTTTTTTACGTTTACATGTTCTGCCATGCCTTAACCGATTATCCATTTTGAATGACTTAATTATACTGTTTATATTTACAGTATTTGTGTTATGCTGCACCGGTATTTATCCAACAGGAGAATGAAATGGCAATTATTGTGCGCTATGTGGTGGAGCATAAAGGGGTCGAAAAAATGGTCACAACGGACAAAAAAGAAGCCGATCTGTACGATAAAATGCTCGATGTTGCGGATAACGTCGCAGAATATATCGAAGCGAAAGGTATTCGGTTGGAAGAGTCTGTGATGGAAGAATTGTCTATTCTGCTGGCCAAGAATAAGGACTCGGTTGGCAAACTGTTTAAAGGTACCCCAGCTGCCGACCTGCTAGAGGAAGAATCAGCCGAGGTCGTTAAGCTGGAAAAGAAGCAGGCCTGATTCCTGAATTCCGCATGTTGTTAAAACGAGCCGCTGGCTCGTTTTTTCGTTTTTAACCCGTCTGATTACCTGCCCAACTATACTTAGCCAGGTCGCCCGGATGTCCCGGACCCATGTCCCCGCGAGCGATGCTTTGCAAATATCGAATGAGGACAATCCAATGTTAATCAGGAAACAACGTCGAACAGCAATTATCAGAACCGCAGTGATTGGGGGATTCAGCTTGATGCTCGCAGCCTGTGCTGGCGGGATGAATGGCATGGCTGATGCTGACTCCGGCCAATGCTGGTCGATGAAAGGTGGTGTGGGCGTATTGAAGAAAAATTCCTCCACTCAGGAAGAATGTAAGGAACTCGGTGGTAAGTCCTGGTGCCCGGTGGGCGGGGGATGCATCAACCTGTAATGATCAAGGCGGACAACAGTCCACTTTTTTCTGCCCTGTGACTTGGTACACTTGGCCTCGGTTTAACAACTAGTACCTGGTAGTGATGACAGGCAAAAGCTTACAAATTGGCTTGGGCGACTTTGATGCTCGGCTAAGAATCTATGTGGCGAATCCTCCGCCAATCCCAGAGATAATTGCACTGCATACCATCCAGCCGCTGGTGGCGGGGCAGGTACAGGCAATTGGCCAGCAATGTGGTAACGGTTGGCGCAAGGTATTTAATGTATACAGCAAGCTGGTGTTCGCTTTACCCCCTACATTCCCCATTGTGCGCGATGAATATCACCGATGGCAGGACTGGCGTGATAACTGTTTATTGCAGTCAGGGTCTTGTTGCGCTTTGTTATTCAGCCCGCCCGATTTAACTCGGTTAACTGATAACGAAGGTCGCCCGGTTATCCATATTATTGCCGGTCGGCAGCACGCCAGAGCCCTGATAGACGACAATCAATTGCATAGTCAGCTTGTTTGGCTAAATGGAGAGTTAGCACTGGATGCGGCGCAGCATCTATTGGTGTGTCCGTATCTGGATTATCGCCAACTCAACAATGAGAAAATAGCGAAAGTCAGCGCCTTGCTGACTCCGCTATTATCGTAAGTTTGCCATGTATTCTAGGGATGGCTGAGATCGTACAGTCGCTGCGATAGTTTGGCGGAATGGCCACTCATATTCGACAGGGTATTGGCATCTTCTGAGTTAAGCTCATTACTCTCCCGAATTCCCTCGGCTAGCTTATGGATCTCACTGGCCACCGTGGCCTGTTCACTGGCCGCCACCGCAATTTGTGAGGTGCGATCGGCAATACCGCTAAACGCAGCAACAATTTCGCGAAATCCGGCAATGACTTTGTCGGAACGCTCCAGCGATTGCTCGGAAAGGTTTTGTGAATTATTGATAATTTCCACACCACGTTTCGCGGAGTTTTGCAGTTGCGCGATCATATTTTCAATCTCATTGGCGGACGATTGTGAGCGGCCAGCGAGAGTGCGTACTTCATCTGCCACCACCGCGAAACCACGACCTTGTTCACCGGCACGCGCGGCTTCGATAGCTGCATTGAGTGCCAGTAAGTTGGTTTGTTCGGAAATACTCTTTATCACGTCTAATATGGCGCCCATCTGCTGCGAGTCTTCAGATAAACGGGTGATGATATCGGCGGTTTGCTGCAACACGCCTGCCAATTCACGGCTGGCCGCGTTATTCGCTTCCACATCCCCCATACGCCGTTGCACTAATTGCTGCGACTCGTCCACCGTGCCCGAGGTACTGCGGGTGTTATTGGCGACCTCAGTGGCGCTGCTGGCCATCTGATTTATCGCTGCGGCAAGCATATTGTTTTCATTAAGCTGGCCCTCGGCACGCTTTTTCAGCACATTAGCCAGCTGGCTAAGTTTCTCTGCGCTGGATTTCGATTCTTTTGCTTCCGATGCGATTTGGCGCAAGATACCATTCAAATGTTCGCCATAGTCATTTACCGCTTGCTTCAGTAAGCCAATTTCATCCAACCGTTCGATTGTTAGTGTGGCAGAGGACCCGCCACTGATCAGGCGTTTAATCTGACTGGTAGTTTCGTCAATCCAATCCATCAGTTTGCGGCTATACAACACCAGTATTACGCCAAATACGACCAGCAGCGGCAGCAAGGTCAGATATAGACTCAGGCTGAGTTTATTTACCGGGCTTTGCATTACACTCAGTGGCAGTACCATGCCCATTTTCATGCCGTAGTCAGGTAAATTGAGCAGGGTGAGTAGGCTTTCTTCGCCATCTACCACGCCAGAGGGTAAATAACTCAGCGGGGCACCACTGCTGATGGCGCTGGCTAATGGCGAAAGGCTTGAGTCTTGTTGTACTGCGTCACTGAGCATCTGCATATCCAGTCTGCTTTTACGAATAGCCGGAAAGCTGATGATTTGATTATTAGCACCCAGCGCAAAACTATAGCCCTGAGATTCCTGATTCTGACGCGCGAACAGTGCTGCCAGGCCTGATAATTTCAAGTCGATGGTGGCCACGCCCCAGAAGGTGCCATTGGCTTTTATTGGTACGGTACAGGTCACCATCGCAACGCCACTGCTGGGGTCTTCATAGGCATCCGACCAACCACACTGACCCGTCTTCAGTTGTTTGCCAACCGTGTACCAGGGCTCATTATGGTACCCGCTGCCGGCAGGGTCGTTGTAATCCTGTAACATTTCCAATTGGCCCGTATTGCCACGTGCCCAAAATAGCGAGTCTCGCTGCACAGAGGGGCTCAGGGCACCGGGCTCCGGCCACAAACCGCCGCCAGCAATATCCTGGTTACCAAATTGGTTGATGATGCCTGGTGCTTGCTCCACCAAAAGGGCTTTATTTGAAGAGGCTTGCTCAGCTAAGGCGGCAAGTGCTTGGGTGACCGCTTCGCCACGAGCCAGTGCGACCTTTAATTCATTGGCACTGCTGTTGACCCGTAACTGGGTTTCGATTTCCATCTCATGCTGGATGATGGGCAATGCGAGCAATTGCATGACACTGTAGATCACAATAATTGCTGTGAGCAGCAGGCCCCCCCCGAGGTACAGGGCTTTGGTGCGGATTAACATAGCTGGCTTCATAGAACTTGCTCTTATCAAACATAATCACGGCATGTTTGAGCATAGACCAGACTACTTCGCAGACGCTAAATTTGAATTAAAAATCAGTGACTAAGTGTGTGGCAGCGACTGGCGTTACATATATCTGCGACGTTCTGCCAGAAATCCGATTAACACAAAGCTGAGCAGAAACCCCAGACCCTGATAGTGCCATGGCAGATATTTGATTACGTAGAGTACGAACGGTGCGGCGTATAGGGTCATGGCGCCGTAGCCGAATGCGCATAACAATACGAATACAATGCAACGCACGATAAAGTGATAAGGTGAAATGGCCCGCTTCACATGGCTGTTAATCAGGTCACCGTACACCACTAAAATCGTAGCGGTGAGCATCAGGCTCATGTCTTTGAAGTAAGCAGAGAGAAATTGAGTCAGTTGACCAAGCAAGTCCAACATCTTGTGGCTCCGTAAACGCACTGGACGGGCGGCAGTATATCTACAGACGCCCGGCAGGGTAAAGCGGGCTTACCAGTAGCGGGCTTTGAGCAGCTCCAGGCGACGCTGATAGTTCAGTTCTGTTTCTTCCATGCGTGCCTGCAAGGCTTCGGTTTGCTCTGCCAGATCTGCAAATTGCAGGCCGATGTCTTCAATTTCCTGACGGATCGCCGCGCGTTCATCTCGGGTGTAACCATCGGCAATGAGTTGTTCTTTTTTGCTTTCCAACAAATCAGTCAGCTGGGCGAGTTGCCGTTGTTGCTGTTCGAATTCATTGGCGGCCTGTTTGGCGGCAATTTGCAGAGTATGAAGATCTTTGCCATCCCGGTGGCCACGTAAAAAGGTCTGTTCCAGATTGGCTGGACAATTGCCCTGATAGTTTTGCCCCTGGCGTCCCACTTCAAAGCCATTTCGCGCGGTACAATACTTCTGCGAGCCTTCATTATGACCCTGTTGATAACGGGTTAAATCCGGTGTCACGCTGTATTCCGCGCAGTCTTTTCGGTAATCGCCAATTTGTTGCGGGTTGCGGCCGGCCGCTCCATCTTCATAACCAATCAGATACCAATCGGCGCTGAGGCATTCATCTTTATTCATGCTGGCGCATCCAGACAAGGTGAGAAGGCCAAGCACTAGTAGGAGCAGGTGTCGTGTCATAATTATTCGGAATCCGGGAATTTTGCGTCACGATACTAAATTGTGTTGGTTACGCCAAAGAGTTTTGCGAATTCCAGCGATCCGTTCACCATTGATTCACGTAATAGCTCGCCCTAGCAGGAGGAACAATGCGATTACGAGCAGATTTTGCCAAACGAGAAGTGGTAGTGCCGAGCGACTATGAGTGGGTGCCTTCGCCAGTGGCAGGGGTCGAGCGCATGATGTTAGATCGCATCGGCGATGAAGTTGCCCGCGCCACATCTTTAGTGCGCTATGCGCCGAACAGTGTATTTCCTGCTCATCAGCATGCAGGCGGTGAAGAGATATTGGTGCTGGAGGGGGAATTTGGCGATGAACATGGCCTGTATCCGGCCGGTACCTATATTCGTAATCCGATTGGCTCCAGCCATACCCCACGAGTCGGGTCACAGGGCGCCCTGATATTTGTCAAACTGCATCAGTTCAGTGCAGAGGATAGCCGGCAATGTGTTATCAATACCCGTAGCGCCAGCTGGGCTCAGGGGCTCGTCGAAGGATTAACTGTGTTGGGCTTACACCAGTTTGGTGGTGAGCATGTGGCGCTGGTGTGCTGGGCTCCCGACACACTATTTAAACCCCATCAACACTGGGGCGGTGAAGAAATTTTAGTGCTAGAGGGCACTTTCTATGATGAGCATGGTGCATACCCGGCCGGAAGCTGGATACGCAGCCCGCACATGTCAGCGCACCATCCCTTTACCCGGGAAGATGGCGCGCTGATTTATGTCAAGGTGGGTCACCTGGCCTGAAAGCCCAAGCCTGCTTACAACTTGACCAGCATTTTACCCTGGTTGTCGCCATTGAATAACATCTGCAAACCATTAACGGCCTGGTCGAGGCCCTCGATGGTATGCGCGCGATATTTGATTTTACCTTGCATCACATAGGGCGTGAGTTGGCCGAGTAATTTGGGTACTTCGTGAAAGTGATCCGGCATCGCAAAGCCCTGGATGGTCAGGCGTTTTTTGATCATATTGATCCAGTTTGGCCCGGGGGCTGGCGTAGCCGACAGATAATCGGCAATCATGCCGCACACAACAATTCGGCCATGGGTATTCATGCGTTGATAAATCAGTTGCTGTATTGGGCCGCCAGTATTTTCAAAGAAAATATCGATCTTATCCGGGGTGAGAGCAGCAAGCTTGTCGGCCAAATCATCTGATTTATAATTGATTGCGCCATCGAACCCAAGCTCTTCCACAATCCATTTCGCCTTTTCATCGCTACCCACGACGCCAATCACACGTAAACCGTCGGCTTTCGCCATCTGGCCGACGATGGAGCCTACCGAGCCGGCGGCTCCGGTTACCACCAGGGTTTCGCCTGCCTTGGGCTTGCCCACGTTCAGGTAGCCCTGGGTAGCGGTCAGGCCGGGTAATGCAAAGATACACAGAGCCATTTCCGTACTGATACTGTCCTGAATTTTGTTCAGCCCTTTGCCATTACTGACGGCATATTCCGTCCAGCCCATCATACCCATTACCCGATCGCCCACGTTGAAGTTGGGATGGTTTGATTCGACGACTTCACCGGCACCGCTGGATCGCATCACTTCACCCAGTTGTACCGGTGGGATATAACTTTCGGTATCCGGGCTCATCCAGCCCAGCATGGCGGGATCCAGTGACATATGCGTTTGTTTTACCAAAATCTCGCCTTCAGCTGGAGACGGAATAGCAACCCGCTCACGGGTAAACAGATAATCGCCAATGCCGCGTTTGTCAGGGCGGGCAGTGAGTAGGATACGGGTATAGTCAGTCATTATTGTTCTCCTTGGCTGGCGCAAAAGTGGTCAGATGGCGCCGCTAACGCTATGTTTTGATACGGTTTAGTTATCTGATTGTCAGCATACTCGCAAGAAAGATGTCTGACCAGTCGTCATAGAAGTCGTATTGACATGCCAAACCTATAGCAGGAGTTGTTAATGTATCGCGTGCTTTTTGCCATGTTTTATTCGTTGTGGTTGGTGGGCTGTGAACCGTCTGTTGTGGAAGATAATAGTGTCGCCGATCAGGCAGCCAAAAGTCGGGCGCTGCAGTATGCCAATGATGCACGGCAAATCGATGCGGCGATTACCTTTTTCATCATGCTATATGACGGGCTGCAACCAGAAAGCATCGCCAACGCTGTTCATGATGCCGATGGCAACGGCATCAAGGATTCACTGGTGGATGAAGAACTGCTCACCGGTGACTACAGTAACTGGACGCTGGTGGACAATCAGTTGCATCGCGATAACGTACCCCACCGGGTATGTCTTGCGTTACAAAGTCACAGCAATTTTGTTCAATGTCAGCTCATGGCCGGTGCCGATGATCAATATGTCGCGCAATTTGCCCGTGAAGATTGATAGGTCTCTGATTTAAAAGCGATTACACTATCAGCGAGGCTTGTTTGATGGTGTTTCAGGATGTACCACCTGCTGGGTGTAATAAGTTCGCTATTATTTCTGCTGACCTGGTATGGACTGGCACGACAGTGGTGGGAAATCGAACGGCGTCGTCGACAACACCTGCCCGCCACGCAAAGCCTATCCGTTAACCAATTTGCCTCCAGTTATTTTGGCTTTTATGCCAACTTTATTTTTGGCATCGCCATCGACCCTTTCAATCATTATCTGGTGTGGACCCGGTGTGGGGCATTGATATTACTGCTGGCGATTTTATGGCGGATTTGGCAAGAGCGACGCCATAGCCGCACGCTGTGGGTAACCTCATTGGCTTCTCTGGCTTTTGTTGCAGGGTGGATTTCAATGGGTTTTAGGCCTTATCCGGCGCTTGCCAGTATGGCCGCCAACGGGATGATGCTGGTGGTGACGGTTATACTGGTGCAAGGCACATTGCATCAATATTGGGTATTGAACCGCACCGGCGAAGTTGGGGCGTTATCGGCTTCGTTATTCAGAAGTATTTTGATCAAGGATATCAGTACCCTGATGTTCGGGTTGACCATGCCCATAGTGCAGGCATGGCCATTATTGGTGCTCAATGGCGCGAGTGTTTTAAGTCGCGGAATGTTGTATCTGCGTATTCGCCAGTTGCAACGGCTCAAGCCTGTTTAGCGGCTTGCGTTTCCTCGGCGGCATTTTCTTCCAGTTTAGTCAGAGCTTTGTCCTGTTCTCGCGTCAATGGATAAATCTTACCTATCCGGCAGGGAATGTTAGGTTGTTCTCCGCTTACGATTGAATCAAACCCTGCATCTAACGACGAACTCATCGTTTGCTTTGTACCAATAGCATGTGACCAGTCCAGATCAGGACAACGACTGCTGAGTTCAATCAGATAAGGGCGAGCAAACGAGGCGCGCAGAATCAGGTATTTTTCGCCTAGCGGTGTCCAACTGTCGAGGCGGAATGTGTTAATACGTCGCACATCCTCCAAGTTCCACTCGCTGACCTTCTGTTCAACACTGGCTTGCCATTGTTGTTCACTAAAACGAAAACTGGCACAGCCACTTAAAACTACCGCGGCGATTAGTAAAAAATAACGCATAACCCAACTCCTTCCGTTGTTTTGTCAAAACTATAACTTAACTCGCTGAATAGAATATGAATTATTCACTGGGTTTAGAGAGTGTCCATTCGTAAAATAGCGCTCTTTTTTTAACGGTTAGAGTCTTATGAAAACGTTCGCAGCATTGTTGGGCTATATAGCTTTGGGAGTATGTGGAATAGGGTTGCTCATTGCTTTTATGGCGTGGGATGAGAGTGAGCGAGACCAAGGTTATGTGCAATTAATGGAATATGACCTGTATTACACCTACAAAGATGGTGTTGAGCCACAGGATTATCGTGACGGCAATGGTTGGTACGCGGAACTGTTTTGGGTTGATGCGAATGGTCGGACTGAGCTATGTGATAAAGCAACCATTGGTGTGTATGACTATGCAGTGCTGGCGAAACTGTCTGATCTTGCTCATGAAAAGAACAAAACTGCGACTGCTCCGGCCTGGGTATTTCAGCGCAAAACCAGCAACAAGCCGACCTGTCAGGTCGCGCTGGATCAGTGGCCGGAGGCTGCAAAAAAGCAGATATTGAGCACCGAACAGGTGGTTAAACTGAACACCATATACAAAGCCAAAAAAGAGGTGCAGCGCTATCTGGAGGCGGTTAACGCGGCCAAAGCCAGTAAATAACAAAAGCGCGATGCATGCATCGCGCTAACAGGTTTTTGGTGGTAATGCCCAGGTTAGGTAACCACACTATTCAAGCGGGTAAATGCCAAGACAACTAATATCAGGTAATTCGCGAGAGGTGCGGATTATTTGATATTACTGGTCAAACCCAATTAACCCTTTTTACTACGTCTTACTGAAGCGATTCCGATTAATCCAAGTGGTAGCAACCACAGAGCTGTTGGCTCGCTCACCCCTTGAGCATTTGCCGGACGTAATAAAGCCTGACGAGTTTCATATTCGATTTCTAACTCAAACGTCAATGAATCAAAGTGTCCAGCGCTAATTTGTCCGGTGTAACCGAATAACCCATCAGCCAACAAATCTGCAAACGAATCCACACTCAGTGTTGTGCTGGCAAAGATGTCACCAAAGTCATTTCTGTCGTACTGATTGTAGGTACGGTAATTTCTCGAGTAGTAATACACGTTATTGTTGGTGTACTGACGCACAAACACATCGTCATTTTGGGTGGTGTCAGTCAACTGCTGGTCACCAAAATCTACTAACAGAATGTCTGCTTCACCATCGCCAATAAATTCGTTGTAGGTGTAATTGGAATAATAGTAACTGGGACTGTAGTAACAACTGCTGCCACCCCAACGGCTGTAGTAACATCCGCCGCTACTAGGACTGTAATAAGAACTGCCTGAAACATACTGGGTGTAGGTGCTGGTTTGTAACTCAGAAGAGAAGCCATACACCTTGAATGTGGCATGCACCAGGTCAACGTCAACGCCTAATCCAGACTGTTCTTGTAGAAAAGGATTGATATCGAAGACACCTTCGATGAGGTTGTTACTGTCCATGTAACTGTCTAATTGGTTTGTAATGCTCACTAATCCGGCTTGAGCACTAGAGGATAACCCTGCGGTTGCAAGCAAACCCAACGCGACTTTGGTTTTATTTGATGTCATAACTACAACTCCAACTACATGAACAACATGTCTCAATTAGCAAAGTTCAGGCCAACTTTAAATGTACTGTAAATCAGAGGTTTATCAATTAACCATAATAACAGTGTAAAATATTTTGACATTAACCTATGGCATTAATAATGACTCGCTGCGTTAATCGCTTCTCGTCAAGTTGGCCGCTAGCAGGATTAACTTTTACATCAATAGAGTGGAATACATTACCCGGCCAAATTACCAGACGGTTGAGTTTGCCCTCGATGGTATCCACTTTTTCCCATTGGGTATTCGTGTCTGTCACATAACCCAATGGAGTGTCTAGTTTCCGTTGAGCACTCAGGTTTTGATAATGCGCTTTTTGTGCCTCGGTCACTACCGTCATAGAGTTTGTCTCGCGGTTGCGAAAAAAAACGGTTCCGCCTAAATCCTGTTCGTTGAGGTAAATCACCCCCAACATCGGTGTGCCATCGATATGTGGCTGCCCTTGATTGTCTAACAACTTCTCTTCCGGTGTAGTCAGGATTGAAAAGTCGGTTGAAATGGCTTCTGTTTTGATTTGCTTTCCGGTCGCTCGGGTCAATACCGTAGCGATAAAATGGCAAAACGCCTTGATGCTTGGGTCTTCCTGACTAAGTGGTTGATGCCGACCAGGGTAGTAAGCAACTGAAGATGGAAACGAGTTTGAAAACGCCAGATGCCTCACTTCAAGAGGTGTGGCAAAAATGTCATCAATGACAAATAACGGAACTTCTTTATTTCCGAGCCAAATAATATATGGTTTGGAGTGTGGGTTGATCAGTAACTTATTCAAGGTCATTCCCGCGCTTAGCTGATGGCATCTGAAGGTGAGTCTATATGAAAAAAAGCCGCGTTGTTATAGTCGGAGGTGGTTCCGCTGGCTGGATGACTGCGTGTTATCTGAATCATGTATTCGGTAACAACAGTCAGTTTGAAGTCACGTTAATTGAGTCAGCAGATGTACCGACGATTGGGGTTGGCGAGGCAACGGTACACACCTTGCGCGGTTTCTTGGAAGCCTGCGATTTGTCAGAAGGTGAATTTATGGTGGCAACTGATGCCACGCTAAAACACGGAATTCTATTTAAACACTGGCAGATTGGAGATGATCCCAAGGATCAGTATTTTCACCCCTTTGAAGACATCGCGCCAATAGCGCCTGAAGGGGTAATTAACCATTGGTTGAATCTGAAATTTAAATCTGCCACACCTCCACGGTTTGATCGCTTTATGGGGGTGCAGGGGATTCTCGCTGCAGCGGAAAAATCACCCAAGTTAATGCACGATAGCCAATATCGCGCACCGGTTCCTTATGGATATCATTTAGATGCGATTAAGTTTGCTCATTTCCTGCGTGATGTATCCGTAAAACGTGGGGTAAAGCATATTTGTGACCACGTGACCGACGTTAATCATCAAGACGGGATCATAGGTTCGGTGCGATTAGCATCTGGCCAGCAAGTGGAAGGGGATTTGTTCATTGATTGCAGCGGATTCCGTTCCATTCTGGCATCTGCGCTAGGTGCTACGTTTATTTCTTACAGCGACAAATTGTTCTGCGACAAGGCTGTTACTGCACGAGTACCACAAAGCGACAAGTTCGTACCCAAACCCTATACCACCGCAACTGCGAGGCGTTCTGGCTGGACGTTTGACATCGATTTGCAAAGTCGTAAAGGACTTGGTTACGTCTATTCCAGTCAACATTTATCAGAAATGGAAGCCGAAGCTGAATTTCGTCAGGTATTCGGGTTAGGTGACGAACAAGGAGTGAACCATTTCACTACTCGTGTCGGTCGTCAGGATCGGGCTTGGGTCGGAAATTGTGTCTCAATCGGTTTAGCTCAGGGTTTCATCGAACCACTTGAGTCCACAGGCTTGTATTTTATTGAAATGAGTTTGCGATTCCTGACCGATTATCTGGTGCTTGAAGATAGCGATGCCGCGAGGGACAAATATAACGCAGTACTGAACAACCTATTCGATCAGACGGTTGACTTTATAGTGTTGCATTACGTTTTGACCAAGCGCCATGACACGCCATTTTGGCAGGATATACAAACTAATATGGCTCGTTCAGGTGATCTCAATGAGCTATTGCAGTTGTGGAAGCACAAAGCGCCTACTGATTCCGATTTCCTAAATGCTGGCCTGATATTTCGTGCCACAAATTATGCGGCGATATTGTATGGCATGGAGTCTCTTCCTCAAGATTTGCCAACGATTGTCCGACATATGGGGATTGAACAAAGTCACGAAGTCCTGAGTAAAATCCAGTCAGTTCAAAAAATGGCGATTACTTCCTCTCCTTCGCATCAAGAGTTCTTACAAAAGTTTTTGGGGGCATTCAGCTAGAAAGTTTGACAGGGCAAAATAGCGTTAGCGTGGCATGCAATGTAATAGGCGATTTTTGATTGGTGCAAAAGGCGCACTTTGATTTTCGAATGTCCTTGCATTTAAAGCACTACTATTATGATTATCAACAAGTTACAGATGGATAGCGCAGGCAGATAAATTATTTCGCTCCGCGTGTTTAATCAGTCAGATTGGAAAGAGACTCATGTTAAAGCGCTTTTTGTCTGAGTTACGCCGCCGCCGGGTATTTCAAACTTTATTACCCTACTTGGGAGTTGTCTGGTTGCTGTTGCAAGTTGCCAGTGTGTTGCAACCCATGTTGCATTTCTCCCAGACTGCATCAGCCATCTTTGGCTTGATTCTGTTGTTTTCCATCCCGCTGGTTGCCTATTTATCCTGGTATTATGATTTTGGTTTGGATGGCATTCGTCAGGTTGAGGAATCAGACGGCACAATTCGGCCACTGAGATTACGGCATTGGTTGTGGTTGATGATGATTATTGGCCTGTCTGGTGTTGTTGGGTTCCAGTATTACCAGTCACTCCAGTCGTCGATCAACAAACAGGCTGAGGGTTTATCCAAACAGCTTACAGCCAGAAGTATTGCGGTACTGTCATTCCGGGATGTGAGTCAAAATCAGGAGCAACTCTATCTGGCACAAGGAATGAGTGAAACGCTTAGCCAGATGCTCGGACAGGAACCTGCGCTTAAAGTATTGTCCAGCTCCTCTGTGTTTGCTCTACAGCAACAAAGTCTGCTCCCTGTTGATATCGCCCATCGTTTGCAGGCGGATATACTACTCAATGGCAATGTTCGCTTGACGGGGTCTAAGCTGAGGGTCTATGCCGAGTTATTAGATCCAATCAGTAGCAAAGTGTTGTGGAGCGACACATTTGATCGGCAATTAAATGATGTGTTTCAGGTGCAGGAAGACATCGCACGAAGTGTATTAAATCTGCTGCAAGATCAGTATCTGGCGCCAGGGAGTTTACAGGCATCCCAAAAAACCGCTGCTTCCGATGCGTATTTGCTCTATTTACAGGGCCGGGCAGCATATCGTAAACAAACCGCCGCAGATATGCAGGTTGCACGTGACTTATTCCGGCAGGCCATTGCAATGGATCCTGAGTACGCATTAGCCTACGCGGCAGAAGCTGACAGTGTGGTGATGTTGGCGGACACACCTAATACATTTGGCGTGCTACAGCCTGACGTGGCCTTACGGCTTGCAAATGAAAAATTGGATGCAGCTCTGCTACGTGCACCAGAATTAGCCGAAGCGCACGCCGTGCGCGGGCATACCATGTGGTTGTTGTCTAATGACCCACTGGCTGCCATTGATGCTCTTAACAAGGCCATTGAATTAAATCCGAGTCTCGCCAATGCCTATATGTGGCGATTTCAGGCCCAAAACCAACTTGGCCACTATGCAGATGCACTAGTGTCATTGCAACAGGCCCATGAGTTGGATCCTGTTTCTATTGCAACCAGCTACAACCTGGGATGGGAGTTGATGGTGCGTGGCCAACTAGATGAGGCTACCAGGCAATTTGAACAGCTAAGTAAAGATTTTCCAGACTCTCCGATGGGTATTGAAGGGCTAGCCAATGTGGCGTTAATGCGCGGAGATTTGGCGCAAAGCGCCGTTTACCGTCAGCGAATCTGGCAGCAGTCTCCGCAAAATCCGCAGTTTAGGGATAATTACCTGATTATCTTGTATTCGTTGGGTCTGACAGAGCTTGCTCAGCAAGTTAGTGATGAGCCGTCCTGGCAGTCTTCAAACCTCCTGATAGAAGGCAAATACCGCGACTTTATTGCTGAGCAAGAATTTAATTTGGCGGCTAATCCAGGCGAGCCATGGGTACAGTTTGAGGCTGCCTGGTATCATAGTTTAGTGGGGGAGCGTGCTCGTGCGGTTCAGTTATTAACTGAACTTAATGGGCAATTCACTGATGCCGAACAATACGCGATGCCGATGTGCAGCCCGGCACTGGAAATCGCCTGGGCGTTTCAGCAGAGGCAAGATAATAAGGCTGCGCAAATCATTAGCCAATGTAAGCAACAAGTAAAGGAAGCCAAAACCAGTGGTAAGGTGGATAGCTTTGTTGATTATACTGCCGCACGAATCGCCGCGTTGCAGGGCGATAAGCCAACCATGATTACAGAACTTAACAGCGCGCTGAAGCATGGCTGGCGGGAATGGTGGACAAAAATGGATCCGTTGCTGGCACCTTATCTGAGTGATCCGGAAATTACCGATATGATGGCCTTTTTAGACAGGGAATTAGCGCACCAGAAGCAACTGGCGATTACGCTGTTGACGCCGGAACACCCAGCCACTCAGGGCAAAGAGTAAAACGACCGGTGCTTCATTAACCGGTAAAATTAACACTGACTCACTGTAGCCACTGAACCCAATTGACTGGCTCGCACTGCCTCGATAACCGCATAATCCTTCAGCGTAGAGTTCGTCATTACATTCGATCTCGTCGCGAGTATAAACGTGGAAAAAACTGCGATTATCACCCGCACTGTAACTGGTGTTGAGGGATATGGAATATTGCCCGGGCCTCAGATCTGCGGGCATTGGCACATCAAGTGTGGCAATCCCATCAATGATCTCGCTTGCAAAAATCCAGTATTGCGACCCCTGGCTGAGTCGCCAGGTTGCGCTGCTAAGCGCCTGATTAAAGTGTATTTGAGAAAAGCCTTCGAACTGGAGGCGTTGGCCTAAAGTGAATTGGTAATAACAGGGGGTGTAGTATTGCGCCCATTCCGCGTCATCGTCCCAATCCTGAGAGTAAAAATAGCAACCTTCCGGCGCCGGATTGGCATCAGTCAGACCTGTCGTATAACTTTCATATTCTATTGCCGAGGCAAAATCGCTGACCAGCCCCGCAGAATTTATCAGCGTGTCATCAAGTAAATAAAGAGCCTGTGGACTGGTACTGGTTGTTGATCCGCGGCCGGAACCGCGGATAAGTTCCGCGTTACAGATATTGGTAAACAGTAGGCTAACAATGGCTAATATATGCTGGAATTTCATTGGATTTCCACTCCGTATGGGAACCACTTCATCCCTGTTATGTTTAATTTGTAGCCTAGTCAATCACGCAATAAAAAGCGATGTAATACAGTGAATTAAATTACAGCGCTTTTTTCGTTGGCATCACCACGTTGGCAAATATCAGCCCAGCCACCAGTGACATGAAAATCAGGAATACTTCCTGACCCAAATGGTCTGATTGCACTAAATCCTGTCCGGACACAAATGAATTGAGGCCAATATAGGTTTTTGAGCCGGGTACCAGCACAATCAAGCCATGCATCGCCACGATGGTGGAAGGCTGATTGGCAATACGGGTGAATAAATTGGCAAACACTCCTAGCGCAAAGGCGCCGGCGAACGCACCCAATCCAGCGGTCATATACAGGCCGCTCCAGGTCGCGGTACCGTAGGCGATAAAGGCAGATAACATCGCCCACAGGATATGCTTAGCGCGGGTTCGGAAGATCGCGACCAGGCCAAGGCAAAGTAGCGCCACGGCTAACCAGGTTGCCCAAAACGGCAAAGATTGGGCGGGAACATATTCGTTGGCACCGAACAAAGCGAATCCGGCTGAGATGCCGAGAAAGCCGCCAAAGTACAATTTGAATAACTGCATTAAGGCATCCATCACCCGTGCGGTGCCGGACACCATATTGCGTGACGATAATTCCGCCAGCCCCATGGTAAGTGCCAGACCTGGTACCAATATAATCACCGAGGACAGCACAATAAGTGGGATGTTAATACCCGGATCAAGATAGTGGCTGATAGCACATGCGGCGAAACCGGCGACGAACGATGTAACCGGCTCAAGCATCAGGTTTACCCGCCGGCTGTATTGCGCCCACAAGGTCCAGATATAGGCGATAAACCCAAGCAGTCCTGACCACAAAATTTCCGGCCAACTCGCCCCCATCAGCATCGCAAAGGCACCGGTAGATAAACCAAACGCCAGACAGGTCACCGTCTTCCCGTAGGGACTGCCCATCTGGTCAATTTCATCTAACCGGGCATCCGCTTCTTCCAGCGACACTTCACCAGCCAATAACTGACTGGCCAGTTCATCGGTCAGCGACAGCGCATTCATATCCAAATCACCCGGCAATAAACGCGCTGCGTGATTATATTCGTCCTCGTGACGGTCGCTCCAGATAACAAATGTTAAGGCCGTTGGCGTGGAAATAAACGAGGCGCGAACCCCCAAAAAGGCCGCAACTTCGCTTAGGTAAGCTTCCAGACGAAATGCGGGCGTACCGTATTTGTGCAACATTTTGCCGAGCTTAACGATAAATTTGCGGATTTGGATAAATTCGGATTTGTTCAACGACCTGTCACTCAGATAAAAAGAATAGTGGTTACTAATTGCGCGGATTGTAGGGGTTAACGCAGGGCATAGCAAAACAAGTTTGGGCGTTTTGTGAGGTGGCGCTGCGGGCGCCCGCCGACAACCGATCCAAATTAATTATCTGCCGCTTCCTGCACTTTTTCGCCAGCGGTTTCAATATCCTCTCCCATGCCCTTTACGGTGGCACAGGCGCTCAGTTGGCCAAGAAACAGCAGCATAGCCAGGCAGGTGAGTACACGCTTTAACTTTAACATATTGATTTCCTTATGGTTGATAGCTGTTAAACGGTAGATGTTAAATGCCAATCTCGCCAACCTGCGTTGCTACAGCTATGTAGCCTGCTGGATAATTCTAATATTTAGAATGTAGTGTGTATTTATTACGTATTTTATTTTGCATTTTTAGAATTAAACTGTGTGCATTGAAGTTTGTTGCACAACAGAGGTGTGGTCATGCAAAACGTATTAGTGATTAATTCTTCCCTGAATGGCGCGGCGGGTAATTCTGCCAAACTGGCTGCAGAGTTTGTTGAAAAGCTGCGTACTACCCATCCTGGCGTTACCGTAACCCAGCGTGATTTAGTGGCGATGGGCCTGCCACATCTGGCGAGTGAGGAAATGCAAGCCTGGATGACGCCTGCCGAAGAACGCAGCGCTGAGCAGCGCGCGTTGGCAGGGTTATCTGATCAGCTGATTGCGGAGCTTAAAGCCCATGATGTCATCGTCGTTGGTATGCCGATGTACAACTTTGGCGTGCCGTCGGTATTCAAAGCCTGGATCGACCGTATTGCCAGAGCCGGCGTGACCTTCCGTTACACTGAAACGGGTCCGGCTGGCCTGCTGGAGGGTAAAAAAGTGGTCATTACCGCGGCGCGCGGAGGCCAATATGTGGGAACCAGTATGGATACCCAATCAAAATACCTCAAAGACGTGTTTGGCTTTATCGGTATTCGTGATGTGGAATTTGTTTATGCTGAAGGGCTGAATATGGGATTGGCGGAGACAGCTTTACAACAAGCGAGTCAGTCCATCGAAGCCATCGTAGGCAGCATTGCGGCCTGATTGAATTAGTTTGAAAAAAGCGTGGTTTAACCACGCTTTTTTTATGTCTGAGAATTAGCGTAGACTGCACAATGACTCATTCGATGGAGAAGCACCATGTGGTTAAGGGATGCGCCATGGGCGCGCTGGTTACGTCAGGCGTTGTTGATGTTAATCATCATTAGCCCGGTATTTGCGCTGATTCAGTTTTTAAAGGGACATTCGTTGGAATATAGCCTGGAGTTTGGCGCGTTTTGGGGCGTGATATCGACGGTGATCTTTAGCCTGACCCGCGCCTATAACTACAAACGCAATATTTATTGCGCTTTGTGCAATGATTTGCCCGCTGCCAAAGAGCAACGGGCTGAACATCGGGATTAAGGCTTTTGCTGTTTGGCCTGCTGTGCCTGCATCCATGTCTGATAGTTATCTACCCGGCTTTCTGCTTTGAGCACTTTACTGAATGGGTCGATAATCACCACATCCGCCAACGTTACATTCAACGTTGCAGGTAGATTCAGGGTACTCACCTTACCATTAATACTCACCTCGAGTGGCATAGGGAACGGCAGGTCATTTTGTGTCTGCCAGGCTAATGTCAGCGCCGAGCTGTCACGCTGCTGATTCAAATGTGGCAATGGCGCATTAAACACGTACACATCAAAGAACCAGCGTAAATCCTTGCCCATTACCCGATTGACGATCTGTACGAAGTCATCAGTACTGCGCAACAGCGGAGCAAAATTGCCCGGTTGTGGAGTCGCTGTGCCATAGGTTAACTCACGTACCGCGCGGAAGAACTTTTCATCCCCCATCAGCTGCCGCAAGCTATGCAGTACCAGTGAGCCTTTGACATAAATATCACCCCCCGGGCCAGTTTCCGGGCTGTAGACTTCTTCAACCGCCATAGGTTTGTGTGATACCAGTGGGGAATGATTGCTGATAGTGCTGCGCTGCTTAAACAGATACGCCATATAAGCCATATTGCCATGCAGATACTCCGCATATAGCGGTTGCATATAGGCGCCAAAACCTTCATGCAACCACATATCGTCGGCATTCTTATTGGTTAACTGGTTGGCGAACCACTCGTGAGCAAACTCATGTTGCAACAACCAGTCAAAACCGTAGGGATCTTTGCGGTATTCATTGCCGTAGGCATTGATGCTTTGGTGCTCCATACCCAGGTGAGGAGTCTCCGCAATGCCCATTTTATCTGCCGCGAATGGGTATGGACCGAACACCCGCTCAAAGAAGTCGAGCATGCTGTGCATTTCCTCCACCAGTGCTTTGGCGGGTTCAGCATTTTGCGGTAAGTGGTAGTAATGCACCGGGATCTGATTGCCGTAAATACTTTGGTGCGTCTCGGTTATCAGAGCATAAGGTGCGATATTCAGGGCTACGCCATAGGTGTTTTGTGGGGTGTCCGAATGCCAGTGATAAACCTTGTAATCTCCCTCGTCAGTGCTGCCTTTGAATACGCCATTGGCAGCGGCTGTCAGGTTGGCCGGTACGCTTATATGCATGTCCAGCGATTGCGGTTCGCCCTGTGGTCGATCGATACAGGCCCAGAATAAGTCGCAACCTTCGCCTTGCACCGCCGTGGCGATCCAGTCCTGTCCATCTGCGGTTTTACTCCACACAAAACCACCGTCCCAGGGGGCGCGAACTGCCTCACGGGGCACACCGTGATAACTCACTGCAATTTGAAATTCGCCGGATTGCGCCTGTGGAAGGTTAATGATCAATTCACCTTCAGGGTTGCGATAGGCGTCTGCGGCGAGGTTGACGCCATTAAGCGCAACGCTTTCGATGGTAAACAGCGCATCCAGATCCACAGAGATTTCAGTTTTTGGCACATCGCTAACCAGTGTTAGTGTGCTGGTGCCTGATATGGACTTGCTCTGTGGGAAGACTTTAAAACGTAAATCAGCGTGTTTGACCTGCAAATTCTGCTGCCGTGCTGGCACTGTGCCATCGGATTGCATGGTATATACGCTGCGCTTTGGCGCTTCGTCAGGTTGTGTCGGGGTGGTGTTACAGGCGGCCAGCAACAGGCTGCAAAAGCTGATGAGTATAGGACGTGACATGTGGAATCCCTGAATGTTTTACTCAGTGTGCCTGTCTGCATCCGTTACGCAAAGGTATTTGACCGAAAATATCTGCACTTTATACCTTTTCAAATAGGGGCAACGCGTTGCAGAACATCGGGCTTACGCACCTTGACCTGAGTTTACTGGTAAAGCGTGAATGCTGTGTGGTACGAGCCGTCCACACAGCTGTTCAATGATTAACTAGTAGTAATGCAAATCCTGACTTTTGCCGCGAAAAATCCAGTAAGACAGCGCGGTGTAACCAAGAATCACCGGAAACACCACTAACACACCCCAGCCAATAAATTGCAGCGATTCCGTTGCGCTGGCGGCCTGTTGCGCGGTCAGGATGCCTGGAACCACATAGGGAAAATAACTGTATGCCAGGCCAATCAAACACAGGGTAAACAGGCTGGCTACCGCTGTGAAGGGGATCCAACAGCCGAAGTCATCGTGATGCGGCACCCGGCGTAAATAGCGGTCGGTAATCAGTAGCAAAATCACACATAGAACCGGAATGGGGGCGAGCAGTATTGCGTTCGGCATTGTCAACCAGCGAGCTGCCACGTCCGGGCTTATCAGCGGATTGGTGATCGAAATTGCGCCGACCCCCAGCATGACTAGCCAACCCGCACGACGCGCCTTATAGGCCGCATATTTTTGCAGCTCGCCAGTGGTTTTTAAAACCAGCCAAGCCCCACCTATATAAGCGTACGCTGCGGTAACACACACTGCACTTAGCAGTGCAAAACCGTAGGCTGCCGGTGTATGGGCGAAGCCCATGACATAGAGACCAAGGCCAAAACCCTGACTGGCGGACGCCAGCAAGGAACCTAGCTTGAACAGTGCATCCCACAGGTTTTGGTAATGAGTTAGTGCCTTGGCGCGAAAGTCGAATGCCACACCGCGCAGAATCAACCCAATCAGCATGATTGCCACCGGGAAATAAAGCTCGCGCAACACCAGACTATGGGCGGCAGGGAAAGCAATCAGTAACAAGCCGATGGCCAGCACCAGCCAGGTTTCATTGGCATCCCAGAATGGGCCGATGGAAGCAATCATATCGTCGCGCCATTTTCTGTCGTGGGCGGGCAGCAACAAGCCTACGCCCAAATCGTAGCCATCCAGAATGGCGTAAACCAATACCGCCAGGCCCATCAGACCGAGGAAAATTTCAGGTAAATAGGCGCTCATGACAGAACCTCATTATATTGATTGATGTGCTCAGCAGGTGTTTCGCGCAGACGGTCAAACTCTTCCACCTTGACCGCCTTTCTGGCCATGTAAAATACGGTTTGTAAATAGGCGACCAGCAGTATGGCGTAGATGGTCAGGTACATGATCAGCGATACACCGACATTGGTCGGGGCAATCGTGGTGACGGCCTGTTCCGTGCTGAGTATGCCGGTGACCAACCAGGGTTGGCGGCCAATTTCAGTCACATACCAGCCGGCCAGCGTGGCCAACCAGCCGGAGAACGTCATGCCCACCATGACTTTGAGTAACCAAGGTGACGGATAGCGGCGTTTTAACAGCGGGAGCGCGGCCGCCCAACTGACTAGTAACATCAGCATGCCCACTGCGACCATAATGCGGAACCCGAAAAAGACCGGTTTGACCGGAGGGTGATGCTCAAATTCATTCAGTCCACGAATTTCCCCATCCCACTCATGAGTCAGAATTAAACTGGCACCGTGGGGGATGGCAACCTCGAAATGATTGGTTCTTTGCTGTTCATCCGGCCAGGCAAATAACAACAAGGGCACGCCTTGTTCGGTTTCCCATACGCCTTCCATGGCCGCGACTTTTTGCGGTTGGTGTTCAAAGGTATTCAGGCCGTGCAAATCGCCGACGAAAATTTGTAACGGGATCAGGATTGCAGCGGCATAACTGGCGATGCGCAGCGCTACCCTTGGGGCGCGCTTTTCATCTCCGCGCAACAAGCGGTAGGCGGATACGCCGGCAATTAAAAAGCTGGCGGTTAACCCGGATGCCAGCAACATATGCACCAGACGATAAGGCATGGATGGATTAAAGATAATCGCCCACCAATCTTTTGCGTGGGCCACACCGTCAATCATTTCATAGCCGGTTGGGGTATGCATCCAGCTGTTTAACGCGATAATCCAAAACGCAGACAAGCTGGTGCCCAGCGCCACCATCAGGGTGGCAAGCGTATGAAACCAGGAGGGTAGACGTTTCATGCCAAATAACATGGCACCGAGGAAGGTGGCCTCGAGGAAAAATGCCGATAGCACCTCATAACCGAGCAGGGGGCCAGCAATATTGCCGACCTTTTCCATAAAGCCCGGCCAGTTAGTGCCAAACTGGAAGGACATGGTAATGCCACTGACAACGCCTAGGGCAAAGGTCAGCGCAAAAATTTTCACCCAGAAACGGTAGATCCGCATCCAAACAGGGTGTTTGGAGAGGTCGTAGCGTACTTTGAAATAAAACAGAAACCAGGCCAGTGCGATGCTGATGGTGGGAAACAAAATATGGAAACTAATATTCGCGCCAAACTGAATGCGCGAAAGTATCAGGGTGTCGATCATGGTGTACTCCGGCGTGTTTACGCCACTAGTCTTTGGAACCGAATAATCTGTCTTTCATGTCCAGCACTTTGCCAACGCTGGAGCCGAGTTTAAGCAGGCTTTGTAATTGATTGGGATTGAGCTTTTGCATGTCATCAAACCACCGACCAAACATTTCTAATAAATCATGGATTTGTTGCATCTGACTGAGGGCATAACTTTGGTCGTCGCTGTCCGCCTGCATGATATGGCTGCGTAACATGGATAGTGTGGGGTCCATTTCCCGTTTGCGGCGTTCGATCATGACCTGCATGGCAAGATCCCAAATGCTGCCGTTGGGCACAAAATAGTCTTTGCGATCGCCGGGCTGGCTTTGAGTGCGGATGAGTCGCCAGCTCTGCAATTCCTTAATGCCCATACTGACGTTGCCTCTGGACACGCCCAGGCTGGCAGCAATCTGGTCGGCATTCAGTGGTTGCTCGGTTAACACGATCAGCGCCAACATTTGGCCAACCGTGCGATTAAAGCCCCAGCGACTGCCCATTTCGCCAAAGTGCATCACTAAAGATTCGATATCGTTTTTGCTTTGCATAGTCAGTTAATTTTGTATTTTCAGAAATTTCTGAAAATTCTAACTCTCTTTGTTGACTTAAATCAATTCTGTTCTGCTTGTTATTTGCAATTACCCAAAAAAGCTAATAATTACAATTAGCTACGGTTAATCGAAATTTCCGAATGAAGTGATTCATACGTTCAGATTTACTGTAGGTTGATTCTGGTAGACACTGGCCGCAGTCAGGAAAGTCGGTAAAGCAGCGAAAATGATTTCAATTAAACAAATTCAATATGCACTGGCGGTTGAAAAGACCCGTCACTTCAAAAATGCCGCCGATAGCTGCAATGTATCTCAATCGGCATTAAGTTCGGCTATTTCCGAAATGGAAAACCAACTGGGCTTACAAATATTTGAACGGGACAACAAACGGGTATTGGTCACACCCATCGGCCAGCAGGTGCTGGATAAAGCGCGTTTGATTCAGGTACAGGTGGATGAGTTGCATCAGCTATCCAACAGCCTGAAAAAGCCGCTTAGCTATCCGATGTCAGTAGGTGTTATCCCAACCATCGGGCCCTATCTGTTGCCAAAAGTGTTACCTGCTGTGCGCGAGCAATATCCGGATTTTAAGCTGACGATTATCGAAGAGCAGTCTCAGGTGCTGGTAGATAAAGTGAAATCTGGCGAAATTGACACGGCGATTATCGCCTTGCCGTACCCCATTGACGGGTTACACGCGTTTGAGTTCTGGCAGGAAGATTTCTTCTGGGTGATGCACAAAGCGGACGAAGCAGAACTGATGCGTGAGGTGGATGCCCGAAATCTTGAACATATTAAATTACTTCTGCTCAAGGATGGTCATTGCCTGAAAGAACACGCGCTGGATGCCTGCAAGTTGCAGTCACATCAGGAAGACAGTCTGTCGGGTACCAGCTTATACACGCTACTGCAAATGGTCGCCTGTCGCATGGGGGCGACGCTGGTTCCGCAAATGGCGCTGGATCAACTGATGACAGATAACTCGGAGCTTACCGCCCGCCATCTGAATGAGCCAGGGCCGCACCGTAAGATTGCCTTCGTAACCCGGCTCAATTACGCAGGCGTGAGTAATATTGAAGTATTAATGAAGTTGTTTAAGCAGCGGCTGCTTAAATGTGAACTACCCGAATAGCGGAACAAAGGCGGTCACTACCGCCTTTTTTGTGTCCCACGTTTGTGATTCAAATAAATTGCACGTACTGATTAAGTAATCCTGATTTTCTGATTTATCTGGCTGCATGATACTGCTCCTATCAAGTAACAGGAGTGATATTCATGCAAGCATTCATCGACAAATTGTTTTTTATCAGCCGCCAACCTGCCCAGACGCCCGTGCAGTGTAATTATCGGGACAACTATTACGGGGATCAGGTTTGCATCACTACGTCGGCCATGCCAAAGCCAGCCGTTAAGCGTTGTCGGTAAAGTTTGCCCCGATTGGCAAAATTTTCGTACCGCGATGTGAATGGTTAATCGGGAGATTTTAAAAACTATATTTATATCAATTGGTTATGGTTTTTTGATGTGTGGCACAGGGCTTGCGACAAGAGAAATAAGCGTGCAAATGCACATTACCTTGTCGTTATCAGGAGGACCTTATGGCTTCGACATCAGCTCAAACTGCGGCTCAGGACGCAAAAAAACGTGGCAACTCTCATAATCACCCACTGACCGATAAAGCCCAGAATGCCATGCATTCTGGCGTGGATACCTTGGCCGATAAGGCGGGCAGCGCAGAAGAAAAAATGCGTGATTCGTTGCATGCCGGTGCAGAGGCGTTGAGTGAGAAACAGCAACAGATTCAAACCGCCTGGCGCCAATCTGAAGTACGTATGTTTGCCAAACGTAATCCGCTGGCGACCGCTGGTATCGCGTTTGCAGCAGGCATGCTGTTGACCAGCTTCCTGCGTCGTAAAGGCTAAATCATGCAACAGGCAGACTGGCAGGAAAATAATCCGTCACTGACCGATGAAGCGCAGCAACTGGTGACAGTTGCTGCGCAGTTGTTGCAGGCCGAGCAGCGTAAATGGGCGCTGCGGGTGAACTTACTCGGGAAAGAATGGCAATTGAGTCTGCGTGCTGTCGCGGTTGGGTTTTGCCTCGCGTTGGGTATGGTCATCGTTGGCAGCGTTATCTGGATAACACTGAATCTCTCCATCGGCGCAGCCTTGCTAAACGCAGGATTGGCCTGGTGGAGTATCGGGCTCGGCATTATGTTGATTAACGCTGCCATCTTGCTGGGCTTGTGGAATCTGATGCGCAGAGTGATCAGTCAAATCGGTTTTTCGCGCAGTTGGGCAAGTTTAACCGGAGGGGAGGCATCATGATTATGTGGTTATTAGGGCAGCCATTGGTTGACTCAGAAGAACTGGCCCGCGAAGCGCGCCTCGCTGATTTGCATGCCAACGGGCACCGCCGTCAGACTCTGGGTAGAATCAAGCATATTGCTGGCCGCGCAGATACCTTGGCGCTGTGTTTTGCAGCCGGAGCTATTCATGGAGCGACAAAATCCACGTCTAATCAGTTGACTAGTCTGCTTTCTTTGGCCCGCTGGATTGTTTAGGAGTTGCTGACTATTCGGGACGTGGTCAGAGCGAGAATTGGTAAGTTAAACAGCTAGCTGTTAATGTCATAACTCGCCAAACCACTTCTCAAACATAGTGCTGGGGTGGGGTGTTAACCCAGAGGATACGTCTTGTCTCACTCATACGCCTTTGCCAACAAAGACTTTTATCAGCGTTTACCTGCATTCGATGATTTCTCCGAGTTTGCGTCGACCGAGCATTACACCCGGTTGCCTGCGCACTGGCATGTGGTGGTTGCTGATATTCAGGGCTCAACCCGTGCTATCGAAGCTGGCCGCTATAAAGCCGTAAACGCGCTCGGTGGCGCGTGTATCGTGGCAGTTCTGAACGCGGTTAAGCCGTTAAAGATACCGTTTATCTTTGGCGGTGACGGCGCCACTTTTTGTGTACCGGAGGCTGTTTTGCCTCAGGTAACTTCCGCATTATTGGCTTGTCAGCAACTTGCACAGACTGATTTTGCCTTGGGCTTACGGGCGGGCAGTGTGCCGATTGAGAAAATCCGTGAGGCGGGTTTCGATGTATTGGTGGCGAAATTTACTGCATCGGCGGGTTTTGAGCAGGCGATGTTCAGTGGAGGCGGGATCAGTTACGCCGATGCGCTGATCAAAGCACCCAGCGACAACAATCCCTATCTTATTGCGCCGGGCGAACCCGCTCATGCGGATTTCAGCGGGTTTGAATGTCGCTGGAATGAAGTGCCCAGTCCCAAGGGTGAAACCATCGCGTTACTAGTGCAGGCTAAAGGTGATCACGTGTTACATGAAGCGACCTACAAACGCGTGATGAGCGCCATTCAAATGATTTTGGGTGACGAACAGGACTATCATCCGCTGCGGGAGGAATCGCTGACACTGACTCTGCAAGCCAGCAAACTAAGATACGAAACCGCTATACGTACCTTTGGCACAGAGGATGGCAGTCTGGGTTACCGGTTGAAATTGTTGTGGCTGGCTGTGGCTGGGAAATGGTTAATGTGGCGTCAGAAGCTCGCGGGTGAAGGCAAGTGGGGCCTGTATAAAGGCCGATTGGTGCAGAACAGCGATTTTCGAAAATATGACGACATTTTACGGATGATCGTTGCCGTGACGCCCGAGCAACGCCAGCAATTGGTGCAAGCTCTGGAAGAGGAGGCGCAGGCAGGAACACTGGCTTATGGCCTCCATGCCAGCCGACATGCCTTGATTACCTGCATGATTGATGACTACGAAACCGCTCACATGCATTTTTTAGACGGTGCCGCCGGTGGATATGCGCTGGCTGCCAAAGCGTTAAAACAGCAATTACAAACCAACAGCTAACGATTTAAAGCAGAAAAAAAAGCGCCCGAAGGCGCTTTTTTAATATCTTAGCGAGTCTGTCTTACCAGATAGCGACACGCTCTTCTGGTGGCAGATATAAGGCATCATCTTTGCTGATGTTGAAAGCTTTGTACCACTCATCCATGTTACGTACGATACCGTTTACACGGTACTCAGACGGTGAATGCGGATCGGTTTTCAGACGGGTACGCAGTTCATCTTCGGTGTACTTACGTTTCCATACCTGTGCCCACGCCATAAAGAAGCGTTGGTCACCTGTCAGGCCATCAATGATTGGCGCTTCTTCGCCATTCAGTGACAGTTTGTAAGCGTGATAAGCCATAGCCAGACCACCTAAGTCACCAATGTTCTCGCCCATGGTGAAGTTACCGTCAACAAAGCCACCAGGCACTGCTTCATACTGGTTGTATTGCGCGCCCAGCTTAGTCGTCAGCTTCTCGAAGGCCGCACGGTCTTCGTCTGTCCACCAGTTACGCTGTACACCCTGCCAGTCAGATTTAGAACCCTGATCGTCAAAGCCGTGGCCCATTTCGTGGCCGATAACCGCACCGATACCGCCGTAGTTCACCGCAGGATCTGCATGCAGGTCAAAGAACGGAGGCTGTAAAATTGCCGCAGGGAAGACGATTTCGTTGAACGAACTGTTGTAGTAAGCGTTCACCGTTTGTGGCGTCATAAACCATTCGTTGCGATCAGTTTTCTTGGTCAGGCGATCAAGCTGATCCTGGTAGTTGTAGTAATCCACATTCTTGGCGTTGGTATATAAATCGCCTTCCACGATCTCCAGACCAGACAAGTCTTTCCACTCATCCGGATAACCGATTTTCGGGTTGAAAGACGCCAGCTTCTTGCGTGCTTCTTCTTTGGTGGCATCAGTCATCCAGCTAAGCTGATCGATGCGCTGACCCAGTGCGGTGCGCAGGTTCTCAACCAGTTGCTTCATTTCAGTTTTGGCTTCAGCCGGGAAGTGACGTTTTACGTATACCTGACCAATCGCTTCACCCAGTGCATCCAGGCCGCCAACACGCGCTACACCGCGTTTCCAACGGGCTTGTTGCTCTTGCTGGCCACGCAGTGTGGTGCCAAAGAAAGCAAAATTCGCCTGATCGATTTCTTCTGACAGAATCCCGGCATGATTGCTGATGGTGTGATAAGCCAAATGGGCTTTCCAGGTATCCAGTGGGATAGTGTTGACCATCTCAATGGCACCTTGCAGCGGCGCTGGCAGGTAAACGTTGAGCTCGTCAATTTTGTTGATGCCGGCTACGCCAAAGTAGGTATCCCAGTCAAAGCCAGCGTAATTGGCCTTCAGGTCAGCATAGCTGGTTGGGTTGTAGGTTTTATCGCGGTTGCGACGCTCATCGCGTGGAGCCTGGTATTCCGCCAGCTTGGTTTCCAGCGCGAGAATCGCTGCTGCTTTGGCGTCTGCATCGTCGATACCGGCAAAGCCCAGCATTTGTGCGATATGTTTCTGATATTCGGCGCGAATATTTACATAGCGCTCTTCATCCGACAGGTAATAGTCACGGTCTGGTAAGCCCATTCCGCCTAACGCGACGTTAACGGTGTAGGCATCCGGGTCAATACGATCGATACCAATCCAGCTAACTACTGGCGAGACCATGCTTTCTTTACCCGCCATACCAAAGGCACGGGTTAACTCGTCGATATTGCTGATGGATTGGATCTGATCCAACAGTGGCTTAATTGGGTTAATCCCTTTGGCGTTAACAGACTCTACATCCATATAGCTGGCGTAGTAGTCACCAATTTTTTGCTCAACTGAACCTTGCGGGTAATCGCCAGATGACACTTCGTCGATGACGGTTTTTACCTGATCGCGCGAGCGTTCAGCCAAGACTGTGAAGGCACCAAAATTAGTACGATCGGCTGGCATCACAAAGTTGTCCAGCCAGGTACCATTCATGTATTCAAAGAAGTTATCACCGGGTTTAACCGCTGGCTTTTGCGCGGTTAAATCCACACCCCAGGTACCCAGCTCAGGTTGGGCGGCAGCTACGGCGGCTTCGGTTGAGGCTGAAGTTTGTACGTTGGATGAATCGGTACAGGCAGTGGTCGCCAGCAGAATCGCTGTCGCCAACGCGGTTTTTACAAAATGCTTAGACATCAATATCCCCTGTGTGTCTGTGTTGTAGTTATGGTCGAACCGTGCGGTTCGCAGACGCTAGTCTGGCATCAAACCCCATCTGGCAGACTGAATCAACCGCACAAAGATAAATGTTTACAATTTTCTCTGCGATTACGGCAGAATTTGCGGTAAATGAACGGATACGCACAAAAAATATGAACAAATGGCGTAAGTGGCATAAATGGATCGGCCTGTTTGTCGGCATACAGGTAATGCTTTGGATCAGTGGTGGCGTGGTGATGAGCATCATTCCCATCGACATGGTGCGTGGACAACATTTGATTACTCGTCCGGCGTTACCGGAGACGCTCCCGGCGCTCCCTCAAAACCTGAGTCAACTGAATATCATCACTATGCGCTGGCTGCTGCGTGATCAGGAACCTATTCTCGAAGTGCAAACCCGACAAGGGCGCACCATTTGGTTTGATCAACAGGGTCGAGGTTTACATCCGCTAACCTCCACAGAGCTCTCGCACATTGTGCAATCTCAGTATATCGGGGCAGGGGATAGTACAACCTTAACCCAACTAGGTGAGGTGCCCCGCGAGGTAGGGGGCTTGGCGCTGCCGTTATATCGCGCGGATTTTAATGATGCCATCCATACCAGTTTTTATCTCAACCCTATTTCAGGGCAAGTGCTGTCTGTGCGCAGCGATTTATGGCGCGTATATGACTTTTTCTGGATGCTGCATATTCTCGATTTTGAAGAACGGGAGGATTTTAATAATCCGCTGCTGATAACCCTTGCGCTTGCCGCCTGGCTCTTTGTTTTTACTGGCTTTGTATTGCTTTATCATGCCATTATTAAGCCTAATTATCGTAAATGGCAGCGTAGATGAAACAACTGGTGACCTTGCTCCTGCTTTGTATGACCCTGGGATGGATGACTCCCGGGCAGGCGGCAATGCGTGTTCACCATGGCGATAGTGAAAGCTCGCCCACGTCTCATGCTATGCCCGCCATGGATATGACCAGCGACCAACAGCACAGCAAGCATGATTGTTGTGACCCTCAGCCAGAGCCCAGTCAGGCCATGCTTACCAGTGCAGCTGATTGTTGTGATGGTGACACCCATAGCTGTTCAGGTGACTGCTGCGATTGCTCTACTGTTGCCCACGCAACACTTAGCAACTCCCTGCTATGGCATGATGACTTTTCTGGTCAACCCTATTTAAAAGCCGGTTCTGACTTATTACCTGCCAACCAGCACGACCTCCTGCGGCCACCCAGCCTGGCCTGATTACGCCCTGATTTATCCAATTTTTCTTTAATTTGTCCGCATTTTTGAGCGGAGGTTTTATGCAATTTCGAACGTTATTTATCCTGATTTGGCTGGTGTATTCACCCTGGCTAGTCGCCCAACAATCGGCCAATGACCCACACCATGAACACGCGTCTCATGCCATGCAGGCCGAGCTGAACACCACGTTGCCACCGGAGCCAGAGGCGTTACGCCAACAAACTACCGCAACCCGATATGTTTGCCCGATGCACAGCCATATTGTGCGAGACGAGCCGGGTACCTGTCCGATATGTGGCATGGATTTAGAGCCGCGCAACGTGGTGCAGTCTCACAGCGAGCATCCCAGTGTCAGCGTATCCGGTGCCATGCAACAGGCGATGAATCTGGTCTCTGAACCGGTAGCGCGCGGTACCCTGTGGAAGTACATCGAGACATTGGGCGTAGTCACGTTCGATGAAGCGGATATCAGCCATGTACACCCGCGGGTTTCCGGCTGGATCGAAAAACTGCATGTGGCGACCGAAGGGCAAACCGTTAAGCAAGGCGAGTTACTCTATACCCTGTATTCACCGGATTTGGTGGTTGCCCAGGACGATTACCTGCAGGTGCTGCGTTCTAAACTGGATAAAAACTCCCCGCTATTTCAGCAAGCCCGACGTCGCCTGACCTTGCTTGGTATGTCCGATGCAGTGATTGAGAGTCTCGAAAAACGCGGTAAAAGCACCTACAGCGTGCCTTTTTATGCGGATCGTGACGGTGTGGTAACCAAACTTAATGTGCGTGATGGCATGTATGTAAAACCGGACATGGAAATTGTCGCCATCGCCGATCTTACCCATTTGTGGGTGATAGCCGATGTGTTTGAGTCGCAATTTGACTGGCTGAAGATTGGTAAACCGGCTGAAATTCATCTGGATCCGATTGGCGTCCATCATGCCGAGGCCAGCATTGATTATATCTACCCACAACTGGATGCCGTGACCCGTAGCCTCAAGGTACGGCTTACCCTGCAAAATCCGCTGGGACGAGTTAAGCCGGGTATGAATGCCAAAGTAGTCATCTACGGCGGGCCGAAGCGCGATGTATTGCACATTCCAGCCCAGGCGCTGCTCTCCACTGAGCATGTCAATCGTGTGGTCGTGAAAACAGACCACGAGACCTTTGAGATCCGCCAGGTTGAAACCGGCATGCAAACCCGGGGACGGGTCGAAATTCTGTCCGGATTGGCAGAAGGTGAGCAAATTGTGACCTCAGGGCAGTTTCTCATCGACTCGGAAGCCAGTTTAACAGGCAGCCTCCCGCGTGTTGCCGGCGCGCATCAGCACTAGGAGCGCAGCATGATAGCCCGAATTATTCAAACGGCGGTGCAGCAGCGTATTCTGGTGCTGCTGCTCAGTCTGGTATTGGCGGTGGCGGGTGTTCAGGCCATTCGCCACGTCACCGTGGATGCTATTCCGGATCTGTCCGATGTACAGGTCATTATCAAAACCGCCTATCCGGGCCAGTCTCCGGAATTGGTGGAACAACAAATTACCTACCCGCTAAGCCGCGCGTTGATGGCGGTGCCGGGAGCCAACACAGTCAGAGGGTATTCGTTTTTTGGTGATTCTTACATCTACGTGATTTTTGCCGATGGCACGGATATGTACTGGGCCCGCTCGCGGGTACTGGAGTATCTGTCGCAGGCACAGAAAGATTTGCCCAATGGCGTCCAGCCTGCATTGGGGCCCGATGCCAGTGGTGTGGGCTGGGTTTACCAATATGCGCTGGTTGATCGCAGCGGTACACAGGATTTGGCCGATCTTAAAAGTCTGCAGGACTGGTACTTAAAACCTGAGTTGCAGGCGGTAACCGGTGTATCCGAAGTTGCCACAGTGGGTGGCATGACCCGCACCTATCAGATTGTGCTGGATCCGCTCAAATTGGCGCAATATCAGCTGGATATCAGTCATATTCGTCGCGCGGTGCAAGCGGCCAATGCGGAAACTGGCGGCTCTGTGCTGGAGCAGGGTGAAATGGAGCTGATGATCCGCGCTCGGGGCTATCTGGCCTCGCTGGATGATTTCCGGCAAATTCCGTTGGGGCGCACCAATGCCGGGCATATTCCGCTGTTACTCAAAGACGTCGCTACAATCCGCACCGGCCCGGCATTGCGTCGTGGTATTGCCGAATTGGACGGCGAGGGTGAAGTCACCGGCGGGATTATCGTGATGCGCAGCGCCGAAAACGCCCGTAATGTAATTCAGGCGGTGCGTGAGCGGCTGCAAGAATTACAAACCGGCTTACCGGATGGTGTGGAAATCATCACCACCTATGATCGCAGTGATTTTATCCAGCGCACTATTGATAACCTAAGCGATAAGCTGCTGGAAGAAATGGCCTTTGTGGCGATTGTGCTGGTGTTGTTTTTACTGCACCTGCGTAGCGCACTGGTCGCCATTGTCGTCTTGCCGCTGGCTATCCTCAGTGCACTGGTAGTGATGTGGGCACTGGAGATCAGCGCCAATATTATGAGCCTGGGCGGTATCGCCATAGCTATTGGTGCACTGGTGGATGCCGCTATCGTTATGCTGGAAAATCAACACAAGCATCTGGAGGCCTTTGAGCAGCAGCATGGACATCAGCCGGACACTCGCCAGCGCTGGCAATTGGTGATTGAGAGTTGCTCGGAAGTGGGCCCGGCACTGTTCTGGTCATTGATGCTAATCACGGTAAGCTTCTTCCCGGTGTTTGCTCTCAGTGGTCAGGAAGGGCGTTTGTTCGGCCCGTTAGCGCTTACTAAGTCACTGGCCATGGCGGCTGCCGCATTGCTGGCGATTACGCTGGTGCCTGTGCTAATGGGCTATGGAGTGCGCGGCAAGATAATCAGTGAATCACGCAATCCGCTTTCACGCGTGTTAATTGCGGCGTACCGCCCGCTGCTACGTGGGGTGCTGAAAGTCCCGGTATTAACGCTATTGGTGGCGATATTGCTGGCGGCCAGCAGTGCCTATCCGCTGATGCGCTTGGGCAGTGAATTTATGCCGACCATTGATGAAGGCACCTTGTTGTATATGCCGACAACCTTGCCGTCAGTCAGTGCTGGCAAGGCTGCGCAGATTCTGCAGCAAACTGACCGCCTGATTAAAACGGTGCCTGAAGTCGCGCAGGTGTT
Organism: Bowmanella sp. JS7-9; assembly: GCF_004329715.1. Lineage (GTDB taxonomy): Bacteria > Pseudomonadota > Gammaproteobacteria > Enterobacterales > Alteromonadaceae > Pseudobowmanella > Pseudobowmanella zhangzhouensis. The sequence continues at coordinate 261,728 of NZ_JXSY01000021.1, forward strand.
TGGTAAAGTCGGACGCGCCGAAACTGCCACCGATCCTGCACCGCTGACCATGCTGGAAACCACCATCCTGCTTAAACCGCGTGAGCAATGGCGGTCAGGTAAGACATTAGATGACGTGATCGCAGAGCTGGATAGCACGGTGCGTTTGCCGGGCTTAACCAACGCCTGGGTGCAGCCCATCAAAACCCGTATCGATATGCTTTCAACAGGGATCAAGACGCCGCTGGGGCTAAAAATTGCCGGCGACGATGTGGCGGTGATCGAGCAAATTGGCCAGCAAATCGAACAACGATTATCAGCCCTGAGCCTGACCCGTAGTGTTTTTGCCGAGCGTACCGCGGCTGGGCGTTATCTGGATATTCAACCCGATTTGAATGCGTTGGCGCGCTATGGACTGAGTGTGGATGATCTACACGAGGTGGTGCGCTACGCCATTGGTGGGCAGCAAATCAGTACTTTGGTAGCCGGTACCGAACGTTACCCGATTAACCTGCGTCTGCCGCGCCATTGGCGAGACACGTTACAGGACTTACGCGACTTGCCGGTAAGTGGGGCAAACGGGGTGTATATCCCGTTGTCTGCTGTGGCAACGCTGTCAATTAAAGACGGTCCGGCCATGCTCAAGTCTGAAAATGCCCGATTAAACGGCTGGGTATTTATCGAGCATCAAGCCAATTCAGCGGGTGAGTATATCGCTGCCGCCAAACAGGCGCTGGCGGATATGCCATTACCGGCACGTTATACCCTGAGTTGGTCCGGGCAGTACGAAGCGATGCAACGGGTCAGTGAACGCCTGCTGCAAATCGTACCGATGACATTGCTGTTGTGTTTGGTATTGCTGTATGCCAGCTTGCAGCGTTGGTCGCAGGCTATCACTGTGATGTTCACGTTGCCTTTGGCATTGGCCGCCAGCCTGTGGCTGTTGTGGCTACTGGAATTCAACCTGTCGGTAGCCGTAGCCGTCGGCATGATTGCATTGGCCGGTGTTGCGGCCGAATTTGGTGTGGTTATGTATTTGTATCTTAATCAGGCATGGCAACAGTGTGCGGAACGGTCGGAAGCGGGTCTGCGCGCAGCGGTGCTGCAGGGCGCTGTGCAGCGTATTCGCCCTAAGGCAATGACGGTGTTGACCATTATCGCCAGCTTGTTGCCGCTGTTGTTTAGCCAAGGCGCCGGGCATGAAGTGATGGCTCGGATTGCAGCGCCGATGCTGGGCGGTATGTTGTTTGCGCCTTTGATTTCGCTGTTTGTGATTCCGGTGGTATTTTATTGGTCAGAACGACGTAAATTGCGGTAAGTCAGATTGGAACAGCTTGAGTTTTTCGACATTCCCAGCCCGTGCATTGGGGTCTGCCAGTCAGGCCCCAAGGGCTATTGTCTGGGGTGTTACCGCAGCCGGGATGAACGATTGTATTGGATTCAACTGACGCCGGATGTGAAGCGTCAGGTTATTAAAGTCTGTGCGATGCGTAAACGTCGTGCGGAGATGGCCAATAAAAACAAACCGGCACAACCGCCGCCCGAGCAGGGCGACCTGTTTGGTGATTAAAACTGATAGCCTATTACCAGGTTCGCTACCCATTGTTGGGTGCCGCTGGAAAGGTGCTTACCACGACCAGCCTCTACACGCGCACGAAATCCGCGTTGATTCAAACCGCTATTGTTAAAACTATAGGTTACGCCTACACCATCAACCCGAGAGCGAAACAGGCTGGTCAACGCACAGCCGACTTGTTCAAAGCCATCTTCTTGGTTGCAGTCTCTGCCGCGGATCCCAATCGAGCCAATTACAGCGCCTAAGGCATGTTGCTGTTGTGGGTCGAGCGCGTACTCGTAGCCAAGGGCTGCACCCGCATCGATGGATAGCCGGGCATTCAAATAAGCTCGGCCGTTACGTTCTTGCAGTGGCACCGAGGCCTCGACGCTGGAAACAAACGGGAATCCGGTGGCAACTTGAAAATTAAAGGAATCACTGGCGCTTGTAGGAAAACTAATGAGGCCGCAAAGCAGTGTTGTGCAGAGTGTGTTTCGCATCGAAGTTCCATTTCATTGTTTTTGACAGCAATTATCCTAACTGCTGTGTGAAGACCAAAACAATCTAATCAGGCTAGTTGATCCAAAAAGCCGTTAATTTCCCGTTCCACTTTGCAGGCAAAAGCAGACAGCAATAAACCCAGGCGAACTTCGATCTCCACCTGATGCTCTTCGATAGTAAATAACCCTTTCACCCCGCGGCCGGTAACTTTGGCCTGATTACCCTGCCATTGCCAATCTAAATCCAACTCAGGATTCAGTGTACTGGCCTGGGTCTGAAAATAGTGAATTGCATCCTGCTTATTTAAGCCGATGGCACGGGTGATTTTGATGGTCGCCATAGTGCTGCCTGACAAGAAAACAGCCAGTGTTATACCTGATTGTGGACAGCGACTAAACGGTAAGGATGAATGCACTAAAAACAGTGTGTAGTGCATGGTGGACGCGTTTTTAACAAGGCTGAACAGAATTGTTAAAGATTATTAGCGCTCCGCTAACATAAAGGAACAACCATCCCTGGTTGAAAAGTTTGCGCCCCCCGGACACGGTGGGGGCGCAATCCATACTGTTTCGACTTAGCGATCCCTGGTGTTGTTAATCAACTAAGCGCACGGTCATTGTTGTCTTTTTTAGGCTTGCGAAACAGACGTTTTCATTTAGCAGAGTGTGTGCCAATTTTAAAAATCTATATAAAACAGTGGGTTAGTGTTTTTGTGTGTGGAAGGGGCGATGCGTTGTGAATTAAAGCGGTGCAGGCTGCACCGCTGTGGGGAGCATTATTTAACCGTACAGTGTTTTAGCCGAGACGGACTCGCCCCGAGTTACCCGCCGGGAGCTACCTGCCCGGACGCATACGCTGCAGAGTGTCGTCTTTCATCACATGCTGATGCCAGATGGCGGCCAGAATATGAACGCCTATTAACAGATAACCAAATGTGCCCAACGCTTCATGGACTTCTTCCAGGTCATGCCCCAACTCTTTATTAAGGTCCAGCAAGGCCGGTAATTGCATACCCCAGAACGTCACCTCGCGCCCTTCGGCACTTTGCATTGCCCAACCCAGTAAAGGCATGGCCAGCATCCACACATACATGGCTAACAGGGTGAGTTTGGCGATTTTATCCTGCCATACCGGTGGTGTCGGGGTAATTGGCGGATAAGCGCTGAAGAAACGGGTAATGATGCGCGGCACAGTCAGCAACAGCACGCTCAGGCCCAGCCAGAAGTGCGCAATCATAAAATATTTACGCATATCGGTACCGCGTTCAAACCATTCGTGGCCTTCAACCGCCACATAAACGCCAATTAAGGCTAAAAACGTAAACCAGTGAAAAAACATCACCAGTGGGGAAAATTTCTGAGTTTGCATAGGGTTTCCAACGTATTGAATTTATTGGCAGTGTACTGCAAATGCGGATGCAAAATAGCGATCCAGGTCAGCTTTTACGGAAAATTTACACAACAGGAGATCGGCTCATTGCAAAGTGGCGTACAAAAAAACAACAACAGGAGAATGCCGATGAAATACTATCTGAGCCAACTGAGTCCGACCCAACCGATTGACCAGCTTACGGTGCTAGCCCATGAAATGAGCTTGTATCTGGTCAAACTCAGCATAAATGGCGAAGAAGGGATTCTGTATGCCGAAGACGATCGCCCGATGCGGTTTTTCAATGCGATGTCTATTCGCGAAGCATTCAGTGGTTTTGCGGTACGCGAGTCCTGTATGCAACATGACACGCCTTACGATGAAATGATTGGCAACCCACAGCGCCCCAGCAGCCCGGTAACCCTGCCATTTAGTATTGATACGCCTTATTGATGTTTTAGGTGGGCACTGGCGATATCAAAGGCCTGTTTGAGTGCAACAGTGCGTTCGCTGTCGCCCCCTTTATCCGGATGCGCCTGATGTAGCAGGCGACGGTATTGTTGTTTGGCTTCCAGTAATGTTGCGTTGGGGTGCAACTCTAACGTGGTAAAAGCCTGTTGCACTGTGTCCGGATCCAATGCTTCAGATATCCCAGCCATGCGCAGCCAAAATCGTTCCAGCATGTCATCCACATCGTCTTCACTGGTGTCGTGCAGGTTGCGCCAGTCCAGATAATACGCCTGCAGTTTGTCGCTTTGCTGCAGCGCATCTTCACCCGGGCTGAAGGGTAAGCGCTTAATGCTGCTGGCACTGATCAGCAGATTGCCGCGCTGCTCTGTGAGTAAACGATGGCGCAAGCGGTAAAGGCTGTTGAACAAAATAAAGTGGGTTTGAAACATCACGTGATTATCGGCCAGGGCATCAGCCTTGATCAGCTGATAGGGCGGCTGTTGCAATAGCCGTATGAGTTCGTACTCGCTAATCCCCTGCGGGTGAGCAAGCAGAATATCTAAAATTGCACTGTCGAATTTCACATTATGCATAAACAAAAAAGCGCCCGGATGGGCGCTTTATGATTAGTTACCCTACTGCAGGGTATACGTAACTGGACTGAATGCCCAGCGGTAAGCCCAGTGCCCAGTAACCGAGCAGGAACAGGGTCCAGGCAATCAGGATGGTAAAGGTAAACGGAATCATCAGCGACAGCAGCGTACCGATCCCGGTGCTCTTCACATAACGCTGGCAATACACCACCACCAGTGGGAAATACGGCATCAATGGGGTAATGATATTCGATGAGCTGTCACCCACGCGATAGGCCATTTGGGTCAGGTCCGGTGAGATATTCAATTGCATCAGCATTGGCACAAAAATCGGCCCCAGCAACGCCCACTTAGCTGATGATGAGCCCACAAACAGGTTCACAAAAGCGGTCAGCAGGATAATGCCTACAATCGTCACCATCGGCGGCAGGTTCATCGCCTGCAGGCCACTGGCGCCCTCTACTGCCAGCAAGGTGCCCAGATTAGACTTGGCAAATGCATCGATAAACAGCGCACAGAAAAATGCCATCACGATGTAATAGCTCATGCCGTTCATCGCCTTGGTCATGCAGGCGATCATGTCTTTGGAGCTGCTAAACGCACCGGACATATAGCCATACACCACACCCGGCAGGATAAACAGCAGGAAGATCAGCGGTACAATTGAACGCATTACCGGTGCGGCAAACGATGCCAGCTGGCCGTCAGGCGCACGCATCGGTGAGCTTTCCGGGATCAAAATAGCAACCAGCGCGATAATGCCGCCCAGCAGCGTCAGGGATGCCCAGCGCAGCGCTTTGGTTTGCTTTTCGTCCAGCTCATCAAAGCGTGGAATTTCGGCTGGATCACCGTCGATAGGGGTGTCTTTTAAACGTGGCTCAATCACTTTATCGGTCAGGAACCAGGCCAGACCGATAATCAACAGGCTGGATGCAGAGTTAAAAAACCAGTTGTTCAGTGGGTTAACCTGCATACCCGGCTCAATAATTTGTGCCGCAGTCTGGGTGAAGCTTTGCAGTAACGGATCAATCGCAGACGGGATAAAGTTCGCGGCAAAACCGCCAGATACACCAGCAAACGCTGCCGCGATACCTGCCAGGGGATGGCGACCCATTGCGTAGAAAATCACGCCGGCCAGCGGGATCACCAACACGTAACCCGCGTCTGTAGCGGTATGGCTGATAATGCCGACTAACACCACTACCGGGGTTAACAGGGCTTTAGGGGTAAAATCCAGAATGCGTTTCAAACCGGCGCTGATAAAGCCCGAGTGTTCAGCAACACCCACACCTAACATGGCCACCAGTACCACGCCAAGTGGCGCAAAGCTGGTGAAAGTGACCACCATGCGCGACAAAAAGTCCGCCATGGATGCACCGGTTAACAGGTTATTGACCACCACCGCTTCGCCGTTGCGCGGGTCGATGGCATCAAAGCTGAAATTGGAAAGGATGGCTGAGAGTACCCAAACCAAGACCAGTGAAAAGAAGAAAATCATTGCCGGATCCGGCAACTTGTTCCCCACTTTCTCGACTTTATCGAGCGCGCGGGTTACCCAGGTAGATTGCGCAGACATGTGTTACTCCGTTTTTATGCTTATTTTGTGTCCGCTGCGGAGTGTGCCATAGCTTGGGCATTTAGGCTATGGCATGGGCGATTAGTGGCTAATGTTGTGGGGTCAGCGTTTTTTCGCGGGGAATAAACCCAGCCAGAACGCGCCTTCCAGTAAAAAACCGAGAATGATGAAAGCGAACATGCCGGTTTGGCTGCCAACACTGTAGGAAGCAATCGCCGCAACCAGCAGCGCGATTAAGATAAGTACACGGTATAGGGTTTTCATAACAACATCCTTTTGTGGCCGAGCCGCTACTGGACTCGCGCTGTAGCTATCGACATCCAGTGTCGGTGAAACCGGCAAGTTTGAGAATGGCAATAGGGGTGAGTGGGGGTTTAACCGGGTGAGTTGTGCGAACGTTCTATACGAGCTAGTTGGCTGAACAATATTGGCTTAGCTAGCATTGCGTAGCCGCTTAAGTTGTAAGTAACCAATAAAAGAGCCGACTGGAACAAATAATAGCCACAAGTAAGACATAAAACGGCTGTAACTCTTAAACCACTTTGGCAGCGCACCTACGGTACGGGTTAAGTGTGCGCTCAGCAGAAGTCCAAAAACTGATGGCGCTGCGGCAAGTAGCGATTTGACAATACTTGCTGATAACGTCCCTGCAATCAGTTTAGGGTCTCCACTTGCCACTAAATCCATTGCGTTGAATGCACCGAGTCCGATGTGGAATAACGCCAGCAAATAAAACAATTGAAGTGAAGCGCTTAAAATGACCAAGATTGTCTGCATTCCTTTGCAATTTAAACTCCGGATAACCGATACGAACCGCGGGCTATAATTTTAATTGGCCCGCGCGCTTGTGTCTGCAATGAGCGAAGCAAGTGGTTTTTGCGTTTGTTATATGGCTCGGGACTTAAAGATTCGATTAATAAATCGATGACCAATTTCCACAATACCGGATACTAAAGCAAATTGCCCAAACAGCATAAGCGCAACTTTAGGTGCGAGTGATAACTCCTCTGTGAAAAGAGGGTGCCAGATATATGTAAGCGTAAGGTTGCCCGGGCCTAACAGTAAGTTGTAGCCAGCTAGTGGACCACCTCTAACCTCCCAGAAAAACCAGTGGATCAGAAATGTGATGAGACCAATGACCGCAGCAGCAATGCCCACAAAGATAGAGAAAGGAATTCTATTGGCTAATTTCATCGTGACAAAAAACGTCGGTATAATTGGCTAATATAGGTAGGCTAAAATACCGAGTGAAGCGAGTGTTTATGCGTATTTTTTGACCAATTACAAACCATGGTGGCGTCTTATATGTTTTATTTTGCCGAGGTCATTAAATTCTAATGACATAATATTGATCGCGGTATATTCGAAAGGTTTGTCCATGTGACTGGGTTGACCCTTTGCGTGTTCTTTAAACTTAACGAAAGCAACATTACTACCAATCATTATTTCTAAAATCTCTACGTTGCTAAAGTATATTTTATCTTCTAGTTTTGCGATCATTCCATACCGCAACTCATCTTTACTCGTTATTGTCACATTAAATTTAACATGTTCATCCTTAAATTCGTCAGCTAAAAACGAAAGAAAGTAATCAATGTCTTCTTCATTGGAGTCAGGTTGCTGACGCTGGTTTTTTGCTTCAATAAACTGCTGAGTTAGTTTTCTTAAATCTGACTCAGAAAGCGGACTGGCTGCGTGGACAGAAGATGAGATGAAATAAAAAAACAATATCGTAAGTACGTTTTTCATTAAGCTTCCCTTGGTTGTCTATCGCAAAGCTATGGGGCGTCAGAAGCGCAGCGTAGGCCGCCCCAGCGGGTGCGCGACAACAGTAACTTGTTATGTTTCATTGCGTGGAATATCAATTAGGGGTTCCGCCAAAATGTTCCCGTTTTTGGATGTAATCTCGGCCATAAGATCATAGTGAAACTTGTCAATGGGGTGTTTCAGTTGCATTGAAACCTCAAATACTCGTTTGATTGATTTGGCTCGCAGATACCAGAGAAGATATTTTTCACCGTTTAGTTCCACCTTAAACCAAGATTCAACCTGAACATCTTCATCTCTCAGAGTGGCTGCTGCTTCATTTAAACGAGAAGCTATCGTGCTACGCCACTCCTCAACTTTATCTTCTGTTCCGGGCTTTAACTTGATTAGCCCTGAAGCGTATTCCATAGCTTAATTCTCTGTTGAAACTTAACGCTTTGCTAATGGGCGAGCAAAAGCGCAGCTTTTGCGAGTCCAGTGAGAGAAGCGAACGGTGTTAAGCGCATTGTTATGTTTCATCTTGATCTGACTTTATCTTTAAAGAAATTTTCGACTTTTTCGACAGATGATTTTATTTTCAATGAGAATTCATCTTCATCGGATTCAAAATAAACTATTTTCCCATTTTCGATTACTCTGTCTGGGTTGTTGTCAACTTTAGCGCCCGGCCCTGCGTATGCACCCTTCATCCAAAAATGCAGCCAGATAGCGCCTCTGAGCTCTCCGATTATTTTCTGAATATCGTTAAAGCAGTCGTGAGCATTAGTTGACCAAATTACCTTTGATTCAAGGCGGACTGTTTGTAGTTCGGCCCATTTTAGATAAAGAGCTTTCATGCGTTCGTCGTAAATTCTTTGCTCTTCTTCTATTTTTCTGCCTGCTTCAACTTCTTCTTTGCGCAGGTAAAGCATAGGGTTTCTAACCCCTTGGATTAACTGTTGCACTTCATAGGTTAGGAGTATGGATTTCTTTGCCAGCTCATACTCGCTTGTACCCCTGAGTTGCCGTTTCCAAGTGCTAAGGCCAAAGCCAGCAAAGATAAGCGCTCCGACGGTGCCTATTATGGAAAAGACATCTTTGGTCAGCGCCCAGTTAATTTCGGTCAGGGTAAGGCAGATGTTCACGCGCCACTCCATGGGACATAACGTCGTAACCAAAGACCAAAAGTTAATGGCGCATTTGTTGCGCCGTTTGCAAAAAATGTGACAGCGAGTTTTGGTCCGAATTGAGTTGCTTTGTTAGGTGCCATAATACTCCCGCACTTTTTTACTTTTGAAAAGGTAAGCAATTATTAAACTTGGGACAAACAACGCCAAAGGCAAATAAACGAAGTCACCTTTGCTCGTTGTTGGGATTATGAAAACACATAACAGCACGAGGGAATAATATTGCCTAGAATATTTCCAACGTAAAACTAATAGGAGCCCAGCAATTGGGAAAAACGCCCCAATGAGAATCAACCAAACACCAAGATCATTTCCCCAAATTTCTTGGTAGCCCATCACTTGCCCTCGGTACGAAAAATCGCCCATAAAACCAGGAATTGTCGCCTTTAGAAGAAATAAAATACAAATCGCAGCGTGCCCTGTTATGAGTTTCAAAAGTAATGGCATGTGTTTAAACGCTTCAATCACATTGGCACCTAACGCTTTAAACAGCGGAAAACGCGAGTGCAGCGAATGGTTTTCCGCTGCTTTAACTTGTTAGCCACCATCGGGCCTGTAAGGTTTATGCATATTTACACCAAGCTGTTCACCGAGATAAAACAAAATTGCGTATTCCTCGATAGTCGTTGATGCAACCCTGGTATATCTAGAATAACGCCCATGGGGACCACAACAATCTGTACCGTTGATAACTTCTAATTTATCTACTTCAACAGATACAAGCGTTTGATTACCGTCGGTTGGTTCGAATTTAACGGTAAAAACACCCGTTGTCTGAGCCGGTATCCCATTGACTCTATAAAAGTCTGAATCCCAAAAGCTCCGAGCTACATCACCCAGTTGTATTTCAATTCTGTCATCTGAAGAGTACTTCACTTTTGAGTAAAGTAATTCAGTATTTTCTGAACCAGACAACCTTATTTTATTTTCTTTTTGAGCTTTATATGAAAAAAGCATGTCTGATTTTTTTGAAATTTCATTAAATGCTATTGGATAGATAAACCTTGTTTCATTTACTCTTTCAAGTGATTTGACCTTAATTTCATAAATTGAGGTACAGGACATCATTAAGCACACAATGAGCAATATAGCTAAATTTTTCACTAGACTCCCTTTTGGTGGCTAACGCCAAGTGTTGGGGCGAGCCACGCAGTGGCGAGTCCCAGCCGAAGGCGACAACCACGCCTTGTTATACGGTGCTGCCAAGGAATGTAATTTTATTTGCTTGCTCATAATTACCAGACTCAATAGCTGCAATGAATTTATCTAGCTCTTTATTTTGCATTGCTGCGTAATCTTGATCTTTGGCTCGGATATCATCGTCTGAGATGTAGTGCCAAAAGTCATGAAAATTATCCAGCTCCTTAAATTTTGGAACAACCTCTTCTAAGCCTATTTGCTTATTTTGGTAGGCCTTTAGCAATTTTACGAACTGGATGATTTTATCCATCTTAATCAAACCGTATAACAATTTAATAGTGCGCGATTGGGTCGTTTTTCTACCGGCGCATCGCTCGTTTTTCTCCTTTAGCATTTTTAACAGTTCTCGTAAGTGATTGCTATACAAAGTATTTGTATCGGTGTCGCACAATCGCAACGGGATAAAAACGACCCAATGGGTCGTT
>NZ_JXSY01000022.1 GCF_004329715.1 Bowmanella sp. JS7-9
GCGCATCGCTCGTTTTTCTCCTTTAGCATTTTTAACAGTTCTCGTAAGTGATTGCTATACAAAGTATTTGTATCGGTGTCGCACAATCGCAACGGGATAAAAACGACCCAATGGGTCGTTTTGCTGAATATGGGAGCAATATGTATTTGTATGTATGGATAAACAGGTAAATACAGGTTCACTATAACCGCATTTTTAAAAGGCTTGTCCTTTGAAAAGCGCTACGGGCATCCATCGGGGGCATGTACAATTTTCTTGCGATTCTTCGATGCAGCGGCATCAGCGGCAAACCATTTCACCCCTAAATACACCCACTGTGCACGCAACCAACTCATGCCATCCGCGCGGCACATGGCCGTTAATATTCTGTCGGCCGGGTCGCGGTAACGTTTACGATCCAGCTCGTCCTCGCGCATTAATTGGTAGAGTGCGTCGTGTACCAGTGAACCGCGCATAAAGTTTTTGGTATCTATTGTCGGGCCAGAGGGGCCATCCCAGGCGTAACCTTTTTTGATGGTAATAAAGCCAAGGGTGGACAGGGTGACATATTCGCCGGGGGAGGCGAGGTCACGCTCAGGGGTAATGCCAATCGTGTCGGTGTATTCGGTTTGCAGCTGATATTTGTAGCCACCTTTATAAGCAATGCACTTCATAACAAATTCCTTGTATGTATTCCGCTCACTGCTTACGAGCGTGGTTATTTGTTAGATAGTAGCGTCATTTGTTGCTTTATGCTGTTGCCACAACACTAAGGAGAATATCAGCTCAATAACGCTTCCAAGCAGGGCTACCGTCATCATGCCAGGGCGCATCACCATACACAGGGCACCGGCAATCATCAGTGACCCGCCAAACAGCCAATATGTTTTTACGCCGTATATCGTTTGAAAGGTGAGATAACGTGCACCGATCGCGAGCAGCATAATTGGGTAAAACAACATGTGGTCTTGCTGAGCAACGACAAAGGCAATCATCAGGCCAGCAAATAAAAATCCAAGATTTTCAACGGCAAGGTGCTTAAGCATATTGCTGGGATCATGTTTGCCGCTGGCATTTCCCAACTTTGAAATCACAACAGACAGCGGGAAAATTAACATCCCGCCAAAAAACAAAGTGAGCATACTCGCAATTGGGGAAAACAAATTGGCTGCTAGTGCCGCCACGCCCCAAATTAAGCCTGATGCCAACGCGCCACTGGCGCCATTTAAGTAGGCCTGTCGCATATTCTGTTGTAGTGCTGCGAGTGTCATGAATTCCCTTTATTGTTTGATGTTGGCGGGCTCAACCTTTACATGCTTTGTGTTCGGTGCCCTCACCAGGCGTAATAAACAGCATACTGGCCGTGTCTGTTACCCTGGCAGTGTGCCAGGTGTTACGTGGAATCACTACGTAATCCAGATGGCTGGACAGTTCCACGCATTGTTCACCCTTTGTGGTTGCCAGCATAAAGGTAATGCTGCCCGACAACAATACAGCGATTTCGTCGCCATGAGGGTGCCGTTCCCACTGCTGCCAGTCGGCGCTAAATGTGTGATATGAAATAAGTTGATGGTCGCGAAAGCCTGCATACAACCGTTCAATTCGTTCGTATAAGCCGCTGTCGGCAGATTCAGTGTGCGCGGCTTGAGTCGGCGTAAGCACGATGCTGTCGGTAGTAAGATTACATCTCATGTGGCGCTCGCAATGTATATTTGTCAGCCCACTGTACCCGTGAAGATGAAGAGAATCTAATGTCAGCCAAACGACAAGCATAAAAAAGCCCCGCACTTGGCGGGGCTTTTGTTCGTAAAGCGGGTGCTTAGAAGCGAATTTCGCCTTCAATACCCCAGATACGCGGTTCGTTTACGATACCTGTGTTGTTGTTGAAGTCGATACCACCTTTGAGGTTGTGCTCATTGGTGATGTTGCGACCAAACAGGGCAACAGAGTAATCGCGCTCGAAGTTTTCGTAACCGATGCGCAGGCCGCCTTCGAAGTTACCGCTTGAGCGGTACTCAGCTGACTCATACAGGAATACGTTAGTTTTGCCCTGTACTGCCCAGTCAGTGTAAACGTAGAACTCGCCATCGTTACCAACTGGAATCGCGTAGCGTGCTGTTACGCTTAATGTCGTCTCAGGTGCATTCGGGAACGGGTTGCCGTCAACCAGTGCCTGACCTTTGTCGTTCAGTTGATCCAGTGGGGTACACTGGCCAGAACCACATGGTGCCACTGCCAGGTTGCTGTCTTGCAGTTCAGTCTTGTTCAGGCTGAAACCGGCAGTCAGGGTCAGGTTATCCGTTGCTGCCCACTCGGCATCCACTTCAAAACCGTAACCAACGCCTTTGTCAGCGTTGATCAGTGACGTGTTGTTGCCGTCACCACCGATGGCTGACAATTGAATGTCATCGATCTGGTAGTAGAACACCGCGGTGTTCAGACGCAGGGTTTTGTCCAGCAGGTCAGATTTCATGCCCACTTCGAAGCTGTTGATGGTTTCAGCATCAGCAACAGATGGTGCACCTTCGAATGCTACGTCACGGCCCTGAATAGTCTGGGCACGGAAACCGTTGGCATAACGAGCGAACAGGCTGCTGTTACGATCCAGCTTGTAGTTAGCCGATACTTCGTAACTCCAGCGACCGTCGCTAACATTGATGTCTTCGTAGTCCTGAACAGACGCAGCACCAATAACCAGTGCAAAACCATTTACGTTCTGATCACCTACGTGCAGGCTCTTTTCGTCATGGGTATAACGAACACCTGTGGTGATGTTCAGGTTCTCATCGATTTGATAAGAAGACTGACCGAACACAGCCCAAGTGGTGTTTTCATGGAACACTTCAGACGCACCGAAGAAGCCGTCGACGCTCACTACGCTGAACGAAGAGTCGTAGTAGAACGCACCCACTTGCCAGGTAACGTCTTGATTATTGGCGCTGGCTAAACGGATTTCCTGCGTGAACTGTTTCAGGTCATGCAACTGGTCTTCCGTTACCGCGTCAAACGGGATGAAACCAGGGTAGGTGGTTTCCACGTCGCCATCGTGATCGATATCTTCCGGGGCAAATAACGCTACACCACCATCGATATCACCTAATGAACGGCCGTCGGCCTTTTCATTGGCTGTGATCGAGGTCAGGGTCATGCCGTCCATCTCGTATTCCAGCTTCAGGCTGATACCGTTAGACTTGTATGCCTGCGGGTTGTTGTCTGCGCCGTTACCGTCGATGTCGCCGTTGTACCAAACTTTGTCAACAACATAGTTGTCGTTCAGTTTGTTGCTGCCTGTTGTCAGGATGTTGGCACGGAACATAGACGCAGTACCGTCCAGATCGCGGCCATGTACATTTAACAGGGCTTTGAATTCGTCAGAAGGTTCCCACAGAACCTGTACACGGTAAGCCTGCTCTTCAAAACCACCCATGATGTCGTTTTGATCGGTGTAGGCGTTATCGATGTAGTCATCACGGTTTTGCGACAACACAGAGATACGTGCAGACAGGCCGTCAGTCAGGCCTGCACCAACCGCACCTTCGATATTACGGGTGCCGTAATTGCCTAAGCCTACTTTGGCATAACCTTCTAAATCTTCAGAAGGCTTAACCGTATCGAATTTTACGATACCAGCAGTGGTGTTACGACCAAACAGGGTGCCTTGTGGACCACGGATTACTTCAACACGCTCAACGTCAAACAGTGGGAAGCTTTTCAGCACCACGTTTTCCATCACAACATCATCCATCACGATAGACACTGGTTGTGAAGCGGCTAAGTCAAAATCGGTGTTACCTAAACCACGCATATAGAAACGCGGTGCAACACGACCGTTGGAAGATTCGGCATACAGGCCCGGAACGCGGGTTGCCAGAGCCAGAATATCGTCACCACCGGAGAAAATCGCGTCAAAGCGATCGCCGTGCAGGGTTGCGATACTGATTGGTACTTCCTGGATAGATTGCGTACGTTTTTGCGCAGTTACGGTAATTTGCTCCAGCGCATTTTTAGGTTCTGCGCTGGCAGAATCCTGTGCGTTGGTATAGTTGCTGAAAAGCGCGGCTTGCACACACAGTGCCAGTGCTGCTTTATTCAGTGTCTTCATATAGTGTCACCAGAATTATTGAGATTAAATTGTTGAGTGTACTGAAAAAATCAGTGATCTAAACAGCTGGTCAGCTAAAGGTAGACGGGGAAATGCAAAGAGGGAAATGGTGCCCTCTGTGCGTGTTATCCGGCATCTGGCCTGACCACATTCAGAGGGCTGCAGAGTCTAACAGAATGTGCCTAAAAAAGGCACATAAAGTTGTCGCATTTTGTACGATATTGGCTGTATTAACCGATAGTTAACAAGCCGGCCAGCAAATACGCCAGTAACGTCAGGCTGCCGGCAAATAGCGCATAAGGAATTTGCGTTTGTACGTGCTCCAGTAAATCACAGCCGGAGGCAAGCGAACTTACTGCGGTGGTATCGGAAATAGGTGAGCAGTGATCGCCAAATACACCGCCGCCGAGAATCGCCGCCAGCACTAATTCTGGTGGTAAGCCCAGATTAATCACCAAAGGCATACCGATGGGGATCAAAATGGCAAATGTGCCCCAGCTGGTACCGGTGGTAAAACTAATCAAGCCACCGGCCAAAAACAGAATAGCGGGGATACTGAACAGCGGCAGGTTGTCCGCCACCAGACCGGAAATAAATACACCGGTGCCCAGTAACTTCAGGCTGCTACCCAATGCCAGCGATAACAACACGATGCATACCAGTGGCAATAATTCACTCATGCCATCGAAACCGATCTTCACCAGATCTTTGTGTTGGTAACGCCCGGAAAACAGCATCATAAAGTAAGCCAGTAAGCAGGCCAGCGCCGTCGCGTACAGCACTGATTTTGAGCCGCTGCCCTGGGTCAGTTCACCGTTGCCGGTCCACAGCATAAAACCAATCATACCAATGACCATGGTGGCCAGCGGCAGCAACATAAAGCGTGCTTTGCCGTGTTCATGAGTCTGCAACTCTTCACTATGGTGCATGGTTAATGCCTCGGCATCGGCTTTAGCCATGGGGCCGAAGGTCTTGTTGCTGAATATGGTAAACAGCACGATGGCCAGGGTGAACAGGGCGTAGAAGTTAAGGGGAATCGTACCGATTAGCACCGACACGGACGTATCCGGCAATTCGTAATTATCCAGCAAACCAAGCACATAAGCGCCCCAGCCATTGAGCAGGATCAGAATACAAATTGGCGCACTGGTGGAGTCGATAATGTAGGCCAGGCGCGCACGGGACAGCTTGAACTTATCAAACAGGCCACGGGAGACGATGCCCGCAGTCAGCACGCTGAGGTTCGACTCGATAAACACCACTACGCCGGTAATAAACGCCATCAGGCTGGCGCGCTTGCCGTTGCTGGCCACATTAGCGTTGACCAGTTTGTTGACCAGTGCCGTGACACCGCCGCTGTGACGCATATAAGCCAACAGGGCACCAACCAACAGTGAGAAAATAAGAATCCGGGTGTTACCGGCTGAGGAGAACACTTCGACGATACGTTCCAATGTACCAATAAAACCACCAAACAGTGCATTACCCTCTGTTTGTGGGGTGAACATCAACAGTAACTCTGAGCTAAACAACGCGATCAACAACGCGCCGATAACTTCTTTTCGCCAGAACACCACGATAATGGCCAACAAGGGAGGGATAATCGATAACCAGTCAGACACAGCGCACATCCATTTTCGTTTTTATTTGTGCGCAAGCTTACCGCATTTTGTTGTGACGGGGATAGCGATGCGATAGTTAGCCTGCATAGCACCGCGAAGTGACAGGTGCTTTGGGTAAAATCCATGCACGGCGACGATAAGTTGCTATGGTTGAACTCATCACGCGCAGGGTTATTTGCTGGCATATGCGGGGCACAAGTTGCATATCGACGCATAAGTCGGTAAAAGAGCCCCTCGCAAAAACTAGGGGGCTGTTATGTCGGCATTTTCGCAATTTTCCTTACCTGATTCACTGTTAGCTAATCTGGACTCGATGGGTATTCAAAACCCGACCGAAATCCAGCAGGCGGCATTACCTGCATTGTTAGCCGGTGATGATTTGATTGCGCAAGCAGCCACGGGCAGCGGCAAAACCCTGACCTTTGCATTACCGATTGCGTTAAAAGTGACGTCCGATATCGCCACCCAGGCATTGGTGCTATGCCCCACCCGTGAACTTGCCGAGCAAGTGGCTGACACCATTCGTACCGTGTTGCGCGTTGTGCCGAATATTAAAGTACAAACCTTGTGTGGCGGTCAGCCCATGGGGCCACAAATTCAATCGTTACGCCATGCGCCACAGGTTATTGTGGCCACGCCGGGACGTTTAGTAGAGCATGTGGAAAAGCGTCGGGTGGATTTACGCACGGTCAGTCAACTGGTGCTGGATGAAGCCGACCGTATGTTAGACGTGGGCTTTGCTGACGATCTGGATGTGATCTTCCATGCCATGGCGCCTGGGCATCAGACCATGTTGTTCTCCGCCACCTATACCGATGAAATCAACCGCATGTGTGAGACCTGGCTGCCCACGGCGCAAAAGGTCGAAGTCGCGACTAAAGTCGCCAGTATTACCCAACAGTTTTATCGTCTTGGCAGCGTGAAACGCTACGACGCGGTAGCGCGTATTCTCAGCCATCATCAACCGGCGTCGGCGATGATCTTCACCAACACTAAGCGTGAAGCCGCCGAATTAGCCGAGGTACTGAAACAGCAGGGCTTTGCGGCGCTGGCCATTCATGGTGACTTAGAGCAGCGTGAGCGTAATCAGGTGCTGGCGCAGTTTGCCAACGGTAGCTGTTTGTACCTGATTGCGACCGATGTGGCGGCGCGTGGTCTGGATATTCCGGATGTGGCCATGGTGGTGAACCTGCAACCGGCTCACGATGTGGAAACCCATGTACACCGAATTGGCCGCACTGGCCGCGCTGGGCGGGAAGGGCTGGCCGTTACCCTGATCAGCGATGACGATACGCGCCCTTACGAGTTACTGATTGAGCGTTTTGGCGCGATTAAATCTGTTGGGGTGCAGAACCTGGTGTTTCATGCCAACCGTATCTTGCAACCTGTGGTGCAAACGGTGCTGATCCAGGCTGGTAAAAAGCAGAAAATCCGCAAAGGCGACATTGTTGGCTTACTGACCCGCGACGATAAAGTGCCGTCGGATGATATCGTTGATATTCAGCTTACGCAGTTAGATACCTATCTGGCGATTAAACAGCGCAGCGTAAAACGTACCCTGCAACAACTGCGTGAAAATCGCCTGAAAGGTATTAAAGTGATTGCCAGAAAGTTATAGTGACGCATTGCCATGTAAAAGGAGTTGCCCATGAGGCTGGTAATGAGTGGCGTGGTTGCTGCCATGATGTTGACGGGATGTCAGACATCCTCTGTTGCGCCGCAGCCCGTCGTCGAAGCACAAGCGATTATTTCTTTGCAGCCTGTCACCCACCCACAGGTGCTAAGCACTGAGCAGATTTTCAGCCTCACCGACGCGCAAAGAGAAGACTTTCTGACGTTTTTTAATGCTCCAGCTTATGCCCATATAGAAGAACATAAACGGCTGGTTGAATATCTCGAGAGACGTTTGTTTGGTTTCGATTACAGAGGGGATACTTATACCGCCGCTGAGTCGCTGACCAACAATGGTGGCAATTGCATGTCGCTGGCAATCTTGACCACCGCATTAGCTAAACTGGCCGGCATCGACATTGAATACAATGTCATATTCACCACACCTGTGTATTGGCAAAAGGGCAATACCCTGTTGCTTTCCAGTCACGTCAATGTAATGGCGCATCGTCCCAAGAAGTATGAATTGTTTGAAGGATTTGGCTTTAGTGGGGTCGTGATTGACTATTATCCCGACGGTGGAGATGTTAAAGGAAAACGCGTTAACTTTGAGCAAATGCTGGCGTTTTTCTATCAGAATCATGCGGTGGAAGCATTACTCGCTAATGATTACACCCTGGCGATTGCCAACGCGCAGCGCGCCTATCAACTCGATCCGACTAATCCCGAAACACTAAACTTGCTCGCAGTTACCTATCGACGCATGGGCGCTAATCAGCAGGCTGGGGAGATATTTCGCTTTGCCACAGAGCATAATCTGGCATCGATTAATTTGATCAACAATTATGCGTTATACGCGCGGTTAAATGGTGATGCGGAAACCGCAGTGAAGTTAGACAGTATCCTCGAGGAAGCGGACGATCCCAATCCCTATGCGTGGGTAAAATTGGGCTTTGACGCGTTGTCTCAAAAAGATGCATCTAAGGCGCGGCATTATTTTAAAGTGGCTTTGCGTCATGCGCCTTATTTAGCCGAAGCGCATTTCGGCATCGCGCAAAGTTATTACCTTGAGGACAGTCCTGAACAAGCCGTTAAGGCAATGGAGCGGGCAGTCAGCGAGGCATTTGATACTGAGTCTCGTCAGCGATATCGCGAAAAGTTATCCGTATTACGCAGCGTGGCGGGAGAGTCTTAACTCTCCCGCTTTACCTTGAAGAATACGCTGTACAGTACCGGCACGACGCCCAGGGTGAGGATAGTACCAACCCCCAAGCCAAAGGCGATGACGCAGGCCATACCATAGAACAAGGCATCGTGGCCGAGGATCAGCGGCAATAAGCCCATTACTGTGGTAATGGTTGTCATGGTAATTGGTCGCAAACGGCTGCGACAGGCACTGACAATGGCATCGTAGTCGCTTTTGCCATCGCGGCGCTCCAAATCAATCCGGTCAATCAGCACGATCGCGTTGTTGATAATTATCCCAGCCAGACTGTAGAGCCCCAGCGACACCATAAAGCCAAACGGCGCGCCCATTACCAGTAAACCCAGCACCGCACCGATAAAACTCAGCGGTATGGTCAGCATAATAATCAGCGCACGGCGGAATGAGTTGAACTGAGCAACCAGTAACAACACGATAAAGCCCATCACCAGCGGCATACTGGCACTCAGCGCTTTTTGCGCTGCGGCAGACTCCACCACTACGCCATCGTATTCAATCCAGTGATTGAGTGGCAGATCATCCGCCAGCTGCTGAATCTGTGCATCGACGCGGGTTTTCAAATCTTCCGCGGCCATCAGATTATTGCGCCCTTCGATAGTAACCGTGCGGAACAGGTTTTCCCGCTGGATCACGCCGTATTGATTCACGGGCGCAAAGTCGGCTACCTGCAACAAGGGCACCGATACCCCCGTGGTTTGTGAATACACGCTAAGCGTCCGCAGGCGGTCGATATTGTGTCGCTCGGCATCACCGGCGCGCAACACTACCGGAATAATGTCATCGCCTTCCCGGTAATCAGTGATTTGGGCACCACTGAAAAAGGTCTGCAACGAGGTGGCCACGTCTTTGGAGGTAATGCCTGAGCGACGCGCCCGGTGCTGATCAACCTGCACCTCGACCTTCACAATACGGTTTTCCCAGTTATTGCGAATATCATAAGTGCCGGGTACATCGCGCAGTACCTGCATTACCTGCTGGGACTTACGGTAGATGACATCTTTATCCGGGCCTTTGACCTGAATCTGCAATACCGACGAGTCCGATGGGCCTAAGAACATCTTGCGCACCCGCGCTGCTACATCCGGGTAACGCTGCTCCAAATCCCGATCCAGATTGGTGAGCAGCGCCTTCAGATCGGTACCCGGCTTGACGTTCATTACGATAAAGCCTTTGTTGTCCTGCGGATCTTCCGGGTTAAGCGACAGCACGAAGCGTGGCCCGTTAAAGCCCACATAGCCGGTGAAGTTATCAATCACGCCGGCATACTCCGACTGTTGCAGCCACGCGAAGATATCGCGCATCTGGCGGTCTGTGGTGCTGGCGGAGCTGCCCTGAGGCAAGTCGATATACATCAGGATCTGTTGGCGATCCGAGTCCGGGAAAAACTGCTTGGGTACCAGCTTCATCGCCAGCACTGAGCCAATCAACAGAATAAAAATGCCTGCCAGCAGCAACGTACGGGTGGTCAGTACGCCATGTAAAAGGCCGGTGTATTTATCGTAGAGACGTTCCAACAGCGAGGTTTTATCGGTTTTAGGGTGGCCGATAAAGTAGTAACAAAGCACAGGCGTGATACACAGCGCCATCACCCAGCTGGTCATCAGGGTGATCAGGATCACCAGTGAAATCGAGCGGGTATATTCGCCGGCCACATGTTGCGCCAGCATCAGGGGTAAGAAAAACAGTACGGTGGTAATCGACGAACTCAGCAGTGGCATCGCCAGTTCAGCACCGCCTTCCGTCAGCGCCGTCATACGATCTTTGCCCTGTTCCAGACGGGATTTGAAATCCTCGGCGATCACAATGCCGTTATCGACTAATAACCCCAGCGCGATAATCAGGGTCGCCAAGCTCATGCGCTGCAAATCCATGCCACTGAGCTGCATAATCGCCAGTGTTGCCAACATCACAAATGGCACAATACTGCCGACAATCAGCCCGGTGCGTACGCCCAAAAAGATCACCACGACCACCAACACTATAGCCAGCGTCTGGATCACATTGATGGATACGCCATTGACAGTTTTCTCGACCTGCTCAGCCTGATAGGTGGAAATATCCAGATTAAAACCCAGTGGCAGTGAACCCTGAATTTGCTCGATTTTGCTCAGCATGGCCGGGCCAAAGTCCAGCACGTTAAAGCCCTCTAACATGGAAATCGCCAGCATTAAGGCGGGCTTGCCATTGAAGTACGCGGGCTGATGGGGCGGGTCGATAAAGCCGCGGCGGATATTGGCTATATCTTTCAGGGCAATAAAATCTTCGCTGCCGGGAATGCTGATATAAGCAGTTTCGATATCATTGAGCTGATTAAAGTTTCCGGTCGGCTCGATGATAAACGAGCGCTCACCAGTATCTATTTCGCCACCCGAGGCGATGATATTCTGGGTCTGTAAATCCCGAATCAGCGACGCTGGCGAGATCCCCAATTGCGCCAGTCTGGCGTTACTGACTTCCAGATACACCCGTTCCGACTGTACCCCTAAAATCTCGACCTTTTTGGTGCCTTCCACCGCATACAGGCTGTCGCGGATGTGCTTGGCCTTGTCATACATCTGGGCTAAGTCAAAGCCATCGGCAGTTAGCGCCAGCGTCACCACAGATACATCGCCAAAGTCATCATTGATGTTGGGTGGGAGGGTGCCACTGGGTAGCTGTGACTGCGCCTGTTCCACTTTATTGCGCAGATCCTGCCAGATGTTATCCAGATTAAAGTAACGGTCGTAAATTTTAACGTGGATGATGGATAGCCCGGTGGAAGAGGTGCTGCGTAAGCGGGTCACTTCAGGGATTTTACGAATTTCCTGCTCCAGCTTACGGGTAATCAGTTGTTCTACCCGCTCCGGTGCCATGCCTGGAAAGCGAGTACTGACTATCGCTTCACGAATAGTAATTGATGGGTCTTCCCGCGCTGGCAGGGTAAAGTAGGCGATGATGCCGTTGACCAGCAGTAACAACAGGATCAGAAAGACCGGTTTACGATAGGTAAATGCGATTTGGGTAATATGTTGCATGGGGCCGCCTTAGTTAAACACCTGCACCATATTGTCCTGCAGCGTGACCTGCTGCCCGTCGTGCATATGTGCCACCCCGGCTACGGCAATAATTTCGCCGTTGTTCAGGCCGGAGGACAAATACACCGTATTGTTAAATATTGCTTCGGTTTGTACGGTACGCTTACGCACGGTACCGCTGGCCTCGTCGTACACAAACACAAATGCACCCTGACCCATATCCGGAGAGATAGCACTGACCGGTATGCGGATTCCCGGGCCACTGAAGCCCGTGCGGCCAACCGCATCCACTAGAAAATCCACCTCAGCGGTCATGCCGGCGCGCAAGTTGGGATGCGTGTCGTTAAGCAGTACTGTGACCGGGAAGGTATTAGCGTTTTGCGCGCGGGTGCCCAGTTCTGTTATCTGACCTTGCAATACCATGTCCGGTGCCACCGGGAAGTGCACATCCAAAGCCTGGTCACGGCGTAACAATTGAATCAGATTTTCCGGCACCAACACGTGGACTTCCAGACCGTCCTCACCTTCGATTTCAAAGCCAGGCTGGCCGGCCGCGATCTGTTGGGATGGTTCGATTAAGCGCTGGGTGATCACGCCGTCATAAGGCGCACTTAATATGGAATCCTGCAGATTTTTGCGCGCGATATCTAATTGGGTCTGCGCCACTTTGCTGGCGCTTTGCGCCGACTCAAACGCGGCACGTGCATTGTCATAACCAGACTGAGAAATTCCGCCGCTGGCGAGCAGTTCGGTGTAGCGTTGATAGGTATTGCGCGCTTCAACCAGTGCGGCATTGGCTTTATCCAACTGCCCTTCGGCCGATTGCACACTCAAATGGAAGGTACGCTGATCGAGACGCGCCAGTTCCTGTCCTTTACTGACTTTTTCGCCCAACGTGGCGGAAACGCTGGCTATTTTACCCGGCACTTCGAAGCTTAGCCGCGCGGTTTCAACGGGCGCTAATATTCCGCTTAAGCGGCGCATTTGCTGCATTTCTTCAGCCTGCACCTGCATCCAGGCGATAGGGCGGATGACTTTCTGCTGTGGAGCAGGGGGCTCCTGACAAGCGCTAACTAATACTAAACCGGTGAAGAGTGTAAGTACCCGAAGCATGATTTTCCCTGTAGCAAATGCGCGTAATAGGCTGATTCTGACACAGTTTTTCTGTAGGTGTAGCGTTTCGCGTTAGGAAATTGTTAATACTCATGATAAATTAACTGTGTGTTTATACAGTTGTTGTGCCATGCATTCAGTTCATCCCCAAGGTTTTATCCTCACCCGCCGTCCGCTCGACGTGCAGGGCAAAACCTGCTGTGAATTCTGGCTGGCCACCAAACGGGGGCCGGTGAGGCTGGTTACGCCGCCGCAATCTCAGGTATTTTTTATCGCCAGCGAGGATGCCAGGCGTGCCCAACATCACCTGAATCAGCAGCGTGTGGATGCCGAAGTACGCCCGCTGCAAATGAAACTGACCGATCAACGCCCGGCCTGCGGGGTCTATGCATCCACCACCCGTCAACACTTTGCTGCACGCGAAGCGCTCAATCGCGCCGGAATAGTGACCTTTGAGGATGATATCCGCCTGGTCGATCGCTATCTGATGGAACGCTTTATCAACGGCAGTGCGGCGTATGCCGGGCAAAGTAATCTGCAGGATGGTTATGCCGATGTGAATGAGGCGGCACTGAAACCGGCGGATTACCAGCCAGAACTTAAGGTGTTGTCACTGGATATTGAATGCAGTGAAAAGGGCGAGCTGTATTCCATTGGCATGGCAGCTGACGGCTACCAGTGCGTGCTGATGATTGGCACTGCGCAGGCGGACGCTCCGGACTTTATCCGCTGGGTGACGGACGAGGTGGCATTGCTGCGCGCCTTTGTCAGCGAATTCAATCTGTTCGATGCAGACGTGGTGATAGGCTGGGCGGTGATCAGCTTTGACTTTAAATTATTGCTGCGCCGAGCGTCCGTACAGAATGTGCCATTAAACATCGGGCGCGATGGTAGCGCGGCGCAATGGCGGGATAGCCGTAGTGACAGCAATCTGGGCTTTGTGGATATTGCCGGGCGGGTGGTGATCGATGGCATCGATGCGCTGAAAACGGCGACTTATCAGTTTGATAGTTTTAGTCTGGAATTTGTTGCGCAGGCGCTGCTCGGTAAAGGTAAGGATACCGAAGATGTGGCCAATCGCATGGCGATTATTAACCATGATTTTCGCCATAATAAGGTCAAGTTGGCGCGCTATAACCTGATGGACTGCGTCCTGGTATTGGAGATTTTTGCCCATACGCGCATGCTGGATTTTTTGGTGTTGCGCAGTCAGTTAACCGGGCTGGAATTGGATCGCATCGGCGGTTCGGTCGCGGCCTTTACCCATCAATATTTACCCAAATTTCATCGCGCTGGTTACGTGGCGCCTAACCGCCCACTGGACGGCGGACTGGCCAGTCCGGGCGGCTATGTCATGGAGTCGCGCCCCGGCCTGTATACCCATGTGCTGGTGCTGGATTACAAGAGCCTGTATCCGTCGATTATCCGTACATTCAAAATCGATCCGTTAGGATTGGTGCAAGGGCTGGCCCAGCCTGATGACGCGATTGATGGGTTTAAGGGTGCCAAATTTCATCGCCAGCAGCATTTCTTGCCTGAAATTATTACCTCCCTCTGGCAACAGCGCGACGAGGCGAAAAAACAACAGGATGCGGCGCGCTCGCAGGCAATTAAAATCCTGATGAATTCGTTTTACGGTGTGTTGGGCTCCGGCGGCTGCCGGTTTTACGATACCCGGTTGGCCAGCTCGATTACCCTGCGTGGCCATGAGATTATGCAAACCACCGCGGCGTGGATCCGCGAGCAAGGGTATGAAGTCATTTATGGCGATACCGACTCAACTTTTGTGTGGCTAAACGGTGAATACAGCGCTGAGGCGGCGCGGCAAATTGGTAAGACGTTACAGGATCTGATTAACCAGCGTTGGCAGCAAAAATTAGCCGATGAAATGCAGCTAACGTCGCATCTGGAAATCGAATTTGAAACTCACTTTAGTCAGTTTCTGATGCCAACCATTCGCGGTTCTGAGTTAGGCAGTAAGAAGCGCTATGCCGGGCTTAAACACAGCGCAGACGGCGACAAATTGGTGTTTAAAGGGCTGGAAACGGTGCGCTCAGACTGGACCGCGCTGGCGCGCGAGTTTCAACAGACCCTGTATAAGAAAGTGTTTGCCGGAAATGCGGTAGAAGAGTATATCCGCACTATGGTGGCCGATACCCGTGAAGGACGTCTGGACGACAAGTTGGTATATAAAAAGCGCCTGCGCCAGAGTCTTGATGCCTATGTAAAAAATGTGCCGCCCCATGTCAAAGCCGCGCGTCTGGCCGACGAGCATAACCGCAAGTCAGGTAAACCACTGCAATATCAGCGCCGCGGTTGGGTGAAATATGTGATTACGCAAAATGGCCCGGAGCCGCTGGAATATGTGCATAGCCCGCTGGATTACGAGCATTATGTCGAAAAACAACTGCGCCCCATCGCAGAAGGGATCCTGCCGTTTATCGGACGGGATTTTGAACAGATTGTGTCGGATCAGTTGGGCTTGTTCTGAGTGGCCGATATTGAATGAACCGCGGGTCTGAGGTTTACTACAGACATTCCCCTAAGCAAGGATGCAGTATGAAATTCCGTAATAACTGGCACACTAATAATTATATCCTCCCGTTGATTGCCACTGTGGCATTGATTGGATTTGTGGTCGCATCAAAAAATGCCGGCGATACCTGGCATAGTCACCTGTCGGATAACGGTTTTTTGCTCCTGCTGTTAGTGATTAACGTCTGGCTATGGCCGTTTAATGCTCGCCGGATGGAAGAGCAATATCGTCCCTTTCCTTTGGTGGACGATGTGTTCAGCAAACTTAAAATGGAACAGCCATTGTTGTTGATTGCCGACCATCCGCTTGATCCACAAAGTATTAAACATGTCGCGTTGGATAAGATTAACGACCAACATGCATTGCTTAGCCTGCCTGCGAACCTGGGTGGCAAGGTGGGCTTGATGTTTCCGGCAACACAACTGGATGCGGTGCGTGATTTTGTTCGCCAGCATCTGCGTCATGCCCGGGTGACCCGCTAGGTGAGTAACACTGGCGCAGATCTTCTACTCAGTATCGATGTAGGCACCCAGAGCCTGCGTGCCATGCTGTTCGATCGTGAAGGTAACTTACAGGGTAAAGCGCAACAGCATTATCCGCCTTACACCCAGCCTCAGCCGGGCTATTGTGTGCATGATGCCGACCTGTACTGGCGAAGTGTGCAACAAGCCTGCGCGGCGTTATGGCAACAGGGCTTTTTACCCGCGCAGGTGGCGGCAATATCGGTCACCGCGCAGCGTGGTTCGTTGGTACCGCTGGATGGCGACGGGAAACCTCTGATGCCCGCCTGGTTGTGGATGGATCAGCGTCTGGCCGAGCGTTTACCCAGAATGAACATGCTATGGCGCCTGGCTTTTGCCCTGCGTGGCGTTACCCAGGCTGTACAGGGTTTTCGCCGCAAAGCCATCAGTAACTGGCTGCACTCCCATGATCCGGTGCTGCACGATAAAGTGCATAAATGGCTGTTTTTATCCGGCTATCTTAATTTCAAACTGACCGGTACCTATGCCGATAGCCGCGCCGCGCAGGTAGGATATGTACCGTTTGACTATGCCACCCAGCGCTGGGCAAATCGCCTTAGCTGGAAATGGTCTGCGCTTTCCATGCGTCGTGAGCAAATGCCGCGCTTAGTTAACAGTGGCGAAGTGCTGGGGGAATTGTCAGAGTCTTCTGCGACATTACTGGGCTTACCCGTCGGGTTACCGGTGGTTGCCAGTGGCGCAGATAAGGCCTGTGAAGTGTTGGGCAGTGGCGGTATTACGCCGGATGTCGCTTGCTTAAGTTTTGGTACCAGCGCCAGTGTCAATGTATGCCATCCCCAGTATCGTGAGGCCATCCGGCATATGCCGGCTTATCCGGCGATTCTGAGTCCGCAATTTTGTTATGAAGTGATGCTTAATCGCGGCTTCTGGATGGTTAGCTGGTTTAAAGAGCAGTTTGGTCTGGCAGAGACATTACGGGCTGATGATGCGGATATGCCTGTCGAGGCCTTGTTTGACGAGTTGGTGGATAAAGTGCCGCCCGGCGCCATGGGGCTGATGTTACAACCCTACTGGGGGGCGGGAATTCGCGAGCCGGGGCCGGAAGCCAAAGGTGCAATTATTGGCTTTGGCGATATTCACAAGCGCGAACACCTGTACCGCGCGATTTTGGAAGGCATTAATTTCGGCCTGAAAGAGGGGCTGGATAAGATTCAACATCGTTGCAAGGTAAAGCCAACCTTATTGCGTATATCCGGTGGCGGCAGCCAGTCGGATGCGGCCATGCAAATCGCCGCAGATATCTTTGGATTACCAGCCGAGCGGCCACATACCAATGAAACGTCCGGTCTGGGCTCTGCCATAGCCAGTGCGGCGGCGTTGGGCTGGTACGCCGATATGCAGCAGGCGGCCATCGCCATGACGAGGGTGGGTAAGCGCTTCGAACCCAATATGCTTAATCACCGCCAATACCAGCGGCTATACCGAGAGGTGTATGTGCAGATGTACCCCAAATTGCAGCCGCTGTATCAGAAAATTCGTGAAATTACCGGTTATCCGGAGTAAACAGAGCGCGAATGTAAGCACTTCTTTACCCTGTGACTATGTTAAAAAGCCTTAGAAATCTGATATCTGCGAAAAAGGAATCTGTTATACCAGTAGCACAGTGATTTGCTGTGCTACTGTTTGCCGCAAGAAGCGTGAATTGGAACTGGCAGGTTAGCTGTCTTGCCGATATCACGATGCCTTCGTCTCCTCTGCTGTCCAGTTGTTTGTCCGTAAATGTTTGTGTTGAGACCAACGCATCCATGCCGTTGATTGTCCCGCTGTTACTTCTTAACACTCTTACGCAATTAACCTTAATAACTGG
Organism: Bowmanella sp. JS7-9; assembly: GCF_004329715.1. Classification (GTDB taxonomy): domain Bacteria; phylum Pseudomonadota; class Gammaproteobacteria; order Enterobacterales; family Alteromonadaceae; genus Pseudobowmanella; species Pseudobowmanella zhangzhouensis. Next base: position 17,552 of record NZ_JXSY01000022.1, read on the forward strand.
AGGCATGTTATGTGCCATATATCTACTAAATCCCGCACGGTGTTTGCTGCGGGGGCGTTATTGTTTTCCTGGCTTTTTATCAGTGATGTCCAGGCTGAATCGGACTGGCCCATGTCTGGCGCCGATATCAACAATACCCGCCATCAAAAAAATGAAACTACCCTGGACCCAGCCAATGTCGCTAATTTGCAGGTCTTGTGGTCAACCACGTTAAACAGTGATGTCTCAGCAACCCCCGCAGTAGAAGGAAAGTTTGTTTATGTACCGGATTGGGCTGGCTATTTAACCAAGATGGATGCACAAACAGGCGCCATCATCTGGCAGCGCTCCTTTACTGAATACACTGGATTGCCGGGCAATCTGGCTCGCGCCACGCCAGCTGTTTACAAAGAGTTGGTGATTATCGGCGATCAGGGCGGGCGAAGCTCCTTTATACCCGGTGTGTTCGGTAACGCCAATATCGTCGCGGTGAACAAACACACCGGAGATTTAGTTTGGTCAACTCAGGTCGACGCGCATCCAGCAGCGATAATTACCCAATCTGCAACCGTATATCAGGACACCGTCTATGTGGGTGTGGCGTCATTGGAAGAAGCGTTTGCAGCGTTTGTTCCCGGCTATCCTTGTTGCTCATTCCGCGGCAGTATGTTGGCCCTGGATGTTAACACCGGCGCCATTAAATGGCGCACCTATACGGCGCCAGCCGGCTTCTCCGGCAACGCAATATGGGGAAGTGCACCGAGTATCGATAAAAACCGTAAACAGATTTACATCGCGACAGGTAACAATTACTCCGCGCCGCAGGCATTTTTGGATTGCGTTGCCGCTGCTGGCAATGATGAAACGGCGCAACGCGCCTGTGTGCCAGCAGACAATTATTTCGATACGATCCTGGCACTGAATATGGATACCGGTGCGATCAACTGGGCTAATGTCGTGATTCCTTTTGACGTGTGGACGGTGTCCTGTTTGTTTGGCTTGCCCGATTGCCCGGACCCAGCGGGGCCCGACTTTGATTTTGGTCAGGCGCCGATGTTGATGAAAGTTAAAATTCCCGAACAGAATAAGCATATCGACCTGGTTGGGGCCGGACAGAAAAGCGGTATATTTTGGGCGCTAAACGCGGATGATGGCTCCATTCGCTGGACCACAAGAGTCAGCCCTGGTGGTGTTGCGGGTGGTTTGCAATGGGGCTCGGCATTTGATGGTGAGCGAATTTATACCTCCAGTGCCAACGTCGAATCTCGTGCTTGGACGTTACCCGATGGTAGCCAAACTAACGCCGGAATTTGGTCAGCGCTGAATCCCGCGACGGGCGAGATTTTGTGGCAAACCGCCAATCCGGCTAATTTCAAGGCTGGAGGGGCTGCGTCAGTGGCCAATGGCATCGTCTTCGCTTGTTCAATGGATGGGGAAGGGCATATGTATGCGATGAATGCAGCCACCGGTGCGGTGCAATGGAGCTTTGCCTCTGGAGGGACGTGCAACTCCGGGGCGGCGATTGTAGATGGCAAAGTATTTTGGGGGTCGGGTTACAAAGCGGTTGGCTTTGACCCGGCGGATACCTCTAACTGGGAGTTTAGGGCATTCGCCTTACCAGAATAACGACAGGATATAAAACGGCTGGACCTATGGTCCAGCCTGACCTTGCGGCCGTTTCTGAGGTTTCAGAACACTGCGTTGATGATCAACAACAGCGCACTGCTGAACAGAGTCAACAGGGTCAGTAACATGCCGGTGACGCGTAACTTGAGTGGTTCTGGTTGCTGACTAATCCCAACGGCATGAATCGCCCGCCCCAGAAACAATGCGCTACCAAGCAGATGAATCAGCCAGGACGCGGCACCTTGTTGCTGCAACATAAACAGCAGAATCAGTGCCAGCGGCACATATTCCATAAAGTTGCCATGGGCACGCATCGCGCGCTGCAACAGACGATCGCCTCCATCACCCAACGCTTGTTGCGCTCGACGACGGGCACCAATGGTGCGAAAGGTCAGCGCGATATAAAGCAACGTCAGTAAACCAGCGTAAAGACCTAACGGCATGTTGCATCCTTAATTTTTTGCGCCCATTAGGGCGGGGTAAAGTGAGCCTAGTCTGCGGAACTTGGCTGATTTGCGCAAGTGCCTGAAAAATTTCCCGAATTTTGCAACGCTCTGTGAAACAAATTGTTGCGATTAGTCAGACACAATTTACGCCTAACTGAATTGTTGTTACGTATGAAGCCCAGTATCGTACCCATCAAGATTGCGAGAAGAAGCAAACGAATGCTGGAACTAAAAAATATATGTAAAAGTTTTGCCAACGGTGAAGAGACCGTGCATGCCCTGCGAGACGTGTCCATGCGCGTGAAAGACAATGAATTCGTGGCGTTTATGGGAAGCTCAGGTTCGGGTAAATCGACCCTGATGAATATATTGGGTTGTCTGGACTCTCCCAACGCCGGGCAGTACCTGTTAAATGGTCAGGATGTAGCGGCACTGGATGATGACACCTTGTCTGCCATCCGTAACAAACACATCGGCTTTATTTTCCAGACCTTCCACCTGTTGCCCAAGCTTGATGCCATTGCCAACGTGAAACTGCCACTGCGCTACGCCGATGTGACGGATGAAGAGGCAACCGAGCGTGCGATTGAATTACTGCAAAAAGTGGGACTCGGGCATCGCATGCATCACCGCCCGTTTGAAATGTCCGGTGGTCAGCGCCAGCGGGTCGCGATTGCCCGCGCGTTGATAAATCGCCCTAGTGTGATTCTGGCCGATGAACCAACCGGTAACCTGGATACCAAAACATCGGTGGAAATTATGGCGTTACTCAATGAGTTGCATCGTCAGGGACAGACCATAGTGATGGTGACCCATGAAGATGATATCGCGGAACATGCCGGGCGTATTGTGCTCATGCGTGATGGTCAGATCCTCGATAACGATTACAAATTACCTGCGGGGGTGCGACATGGCGCTGCGTAAATGGTTATGTCTGCTAAGTATGCTGTCCGCCCCTGTGATTGCTGCACAGCCGTTGCTGTTAACCGGCGAAGTGAGCTCGCCTGAGAGTCAGGTGGTGGTGGCACCTAAAACCGATCGCTGGCAGGTCATGATTCAGTGGATGCCTGACGAAGGTCAGGTGGTTGAAAAAGGCGAACTGGTGACGGTGTTCGACTCCGGCGGTATTCAAACCAAGCTGGAACAAAACCAGCAGGAACTGGAAATGCAGTTGCTTGAGCTGAAAAAGATCGAAATGGATCTGAATCAGGCCGTGGTCGAGGCACAGGGCAAGCTTGAACTGGCAAAAATCTCGGTTAACAAAGCCAGAATTGAAGCCAGCGTAGAAGATGGTGATGTCAGTGCGTTTGATAAGGGTAAATACCAAATCGCTTACGAAAAAGCGCTGATGGAGCAGTTAAAGGCAGAAGAAGCGCTCAAGCTGGCCGAGCAGGCCCGCTTAGTGGGCATACAGAAGCAAAAAATCAATATTCTGCAAACCGAAGAAGACATTGCTTACCAAAGTTCGCAGCTGGAAAAAATGAGCGTAAAAGCACTGGTGACAGGGCCTGTGTCCTATATGCCGCATCCCTGGGACGGCAATAATAAGATCACCGCAGGCACCAATGTGCAGGCTGCATGGAGCGTGTTAACCGTACAGGCGCAATCTGGCTATCAGGTTACCGCTTGGATCCACGAAATTGATGCCGCACGAATCGATCTGGCCGGGATGGATATTCAGTTGTCGCTGGATGCGTATCCGGGCAAAACCTATCCGGGCACACTGATGAACGCCAGCAAGCAGGCGGAAGCGCGAGCACAGTGGAGCGATAGTGCCTATTACAAGTTACTGATTGGTTTTGAACAATTGCCTGAGGTGATGCTATCGCCGGGGATGAGCGTGCGGGTGATGTTGACCCCTAAAAGAAGAGCATCATCATGAAAAAACACATGATTAATCTGGCGGCGTTGGCCGTCATCGGCGTGTTAACCGGTTGTGGTGAGTCAGCGCAAACAGTGACGCAGAATCAGGCACCGGCGGTGAGCGCCCCGGCCGAACTGGTGTCACTCAAATCCGCCACGCTAGGCCCGCCGAACGTGCGTCGCATGTGGCAGTTTAAAATCGCCAAACTGGCACCGGAAAATACGCAGGTAAAAGCCGGTGACGTGGTGCTGGTGTTTGATGGACAGAATCTGAAAACCGATTTGATTGGCCGCATCAGTGATCTGGACGCGCAGAAAAAGCGTGCGGAAAGTGAACAACTGGATGATGAAGCCAAGGAACAAGATTTGGTTCTGGCGTTGGCGGAAGCGGAAATGAACTTCGAAAAAGCCAAGCGCAAAGCGGAGATTGTTGATGCTTCGCGTTCACGCATCGAGCGCGATAAACAACAGGCCGACTTTGAGTATGCCAACGCGGCACTGGCGCAGGCCAAGCAGCGCCTGGCCCATCATCGCGAAGCAATGGTGATCAATCGCCAGGTGGCACAGGGCAAAGTGGCAACGCTGCAGGGCAAAGTCGATGAGATTAAAGGCGATATAGCCAAGTTAACCGTCAGAGCACCGAAAGACGGCCTGGTCATTTACAAAACCGGTGGTGAAGGTGAAAAGCCAGCTGAGGGCGAAACCGTATTTCTGGGACGTAGCCTGATTGAACTGCCGTCATTAGATGAAGTGGCCCTGAAAGCCGAGTTTTCAGAGCCGGATACTTCGCGTCTGCAACCCGGCCAAACGGTGCGGGTAGTGTTCGAAGCCTATCCGGAAATGGCGTATTTAGGGCGTATTACCCACCTTGGTCAGGCCTATTACCCTAAATCCAGTAGCAGTAGCAAAATCATCTTTGATGCACTGATTGAGCTGGGCGAGCAACGCCCGGAGGTCATGCGTCCTGGCATGAAAGCCAAAGTGGAACTGAGTAACGAATCATGAAGTATCTGACCCTTGGACTAGCCATTTTGGCATTGACCGCATGCTCCGATGTACCGGAGCAGACGGTGCCTGTATATCAGGTAACGGCGCGTGAATTCGCCATTAGCGTGCCGGCGTTTGGTGAGTTGGAAGCGGCCGAGGCACAGAAAATTCTGGTGCCCGGGCGAACCCCGATGATGATTGAATGGCTGGCAGAAGAGAACACATCGGTGAAAAAAGGCGACGTGGTCGCCCGTTTTGATGCGGAACAATTGCTGCTCGATAGTCGCCGTGAAGAATTAGCCATGTTGCTGCTGGACAAGGATATGCGCAACAAACAGGCTGAGCGGGAAAAGCAGGAGAGTGAACTGGACTCCGAAGAGGCCTATGTGGCCAAGGAGTTTGCCTTCGTTGATCGCTTTGCCATCGACGATTTACGCCTGTATTCCAAGCTGGAAATCATCGATACCTTGTCGAATCGTGATTATCTGGGTGCCAAAGATGAATACATCGACTGGAAACAGGAGAGTATCGAACAACAAAGCCAGAGTTCACTGGATGTGCTGAATATCCAGAAACAGGGCCATGCGGCCAAGTTTCAGCAACACCAGCAGGCGCTGTCTCAGCTGGAAGTCTATGCCCCTTACGACGGTATTCTGCAATATGAAAAAAACTGGCGTGGCGAGCGTCCTGCGGTAGGCCAGACGGTTTTCCCGGGTTCGGCGGTGGCAAAAATCCCGAATCTGGACAAGATGCAGGCGCGGGTCTTTGTGCTGGACAAAGATGCGATTGGGTTGGAAAAAGGCCAGCCTGTGGACATCCGCGTTCAGGCCTATCCAGACAAACATTTCGCCGGGACGGTGAGTTCGGTGTCCGGATTTAGCCGCACCATCAAACGGGGTAACCCGATCAAATATTTCGAGGTTGTGGTAGCCATCGACAGTCAGGATCCCTTGTTGCAGGCGGGGCTCAAAGTCAATGCCACTATCAACGCCAAACCTGCCGGTGAGAGCCGGGTTATCCCGTTGCAGGCGCTGTTTAACCAGCGTGGTGAAAACTTCGTGTATGTGCGCGATGGCAGCGAATTTGTGCGCCAGACGGTCAGCACAGGCAATAAGAACTTATATTTTGTAGAGATTACCGCCGGACTTGATGCTGGTGATGAAATCGCCCTGAGTGTCCCGGAGAACAACCAATGACGCAGTTTAGACCGTTAATTCTGGAAGCTTTGCAAGAGCTGGCTTCCCACAAGTTACGCACGCTGTTGACCTTGTTAGGGATGATTTTTGGCGTGGGCGCGGTGATTGCCATGCTGAATATCGGCGAAGGCGCCGAGCGTGAAGCCCTGAAACTGATTGACTCCATGGGGCTGCGCAATCTGATTGTGGAAGGCAAGAAGTTTGATGATGCGGAACTCAAAGAGATCCGTCAGGAATCGTTGGGACTTACGCTGGCTGACGTCAATGCCGCGGCGCAAACGTTACCCTTTGTGGTGGACCATAGCGCCGAACGTCAGATTAAAACCCAATCGGTATACAGTGACTTCGCCAGCGCGGATGTGGATGTGGTGGGTGTGACCGCCAGCCACTTTGCCCTGTCGAATATGCGCCCTCAGGCAGGACGATTGCTCAGCGAGCAGGATAATGCGGAGCTGGCGCAGGTTGCCGTATTGGGTGCCAGCGCCGCGCGCCAGTTGTTTCCCGGGCAGGATGCGGTGGGTGAATTTGTCAAAATTAACCATTTGTGGGCACAGGTGGTGGGGGTGCTGGACGAGCCTTATTTGGGCAAAGATGAATTTCAGGGGGTCAAAATCGGTGGTGATGCCACGCGCATATTTGTGCCTTTGGCCACCAGTCTGAAAAAGCTTAACGGACCGGAACTGGCCAGTGAGCTGGACGTGATTAAACTGAAAATCGCCGACGATACTGATCCTATGGTGGCGGCCAAAGCCGTGGCACAGCTGTTTAAATTGCGCCATGGCGAAGCGGAAGATTATCAGATGGTGATCCCCGCCGCATTGCTGGCTCAGCAGAAGCAAACCCAGCAGATATTTAACATCGTAATGGCCTGCGTGGCAGGGATTTCGTTGTTGGTTGGCGGCATTGGTATTATGAATATCATGTTGGCTAACGTGCTGGAACGCACCAAAGAAATCGGTTTATTGCGTGCAGTCGGCGCGACCCGACAAAATATCAAGATGCAGTTTATCGCCGAGAGTTTCACCATTTCGGTACTGGGTGGTTTGCTGGGGGTGTTTTTTGGATTGGTGCTATCTGAGATTATTGGTTTCTATTCAGGCTGGGCGGTAAGCTGGTCAATGCTGGCGATTTTCCTGTCACTGGGAATTTGTTTGGCGGTGGGCGTTGGATTCGGTGTATTCCCGGCCATTAAAGCTTCGCAGCTAAGTCCGATTGAGGCACTGCACAGCGATTGATCCTGGCAGGTGCCCCTGCACGTAATCCTGCCAAACAGGAGAATGTGATGAAGGTAGCAATTGTCGGCGCCGGTCTGGCCGGTGCCTATCTGGCCAACCAATTGGTTGTGCAAGGTCACGACGTGGTGGTGTTTGAAAAGTCCCGCGGTATTGGCGGGCGGATGAATACCAAAATGCTGGACTTTGCCGCCGCCGATCTGGGTGCGCAATATTTCACTTTGCGTGACCAACGCTTTGAGGCGCTCAAACAGCAATGGCTGCAGCAGGACGTGATTGCGCCCTGGATATTTACTCCCTACACCTATAAAAACCAGCAACTTGCTCCTTCACCCGATAACGAAACCCGCTATGTGGGCATGCCTGGCATGCGCGCGCCCGCGCAAACCCTGTTAGACGGCATTGTGGTGCACTACACCACCTGTGTTGTCGGGTTGCAACGGCAGGGCCGCGGCTGGCAATTAGAGGATCATCTGAGCCAATGGCACGCTGGCTTCGACCGTGTGGTTTGTGCCATCCCCGCAGATCAGGCCAAAGCGTTATTAGCCAACACGTCAATTGGCACGCGTATTCCCACCGATTTGCATCTGCCCTGTTGGGCGGTGGCTTTACACAGCAGCGATGAGGTCGACCCAGCGCTATGTGGTATTTTTTCTGATGATGAATTTAGCTGGGTCAGCCGCAATGGTACTAAGCCGGGCCGGGACACTGACTGTTGGATTTTGCATGCCAGTGCCGATTATTCCGCCAGTAAAGGACGTGATGCTGCAGCACAGGTTGCCGGGGATGCTAAAGCCTGGCTGCGGCGGGTTGTCGGTGTGAAGCAGATTGACGACCAATACACGCATTTCTGGCGCTTCGCCAGACAAAATCCAGCGGTGGCGGCGCTGGGGTTAATCCAGCACACAGCGGAGGGAATAGCTGCTATCGGTGACTGGTGCGAAGGTGGCCGGGTTGAAGGTGCGTTGTTATCGGCGCACAATCTGTTACACAGTGAGTTTTTTAGTTAGTGCGTGGATAACAGGGGACGGGGATGAAAAACGAAATCGATATTTTGCAGGTGATGCGGGTATTCGAAAAAATTCGCAGTCAGGGCGAGGCGAAGGATGACGGGCATTATCTGGATGGCGTTACCGCACGCAGTGATTTTGATGGTTATACCCTGTACTTATCCGACGCGCAGAGCACCCTCACGGTGTTTTTCCATAACAAATATCACTTTGATTATCCCTCTGAACAGGCGCTCGAAGACTTTACCAAACGTCTGCACGCGATTGATAAAAATCACTGACGCAATAATCCTCGGTTAACCGCAGTTTTCGCTGGCAGTACAGATACTTAGTGCATAGAATCTAAGCAGAGGGGCGCATTCGTCACAAAACTGCAACAGTTGTCTGCGACGATCACGGCGCCTGCCGTAACACAAAAATAACGACGATGAACCCCATGAGTCACCCCGAAAAATTCTATCCGAAAGAGCTAAGCTGGCTGGCGTTTAATCAACGCGTCCTGCAAGAAGCGGCTGATCGCAATAACCCTATTATTGAGCGTATCCGTTTTTTGGGTATTTACTCCAACAACCTCGACGAATTTTTCCGGGTGCGGGTGGCGGATGTGAAACGCCAAATCATGATCCATATGAACGCGGGTGATGATGAACGTGCCGATTATTCCAAAGAGTTGCTCGAACAGATCCAGCAAAAAGTGCAGGATCTGTCCGTAGAGTTCGAAGCCATTTATCAGGACGTTGTCGCTAAATTGGCGCGTTATAACGTGGTGATGGTTAATCCGCTCAACCTCAGTGATTATCAGCGGAACTGGCTGCAGGGCTTCTTTAAAAATAAGGTGTTGCGTCACGTTGCCCCGTTATTGCTGCACTCAAAAATTGAATTAGAAAAACGCCTGCATGACACCACGTCTTATCTGCTGATTGCGATACATAAAGACGATCAGGAAACCCGTTATGCGGTGATTGAAGTACCAGTACAGGCGCTGGGGCGTTTTATCGAGATCCCACCGGAAAAAAGCCGTAAAAAACGCCATATCATGCTGCTCGACGACATTATTAAGCAGTGCCTGCCAAGCATTTTCCGCGGCTTTGTGGAATTTGATTCGCTGGAAGCCTACTCATTTAAGATGACCCGTGACTCTGAATATTCCATCAATGATGAAATTGATGAGAGTTATGTGGAAAAAATGACGGAAAGCATGAAACAGCGCCTGCGCGCTGAGCCGGTGCGGGTTAACTATGATGGCGCGATGCCCAAGGACATGCTGAAGGTCCTGAAAAAGCGCCTGAAGATGTCGTCCTATGACAGTATGATCGCCGGCGGTCCTTATCGGAATTTCCGTGATTTTATCGGGTTTCCCAATGTTGGCCGTGACTATCTGGAAAATCATCCGTTACCGGCGTTAACCGCCAATGCGTTTGAACGTTGCGATACCATTTTTGAAGCGATTCGTCGGCAGGATATCCTGTTGTATTACCCCTTCCATCGCTTTTTGCACTTTAGCGAGTTTTTGCGTCAGGCCGCGTTTGACCCGGCGGTGAAACATATTCGCATCAATATTTATCGGGTAGCGAAAAGCTCACGGATTATGAGCAGCCTGATCGACGCGGTAGACAACGGCAAACTGGTTACCGTGGTGGTTGAGTTACGTGCGCGCTTTGATGAAGAAGCGAATATCGACTGGTCGAAGAAACTCACCGACGCCGGGGTCAGGGTTATCCTTGGTCCGCAGTCGCTGAAAATTCACAGCAAACTGTGTGTGGTGAGTCGCGAAGAGCAGGGTGAAATTCGTCACTACGCTCACTTCGGTACAGGCAACTTCAACGAGAAAACCGCGAAGATTTACACCGACTTTAGTTTATTCACCTGCAATCAGGCGTTGGCACAGGAAGGCATCAACGTCTTCGATATGATTCAAAACCCGTACAAACGTCAGTGGTTTGATTTATTGCATGTGTCACCGCTGAATAACCGCATTCGTCTGGTGGGATTGATTCGTAATGAAGTGGTGAACGCCAAGGCCGGACGCAAAGCGGCGATTACCCTCAAACTGAATAACCTCGAAGACGCGACCATGATTGAGGAGTTGTATGCGGCCAGTCAGGCTGGGGTGAAGATCCGTATGATCATTCGTGGCATTTGCTGTTTACGTCCCGGCATCAAAGGCTTGAGTGAAAATATTTCGGTGATCAGCATCGTCGACCGCTATCTGGAACACCCGCGGGTGCTGGTGTTTGAGAACGGCGGTGACCCTAAAGTGTATATTTCCTCCGCGGACTGGATGACCCGGAATCTGGACGGCCGTATTGAAGTAGGCTGCCCGATTCTGGAGCCAGTGCTGCAAAAACGCATCATTGATATTCTCGAACTGCAGTTTAAGGACACCATGAAAGCGCGGGTTATTGATGCGGAGCAATCTAACCGCTATGTGCCGCGTGGTAATCGTCGCAAGATTCAATCTCAGGTGGCTATTTATAATTATCTGACCGAATTAGAGCGCCACATTGCTACCGAACAAGCGGCAGAACAGGAGCCCCATGACCCAGCCGGATAACGCCTTCGTCGACCTCAATACCCGTGAAGCCAGCCAAGTTGCTGCGCTGGACTTAGGCTCTAACAGTTTTCACCTGGTGGTGGCGCGTATTGTCGCCGGTTCGGTGCAGATCCTGCACCGGGTCAAACAAAAAGTGCGTCTGGCCGATGGGTTAGACGAGGCGGATGTATTGTCCCCGGAGGCGATGCAGCGTGGCCTGAATATGCTGGCGCTGGTGGCGCAGAGCCTGAAAGGTTTTGAACCGGATAAGGTGCGTATTGTTGCCACCTATACACTGCGTAAAGCGGTCAATGCCCATGATTTTCTGGTGGCGGCTCGTGAAGTACTGCCATACCCCATCGAGGTGATTGCCGGTACGGAAGAGGCGCGTCTGATTTTTATGGGCGTGGCACATACCAATCACGCCCAGGGGCAGTCGCTGGTGGTGGATATCGGTGGGGGGTCGACGGAATTTGCCATTGGCGAAGGGTTTGACCCACTACTCCTGCGCAGTCTCGACATGGGCTGTGTGTCTTTTACCCAACGCTTTTTCGCCAATGGTGATATCAGTAAAAAAGCGTTTCGACGCGCAGTTACAGCGGCAGAGCAGGAACTGGAACATATTGAAAAACGCTATCGCAAGCTGGGCTGGCGTCAGTGTTTTGGAACCTCAGGTACGATTAAAGCCATCGCCGAAGCGTGTAAAGCGCTGCAACTGAGTCCACGTGCCGGGGTGATCACGGCGCAGGCACTGCAACAGCTGGCAGCGATGGTGTTGGTGTGGGAGCGGGTAGAGCATATTCAGCTCGAGGGTATTAGTCAGGATCGCCGCGAAGTGTTACTGGCGGGACTGGCCATTTTGACCGCGGTATTCAACCGCCTCGATATTGACCAGATGGAATACAGTTCGGCAGCCTTGCGAGAGGGTGTGCTGTACGAGATGGAAGAAGAGCTGACCCAGCACACCAGTGTGCGGGCGCGCAGCGCCGAGTCGTTGGCGACGCGCTATGACGTGGACACCGAGCAGGCCAGACGTGTACTGGCGACCTGCCGCATGTTGTTTGATCAGGTTGCGGCCAACTGGCAATTATCAAAGGGCGATCTGGGCGATTTACTCGGCTGGGCCGCCTTGCTGCACGAGGTGGGCTTGCAGATTAACAGTCGCGGGGTGCAGCGCCACTCCGGATACATACTGCAACATGTGGAATTGCCCGGCTTTAATCAGGAGCAACAACACCTGTTAGCCACCTTGGTGAGCTTGCATCGCAATAAAATCAGGCAGCTAGAGACCATAGAGTGGGATATCTATCGCTGGCAGGATATTCGTTATTTGGTAGCACTGCTGCGACTTGGCGTGTTGCTCAATATTAAGCGTCAGGATGACTTTGTTCCCCACATCGAGGCCAGCGCCAGCGAACAAAGAATAAATCTTAGTTTTCCGTCCGGGTGGCTGGTGGACAAACCTATTATCACCGCAGACCTTCGTCGAGAGCAGCACCAAATCAAAGCACTTGGTCTGGTGTTACTTATCAATGGTGAGGAAGACCTGACACTGGCCGACTAAGGCCAGTTGGCACGCAGATTGAATTGCTCGTTGTATCTGCACTGCGCGAAAGGGCGCCGACGCATGCAACGGGAGGACTATGCTGCTGCAATTTGCATCGCAACACCGCCTCGGTAAAGGCTTTATTCATGATGCGACCACCTGGTACGTGCCATTAGCCGAACGTATTCTGCTGCACTTTAAACGTGCAAAACGCCCCGTGATGGTGGGTATCAATGGTTGTCAGGGGTCGGGTAAAACGACCTTTTGTGCGTTTGTCGCCGACTACTTACGTCAAAACCATGCAGTCAATGTGCTGTGCCTGTCTTTAGATGACTTTTACTTCAGCCACGCCAGGCGCCAGCATCTGGCTGCCAGTATTCATCCACTACTGCAAACACGCGGTGTGCCCGGAACGCACGATACCGTTGAACTGGCTGCGGTGCTGGAACAGGTTCGTCAGCAAGCGTCATCGTTCAGTGTGCCGCGCTTTAATAAGGCCACGGATAATCCCGCCGTATCACAACCCATCGATGGCCCGGTTGACATTCTGTTATTTGAAGGCTGGTGCTGGGGAGTTCCTGCTCAGGATGAAGCGTCGCTGCTCAAGCCAATCAATGCGCTGGAAGCGCAGGAAGATAGCGATGGACGCTGGCGCCATTATGTCAATCAGCAACTGGCCAGCCATTATCTGCCTTTGTATGCCTTTATGGATATGTGGCTGATGTTGCGCGCCCCGTCTTTTGCGCAGGTGTTTGCCTGGCGTCTGGAGCAAGAACACAAACTGCGCGATGCGACCTCTGGCGCAGGCGATGGCCTGATGAATGATGTGCAACTGGCAAGGTTCATTCAACACTATCAGCGCTTAACGGAACGAAGTCTGGCAGCACTACCAGCCCGCTGTGACTGGGTGTTAATGCTCGACGAACAGCGCCGGGTGACTCGCTGTTTACCGGGAGGTGGTAATGGCTAAGTCGCGTTTGGTGATCTTTACTGACCTGGATGGCACTTTGCTGGATCACGACAGCTATGATTTCAGGCCCGCCTCGGCGGTGTTGCATCGTCTCAGGCAACTGGATGCCATCGTTATTCCCACTAGCAGCAAAACCCGCTTTGAGATCGAACCATTAATGGCGGATCTCGGCATACACGCTGGTTTTATCTGTGAAAATGGTGCCGCCATCTACCTGTTTGATGACGCGCAAATAGCAAATACAGCGGAGTTTGAACCGGACGGTCATTTGTTGCGCCGCAGTTTTTGTCAGCCGCGCAAATATTGGTTACAGCAACTAAAGGTTGTCGCTGCGGAATTTGATGGCCTTTACCGGCAATTTTCTCAGATGTCTCTGACTGAAATCGCCAAACTGACCGGCTTATCGCCGGTACAGGCGCTACGTGCTGCCCAGCGTGAGTATACCGAACCGTTATTGTGGTTGGGCAGCGCTGCACAGGCACAAGAGTTTATTGCCTGCCTTGCAGTGCAGGGCATTCAAGGCGTGTTTGGCGGACGATTTTTGACAATCGGTGGGCAACACAGCAAAGGACAGGCGATGGCGTGGCTGCAGCAGCAAATACAGGCGGCCTTTCCCCACCAGCAATTTACCAGCGTCGCGCTGGGCGATGGACAGAATGATATTTCCATGCTGCGACAGGCTGATATCGCAGTGCGGATTAAAAACCCCCACAACCCGTTGTTCGACATTGAACATCCCAATCTTTTGACCAGTACCTTTACCGGCCCACAGGGCTGGGCGGAGTGTATGCAACAGATCCTGGCAACAGAGGAGTAAAGTTATGGCCGATTTTTATCAAAATGGCATCGTCACTACGTTACATAATCTGGACAACCGTCCGCTTGAGCAAATGGAAGCGGAGTTGTGTCAGTTTGCCGCACAACGGCCGCTGGGGCTTATTTTACCGAGCCTGTATTCCGAACTGCAGGGACCGGCGCTGGATAATATCGTCCGTCATTTGTGCGAAGTACCCTATCTCAATCAGATCGTGATCGGGCTGGATCGCGCCGATCGTGAGCAGTTTCGTCATGCCAGTGAGTTTTTCTCGCGCTTACCGCAGCATCACCGGATTTTGTGGAACGATGGGCCACGCTTGCGAGCATTAGATGCTGAACTGGCCGAGCTCGGCCTGGCGCCTAAAGAAATGGGTAAGGGGCGCAATGTCTGGTATTGCATGGGGTATGTGCTTGCGTCCGGCAAAGCCGAGTCGGTGGCATTACATGATTGCGATATCGTCACCTATCAAAGGAATTTATTGGCCAGATTAATCTATCCGGTCGCTAACCCGCAGTTTAACTATGAGTTTTGTAAGGGGTTTTACGCGCGGGTCGCGGACGGCAAATTAAATGGCCGGGTGTCGCGCCTGTTAGTTACGCCACTGTTAAAAGCATTGCAGCGGGTGGTGGGACATTGTGACTATCTGGAATTTATGGATAGCTTCCGCTACCCACTGGCGGGTGAATTCTCGTTTCGTCGTGATGTATTAAACGATATTCGCATCCCCAGTGACTGGGGCCTGGAAATTGGCGTGCTGTCTGAAATGTACCGCAACTATGCCAGTAATCGCGTGGCGCAGGTGGATATTGCCAATATTTACGATCATAAACATCAGGATTTATCGGTGGGCAATGATCAGGGCGGCTTATCCAGAATGTCGATTGATATTACCAAGGCGCTGTTCCGCAAACTGGCCACCGAGGGGCATACCTTTAGCTCCGAAGTGTTCCGTTCTATCAAGGCAACCTACTTCCGCATCGCATTGGATTTTGTGGAGACTTATCACAACGATGCACGCATGAATGGCTTGCGACTGGATGTACATAACGAAGAAAAAGCCGTCGAACTGTTTGCCGAAAACATTATGAAGGCGGGGCAGAGCTTTTTGAATTACCCGATGGAGCGTCCGTTTATTCCCAGCTGGAACCGGGTGCAAAGTGCTATGCCGGATGTGTTTGAACGCCTGGTGCAAGCGGTGGAAGATGATGCCGCAGACATTGCCATGGAGGAGAGTGGATGTCTGTCGTTACCAGCCTGAAAGAGAGCCTTATTCATCATTTACGTTTTATTTATGCAGATACACCCTTGCCGATGGCGATTGAGAGTGTTGCCGATGAGTTGATTCAGGAAATGCGGCTGCAACAGGTGTGCTGCAATGTAGCGCCCCATCAAAACCGCTGGTCACAGCGGGATGTCACCTTGATCACATATGGAGACTCCATCGAGTCGGCAGACGAATTTCCTTTAGTGACGCTCAAACGCTTTCTCGATGAGTACTGCGCTGGACTGGTAAATACGGTGCATATTTTACCGTTCTTTCCGTACAGTTCCGATGATGGCTTTGCGGTGATGGATTACACCCAGGTCAACGAAGCATTGGGTGACTGGCCAGCGATTAATGCCATCGCCACAGATTACCGCCTGATGGCCGATGTGGTGCTGAATCACTGTTCCGCGCGCAGCCTGTGGTTTGAAAATTTCATCCGCAGTGAGGGCACCGGCAGCGATTATTTCTTTGTGGCGCCAGCGGATGCTGATATCTCACAAGTAGTGCGGCCGCGTACATCGCCGCTGCTCAAAGCGGTGGATACCGCGCGTGGCGAACAGTGGGTGTGGTGCACCTTTAGCCATGATCAGGTGGATTTTGACTTCCGTAACCCTGCGGTGCTCAGTGCGTTTATGCGGATTTTCCGGCGTTATCTGGATGAAGGTGTGCGTATCTTCCGGCTCGATGCGGTGGCCTTTGTCTGGAAACAGGCCGGTAGCACCAGTATCAATTTACCGCAGACTCACGAGATTGTGCGTCTCATCCGCACGCTGGTGGAGCATGCCTGCCCGGATGCGGTGATAATCACCGAAACCAACGTGCCCAATCAGGAAAATCTGGCCTACTTCGGTAACGCCAATGAGGCGCACGGCATATACAACTTTTCCCTGCCGCCACTACTGGTTAATACCCTGGTTAGCGGCAATTGCCGGGTGTTACGTAATTGGTTGATGTCGATGCCACCGGCGCAAAACGGGACCTTCTATTTCAATTTTATTGCGTCCCATGATGGCATCGGATTACGCCCGGCCGAAGGGTTGCTCAGTGATGAAGATGTCTCGCAACTGGTGCAAACCATGCAAAGTTTTGGCGGGTTGATTTCATGGCGTGCCGGCCCCCATGGGCAACCATTACCCTATGAAATGAATATTGCCTTGATCGATGCCTTGCAGGGTACTCACGCTGGGCCGGACAAATGGGGGATTGCCCGCTTTATCTGCGCCCATGCCATCATGTTCGCACTGGAGGGGATACCCGGGGTGTATATCCATAGTTTGCTAGGCACGCAAAACGACAACGAACGGGTTAAAAATAGTGGGCATAACCGTGCGATTAATCGTCTTCGTTGGCGTTGGCAGCATCTGCAGCAACAACTACATGATCCGTTGTCCGGCCACAAAAGGGTGCTGCAGGGGCTAACCGAATTACTGGCGATCCGCATTCGTCAGCGTGCGTTTCATCCCAATGCCACACAATTTGTGCTGCAGTTAGGCGAGCAGTTGTTTGGCTTTTGGCGACAAAGCAGCGACCGCCAGCAAAGTATCTTTTGTGTCAGCAACATCAGTGCTGAGCCCCAGCAATTGTTTCTGGCGGATATCAATATGATTGGTACCCATTCTTGGGTTGACCTGGTCAGTGGTAACCTGATTTATGCTGAGCAGCAGAGTATCGAAATGGCGCCGTATCAGAGTGTCTGGATCACCAATCGCGCGGAATAGAAACAACAAGGGCGCCAATCGGCGCCCTTTAGTTTAAGCAGAGTGTCAGCGCTTAAACTTAAACGGTTACGTCACCAAAAATGGATTCCATGCTTAGCCCGTTGTGGGACAGGATATCACGCAGGCGACGCAAGGCTTCTACCTGTATTTGTCTTACGCGCTCACGCGTTAAACCGATCTCTGCACCAACATCTTCCAACGTCGACGGTTCATAACCCATCAGGCCAAAACGGCGGGCCAGCACTTCGCGCTGTTTGGGGTTCAGTTCATTCAACCAGGTCACGATATTGTTACGCATATCGTCATCCTGCAGGTTGTCTTCCGGCCCCATATCCCGCTCGTCGGCGATGATATCCAGCAAGGCTTTGTCATTGTCACTGCCAATGGGCGTATCGACCGAACTGATACGTTCATTGAGACGCAGCATTTTGGTGACATCCTCAACCGGTTTATCCAGTTCTTCGGCAATTTCTTCGGCGGTCGGTTCGTGATCCAGTTTCTGCGCTAACTCGCGGGCGGTACGCAGGTACACGTTCAATTCTTTTACCACATGGATGGGTAAGCGGATTGTACGGGTTTGGTTCATGATTGCCCGTTCAATGGTTTGGCGGATCCACCAGGTTGCATAGGTGGAGAAACGGAAACCACGTTCGGGATCGAATTTCTCGACAGCGCGGATCAAGCCCAAATTACCCTCTTCGATAAGATCCAATAAGGCTAAACCACGGTTGTTGTAGCGGCGGGCGATTTTAACCACCAGACGCAGGTTGCTTACTATCATGCGTTTGCGCGAGGCTTCACAGCCGCGCAGGGCTTTGCGGGCGAAGAATACTTCCTCTTCTGCTGTCAGCAGAGGGGCATAACCGATTTCACCCAGGTAGAGCTGTGTGGCATCGAGATTCTTCGGATAATCATCTTGTGCAGCCAGGATTTCTTCGATGGGATCGCTGCTGTCATCCTCATCGGTTAGCATATCTTCGGTGGTAATATCATCGATATCATCTGCGATATCAGTTTCAGTAACGACGGATTTGTTCTGACCCATTGCTGAATCTCCAATTATCGATTGTACAAACCTATACAGGCCTCCGTAGTTATAATTATTTATTGTTATAGTCAGTGGATGAGTTCAGCCGTTACCCATAGACGTCTGAAGGTCGTCTCATCGCTTGGGAAGAAAGCGTTGTGGGTCGACCGACCTGCCCCTGTAGCGGATCTCGAAATGGAGCTTGACCCGATCAGTGCCACTTTTTCCCATTAGCGCAATTTTTTGACCGGCTTTCACAACATCCTGTTCTTTGACCAGAATTTGTTGAGTGTGAGCATATGCGGTTAGGTAATCGTCAGAATGTTTAATAATGATCAGATTGCCGAATCCACGTAATGCATCGCCGGTGTACACCACTTTACCCTCTGCAGCGGCTACAATCGTTGTGCCGGCCTGGTTAGCGATGTCTAATCCTTTATTCCCCTGTTCCCTGAGAGAAAACTGCTCGACAATTTCACCGTCTGCAGGCCACACCCATGAAGAGACTATATAGGTTTCGGATGGGGTGCCATTGGAGGCATTTGCCGCTCTCTTGGAATCAACATACGCCTGTGATTTTTGGCGGTCAACAGGTTGATTTACCTTTATTTTTGAGGTCTGACCAGTAAATTCGGTATCGTTATTTGACTGACCGGCGGTCAGTTGTTTTTGCTTATTTTTGCCCTTGCTGGGCGTGCCCTGCAGGCGTAGTGATTGCCCCGGTTGTAGAATATAAGGCGCGGCGAGATCATTGAGTGCCGCTACGGTTTGAAAATTTAAATCGTATAAAAACGCAATGGAAAACAGCGTGTCGCCTTTGCGAACCAGATAAGTATCAGGCGGCGCGAGTAAATTGTTGTTTTGTGCAGGCAAACTGAGATCGCGTACTGGCGCGGGTACATGGGGAGCGGCACAACCGGCCGCTAAGCCGCCAATGATGATAAGTGTTGCTATCCTGCAGCACATGGCCGGTGTTTACCTGAGCAGCAGGTACGCCAGTACCGCCAGTGCCACCGTCGCCCAACCGATGGTTTCTATGTGCTGACGTAAGGCGTTCTCCATTTTTGGTCCTCCCCAGCGCATCAGCCCCGCGACCAGATAAAAACGCATGCCGCGTCCGACAACCGATGCGATCACAAACGGCAGGAAGGCTAACTGCAAAAAGCCGGCACTGATAGTAAAGACTTTGTAGGGGATGGGTGAAAAGCCTGCCAGAAATACTACCCACACACCGTATTCTTTAAACCAATCAATGGCATGTTGCATCTTGGCTTCATAGCCTGCTTCAACGACCAGAGGGTGAATAAAACCACTGTAGGCATATTCACCGAGGAAATAGCCTGCAATGCCACCTAGTACCGACGCGATGGTAGCAATCATTGCAAAGCGCCACGCTTTGGAAGGGGTACCCAGCGCCATGGGCGCCAGCATCACATCGACCGGAATCGGGAAAAACACCGACTCGGCGAAACTCATCGCGGCCAGATAGCGTGGTGCATGGCGATGTTTAGTCCAGCGCAGGGTGCTGTCGTACATTCGTTGAAATAACTTCACAGCAGGGCTCCCGGCACCAGAGGCACAAAACGTACGGCTTCGATAATCTGACTCTCAAATTCGTCGCCGTTACGGGTGATACAGTACAGTTGCTGGGTGTCTGAACCCACCGGGATAATCAGACGCCCACCGTCATTGAGCTGATCCAACAGCGCCTGCGGCATGCTGGCGGCGGCAGCGGTAACGATGATCGCATCGAACGGTGCCTTGCTTTGCCAACCTTGCCAACCGTCACCATGTTTCATCGACACATTGTGCAGATCAAGCTGGTTCATGCGGCGCTTGGCCTGAAATTGCAGTGATTTGATCCGTTCAACTGAATAAACATGGCCAAATAACTGTGCCAGTACCGCCGTCTGATAGCCGGAGCCCGTACCGATTTCCAGCACGTTCTTCGGCTGGCAGGGCGCGGCCAGCAATAGTTCGGTCATCCGCGCCACAATATACGGCTGCGAAATGGTTTGCCCTTGCCCAATCGGCAGAGCAGTATTTTGATAAGCTTTGTGCTTTAGGGCATCAGGCAAAAAGATATCGCGCGGAATGGCCGCGATAGCACGCAGCACATCAGCATGCTTTATTCCTTCCTGCTGTAACAGCAGTGCAAGTGAATCCCCGAGACGAGCAGTGGTACGGCGTGTGTATTGCATAATGTTGTAATTTTTATAGTTTGGTAATCCATTGGGTTAAGTCATCCATACTGCTGTAGGCCGTCATATCTACCGAAAGTGGTGTGACTGACACATAACCTGTGGCGATGGCGTGAAAATCAGTGCCCGGACCGGCATCCTGTTCCTGTCCTACCGGGCCGTACCAGTATATCTCCCGACCCCATGGATCGGTAGCCCTGGCCATGGATTCTGCCCGATGGCGACGACCCTGACGAGTGACTTTAATACCCTTTATCTGCTCAAGGGGCAAATCCGGTACATTAATGTTTAAAATTTGATCCGCAGGCAGAGGATGTTTCTGCAGATGACGGATAATCTGTGCTGCTACGCTGGCCGCGGTGGTGAAGTATTTTCCCTGATAATTGCATAAGGATACGGCAACGGCCGGCAACCCCATGTAACGCCCTTCGGTGGCCGCCGCCACGGTGCCGGAATAAATCACATCATCACCCAGATTGGCGCCGTGATTGATACCGGACACTACCATGGCAGGTTCTTCATCTAAAAAGCCGTTGATGCCCAGATGAACACAGTCTGAGGGTGTACCATTGACCGCGTAAAAGCCGTTTTTCATTGGCGCAATCCGTAGAGGATTGGTCAGGGACAAGGCGTTACTGGCGCCGCTGCAATTGCGATCAGGTGCGATAACCGTGACGTCGTGCTCTAGCTGCAGGGCTGCAAACAACGCTTGCAGACCATCGGCGTGTACCCCATCGTCATTACTCAGCAGAATTTTCATCAGCAGCTCCTTCGTTGACATTGACCAGTTCGCGCAGCACTGCGGTGGCGAAACAGCCACTTGGCAGACTAAAGCTTAATTGCAGGGTGTCGTCCTGCCAGTGCCACTGCATATTTTGCGGCAGTAATTTAATTGCCCGTCGCTCTTGTTGCAGACTCAACCCGTTTAACGCCTGGCAAACCGACTGTTGCTGAACAAATACGCTGTTTTCAAGCTCTGCCGACTCTTTTTGTGCAGGTGAGTTGTCTTCACCCCACAGTGGGCCCGTGATAAAAATATCGCGCTCGTTTAAGCGCCGGATAATTTCGCTGTCGATTGTTTCTGCTACAAAGAAACTCTGGCTGCCAGCCAATTGCATCACGTCACCGGATATTGCCTGCTCGAAGCGACCCTGTTGCAGCCGTTCGCTGATATAGTCGTTAAACAGTTTTGCCCTCAGCGCTGAAATGGCCATTGAACGGCGGTTACGATTGCGGATAGGTTCGCCATCGGCCATGCGCAGCCCCAATAATAAATTGCTGCCGCCGTTACCAAAACGCTGCTGACCAAAATAATTGGGGACGCCCTGTTCACGGATACGCGCGAGGCGGTTATCCAATTCATCACTTTGGCTGAGCTCGCGCAGGCAAATATCAAAACGATTGCCACGTAATGCACCGATGCGCAGTTTGCGGTTATGACGGGTACAACTAAGAATCTGTGCGCCTGCCAATTTCCACTGGCTGAAGTCCGGCGCAGTGCGCTTGGGCATTTGCACGCTGAAATACTGGCGGGTCAGGGCATACTTATCTTTGCGTCCTGCATAACTCACGTTACGTAAAGGCACCTGCAGATATTTGGCTAGTTGTTCGGCCACGAACGCGGTATTTAAATTGACTTTTTCCAGCCAAATTAAATGGTGTTCACCGTCGCCGCTGGGCTCGGTCAGCGGAATCTCGGTAACCTGAAAATCCTCCGGAATACTTTTAAACAGCGCGCTTACGCTGGGTTCACCGTGCCAATAGTGCCAGTTGGGTAGCGGGTTATTTTCCATCGGCAATCAGCAAAACCACTGCCTCACATGCAATTCCTTCTTTGCGACCGGTGAAACCGAGTTTTTCGGTGGTGGTCGCTTTGACGTTGACTTGGCCTATGCCCGTAGCCAAATCCTCGGCGATGCGCTCACGCATCTTATCGATGTGGGGTGCCATTTTCGGCGCTTGCGCGATGATGGTGATATCCGCATTGCCCAGTTGGTAACCGTTTTCCCGCACCAACGCATACACATGCCGCAGCAGTCCGCGCGAGTCAGCGCCGGCATAGGCGCTATCGGTATCTGGAAAATGTTTGCCGATATCGCCAAGCGCCAGTGCGCCAAGCAGTGCATCGCATAGTGCGTGCAGGGCGACATCACCATCTGAGTGGGCGATAAGGCCCTGCTCATAATCTATTTTTACCCCACCGAGGGTAATTGGTCCCGCACCACCAAATTTATGCACGTCATAGCCGTGACCAATTCGAATCATCATAAAAAGTCCTTGCTGCGCTCGGTCAGATAAAGCTCCGCCAGCGCTAAATCTTGTGGATGGGTAATTTTAATATTATCGGGACTACCCTCAACCAGCGCGACCGGATGGCCGGCCAACTCCATCGCCGAGGCCTCATCAGTAATGGTGTGGCCCTCTGTTAATGCGTGCTGCAGTGCTTCACGCAGGGCTGGCAACGGGAAAAACTGCGGCGTTAATGCATGCCATAAATCGTCGCGGCACACAGACGTCGCAACCAATCCTGCACCATTTCCTCGTTTCATGCTGTCACGCACCGGGCAGGCCAGAATGCCACCATGTTGTCCGTCTGCCAGGGACAGCAGGGCATCAATGTCCTGATGGCGCAAACAGGGACGGGCAGCGTCGTGCACCAATACCCAGTCGGCATCCATAATCTGATTGAGTCCGGCGAGGACTGAGTCTGCGCGCTCCAAACCTCCGTCTACGCGGGTGAGCCAATCTGCATCAGCAATGGGCAGATGGCCGAAGTAGGGATCTTGTGGATGCAGCGCCAGGTATATCTGTCCGATGCGCGGATGGGCGTGCAGCGCATGCAGCGTATGCTCTAACAGGGTTTTGCCATGCAGGTGTAAATACTGCTTCGGACGATCTGCCTGCATACGCTTACCCACTCCGGCAGCAGGCACAACGACGGGAAACTTATGCACAAAAAAACCTTATGGCTACTGAGGTAAAATTCGATAAAAGGTTTCGCCGCGTTTAATCAGGCCTAACTCGTTACGCGCCCGCTCTTCGATGGCGTCGAGTCCGATTTTTAGATCCTGAATATCGGCCTTCAGTAATGCATTACGCTGAATGAGATTGGCATTTTGCATCCGTTGTTGTTCCACCTCTTGTTTCATCTGGCGATATTCCACGATGCTATGCTTGCCAAACCACAGGCGATACTGCAGGGCAGATAACAACAAAACCAGAATCAGGGTGAACCATCTCATCAATAAGGCGTCACTGGTGTAATTAAACAATCTGAGAGTATTATGCCGGATGTGAGCCAACTGGCAATGGCAAAAGGGTGGCTATTGCAGATATGCAGATAATCAATATGGGGAGTCGTTTGCGCAAAGGTATCATTTTATTACTGTTCGGGTGGATCTGCGGTTGGCCAAACAACGTGCTGGCAAGCGAGCCGCCGCTGCGGATTGTAACCTCGCTGGATGGGCCGTTTGTGTTTGTGGATGACAGTGGCAAGCTCAGTGGTTATGCGGTCGAGTTAATCGAACAAGTGCAGCAGCAGTTGGGTGAAACAGTCAGCATTGAGGTCTATCCGTGGGCAAGAACGAAGCACATCCTGGATACCGAACCTAATGTGTTAGCGTTTTCGGTGGTGAAAACCGATAACCGCGGTGAGGAATACCACTGGCTCACACCTATCAGTCGCAACGTGTACGCCCTTTTTAGCCATAAAGATAACCAATTTGAAATTAATACGCTGGCCGACTTAGCCCGGTTACAGCAAATCGGTGTATTGCGGGGTGATTTTCGCGAGCAAGTATTAGTGGATGCTGGCTTAACCAACCTGCATGCGTTCAACAGTTGGGATCAGGCGCTGGAGTCGTTACTGCTGAAGCGGCTCGATGGCGTGTTTTTTTCCGCCGCCGGGGTGGATTTACTGTGCCGTGAAGATCTTATCCCCAAAGGCTACGCCACCTGTCTGCAAGATATTACACCGTTATATATTTACCGGGTGATCCCGTCTTTTGTGGTGATGTCGAAACAATCAGATAAGGCATTGGTGGCACGCTGGCAGGCGGCTTTTGAACGGTACAAAGGTGAGCGTGCATACGTCTTGATGGCAAAACGCTGGCAGGACACTTACCATCGTAAGGGTATGCGCTTGTCCTTTGCCAATGGAGCCTTTGATTTGTGGCAGGCTCAGTAACGTTGTTTGACGTGATTTTGGCTGCTTTTCGCGGGACGCTGATAATCCTCGTGATTGATCGGCGGTAGCGTCAGCGGCGGTGGGTCGATGCGCTGGTATGGAATTTTGTCGAGCAAATCTGCGATACAATTGAGCCGCGCGCTGAGTTTGTTGTCTCCATCGACCACATACCAGGGATTATCACGTGTATCCGTGTGGGCGAACATGGCATCTTTGGCGCGCGAGTAATCTGCCCATTTCGTGCGTGAGGCTAAATCCATCTCGGAGAATTTCCAGCGCTTGAGCGGATTGGTCAGACGGGCGTTGAAACGCTTTTCCTGCTCTTCATCAGACACAGAAAACCAGTATTTAATCAGAATGACGCCATCGCGGCTGAGCATTTGTTCGAATTGCGGGCAGGTGAGCAGAAATTCCTGATATTCCCGTTCCGTACAGAATCCCATGACTTTTTCGACCCCGGCGCGGTTGTACCAACTGCGGTCAAATAACACGATTTGGCCGGCGGACGGCAAATGCGGCACATATCGCTGAAAATACCACTGGGATTTTTCTACGTCGGAGGGTTTGGGTAACGCCACGACCGACACGATACGCGGATTGAGTCGGGCGGTGATGGCTTTGATGGCGCCCCCTTTACCGGATGCGTCGCGACCTTCAAACAACACCACTACTTTCAGACCTTGTTGCACCACCCAGCTCTGCAGATAGCACAATTCAGTTTGCAGCTTCTTGAGTTCGCGATGATAGCGACGTTTATCCATCCAGTGACTCCCATCCAGATTCGCGGGGGTTTCAGCGTAATCAGATAGCAGAAAAATCTGTAATTTTGTTACACTGTGGCTGAGTTTGCCTACCTCACGGAGCCATCATTCAACTTATGCTGCTGGAATACAAGTTAATCCTGTCACTGGGCATTATTGTGCTGTTTATGTTGTTGCGCCTGGGCATAATTAAACTCATTCGTCATCGGCATAAGTCGAGTAAGGAAGATCGTCGCCACCGGGTCAATCTGGTAAAAAATATCGTTAATTTCACTGTAGTGATTTTAATGATGATCCTGTGGGCCCATGAAATGCAGGATTTTGCCCTGTCGCTGGCGGCGTTTGCGGTGGCAATTGTGCTGGCCACCCGTGAATTTATTCAGTGCATTACTGGCTTTATTTATCTGGGCTCTAACCGTATTTTCCGTGTAGGTGACTGGGTGCAAATTGGCGAGGATGTGGGTGAGGTTACAGAAACCGACTGGCTCAAAGTGATATTACAGGAAGTGGATATCCGCCGTTATGAGTTCACCGGCCGCACTCTGGTTGTGCCGAACAATATGTTATTGCTGCATCCTGTGCGCAATCTGAACTTTCTCAAGCGTTATGCCAATCACAATTTTGATTTGGTCAGAGATGGCAGCGTGGATGTGTTTGCCTTTCGTCAGGCGCTACTGGATAAGGCCAACGAATATTGTGAGCACTTCAGTGATGTGGCCAGCCGCTATAACAACCTGATTGAAAAGCGCCTGGAAGTGTCGTTGCCGGGCACCCAGCCCACTGTGCGGATTACCACTAACTACCTGGGACAGACGGTAACCACCGTCACTATTTTTTGCCCTACTGAGCAGGCGCTGGATATCGAGCAGAAGCTTACGCAGGATTTTATGCAGTTGTGGTTTGAGGCCAAATCGCAACAAGAGAATCAAACCAAGTCATAAGAGTTTTCCATGTTTGGATTTTTTGAAAAACTGGTCGAGCCTTTTCCGACCAGCGCGCCGGAGCAACCCCCGAAAAGCTTGTTGAAATTCTGCTGGCATTATTCCGCTGGTATGAAGCGCGCGTTGATTTTATTGTCGGTATTTGCCGCACTGATTGCCCTGCTGGAGGTGAGTTTGTTCGCCTATATGGGGCAATTGGTGGACTGGTTTGCCAGCCGTGATCCGGCCACCTTTCTGGCGCAAGAACAGCGCAATCTGATGTGGATGGGCGCGGTGGTACTGGTATTTCTGCCGCTGGCAGTATTGATACATTCACTGCTCAATCACCAGACCATTCTGGGTAATTACCCTATGCGTATTCGCTGGCAGGCCCACCGCTATCTGTTGGGGCAAAGCGTGGGCTTTTTCCAGAATGAATTTGCCGGACGGGTAGCGACCAAAGTGATGCAGACCGCGCTGGCGGTGCGTGAAACCGTGCGCAAAGTGCTGGATTTGATGGTCTACGTGGGGGTGTATTTTTTCTCCATCGTGGCCCTGATTTTCAGTATTGATTGGGTTTTGGGGATTCCGCTGCTGATTTGGCTGGCGCTCTATGTGACGATTCTGCGCATTATGTTGCCGCGCCTGAAAAGCGTGTCAGAGCGCCAGGCTGATGCCCGCTCAGAGATGACGGGTCGGATCGTCGACAGTTATACCAATATCACCACAGTAAAATTATTTGCCCACAGCAGCCGCGAATCAGATTACGCGCTCAATTCCATGCAGCGTTTTCTCGGCACGGTCTATCCGCAGATGCGGCTGGTGACAGTGCTGAACATTCTGGTGTGGGGCAGCAATGCGTTGCTGATATTTTCAACCTCGGCGCTGGCCATTTATTTATGGTTACAGGGGCAAGCCAGTGCCGGTGATATTGCCGTGGCGGTAAGTTTAACCCTGCGCCTCAATGGCATGAGTCAGTGGATCATGTGGGAGGTGTCGGGCCTGTTTGAGAACATTGGTACAGTGCAGGACGGTATGAACACGCTGGCCTTACCGGTCGCGGTAAAAGATGCGCCAGATGCTAAACCATTGGCAATCCGCCAGGGTGAAATCCGCTTTAACCAGATTCAGTTTAATTACGATGAGCGTAACCGGGTGTTTGATGCGTTGGATATTCATATCAAGCCAGGTGAAAAAGTCGGTCTGGTAGGGCGTTCCGGCGCGGGTAAATCTACCCTGGTGAATCTGCTGTTGCGCTTTTTTGATGTGCAGGGCGGCAGTATCGAAATCGATGGCCAGGATATTCGTAATGTTCAGCAGGAGTCCTTGCGCGAACACATCAGCATGGTTACTCAGGATACATCGTTACTGCACCGCTCGGTGCGCGACAATATTCTGTATGGGCGACTGGACGCCAGCGATGAGGACGTGGATAAGGCCGCGCGTCAGGCCGAAGCCTACCAGTTCATTCAGCAATTATCCGACAGCCATGGGCGTACGGGGCTGGAAGCGCATGTAGGGGAGCGCGGCGTGAAGCTTTCCGGTGGTCAGCGTCAGCGCATTGCTATTGCCCGGGTGATGCTCAAGGATGCACCGATTCTTATTCTGGATGAAGCCACCTCGGCACTGGACTCTGAGGTAGAAGTGGCGATTCAGGACTGTTTAAATCAGGTCATGCAAAACAAAACGGTGTTGGCGATTGCCCACCGTCTGTCAACCATTGCCGCGATGGATCGATTGCTGGTATTGGACGAAGGACGCATTGTCGAGCAAGGGTCGCATCAGGAATTGCTTGCCCAGGGGGGGATTTATGCCAAGTTGTGGGCCCATCAGACCGGTGGATTTCTGGGACTGGAATAGGCCATCTGTGTCACGCATAATGGCAGCGCAAATTACAAGGAAAAAGCTGTGTCAGGTAGGTTGTTAAAGTCCGGGATTATTGTCAGCGTAATGACGCTGATTAGTCGCGTGTTGGGACTGGTGCGCGATGTGGTGGTGGCCGGATTGCTCGGTGCCGGTGGCATGGCCGATGTGTTCTTTTTTGCCAATAAAATTCCTAACTTTTTGCGCCGTCTGTTTGCAGAAGGGGCGTTTGCCCAGGCGTTTATCCCGGTTCTGACCGAAGTAGAACACGGCGGAGACAAAGCCGCGTTACGCCTGTTTCTGGCGCGGGTGTCCGGCACGTTAGGCACGCTGGTACTGGCGGTAACGGTACTGGGCGTGATTGGCTCGCCGATTCTGGCTATGTTGTTTGGTACGGGTTGGTTTGTGGATTATCTGGACGGTAATCCGGATGGCGAGAAGTATCTGCTTTCGGCACTGATGCTGAAAATCACCTTTCCATATCTGTTTTTTATCACCCTCACTGCACTGTCTGGCGCGGTGTTGAACACGCTTAATCGGTTCGCCGTCGCAGCATTTACGCCGGTTTTACTGAATGTGGCGATTATCGTCGCGGCCCTTTATCGCGCCCCTTATATGGATACGCCTGCCGTTGGGCTGGCGTGGGGCGTCTTTGCCGGTGGGATTATTCAACTGGTGTTTCAGATCCCTTATCTGGTCAATGCCGGGGTATTGGTGCGCCCACAATGGGGCTGGTCTGATCCAAAGGTGACCAAAGTACGCCGCCTGATGATTCCGGCGTTATTTGGCGTATCGGTCAGTCAAATTAATCTGCTGTTTGATACCTTTATTGCCAGTTTTTTACAGGATGGCGCCATCAGTTGGTTGTATTACAGCGATCGTTTACTGGAATTCCCGCTGGGGTTGTTTGGTATCGCCATCGCCACGGTGATTTTACCTACTTTGTCACGCAATCATGTGGCCACCGATAACACGCAATTTTCGGCCAACATGGACTGGGGCGTGCGTATGGTCTGCCTGCTTGGCATTCCCGCCGCAGCCGCGTTAATTGTGTTGGCGGCGCCGATGCTGACGGTGCTGTTTGAGCGCGCCGAGTTCAGTGCCAATGATACCCAGATGGCCGCCATGAGTTTGATGGCTTACGCCAGTGGATTGCTGTTCTTTATGTTGATTAAAGTGCTGGCCAATGGCTTTTTTGCCCGCCAGGACACCAAAACCCCGGTACGTTTTGGTATCACAGCGATGCTGGCCAATATGCTGTTTAACGTGATTTTTGCCATCCCCTATGGCTACGTGGGGCTGGCTATGGCCACAGCCGCTTCAGCGCTGTTAAATGCGGGCTTGTTGTACCGCGAGTTGCATCGTCTGGGCGTCTACCGAATAAGTCGCAAGACGCTGGTGTTTATACTGCAGGTGATGATTGCCAGTGTGGTGATGGTGGCAGTGCTGTTATTGTTGATGCGCTGGTTGCCGGTACTGGGTGTGAGCAATGAACCAGAGCGGATCATGCAACTGGTCGCACTGATCGTGTGTGGTGCAGTGACCTTCGGGTTGATGTGGCTGTTGGCGGGTGGGCGAGTCAGCACCCTGATGCAGCGAAATAGCCAATAATTCAGCATTGGCGGACAATTTGCCGCCAATGTGCCTTTTTTTACACCTTTAGTCGGTTATAATCCCTCGCTTTACGTCGGCAAAATTGGGGAATTCGTGGAGCTGGTTCGCGGTCTGCACAACCTGCGCAGTAAACATCATGGCTGTGTGCTTACCATCGGGAAATTTGATGGTGTGCATTTAGGGCATCAGGCCGTATTGGCGAATGTTTGCCAAGAAGCGGAAGCACGTCAGTTGCCCGCCACAGTGATGGTTTTTGAACCTCAGCCAGAAGAGTTTTTTGCACCCCAGCGTGCACCTGCACGTCTGTCCCGCCTGCGTGACAAATACAATGAACTGCGCCGTATCGGAATCGACCGCCTGCTGTGTATGCGCTTTGATCAGCATTTCGCCAGTTGGCCAGCAGAGGCGTTTATCCGCGAGTTGCTGGTGGAGCGACTCGGCGTGAAGTTTTTGGTGGTCGGTGACGATTTTCGTTTTGGTCAGGGCCGACAGGGCGATTTTGCTATGTTGCTCGCCGCCGGCAAACAATATGGCTTTGAGGTGGTCAGTACCCAGAGTTTCCGTCTAGAGGACTGTCGTATCAGTTCTTCCGCGGTGCGCGACGCGCTCAAACAGGGAGATCTGGCCAGTGCACAAATGATGCTGGGTCGCCCCTATAGCATTGCCGGTAAAGTCGTGCACGGACAGAAAAAAGGCCGCACCATTGGCTTTCCTACCGCCAACGTTTTATTGAAACGTTGTGTTTCGCCGGTCAGCGGCGTATTCGCGGTTACCGTTAACAGTGCCTTTGGCCAGTTTTTCGGGGTGGCGAACATTGGTACGCGCCCCACAGTAGATGGCGTAAAACCACTGCTGGAAGTGCATATTTTTGATTTCGACCAACATTTATATGGCCAGCAAATTGAGGTGGTGCTGGGCAAAAAGTTACGTGACGAGCTTAAATTTGACTCGTTTGAACACCTCAAAAAGCAAATAGAAATTGATGTGCAGCAGGCACGGGATTTTTATCGGCACAACTAAGTTTCATTTGCCAGAAAATGATACTATCTGGCGATTAGTATTTAAGCGTACATACAAGACTGGATTTAAGGATTCATGAGCGATTACAAACCTACCCTGAATTTGCCGGAAACTGAGTTTCCCATGCGCGGTAACCTCGCCCAGCGCGAGCCACAAATGCTCAGCGAATGGAGCGACAAGAAGCTCTATTACAAAATCCGTGATGCCAAAAAAGGTAAAAAGCCTTTTGTGCTGCATGACGGCCCTCCGTATGCCAACGGCAACATTCACATTGGCCATGCGGTTAATAAAATCCTTAAAGACATTATTGTTAAGTCCAAGACCCTGTCCGATTTCGATGCACCCTATGTGCCCGGTTGGGATTGTCACGGCCTGCCTATCGAGTTGATGGTTGAAAAGAAAGTCGGCAAACCAGGCAAGAAAGTCTCAGCGGCCGAATTCCGTCAACATTGCCGTGATTACGCAGAAACGCAAATCGCTGGCCAGAAAGCGGACTTCGTGCGCTTAGGCGTGTTGGGTGAATGGGACAACCCGTATAAAACCATGGATTTTCGCTCTGAGGCGGACATCATCCGTGTGCTCGGCAAGATTATTGAAAATGGTCACCTGCAAAAAGGCTTTAAGCCCGTGCACTGGTGTACTGATTGCGGCTCTGCGCTAGCGGAAGCGGAAGTAGAGTATAAAGACAAGCATTCGCCGGCCATCGATGTGGCGTTTGACGCAGTAGACAGCGATGCGGTGGCGGCGTTATTTGACCATCCACAAGGCCATGCCGGTGAGGGTACGGTGCGAGCGGTGATCTGGACTACCACGCCGTGGACGTTGCCAGCGAACCGCGCAATCTGTTTGCATCCTGCGGTGGATTACACCCTGGTGCAGGTAGAAAAAGACGGCGTTAAGCAGCGTTTGATCATCGCCAGTGATCTGGTCAAAGATTGTATGGATCGCTTTGGGGTAGAGCATTATCACGCACTGGGCTTTGCCAAAGGTGGCAAGCTGGAAAATGTGCAGATGCGTCACCCGTTTCTGGACTTCGTCGTGCCGATGATCCTGGGCGAGCACGTCACCACTGACTCAGGTACCGGTGCCGTGCATACTGCCCCAGGCCATGGTGTGGACGACTTCAATGTGGGCCGCAATTACAATCTGGAAGTGGCAAACCCGGTTGGCGCCAATGGTGTTTATCTGGAAGACACGCCATTTTTTGCCGGTCAGCATGTATTCAAAGCCAATACTCCTATCGTCGAACTGCTGGCAGAAAAAGGTGCATTGATGCATCACCACGCATTTGAGCACAGTTATCCGCACTGCTGGCGCCACAAAACGCCGATTATTTTCCGTGCTACGCCACAATGGTTTGTCAGCATGGACAAAGCCGGCTTGCGTCAGGATTCATTGAACGAAATTAAGAAGACCCAGTGGATCCCTGAATGGGGTGAAGGCCGTATCTCCGCCATGGTGGAAGGCCGTCCTGACTGGTGTATCTCGCGCCAGCGCACCTGGGGTGTACCGATTGCCCTGTTTGTCGACAAAGACACCGGTGATCTGCATCCGAATACCGCAAACTTGCTGGAATCGGTTGCTAATGAGGTGGAAAGCAAAGGTATTCAGGCCTGGTGGGATCTGGATAGTGAAGCCTTGTTGGGCGCGGATGCGCAGCAATATGTCAAAGTGGCAGATACGCTGGATGTTTGGTTTGACTCAGGCGTGACCCATTATTTTGTGGTGGATCGTCGTGATGATATTCCTGCTGCAGCTGATTTGTATCTGGAAGGCTCAGACCAACACCGCGGCTGGTTTATGTCCTCATTGATGACCTCGGTTGCCATGCACGGTCATGCACCTTACAAGCAAGTACTGACCCATGGTTTTACCGTGGATGCGCACGGCAAGAAAATGTCTAAGTCATTGGGCAACGTGGTGTCGCCGCAGGACGTGGTAAATAAACTGGGCGCGGATATTCTGCGTTTGTGGGTTGCCTCGACTGATTATCGTGGCGAGATGACGGTATCTGACGAAATTCTCAAGCGTGCGGCCGACGCCTATCGTCGTATTCGCAATACCGCTCGTTTCCTGCTGGCGAACCTAAATGGCTTTAATCCGGCCTCTGATGCAGTAGCGCTGGATGACATGGTCGCGCTGGATCGTTGGGTTGTCGCCCGTGCGGCCAGTTTGCAACAGGATATTCTGCGCGATTATGAGAATTACGATTTCCTGCAAATCTGCCAGAAATTGATGCAGTTCTGTTCGGTAGAACTGGGTAGTTTCTATCTGGATATCATCAAAGATCGCCAGTACACCGCCAAGGCGGACAGCCATGCCCGTCGTAGCTGTCAAACCGCGCTGTATCATATTGCCGAAGGGCTGGTGCGCTGGATGGCACCGATTATGAGCTTTACCGCTCAGGAAGTGTGGCAGGCGCTGCCGGGTGAGCGCAGTGAGTTTGTGTTCACGGAAACTTGGTATGATGGCTTGAACAATCTCAATATCACCGATGAATTAGGCGATAGCTTCTGGGCGGAGATTCTGACCGTCAAAGACGAAGTGAACGCGGCACTGGAAGCTGCTCGCCGTGACAACCTGATTGGTGGCTCACTGCAGGCTGAAGTGACCTTGTATGCAGGCACGGAACTGATGCAAGCACTGAACAAATTACAGGATGAATTACGTTTCGTGCTGATTACCTCTAAAGCCTCGGTGGCTGCGGCCAGTGAGCGTCCGGCAGACGCCCGTTCTACTGAAGTTGACGGCCTGTGGATTAGCATTGCTAAATCAGCAGGGGAAAAGTGTGTACGTTGCTGGCATCACCGCGAAGATGTGGGTGCTGACACCGCGCATCCAGAATTGTGTTTACGTTGCGTAGACAACGTCGACGGTGATGGGGAAGTGCGTCACTATGCTTAGTGCCCTGAAAGATTCGGGCTTGCGCTGGCTATGGCTGAGCCTGATCGTAGTGATTGTCGATCAGGCCAGTAAGCTGTGGGTGCTGGACAATATGGCGTTGTACGAAACGATTTCAGTACTGCCGTTTTTCAATTTGTATCACGCCCACAATTACGGCGCGGCGTTCAGTTTTTTGCATGATGCCGAAGGCTGGCAGCGTTGGTTTTTTGTGATTATCGCAGTGGCCATCAGCGCGCTATTACTGGTATGGATGCGTAAATCACCTGCGTCTGAGCGCTTATTACCCGCCGCATATGCATTAGTTATCGGTGGGGCGCTGGGCAACCTGTACGACCGCCTGATGTATGGCTACGTGGTGGATATGATTCAGGTGTTTTATCAGGATTGGTATTACCCGACCTTTAATATCGCAGACTCCGCCATCTGTATCGGCGGTGCGTTGCTGATTTTTGATGCGTTTCGCACTAAACCACAAGAGGTAACACATGGCTGATATCGTTATCGGTCCTGGCAGCCAGGTTGTGCTGCATTTTGATTTAAAACTCACCGACGGCTCCGCGGCCGACAGTACCCGCGTCCATAACAAGCCAGCCAAGTTAACCATGGGTGACGGTAACCTGACTGAGGGCTTTGAACGCTGTCTATTGGGCCTCAAACAAGGTGATAAAAAGGAATTTACCCTGACGCCGGAGCAGGCGTTTGGTCAACCGAATCCAGACAATATTCATCATATGGATCGCAGCCGTTTTGGCGGGGATGCACCGGCCGAAGTCGGCATGATTATCGCCTTTACCCAACCGGATGGCGCTGAAATTCCGGGTATTATCCGCGATGTGACCGGGCATTCTGTCACGGTGGATTTCAATCACCCGTTAGCCGGGCAAACCGTTATCTTTGCGGTCGAAATTTTAGAGGTGGCCTGATATGCAGATTCATTTAGCCAACCCCCGTGGATTTTGTGCCGGTGTTGACCGAGCGATCACCATCGTCGAGCGGGCGCTGGAAATGTTTAATCCACCCATTTATGTGCGCCATGAAGTGGTACACAACAAATTCGTGGTTGAAGGGCTCCGTGCCCGTGGCGCAGTGTTTGTTGATGAACTGCATGAAGTGCCGGATGACAATATCGTAATTTTCTCTGCCCACGGCGTATCACAGGCGGTCAGACAGGAAGCAGAGCGACGCGGCCTGAAAGTGTTTGATGCCACCTGTCCGCTGGTAACTAAAGTGCATATGGAAGTGACCCGCGCCAGCAAAAAAGGTGTGGAGTGCATTCTGATCGGCCATGCTGGTCACCCGGAAGTAGAAGGCACCATGGGCCAATACAGTAATCCGCAAGGCGGGATTTATCTGGTTGAGTCAGTGGACGATGTAGCAAATTTAACGGTTAAAAATCCGCAAAAGCTGTATTTCTGTAGTCAGACAACCTTGTCTGTAGATGACACGGCGGATGTGATTGATGCACTACAGGCGCGTTTCACTGCGATTGAAGGGCCGCGTAAAGATGATATCTGTTATGCCACGCAGAACCGTCAGGATGCGGTGCGGGAACTGGCAGACAGGGTTGATTTACTCTTGGTGGTTGGTGCGCAAAATAGCTCTAATTCCAATCGCTTACGTGAACTGGCCGAAAAAATGGGCACCCGTGCGCATCTGATTAATGATGCCGATTGTATCGAATCGGCCTGGTTTGATGGCGTGACCAATGTGGGCGTCACCGCCGGCGCGTCTGCACCGGAGGTCCTGGTGCAGGGCGTCATTGCGCGTTTACGTGAACTAGGCGCCACCATGGTTACCGAAGTTCAGGGCCGTGAGGAAAATATCGAATTTGCCGTACCGAAAGAGCTACAGGTTAGGCAAGTCAGTTAATCTCATTACCAACATGCTGCCGGGGATTTTGTCATAGATTGATCCAGTGACAATACCTGGCAGGCTGCTTCATCACTGGTCTGTGAACCTCTTGCCGTCGCGGTCAGGCTATAGGTGGTGGCAGATTGTGCAGCTACCGCATAGGTATAAAAATCACTGACAGGCACGCCCAGCTCAGCAGTGGTGGCATAGGCATTATTTTCCAGTCTGAATTGTTCCTGAGCTAGCTGCAGACGTAGTAGTTGTTGTTTGGCATCATCGCGCCTGGCGACAATTACGCGCTCGTTAAAGGTTGGTACCGCAATCACCACAATAATGCCGAGGATGGCTAACGCCACCATTATTTCAATCAAAGTAAACCCGCTAATACGTTTCATTCTGTGCCGATACCTATATGCTGAAGGAATTGTTTATATACTAGTGCTTAGGTAAAAATAAAAGCGAAC
Source organism: Bowmanella sp. JS7-9 (assembly GCF_004329715.1). Lineage (GTDB taxonomy): Bacteria > Pseudomonadota > Gammaproteobacteria > Enterobacterales > Alteromonadaceae > Pseudobowmanella > Pseudobowmanella zhangzhouensis. The sequence goes on from NZ_JXSY01000022.1 coordinate 53,553, forward strand.
GTTTTTAGGTATAGCTAATGGCAACCAGGTACATACAACAAGGTTTCACCCTGATTGAGCTACTGGTGACTGTCGCGGTGATGGCGATCCTGGTCACTATGGGCGCACCTGCGATTCTGGATGCATTAAAGTCAAATACCGTGAAAGGCGCCGCAGATGGCAGTTATTACGCGTTGCAATACGCGCGCAGCGTGGCGATTTCGAAAGGGGTGGATGCCAACATTGATTTCCAGGATGGGGCAAATTGGTGTGTCGGGATAAGTGATGCCGGCGTATGTGATTGTTCCGTTGCTGCCAGCTGCACGGTAGATGGAGTTGAGCAACGGGTATTAGCTGCCGATTATCGTAATGTCACTATGCAGAATGTCACCTTCGTGGATCAGCGTAGTGTCATTGATAGCCGCAGAGGACTGGCCATCGGCAACGCCGGTCAACTGGAATTTACCGACGGCACCAATACATTGCGCCTGGTGTTGAGCAATCTGGGCCGACCGCGCATATGTGTGGCCGCTGGCACAGTGACCAGTTATGAGGATTGCTGAATGAATAAGCAACGCGGGGCCACATTGATTGAAATGATGATTGCGATGTTGCTGGGCATCACTGCATTGTCAGTGTTGTCCTCGGTTATCGGCATGGGTGTCGGATCAAATGGCCGCATGCTGGCGCAAACCCGACTCAAAGAAGAACTCTCCTCGATAATGGCGCTGATTGTGCGTGATGTGCGCCGTGCAGGCTACTTCGCCAACACGAATCTGATGGTGGCCGATCCCACCAATAATCCTAACCCGTTTGCCAACTCCATTGTAGTGAGTGAATTCGCCGGTGAAGCGGCCAATAGCTGCTTGCTGTATAGCTATGACGGAAATGGCAATGGCGTGATTGATGCTGCACCGAGCGAAGCCTACGGTTTTCGTCTTCGGGAAAACAGTCTGGAAATGCGTCAGGGCGGTTTGACCTGCACTGAGGCAGGGTGGCAGGACCTTACCGATGATGATGTGGTGAGTGTAACCGGCCTGACATTTAACGTGGTGCAGACGGTGGCCAATAACGTCAATAGTTACGAAGTCACGGTAACATTGCAGGGTACATTGGCCGATCTACCTAATGTCTCCCGTACATACGCAGAGACTTTCCTGGTGCGCGCTTATGATTAATGCTCAATTAGCCAAACAGCGCGGTGCTGCCATCTTGATTTCTGTGGTGCTGTTGCTGGTGCTGGTGTTACTGGTCAGCCTGTACACCGGCAAAATCAAATCCCTTGAACACAAAGTGTTACTCAACGAACAGAATTATCGTTTGGCGTTTGCAGCGTCCGAAGCGGGCCTGATGCACGGTTTTGGCATGTTGGATGCTGATCCGGATTGGCTCGGTGGCCCGGATGCACAGGTGCTGGGTAACAACGCCGGATTTACCGTACAGGGTGTGCGTCAGTTGGTGGTGCGTGATTCCGGCGAACTGACGTTGCTAACCCTGACATCTACCGGCACATCTCCAGATGGTCTGGCGACGGTAAATATGAGCGAGCAGGCCATTCAGTATTCGTTATTGGCTAACGCACCGGATGCACCTTTGATTGTCGCGGGCGGGTTAGCCGTCGGTGGTAATTTCGAAGTGACAGCGAACCCCAATGGTGGTGGGACGGGTGTGCCGCTGTCCATCTGGACTGATCAGGCCGTTGACCTAAACAATGGTTCAGGCACTACCTGTGGATTGTATGAATACAATCAGGGCAATTGCTCGAGCGAACCCTATTCAGAAGCTGGGTTTAAAGGCCTGGACATTGTTGATAATGACCCGGGGTTTCCCGATGACCTGATGGAATATCTGTTTAATGTGCCGGATGACAACTGGGCAGATTTACGTGCCGATGCCACAGAGATTCTGGCCGATTGTACGACCCTCAGCGCGGCATCGGTTGGCCTTATCTGGGTTGATGGCGATTGTACGATCAATGCCGGTACAGTCATTGGGACACCAACGTCGCCAGTGATTTTGATTGTCACCGACGGTGACATCAAGATGAATGGTGGTGCGTTGTTACATGGGATCTTGTTCTCATTCCGCAAACCCGGTGTGGTGGCGGATTTTGAAATCGATATGGCGGGTGGTGCACATGTTTTGGGTGTGGTGGCGTCCAATCACCCTGTTGGTCATGCAAATGGTACGTATAACGCTGTCTATGATGCCAGCGTACTGACGGCTATTGAACAGCATGATGCCTTTTTACGCGTAGCCAGAGTTCCTGGCTCGTGGCGGGACTTTTAGGAGGCCACATGAAGAAGCAAGCTGGTTTTACCTTAATCGAAATGCTAATTGCAGCACTGGTTATCCTGATTGGGGTGACGGGGTATGTAACACTGCAATCGAATTTTATGCGCTCGGATGCGCAGCTTAATCTACGCGCGGTGGCATTAAAGCTGGCGCAGGAAAAAATGGATGATTTGCGCACCTTTACGCAATTGCAGACCACGGCTGGGGTGTTTGATTACAACGATGTGCAGAATAATGCCGGTGGTGCGCTGGTCTCAGGCAATATTGATGTCGCGGTTAATGCCGATGCCGATATGAATCACACGTTCATCCGTAACTGGACCGTGACCAACCAGTACTATGTGGATACCAATGCAGATGGATTGGCGGATACCTGGTTAAATGAAGGAGATCCCGGATTACCAGCGAACCTGCCATCTTGGCCGAGCAAGAAAGTCGTTACAGTACAAATCAGCTGGCAGGACTACCAGGGCGATGCCAAACAAGTGCAGATTGACGGCACTATTGCGCCGGTTGTGCTGACTGCCAGCCATCAGGCGCTGCAGGAGTCAGACAATAGCAGAAAAGGCCCAACGGTTGATTATACACCTGGGGTCGCTCCGGATGTTATTTCTTATGATCTGGGCGATGGTAAAAAGGTTGAGACTTCTAAGCCAGTGCCTGAGGTGAATAAAACCGGTGATAACATTCAGGTCCAGTTTGAAACAGTCAAATACATCGAGTTGCCTGATGACGTGACGAAGTTGGAGCAGGAAGACTTTCTTACTGTAAATTGTAAATGCGCATTGGCGGGACAGAATCAGGGCTATACGCCATCTCAAACGACATTGGTAGACGGACAGTTGGTGGTACAGCGAGGTCAATTAGTAACGAAAACGACTGGTGTACCCGATGGCAATGGCCAGCCTGAACTCTGCACTGCCTGTTGTCGGGACCATCACGATACGGCGGCGATGGTAAGTGATGAAAATTATTACCGTAAGGAATGGGGTAATCCACATCGCCATTATAATTATGACGGCATAACCTACACCGCTGCGACATTAATTGGTGACAAATATATTGAAGCGTGCAGATTTAAACGAGTGGATGGATTGTTTGAACTGTATGCGGATTGGTATTTGGTCGATGTGATTACATTTAAACAGGATTATTTGTTTAATGAGGCCAACTTTACTGCCTATCGGGCATACACCGAAGGATTAGTTGAGAGCCGGATTGCGGGTTCCACTGCGCCGACTCGTCCTGCCAATCGAGATTTCCAGGTGCCGCCCGGCGCTTACCAAATGATTGCCCGGGGTATATATGTGGATCGCATCACAGATGAGCATCGCGCTGCGATAATCGAGAAAATCAATGCAGGTGATGCGACCTGGAAAGCGATCACACCATTTTATGATGTCAATTTAACCCTTTTGTCAGGCTGGGATACGGGGGATGCGGTTGTCGCAACCATTACTGAAGAACCGATTGAGACAATTGTTGACCCTGACAATGATTTATACGGCACTTATAGCAGGGGGCGCCTTGAAGCGCTGGCTGATGGCACGACCAATGTATCGGTAAAAGCCTATCCCTTTAGCTCGGGCATTACGGGTACCAATCCTATTTCTCCTTTCGAAGTTTACCTTGGACGGTTGGATGACACGGTTAATGTAGAAGTTAATGGTAAAGCCACGACTGAAAAGTACTTTGGCCTGATTGGTGACATTAAATGTGTAACTGTCATTAGTGGCGTCAGTAGTGCCTGTGAGACCAATAATGACAAAAAAGCCGATTATGTGGATTTAACCGCATTGGCCCTAACTGCCGACCCTGCTCACTTTAGTTGTAGTGTGAGTGTGCCGAAAGGAAAAGCGACCCCATTCTATAGTTGCGACGATGTGTCTGAGAACTGGAATGGCACGATTAGTTTAGCATTTACCGCACCAGGCTATTCGGTGACGCTGAAAGTGGAATATCCGGATGGGTCTCAGGTCGAAGCCAATGCGTTCTCGTTGCTTAGTAAATTAGAAGCCACATCCAATCGCGACTACAACATCATCATAGAGCTGACGCCATAAGGCGTCTGCTCTATAACCTATAACGCAATCCTATACCTAATTATCCATTACTTCTGATAGGCTAAGCACTCATCATCTTTGAGTGCAGCCGCATGGAATCAGGGACATTCAGGGCGCAGAGCTCACCCCATATTACACAGCAGGGTTTAGGACTTATTGAGGTCCTGATTACCTTGTTCATTTTGTCTATTGGACTGCTCGGCGTTGCCTCGCTGCAACTGGTGGGCTCCTTTACCAATTCCGCCGCTCTGAACCGTTCAGATGCAACCATGCAGGTGCAACAACTAAGTGAAAGGTTGCAGGCCAGTGCTCTGCAATCACTCAGTGCACCGGGGCGTATTGTTGATAATCAGTATTTCGCGGCCGACAACTGGAATTTTGCCGGACTGGCCTGTGATGAAAGTAACCCATGGCAATGCCATTGCACTGCGCGACCTGTTGCCATCCCGGATTGTGATGCTAATCAGTGCAGCACTGCAGAAATGGCCCGATATGATGGTTGGCAGGTCAGTTGTGCCGCTGTGAAATCCAATCCATCGGCACAATTAGCCGTGACCTGTGCAGACATTAATGCACTGGATGGGCAAAGCTGCAGCGCAGGCTCCACGTTGCAAATAATTCTGCGTTGGCCGACGACCAGTTGGCAGGGGGCAAACCGGATTGATAACCCTGATTGTGCCATAGATGGCAGCGAACATGCTGACTGCGTTGTGGTGAGGTTGATCCTATGAGCTATCAACAACGCGGTTTTACCTTGGTTGAATTGATGGTCAGTTTGTTGCTGGGGGTAATTATCAGTGGCGCCATCATACAGGTTCTGGTCAGTAATCAGGTCACATCCAGATTAAATCAGGCCATGGCATCGGCGCAGGAAGGCGGGCGCTTTATCGTGCAGCGCTTACGCGATGATGTGCTGCGTGCAGGGCTTTATGATCGTAACAGTCCGCTGTTAAACCGAGATGTGGATACGCTGGCAGAAGAGAGTTTTATTCATCAGCGCACTATTAATTTGCCCGGTGATTTTATTCAGCGTCCGCTACTGGGTGCCAGTCAGGGGGCGGATGGCGCAGCGGATACGCTGGTTATTAGCATGGCCGGTTCTTCTGATTGCCGCAGCCTGCAGCATGGGTATAACGGTACAGAACGCTTTCATGTGGTGAATGAGTATTTTTTGGAAGACGGGCAGCTTAAATGTCGCGGCTTTGACGGCAGGGCGCTGCGTGGCTTGAAAGCAGCACAAGGGCATGACGGCAATGCTGCCTACACGCTGCTCGATGATGTGGTGGATTTTCAGGTGCAATACGGTATTGCGTTTACTAATGCCGCCGAGCATGAGTTGGGTCGTCCAGCGCAATATGTCACTGCGGAACAATTGGCGGCTTTGCGAGGGCAAGGGGCGAGTGCTGTGACTATCCGTTTTGCGGTGTTAGTTAAAGGTGACGGGCAAGTTAACTTGCCTCAGGCTGCGCAATTTAAGTTACTGAATGAAGCGTTGCAGAATGCGCCGGACAATGGTTATTACCGTGATTTCGGCGCAACCGTGGTATTGCGTAACAGTAAAAACTGGTTTGGAGCGAGTCAATGAAACAATCAGGTTTGGTTTTGGTATTCGCTTTGCTAATTCTGCTGACCATGACGTTGCTTGGTATCGCCGCCGTATCATCCAGTTTGTTGCAGTCCAAAATGGCCAGCGCAGGAGAGTCAAAAACGGTTGCTTTTGAAGCGGCTGAAGCGGCGATCAATGCGGTTGTCTTCGAGTCTGAGGATCCTTTTTTGTTGGCCGATGATGCGTTGACCGATCCCCTCACCGAAGCCAGGCAGGATGTGGCCATTGATTTAGCAAACCAGCAGTTAAGTTGTTTCAATGATAACAACTGGACAGCCAGACAAATCACCGCCGATGGATTAAACCGGGGGCAGCGTCATGTAGCCGCCGCCAATTTTTCCGATCGTCCAGCGGTACGGGCCTGGTCGAAGAGTGCGTTTATTGGTGAGCGCGCCTGTAAAGGATCCAGCAATGTCATAGGCGGCAGTAACATCAGTTGTCACCAGTTCATTATTCGCGGTTGTGGCCAAAGCGCAGCAGCGCCTTATGCAGTTGCCAATAGTCTGAATGTGTCGGTGTTTGCGCCTGCGTCAATGAGTAATTAGGAGAGGCATGATGAACAAGTTATTCCATGCTGTTATTTCGATGGGGCTGACGGCAGCCATCAGTTTTTGCGCACAGGCCGATGATATCGAAATTTATCTGGGGACAGGAAGCGAGACGACGACGTTCAACCCGAATGTGCTGTTTATTATGGATACGTCGGGCAGTATGACTGGCAAGGATGGCACCGAAGAGTCTCGTTTATTACGTGTGCAAAATGCGCTAAAAGCCGCCTTGCGGTCTGCGACCAATATCAATGCGGGTTTAATGCGTTTCTCCGATTATGGCGGGCCAATCTTGTACCCGGTGCGTCCCATCGACTCACCCGTTGTACCGGAAATTATTACGTCGTTAAGTCACAGCAGTGACGATGCATTTGAAGTGTTGGGGTCCGTTAACACCACATCCACCCGAATTAAGCTGGTGGAAGGGCTGGCCAGTTTACGTACTGGTTTGCGCTTTGATGATCTGAACATTCCACGCGGCGCAACGATTACTTCTGCAAAAATCCGTTTTAGCTCAGATGGTTATAATGCAGTAGCGGCATCTATGAGCTTGCATGGTATTGCCAGCGGTGATGTGGCGCAGTTTAGCAATTCGTCGTCGCTAAGTTCGCTTGCCCTGACGACTGCGCAAGTGGACTGGAATACTGACAATGATTGGCCGGTTACCTCTGAACGCGTGGTGAGTGAAGATATTTCACCGATTATTCAGGAAGTGGTGAATCGGGCGGATTGGTGCGGCGGCAATGCACTTGGCATTGTGGTGGACGGTAGCAGTGCTTCAACAGGTGCCAATCGATATATCAAATCTTATGACGAGGGCACAGGGTTATCGCCTGAATTAGTAGTGACCTATGATCAGGCATCGGCCACAGGGTGTGTTGCGGGTGAAATGTTTTATCAGGTTGATAACAATAATAACAACGCTGAAGAGCAGCCCGATGGTTATCTCAACACCGGTAGTGAGTTAACCTTTAATGCCAGCAGTAATAACTATGTAGGCATGCGCTTCGCTAATCTTACGATTCCGCCAGGCGCTGTAGTTACCGAGGCGTATCTTATTTTTACCGCCTATCAAAACCGCTACGGTAGTGCGGATATGCAAATCAGGATGATTAATGAAGCCAACCCTGATCGTTTCAGACGACGCGATCGCTACGTCTTGCGTGATGCGGCGAAAACCAGTGGCATCGCATGGACGGGTTTGCCTAACTGGTACAAAGACGAAACATACCAGACTCCCAATCTGGCAGCACAGGTTCAGCAAATTGTAAACCGTGCGGACTGGCAGTCTGGTAATGCCGTCATGTTCGTCTTATCTGACTTTACCGGCAATCGGGGAGCATACTCCTACAATGGCAAGCCATCTGGCGCGCCACAACTGGTAGTGCGCTTTCAAGGGGCGGCAATTCCTGAAACCGTGGCGACAGTGCGTGACCATCTGCTCAATAAAGTCGATGAGTTATCGGCCAATGGTTACACGCCAATCGTCGATACCCTGCTTGAGGCAGTCAGTTATTACGGTGGTCTGGATGTATTGTATGGATTGGAACGCGGCGCATCTGGCGTCAGCAGCAGTGTGCGCCGAGCGACACGGGTTAGCCATCGAGCCAGTTATGTAGGGGGCGATCCTATTCGCGCCGTAGGCTGTACTGATGACGATTTAAATAATTCCGCGTGTGAAACGGAATACATTCCGGACGGAGCGACCTACATATCACCTGTCACTGATTTACAATGTCAGACCAATAACCACATTGTGCTGCTGTCTGACGGCGAGGCCAACAATAATCACTCTGCGGATGAGATAGCGACATTACTGGGACGAAGCTGCACGTCCGCAAGCTCTGGAGAACTGTGCGGACTGGATTTAATCAAAAATGTCAGCAAAGCCAGTGAGTCGGTGATTGGCCCGCGTATTCTCACTCACACCATCGGCTTTGCCGCCAATGCCACCGCGAATAACTTTCTGAATCAGTTAGCATTGCAGGGCGGTGGTAGTTTTTATACTGCCAGCGATAGTGCGCAATTGCTCACGGCGTTTGAGTCGATCCTGCGCAGTGTTAAAGACGTGAATGCGACGTTCGTCTCGCCTGGGGTGGCGGTAAACCAGTTAAACCGTCTGACCCACAGGGATGAGCTGTATTTTGCATTGTTTAAGCCTTCTGAAGGCACCGCCTGGCCAGGAAACCTGAAAAAATACAAGATTGTCGGAAACTCAATTGTTGATAGTAATAGTTTAAGTGCGGTGGACGATGCTACCGGCTATTTCAAGGAAACCGCACACAGCTACTGGTCGGCCTCTGCGGATGGTGCAGATGTCAGGGCGGGGGGCGCGGCCAGCAATCTGACCTTAAGCCGTAACATGTATATGTTTGACGCGCCTGGCGTTATTGTCACGGCGGCAAATCGAATCCATGAGAGTAACACCGCGATCACGACCACAGATTTAGCCATCGACGGCCAACCCGCCCCGGCAGATTTGCGCAATGTGTTACTCAAGTGGTTACGAGGCGTGGATGTGCAGGATGCGGACGATGATGGGGATAACACGGACATTCGACTGCAAATGGGTGACCCCATACACTCGCAACCCGTCATCGTTAATTATTCGGATACCGACAGCGCGATTCTGGTGGCAACCAATCAGGGATTTTTGCATTCCTTCGACCCGGAGACCGGCAGCGAAAACTTTGCCGTCGCACCGAAAAAGCTATTAAGTAATGTGCATGCATTTTATTTAAATAACTCGTCCTTTAATCATATTTATGGCCTGGATGGCGATATGGTATTGCGTAAAACATCGGACCGTATTTACCTGTATGTGGGCATGCGAAGGGGAGGACGGGACTACTACGCGTTCGATATCACCAATAAAACCAGTCCTCAGCTCAAGTTTAAAATTGAAGGTGGTCAAGGCGCGTTCAGTAAACTGGGGCAGACCTGGTCGAAACCTGTACCGGCACGTGTCAATCTGGCCGGCAGCGTGCGTGATGTGCTGATATTTGCGGGCGGGTATGATGAACAGCAGGACTATCGCTTAGTCAGAGGGGTAGATAGCATGGGTAACGCTGTGTTCATGGTCGATGCCAATACCGGCGAACTACTCTGGTCAGCCAGTAATAGTGATGCCGACCTGCTGCTACCCGACATGAATTACAGTATTCCGGCTCGGGTGGCCGTTATCGACCGCGATGATGATGGCCTAGCGGATCATTTATACGTAGCAGACACCGGCGGGCAGCTTTTCCGTCTGGATATTACTCAGGGTAATACTGCCGGTGATTTGGTGCGTGGTGGGCTGTTGGCGCAGATAGCAGGAGACGATAATGAGGTGGAAAACCGTCGTTTCTTCTATGCACCTGATGTATCTGAAGTGAGTATGAACAGCGAGCATTATTATGCCGTTGCCATTGGGTCGGGCTACCGCGCCCATCCACTGAACACAGATATCAAAGACTACATGCTGATGATTAAAGACACTGGGGTCTTTACACAGGATGAGTCAGGTAACTGGTCGTTACCCGCCGCCCCCGTAACATTGACTGACTTATACGACGCGACATTACACACGTTGACCTCGTCTGACAGCGATGCGCGTGAAATCGCCTCCTCGCTGTTAGCTAGCAAGCAAGGGTGGCTGATTAGTCTGGGGACGGGCGGTGAAAAAGTGTTGGCATCTCCGCTTATTCTCAATTATCGCGTGTTGTTTACTACCTATTTACCTGCCGCGATCAGTGAAAGTGAGTGTGCACCGCCAAGTGGCAACAGCCGTGCTTATCTGGTGGATCTGATTGATGCCAATGCGATTACAGATTTAAATCGGGATAACTCGCTCAATCATAGTGACAGATACACGGATCTGGCTCAAAGTGGTATCGCGCCGGAAACCAAGATCCTGATAGAGGATGCTTTGCATCCCGTGGTGTGCTTAGGGACAGAATGTGGTTCCGCAGTCATTGAAATTGACGAAAGCGGCGAAGAGCAGGCCTGCACCACCGGCCTGGATTGTCTGGCGCAAAATATTCTTGGTCGCCTCAAACGTGTGCAGGAGGCCAGTTGGGAAACACAAACGGAGCGACAACCATGAAGCAACAAGGCTTTTCTTTAATTGAGTTGATGGTCGCCGTGGCGATTGTTGGGATTCTGGTCGTGATTGCCGTACCGTCATATCAGGATCATGTGCGCAGTGCTAACCGTGCTGCGGCACAAGCTGATTTAATGGCACTGGCTGCGGCTATGGAGCAGCATAAAAGTGTGAATTACAGTTATGCGGGAGCCGCCGAGGGCGGTGGTGACACAGGGACGCCGGCTGTATTTAAGGGATATTCACCGTCTGCGGAAAATGTTGCCAATAAAGTGTACGACCTGAGCATTGATACCATGGGCGCCAATGGAATTAGTTACCGCTTACGCGCGGCTCCTGTTGCAGGCTCCGTGCAGCAGAATAATGGCAGCCTTTATCTGTTTAGTGATGGGCGTAAAGCCTGGGATAAGGATAATAATGGCGCAATAGGTGCAGATGAATATTGTTGGAAGTGTTAAGGGCATTCGATGGCATTGCCATCGAGATCTTCGTAGACTCCGTCATTGTTGCTATCCTGACTCGTCTTCACTCTGCCATTTAACGCGATATAGAGTCCCCGCGCTTTCGTTTCGTCGCCATTTTGATGGCACATCACCAGTGAAGCGGTAATATTACTGCTGCCGTCCGGATTAAATCTGAATGGCTGCGCAGGGCCGCTTATCAGGGTAGTAGCACTTGCCCGTTCGGTACTGGCCAGCAATGGTTCATCATCATTGCGCACATTGTCATTATTTTCATCGCTAAATACCATCAGCGCTTGTTGCCAGTTGTTTGTACACGTCTGAAAATCTGCGGTGGGGCAAAGCGTTGTCGCAAACTGCTCATTGACAGCATTGGCCCGGGCAAATTGCAGTAAGCTGCTGGATTGGTTGGTTTGCGCGACGATCTGATTTTGCTGCACGATATGGTTAACGTTCGGCGCAACCACAGTAATTAAGATTGCACCTATCGCCAGCGCAATCATTAATTCCATTAACGTCAATCCAGATTGTTTGTTCATGTCAGTATCCCAGCCTGTCAGATGCTTAGCATAACCAAATCACATGGTTTTTGGGTATGCTAATTTCTTCTAGGGTATTGGCGGCATCGCGGGTGTTAACAGTTTAAAAATGTTGATGAATTTCATACTATTACCGCAGGCTAGAAATAACTGAAGAATCAGCATGGATTATCAACACATTATCGACGAAATGCGGGTATTGCCCGAGATAGATGTCGATTTCGAAATTTCCCGGCGCGTCGATTTCATCAAGCGCTATCTGACCCAATCAGGCATGAACACTCTGGTATTGGGGATCAGTGGCGGTATTGATAGTTGTACCTGTGGCAAACTGGCGCAGTTAGCGGTAGACCAGTTAAATCAGGAGCACGGTAAACGATATCAGTTTGTAGCGGTGCGTTTACCTTATGATGTGCAGGCTGACGAAGCGGATGCTCAAGCCTCTATTGATTTTATTCAGCCTTCGCAAGCCGTAACAGTGAACGTGAAGCCGGGGGCTGACGCCATCGAGCAGCAATGTTTACTGGCGTTACAAGAACAAATTCCGGCGGACCCAGGCAAGGTCGACTTTGTAAAAGGCAACACCAAAGCCCGCACCCGCATGGTGTTGCAATACCATATTGCAGGTTTATTGGATGGACTGGTGCTGGGCACAGATCATAGCGCCGAGAATATTACCGGTTTCTACACTAAATTTGGCGACGGTGCCTGCGATCTAGCGCCACTTTTCGGATTAAGTAAACGCCAGGTGCGTCAGCTGGCCCGTAAGATGGGCGCGCCACGTATCGTCATTGAAAAAGCACCGACCGCAGATTTGGAAAGTCTCAGCCCGCAAAAAGCGGATGAGGATGCATTAGGCCTTACCTATGACCAAATTGATGATTTCCTCGAGGGAAAGCCGGTCAGTGCCGAAGTGGCTGAACGTCTTGCATATATCTACCAGCGCACGCAACATAAGCGTAAAGCGATTCCAACTATTTACGATTAATTCTGAATTTAGGGAAAGTGGGTATGAAGAAGATTACAGCGATTATTAAACCGTTCAAAATGGATGATGTTCGTGAGGCGCTGGCGGATATTGGGATAACCGGCATGACAGTAACTGAAGTGAAAGGCTTTGGTCGTCAGAAAGGGCATACCGAACTATATCGTGGTGCCGAGTATCAGGTCGATTTTCTGCCTAAGAACCATATTGAATTGGTGATTGGTGACGAACTGGTCGATCAATGTATCGAAGCGATTATCAAAGCGGCGAAAACCGGCAAAATCGGTGATGGTAAAATCTTTGTCACCGAAGTGGAGCGGGTCATTCGTATCCGTACCGGTGAAGAAAACGAAGACGCAATCTGATAAAAAAAGCCTGACATTGTCAGGCTTTTTTGTCGTTACTTAGTTTTCTTTGGTTCCGTCGCTGATT
>NZ_JXSY01000023.1 GCF_004329715.1 Bowmanella sp. JS7-9
TTGTCGTTACTTAGTTTTCTTTGGTTCCGTCGCTGATTCGGTCAGGCTGGGAATATCGTCCTCAATCAAGAAGTCATCATTAAGCGAAATAACCTGAGTTTTGCTGATACGATGACGATAGATTTCGCGCAAGTAGCGAATGGCATTCTTCACGCTATCCAGCGTCAGGCGAATATCGTTAATTGAGCGGAATTTCTTATTATCACCGATAATTTCACGGTACTTCTTCTCGTACATTGGCTTGATAGCGTACCAGTTGGTATCCAGAATTTTTGCCGGGTTTTCACAATCACACAGCATCGACTCCAGTTTTTTCTCATCCAGCTCTGGCGCACGAATAAATTCAACAATAGCGCGATCCAGTGAATCATCGAAACGATACTGGTCTTTGGCAAAGCAACGTTTGATAAAGGCGACCAATAATGTCAGGAAATCATCACTTAAGCAGGGACTCTTGGCTATCAGGGTCGTCAGTGAAAGGTTCGCTGACGCACCGATGACCAGGGCGTAGCGCTTCAGAGTCGTATTCGGGAATAAACTGTTTAGATGGGTTTTGAGCTTATTCAACGCTACGTAAGATAATTTGTAGTCTTTCGGCAGTGACACAATTGACACCACGGATGAACAGTTTTTGAAGAAGTGCAGCTCGCGTAAGTATTTCGGGTCGTAGTTGTTGTTACGGTAATGCTCGAGCGCTTTGCGATAACGTTTTGATTCAATGGGCAGCAGACTCACGCCTTCAATCGCCTGAGTATCTTTATTAAAGTGCGGCAAGTCGATGGAGCGGAAGAATAAATCGTCGATATCCAGGGTTGCCGAGTCAGAATTGAACAGCTTAGGTTTTTCGACCACACCATTGTCGGTTACTACTGACTCTGCGTAGGCGACCGCGACCGGTCCGGCCAAACTCATAAACAAATCGTTGGCATCCAGTCGAATCGTTTCGCCAATATCGATGCCAGCACGGCGGAAGTAGTTTTCATCGTAATCTGTGGTAACCGCCTGAGCGGTGAGAATATTAAAAATCTGCTGGCTGATATATTGATTTGCGTACTTCTCCATCGCATTCACATCAATATTCTGCGCCGGTTCACTGTTATCCCCCTGCTCGGCGTAGCGCATAATATCGTTAGATATCAACATCATGGCGTTCCACGGACGAATGCGTCGCAAGATATCGTCGTCATGGATTTGCTTGGTATCACTCTCCAGGTTGTAAGAGAAATTCCACTCTTCGGATAGATATTTGCAAAGCAGACGGCCTGCGTTGATATGCAGCGCCTCTGACATTTCGATATCGTGGTTGGTAATATTTGGCAGTATGCAGATCCCACTGGTGAAGATGGGTTCGAACACAAACGACTGGCTCTGATTATTGATTTCCTTTGGTGTACGGATATTGAAGGTTTTACTCATATACGAGTATTGTTGCGCAAGACCAAACTCCGAGGCCATTCCTGAACCTGTGCCACCGCCAGCGCTAAAGATGAAAAAGTACAGTCTGGACTGGTTAGCTTTGATCCCACAGGAATCAATCAGATAGGAGTGGATCATCTTCCAGTCACGTGCATTAAAATTATCCGTTTCTTTATTCAGGATAATCTGCGCCAGATACTGACCCAGGATCGGCGCGTTACCCGAACCACCGGCGTGCACCTCAGATAAATCCATGATTTTCAGTTTGTTGTAATCACGCAGAAAGGTTTGATTCTCACCCTTGGACGAAAAGCGAATGCGCCCGGCGATATCTTTATCCAAATCGCCAAGCATCACTAATGGTTCAATCAAAAACACCGGTTTGATGACTTTGCTGGGTTTAAGATGCAAGCTGCGCTGGATCCACTGCAAGGGTTTATTGTCCTTTTCACGCACCCGCTTTTGCTCTGAGTTGAATTCACTTAAATAAAAGCGGCGGGCGCTATGCACCAAGTGAGCAACGTCTAGGGCGATATTCGAACCACAGCGGCCAAGTCCAATCAGACAAACAGAAGGAAAACTGGGTAATGCCTGCTCAACGCCTTCGCCGGTTTTGTCGTGCATAGCATTGGCGTACACACTCTCACGTAGAGTATTGAGATTAGCCAGAATACGATTTAAGTCGCTTTCGGTGAAATACAGGTATGGACTGGGATTTTTCGGTTCAGGGGAGGTGACGATGACGTCGTGGGTTTCACCGGTGAGAGTAAGATTATTGTTGCCAAGCGGCGCCTTCCGAGACGAAACCGGAGTTCGTTTATTTTGCATACTGAATTCCCCTGAATTTTTGCTTTATGCGGTCGTAAGTTATTGGTCTGTTTAGAAAACAACCAAAACGCATAAATTCAATGTAGAAGAGAATTCGCTACAGATCGAACCGAAATAAAAAAAGCGCCCTAAGGCGCTTTATTAACTGTCGTTACGGTTTGCTGCATCCGGGAAATTGAGCAGCAAGGTTGTCCGGGCATTTTGCTTTAACTCATCTAAGCCCAGTTGGTCATAGCACTCGATCATGATCTGCAGGGCATCTTTGACATGTGGTGTATCGGAATAATATTCCACCACATACTGGCCACGATTGGCGGCAGCTACCCAGGCCTGGCGCTCCATGTAAAAGCGTGCAATTTCGATTTCATAGCGGGCCAGACGATCTTTGATGGCCACCATGCGCTGTTTTGCATCGGCTGCATAACGGCTGTTGGGGAATTTTTCGATCAGGCTGCGAAAATCTTCAAACGCCTGACGGGCATAAGACGGATCGCGATCCGAACGATCAATACCGAGCATTTCCTGGAACAGATTCTTATCTGCATCCAGATTGACCAGTCCGCGCATGTGTAATGCGAAATCTACGTCTGAATGGTTAGGGTTCAGGCGGATGAAACGGTCAATGGTGGCAATCGCTTGATCCGTTTTGCCCGTTTTGTAATAGGCAAAAATCAAATCTAATTGCACCTGATGGGATAACGGACCAAATGGGAAACGTGAGTCTAATGCACTCAGGGTTTCAACCGCGGCATTGTAGTTGCCGGTGGTTAATTGTTCTTTGGCTTTGGTGTAAAGGGTTTGTGGTCCTGCATTTTTCAGCAGTGGCTCGTCCTTATCTGGCGAGCTGGAACAGGCCGTCAGCAGTGCAATAGTGCTGATTAAGGTGATTCTTGTCAGGTTTTTCATTGTTTTTTTCATAGGTGACAGCAGTCTCGCGTTCAGGCGCGGACAAAAATCCGTTAGAATATATGAATTATTAAGCACTGCATTCTAACCCAGCGTTTTGGGTTATGTACAAGTAAATTGCCCACAAATAGGCTCACATGCACGAAAGAGTAGAACTTAGCGCCGTGGTACCGGATCATTTATTCGGCAAGCGGTTAGATCAGTCACTGGCAGAAATGTTCCCGGATTTTTCACGTTCACGCATAAAAGACTGGATTTTGGCCGGTCAGGTGCAGCTGGATGGTAAGGTTTGGGACAAACCCCGTGAAAAAGTAGACGGTGGTGAACAGGTTGAGATTGTTACGCAACTGGAAGTGCAAATTCAGCATAAAGCTGAAGACAACATCAAATTGAACATCGTCTACGAAGATGACGACATCCTGGTCATCGATAAACCAACGAATCTGGTGGTGCATCCTGGTGCAGGTAATCCGGCCGGTACGATCCTCAATGCGCTGCTAGCCCATGTGCCGGGAATTGAGTTAGTGCCGCGAGCTGGGATTGTGCATCGACTGGACAAAGACACTACAGGTTTAATGGTGGTGGCGAAAACCATTGCGGCACAGACGCATTTAGTTGAGCAATTGCAACTACGTGAAGTGAGCCGCGAATATGAGGCCGTTGTGTATGGCACGCTGGTCGCCGGCGGTACAGTCGATGCGCCTATTGGTCGTTCTGTCACCAAACGTACCGCCATGGCGGTACGGGAGACCGGCAAGCCAGCCGTGACCCATTACCGCGTAAAAGAAAAATTTCGAGCACACACCCATTTGCGTTTGAAGCTGGAATCCGGGCGTACGCACCAAATCCGCGTACATATGTCGCATATTCACCACCCGCTGGTAGGCGATACGCTGTATGGTGGACGCCCCCGTCCACCAAAATCAGCAACACCGGCCTTGAGTGATGTGCTGCGAACATTCGGCCGCCAGGCATTGCATGCCGCTCAACTGGAATTTTTCCATCCGATCACGGGCGAATGGATGGGGTGGCAGTCTCCGTTGCCGGATGATTTCGTGCAGTTACTGGGTATATTGCGCGAAGATACTAAGTTAAATCCGGATTACTGATGGTTATCGTCCCTGAGTGGAATTTGCCCGTGCCGTTTCGTGCGTTTTATACAACGCGCAGTGGTGGGGTCAGTTCAGGGACATACGCCAGCCTGAATCTCGGCGCTCACGTTGGGGATGCGCCTCACGCGGTTATTGCAAACCGCGCGTTATTACCCCATGCCAGCCGTATTCAATGGCTAAACCAGACCCATAGCACGGATGTTGTTAGTTTAACCGGGTATGCTGCCAAGCCTGCAGATGCAGATGCCAGTTTTACCGCGACAGAAGGTCTGGTGTGTGCGGTGATGACGGCAGATTGTTTGCCTGTGTTAATCGCTGACCCAGAGACTATGCAGGTTGCTGCGATCCATGCCGGCTGGCGAGGCCTAGCCAATGGCATTATTGAAAATACCCTGCAGCAAATGGGCTGTTCTGACGCCGCGTTAGCGTGGATTGGGCCCGCCATTAGTCAGCCGTATTTCGAAGTTGGGGCGGAAGTCAGGGAGGCATTTTTGTTATCTGAGCATGATTACTTCGTTGCGCGGGAAGACAAACATTTATGCGATTTGGCAGGCATTGCCGGGCAGCGTTTACGCTCGTGTGGGCTGACAGCCATTACCCAAAGCCAAGAATGTACTTTTTCCCAACCTGAAAAATATTTTTCATACCGCCGTGACGGCCAAACGGGCCGCCTAGTATCCGGCATTTATCTTGATCCAAATCAGTAACATTCCTTGCTAAAAACTTGAATCACCTGAATTCTGTACCCACATAGCGCTTATCGAAGTGTTTTAGGGGATCAGACCATGCGTTCAGACAAATTAACCAGTAAATTTCAGATGGCGATCTCTGATGCCCAGTCGCTGGCATTAGGACGCGATCATCAATATATCGAACCCGTTCATCTGCTCTCCGCCATGCTTAATCAGGAAGGCGGGACAGTACGTGCCTTGTTTGATCAGGCGGGCGTAAATGTTAACAGCCTGCGCTCAGCGCTGGCAGAAGCCATTGATCGTGTACCGCGTGTCGATGGTACGGCGGATGTGCAATTTGGCAAAGATACCGTCGTGTTGCTCAACATGACTGACAAAATTGCACAGAAACGTAAAGATCAATACATCAGTTCGGAATTGTTTGTACTGGCAGCCTGTGATGATAAAGGCCGTCTGGGCGACATCCTGCGCCAGTGTGGTGCTACAGCAGATAAAATTTCGGATGCCATCGACAAAATGCGCGGTGGTCAGAAAGTTAATGATCCCAATGCCGAAGACGTGCGTCAGGCGCTGGAGAAATTCACCACTGATCTGACCGAGCGTGCCGAACAGGGCAAACTAGATCCGGTTATTGGCCGAGATGAAGAAATCCGCCGTACCATTCAGGTTCTACAACGCCGTACAAAAAACAACCCGGTACTCATTGGTGAGCCGGGCGTGGGTAAAACGGCGATTGTTGAGGGCCTGGCTCAGCGCATCGTAAACGGTGAAGTGCCTGAAGGGCTGAAGAATAAACGGGTGTTGTCACTGGATATGGGCGCTTTGGTCGCAGGCGCTAAATATCGCGGCGAATTTGAGGAACGTCTTAAAGCGGTATTGAATGAGCTGTCCAAAGAAGAAGGGCAGGTCATCCTGTTTATTGATGAATTGCATACTATGGTGGGCGCCGGTAAAGGTGATGGTGCCATGGATGCCGGCAACATGCTCAAGCCTGCGCTTGCCCGTGGTGAGCTGCACTGCGTGGGGGCGACCACGTTAGATGAATACCGTCAGTATATTGAAAAAGATGCCGCTTTGGAGCGTCGCTTTCAGAAAGTGCTGGTGGATGAACCGAGCGTGGAGGATACCATCGCCATCCTGCGAGGCCTTAAAGAGCGTTATGAACTGCACCACAGTGTAAATATTACTGATCCGGCGATTGTGGCGGCGGCCAGTTTGTCCCATCGCTATATCAGCGATCGTCAATTACCGGATAAAGCGATCGATTTAATTGACGAAGCCGCATCCAGTCTGCGTATGCAAATTGACTCCAAGCCGGAAGATATGGACCGCCTGGAGCGACGTATTATCCAGTTGAAACTGGAGGAGCAGGCATTAGCCAAAGAAACCGATGAAGCCAGCCATAAGCGTCTTGAGTTGATTGAGCAGGAGCGTGAACAACTGGAAGTGAAGTTCGCCGGTCTCGAAAAAGAATGGAATGCGGAAAAGAACGCTATGCAGGGCACCCAGCATATTAAATCTGAGCTTGAGCAAGCCAAGCTGGATTTGGAAATTGCTCGTCGTGCCGGTGATTTAAGCCGTATGTCAGAACTGCAATACGGCCGCATCCCCGAATTGGAAATGCGTCTGGAACAAGCGTCTGAGGCTGAGACACGTGAATTTAAGCTGCTGAAAAACAAAGTGACCGATAACGAAATCGCGGAAGTATTGTCGCGCTGGACCGGTATTCCGGTAGCGAAAATGTTGGAAGGCGAGAAAGAAAAGTTACTGCGTATGGAAGACGCGCTGCATGGACGGGTTGTCGGACAGGAAGAAGCTGTGAGTGCCGTATCCAATGCCATCCGCCGCTCACGCGCTGGATTAGCGGACCCGAATCGTCCGATTGGCTCATTTTTATTCCTTGGCCCAACTGGCGTGGGTAAAACTGAACTGTGTAAAGCCTTGGCCGGCTTTATGTTTGATACCGAACAAGCCATGGTGCGCATCGATATGTCTGAATTTATGGAGAAGCACTCGGTGGCGCGTTTGGTTGGCGCCCCTCCTGGCTATGTAGGCTATGAAGAAGGCGGTTATCTGACTGAAGCTGTAAGACGTAAACCTTATTCCGTAATTCTGCTGGACGAGGTGGAAAAGGCCCATCCGGATGTATTCAATATATTGTTGCAGGTGCTGGACGATGGCCGCCTGACTGATGGACAGGGTCGGACAGTAGATTTCAAAAACACCGTGGTTATCATGACGTCGAATTTGGGCTCGGATGTTATTCAGGAATTCAAGTCTGATGCTGACTATGACGAAATGAAAGAGCGGGTTATGCAGGTGGTGGGTATGCATTTCCGTCCGGAATTTATTAACCGCATAGATGATACGGTGGTGTTCCACTCGTTACGTGCAGACCAAATCCGTAATATCGCAAAAATTCAGTTACAAGGCTTACTTAAACGCTTGCGCGAGCGGGGCTTTGAACTGGAAATTACCGATGATGCACTGGATAGACTGGCAGAAGCAGGTTTTGATCCTGTGTATGGTGCGCGGCCGTTGAAACGTGCTATTCAGCAACAGGTGGAAAATCCACTGGCGCAGAAAATCCTCAGTGGCGAGTTGCAGGTGGATCAAACCATCAGTCTGGATGCCGATGAGAATGGCCTTGTCTTCCATTAAGGCAAAAACAAAAAACCGGCTAACTAGCCGGTTTTTTTGTGGCTTATTGAATCGACTTTAACAGTTGCAATGCGTCGTTATAACCTGAGTAATTTTCTTGCATAGTGGCGATCTTTAATTGGCGGGTCGCATCATCGCGTCGCCCCAGCTTATGCAAGGTGTAACCAAGATGGTAATTAATTTCCGGGTTGTTCGCGTCCAACACGGAGGCCTCGCGCAAATAGCCTAACGCCTCGTCATATTTCCCTTGTAAAGCGAGAATCCAACCGACCGTATCCTGAATAGACGCACTTTTACCTTTGCTTCCGTCTAAGGCAAGCTTTGCTGTTTGCAGAGCGATATCCAGATCGTCCTTCATATAAATGTTGGCAAGGTTATTTAAAATGACGGGTGATTGTTTGAATGCCTCAGTGCCCAGTAATTTTTTATAATGAAACTCTGCCATGCCGAGGTCGTTCGCGTTCATGTATGCATCAGCCAGGAGTTTTCGCACCCACACAGGTTGGCTGCTGGTATTCAACAGATGATTAGCGCTCTCAAAAAACGATTGCTCTTGTTTATGGTCTTTTGCGAGTTGATAGAGTTGTACGAGTGCAATATGCAACGTTGGATCAAGTTTAAGAGCGCGTCTGTAGAGTGCAGTCGCGGTATCAATATCTTTCGCTTGGAGTGCGATATCTGCCTTAAGCAAATCTACTTGGGGAGCCACTTCCGAACTTTTTTCAAGCGTGCTTAAAATTGCGTTGGCCTGTTTTAAATCACCTGTTGCAAAGTTAGCTCGAGCCAACGTTACCTGAAGGCGTGTGTCGTTGGGTTGCAAGATGAGTAAGCGCTTCAGTGTCGAAATAGCCGATGACCATGCCTGAGCATTAATTTGTGCAGCAAGAAGCGTATTGAGGCCATCCTTATCATTGAGCCATTGTTCAAATAGTACCTGATAATTGGTCGCGGCTTTTTCTTGTTGTTGTAGAGCCTGGAACACCACGGCCTGATTTAATAGATAACGCGGCTCTAATCCATCTGTTTTGCGCAACTCGGCTACGAGCTTTTCCGCTAACAACCATTGATTAGTATGCATATACAAGGCTAATTGTAACTCGCGGCCAGCGGTGTCGTCTGGTGAGTAGCTAAGTAGTTTCGTCAAATATGATTGAGCTTGGTCTACATCGCCTTTGTTGAGCATCAATTTAGCGAGAGCTAAAGCACTGGGTATATGGTTAGGGTAATCAGCAAGCATCGCTTTGAACTGTTGTTCAGCAATTTGCATTTCACCAGCAAGCATTGCCGCATTAGCAAAAAGATACCGGCTTTCTAAATTACCGTTCGCAATTATCAATGCATCCGACGCAAACTTTTTCGCGTTGCTAAATTGCTTTTGAGCGGTGGCTTGAGAAGCGAGTAAATTTAACCATAGAACTTTGTCAGAATCGTTCTCTGGCGCAGGTATATCGTTAACAATTTTTTCTGACTCGGCGAGCTTGCCAATTTTTAAATATAACTTTGCTAGCAGTATGTTGAATCGCAAATTCCGTTTGTCAGGTGGAGTCTGGAGTAATGTAGCGATTGCGATTTCGGGTTGATTTGTAGAAGCAAAAATCCTTCCCTGCAGCAATGTTAAACGTGGATCAGCAGGAAAGTGCTGCTTCAATTCGGAAACTACCTGACTTGCTTTGAACGGATTTTTTTCCTGTAACAGTAAATTGACCAGTTGAATACCGAGAGGAAGGTCCCGATAGACCGCGCGCGAATGCTGCTGTAGGACATCTATCGCTTTGTTGAAATTACCACCCCGCAAGTATTGTTGAGTGAGTAAGGTGATGGTCTCAACATCGTCTGGATGATTGACCAAATGAGCTCTAAAAGATTTTACCGCCGCCTCTTCATTCTTTAGCATGTCAGCGGTCATGCCTGTCACTAATTCGACATTCCCACCACTGCCATCAAATAGCGATAAGTTATTTGCCAGAGCTTCTAATAATGTATTTGCTTCCTTGTCCTTACCCTGTCCTTTTAACCACTGGGCTTTAATCAGAATGGCGGTAGGATCATTCGGAGACTGCGATAGGATAGTCTCATTCAAGTCAATTGCTTGCTCAATATTCCCTCGATTCAGTAAGTTAGCCACGAGTTCTCTTAAGATTATGGGATCGTTGCCATCGAGAGCCTCGGCTGCTTTTAGTAGTCTAAATTCCTCGTCTCGGTTGTTGTTGAGTCGCTGGACTTTGGCTTGGATAAGCAGCGTCTTTTTATTTTGGGGATCGAGCTGAATTGACTTTTCGAGAAGCGAAGTTGCCTTTAGATGCTGAGCTTGATCAATATAATGGCTCGCCAGGGTGTTCAATGCGCGTGTATCGTTGGCCGCTTTTGCCAGAGCTTTTTGAAATTCATGCTCAGCGGACTCAGGTTTGTCCTGTTGTAAATAAGCCTGCCCAGCAAGCATGTGCCACTCAAATTGACCGAAACGGTCGAGTTGATTGTAATATTGATCGTATTTGAGCAGCTCAGATGATTTCTTTTGAAGTAATAAACTATTGCCCAAGGTTGGCAAAACCAAATTGATATCTGCGCCAGCTTGCAACGCAATCGTGAGTTCGTGTTCTGATTCAGAAAAAATGCCGTGTTCAAAATAAATTTTACCCAACAGCAAGCGCGAGGGCAGGTGTTTTGGATCGTCCCTAAGCGCATTTTTTAAATGTATGAAGGCGGTATCTGGTTTCTGTCCATCATACGCGCTTAATGCTTGCTCGTAGTACTGGTTGACGGACTGCGCCAGTGTACAGAATGGGATAATTAAAAGGGCACATAATGCCCGTAAACGAAAAACCGACAAGTTTCTTACCTGCTTCAATTTTAAACGATTGAGCAATGGTAACTAACCTGTCGGTTGGGGTATACGCTTCTAGGTTATTTTTTACGGCCGCGTCGTAACATGTAAAGTCCAAGCCCGAGCAATGCGAAACTCGCTGGTTCAGGAACTTTTCCTTCTCCTTTGCCTGATGGCTGTTCAAAGCTGACCGTTAAGCCTTTTAGCTTGAATGCATCTCCCTTGATGTCCCATCCGTGAGAGTCATTGAGTCCTGATGTGCCATATAAGTTTGTTCCGCCGTAGTTGGCGTTGTAAGCAGAAATGGCCCAGCTAGAAGATGACCCCAGTGTATTCTGATATGCAGTCAGATTATGATAACTGGCATTTAGGTCGGCTAAATTTGCCAGAGCTGTCCAAGTGCCGCTTTCGTTCTTGTTCCAGATAGTAAGGTCAGCGGTGTCAGCACTGCGAACATATCCCTGAGAGTAGAAATACTCTTTGGTCCACCCCAGATCCATACCATCCAACGAAACATTGTAATTAAAATCAAATGAAATGAAGTCTGTGCGACCATTGAAACTGTCGATAGCGTGGTCCGGAACCCAGTAGCTGTTGCCATAGAATTGTGCAGAGTCTGTATCTCGAGAGTTCTCTACTAATAAGCCCCAAGAATTATGAGTTACAGTGGCGCTTGTCGCGGTACTTAGATCGGTACTGGAATTTGCTATGGAGAATCCATTAACGGTTACGCTTAAGGGAGTATTCTGCCCGATATAAACGTTACTGTTTCCGTTGCTATTCGTGAAATCCCATGTTTCTGTGGCAGCTAACGCCGACAACGACACAACCGTAAGTGCGGTTACGCCAAGTATTTTTTTTATCATTTAATAAACCTCAAGCTCTTTTCAGAGACAACCTAACCTCTCAATCCTAATCCGGCCTAGGCAAAGTTTATGCCGTATAATTTTTCCTTTTAATTCAATTGATTAGTTTGCGATTGTCGCTAATTTCTTTGAGGGTGTAAAAACTTCTGACACCTCAACCCAAAGCTTACATTAACATGCTAAATCTAAGTTTGAGTTATTTGCGAGATGCTTCAGGTATGAATGATAAAACCTATAATGCGTTTAACTTTAGGCTTGTGTTATCTTATTTGTCAGGATTTATGGAGTGTTAAATGTCTGATTCAAAACGCAAGGGTATTTATTTGTTACCCAATTTACTGACTACCGCTGGTTTGTTTTCCGGTTTCTTTGCGATCGTGTCTTCAATGAATGGACGGTTCGAAGCGGCCGCGATTGCCATTTTCGTGGCGATGATCTTCGACGGTCTCGACGGGCGGGTCGCTCGTATGACCAATACCCAGAGTGAATTCGGTGCTGAATACGATTCTATGTCAGATATGGTGTCATTCGGTATGGCACCAGCATTAGTGGCATATAACTGGGGTCTGGCGAACTTAGGTAAATTAGGTTGGCTAGCAGCTTTTATATATGTAGCTGGTGCGGCACTGCGCTTGGCGCGCTTCAATACTAATATTGGTATTGTTGATAAACGCTACTTTCAGGGCTTGGCATCTCCTGCTGCCGCTGCTTTAGTTGCCGGATTTGTATGGGTAGGTGTGGAATATAACGTAACAGGTACGGCGCAACCGGTGTCTACGATAGTAGCCATGGTTACCGGTTTAGCTGGTTTACTGATGGTGAGTAACTTTAAGTACAACTCATTTAAAGAAGTTAACTGGCACGGTAAAGTTCCTTTTGTTGCACTTTTACTGATTTTGTTAGTCTTCGTGGTGGTAGCGACTGAACCAGCACTTGTCCTGTTCATCGTGTTCTCTTTATATGCGTTGGCCGGACCGATTAATACATTCCGCACGGTAAAGAAGGTGAAACTAGAAGATGTGGTGGGAGACAGCGACGATGAAGCAGTCTTGGTTCATCGCGAAGATGCTCAGGATAATGAGAGTCAGGTTGCAGAAAAACAGACTAAATAACCACTGAAAACACCATATTTAGGGTAAAGAGTATGAAAAACGGGCGCTTAGCGCCCGTTTTGTTTAAAACTTGCGCAAAC
>NZ_JXSY01000024.1 GCF_004329715.1 Bowmanella sp. JS7-9
AAAAAAATGTTCGTTTGCGCAGTAACTATACAAACACCTCTATTTCTGTTTATTTTTTGACTAAATTGAACTAATTTGACCGTCCAATTGTCACAAAGTGGCATGTAAAAACGTTTTAAAAAGCCGAGGCTTGAGGTGCCGCAATATGAAAAAACTGATTCCCGTGCTGCTTTTTAGTGGAATGAGCTGTGCGTGCCTTGCCATGGAAGCTTCAGAGAGTAGTAATAATGGTATTACCCAAGACTTACTTGAAGAACAGTTGCAGAAGAACATCGGACTCGGCCAGGCGATTAAATCCATAATAAGTCACTATCCACAAGAAGCGCGGAATATCGTTAAAACAGCCCTTCAGTTATATCCGGATAAATACAGGGAAATTATTCATTCTGCTATATCAGCCCAACCCACGCTGACAGAGGATGTAGTAGAACTGGCATTAGAAGCTGGAATTACCACCTGTAGCAATGTCGTGCAGACAGCTATTAATGCAGAACCAAGTTATGTGGACTTCGTGGTTAATATAGCTGTGCAGGCGGAACCGCAAGAACTAGACGAAATAGTAAGAGTTGCCGTACTTACCGAACCTGACTCCGCTGACGACATTGTACGAACCGTTGCACAGGCTCATCCCAACAAACTGGTAGATATATTAACCAGCGCCCTGCAGGAAGTGCCTTTTGTAGGTGAATATATAGTAGATGCTCTACTCGCCGCATTCCCGGAGGAAGCTGAAACCGTAGTGGTTACCGCGGTAAAAGAATCCAAACAGTCGCCGGAGCACATTCATAAAATAGTCGAAGTCGCTCAGTCAGCAGGGATCAGTGATAGTGATATTACTAAGTATGCTAAGGAAGCAGGATTAGAGCAGGCGGCAATTGATACTGCGCTACAAGAACATAAACGCAATTAGCAGACAACCTTAATTTTACGCAATAAAAAAGCCGGGTAAACCCGGCTTCTTCATTTGTTTGGCTTATTCAGCCGCGTTGTCTTCAGAAGCAACTTCTTCAGCAACTGGACGGTCAACCAATTCAACGAATGCCATTGGTGCATTGTCACCGGCACGGAATCCGCATTTCAGAATGCGAATATAACCACCAGGGCGCTGCTCATAGCGTGGACCCAGTTCGTTAAACAGCTTACCGACAACCTCTTTGTCACGAGTGCGAGCAAATGCCAGACGACGATTTGCTACGCTGTCTTGCTTGGCAAGCGTAATCAGAGGCTCAATAACACGACGCAGTTCTTTCGCTTTTGGCAAAGTCGTTTTAATAACTTCGTGCTTTACCAAAGAGCCAGCCATGTTGCTGAACATCGCTTTACGATGGCTGCTGTTGCGATTTAACTGACGACCACTCTGACGATGGCGCATAGTTATTTCCTTCTCAAAAATCAGCGTGGTTATCGGGTTCCATTACCCAACAACCACAGGTTAATGCCGATCTAATTAGTCTTTCTCAGCGATACTTTCTGGCGGCCAGTTTTCCAGGCGCATACCCAGTGAAAGTCCGCGTGAAGCCAGTACATCTTTGATTTCAGTCAGAGACTTCTTACCCAGGTTAGGGGTTTTCAGAAGTTCAACTTCGGTACGTTGTACCAGGTCACCAATGTACTGAATTGCTTCAGCTTTCAGACAGTTCGCAGAACGTACAGTCAGCTCTAAGTCATCAACCGGACGAAGCAGAATCGGATCAAACTCCGGTTTCTCTTCTTTGGCTACCGGTACAGAGATATCACGAAGCTCAACGAAGGCTTCTAATTGCTCTGCCAGGATAGTCGCAGCACGGCGGATCGCTTCTTCAGGATCCAACGTACCGTTCGTTTCCATATCGATAACCAGCTTGTCCAGGTCGGTGCGCTGTTCAACACGTGCAGCTTCAACACTGTACGCAATACGCTCTACCGGGCTGTATGAAGCATCAACCAATAGACGACCAATTGGACGATCATCTTCTTCTGAGGAACGGCGCACAGATGCAGGTACATAACCACGGCCCATTTCTACTTTGATACGCATGCTGATTTCAGCGTCGCCAGTCAAAGTACAAATAACATGCTCAGGGTTAGCGATTTCTACATCGCCGTCATGCTGAATGTCTCCAGCTACGACAGGACCTGCACCTGATTTCACCAAGGTCAGTGTGGCTTCGTCTTTACCTTGCAGGCGTACTGCCAACCCTTTCAGGTTAAGCAGAATTTCGATTACATCTTCCTGTACACCTTCTTTGGTGCTGTACTCATGCAGTACACCGTCGATTTCAACTTCGGTGACCGCACATCCTGGCATAGATGACAACAGGATGCGGCGCAGCGCATTACCAAGAGTGTGTCCAAAACCACGCTCTAAAGGCTCTAAAGTGACTTTAGCGCGAGTTGGAGAGACGTTTTCGATATCCACTAGCCTTGGTTTTAGGAACTCAGTTACAGAACCCGACATTGTTTCCTCTCTTTATCCTTTAACCTTACTTACTGTAAAGTTCGACGATCAACTGTTCGTTAATATCAGCAGACAAGTCAGCACGCTCTGGCAGACGTTTGAAAACGCCTTCCATTTTAGTACCGTCTACTTCAATCCAGGTTGGCTTTTCACGTTGTTCAGCCAACTCCAGAGCAGCGACGATACGTGCTTGCTTCTTGGCTTTTTCACGTACAGCAACGACATCTTCAGCAGAAACACTGAAAGAAGGTACGTTTACCACGCGACCATTTACAGTAATGGCTTTGTGGCTTACCAGCTGACGCGCTTCAGCGCGAGTGCTAGCAAAACCCATACGGTAAACAACATTGTCCAGACGTTTTTCTAAAAGTTGCAGCAGGTTTTCACCTGTGTTGCCTTTCAGACGTGCAGCTTCCTTGTAGTAGTTACGGAATTGCTTTTCCAGAACGCCGTACATACGACGAACTTTTTGCTTTTCACGTAACTGAACACCGTAGTCAGACAAACGGCCGCGACGAGCGCCGTGTTGACCTGGTGCGGTGTCAATTTTACATTTCGAGTCAATTGCTCGAACGCCACTTTTCAGGAACAGGTCAGTTCCTTCGCGGCGGCTAAGTTTGAGTTTAGGACCCAAATATCTTGCCATGATCTTTCTCCAACTGTCCTACGCGATTAAACGCGACGTTTCTTCGGTGGACGACAACCGTTGTGAGGAATAGGGGTCACATCGGTGATATTCGTGATTTTGTAACCTGTCGCGTTCAGGGCACGGATTGCAGACTCACGGCCTGGTCCTGGACCTTTTACGAACACTTCAAGGTTTTTCAAACCGTATTCCTGAGCCGCAACGCCTGCACGCTCAGCAGCAACCTGTGCAGCGAACGGAGTAGACTTACGCGAACCACGGAAACCTGAACCACCAGAGGTAGCCCAAGACAGAGCATTGCCCTGACGGTCAGTAATAGTCACGATTGTATTGTTGAAAGATGCATGGATATGAGCCATACCATCTGCAACCTGACGCTTAGCGCGCTTACGAGTTCTTACTGGTGCTTTAGCCATAAATTCCCCCGCTTACTTCTTAATCGGCTTACGAGGACCTTTACGGGTGCGCGCATTAGTTTTAGTGCGCTGACCACGAAGAGGTAAGCTGCGACGGTGGCGCAGGCCACGGAAACAACCCAGGTCCATCAAACGTTTGATGTTCATAGAAACTTCACGACGCAGGTCACCTTCAACGGTGAACTTGGCTACTGCGTCACGCAGTTTATCGATCTGAGCTTCGTCAAGATCTTTGATCTTGGTGCTCTCTGCAACACCAGCTTCGGCGCAAACGCCTTTGGCACGAGTTGGGCCAATTCCGTAGATTGCCTGGATAGCAATTACAGCATGCTTGTGTTCAGGAATGTTAATGCCAGCGATACGGGCCACTAACAGTACTCCTCTAGTTAATTTGTCGACAGCCTAAAAAGCCCGCTAGGATACTTACCCATCGACTAAATTGCAATTGATAGTTTGATTATCAAACTACCGGTTTAACCGTTAAGCCGAAACTTAACGGTCGTATTGAGATTAACCTTGCCTTTGCTTGTGCTTTGGCTCGCTGCAAATCACACGCACAACACCGTTGCGCTTGATGATTTTGCAGTTACGGCAAATCTTCTTTACTGATGCACGAACTTTCATTACATCACTCCGTTAGGGCCAACTTAACGACCGAAGCCCTTAAGGTTGGCTTTCTTAAGAACAGAATCATATTGATGTGACATCAAATGAGTCTGCACCTGTGCCATAAAGTCCATGATAACAACGACGATAATCAATAATGATGTACCACCGAAGTAGAACTGAACGTTCATACCGATCATCATGAACTCAGGAATCAAACATATAAAGGTAATGTACAGCGCACCGGCCAGAGTCAGGCGAGTCATAACTTTATCGATGTATCGTGAGGTCTGCTCACCCGGGCGAATACCCGGTACAAACGCACCAGATTTCTTCAGGTTATCTGCTGTCTCACGCGGGTTGAATACCAACGCAGTGTAGAAGAAACAGAAGAAAATAATCGCCACGGCATACAGCAATGCATGTAAAGGTTGACCTGGAGACAGCATCAAAGATACGTCCTGCAACCACGCCATGCTTTCGCTTTGACCAAACCAGCTCGCAATTGTTCCAGGGAACAGAATAATACTGGAAGCGAAGATAGGTGGGATAACACCCGCCATATTCACTTTCAATGGTAAGTGAGTGCTTTGCGCAGCAAACATCTTACGACCTTGCTGACGTTTCGCATAGTTAACAACGATGCGACGTTGTCCACGCTCAACAAATACCACGAAGTAAGTTACCGCCGCGATAATCACCGCAATCAGTAACAATACCAGGAAATTCATATCACCCTGACGTGCTTGCTCAATAGTCTGACCAAACGCTGTTGGTAAACCAGCCACAATACCCGTAAAGATAATGATTGAGATACCGTTACCGATACCTCGCTCAGTGATCTGCTCGCCCAGCCACATCAGGAACATCGTTCCCGTTACCAGGCTGACAACCGCCGTAAAATAGAAAGAGAAGCCAGGGTTAATCACCAGCCCACTCATCATCCCAGGCAGCGACTTTGCAATCGCAGTGGCCTGGAAGATAGACAGTACCAGCGTAAAGTAACGCGTGTACTGACTAATCTTACGTCGACCAGCCTCGCCCTCTTTTTTCAGCTCTGCCATGGCCGGATGGACCACGGTCAGAAGCTGAATAATGATGGACGCTGAGATGTAAGGCATGATGCCCAATGCCAGCACAGAAGCACGCTCCATAGCACCACCGCTGAACATGTTAAACATTTCAACGATAGTACCTTTCTGTTGCGCAAACAGCGCCGCCAGCACGGTGCCGTCAATACCAGGAATAGGTACGTAGGATCCGAGTCTGAATACGATAATCGCACCAAGTACGAACAACAACCGTGACTTAAGTTCGGTTAATCCACCTTTTGCGCCGGGCGCTTCCAATCCTGGTTTGGCCATCTAGCTTATTCCTCTACTTTACCACCGGCCGCTTCGATAGCTTCGCGCGCGCCTTTAGTTACCTTTACACCGCTAACAGTAACAGCGCGTGAAATTTCACCACTCTTGATTACTTTAACAGCCAGACGGTCTTTCTTGATGATGCCCGCTGCTTTCAAAGTTTCCAGAGTAACAACTTCACCTTCTACCTTGGCGATTTCGTTCAACGTTACTTCGGCAGCAACCAAAGATTTACGTGAAGTAAAACCGAATTTAGGCAGACGACGCTGGATTGGCATTTGACCACCTTCAAAGCCAGCACGGATGCTGCCACCTGAACGTGAAGTCTGGCCTTTATGACCACGGCCTGCAGTTTTACCCAGACCAGAACCAATACCGCGACCTACGCGCTTACCAGAGGTTTTAGAACCTGGTGCAGGAGAAATGGTATTCAAATACATTGCTTACTCCTCCACTATCTCAACCATGTAGCTGACTTTGTTGATCATGCCGCGAACAGCAGGAGTATCTTCCAACTCACGAACATGACCGATTTTGCGTAAACCTAAGCCAGTCAGTGTTGCCTTATGCTTAGGCAAACGACCAATAGAGCTTTTAGTTTGCTTTACTTTAATCGTCTTAGTCATGAGTATTACCCCAGAATTTGATCAACGCTCAAACCACGTTTAGCAGCAACTTGCTCAGGAGACTTCATATCAGTCAGAGCATTGATAGTTGCACGCACTACGTTGATTGGGTTAGTTGAACCATAACACTTAGACAGAACGTTTTGAACGCCTGCCACTTCCAGTACCGCACGCATTGCACCACCGGCAATGATACCAGTACCTTCAGACGCTGGCTGCATGTAAACATTAGAGCCAGAGTGACGACCTTTAATTGGGTGCTGCAGAGTGTGGCCATTCAGACCTACAGTAACCATGTTGCGACGCGCTTTTTCCATTGCTTTCTGGATAGCTGCCGGCACTTCACGGGCTTTACCGTAACCGAAACCTACTTTGCCATTGCCATCACCCACTACAGTTAGTGCGGTGAAGCTCATGATACGACCACCTTTAACAGTTTTCGCTACACGATTAACGGCAATTAGCTTCTCTAACAGTTCACCGTTTTGAACTTCTTGTTTAGCCATGATTTACTCCTAGAACTGCAGACCAGCTTCACGAGCCGCATCGGCTAACGCCTTGACTCGACCGTGGTAGTTAAATCCGCTGCGATCAAATGCTACAGCAGTAACGCCAGCTTTGATTGCACGTTCTGCGATCGCTTTACCAACCGCTGCTGCAGCTGCTGCGTTACCAGTTGCGCTCAGATCTTTAGCCAGATCTTTCTCAACGGTAGAAGCGGCGGCCAGTACCACTGAACCACATGGTGCAATTACTTGCGCATACATGTGACGTGGAGTGCGGTGAACAGTTAAGCGGTTGACTGCAAGTTCACTAATTTTTTTGCGGGCGCGAGTAGCGCGACGCAAGCGAGCTGCTTTCTTATCCATCTCACCCACCTACTTTTTCTTAGCTTCTTTACGACGCACAACTTCATCAGAGTAACGTACACCTTTACCTTTGTAAGGCTCTGGTGCGCGGTACGCACGGATGTTAGCTGCAACCTGACCTACTAACTGCTTGTCAGCGCCTTTAATCAGCACTTCAGTCTGAGTAGGAGTTTCAACGGTAATACCTTGTGGTAATTCGTAAACAACCGGGTGTGAGAAACCCAAGCTCAGGTTAAGTTTATTACCTTGTGCATTTGCACGGTAACCAACACCAACCAGTTGCAGTTTCTTTTGATAACCTTCGGTTACACCCATTACCATGTTGT
Organism: Bowmanella sp. JS7-9; assembly: GCF_004329715.1. Lineage (GTDB taxonomy): Bacteria > Pseudomonadota > Gammaproteobacteria > Enterobacterales > Alteromonadaceae > Pseudobowmanella > Pseudobowmanella zhangzhouensis. The sequence continues at coordinate 7,291 of NZ_JXSY01000024.1, forward strand.
TCAACAGTGCGCGCGCAGTACCTGCTTGTGCCCAGCCGTCAACCGCGCCTTCGCGTGGCTTAGCCAGCAAAGAACCTTCTTGGTTAACTACTTCAACAGCGTTGTTGAATACACGGCTCAGAGTGCCGTTTTTACCTTTTACTGTTACGTCCTGACCAGCGATAGAAACTTCTACGCCTGCAGGAAGAGCAACAGCTGCTTTAGCTACACGTGACATTGAATACCTCCCGTTACGCTACATAACCGATGATCTCACCGCCCATGCCTGCTTTACGCGCAGCACGGTCAGTCATCACACCTTTAGATGTAGAAACGATAGCGATACCCAGACCACCCATTACTTTTGGCAGCTCATCTTTTTTCTTATAGATGCGCAGACCAGGGCGGCTGACACGCTCAATAGTTTCGATAACCTTTTTGCCTTCGAAGTACTTCAGGGTAACTTCAAGCTCAGGTTTAACTTCGCCAGAAACAGCAAAATCAGCAATGTAACCTTCATCTTTCAGCACTTTAGCGATTGCTACGCGCAGTTTAGAAGATGGCATCATTACAGATACTTTGCTGGCCAACTGGCCATTACGGATGCGGGTAAACATATCCGCGATAGGATCTTGCATGCTCATATTCTGCTACTCCTTACCAGCTGGCTTTTTTCAGGCCAGGGACTTCACCACGCATGGCTGCTTCACGCAGCTTAATGCGGCTCAGACCGAATTTACGCAGATAACCGTGTGGACGACCGGTTATGCGGCAACGGTTACGACGACGACAAATACTTGAGTCGCGCGGCAGTTGTTGCAGCTTCAGAACAGCATCCCAACGCTCTTCTTCAGAGACGTTAACATCGCTGATAATCGCCTTCAGCGCCATACGCTTTTCAGCGTACTTTGCTACCAGCTTAGCGCGCTTTGCTTCACGCGCCTTCATTGATTCTTTTGCCATAACCCTACACCTTATTTCTTAAACGGGAAGTTAAATGCATTCAGCAGAGCACGGGCTTCTTCGTCAGATTTAGCAGAGGTAGTGATGGTAATGTCCATACCACGTACTTTATCAACTTTATCAAAGTCGATTTCTGGGAAGATGATTTGCTCTCTAACGCCCATTGAATAGTTACCACGGCCGTCGAACGATTTAGGGTTCAGACCACGGAAGTCGCGGATACGCGGGATAGCGATTGAAATCAAACGCTCTAAGAATTCCCACATACGCTCGCCACGCAGGGTTACTTTGCAGCCAATCGGATAGCCTTCACGGATTTTGAAACCCGCTACAGACTTACGCGCTACTGTTACAACAGGTTTCTGGCCAGCAATTGCTTGCATGTCGCTTGTGGCGTTTTCCAGAATCTTTTTGTCAGCTACCGCTTCACCCAGACCCATGTTCAGGGTGATTTTTTCAATCCGAGGGACTTGCATGACGCTCTTGTATCCGAACTGCTTCGCAAGTTCAGCTACAACCGTTTCTTTATAGAAATCATGCAGTTTCGCCATCGTTAACTCCAAATAATTAAATCAGGTCGCCGTTTGATTTGAAGACACGCACTTTTTTGCCATCTTCAAAACGGAAACCTACGCGATCCGCTTTACCTTCACGGTTAACGATCGCTACATTTGACACATGAATGGATGCTTCTTTCTCGATGATACCACCAGCCTGACCCAGTTGAGGATTAGGTTTCTGGTGTTTCTTCATCACATTCACACCTTCTACTACAACACGGTTAGATGCAGGCAGTACTTTCAGGACTTTGCCTTTCTTGCCTTTGTCTTTACCGGTTAATACGACAACTTCATCATCACGACGAATTTTGTTTGCCATAATCGTGACTCCTTACAGTACCTCTGGGGCCAGTGAGATGATCTTCATGAATTTATCTCCACGAAGCTCACGGGTTACCGGGCCAAAGATACGCGTACCAATAGGTTGCTTGTTGTTGTTCAACAACACAGCTGCGTTGTTGTCAAAACGGATCACTGAACCGTCTGGACGACGAACGCCTTTTCTAGTACGCACCACCACTGCATTCAGTACGTCACCTTTTTTAACTTTACCGCGAGGAATTGCTTCCTTGACGGTAACTTTGATGATGTCACCGATATGTGCATAACGGCGATGCGAGCCACCTAGAACCTTAATACACATTACCCGACGAGCACCGGAGTTATCCGCCACGTCCAGGTTAGTTTGCATTTGGATCATTGTTAGTGCTCCGCTCTACACGTTAAGACCTTCACAGGTCGTAAAAACTGCTAAAAAACACCCTTACGGGCGCAATTTATCTTTCCCCTGATAAAAAGGGCGCGAAATAATAACAGAAAATAATCAGCTGCGATAGCACAAATCTAATTAAAATTCGTACAATTTGCCGGCATCGAAGCCGGCATCCTGATTAGGCAGGTTGATGCAGGAAAATATCCTTGTAGGCCGCGTAGATAGAGCCATACAGCATGGGAATAAAGACAAGTAAACCGAGGAAAAATGGCAACGCAGCAACGATGGCAGCGACCAACTGAACAACCCCGTAAAGCAAAAAGGGCAGTACATTTCTTGCACAGCCGATAAAGCTCAGCTTCATTGCCTCAATTACCGGTTTGTTTTGTAAAACGATTAACGCCGGTGCAAACCAAGTGCACATCATCAACGGCAGCAACAATGAAAATGCAATCAGCATGGGTAAGACGACATCTTCGATAATCGTCTGGGGGTTGGGCGTCCATTCGTTGCCCATCAGAATATCCCAATATAAGGGACCCACTACCGCTAACATAATCACCACAGACAAGATCTGGTTTATGATACCCAGCAGGACCAGTGTATCCAGGCGATGCTGAAAACCTGCGAACAGGTGATTAAGTTTTAATTCAGCGCCCTGGTCGGCATCGCGACAGCCGATCATCAGCCCGCCAATCCAAACGTAAGTAAAAATGCCAATCAGCAAGCCGGCGCCGGGAATAACATTAAGAATTCCCAGTGCCAACATCATCACAAATCCAACAACGCAAATACCAATCCAGGCCGCCGCATTAGCCCCAAATAAACGCATACCATCAGCAAGCCACTCAATCCCACGAACAATCCCCACGTTCCGTGGTGAGTGCATTTGCGGGGGTAATGGAGGCATCTCCTGCTGTATAGCGTTTTCCATCTCTGACATCCAAAGCTCCTTGTTATTTTTATAATTACACAGCGAGTCGTTGACGAACGATTTCGTATAAACACACGCCGGTGGCGACCGATACGTTGAGACTAGACACTGCACCTGCCATCGGTAATTTTACCAACTCGTCACAGGTTTCACGGGTTAAACGTCGCATTCCGGAGCCTTCGGCGCCCATTACCAGTGCAATGGGGCCAGTGATTTTGCAATCGTAGAGACTCTGCTCAGCTTCGCCCGCGGTGCCAACAACCCACACACCTTGTTGTTGAATCTCACGTAGAGTGCGCGCCAAATTGGTAACCTGTACTAACGGCACCGTCTCTGCTGCACCGCATGCTACTTTGCGCGCGGTGCCGGTTAACCCTGCAGATTTATCCTTGGGTACGATCACCGCATGTACGCCGGCGGCATCCGCCGTGCGCAAACACGCCCCCAGATTATGGGGATCGGTAACACCATCTAACACCAGTAAAAATGGTGTGCTGGCACCTGCAATGATGGCATCGAGGTCTTTTTCGTCGTATTGCTTACCCGGTTTGGCCCGCGCGACAATCCCCTGATGCTGTTCACCACTGACCTTGTCATCCAGGGTTTTACGCTGGCAAAACTGCACCGACACACCGAATCGACGAGCTTGGTTGACAATATTATTCAGGCGCGCATCATCGCGCCCTTTGAGCACAAATAACTCAATTAAACGCTCAGGTTCACGTTCGATGACGGCTTCCAGTGCGTGTAAGCCATACAACCATTCTTGCTGGGCCATGTTTATTTCCTACGGGATTTTTTTGCGGCGGGCATTTTACCTGAGTCACGCCGTTTCGACTTGGGTTTTGCTTCTTTGGATGTGACTTTTTTTACGCTGACCCGCTTGCCCTTGGGACTACGAGCCAGTGTTTCATCTAACACAAAGTCAATTTTGCGATCATCCAGATTCACGCCGGCTACCTTGATCCGTAGTGCGTCACCTAAACGAAATACGCGGTGCGAGCTTTCACCAATGAGACGCTGTTTTAGCTCGTCAAACCGATAGTAATCATTTTCCAGTGTGCTGATATGCACCAACCCATCAATACCGAATTCAATAATGCGCACGAACAGACCGAAGCTGGTGACTGACGCGATGACACCATCGAAGCTATCACCTACATGGTCCTGCATGAATTCACATTTCAGCCAATCGGCTACATTACGCGTTGCATCATCGGCGCGGCGTTCCGTCATAGAGCACTGCTCACCAAACGCCGCCATTTGTTCGTCGTCATACAAAAAGCCACCGGTTTTCGACTTGCGCCCTGCAATGCGGTCTAACACAGCTTTTATGGCTCGGTGGACCAATAAATCCGGATAACGGCGAATGGGTGAAGTGAAGTGTGCGTAAGCATCCAGCGCCAGTCCGAAGTGCCCGACATTATCGGGACTGTATTTGGCCTGTTTCATCGAACGCAACAACATGGTTTGAATCAATTCCTGATCCGGTCGATTACGGATTTTTTCCACCACGCTGGTGAAATCTTGCGGGCTGGCATTATCTCGAATGTGATGCGGGATACCGACTTCTGCCAGATAGGAAATAAAGGTTTTCAGACGCTCTGGATCCGGTTCTTCGTGCACCCGGTATAACCCTTCCGCCTTGTGCTCTTCAAGAAATCTGGCCGCGCAGACGTTGGCCAGAATCATACATTCTTCGATGATTTTGTGCGCATCGTTACGCACCACCGGGACAATGTGATCGATCTTGCGCTGGGCATTAAAAATAAACTTACTTTCCTGGGTTTCGAATTCAATGGCGCCACGCTGAGAACGGGCTCGCTTGAGACTACGATACATATCATGGAGGTTACGCAAATGCGGGACAAAGTCGGCATAGCGCTGGTGTAATTCCGGATCACCCTGCAAAATATCCCACACTTTGGTGTAGGTCAGGCGCGCTTTTGAGCGCATCACCGCTTCATAAAATGCATATTCCTGTAGTTTGCCATCGCCGCTAATCGACATTTCACACACCATACACAGACGATCGACGTCCGGGTTCAGTGAGCAAAGACCATTAGACAGAACTTCCGGTAACATCGGAATGACCTGTTCCGGGAAATAAACCGAGTTACCCCGCTCTATGGCTTCATCGTCAAGCGGAGTCGCAGGACGGACGTAGTAACTAACATCGGCGATGGCCACCCACAAATGCCAGCCACCTCTCTCATCAGGCTCACAAAATACCGCATCATCAAAGTCACGGGCATCCTCACCATCAATGGTGACCAGCGGCATGTCGCGCAGATCTACCCGGCCCGTCTTAGCATTCTCAGGCACCTGATCAGTTAACTTACCAACGGCAGTCTGCACCGCTTTTGGCCAGTCATGGGGAATGTCATAATTGCGCAAAGCAACCTGAATCTCCATGCCAGGCGCCATATGTTCACCCAGTACTTCAATCACCTTGCCGATCGCATTTACCCGGCGCATTGGGCGCTGGGTGATCTCAACAACAACCACGTAACCCTGACGGGCTCCATTTACCTGCTCTGGTGGAATAATGATTTCCTGGCATATCCGACTATCATCCGGAATCACAATCCCTAAGCCACTTTCCATAAAAAAGCGTCCAATTACAGGCTCCGGACGGCTCTCAATAACCCGAACAATACGCGCTTCGCGTCGGCCCTTATTGTCTTTTGGTCCCTCTTTGGCCAGCACCACATCACCATGCAGCAACTGGTTCATTTGCGGCGCGGCAATAAATAAGTCGGGTTTGCCGTCTTCCCGGTGCAGAAAGCCAAATCCATCACGATGACCAATGACCCGCCCTTTGATCAGCTCCATCTTATCGGCTAACCCATACTTTTTATTGCGGGTAAACAGAATCTGTCCCTCACGCTCCATCGCGCGCAAGCGACGTTGTATTCCGATGCGGCTATCCTCATCTCGTACATTGAGTAAGCGCCAGAAATCTTCCAGAGATAAAGGGATGTTTTGTTTTTCCAGCAGTTCCAGCAAGTATTCACGGCTGGCGACAGGATTGTCGTATTTTTGCTTCTCGCGTTCGTAGAAAGGGTCTGATTTGGTCAAAGTCTTTTATCTAAATAACAATTTATGCAGTCAGTATACCCGTACTCTTGAGGAAGAATGCAGAAAATCTCGGCAACTGTGTCAATTCGATGCATAAATGTAACCGGATGATGTCGAAAATTCCGCAACTGTAATAGAGTATCTCAGTTCAGGGGTTCTGACATATTCAGATACAAGCGGCGCTAACTTTCTTCCACCTGCACGCTACTAATTAACTGAGTATGTCACTCATTGTTTATTAGGAGCCCCTATTATGAAAGCGAAATTAATCACTTGTGCACTGGCTTTAACTGCATCGTTATCTGCAAGTGCTTCGTCAATTCCACAAACTTATCTGGAAACACAACTGGTAGGCATCTGCGAGTCAATCAGAGACGACCACGTCGGTAAGTTTCAGCACCGCGTAGCGCAGGCACATCTTCGTATGAAAACCATCCGTGAAAAATTAGTTTGCAATCAAATGTCTGCCTACGATTTTGCCATGCACTATGACTCGTTTAATGTGGCAAGTAAGTTACAGGTTCCGGCGGTTAGCATTACCGACTTAGCCAGGGTGACACCTGAGTCGGCGGTACACATCGCAGAATAACTTACCTTTCAATTTCCAGGGGCATATCCAACACCACAATAAAAATAACCATTCAGAATCAAAAAACGCGGCCATGCCGCGTTTTTGTTTAACTATCTACCGCTTGTTTTGCGGCTCTCACTGCCTTGGGATGCATCAGGGTTTCTAACTTCGTCAGACATCGACTGATTCTTTTATGCGTCGCGTCATCTGCCGTAATCGCACCATACAACCAACGGTAAGCATCTTCAAAATCGTAGGGGCTGCCATAACCGTCTATAAATAGTTCAGCTAATTGAATTTGCGCTTTCAGATTGCCCATCGAGGAGGCTTCACGCAGATACACCACCGCTCGCTCTTTATCCTGTTGTACCAGTTTGCCCTGAGCATAATAGCGGCCAAGCTGCTCCATCGCCGCCGGCATACCTTGTTCAGCCGCTTGCTTCATATAATAGATGCCACGCTCTGCATCCCGTTCAACACAAACGCCCCATGCCAACATATCGCCAAATAAAAACTGAAAAGCCGGTAATTTTAAGGTCATCGCGCGGGCCTCTACGTCCTGCACCAACTGGCAACGATCGGTTACCATACGGTCAAGATGGGCGTTGGCATCAATCAGCTTTAACAGTTCATCCTGCGAATATAACTGGACCAGCTTGATATCGTCCTGCGCAAATGACAGGGCAGGCAATAACAACAGGCAGGCAACTAACCTTTTCATAACGGCACGACGGGTAAAGTAATCATATTCAGCATATCGGCGAGAATAGCAGAATCCTGACCATCCATAATGAAAAAAGCCCGCTTACTGCGGGCTTGGGTATCAACCTTTGGCGTTGGTACTTTCGAAAATCTTATCCGCAGAGGCGGCAACAAACCCGGTGTAAAGTTCACCGTTGGCCATTTCAAAACGCTCAGCGAATTCATAGAAGCAGCTCGGAATTTCCATGGTCTTGTCAGCAAACTCCACCGGCATTTTATCTGCCATCGTAGAAGATTGAGCCAGACACACATCACGGCCACCTTTAATCTCACCACCTGAGGTATTTAAACGGAATCCCGCATCTTTGAGTGCCTGATTAACCGCCTCGAGGCTGTCATAACCCTTCAAATAATTCACGCTTACTGTGAAGTGGTTAGGGCGATAGCCCCACGCCGCCAGCCATGCCGCATATTCGGACTCTTCCAGTAACTGTTCATATTCTGCGGTGGTAATTTTCCACTGGGTTCCCGAATACAAAAAGTTTTCGGCACTAACTGCAGCTTCGTCGATTTGATCGACGATACGCTGCACAACAGCTTGCAGCTTGTCAGAGAATTCCTCTACCAGCAGCTCACTGATAAACACCTTTGGCTTGGTCGGGTCGCTGTGCTCATAGTGTTTGGCTTTGAGCTTCTTCTGTTCAAATACGTAATCACCTTTTTCTTCATAGCCTAATGCAAGTAAATGCGCGGCCAGTTTAGCGACATTTACTTTAGGATGATTAAACGTACGAAAAGCCACGTGGTCATTGATGATGTCATCACCACGACCCAGCAGCTGATGAATTTTGTTGGCGGATGGCGTAATGGCAACGTAATCCTGCCACATATTTGCAAATAGGGTATCGACGTTGGTATGCATGTTTATCAACTCTTTATATTGGTAGCGCGCCTCCATAGTGGAGGCGCGGGAATACTAACTAATTTTTAGTTGTTCGTTTTGATTCAGCGCAACTGCTCAGAATTTAAGCCCTGGACTCAAACTGGCTGGCATTTCCACCTTTTCCAACTCAACCGAAGCGACTGGATAAGAGCAGTAATCCGCTGCGTAGTAAGCACTGGCGCGATGGTTGCCGCTTTCACCAATACCGCCAAAAGGCGCTGCACTACTGGCACCCGTAATTGGGCGGTTCCAGTTCACGATACCAGCACGAATACGGTTTAGGAAATAGTCATATAATTCGGCATCATCACTCAGTAAGCCTGCAGACAAGCCAAAACGGGTGTTATTCGCTTCCAGTAATGCTGCATCGAAATCAACGTAACGGATCACTTTCAGCAAGGGGCCAAAATGCTCTTCATCCGGGAACACGTCCAAAATGCCAGTAACATCGATAATCCCCGGCGTTACGAATCCAGTGTTTTCATCAAGATGACGCATTTCCAGCAAAGAGGTCGCCCCCAAACGCTGCAATTGCTGTTGCGCGGCAATCATACCTTGGGCTGCACCACGGGAAACCATCGCGCCCATAAAGGGTTGCGGCTCGGCAGCGTAGTCGCCAACCGTAATATTCGATGCCACCTCGACCAGGCGCGCCACAATCGCATCACCCTGTGGGTTATTTTCGATAAACAAGCGGCGGGCACAGGTACAGCGCTGGCCGCTGGTAACAAACGCAGATTGGATGATGTCGTGCACAACCGCATCGATATCACTGATATCTTTAACGATAAGCGGGTTGTTACCGCCCATTTCCAGCGCCAGAATTTTACCTGGGTGACCGGCGAATTGTTCATGCAACAATTTACCGGTACGTGAACTGCCGGTGAAAAACAAACCGTCTAATCCTGCGTGTGACGCCAGCGCTTTGCCGGTTTCAACTTCGCCCTGTACCAGATTCAATACGCCAGACGGTAAGCCGGCTTTATCCCATAATTGAACCGTCTTTTCTGCCACCTTAGGGGTCAGGTCGCTAGGTTTAAACACCACCGTATTACCGGCTAACAATGCCGGCACGATGTGACCATTAGGTAAATGGCCCGGGAAATTGTATGGACCAAATACCGCAACCACGCCGTGTGGACGATGGCGGATGAAGGCTTTACCTTGCGGCATGGGATTTTCAACGACACCGGTACGCTCATGGTAAGCTCGCTCGGAGATGCCAATTTTACCAATCATGGCTGCCACCTCTGTGGCGGTTTCCCATAATGGCTTACCGGTTTCTTCCGCAATCACCTGAGCTAATTCGGCTTTGTGTTCGCCCAATAACTCGCCAAAGCGTTTCACAAACGCCAGACGTTCATCAAAGGTGAATTCACTCCAGGGTAAAAACGCTGCCCGCGCAGACTCTACAGCAGCATTTACTTGTGCCACTGATGCCGCGCCAGCCGACCAGATAACCTGATTGCGCGCTGGGTCGATAGAGTCAAATGCTTTGCCTTCGCCAGCAAGCCACTGACCATTAATGTATAAATTATTCATGCTATCCCCTGTTATTCAGACTGCGGGTGAAAAACGAACCCAGTCCCCGCTACTGACCTGCAATGCGTCTGCACTGGCCTGACTGATCACCAGCTTATTGTCCTGTATTACAGCACGCTGCATAACCGCACGGAAGTCACTGACTCTGGTATTAATAATCATGTACTTATCTGCACCCGCCACATCACCAATTACCACTGGCAGGCGACGACTGTAGCGGGCACTGCGAATATGCTCAAGCGACGCTTCTACTGTCGGGCCAGCATCGAAAATATCCACGTAGCCGCGACAACTGAATCCTTCGGATTGCAGCAATTTGAGCGCTGGGCGGGTTTTCTCGTGTACCTGTCCGATCACTGCCTGCGCCTGCTTGCTCAGTAGGCTGACATAAATAGGGTACTTGGGCATCAATTCAGCAATGAACTGCTTCTGACCAATCCCCGTCAGGTAATCCGCAGTAGGAAAGTCCATTGAAAAGAAATGTTCTTCTAACCACTGCCAAAAAGGTGAATTACCCTGCTCATCTGAGACGCCGCGCATTTCGGCAATCACTCTGTCCGCGAAGCGCTTACGATGCTCTGCGAGAAACAAGAAGCGAAACTTAGATAAGAAACGACCATTGTTGTGCTTACGCGCATGCTCATGCAGGTACAAAGTACAGATTTCAGTCACACCGGTGTAATCGTTACACAGGGTCAGAATATCAATCGATTTGTGTACATTGAGTTCGCGGGAGTGATGCACCACCTTACCCATATGGTAATGATAAAATGCATCTTCAAGGCCCACAGCGGCTTCGATACCACTGGTGCCTAAAATCTCACCGCTGTTGCTGTCTTCCAATACGAACAGGTAGCCCTGATCGCCCGGTACCTGAACGTCCGCTTTAAACGAACGCTCAGCACGACTGATTTTGCGTTTGAGGAGATCCTCGTTAACTGGCAGCGAAGTAAAGCCAATGCCTGACTTCACTGCACAATCGTATAACGCATCATAGTCGTTTTGATTGATGGGACGTATGATGTTCATAATTGGTTTCCCGGCAGATTAGCCGTTAACAACCTGAGCTACGGCTTTTTCAAATCTCGCCAGACCTTCGGCAATGTCTTCCTCACTGATAATCAGCGACGGTGCGAAACGCACCACGTTCACACCTGCCACCAGGCACATCAATTTGTGATCGGCAGCCGCGACCAGGAAATCACGCGAGCGTCCCTGATATTTCTCGTTCAGCGCAGCGCCCAGCAACAACCCTTTGCCACGCACTTCAGAGAATACGTCATACTTTTCGTTAATTGCCTGCAAACCCTTACGGAATAGTGCTTCGCGCTGTTTAACGCCTTCCAGCACTTCCGGGGTGTTGATGGTATCAATCGCAGCCTCGGCTACCGCACAGGCCAATGGGTTACCACCGTAGGTACTACCGTGCGTGCCCACTTTCAGGCTGGCGGCAACATCTGCGGTTGCCAGCATGGCACCAACAGGGAAACCACCACCCAGGGCTTTAGCCGTAGTGAGGATATCTGGCGCAACGCCCAGGCCCATATAGGCATACAAATGACCAGTACGGCCTACACCCGCCTGTACTTCATCGAAGATCAACAGGGCGTTGTGTTTGTCACACAGTTCACGCACGCCTTTAATGAATTCGTCGGTTGGGCTGATAATGCCGCCCTCACCCTGCAGAGGTTCCATCATCACTGCACAGGTCTTGTCTGACATAATCGCTTTTAATGCGTCCAGATCGTTATACGCCACGTGGTCGATAGCACCTGGTTTTGGTCCGAAACCATCGCTGTACGCTGGCTGACCACCAACCGTCACGGTGAAGAAAGTACGGCCATGGAAGCCCTGTTTGAAGGCGATAATCTGGTTTTTATCTTCGCCATAATGATCCAGTGCCCAACGACGCGCCAGTTTCAGTGCGGCTTCGTTAGCCTCTGCACCTGAGTTACAGAAATACACACGGTCGGCAAACGTCAGGTCAGTTAATTTCTTGGCCAGGCGCAGAGCGGGCTCATTGGTAAACACGTTACTCAGGTGCCACAGTTTTTCACTTTGCTCTTTCAGCGCGGTGACCAGTGCCGGGTGACAGTGACCCAATGCATTTACTGCAATACCACCCGCCAGATCGATATATTCTTCGCCATTCTGATCCCACACACGTGAGCCAACACCACGGACAGGAATCATCTTCGCCGGGTTGTAGTTAGGGGCCATTACTTCATCAAATAATTCGCGGGTTACTTTCATTTTGTACTCCTAATGCAGGGCATGACCGTCCATGGGGACGTAAAATTTTGCGCGCATTATGGCAAAATTTTAAACAGTTGTCTTCATCTGCAATATGCCGCAGGCCTTATATTTCAAGGGTTTGGACTAGTTTTGCAAATAATCTGCATAACTATTTGTACGTTCAAAACGGCCATTCCACGCGCACAGCATAAATTTGCTGCCTCACACTGGCATCGGATGGTTGATGGAAGAAATAAATATGCGGGTAAATAAATTGTTAAATTATTTTATCCGCGCTAACTGTAGGAAATTATTAAGGATTTGATGACCGGCGAGAGTAAGCACCGATTCTGGATGGAATTGCACCCCCCAGACCGGTAATTCAGTATGGCGCATGGCCATAATGGTTTGGCTACCATGATCGTCGCACCAGGCGGTGGCGGTCAAACAGGCGGGTAAAGTCTCACTTTCAACCACCAGCGAATGATAACGGGTCACTTCACAGGGGGACGCCACGCCATCGAATAAGTCGTCACCACCGTGACGTATCTGCGAGGTTTTACCATGCATAATCCGCTGTGCGCGTACTACGTTGGCGCCAAACGCCTGGCCAATAGCCTGATGACCAAGACAGACTCCCAGAATTGGCAATACACCAGCGAACCTACTGATAGCCTGCAACGAGACGCCGGCTTCGTTGGGTGTGCAAGGCCCGGGGCTGATGACCAGAGCATCGGGCTGCAGAGTCTCGATTTCACTCAATGATATTTGGTCATTACGCACCACTTTCACGCCCGCCCCCAGCTCGGTGAAATACCGCGCCAGGTTATGGGTGAAAGAATCGTAATTGTCGATCAGCAACAGCATGCTGACGCTACCCGTTTAGCGAGGGCGGGGAACAAAGCCCAAAACGTCGTACACTTTTCTCAGCGTATCTGCAGCCCTCGCACCGGCCTGCTCTGCGCCCGCAGCCATAATCCGATCAAGTTCAGCACGATCACTGCGTAATGCATGGAAACGTTGTTGAATAGGTTCCAACAATGCGACCACCGCATCCGCGGTATCGCCTTTCAAATGCCCATACATCTTATCTTCATATTCAGGTACCAGAGACTCAACCGATTTTCCGGTCGCACAAGACAACAGGGTTAACAGGTTTGATACACCCGGTTTTTCTTTCTGATCGAAGTAAATGCGCGCCTGCTCATCTGAATCTGTCACTGCACTTTTGATTTTCTTGGCAACTTTCTTGGGGTCTTCCAGCAAGCCAATGAAGTTTTTCGGATTATCATCCGACTTGGACATTTTCTTACCCGGGTCCTGCAGACTCATGATCCGCGCACCAAATTCAGGAATATAGGGTTCAGGCACAGTAAAGACATCTCCGTACAAATTATTCATACGTGTCGCGATATCACGGGCCAGCTCCAGATGCTGCTTTTGATCGTCGCCTACCGGCACCTGATTGGCCTGATATAACAGAATATCAGCCGCCATCAGCGCAGGGTAAGTAAACAAACCGGCGTTAATATTAGTAATATTCTTGGCTGACTTGTCCTTGAACTGCGTCATACGATTCAGTTCACCCATCTGGGTATAACAGTTCATGACCCAGGCTAGTTCAGCATGTTGTGGAACATGGGATTGTAAAAAGATGGTGCTCTTAGCCGGATCGATACCACAGGCCACATAAAGGGCTAAACCATCAAGGCTCGCCTCATATAAGCTTTTAGGCTCCTGGCGCACGGTAATCGCATGCAAATCCACCAGCATATACAGGCATTCGTACTCGTCCTGCATAGCAACCCATTGACGCAGCGCGCCCATGTAATTGCCAATGGTCAGTTGTCCGGATGGCTGGCATCCACTTAGTACGATAGGTTTTGTCATGATAAATACTGTCTTATTTCAAATTAGCGCTTGCGAGTTCACTGCGCATGGAATCAATCACCGCAGCATAATCGGGTTGGTTAAAGATTGCAGAACCGGCAACAAACGTATCGGCACCAGCTTCAGCAATGGCGCGAATATTATCGACTTTTACGCCACCGTCAATTTCAAGGCGAATATCGCGGCCGCTTTGTGTGATTCTTTGCCTGACCTGACGACACTTCTCCAGCGTCGCGGGAATAAATGACTGACCGCCGAACCCCGGGTTTACCGACATCAACAGAATATGATCTACCTGCTCGATAGTGTAATCCAGATAACTTAGTGGTGTAGCCGGGTTAAGCACCAGGCCCGCTTTGCAGCCCGCGTCTTTGATCAATTGGATGGTGCGATCTACATGACGGCTTGCCTCCGGATGGAAGCTTATCCAACTCGCACCGGCATCCGCAAAACGCTGAGCCAATTCATCGACCGGCTCCACCATCAAATGCACATCGATGGGTGCATCAATGCCATATTTACGCAACGCACTGCAAATCATCGGCCCAAATGTCAGATTTGGGACGTAATGGTTATCCATCACGTCAAAGTGCACCACATCAGCCCCTGCATCTAACACCCGTTGCGTATCGTCACCGAGACGCGCGAAGTCGGCAGAGAGAATAGAAGGAGCAATAAGAAAATCAGTCATTTATACAATCCTTTTGATAGCGCAGACACTTTACCCAAAAGCACGGAGGAGAAAAAGTATCGCTGTGATGCACTAATTCAAGACGTGCGCCCTAAAATAGTGCAAAAATTCACCACAAGGTCTATATCCATAATACTTACAACCAACTGGCCCTACCGTTCTTTATTTTTTTAATTCTTATTAATCAGATACTTATGAAGTATTTAAGTTGGATTTAGCCTGAGTTTGGCGCATGGGTACTGAATTTGCGTTAGTCCAGTTAAATCGAAATGGAGAACACACTAAATGAAAAAACTTACTTCACTCACAATTGCCGCACCTTTATTACTTGCTGCTTCAATCGCTCAGGCGGAGGTCAGTGCAAACTTTGGTGCGACCAGCAACTATCTGTGGCGCGGTGTCACTCAGTCTGCCGACGGTGCTTCTGTATCCGGCGGTCTGGATTACAGTAATGAAAGTGGTTTCTATGCGGGTACCTGGATCGGTACCATCGATTGGGGTATCGGCAACGCAGCCGAAACCGATTTATATCTGGGATACAGTGGCGAAGCCGACGGATTTAGCTATGACGTCGGTTACGTTTATTACGCTTACTTAGAAAGCGAATACGATGGTTCTGATTTCGGTGAACTGTACTTTAAAGGTGCCATGGCAGACTTTAACTTCAGCATCGCCTACACCATCAACAGCGATGCCGATGATGCAGCGCCATTTGGTCAGGGCGACCTCTACTATTCTGTTGGTTATGAATTCGCCCTGTCGGAAGACTACTCACTGGCTCTGACAGTGGGTCACTATGATTTTGATGTGGATGGCGCACTGGATGCAGATTACAGCCATGCCCAGTTGGACCTGAGCAAAGGTGACTTTACCTTCTCAGTTTCAAAAACGACCGACTCAGCGTTATCGGATGATGACCTGAAACTGGTGGTTAGCTGGTCAACCTCATTCTAAGTCATTGAGCCAGAGCATTTTTATGATGCTCTGGCGCATTTCGCCTAAGTGCCGATTTACGGGTCAAACCGCTATTGTTGTTTTTTTGAACTTGTTTATAATGGCTCAATCTTCGGATAGGAGCACCGGATATGAACAACTCCATTAAGCGCACGTCGCTTTTATTGGCATCAGTGGCAATGACCGCTGTAGTTGCGCATGTGCTCGTTCCGCAATCGGACAGCAATGTTATGTGTAGCGGTGTCGCTACCTACGACAACAACCTGCCAGCCAGCCACCCTAACAATGTTTGCGCCAGCCACACCGAGTCGGATGTCAGCTGGGGTAATTGGTTAGTGGGTAATAGTCAAAGCGGACAATTTCATTTCCTCGATCTACTCGAGCTTATCAGCCGTCACACCAGTGACGCCCAACCAGCCAAGACCTCACCCGGACCATAATGTCCAGGCTCTGGCGGATCATTCAGAGCGTATTAGCCAGCGCCTTTGGCGTGCAGAGCGAAGCCAATCGACAGGCAGATTTTAATCAGGAATCATTCGTCCCCTACATTCTGGTAGGCGTCGTGTTTGTGGCTTTGTTTATAGCAGGACTGATTGCACTGGTGAATGTCATTACCCACTAGCGGTAAAGCGCGAGTAACTCACCTACTTTTTTGCGACTGGCACCGTGGCGACTGATTGTGCGCGACACATGTAACTTGGTCAGCCTGGCGCCGCGATACAACTCGCGGGTTAGCGCTGTATCATGATTACTCAGCAGCACCGACGTCCCTTGGGCCGCTGCTTCGCGAGCCAACACTGCCAACTGATGTTGATCGTCTAACGAAAAACCCACTCTGGCGTAGTCGGTGAATTTTGCCGTCTCGCTGATTGGAGCATACGGCGGGTCACAATAAATAACCGCATTTGCCGGTGCATTACGCATCACATCCTGGTAAGACAAACAACTGAATGTGGCCAACTGCGCCTTCTCTGCGAACGCCCACATTTCCTTTTGCGGGAAATACGGCCGCTTATAGCGTCCAAATGGTACGTTATACCCGCCCTTACGATTGTAGCGACACAATCCGTTGTATCCATGGCGGTTGAGGTAAACAAATAGCGCTGAACGCCGCTGAATGTCATTGCACTGATTAAACTCATCACGCAGCGCATAGTAGCGCTCGGCCTGATTGTTGTACTCCTGCATCAGGCGTTCAATGTCAGCGATAATTTGATCCGGTTTGGTCTTGAGGAGTTGATAAAGATTGATCAGGTCTGGATTAATGTCATTGAGATGATAGGCCGAATACTGAGTATTCAGAAACACTGAACCGGCACCAACAAAAGGCTCAACCAACACATCTGCTTCCGGCAAGTGTGCTTTGATCTCTTTCATCAATCCGAATTTTCCCCCTGCCCATTTTAGAAAGGCGCGGGTTGGGGCGTGTTTCATTATTATGGTTTTTTTACGACATTAATGCGGAACATGCATTGTAACCACAGGGATCTTGCAAGAACAGAATTTTATTCAAACGGCGACGACGCTCTGGCCTGCTCGCGACTTATTTGTCGCCCGGATTTTACAAAGGGCTGTAAATCAGGCCACTGTTTCCGGAACTCTGCAATCCCTGCACGAGCGGCCTCCAGTGAATCAAAAGAATGACGCCACACCACTACATGCCAGCCATGATCATCACGACGTGTGGCATATTGAAGCAACTCGCCGCTCAGCTTGTTGCGTAAAACGAACTCATTTAACAAATCGATATTTTCCATACCTACGATTTGCAGATAATAACGACGGCTATCAATTTCCGGCTCAACAGTCACTGCATCTTGCTTGGGCACTGACAGCAATGGGTCTGTTTGCTCTGTCTGTTCTGTCTGTTCTGTCTGTAGCGTATTGTCTGTATCAATTAAAGCCATGTCCTGATGTTCTGGGCTTTGCAAATCGTGCGGCACTTCAACATATTCATCTGACGGGTTTGTGTTCTGCTCACTCTCCACCGCGCTTTCAGCCGCTTGAGGCAGGTTATTTTTATCCGCCATGTCTTCGCTAGCAGGCGCTGCCCAGTGAGTCACAGGTAACTGATTGGCGGGAATCTTAAGCGCAGCTGGTTCGGGCAGTTGGTTGGCGATATCGGGTGTAGTGAGTTCCTGTACATCCTGCCATACCATTGACACCCCATCCGGATAAAATCGGTGCAGCGCCAGCAAAGCGGCGGACATCACCAACACCATCATCATTGCCCGCCACCACCAGGCATCCTTAAATGAACGGGTATTGCGATGCTCATAAATAAACCCGTCATCAGTCTGATCCTGATTAACTGAAGAGGCGTCTTTATCGCTCAAATTAATTCTTTCCTGCGCCAGCAATACCGGTTGCTCATCACGATGGGCGGGGAGACAAGCCTTGCTCTCAGCGGCCCAGTCAGCAGGGCCAAATAACAGCACATTCATATGATGGCGCAAACGCTCAGAACGACTATGGCGAATAATGTCCCACAACTCACTGAGGATATCGCTATGCAACTTATCCGCATGCACAATTGCAATCAGAATAAACTGCGGACTATTGCCCAATGCATGGGGCAGGATCTCGGCCAATGGCCGCGCATAATCGAGACGTAACTTGCCCACTAACTGTTCGACAATGCGCTGACGCGCCTGACTCAGCGAAAGGTT
The DNA here is from genome assembly GCF_004329715.1 of Bowmanella sp. JS7-9. Lineage (GTDB taxonomy): Bacteria > Pseudomonadota > Gammaproteobacteria > Enterobacterales > Alteromonadaceae > Pseudobowmanella > Pseudobowmanella zhangzhouensis. The sequence continues at coordinate 25,717 of NZ_JXSY01000024.1, forward strand.
TTCCTTACCAATTAGGTAAGCGACATTAGCCTGCTCACTTTTGCGTGCTAAAAACTCAGTAACAAATTCGTTATGCTGTGCGAGAGAATCACCGCCGACAAAAATTAATTGCGACGAGTAGTTCACCAGATGATCCAGGCGTGCATGCAAATCCTGAAATGGGGGGCGTGTGTGTCCTTGCGTCAATGGTTACTCTGCCAATATGTCTCTCAATAACGGTTCCGGTAACTCAGTGATCACCGCATGACCAATTTTATCTGCGATGACAAAGCGTATGGCACCTTGCTTCACTTTTTTATCATGGCGCATATGCTGGATAAATTGCGCATAACCCATGTGAGCAGGGGCTTTGACCGGTAAATCAAAGGCAGCGATCAGGTCGGTGATACGTCGAACTTCTGACGCACTCATCCAACCAAGTGCTGCTGATGCTTGTGCAGCAAATATCATACCAGTGGCCACTGCTTCGCCGTGCAACCAGGTGCCAAAGCCCATTTCTGCCTCGATTGCATGCCCAAAGGTATGGCCGAGATTAAGTATGGCGCGAATATTCTGTTCAGTTTCGTCGGCAGCAACTACCTCTGCTTTTATTTCACAGCTACGCTGCACGGCATAACGGATGGCCTCAGGCTCTAATGCTTTCAAAGCCCCGACATTATTTTCCAACCAGGCGAAAAATGCCGCATCGTAAATAATGCCGTACTTGATCACTTCCGCCATACCGGCGGCAAATTCGCGAGGGGGTAGCGTGTGCAAACTATCGATATCAATTAGCACCGCTTGTGGCTGATAAAACGCGCCTATCATATTTTTACCCAGCGGATGGTTTACCGCCGTTTTACCACCAACCGATGAATCCACCTGTGACAGTAAGGTGGTTGGGATTTGTACAAAGGGAATGCCACGCTGATAACAAGCAGCCGCAAAGCCTGTCAGATCACCGATCACACCGCCACCTAATGCCACTAAACAGGTATCCCGCGCCGCGTGCATGTCCAGCAGTGTGGTCATAATCTGTTCGAAGCTTTTAAGCGTTTTATATGCTTCGCCGTCGGGAATTTCGATCCATTGAGCATGTGGACAGGCAGCCGCCAACTTTGCACCGTACAAGGCACGAACTGTGGGATTGGTTACCACCACCAGATGTTGATAAGGAAGATATTGATTGACCAGTTGTGGCTGTTGCAGCAAACCAGTCTGGATACAAATCGGGTAGCTACGCTCACCCAGACTAACAGTTAACAGGCTCATGAGCGTAGCTCCGTAAGAAGGGTTTGATTACAAACCGATTTTTTCGATGATTTGGTTGGCCACTGCGCGCGCGCTTTGGTCGTCGGTTTGTACCACGTAATCCGCCACTTCTTCATACATAGGATTACGTTCATCGGCCAGGCTACGCAACACCTGCTCAGGTTCACCATTTTGCAGCAGTGGACGGCGCTTATCACGCTGAGTACGCGCAACTTGCTTCTCGATGGTCGTTTGCAGATACACCACAATACCACGGGCAGATAAACGGTTACGGTTTTTCTTGCTGATGATTGAACCACCGCCGGTGGCTAATACAATTCCTTGCTTCTCGGTGAGATCTTCGATGACATTTTCTTCGCGAACTCGAAAACCTTCTTCACCCTCCAGATCGAAAACCCAGGCAATATCTGCACCGGTACGGCGCTCAATTTCCTGATCGGAGTCATAAAATTCTAAATGGAGTTCGTCGGCGAGGTGTCTGCCAATGGTGCTTTTACCTGCACCCATGGGTCCGACGAGAAAGATATTACGTTTTTCGGCCATATTTTTCAGGTCACAAACTAATAATTAATCGTAAGGTGGAAAGCTCTAATACCTCCGGTATTAACCCGGGTCATTTGAGAACGCCGGATTATCTCAGTTTACCTGTCAACTTTGCAAGCATTGCGCCGTTTAATTAGCCATTATCCGAAGATAAACAAAAACGGCACCCGCAGGTGCCGTTATCCAATAACCAGATTTACATGGATTCGAGAATAATCTTCGGTGTCACGAAAATCAGTAATTCGCGCTTTTCGTTGAGGTTTTGTCTGTTTTTGAACAGATGGCCTAACACCGGAATATCACCCAACAAAGGCACCTGAGTAACAGCTTGCGTGGCATTTTGCTGGAAAATACCGCCCAACACGATGGTTTCACCGTTTTCCACCAGCACCTGTGTACTGATTTCCTGAGTATCAATGGCGACCGCAGGACCCGTCGAGGTAGAGACAGTGTCACCACGGGTATCCTGAGTAATCACCAGATCCAGAATAATACGGTTGTCCGGGGTGATATGAGGTGTCACTTTCAAACTCAACACCGCCTTTTTGAACTCAACCGAGGTAGCGCCACTGGAAGTTGCCTGTACGTATGGAATCTCTGTACCCTGCTCGATATAGGCATCATGCTGGTTGGCAACTGTAATACGTGGGCTTGCAATCACTTCGCCTTTGTTCTCATTCTCCAGCGCCGATAATTCCAGATCCAAAATGGTGCCATCCGCCAAGCGGGCAATACTCAGACCAAAACGACCCGCCGCGCCACTGACTGGCAAATTCACATTCAGACGATCTGTCAGAGAAGGAATGTTACCGCTGCCAATGGTTTGCGCACCTTCCAGCGAACCCGATACCCCATCGGTGTCTTGTTGGTCACTGAACCCCCAGCGTACCCCTAATTCATCGGAAATATTGTCACGTACGGTGACCATGCGTGATTCAATCAGCACCTGTTTCACCGGAATATCCAGCGTGCGCACCATATCACGTGCCTGATCGATGGACTCCTGCGTGTCTTTGATCAGAATGGTATTGGTTCGCTCATCCACCGTGACAGAACCACGGGCGGTAAGCAGTCCGCCTTCCGGAGATTTCAGAATCGCAGCAATGTTAGCTGCCTTGGCGTAGTTAATCTGTAAGTTTGCTGACGTCAGTGGTGCCAGTTCCGCCACCTGTTGTTGCGACTGCAATTGTTGAGCTTCACGCGCTGCCAGTTCATCGGCCGGTGCCACCAGCAAAATATTGCCTTCAACACGCTTATCCAGGCCCTTGATTTTCAGGATCATATCCAGTGCCTGATCCCAGGGAACACCGCTCAGGCTGATTGTCACGTTGCCATTCACAGAATCGGTCGTAACCAGATTAAAGCCATTAACCTGCGCAATGATTTGCAGTACCTGACGTACGGGAACATCCTGAAAATCCAGCGAGATAGGTGCACCGGCATAATCGGATTGCACCGCCTCAGCCTCCTGCATCGCTTCTTGCTGACTCACCGGCGAAATCTCAATCACTAAACTGTTGTCACTGCTTTGCTCAATCCATTTGACATTATCCGCCAACGTGAACACGACTGCGGCGTTCTCACCTTCCTGGAAAGTTTCAATCATCGTCACCACAGACGCGAAGTCCGTCACATCCAACTGGTATAAATGCTCTTCAGAGACATTAACGTTGGCTAAATTGATGCGCAGTGCATCCGCGGATTTTTCGAACTGAGCATCCACACCCTGCTGATCGAATACCAATACGGTGCGAGCACCGCCGTCCTGGGTGCGTTGAAATTGCACGTCATTCAGGGTAACCACCTGCATAGTATGTGCTTCGGTGTTGACCAACACCGGTTCTTGCGCGCTGGCGTGCCAGCCCAGCAAAGATACCGCAGCCAGCGCAACCCAAGGCCAAACGCGACGCTGTTTGTTCAATTTTTTGTTAAAGATATATCGCTCAGACATCACTTTGCTCTCCTGCTGCTGAGGCCTTTGTCAACTTGGCATCTTTTCTAAGCCAACACCCGGTGCCATCAGGCAACATTTCTGAAATTACTATCGCGTCCGGCGTGATGCTGGTGACTTTGCCATAAAACAGTCCCAGAAAATCGCCCGGTTTAACTTTGTATAATCCGCCATCACTGCTTTGTACCAGCCCCCATTTGGTGCCCATTGCGTCAAATGACCCCTTAAATTGCAGCGCGTCTATCCCATAGCGCTCGAGAGGTTGCTTCTGACGACGAAAATCGGGCTGAGGACAGTTGACGTTTTTGGTATCCGCCACCTCATAGGTTTCACGCTTAGGACGCTGAAACGGATTACGCTTATCTTTTCCTGTGTACTCGAAAGGTGGCATGCGTGAAAACTCAGGGTATTTTTCGATGGTAACCTGAGTCGTACTGTTGACCTGTTGAATAAACGCTTGCAAATCAGACACATCCGCCTGACATCCAGCCAAGGTCATCAGTGGTAGCAACATAAGCACTTTTTTCATCTTAGCGCTCCACCAATGTGCCAGTACGATAGGTTTTCGCTTTAACCTTCAGGTTAAGCCCTTCGTTAGTCTGGTTGATATCGAAATCATGCATCGTCACAATACGCGGCAACGCAGCAACACTGGACACAAACTCACCAAACTGGTGGTAACTGCCCTGTACTTCCATCTGAATCGGTAACTCTGTATAAAATTCTTTGGCGACTTCTGGCTGCCAGTCGAGCAACTTGAAGGTCAAGCCTGCCGACGTACCCACATACGTAATGTCATCAAGCAGACCCGGCGTTTCATCACTGGTCGGTAAAGAGCGCAACATAGAAGAAAAGTCATCCTGAATGCGTGCCAGCTGCTCTTCGTAGGCGCTCAGATTAACGGCGATACCGTACTTCACCTGATAAGTACTGCGTAATTCAGGTTCCTTGGCTTGCTCTTGGTCTAACACCGGTAATTTGTCACTGACCACCAGGTAGTAACACAACACACCAACGATAATCGCTTCAACCAGCGCCACCACGGTCTTGACTTCAAACGGCCAGAACGCAACCTGTTCGAAATCCAGCTCATTCATTTCCTTCAGTTTGGCAAAATCAAATTTCATTTTTTGCCTCCTTTTTTACCTTTCTTGTCATCCGCTTTGTTTTCAGCCAGCGTTAGATCCGGAGCAACCTTGTTACTCACGTGAAAGGTAATTTTGAAATCACTCACTGCACCACCTGCATCCTGACTAGCGCGGATCGAAGACAGATCTTCACGGTCAAACACCTCAGAATTTTGCAACTGGCGCATAAATTCGGCTAGGCGGTTATTGGACTCACTTTGCCCCTGCACCTCAATCTGATTGTTGGTGCGCTTGAGGCTTTTAAAGCTCACGCCGGCTGGCACAATCTTGGCCAACTCATCCAATACATGTGCAGCAACGTTACGACTGGTTTGTAACTGTTCAATCAGCGCCATTTGCTGCTCAATCGCTGCTTTCTTCTCTTTAATATCTTTAATTTTCGCAATTTGGGCATCCAGACCGGCAATTTGCGTTTGCATAAACTGATTGCGGTGACGCTGATTATCAATCATATGGTCGATTGTCATCCCCACCAGATACATCACAGCGAACGCGCCAAAGGCAACAAGCCCCAGTATTCCGAGGTATTCCTTTTTCTTTGCCTGCCGTTGCTTTTCACGCCACGGCAACAGGTTTATATGTGCCATGGTGCAAATCCCCGACTCGCCAGCCCTGCGGCAATTGCCATTTGTGGTGCCAAACGCTCAGCCCCCTGCTTGGCAGCCTGCTCACTGATCGTGAGGTGGGCAAATGGGTTAAAAATCTCGACCTGAATATTCATCTCTCGACTTAGCTCTTCGTTAATCGCTTCGATACAGGCGACTCCGCCAGCTATCATGATGGAAGATGGGGTACCTTTTCCAGTTGCACTTGCATACATCTGTATTGCGCGTGATAACTGCTGAGCCAGATTCGCCACAAATTGCGGCAAAGAGTCCTGCCGCCAGGTCGCTGGCAATTCATTTTGGATAAGCTGACGTTCCGCTTCCAGCTTATCCAGCGAATTCATAATCGCTAAATCCTGCAAAATCACATCTGAGCCGAACATATGTTCTTTGCAATAAATGACGTCGTCGCCCTGTACAGCAGCCAGCGTCATCATATTATTGCCAATGTTGGCACACACCACGGGCTGTGGCTGGTCATCTTCCGTGTCGGCAACGGGAGCAAAATGAAGTAATGCATTGGCCAGCGCATAGGTTTCAACGTCGATGACTTTGGGCACGAACTGCACTTCCTGCAATACGGTGACGCGGGTATCTATCAGATCCCTATGGGCTGCGGTTAATAGCACATCGACTTTTTCTTCTGCGGCTTTACTGTCACCTAACTCCTCGAAGTCCAGGTAAACCTGATCTAATGGATAAGGGATCAAACTGTCGGCTTCCAGTTCAATCTGGGTTTCCAGCTCCAGATCATTCATCCCTTTATCCATGTAGACCACTTTAGTAATGACAGAGCTTCCGGAAACGGCAGTGGCGATATCATCTTGTTTGGTTTTCAGGGCTAACTTTACTTTGCGCAACGTATTGCTCAACGCTTCAGCGTCACGCACGTCACGGTCAACCAATACATTGGCCGGTAAATACTCACAGGCGCAGGCTGCCACTTCGTGACCATTCTCGGTTTCTTGTAAAAGCACCGCCTTTACCGCGCGGGAGCCAATATCAATGCCGATAATTTGCGCCTGCTTTTTCTTTAAAATTTGTTTTAACACCGGTTAAGCCCATCCAGTTGATACCGCGGGAAGCATATTATTAACTTATTTTACTTCCTAATTGGTTCTAATAACGGTACATAGGTATAAAATATAAGTCATTTTGCTGTAATTGCCCTGTTATCATTAGTTTTGTGAAGTATCTCAAACGTTTATTCTTACTTACCCTGATAGGTTGCTTTTTAGCGACCGGGCTGATTATTGGCCTTTATTATTACTATAAACCGCAACTTCCCAGTGTAGACGTATTAAAAGATGTGCATTTACAAACACCGCTGCAAATTTATACGTCAGATGGCAAGTTAATTTCCCAGTACGGAATTAAGCGCCGTATTCCGCTTAAACTGTCAGAAATACCGCAGCCCCTGATCGATGCAGTAATCGCCACTGAAGACAGTCGTTTTTACGAGCACCCTGGTATCGACTTTATCGGCGTTTTTCGCGCCGCCGTTAACCTAATTCGCACAGGAGAGCGCAGTCAGGGTGCCAGTACCCTGACCATGCAGCTGGCTCGGGGATTTTTCCTCAGTCGCGAAAAGAAATTCGAACGCAAGATAAAAGAAATTTTTATCGCCCTGGCGATGGAACAGGTCCTCAGTAAGGATGAAATCCTTGAGCTTTACCTGAATAAATATGAATTAGGCCATCGCGCATTTGGTGTTGGTGCTGCCGCGCAGGTCTATTACGGCAAAAACGTTCAGGAGCTGACACTGGCGCAAATGGCAACCATCGCCGGTTTACACCAGGCACCGTCACTGCTGAATCCCATCAGCCACCCCTCGCGTTCAATGGAACGTCGCCGCATAGTGTTATTGCGTATGCTGGATGAAGGTTACATTAACAAAGACCAATACATGGAGGCGGTTGCGGCGCCCGTCACGGCCCGCTTGCACGGAGCAGAAATCGAAGTCAACGCCCCTTACGTAGCTGATTTAGCCTATCAGGAAATGGTACGCCGATATGGTCGCGAAGAAGCCGAGACGATGGGCTACAAAGTTTATCTCACAACCCCATCCGATATTCAGCAAGCGGCAACAGACGCGGTCATTCAGAACCTGCACGATTATGACGAACGTCATGGATACCGCGGGCCGATAGCTCAACTTTGGCCGGCCGACCAACCAACTCCCGTTGACGAAACGCAAATACTCGACATGCTCTCCGCCACGCCGGCATACAGCCCATTGACCCCGGCAGCCGTGTTGGCAGTACAGGAACAATCTATCGACGTAGTGAACAAAGACGGTACCCGGCTGAGAATTGACTGGGATGGCCTCGCCTGGGCACGACAGTTTATTTCCGATATTGAACAAGGGCCTGATCCTCAGACAGCAGCAGACATTGCGCAGGTAGGTCAGCTTATTTACATCCGCCAGAATCAGCAGCAACAATGGCAAATTAGTCAAATTCCCGATGTGACCGGCGCGTTTGTTGCGCTGGATCCGCTTAACGGAGCGATCCGCGCTTTGGTCGGCGGTTATAACTTCTATCACAGCGAGTTTAACCGGGCGACTCAGGCTAAACGTCAGGTCGGATCTAACATTAAACCCTTTGTTTATTCCTCTGCTCTGGAACATGGCTTTACCCCAGCCAGCATCATTAACGATGCGCCAATCAATCAGTGGGATCGTGCCTCAGGGTTGGCGTGGCGTCCAAAGAACTCACCGGAAGAATATGATGGGCCCATTCGTATGCGAGTGGCGCTGGGTAAGTCTAAAAACGTGGTCTCCGTACGATTGCTGCGGGCGGTAGGGCTGGATAATGTTATCAATCATCTGGCCAATTTTGGCTTTAACCCAAAAGAACTTCCGCGCGATGAGTCGCTGGCACTGGGTTCTGCGTCTCTGACCCCGCTGCAGGTGGCAACCGGCTTCAGTACCTTCGCCAATGGTGGATTTTTAGTCGAGCCCTATTTGGTCGAGCGGGTAGAAAATATTGATGGTGACACGATTTGGCAAGCCAATCCCGCGCTGGCGTGCCGAGAATGCGTGCTAACCAATCTACTCGATACGCCGACAGAACCCGACACAACGCAGCAAACCCGCGAAGAATTGGAGTCGTCACAAAGCCTCGAAGCACCGAAAGCACCGCGGGTAATCAGTGCCGATAATGCATTCTTAATGACCGATATGATGCGTACTGCCTTAAAGACTAATGGCAAATGGGGCACCAACACCTACTGGCAAGGTACGGGTTGGCGTGCCGCGAATCTTTTGCATCGTGATGACGTAGCAGGCAAAACCGGTACCACCAACGATGCGCGCGATACCTGGTTTAGCGGATTTACCCCGAATCTCGTAGCTACCAGTTGGGTTGGCTTTGACGATATGAGCCGCATGCTGGGGCGCACGAGCGCAAACCAGTATCTGATAAATCAGAATCCCCAACGTTATAACTGGTTGGGTAATGCCATGGTAGGTGGCGAAGACGGCGCCAGAGTGGCGCAACCAGCGTGGATTCGATTTATGCAGCAGGCCTTGTTGAAAGAGGCGGAACAGGAGTTTTTTGTACCGCCGAATATTGTCACAGTCAGAATTGACCGCAGCACAGGCAAACTCACTCAACGCAGTGATTTCACCTCGCGCTTTGAATATTTTAAGGCCGGCACGCAACCGACCCAATTTGTGCGTGATGACGAAATAGAACAGACCCAGCAAACTGAGCAGTCAACACTGGGCGATATTTTCTAGCCGACAAACTTTACTTCAACACAATTTGGCATAGGTTTAGTAGATGACAGGTAGTTTGTTGTCCCTATGCCATTTCAGCACCACAGTGATGACCAGCAGATAAAACACACGCTTAATATTGCGCGGCGACGTGTCATTATCACCGTTTGCATGGTGATCATTACGCCGTTTTTGAGTATCTGGCTGTTTTACGCCGAAGCACAACGTACCTTTAAGAGTGATTTTCTCGACCATATCAATGAAATGGCGACCGTGGCGGCAAACCTTATCGATCCGGTACAACATGCCTATCTGGCGAACCAGACGCAGTTAGATAAGTCCATCGCGGACATGGTACTACAGCCGTTAGCACAGCTGCATCGCAGTCTCAAAGATGTGCACTACGTCAGTACCCTGACCATTGAAAACAACACCACCTTTTTGATCCTCGACACCGCATGGGTACTGGAAGACGGTGATACCGCGTATGTTCTGGAGGCATCAGATTTTCGCGAGGAATTTCCCCCACAGGATGAATTTGACTACGAGTCGTATGCGGTACTGTCAGAGGGCAAAAATTATATCTTTACCCATTTATATACCGATGAATACGGTACCTTTATCGCAGCTGCCGCACCAATTCCTCGCGTTGGCGACACCCCACAGGCATTTGTTATTCTTGAAATAAACGCCGCCACCTTACTGGCACGTGAACAACAACTGAGTCGCAATCTGATGATTTCATGTGCCGCAGCATTGGTGATTATCGGCACTATCTTATTGTTTATGTTGCGTAACTTTATGCTGATGCGCCAGGCGTTTACGCTGATTGGTGAGCAACGGGATGAATTCCAGCAACGCTCTCTGACAGACCCCTTAACCGGAATTTTTAACCGTCGGGCATTTGATCTGGCATTACAGCGTGAGATGTCGGACGACTCGGATTATCTGGCATTGATAATGTTTGATATCGATCACTTCAAACAGGTGAATGATACCCATGGCCATGATGTGGGCGATTTGGTATTACAGGATCTTGCCCTGTTGGTAGAAAGCCACATTCGCAACCATGATGTATTCGCCAGAACCGGCGGAGAAGAATTCACCATTATCAGTCGTCACCGTGAACGGAAAGGCGCGTGGGAGCAGGCCGAAAAGTTGCGCGAAATCGTTGCCGGCCATGATGTTCATTTTAACGGCGGGTCGTTAACCGTCACCATCAGTGCAGGCCTGCATTTGATCAACTATACCGAGCAACCGGCTGATGCGCTCAAAGCGGCCGACACTGCACTTTATCTTGCCAAGCAAAATGGCCGAAATCGCGTCGAACAAAGCTAATTTAAAATTCCTTATAATTCAGTCCTGTACTGAATAACCCAGCAAATCCTCTTGCCGGCTGACAATCATTTGCTAATTTTTATGACGACTTTTTTCCAGCGAATGATAAGGACATCGCCTATGCCCCGCTTATGCCCGACAACTAATTGATTTCACCTTATGTGCTGAACGGTATCCGACATGAATGTAACCTGTTACCGACATTCAAGGATTGGATAGCAATAAAAACAATGATGATTCGAAAGCCTTCTGGCAGGGCCGTGCGTAAATAAGAATGTTGTTCATCAATAACTTAGCCTTCGATTCAATGCCGCTACCGTTCAGCTCATTCCCAACAAAAAACCCGGCCTGATGCCGGGTTTTTGTGTCTGTAAGATTAGTCTTTGCCAACCCATTCCACCCGGTACAGATCCCGGCGCCGATCCAGATAGTTTCTGACCGAACCTTCATTTTGTAACTCTTTGAGTTTGTCGAAATCCAAGTCGACAATCAGTGTCATCTCAGTATTGGGTGTTGTTTCGCTAACTATCGCATCGTGAGGAAAGGCAAAATCTGACGGTGAAAAAACCGCCGTTTGACCGTACTGAATATCCACATTATCCACTTTGGGTAAGTTACCGACACTCCCGGCGATTGCTACATAGCACTCATTTTCAATCGCACGGGCCTGGGCACAGCGGCGCACCCGCAAATATCCATTTTTGGTATCCGTCCAAAAGGGTACAAACAGCACCTGAATTTCCTTTTCGGACAACAAACGCGCCAATTCAGGAAATTCCACGTCATAACAAATCAAAATACCGATGCGACCAAAATCAGTATCAAACGCCTGTAACCTGTCACCGCCCTGCATGATCCAATCGCGCTTTTCATGCGGAGTCGGGTGAATCTTGTACTGACTTTCGATACGCCCATCCCGGTGGCACAGGTAGGCAACGTTGTACAATTGCTGTTCTTCAATAATCGGCATGGAGCCGGCAATGATATTGATATTGTAAGACACGGCTAAATGGCTGATTTGACGAAGAATTTCCTCGCTATACATGGCCAGATTCCAGATGGCATCAATCGATGACTCGGCCGGGTTCAGGCCCATCAGCGGCGCGTTAAAGAACTCCGGAAACAACGCTACATCGCATTTGTAGTCCGACAACGCATCGACAAAATATTCCACCTGTTGCAGCAATTCCTGCACATCATGGAAATATCGCATCTGCCACTGCACGCAGCCAATACGCGCACTGTGCTTGCGTCCACCAATCAGTTTCGACTGATCCGGGTCGTAATAAATGTTATGCCATTGCAATAATGTGGCATAACCCAGGGAATGCTTATCTTCCGGCAAGTAAGCTTTCAACACCTGCTTAACCTCAAAGCCATTGGATAACTGAAAGGTCAGGATAGGGTCATAAATATCTTTACTCTTCACCGCCTCAATATATTGATAGGGCGACATGTCATTAGCGAATTGGGCATAGTTAGGAATACGTCCACCGGCCATGATCGAGCGCAGATTCAAATTCATACAAATTTCGCGTCGGGCTTCGTAAAGGCGACGTCCAAGACGCAGACCGCGGTATGCCGGTGAAACAAACACATCCACCCCGTACAGCACATCGCCGTTTGGATCATGGGTGGTCAGATAGGCGTCGCCGGTGATCTGGTCGTAAGTGTGCTTATCACCGAATTTGTCGTAATCAACTATGACTGAAAAGGCAGCGGCAATCACTTTGCCTTTATCAACGATACAAATCTGACCTTCCGGGAAGGTGCTGATTTGTGCAGTATATTCTTTGCGAGTCCAGGCCCCTCCCACATCCTTATACACCACATCCATTAACTCTCGGACGTCGTCGAAGTCGTCCATTGTGAGATTGCGCAGCTCCAGATGATGGTTAACACCTTCTGCGAATTCGGCCTGATTAATTTCCTGCATGGCTCCTCCTGTTGCACGAGTGACGTTTTATCCTACGTCACCGCGCAGCAGAATGACCACTTATTCGCGCATTTTTTGTTCAGTGGTGGTTAAAGCCAGCTCAAATACTTTGGAATTGCGTTGATAGTTGTACAGGCGTTTCTTTTTCTCCGGCAGACTATCGGGGCTACTTAAAGTAAAGCCTTGTTCCATAAACCAATGTGCCGTCACTGTGGTGAGCACGAATATGCGTTCAAGACCTAATTTCAGCGCTTGTTTTTTCATGGCGCGCATCAAACGTTCACCACGCGCACCACCGCGATAATCTGAATGGGTTGCTACGCACGCGACTTCGCCACAACGTTCTTCAATGTAGGGATAAAGCGCGGCACACGCGACTATCATGCCGTCACGATCGATAACGGTAAACTGGCCGATTTCAGCCTCCAATAACTCCCGGGAACGCTTAACCAGAATGCCTTTTTGCTCAAGGGGATCAATGAGATTCAGGATCCCGCCCACATCTTCGATCGTGGCGCGCCTGACCTGTTCATAGTGATGGCTGGCAATCAGCGTACCACTGCCATCGCGGGTAAATAGTTCCTGCAGTAACGCCCCATCTTGTCGATAGCTGACGCAGTGACAACGTGGAATGCCCGCCAATAAGCTTTGCTGAATCGCGCGCAGGGTAAACGGATCATTAGGCGTTTCCTGCGCTATGAGGCCCTCCAGCTCACTATATTCAAGCTGTGGCAACATGGTGCCCTGTTCATCCACCAGCCCACTGGCACTGGTAAAACAGATTAGTTTGTCGGCTTTAAGTGAAATCGCGGTATGCATCGCTACTTCCTGATGCACCAGATTAAACACCTCGCCCGTTGAGCTGTAGCCCATCATGGATAGCAACACGATAGAGCCGTCATTGAGATGATCACGGATCCCATCTACATCGATGCGTCGCACCTGGCCGGAATGTTCAAAATCCACTCCGTCACGTACACCAATCGGCATCGCAACGACCAGATTACCACTGCACACCCGGATATGCGCACCATGCATGGGCGAATTGGCCAGCCCCATGGTCAGTAACGCCTCGATTTGTGAGCGTACCGAACCCGCGGCATCTTTGACGCACTCTAAGGTTGCTTTATCGGTAATACGCACACCATCGTGATATCGACTGGCCAAACCGCGCATCGCGACCCGGCTGTCTATTTGCGGCCTGGCCCCATGCACTAGTACCAGGCGCACGCCAAGGCTACTTAGCAAGGCAATGTCATGGATGATGTTGGCGAAATTCGCTTCTTCAATGGCCTCTCCGCCAAATACGATGACGAATGTCTTACCACGATGGGCATTAATATAGGGTGCCGAATTTCGGATAATTTTGACGCTATCCTGCAGGCTCACCATCATGCTTGATTTAACTCCACACCTAAACGCAGCGCTTCCGTCTGTAATGCCGCGTGCACTGGTTTTGCGCCCGTACCACCGGGCAAACTGCGCTTGTTGACCAGAAAATCCAGATCCAACACGTCATAGACATCTTGCTGTATCTGCGGGGCAATTTGCTGTAACTCTGCGAGACTCAGGGCCTCCAGCGCACATTGTTTTTCCAGTGCGACCAATACTGCCTGCCCGGTTAAGTCGTGGGCAGTGCGAAACGGAATTCCCTTCGCAACTAAGTAATCAGCCAGTTCCGTCGCATTGGCATACCCTTGTTGGGCCGCCTGACGGGCGCGGGATTCATTCAGTACCAGGGTATCCAGCACCTCGGCGGCAATACACAAACAGATATGCCACTGACTCAGGGCGTCAAATACCCCTTCTTTGTCTTCCTGCATATCCTTGTTGTAGGCCAGCGGCAGTCCTTTCATTGTCACCAACAGGCCCTGCAACGCACCAAAAACGCGACCGCATTTGCCACGAATAAGCTCCATGGCATCGGGGTTTTTCTTTTGCGGCATCAAAGACGAGCCTGAAGTCACCGCATCGCCAAGCTGGACGAATCCCGCTTCGCCAGTGTTGTAAAAAATGACATCTTCGGCCAGGCGCGATAAGTGCATCATGCCGGTGCTGGCAGCGAACAGTAATTCCAACACGAAATCCCGATCGGATACCGCGTCCAAACTATTCATACACGGCGAGGTAAACCCCAAATCCTCGGCTAACAGGTCGCGGTCGATGGGATAAACAGTGCCAGCCAACGCGCCGCATCCCAGCGGCATTTGATTCAGACGTGTCATCGCATCCTGCACGCGCGACACATCGCGTTTGAGCATTTCCACATAGGCCAGACACCAATGAGAGAACCTGACCGGTTGGGCTCGCTGTAAGTGGGTATAACCGGGAATGATGGCATCCGTGTAACGGTGGGCCAGACGCACCAGCGCACACTGCAATGCTTCCATATCTGTAATCAGTGCCTGTGCCTGATTGCGACACCACAGACGCAAATCGGTTGCGACCTGATCATTACGGCTACGTCCGGTATGCAGTTTGCGGCCGATATCGCCTAGCTTAGTGATTAAGTGCGCTTCCACAAAACTATGGATGTCTTCGGCATCACTGCTGGCAAAATCCAATTCGCCCCGCTCTGCCTGTTCCTGCAGGGCGTGCAGTTCACCATGCAGTTGCGCCAGCTCCCGCTCCGTGAGCACGCCGGCTTTCGCTATCGCGGATGCCCAGGCAATCGAGCCCTGAATATCCTCCACAGCCAGTGTCTTATCAAACGGCAGCGAGTCATTCACCGTACGGAACATGCTGCTGGACTGGCCGCTGAAGCGGCCTCCCCATAAGGCCATCACGCGCCTCCGGATTGTTTCAGGGCGGCAATACGACTGGATAAGCTATACAGGCGAATGAAGCCTTCCGCATGTTTCTGGTTGTAGACTTCGTCTTTACTGAAGGTTGCGAAGTCTTCGGAATATAAGCTGTTGGGTGAACGGCGCTGAACCACCTGCGCAAAGCCTTTGTACAAACGCACCACCACATCGCCGGTCATGCCCTGTGCGAACACCTCTGCCGCGGCCAGAATGGATTCCCGCAATGGGGTAAACCAGCGGCCGTCATAGACCAAATGAGAAAACTCCAGCCCCAACTGCTCGCGGAATTGCAATGAGCGTTTATCCAGAATAAGCGTCTCCAGCCCCTTGTAGGCGGCCATCAGCACAGTGCCTCCCGGTGTCTCATAGGCGCCACGGGATTTCATTCCGACCAGGCGGTTTTCTACAATATCAATGCGGCCCACACCATGGGCAGCGGCGATGGTATTGAGTTTCACCAACGCCTGATATGCCGACAATGCCTCACCATTAACGTGAGTCAGTACCCCATTGGCGAAACTCAACTCAACATTTTCAGGTGTATCCGGGGCATCCAGCGGGTCCACTGTCATTGTCCAGACCTGCTTGGTAGGCTGGCACCATGGATCTTCTAACTCACCACCTTCATGGGAAATATGCCAGGCGTTCGCATCGCGGCTATAGATTTTGGTAGCTGACGCAGAGGTTTTAATATTGCGCTCAGCCAGATAATTCAACAAATCTTCGCGGGACGACATTTCCCACTCACGCCAGGGTGCAATAACCTGTAAATCTGGCGCCAGAGCAGCGAACGCGCCCTCAAAACGCACCTGATCGTTGCCTTTACCAGTACAGCCGTGACACAACGCATCCGCCCCCACTTTACGCGCAATCTCAACCTGCGCTTTGGCAATAATCGGCCGTGCCATCGACGTGCCGAGCAGATACAGACCTTCATATACAGCGCCTGTTTTAATCGTCGGGAATATGTAGTCTTTAACAAATTCTTCTTTTAAATCAACAATGTGACATTCGCTGGCGCCGGTGGCGATGGCTTTATCATGTAAGCCCTGCAGTTCCTCATCACCCTGACCTACATCGGCTGCAAACGCTACCACTTCGCAGTCATAATTTTCCTTTAGCCAAGGAATAATCGCCGACGTATCCAAACCACCTGAATATGCCAATACCACTTTACCAATTGATTTTGTAGACACAGTTCTCTCCGCCTAACCTAATAAATTTATTAAAATTGCATTTTGTGCGTGCATGCGATTTTCCGCCTGATCCAGCAGCAACGAGCCTTTGCCGTCCATCACGGCCGAGGTGATCTCTTGCTCGCGATGCGCAGGCTGACAATGCATAACAAATTGCGCGCCGCTGTTTTGCATCAGCGTTTCATTAACCTGATACGGCATAAATATCGGTGCAATATCTTCATAGCGGCTGCCTGCCCCCATGGAAATCCACGTGTCGGTATAAATCACGTCACATCCAGTGGCCAGCGCAATATCATGGGACTGACTAACCTTACCGCCATGCTGCGCCGCCAAACCGGCTGCCAGCTGGAATACCGTCTGATTGACGTCGTGCCCTTTCGGTGTGATCACCCGCACATCCGCCCCCAGTAGTGCACCAGCCAGCAACAACGAATGGGTTACGTTATTACCATCACCTATGTAGGCAATTTTGGCATTGCGCACGTCACCCAATGTTTCTTTAATCGTCAGATAATCAGCTAATGCCTGACACGGATGGTAGGTGTCACACAACGCATTAATCACCGGCACGCTGGACGCATCGGCCAGTTCAATCAGGGTCTGATGGGAAAACACCCGCGCGACGATGGCATCACACCAGCGCGAAAGATTCGCCCCCATATCTTTTAATGACTCGCGGGCGCCGAGTTTATCGTTCTGACTGTCCAGATAAACGAAATGGCCACCTAACTTGTTGATGCCTACATCAAAGCTCACCCGTGTGCGCAGCGACGGCTTTTCAAATAACCCCACCACAGACTTGCCAGCCAGTGCCTGACAATATCGTTGGGGCTGATTTTTCACTTCCTGCGCCAGTTCCAGATAGCCCATTAATTGATCCGGCGAAAACATCGCAAACGACAATAAATCCTGTTTCACTTCTTTTCCTCAAAACCGCGTCGGGACAATTCGTGTGCCCACCTGTTCACCGTCCAGCAGCGCGTGTAATGCCTGAATATCGCGCCAGCCAGCAATGATTACCTCCTGCCCCAGCAGATTGGCGGTATCCAGTGCCGCCTCTACTTTGACTTGCATACCATCTTTGATCACACCCTCGGCAATCAATTGATGAATCGCTGCCTGATCCAACTCTGCAATCAATTGTTTCTGCCTGTCCAGCACCCCTGGCACATCGGATAACAGCAACATTTGCGCAGACAGTGCCTGCGCCACGACCACCGCGGCCTGATCGGCATTAACATTCAATAGCTGCCCATGGCTATCTGCACCAATCGAGCTAATCACCGGCACAAACCCGGCCGCCAGCAAGGTAGATAACAAACGATTACCTTTAGGCGAAGCGCGCCCGACGCATTGCAGCGCCGGATCCAATTGCTGACAAATTGCAATATCCCCATCGGCAAGGCTCAGACCTACCGCATTAAAATGATACTTCGCTGCAATGCCCACCAACTTTTTGTTTGCAGTCCCTGCCAGTGCGCCACTGACATACTCAATCTGATCCTCGGGTGTAACGCGCAATCCATTGATTTTAGTAGTGGTTTTACCTAATGCATGCAGCCATTCATCCACCAGCTTGCCGCCACCATGCACCAACACCACAGCACGCTGCTTCTGTAATTTGCTGACAAGTTGAAACAACCCATCCAACTCGGCACTGCTGTCCAGCAAGGCACCACCAATTTTGATAACTAACGGATTCACCACACTCACAGGCCACAATCCTTTTCCAGCCCCAGCATCAGGTTGGCATTTTGCAATGCCTGCGCGGCAGCACCTTTTAACAGGTTATCGATGGCACTGCTCACCACCAGATAGCCACTGTGAGGATCGAACTGCCAGCCGATATGGCAACGGGGTGTGTTAACCACATCATCCAGTCTTGGCATCTGCCCGTGCGATACCCGCACCAACGGGCTGTTCACATATGCCTGTTGATAAGCGTGCTGAATATCTGCAATGTTCACCTCTTCACGCAGTCGCACACTGATAGTGGCTAAAATCCCCCGTTTAAAGGTGCCCAAATGCGGCGTGAATAATACGTCCTGCCCTAGCCAGGCGCTGATTTCAGGCTGATGACGATGACCGAGCACACCATAAGCCTGCACACCCACTTCACAAAAGCTGGTGTTCAGCGCCGCTTTGCGCCCTGCACCGCTCACGCCGGAGATAGCATTGATCACCGGGCGTACTGCGGTATCCAACAGTGCGGCCAGCGGCTTTAATGCCAGTAAACTGGCGGTCGGGTAACAGCCAGGAACCGCCACGAGGCTGGCGCGGGTAATCTTATCTGCATAAAAATCCACTAAACCGTATTCGGCCAATGCCAATTCTTCACGCTGCAAATGATTAAATCCGTAACACCTGGCAAAGGTGGCTGCATCTTTTAAGCGAAATGCCCCTGACAAGTCCGCCACCCGAATCCCGGCGTCCAGCAACGCCGGTGCCACATCATGACTAAATTCATGAGGTGTTGCTAAAAAGGCCAGCGATACACCGTCCATTTCATGCACGTCCGCCAGAGAAAAAGGTTGCAGTGTTACCCCATCCAAGCCGGGGAATTGCGGGTAGAGCTGGCTCAGCGCTTTGCCTGAATCATTACTGTTTTCAGAAACATAGGCGCAAGCCAGTTGCATACTGGGGTGTCTGCTTAACAAATTACACAATTCGGCGCCGGTATAACCACTGGCACCCAACACAATGACCTTCATTCTGATTTCATCGCTCGTTAAATGTATGAGTAAAGATAGAAAAATATTAGCAGCAACCCAATTTCATCCTAGAATTAGGCGCGCTGCTGCTAAAGGACATGGCTTCCTGTCTTTGCTGGGAGAAAATCTTGCTACCAGATCACAGATCAGATTGACGCTGTCTAGATTTGCTGTCAGATTGCCACCAAAAGCATTTTTATTCAACTTTATTGCATAAATATTTTTATGGTTCATAAAAAATTCACACAGTGGTACCAGGACATTATCGCGATTCCGAGCATCAGTGCCTTTGATGCGCATTTAGACCAGTCAAATCTGGCCATCATCGAGTACCTTGCAGAGCGTTTTCAGCAGCTGGGCTTTCATATTGATATTCAGCCGGTGCCGGGTACCCGCCACAAGTTTAATATGCTGGCCACTGTTGGTTCTGGCGAAGGCGGGCTGTTACTAGCCGGGCATTCGGATACCGTGCCATTTGATGAGGGCCGCTGGAATTCCGATCCGTTTGCACTCAAGCAGGTTGAACAGCGTTTTTATGGCTTAGGCACCTGCGATATGAAAGGCTTCTTTGCTTTTATTCTCGCCGCTCTCGAAGAGATGCCACTGCATAAACTTAGAAAGCCACTTTACATTTTGGCCACCGCCGATGAGGAAACCAGCATGGCCGGCGCGCGTTTTTTTGCCAGCCAACAGAAGGTTAAACCGCAGATGGCCATTATTGGTGAGCCGACCGAACTCAAGCCCATCTACAAACACAAGGGCCATATGGCTCACCGCATCGATATTGTCGGGCAGGCAGGACATAGCAGCGATCCAGCCCGCGGGGTAAATGCCATGGAAATCCTGCATGATGCACTGGGTCAGCTATTGCAGGTAAAAGATCAATTACGTCAGCGTAAGGATGACAGTTTCAGCGTGCCGGAATGCACCCTCAATCTGGGTCACGTGCATGGCGGCGATGGTGAAAACCGCATTTGTGGTCATTGCCATATGACATTCGATGTTCGCCCGTTGCCCGGTATGCAGGACGACGAAGTCGTTGCGTTACTGGACGAGGCTCTTGCACCGGTGCAACAAAAATGGCCAAATCGATTAACCCGCGATTTTCTGTACCCCAGTGCGCCAGCGTTTGGCTGTAATAACGAGTATCAGATCATCGAACTGGCAGAGCGCCTGACTGGCTTTTCCGCTGAGCCCGCCAACTATGCCACCGAAGCGCCGTTTATCAATGCGTTAGGCTGCGATACGTTGGTGCTTGGCCCGGGCAGCATCAAACAGGCCCACCAGCCGGATGAGTTTATTGATCTGCACTATGTTGATCCCACGGTCAACTTGCTGCGTGGGTTTATTCAGCAGATTTGCCACTGACAACGTTAGCTGGCGTTGTATAGAACGACATCGCCAGCCTTACCCGCATACGTAATGCCGCGTATTCGGCGCGGTTACCGCCAAGGCCATCTGACGGGTTAAATCACCGTTCCAACCAATTAACCAAACATGCCGCTGGCCAATGCTTTTTGAATACTCAGGGCGCTATCCTTTTTGAGCTCCTTACTCACCACCTGCTCTTCGCCAGAAATGTAAATCTTCAATTCTGCATCCAGATCGAAATGCCCGGCGGTTTCCACCTTAAAGTGCGTAATGGCTTTGTAAGGAATGGAGTGATACTCGACTTTTTTGCCTGTCAGCCCTTGTTTATCCACCAGAATCAGGCGCGCAGACGTAAACACAAACATATCGCGGATGACTTTGTAGGCCTGAATAATGGTTTCCGTTTCGCCGAGGATTGGCGCAAACTCGTCCTGAATTTTTGCTACATCAATTTCCGACGCATTACCCAGTAGCCCGTCCAGAATTCCCATAAATATTCTCCGATTGTTGTTATCTGACATTGCAATCCTTGCCAGCAAACGGGCACAATTCAAGAAAATTTGCTCATCTTATGTTCGAACCGCCTGTACCATCAGGCAAATCGCAGGAATACGGTACACAGCATGGATTACTTTTACAGCGATGAAGCAGGCTTATCTGAGCGTTTAACCACACATATCGCGCCCTTTTGGCAGCAACATGTCCGTATTGGTGAATTTCAGGGCGTCGATGGCGTCACCATAGTGCATGCCCATGTGCTGCACCCTAACCCCATTGGCAGTATTGTGATCAGTGCCGGGCGGGTCGAATCGCTGGTGAAATATCAGGAACTGATTTTCGAACTGTATCAAAACGGCTACTCGGTTTTTATCCACGATCATCGCGGCCAGGGTCTGTCAGGTCGAATGCATAGCGATCCGCAGCGGGGCTATGTAGCTGACTTCGATCATTACGTACAGGATATGGCGACGTTTTACGAAACCGTGGTGGCACAACATAGTCAAACCCAGCCTATCCTGCTTGCCCACAGCATGGGCTGCGCCATTGGCGCCCTGTATTTATTGCAGTATCCGCAGCATTTCTGCAAAGCCGTGTTCAGTGCGCCTATGTTCGGGATTAAATCTCCTCTGCCACCCTGGCTGGCAACCAGTGTGATTCATGCCGGCATTACCCTCAATGAGCTGGTATCCCGTAAACCCTGGTATTTCCTGAGCCAAACGCCCTATATTGATGTGCCGTTTGCTATCAATACCTTAAGCCACAGTAAGCTGCGCTACAGCCATTTTCGTCAGCAATATCAGCAACAGCCGTCTTTACAACTGGGTGGGGTCACTTATCAATGGCTGGATGCGGCGGTGGAAGCGATGGATCATGTCGAGCAGCACGCCAGTGAGATACTCACGCCATTACTGGTGCTGCAAGCAGGTGGCGATCATGTGGTCGACAACAAAGCGCAGTCACACATCTGTGCACTGTTGCCCCACTGTGACAAGCGAGTCATCAAAGATGCCCGTCATGAACTGATGATGGAAAGTGATGAATACCGCCAACCGGCGCTGGCGTTAACTTACGAGTTTATGCGTTTACCTGAGCATCCCGCACAATAGAAATAGGATCCTGATGGATCAGCACGTCCGCTTCAGGATACGCACGCATAATCGCTTCTTCTACCGCATCGGTAATGCCATGGGCCTCCAGTAGCGGCATCTTATCGTCCAGTTCCAGATGGAGTTGGACAAATTTAGTATGCCCGGCCTGACGGGTACGCACCGCATGCACCCCATGTACCCGGGGATGAGCACACACGATGCGCTCAATATCAGCAGTGAACTCCGGTGGCAGTTCTTTATCCATCAACGCAGCAGCGGATTCCAGCGCAATGTCTTTTGCCCCCCAAATCAAGTACAGGGCGATACCGATAGCGAACCAACCATCCACTGAATAATATCCCTGCATGGTTAGCCACAGGGATAACAAAATCGCCAGATTCATCAGCAAATCCGAGCGGTAATGCATAGAGTCGGCTTTAATCGCGACCGAATTCGTGCGCTGCACGGCAACGATTTGCAGCGCCACCAGCGCCAGGGTAATCACCACACTGGCTATGGTGGCATACACTGCCAGTTCACCGTTATCGATAGGCTGCGGGTGCTTGAGGCGGTCAATACTGTGCAAAATCAACAACATAGCCGAGCCCATAATAAAGGCTGCCTGAGCCAGACCGGCCAGTGATTCCGCCTTACCATGCCCAAAACGATGATCATCATCCGCCGGCAGCAGCGCATAACGCAGCACGAAAAAGTTAATAATCGAGGCGGCCACATCAAATACGGAGTCTGTCAGAGACGCCAGCATCGCCGCCGAGTCACTCATATACCAGGCAATGGCTTTTATAGTAATCATGCACAGTGCGGCAATCACCGCGGCACTGCTGGCAAGGCGGGTCCAAAACTGATACTGCTGTCTGTGTGCGCTGGCCGTCATGAAAAACCTATTAAAAATCAATTAACTTGTAAAATTGGCCAGCCAGTATAACGGCAAGCTGGGTTCGCTTCATCCGATTTGCTATGCTTGCCGGCAATTTCACTTAGTTATTTTTCTGCATGCTCGATATCGTTTTGTACCAACCGGAAATTCCACCCAATACCGGCAATATTATTCGTTTATGTGCCAATACGGGTTTCAGACTACACCTGATCGAGCCGTTGGGTTTCGACTGGGATGACAAGCGCGTGCGGCGCGCTGGCCTGGATTACCACGAATTTGCCGATGTGAAACGCTACGCCGATCTGGACGCCTTTCTTGCTGATATAAAACCGACTCGCTTGTTCGCCTGTACCACCAAAGGTAAAGCCTATTTTACTGAGGTAAGCTTCGCCCCCGGCGATGCCTTATTGTTTGGTCCGGAAACCCGCGGTTTACCCGCCGATATCATTGAAAGCCTGCCGATGCCGCAACGCTTGCGCATCCCGATGCGCCCGGACAGCCGCAGTATGAATTTATCCAATGCTGTCTCGGTGTTTGTGTATGAAGCCTGGCGACAAATGGGTTTTGATGGCGCGGTGTAATGCAGTCATTGTAGAGTGCGCCGCCTATCTGTTAGCGTAAATGTTTAGTCATTCAAATTATGTAAGGAATCAGGGATGCATCCTCATCGAAATGCCATTGCTTTTGGCAGCCTCGTATTTTTAGTTGTCACATTTATTCTCCTTATCATTGCAGCCCTGTGGGCATGGCCAAAATACAAAGTTTACAAACAAGAAATGGATGGCATCGCAGCGCTGCGAGAGGCCGAGTGGAGCAAACAAATATTGATCGAAGAGGCTAAAGCGCGAGAACAAGCTGCGCTGATGCAAGCAAAAGCAAAAGTTACTTTGGCGCAGGCTGAAGGTCAGGCAGAAATTGAGCGGGCAAAAGCGACTGCGGAAGCAAATCGCATTATTGGTGATTCATTGAAGAACAACGATGCTTATCTTCGCTACTTGTGGATCATGGGGTTACAAGATGAGTCTGGTGAGAGAATTTATATTCCCACTGAAGCCGGGTTACCCATCCTGGGAGCAGGAAAAGCAGGTAAATAGCAGCAATGGCTATCTGGCATGAACTTTACGATATCTTTGCCCGTGAACGGCAACACAGACTGTCTGCCAATGCAGAACGTGAAGCGCTGGTGTTTGAAATTAATCAGAATCTGGCCACGCTGGCTGACGCCCTGTCCGCACATGCCCCAAGCGGGGTCACATCGGGTCTAAGCCTCGCTCCGCTGTTACATGCTGCGTTTGATCAATTTCGTCAGTCCGGTCGCTCGCTTAACACGCTGCAAAGCAAAAAACTGAGTCGTAAAATTTACGCTAACTATGCGGAATTTGAACGATATGACGGGCAGGATACCCGTAGCCTGATCAACAACGCCTATTTGCGTGTTCACCGCCTCAATAGCCTGCTGAAACAATCCACATCCAATGACCTGAGTCGCCGGGCACAGAGTCTGTTTAGATTTTTAATGCTGCTTAACGCGCATATTCAGCAGCAGCCACTCAAACAAAAAGGGCGGTAAACACCGCCCTTTCGTTAATGACCCCGTCCTTCACGGTGTCCCCTTTCCTGCCACATTTCACGACGCTCGTGCTGCCTGTCCTGCATTTGCGCCCTCTGCTGGGGTGTTAATATCTGCAAGGTCGCATAGCGCTGTTTGGCCATTTCTACCCCAGCTTCAACAAACCCTGGCTGATACTGGGCATACAGGGCATCCCATCCAGCCTGACTAAAGTTGCCGCTGGTAATTAATGCCTGCTCAGCGGTGTGAAACGCCTGCATCTGCGCACGATTTGCCTGCATACGCTCACGCTGCTGCTGTTGCAATGTATCCAATTCAGCCTGCTGTGCATCGGTCAACGCTAACCCTTTTTGCCATTTGGGTTCTCGCTCTGGGCGATCCGCCATGCTCTGCTGACGATCGTTGCGCTTGACTGCCATGATGGCCAATAAGGCTTCACGCTGATCAGCATCCAATACTGCATACAAGTTCGCCTGACGCTCTACCCGTTGCCATTTTTTGTCCTTTGCCAGCGTTTCACGCTGCTCTACTAACTGCGTGACTTTCGCTTCATTAAAGGTTTCACTGTCAAGCACATTGGCCATTTCTTGCATGATTTCGCGCATGGCCTGCCGGTCTTCACCACGCTCACCGCGCATCGCTTTACGTTCTGCCTGCATACTTTCACGCAACTGTTGTTTTTGCTCGGTGGACAAATTTAATTGCTCCAGCACGTCACGCATTTCTTCACCCGGGCGCTTACCGTCGTGGGCAACAACATTGAATGCCATCGCACCGATTACTGTGCTCATGACTAACGCTAATACTGATTTTCTCATGGGGGTTCTCCGTTTTGGTTCAAATCTATACTAGCGAACTGATTGCAAAGTAACGCAAAGGCCGTGTAAAGCTTGTGTAAAGACAGATTGATTAAGCTATTTCACCCACCGGTTACGCGTTAGGATAGGCATCAAGGAGAGCGTATGGCCTACCAAATCTTATTAATTGATGATGATCGCGAACTGGCTGCGCTAGTCATTGAGTTTCTTAGCCCACAGGGATATCAGCTCACCCATGCTGAAGACGGTGAACTCGGCCTGAGAATGGCACGTGCACAACACTATGACCTGATTTTATTGGATGTCATGATGCCAAAGCTGGATGGCTTTGACGTACTGCGGCAATTGCGTCCGGCGGTGCTCACGCCCGTGCTGATGCTGACAGCCCGCGGTGATGACCTGGACCGTATTCTGGGTTTAGAAATGGGGGCCGATGATTATTTACCTAAGCCCTTTAATCCACGTGAGCTGGCCGCGCGCATTAAAGCCTTACTGCGTCGTGAGGCACTGTTAACTCAGGCTCACTCTCAGCGCGTACTAAATAGCCCGTCTGTCAGCCTGGATCCGGGTCGTCAATTTGTCAGTTGTGCCAATCAGCCCGTGGTGTTGACCGGTACCGAATTTGCAACCCTGCAATTACTGATGCAGCGCGCCGGAACACTTGTCAGCAAAGAAGACATCAGTGAGCAGGTGCTCGGGCGTAAGCTCGCCGCGTTCGATCGCAGTATCGATATGCATATCAGCAACTTACGTAAAAAGCTTAGCGATATTCAGGACGCCGAATTAATCCGCACCGTGCGCGGCGCCGGCTATTTATTTCTGGAGTCGGTGCAATGAACTGGTTGAGCAGGCTCAACCCGGCTAACCATTTATTCGGGCGAATTTTCCTGTGGTTCTGGATCACCTTGATTTTAGTTGTGACCGTCACCGCCTTCGCCACCCGAGAGATCGCCCGCAATCAGGAAGGCAGCCTGAGCGAACTCAATGAGAGTCAGGAACACTGGCTGGAAGAAAATCAGCGCCTGCTGGCAAGGCTACCTGCGCTGCTCGAACAATCCCGTGATTTAGCCGCAGCGCTGGATCGTCTGAGTAAGCGCAATCGTCAGCTGATCGTATTGGTTCGCCAGCGGGATAATGCCCTGATTAGCCCAGTGCCCGCGCGCGAGCTTGGAGACAGTAAAGCGTTCGCACGTGCCAGTGCCAGTGATGAAGCCGTAATGCTGCATATTCGCCATTTTGAATTTATTGGCCCAATCAACAAAATTACTTACAACGGTGACACCTATAGCCTGTTTTTGGGACGCATGGCACGTCCCAACCCGTTGCGGGAATTCCGCGAGCAATATCCGCTGGCATTACTCACACTGGCGTTAATACTCAGTGCCGTGCCGTGCTTTTTGCTCGCCCGGTCCTTGGTTAAACCCTTAACCGCATTGGGACGCCACGCGCGACAGATGGGTGCGGGAAATTTACAATCCAAGGATCTGCACACCGCACTACGGGGGGATGAAATCGGTCAATTGGCGCGGGAATTTAATCAAATGGCCACCCATCTGGAAGATATGCTCGAACGTCAGAAACGCATGTTATCGGATATCTCCCACGAATTACGCTCACCACTGACCCGCATGCAAGTTGCGGTAGCGCTGGCGGAGAATGAATTTGGTGAGGACCATCCCCTGTGTAAACGGATCAGCAAAGAGGCTGGGCAATTGGATACCATGCTGGGACAGCTGCTTGCACTAGCGCGACTGGAAAGTCAGCAATCCCAGCGATACAGCCATTTCCAAACCAGCGACATACTCAGCCAAATAGTCCAGGATGCTGAATTTGAAGCGAGCGCTGTAAATAAACACTTGATATCTGAATTCGGTGATAGCGCGCCCTTGTATGGCGATGCTCAGCTGATTGCCAGCGCGCTCGAAAATATTCTGCGCAATGGCATCAAATACGCCAAACAAAGCATCGCCGTGCATGCCAATCTACCGGATGACCAATCCTGGCAACTTGTCATCGAAGACGATGGGCCGGGCGTAGCCGAAGAGCACCTGACAAAATTATTTACGCCGTTTTACCGTACCAGTGAGGCGCGGGATCGTGACTCCGGTGGCGTAGGGTTAGGATTAGCCATCGCCGCGCGCGCTATTCACGCCAATGGTGGTAATATCAGCGCCATGCGCAGCACCGAATATGGTGGGCTGCGCATTGAAGTGACGTTGCCATTACATCCCGTCAGCTAAATAAAAACATGATCTGACCCCGCAAAAATCCACGTCCGGCGTGGATTTTTTCGTCATAGCCCCGTATTCTTGCATGCCTTAGCAGCCCTTGTTCGTGTGGAGAAAAAACAATGTACAAATTGGTGTTAGTACGCCACGGTGAAAGCCAATGGAATCTGGAAAACCGCTTTACTGGCTGGCATGACGTAGACCTGACTGAATCAGGTGTCGCGCAAGCCAAAAATGCTGGTCGTTTACTTAAAGAAGCGGGCTTTGAATTTGATCAGGCTTACTCCTCAGTGCTGGTACGTGCCATTCGTACACTGAACATTATCACCGAAGAAATGGGCCAGATGTGGTTGCCGGTCGAACGTCACTGGCGTTTGAATGAGCGTCATTATGGTGCGCTGACTGGTTTGGACAAAGCCGAAACAGCGGCCAAACATGGCGACGAGCAGGTTAAAGTCTGGCGTCGCAGCTTTGATATTCCACCTCCGGCCGTTGACGAGAGCAGCGAACATTTCCCAGGCCATGATCGTCGTTACAAAGGCATCGACCCACGCGCCCTGCCTAAAGCAGAGTCTCTGGCACTGACCATCGACCGCGTACTGCCATACTGGCATGACGTCATCAGCCCGGCAATTCAGGCTAACAAGCGCGTCATCATAGCCGCCCACGGCAACAGCTTACGCGCTCTGGTGAAATATCTGGATAACATGAGCAACGAGGAAATCCTTGAGCTGAATATCCCAACCGGCGTACCACTGGTTTATGAACTGGACAAAGATCTGAAGCCCATCAGCAAAGAATATTTAGGCGACGCAGCACAAATCAAAGCCATGATGGATGCGGTTGCTAAACAGGGTCAGGCGAAAAAATAAGCCCTGCACAATTGGAAAAGCCGGCGACAGCCGGCTTTTTTGTGCTTGATATATAGCGAATACCGCTCTTTTGTCAGGGCTTGTCAGCTAACGTAAAGGTTAAGTAAAGGCGGCAACTTTTTCCCTCCATTGGTTCTAACAAGGCTTCTAAACACAACAAAAAGGAAGCCTCATGCATACGCGCTTTGCCCTGATTTTTTCTACCCTCAGCCTGTTATCTCTTACCGGTTGCGGCGGTTCCGACAGTAGCGACGACACCAGCTATACGTCTGCCTACTTACAGTTCTACAACGCATCCAGTAACAGCCCAAGCGTAAGCTTTCTGGTTGACGACACCCTGATTGGCAAAAGCAGCTTTGCCGATGCCACCAGCCTTGCGACCGTGACTGATGGAGATGCTCATGAGCTGCAATGGATTTACGAGGACGAAGACGATGCCGAACATAACGTCGCGACGGACACGCTGACTCCCAAAGAAGGTTACAAAACCCTGATTGTATTGAGCGGTGATTTTAATGACCCTGAATTTATCCACTACGCGATAAAACGCGACGATCTGGAGGATAACTTCCGGCTGTTTGCGATGAACGTAGCATCGGTGGAAAACGAGTACGACATTTATCTGGCGCCCGCTGGTGCCGGGATTGCTGACGCTACCTTGCTGGCGACGCTCAGTTATCAAAATGGCACCGAACTGGATAACCCAGACGCCACCAACGATGCCCCCTATTGGCCGACGGGCGATTATGTGATTTACCTGACTGAGGTAGGCACGCAAAATATTCTGTATGATAGTGCCACACTGAATCTCGCCTATGAGACGGAATACACCCTGATGGTGCGTAAATCAGCCGGTGCCCTGCAGGGCCAGCTCAGCATCGATCTGGTGATTAACAGCACGACCGTGAGCAATATCAGCGACATTAACGCAACCGCACAGTATCGGGTGTATAACAGCCTCGACGATGCCAATAGCCTGAGCATGACCCTGAGCGACAACCAAAGCAACGACTCAGAACTGTCGCTGGCCACCGATACCCTGTCGGAATTCTCTGCGGCGGCTTATGGTGACTACCGCCTGCATGCGAGCTTAGGCGAATTGCGCATCGAAAATCGTCTGCTATCGCTAAATCAGGGGCAAAGCAAAGCGCTGATCTTTTACCAAAATGCTGAGCAGCAGCTGGCACTGCTGACCGTCACCGAAAGTGAATTACCCCAGGTATATGAACATGACCTGCGATTAGTGAATCTGACCAATGATTATGACGATATTGCGATCTACTTTGTGCAAGCCGACCAAACCATTGAAAGCAGTAATCATTACTTCCTCGGCATCGAGTTCGCCGAAACCGCAAACTATAAGTTGCCGTTGGGGTACTACGAGGTCGTTGCTGTGGCAGAAGACGAGGACGGCAATCTGGTGCTGATGGACAGAACCCCGTCCATGACACTGGAAGAAGGCGAAAACTATCTCATCACCTTAGAGACCGATACCACCTCTGCCACTGGCTATCGCTTACACGTCTTACACTAAGGCACAACCGACCAACAAAAAGCCCGCTTTGTTGCGGGCTTTTTTAACTGGTTTATTTGGATTCGCTTTTGCGATCGCGGCCTAACAATGCCAGACTGGCGTCCATAGCGGATTTACCCTCGTATAAAACCTGGTAAATCTGCTCAGTAATAGGCATTTCCACGCCCTGACGTTGCGCCAGCATGTGGACTTCTTTGGTATTACGATAGCCTTCCACCACCTGACCAATTTCATCCATCGCCTGTTGCACCGATTTGCCCTGACCCAATGCCAGACCAAAACGACGATTGCGGGATTGATTGTCAGTACAGGTCAACACCAGGTCACCTAACCCTGCCATGCCCATAAAGGTTTGTGGCTCGGCACCTAACGTGGCGCCTAAACGGGTCAGTTCAGCTAACCCACGGGTGATTAACGCGGTGCGGGCATTGGCACCATAACCGATACCATCAGCCAAGCCGGCACCGATAGCGATAACATTTTTTACCGCGCCGCCAAGTTGCACACCGATGAAATCATCATTTTTGTACACCCGGAAACTGCGGTCACAGTGCAGCATCTCTGCCAGTTGCTCAATAAACTCATCATCACAGGATGATAATGAAATCGCGGTCGGTAACCCGGCGGCCATTTCCTTTGCAAACGTTGGACCTGACAACACCGCTAGGCTGCGCTTTTCACCCAGTTCCTGACGCGCAACCGCCTGCAATAAATCGCCGTTATCCGGATCTAACCCTTTGGTTGCCCAGGCAATTTTATGGGTATCCGTCAGTTGCGGCGCAATCGCTTTCAACATGCCACGAAACGCATGACTGGGTACCACGACTAACACAAAGTCCGAATGAGCCAGCGCTTTGTTCAGATCGGTTTCTACGTTCAGGCTGGCAGGAAACGTTGCCCCCGGCAGATAGCGTTCATTGCTGCGGGCTGCAGCCATCGCTTGCATTTGCTCACTGTCCCGCCCCCACAACAGCGTATCAACGCCGTTACGGGCAAAACATATAGCAAGGGCGGTGCCGTAAGACCCCGCCCCCAAAACCGTTAACGTTTTGTTCTGCATTGCAATTACGCGTCAAGCTTCGGCGCTTCGCCGCCTTGTTGCGCATCCTGCATACGTTTTTGCATGTACGCTGCGAAGACTGCTTCAAAGTTTACCGGTGTCAGGTTCAGTACCGGGAATGAACCACGGTTAACCAGGCTGGCAATCGCTTCACGGGCATATGGGAACAGGATATTTGGACAAGCCACACCCAGAGTGTGTACTTTGTGCGCATCTTCCATACCGCCGATAGTGAAGATACCTGCCTGCTGTACTTCAACCAGAAACGCCACATCATCACCGAGTTTGGCAGTAACCGTAACTGACAGCACCACTTCGAATAAATCGTTCCCTAATGGGTTGCTCTTGGTGTCCAGATCCAAATTGATATCCGGTTTCCACTCTTTCTGGAACATCATAGGGGTGTTTGGCGCTTCGTAGGAAATATCTTTTACATAGATGCGCTGGATGGCGAATTGTGGGCCTTGTTGCGGCGCTGCGCCGTTCTCATTTACTTGTTCTGTCATGGTTTTTCCTAGTTATTATTGTCCGGCCTGGCCGGTTAAAAGGGCGTCTAACTGACCCCGAGCGTCCAGCGCATATAAATCATCGCAACCACCAATGTGTTGCGCATCGATAAAGATTTGCGGAACCGACGTGCGCCCATTGGCACGATCCAGCATTTCACTGCGGCGGGCGGGCTCACTCTCGATATCATATTCGGTAAAATCTAAGCCCTTTTGGCTTAACAGCGCTTTGGCCCGGCGGCAATAACCACACCAGTCCCGGGTATAAATTTCAACGTTCGACATAAATTACTTACTCACTGGTAAGCTGGCACTGGTCCAGCTGCCCATGCCACCTTTCAATACACTCACCTGCTCAAAGCCGGCTTTGTGTAAACGGTTAGCCACAGGCTTGGCACTAATACCCATATTACATACCACGATAATGGGCTTAGATTTGTACTTTTCAACCTCAGCCAGGTCACCTTTAAGGATTTTATCCGACGCGACATTTTTGGCGCCCAGAATATGGCCTTTACGAAAATCGGCCTGACCACGGATATCCAGTACCACCCCATCATGCTTGTTCATCAGCTCGGTGGTTTGGTGATTATTGATTTCTTTTACTTTGGATAACGCGCCAGCGATAAAGCTATAAATCAGTGCCACGAACAACACGATCCACAGGCCACTAAGTACAAAATTAGCGGTTAGAAACTCTACAAACTCTTCCATTTCGGCTATTTCCCCTGAAAATGGTGCGAAAAACAGTAAAAAACGACCGCAGAGTATATAGAAATCGCCGCCTGATTACAGTCCCTTGCTTTTGATCCACGTTAGTTTCTTCACAATTGGAGCATCTGTGGCAGAATGCATCTGAAATACAAGTGAGTAGGATCAATAACTTGCAGGCTCGTCGCGTCTTTTTGCTATTTTTTTTAAGCTGGAATCTGCTCTGCGCCGGATACGCCGTGGCGCAGCAGGAAGAAGAAAAACTGACCGAAATCCAGCAACAAATTCGCGAAAAGCAGGCCTCACTGCAACAAGATCTGGCTAGCGCCAAGAGCCTGCAGGCACAACTTAAACAGGATGAATTGCGCGTCGCCGAAGCGGCCAAACGCCTCAATCACACGCAGACGGCCCTGCAACAAAACCAGACAGAAACAAAAAAACTCAATGCAGAGCGACAGACCCTGCAGCAACAGCTCAATCAGCAGCAAGCAGTATTAGCCGAGCAATTGCGCAGCGCCTACATGGCCGGCGATCATGACTACGCCAAGATGTTGTTTAACCTGAATAAAGCCGGTGAATTCGAGCGCATGCTTAGTTACTACCAGTACCTGAGCAAAGAGCGCCAGCAACAAATCGATACCTTCCGCACCCTCGGTGAACAGCTTGCCGCAGTCGTCGCCGAGCTGGCGTCCAGGCAGCAAGAACTGGAGACACTGGCCAGCACCCAACTGCAACAAAAATCTGAGCTGGATAAGCAACAAAAGCTGCGTGAAATTACCCTTGGCAAGCTTAACCAGCAAATCGCTTCGCAGGCGGCGCAGGTAGAGCAGTTACAAATCAACGAACAATCCCTGTTGCAGGCTCTGCAGGAAGCCCAGCAACAGCAACAATCCAGCAATCAGCAACCTGTGGCACTCAATGGTCTGGCCCGTCTGCAGGGTAAATTACCTAAGCCGGTCAGTGGCCGAATGGATACGCTGTTCGGTAAACGTCGCCAGGGACAAGTGCGCTGGAAAGGTGTGATGATTTACGCCAATGCCGGAGATCAGGTCAAAGCGGTAGACGATGCAAGGGTATTATATGCCGACTGGCTGAAAGGCTTTGGACTGGTTATCGCGTTGGATCACGGTGATGGTTATATGAGCCTGTACGGGCACAATCAGGCGCTGTTGCTTAATGCCGGCGATACCGTTCGCGGCGGGGATACCATTGCACTGGTGGGTCAAAGCGGGGGGCAAAGTTTACCCGGACTGTATTTTGAAATCCGTCACAAAGGCGAACCCGTCAACCCGGGTAAATGGCTGGTCAGATAAATGGACTAAACCGAATTGCCAGAAAACCAACCAGCACCCACAGCAGATACATCACAATACTCAACGCTTTGGCGAGCCCTTTGGTGTAACCAAAATGCAAAAACGTACGCTGGATCCGCTGTGCTGAATTTGCGCCTAACCCACCGAACACCACCATGGTAAACAGCATCATCGACGAGGCTAGCGTGGCGTCCCCGGAGATTGTCGAAGCCATCCACAACACACTGACGGCAAACACGGCACCCGATAGCATGGTCGCTATTTGTGCAAAGGATAATCGGGGGATTTTTATCGGCATGCTGAAACTCGCCAAGTCAATTGGGGGTGTTATACTCACTGCCCGTAACCTTAACCCAAACCGGTGGATGTTGTCTTGCCAAGGACGCTGATTTTCCTGCTCTCGCTGTGCATGTCCTGTTATGCCTCAGCCGCTAAAGTCGCCATCATTATGGATGACATTGGCTACCGTCAGTCTGATATAAACACCCTAAGCTTACCGGTTGCAGTGACCTTTTCGATATTGCCCTATACCCCACTTGGACAACAGATTGCCCAGCAGGCGGCGCAGCAGCAGCGTGAAATCATGTTGCATATGCCGATGGAAGCGGACAATGGCAAATATCCGGGCCCCGGGGCAGTGATGGCGAATATGTCAGCCCAATCGATTCAACAGCAATTGCAGTTAGCATTGAATGACTTACCTCAGGCAGTGGGTCTGAATAATCATATGGGCAGTAAGGTTACCCAAATGCCCGCGGCGATGCAGGCCATGGCAGAGTGGCTTGCAAAGCAGAATCTGTATTTCGTTGATAGTCGCACTACCGTGCGTACCCGAGCGGAGCAAGCGGCCCGCGCCAAAGGCATCGCGACCCTGCATCGCCATGTTTTTCTGGATAATCAGCTCAGTGAGGCTGAAATGCAGGCGCAGTTGCGTCGACTCATCGCCCTGGCAAAAAAGCAAAATAATGCCATTGCCATTGCGCACCCCCATCCACAAACCGTGGCGTTTTTGGCGGATGTTGAGCTGCGCCTGCGCAAGCATGACATCGAGCTGGTACCGGTGAGTCAATTATTCCCACCGAAGCAATTGGTACAACAATCCCACAAGCCACCAGCAGGTGACAAAGTCCATGCAACTGCGCGATAAAACGGTCTGGATCACGGGTGCGTCATCAGGCATTGGTAAAGCCCTGGCGCAGGCATGCGCTGCACAAGGCGCAAGCCTGATTCTGTCTGCCAGACGAATAGATGCGTTAGAACAGGTCAGACAAACCCTGCCTAACAGTCAGCAACATTGGGTTATTCCGCTTGATTTGGCGTTACCTGAACTGGCTGCCAAGACAATTAACGACAACCTGCCCGCGCTGCCACCCGTGGACATACTGATAAATAATGCGGG
This sequence comes from Bowmanella sp. JS7-9, assembly GCF_004329715.1. GTDB lineage: Bacteria > Pseudomonadota > Gammaproteobacteria > Enterobacterales > Alteromonadaceae > Pseudobowmanella > Pseudobowmanella zhangzhouensis. Next base: position 60,793 of record NZ_JXSY01000024.1, read on the forward strand.
CATTTCGCAACGTAGTCGTATCGCCGATACTCAGCTTGATGTGTACCGACAAGTCATGGAAGTGGATTACTTCGGCACGGTTGCTGTGACTCAGGCACTATTGCCGATGTTAATCGCGCGCAAAGGAATGGTCGTCACGATTGCCAGCGTGGCGGGCAAAGTCGCCGGACAGGGTATGTCAGGTTATAGCGCGGCCAAGCACGCCATCGTGGCGTTTATGGATAGCCTGAGGGCAGAGACAGCAACTGACGGATTACAGGTATTAACTGTGTGCCCGGGATTCGTGCAAACCGATATCTCACGTAACAGTCTGACCGGCGATGGCAGCCAGTTCGGTGAGCTTTCGTCCTCCATTGCTAACGGCATATCCGCACAGGACTGCGCCACGCAAATTATCCGAGGCATAGAGCACAACAAACGGGAAATCATCATAGGTAAAGGACTCAGTCGCTGGGCGCCATTGATTAAGCGTTTGTTTCCGCTGTGGTTTATGTCACTTAGTGCGAAAATGGCCGGGCGCGACTAATTTTTACCCGAAGGGTGGCTTTCGCTAACCCGGGTTTTGTTATAATATAACATCCCTTTAGCCATCGACATTTATCCTATGAGCATCAGTAAAAACGGTCTTCTGGACAGATTTGGTATCTGGATCAGCAGCTTATGTGCATTGCACTGCTTGCTGTTACCTGTCCTGCTGCCAATTTTACCGCTCATTGGCGCATCCATCTTCGCAGAGGTATGGTTCGAACGTACGATCCTTACCCTGTCATTATTAGTCGGTAGCTGGGCACTGATATCCGGTTATAGCCGCTTTCACCGCCAGGCCTACCCCTTGGGGCTATTACTGGCTGGCGGCCTGATTTACTGGAACAAAGACATGTTTGGCGAGTCGATGGAGCCCTTCACCATTGCCGTTGGAGCATTACTGCTGATTACTGCCCATGTCAGCAATCTGCGTTTGTGCAACCGCTGTCAGGATTGCGAAGAATAACTCAGGGGTGACGGTTGTGCTTCTGCCGTTTGTAAATGATGAGCACGTCTGACTAACGCTCGACTGGGAACATTAGTAAACACGCCGTTAACCCCCATTGCCGCCATATCATCCAAATCCTCGATTTCATCTACCGTATAGACATAGACAGGCAAGCCCCGCTGATGGGCGTCGAAAACGAAATCAGCACTCAGACAGTCGATATCAATATGCACCGAATAGGCATTCAGTTGCTGAGCAAACGCCGCGTAATCCAGCGGACAACTGGCGGTTAGTGCACCGATCTGAATGGATGGCCGCAGTTGTTTAACGTTGAACAACAAGTGGTGATTAAACGACGACAAGATAAATTGCTCGAGACGGAAATCCAGTTCATTTACTGCCCTGTCGATATGTTGCAATACAGGCAAGACATCACTGATCCCCTTCAACTCAATATTCAGTACGCAGGCGCCATTGATGCATTGCAGGGTTTGCCATAGCGTGGGTACAACCTGACCGTTGCCGGCATCCAGCAGAGCCATTATGGCTTTGCTCTGATCTTTCACTCGCCCGGAGCCAGACGTCGTGCGGTGTAGCCAGCGATCGTGAATCACATAGAGTTCATCTTCCACTGCATGCACATCGATTTCGATGCCATCTACGCCACGTTCAATCGCAATTTGAAACGCTTCAAGGGTATTTTCAGGCGCTTCACTACTGGCGCCCCGATGAGCAAAAATCAGCATAACCGACCTTGTTACTTGGAATGTAATTTATGTGCGTTAACAGTCTCGTACAGGGCAGCACAGATAACCAGTGCCCCACCAACAAATGTTTGCCAGGTCGGTTGCTCATTGAGTACCAGCATCGCCAGAATCACCCCGTATAGTGGCTGCATACAGGCCACCAGTGAAAAGGTTTTCGCCCGGAGGTGTTTGAGGGTAGTGGCGATCAACGCATGGGGGGCGGCGGTACAAAGCGTGCCAAGGATCAGCAGTTTCCAGTAGGTTGCGGGCTCGGCTTGTGCCAGATTCGGGGACACAAACCAGATCAACACCAACACAATCACCAGCGTCTGCCAGGCCATCGCTTTGGGTCCGGAATAATGAGAAAAGTACTTACGATGCAATAGGTTGCGTAGTGCGTACAGCAGGGCCGACAACACGCCTACGGCGATTCCGAGCGTCACGTCGTTATCCAGGGAAACCTCAGGCACAATCAGAAATATCCCAATAAATACGACCAGTGCACTGACTAAATCCTGCCAAACGAGCCTGATGCCCTCAAATAATGGCTCCAGTAACACAGTGATCACCGGGAAGGTAAACAGCGCAATCATGCCCACCGATACCGATGAGTACTGCATTGAAGCAAAATAACTGACCCAGTGTGTCGCCATCAGAATGCCCAGCAACAACGCCATCAGATAATCTTTGCCACGATTAAGCCGCCAGTCACCGCCGAGCATTCGTAATAAGCCAAATAAGCACACACAGGCGATGATCGCCCGCGCTAACGTGATATCCAGCGCGGACAGAGGGATAAGTTTAGAGAACAGCGCTGTGACGCCCAGCAACACAACGGCTAGATGCAGGGCGTACAGACTTTTTTGTGCGTGATTCACGCTGGGGTGTTCAGCTCAGCGAATTTTTCACCCAGACGGGTTACCTGGCCTGCGCCCACATCAGTAAACTCCAGCATGTCTTTTTCGAACAACATGACCACAGTGGAACCCAGCTTGAAGCGTCCCATTTCGTCGCCTTTCTGCAGTTTAATTGCATTCAGGCCACTGGCCGGATATTGCCAGTGATTCACATTGGTACCGGTTGGCGGCGTCACTGTGCCTGACCAGACGGTTTCAATGCTGGCAACAATGGTTGCGCCTACTAACACCATGGCCATTTTGCCATGGGGCGTGTCGAACAGGGTCACCACGCGCTCGTTACGAGCGAACAAACCTGGCACGTTTGCTGTGGTTAACGGGTTCACCGAAAATAATTCACCCGGCACATACAGCATGTCAGTCAACTGACCCTCGACTGGCATGTGAATGCGATGGTAATCACTTGGAGATAAGTAAATCGTGGCGAATTTGCCCCCGATAAATTGCTCAGCCAGTTTGGCATCACCGCCGAGCAACGCCTGTGCGGTGTAATCGTGGCCTTTGGCCTGAAAAATCCGCCCCTGCTCAATATCGCCTAACTGACTAATCGCCCCATCCACCGGATAGACCAATACATCATCCGCTTGCTCAATTGGGCGCACGCCCTCTTTCAATTCACGGGTAAAGAAATCGTTAAAGGTTTTAAAATCTTCGGCGCGACTGAGCTTGGCTTCCGACATATTGACTTTGTATTGCTTGATGAACAATTTAATCAACGCTGTTGTCAGCCAGCCGGCGCGCGCTGCCGCGAGTTTGCCCACTAAACGTGACAACAAATGCTTTGGCAGGATGTACTGCAACTTAACTTTCAGATCGTCCAAAATCATGCTTCCTGAACTAATTAAACATACCAAACACCCAATCGGTGTCCGGATCAATTTTCGCTGTTGCGCTTATGTTTAGCACCAGCAAATGCGGGACGTTGCTCCTGCAACGCATCGCGAATTTTATGAAAGCTATCAAAGCGGCGCAGATCGATATCCCCGCGTTCAACGGCCTCCCGTAATATACAGCCGGGGTCATTTTTATGCTTACAATCACGAAATTTGCAGCCGCCGAGATAGTCACGAAACTCAATAAAGCCATTTTGCAGACGTTCTTCGGGCAAGTGCCACAGCGCAAATTCGCGCACCCCCGGCGAGTCAATCAAATCGCCGCCCTGAGGTAAATGTAATAATTTAGCCGCCGTCGTGGTGTGCTGGCCAAGCCCCGAGTTTTCTGACACATCATTGGTCAACTCATTGGCATCAGGTAACAATTGATTGACGATACTGGACTTACCCACCCCAGACTGACCAACAAACACACTGCATTTTCCGTCTAACAATTCCAGCAGGGGCGCCATCCCCTCTCCGGTTTTGCAACTAAGCAACAACACCCGATAGCCAATGTCGCGGTAGAGCTGTAATTCTTGCTCTACAACATTGCGCTCATTGTCTGACAACAAATCGACTTTATTCAGCAGGATAATCGGCGGAATGCCCACATCTTCTGAGGCAACCAGATAGCGGTCAATAATATTCAGCGACAGCACCGGCAACACCGCGCTCACCACAATAATTTGATCAATATTGGCCGCTACGGGCTTTACCCCATCATAATAATCAGGCCGGGTGAGCAGGCTCTTACGCGGTTCAACAGCTTCCAGTACACCACTTACGTTGGCGCTGTCTTTACCAGGGCGGAATAATACCCTGTCGCCACATACCACATCCTGTATATTGCGCCGAATATGGCAGCGGGTAATCTCACCTTCACTGGTTTCTATATCCGCATGCTGACCGAAACGCCCAATCACCAGGCCGGTTTGCGCATCACCCAACTGCTCATCGGCAGGCAGATCGGATTGCTGCAGGCGTTTGGACAAATTGTCCGATACCTGACGTTTCTGTCGGTTTGTCAGTTTATTGCGTTTTGCCACGATAGAAATGCTGAATTACTATTAGGCGCAAATGATAACCCGAGCGCCACGTTTTTACACGTGACAACCTTTCTAGTGAGACAATATGCAGGTAAATAATCGCAATCTGGTGTGGATCGACATGGAAATGACAGGCCTGGATCCCGACACTGACAAAGTATTAGAGATTGCCAGCATCGTGACGGACTCCGATCTGAATATTCTGGCGGAGGGTCCGGTCATCGCCGTGCATCAGCCCGATAGCGTACTGGACGGTATGGATGAGTGGTGTACCCGCACCCACGGCGAAAGCGGTCTGACCCAACGCTGCCGCGATAGTCAGGTTAGTGTGGACGATGCTACTCGCATGACCATCGAATTCCTGCAGCACTGGGTAGATGCAGGTAAGTCTCCTTTATGTGGTAACAGTATTGGGCAGGATCGCCGCTTTCTGGTGCGCCATATGCCAGAGTTGGAAGCCTATTTCCATTACCGCAATGTGGATGTGAGTTCAGTTAAAGAATTGGTGCGCCGTTGGAAACCCGAGCTGCTGGACGGTTTTTCTAAGAAAAATGTGCACTTAGCACTGGATGATATTCGCGAGTCAATTGCCGAACTGGTGTATTACCGCCAGCACGTGTTTAAGATTTAAGCAATCAGACCCTATCAGGCGCAATTCGTGCAAATTAACGCTTGCGTCTGACCGTTTTTTTTGTAAAATGCGCGTCCGCTTGGGCACGATAGTGCAAGCGCAAATCGGTACGCGGGAATAGCTCAGTTGGTAGAGCACAACCTTGCCAAGGTTGGGGTCGCGAGTTCGAGTCTCGTTTCCCGCTCCAAACTTCTCTTTTGAGTGTTTGGTTTAAATCCGGATTGTAATCACGACCCACTTTTGGTGTCACGAGGTGGAACGCCACCCCGGTCGGTCTGATTCCCTTCCAAACCGATTCAAATACCTCCTATACGCGGGAATAGCTCAGTTGGTAGAGCACAACCTTGCCAAGGTTGGGGTCGCGAGTTCGAGTCTCGTTTCCCGCTCCAAATTCTTTTTAAAGTTAAAATTCTTAGTTACCTTCGAGCTATTCGATCTCGCTCCACTATTTGTTTGGGGTCGCGATGGTTCGACACATCGACCGAGCGTCGGCCGGTTCAGTCTCGTTTCTCCGATTAGTTTAAATTATTTCGCTCCGCTTTTTTTGTTGGGGTCTCGAGGTGGTGCGCCACTCCGCTGGGGTGCCAGCCAATCAAGTCTCGTTTCCCCAGTGCGACGCTTCGACTCCAAATTTTTGAAATCATTGAAGTATTATTTCACCCAACGGTTCAGAAGAACTCGCTCCACTATTTATTGGGGTCTCGAGGTGGTGCGCCACTCCGCTGGGGTGCCGGCCAGCGGGACGCCGCCCGGTTCAATCTCGTTTCTCGGGTTCGACGCATCGACTCCAATTTTTCACAAGTTTCTAATTAATACTGACTGTTTTTAACCACGCATCCACTGTTGGGAACCTAAACAAATTAGGTGCGTCAGATGAATACAAAAATCATTTGTTACTGAACAACCTGAAAAGATAATTTTTATTTATTTTTCAATAACATTGTAATTTTTTGCTATTGAATAAATATGCTGCACAAATTCAGTGCACCCCATATCAACAACCTTCGTTAACATAATTCGTTCTATTTCAGTTACAGCCAACACTTATTGTCGCGACTTTTTATGCATTTTGATTGCATAAAAATCTTGATGAACCCCCTGCATACCGTTACATTTCGCAACCTTTTTGGTTGGCAAGGTCGGCAAACATCTTGCAGACTGCTAGAAACCTAACATCGTTTTGACACTCAAACAGGACACTCAAATGAAAATCAAAAAGTCGTTACCGTTTGCAAAAACTGCCCTGTCATTGGCCGTTGTTGCCACGTTTAGTGCAGATATTGCAGCGCAGGAAGTGGAGCAAGGTGGTATTGAGACCATTCAGGTGACTGCAACCCGACGCACCGGAACAGTGCAGGATGCCCCACTAAACATCACCGCGCTGAATTCTGATGTAATGGCTGAGCAAAATATTGGCGATTTAGACGACATCGCCCGTTGGGTGCCAGGTTTGACCGTAACCGACCAGGGCGGCCGTTCTGATTCCCCGATTATTGTGCGTGGCTTAAACACTAACTCTTCCGGCCCAAGTTCAGATGGCGGTACCGTCGCGACCTACGTAGGTGAGATTCCGCTTTTCATCAATCTGCGTCTGACCGACATTGACCGGGTTGAAGTCCTGATCGGCCCGCAAGGTACTCTGTACGGAGCTGGCACTCTGGGTGGCGCAATTCGCTATATTCCTAAGAAAGCAGACATGGATTTCACCAGCGGCAAAGTGTTTGGTGACATTTTCTCATTAAGCCAAAGCGACAGTTTGGGTGGCGAAGGTGGTTTTGTTTTCAATACCCCGATAATTGAAAATAAACTGGCGGTCAGAGCATCGGTTAACTACTTCAATAACCCAGGATTCATCGACTACAACTATGTGGTCAAAAATCCTGGCGTTTCTTTGCCAGACCCGGATTGGTCTGACGCTAGTGCGGTAAGCGATAACCTGAAGCAGGTTAAAGATGCAAACGGCGAAGAAACGCTGACCGCCCGTGTCGCGCTGCGCTGGTTACCTACAGACGATATCGATGCAACGCTGGCCTACACTTATCAAAATCAACAGGTCGAAGGCCGTTCAATCACGCAATATGGTGCATTGGATAGCTCCAATCCACTTTCTCAGGTGATTGGTAAATATGAGTCTGCTTATCGATACGAAGAGCCGCGTGAAAAAACGGATGAATTATTAAGCCTCGAAATCACTGCAGATTTAGATTTTGCCGAACTGGTGTCCGCAACCGGCTATTCAAAATACAGCGCCGAGGGCCAACGAGACCAGTCTGATCTCTTGATTCGCCTGGCGTATAGCTATGAAGAGTTCCCGGCATTTGCCGCATTTACCCGTGAAGTGGAAGATGTTGAGATCATCACTCAGGAAATCCGTTTAGTTTCAAAAAACACTGACAAACTGTCATGGATCGTAGGTGCGTTCTACAACAATCTGGATTCGTTCGGAGACAGCTCTGAATTTACCCCAGGGTTTGCTGAATACGCGCTGGATGTGTGGGAAGCTGGCGGTAATCCGCGTCCGGACATGCTGGAATACTATTCCGTCGATTACACAGAAATCACCGAGAAAGCAATTTTTGGTGAGCTTACCTACGTCATCAATGATAAATGGGATGTGACCTTGGGCTTACGTCAATATCAATACGATATTGAGTCAAGTTCTGCCATTGACCTGCCTCTCTACTACACCGTGTTTGATGGTCGTGAATCAGATTCTTTGGAACTGGAGTTTGTTGACTTGGCAGCAGATGACAGTGGCAGCCTATTCAAATTCAACACTAGCTACGACTTCAGCTCAACCGTAATGGGTTACCTGACAGTGAGCGAAGGCTTCCGTATCGGTGGGACTAACGGCGTACCTGCGTGCCCACCTGATGTTGACGACAGTTTCCAGAGTGTTTGTGCACTGCCTGATGAGGTTGCCTATGCGCCGGACACGACTACCAACTACGAGTTAGGTTTCAAGAGCACCTGGTTGAAGAACAAACTGCATTTCAACGCCGCCGTATTTAAGACTGAATGGGAAGATGCACAAATTTCTGGTGCAACTTACTTCGGTCAGCAACCCATTCTGGCTAACGCGGGCAGTGCTGAAACTCAAGGTTTGGAAATTTCCTCGCGCGCGCTGTTAGGTGATCACTTCACGGTTTATGGTACTTACTCTTACACCGAAGCTAAATTAACCTCTGACGCAGATGGCTTATTTATCCGATTCGAAGCAGATGAAGATGTCACACAAGAAGTACGCGACTATTACTCAGCCAAGTCGGGTGATCGTCTGCCTGGTTCACCTGAGCATCAATTCTCCTTTGGCGTGAAGTACAGTCAGGATCTGATGGACGACAAGGTGCTGGAAGTGGTGTATGGCCTGACCGCGCAGAGCGACGTTATTACCAAAGTAGGCTTACGTGCAGATGGAGAAACTCTGCCAGGTTATGCATTGAGTAACCTGTCTGCCAGCATCAAAGCTGACCAATGGGCGGTAACACTGTATATCGATAACCTGTTCGATAAATACGCGTTCACCTCTACCCGTCGTGATGTGAGTGATATTGGCATGGCGGCCTATCCGGACTTTAATGCCAACCGTACCGACCTGCTGCGCAACTATGGTCATTACCTGACCCAACCGCGTAAAGTCGGGGTTAAATTCACCTATACTTTTGGTGAATAATCCCCCTCACAAGGTTAAGATAAGGGCATAATTTTTATGCCCTTTTTATTATGTCACACCCTCTCCACCAGCAGGCAATTCAACTAATCAATCAGGGACAATTTGTTCAGGCACACCCTTATCTGGTGCAACTGGTGAAAGACGTTCCCACCCATGCTGATGGTTGGTTTTTACTGGGTATTATCAATCTCGAAGTCGGTCAGATACCCAAAGCCATTCAATTAATCGAAAAAGCCAACGGATTAGCTCCCAGCAGTGAATATCTGGCTCATTTAGCACGTGCTTATTCACTGATTGGCGATTTACATCAGGCGCGCCAAGTGGCCGAAAAAACGCCAGCCAGCCATTTGTCATCCGCACTCACATTAGACACCTTGGGTGTGGCATTGAGTCGGGTGGGGCTGCACGAACTGGCGCTGACATACTTTAATAAAGCCGTAGAGAATGCACCGGAAAATCCGGCCTTTTTGTACAATCAGGCCGTCTCGTTAAAATTTATTGGCGACTTTGATTCGGCCAGACAAGCTTTTGAGCGCGCAATAAGCATCAACCCCAATCACTATCGCGCTCATTATGCGCTGAGTGAAATTCGCGAAGATAGCAAAGATATCCAGATCCTCTCACGCCTTCAGCAGGCCTACACCGACGCGGACAGTGTCGATGCTAAGTTGCATCTGGCCCATGCCATGGCGCGGGAATTCGAACGCCGGCACGAATATCGTTGCGCATTTGATGCATTGACCGATGCCAAACAAGCCTATCTGCAGCACCCAAAGTTTGCATCAATAGACGATTCGCCATTGTTTGACCTTGCCATCCGTCAGTTGGCCCTGCCAACGTCAGGTGGCCACAGCAATGCTGAGCCCATCTTCGTGTTAGGCATGCCACGCTCGGGTACAACCTTGGTAGAACGAATCTTGTCCAGTCACAGTCAGGTCACCAGTGCCGGTGAACTGCAGGATTTCGGCATGGCAGTTAAGCATCTGAGTGCAACGCCCAGCCGCATGGTGTTAGACCCCGAGACATTGCAACAAGCCGAAACGATTGCTCCTGAGATATTAGGGCAAGACTATCTGTCACGTACCCGTGTGGTTACCGGCAAAACACCGCGCTTTGTGGATAAGTTGCCGTTTAACTTTTTTTATCTGGGCCTGATAAGACGCGCACTACCGAATGCCAAAATTATCTGTTTATTGCGCGATCCTCTCGACACCATTATTGGCAATTATCGACAGCTATTTTCTATTCAAAGCCCCTACTATCGATATGCTTATGACATTCAGCATAGCGCTGAATTTTACGGCCGCTTCTATCATCTGGCCCATCAGGCCAGCCGCCATTTAGATTACTTTTTGTTGCTGGACTATCAACAGTTAGTCAGTGACCCTGAGCACCAAATCAGACATCTTCTGACGTTTTGCGATCTGCCATTTGAAGCCGCCTGTCTGAACGCAGAGCAGAACACCGCGCCGGTTTCTACCGCCAGTAAAGTGCAGGTGCGCGAGGCGATTAATACCCGTTCTATCGGGCGTTGGCGACGCTATGCGGATGAATTGGCACCAGCAGCGGCTATCCTGGAGGCACAGGGCATACCGTTCGATGCTTAACACTTGATTTCTGAGTGTGGTCAGTGCCACACTCTAACTGGTCTAACCAGAGGAAATTCTATGCCTGTGTCTAACCCACTCAGAAAGTTTGTCGACCGTGTAAATCATTATCCGTCGTGGCTCAGTGCCAAATTAATGACCTGGGTGTTTCGCAACAAAGTCAAATTAGCCGGCACTGCCAAAATCGATATTCTGCGTACCGATGGCCGCAGCGTGACCTTTCGTCAACGTAACATCAAACGTACGCAAAACCACATTGGTGGTGTGCATGCTGCCGCAATGATCTTACTTGCCGAGTCGGCGACAGGATTTATTTGTGGAATTAATCTTCCCGGCGATAAGTTACCGCTGGTTAAAAGTATGAACTTTCGCTTTGTGCGTCGTTCTGTGGGCGACATGCAAGCCGTTGCCACCCTGACAGATGCGCAAATAGAACAAATGCAGCGCGACGAAAAAGGCGCCATTACTGTAACGGTGGTGGTCACCGATCAAAGCGGCGAACAACCTATCGAATGCGATATCGTCTGGGCATGGGTACCTAAAAAGCCCAAAGCGGCATAATCGTTTGTACTCTAAATAAAATTTCACTTCATGAAATCGCTACAGGCCATGCCCAACGTGGCCTGTAGCCATGCCAGTTTTTTTATCAATTTGCGCATTTTTTATTGACAGCTTTAAAAATTGAGCCTATTAAGTGCGTGTTTATGGACTGGGTCCAAAAACATTCCTGATGTTTAATTTTTGAGTTGGGGATGCCTGCTATGGCACAGAAAACTAGAGAAGATTACTTAAAGGCGCCATTTAACGATTACAAGAATTACCCTTATGGTTTTTCTCGTTCTGGTGATTTCTCCATTAAAGAAGCACAGGCCCTGCATAAATATGGCAACCTGATTTGTGCTTTAGCCGATGGAATACTCGCACCAGAAAACAGTGAAGATGATGCGCTATTAGCGGTTGCCCAAGGTGTGAAGGAACCAACCACACCGGCTGAAAAAGCCTGGTTGCGTTATCAGACCCGAATCAACCGCCCCAAAGCGGCCAGTATCTATGGTCGTCGCCCTGCTGCTGAAGAAGACGACAGTGCCCCAAGCATTGAGCTGGAAGCAGAGATCGACGATTAATCGATGCATCCGAAAAATACGCGCTCCGGCGCGTATTTTTTTGTTCATTTCACCCCCAAGTTGGCAATTTCATCCTACGCTACGCAATATTAAGAATATTTATCCCCATTATTAGCCATTTCACGGTTTAATATTGCACTTTGCTCACGTATAGTCGAAATCTGGGCTAATGCCCTTAGGTCTGAGTTAATCCTCAGCAAACACGAATCGCTCGCAACCTAAAACACATAAGGAGACACCTGAGTGGAAATGATGTCAGGCGCTGCCATGGTGGTGCGTGCACTTAAAGATGTAGGCGTAACCCATGTATTCGGTTACCCAGGCGGAGCGGTTCTGGATATTTATGACGCGTTGTTTGCCCAGGATGATGTAAAGCATATTCTGGTTCGGCACGAGCAAGCCGCGGCACATATGGCAGACGGCTACGCCCGTTCAACCGGCCAGACAGGTACGGTATTGGTTACTTCTGGCCCCGGCGCAACGAATACCCTAACCGGAATTGCCACCGCGTATATGGACTCCATCCCCATGGTGATCCTGTCCGGCCAGGTACCTTCACAGCATATTGGTGAGGATGCATTTCAGGAAACCGACATGGTCGGGTGTTCCCGTCCTATCGTAAAACACAGCTTCCTGGTCAAACGTGCTGTGGATATCCCTGAAGCGATCGCCAAAGCCTATTATATTGCCAATACAGGTCGTCCCGGCCCGGTAGTGATTGATTTGCCGAAAGACATCGTCAATATCAATGATGTTCATCCGTATCACTTCCCTGAGTCAGTGCGGATGCGCTCATACAATCCAACAGTGCGTGGGCATGGCAAACAGATCAAAAAAGCGGTGGAGCAGATTAAGGAATCTTCGCGTCCGGTGATTTACGTAGGTGGTGGGGCCATTGCCAGTAATGCCAGCAGCTTGGTCACCGAATTCGCCGAAATGCTCAATGCGCCGGTCACTACCACCCTAATGGGGCTGGGCGCCTTTTCCGGCACCCATGAACAGTTTGTTGGCATGCTGGGTATGCACGGTACCCTGGAAGCCAACAAAACCATGCATAACGCAGACTGCATTATTGCGCTGGGTGCTCGTTTTGATGACCGCGTCACCAACAACGTCGAAAAATTCTGCCCGCACGCCAGTATTATCCATGTGGATATTGATCCCGCATCGATCTCCAAGACCGTTCACGCGCATATCCCGGTGGTTGGCTCGGTCGACACAGTACTGGAGCAGTTTAATGAACACTTCGATGGCTTCGATCGCGCGGCGCAAAAAGCCAAGCTAAGCGACTGGTGGAAACAAATCAAACAATGGCGTGAGCGCCAGTGTCTGACCTATCAGCGCAGCGACGAGCAGCTAAAACCCCAACAGGTGGTGGAAGCCGTTTATAAGCACACACAGGGCGATGCGTTTGTCAGTTCAGATGTCGGCCAACACCAGATGTTTGCCGCGCTGTACTATCCATTCGCCAAACCACGTCGCTGGATCAACTCCGGGGGCCTAGGCACCATGGGCTTTGGCTTACCGGCGGCCATGGGCGTACAAATTGCCCATCCGGACGCGGTATCGGTGTGTATTACCGGTGATGGCAGTATCCAGATGAATATTCAGGAACTGTCTACCTGTTTGCAGTATGGCCTGCCGATAAAAATCATCTCCATTAACAACCAGGCGCTCGGTATGGTGCGTCAATGGCAGGATATGATTTACAAGGGGCGTCACTCCCATTCTTACATGGAATCACTGCCGGATTTCGTCAAGCTGGCTGAAGCCTATGGCCATATTGGCATTCGGGTAGATAAACCGGAAGAACTGGATGATGCGCTGGCGCGCTGCTTTGCTGCTAAAGACCGTCTGGTGTTTATGGATATTCGTGTCGATCAGAACGAACACGTTTACCCTATGCAGATAAAATTTGGTGCCATGGATGACATGCGCCTGAGCAAGACGGAGCGCACCTGATGAGACGAATCATATCAGTTTTGATGGAAAACCAGCCTGGCGCGTTATCCCGCATCGTTGGCTTGTTCTCGCAACGTGGCTACAACGTTGAAACCTTGTGTGTGGCGCCAATTGACGATGGCACGTTGTCGCGCCTGACGATTACCACGTTCGGCGATGATAAAGTCATTGAGCAGATCACCAAGCAAATCAATAAGCTGGTCGATGTACTCAAGGTCGTTGATTTGACTGATGGTGCCCATGTGGAACGCGAGTTAATGCTGATTAAGCTCGCCACCCGCACCGAATTTGCCCGTGAAGAAGTAAAACGTACTGTCGATATATTTCGAGCACAAATCATCGATGTTCACAGCAAAAACTACAGCGTGCAAATTGTCGGCCCATCCGACAAGCTGGATGCCTTTATCGCTGCCGTGTCTGAGGTAGCAGAGGTGGTCGAAACATCCCGCAGCGGGGTGTGCGGAATCGCTCGCGGTACGGTATCACTAAGGCCCTGAGTAACCTACCAACAAGCCGCCTGCATGGCGGCTTTTTATTTTTGTCACCACTGTTTTATTAATGGTAGGCTGACAAAAAAATAACCAAAAGTCTGCACACATGGAAGTACTCATCATCCTTCTGGTACTGGGCATCTTGCTTGGATCTTTGTTGGGATTTATCGCCTTTTTCAGAATCAGTTCACTGGAGAGACAACTCAAGGCGTTAAAGTACAGCTTACAGAGCGAGCGCTACTCTGCTAAGTCGGTCACGCAACCCATCATAAGCGAAAACAAAAATAGTGCATCACCACGCCAACCTGACAGACCATTCCAACCCGCCCAGCCACCGACGCACAGTCACGTGGCCCTTACTCCACAGCCACCAACACCTCAGGAGCCGGGCTGGCTGGATAAATTAATAATCAATGTTCGCAATAACTGGTTGATTTGGGTTGGCGGTGTCAGTCTTGGGTTAGCGGGTGTCTTTATGGTGCGATACTCAATTGAAAACAACCTGCTTAGTCCGTTGGCGAGAATTATCCTCACCACCATTACTGCGCTGACATTGCATGCCGGAGCAGCCTGGCTGCGTATACGCGGTACACGATACACGGATATTCTGTCTGCCGTTGCCGGAGGCGCCAGCATCATGTTGTATGCCTGCATCCTGGCCGCTTTACACCTCTATTCATTACTATCAGCAGAACTTAGTTTTGCGCTGCTGGCGATAGTTAGTTTCCTTACCATGTTGCTTGCTCTTTACTACGGACCGGTATTGGCTGCGCTGGGTATTTTGGGAGGCTATGCAGTGCCTGTTCTGGTCAGCACCGGCAGTAACGACCTGACTGCGGCACTGGTTTATAGTTTTATCATTACTGCGGCTGCCCTGGCGCTGATTCATTTTGTTTACCGACGTTGGTTATGGATTGGAGTGATGGTCGGCGCCGGCTTCTGGTGGGTAGCCTCTCTTCCCCATCACAATGTCGATTTGGCTCGTTTGATCTATCTGTTGGCGCTGATATATCTGCTTCCGGCCATGCATACCTGGCACTGGCGTCTGACAAATGGCGAAGTACCACCTGCTACTAACGATACTAGCTTGCTGGGCTTATTTAACGGCCAACGGGCAACGCTCTTACATGGTATTGGTCTGGAATTCACACTCATGCTCTATCTTTTGCTGTTGGCATGGACGCTCACCCTGACCAATGTAACAATTGATCCTGCTATGTCTGTGGTGGTTGTAGCATTCAGCGGCTTGACTCTCTTTATCGCATCAAAATTACCGGGGCTAAACATGCTTGGCTGGTTGGGCTTGGCAGCCACACTGGCGGGCATGTTGTTGCGATATCTGCTTAACGGGGTGGTGCAGGCAGATTTTGTCCAGAGCTACCTGATCATGATGCTGGTAATGCTCAGCGGATACCTGCTGATTGCCCGACGTTTGTCCGAAGGCAGCGAACATGGCTACTGGGCATCACTGGCTTATTTGAGTCCCGGTCTGTTGCTTGCGACCGGCTATACCACAGTGCCAACTTTGTCGCAGGAGATCTATTGGGCACTCGTTGCATTGATGGCAGGAGCCGGACTATTACAGCTATTACAACTGGCCCGCAAAACACACGCTACGCCATCGGTATTGGCTAGTTTGATTCTGGGTGCACATTTGTGTTTGTTGCTGGTCGCAGTGGTAATGTTGCAGGAAGCCACCCTGACACTAGCACTTGCCGTGCTCGTCATTTCACTGGTTTGGCTGGATCGATATTTTACCTTAACCGCCCTGACTATTGCTGCCAAGCTGGTCGTCGCCAGTATTATTCTCAGGCTTACGCTTAACCCATGGTTACTCAGCTATGACCACTCAACACACTGGACACTTTGGACAGGCGCTGGCAGCGTAATTTGTTTACTCGTTGCTGCCCGGCAATGTGGGCCAACAAGGCATAGCCTGTTGCAATGGCTGATTGCTGCGGCAATGCATCTGTTTGCCCTCACACTCGCCGCCGAGGTTCGATTCCAACTGTATGACGGCGATGTGTTTGCTAACCAATACAGCTTCATCGAAGCCGCCATTAACACCTTTAGCTGGGGGCTGATGGCGTTAGCGTATTACTATCGCCAACGCGTCGCCGGACAAATGGAAACGCTGTATCGCGCAGCGGCCACACTGTTTGCCAGCCTTGCCGCAGGTAACTATGTGCTGGTGCTGCTACTGAGTAAAAATCCTTTTTTCCATGATGTAGACTATGGCCAGAATCCCATTTTTAACTTGTTGTTGCTGGCCTATCTTGCGCCGGTTATTTTATCCGCGATTGGCTACTGGCTGGTTCACGAGGCACCGCTGAGGCGCTTGTTGGCACTGGCAACCGGCGTTTGCCTGTTTGTGTTTGTAAACCTGGAAATCCGTGATTTATGGAATGGCGCGGCCCTCATCGATATCCCAATTAGCGAGGGTGAAATGTACACCTACTCCACCGTTTGGTTACTCTTGGCCATCGCAGCCATCATTGCCGCTAGTTTGTTCAATCAGTCCAGGCTGTATAAGACCGGCATGAGTACCCTGTTAATTGTGGTTCTGAAAATATTTCTGTTCGATACCGCCGATCTCGACAATCTGTGGCGCGTCGCGTCTTTTATGGGATTAGGCATCTGTTTGCTGCTACTGGCATGGTTTCATCAGCGCTTTGGGCTGCCACCGACAAAATCTGACGCAGATGGTACAATCGGCGTCCCGCGATGATGCTGACAATAGAACATGAAGTTACTGGTAATTGGATATGTGTGGCCCGAACCCAATTCGTCGGCGGCGGGCAGCCGCATGCTGGATTTAATCCGAGGTTTTCAGGGGCGCGGTTGGCAGGTGGATTTCGCCTCGGCGGCAGAGCTGTCACCCCATCGCTTTAAACTCAGTGATATTGGAGTAACAGAACACAACATCGCACTCAATTGCAGTAGCTTTGATGCCTTCGTTGAGGCGTTGCAGCCTGACGCCGTTATGTTCGACCGTTTTATGCTGGAAGAACAATTTGGCTGGCGCGTCGCCAACAGTTGCCCCAATGCGCTGCGTATTCTCGATCTGGAAGACTTACATTTTCTGCGCAACGCGCGCCATGATGCGGTAAAACAGGGCATTGACCCGTTTAACGCAGACTTGCAGACAGATATGGCGATTCGCGAAATCGCCGCGATTTATCGGTGTGATATCACCTTAGTAACCTCACCGGCGGAGATGGACATCCTGACTGGGCACTTCGGCGTACCTGAGCAGCTACTGTGCTATGCCCCGCTGACCGCAAATGTGCCAGATACCTCTCCCATTGTGGAATTTAGTGAGCGCCAGCATCTGGTCAGCATTGGCAATTTCCGTCACGCGCCAAACTGGGATGCCGTGCTGGAACTCAAACGCCTGTGGCCACAGATCCGTAAACACCTCCCTGAAGCCGAGCTACATATTTACGGAGCATATCCGCCCAAGAAAGCCACCCAGCTACATAATCCACAACAGGGCTTTATGGTCAAAGGCTGGGCGGACGATGCTTTTACTGTAATCAGACAAGCACGAATGTTAGTTGCCCCACTGCGCTTTGGTGCAGGCCAAAAAGGCAAACTATTGGATGCCATGGTGTGCGCTACCCCCAGTGTCACGACAGCGATTGGTGCGGAGGGCATGCAAGGCCAGACAGATTGGCCTGGTGCGGTGGCAACAAGCGAAGAAGACTTTATCCAACAAGTTGTGCGCCTGTATCAGCATGAATCTGATTGGCAGCTTGCCAGTCAGCGCTGCCTTGCCCACCTGCAGGCACTATTTGAACCTACCACTCATCAACAGCGGATAATGACAACTATCCATCATTTGCTGGTGACTCTGCCGCAGCATCGCCGCGCCAACTTCACCGGGCGCATGCTACAACACAATACCATGCACGCCAGCCGCTATATGACCCAATGGATTGAGGCAAAAAACAAATAAAAAGCCGGCTATCGCCGGCTTTTTTTCAATCGTGGTTACCTTGTGGGACTAGTGACTACTCTTTTTCACCTGAATCACTTCTTTACTGCCATCGTAACTGGTCGGCTTTGGCCCCAGCAAAAACTCCAGGCGCACAACCTGTTCCGTGCCTTTTGCATCAGGATGGTAACGCCACTTTTGCAGGGCTTTGATAGCCACTTGGTCAAAAACATTCTCAGGTTTAGCCGTTATGACATGAATATCGCTGGTTGAACCATCTGAATTGACGACAAACGACAAATCTACATAGCCTTCTACGCCATCTTTAGCAGCTTGAGCCGGGTATTTAGGTTCAATACGAACTAATGGTTTCGCGTTATTCTCTGCTTTTGCGTTGTTTTCCAGACCCGCATGGGCGGTGGCCATCACGCCCATCAGTAACGTGCCAGCCAATATGCTCCAGACTTTTGTTGGACGGTTCGATGTTGCCAGTTGCAGGATTCGTTGTTTTAACATGTTTTTTTCTCCGTAATGTAGGGTGGCAAAGTGGCGTAACTCAGGTGTCGCAGATACGGCAACCATTGCCTCGGCATAGCAGATGCGCGTCGTCTTGGGCGCGCCATCCAGTACGTGAGCATCGCACGACATTTCCTGGGCGATACGAAACTGTCGGTAACCCAGCCAGCACAGCGGGTTAAACCAGAACATGGCAAGTAAGAATGTCGCAATACCATTGGCAAGGTGGTCACGGCGATGCCAGTGAGCCAGTTCGTGCTGAATAATCAATTGCCGGCTCTTTGCATCGAAACGTTGAAAAAAGTCCAGCGGTAACAGAATGATGGGCTGGACCATGCCATACAGTATCGGTTGGCTGACTTCACACTGATACACAGACAATTGATCAGTGAGTCCATTAACCCGCGTGGCACCGCGCAATAGCTGTCGACGTTCAGCCAAATGCGCAATCGTCATCAGGCCAGCCAAAAGAAAACTGCTTGCCAGCAAGCAAAGCCCGGGCGACAGACTCGCCTGTTCAATCAACTGCAGACTTTGGCGTCCACTGGACAGCGCAACGCTGAAGCTTTGTGGAATGATAGATAAATCAGTATGCACTCGTGGCAGTGCAGCCAGCAGTAACATCAGAGGCGACAGGCACCAGAGGGCATACATACCCCATGCGCCAAGTAACTTAAGCAATGGTTGCCGCGCCAGGATCAGTAGCGCACACCATACGGTCAGATAGACCGCAGACGTCATTAACCATTCAGTCATTGGTCTGCTCCCATTGTTTGATCAGATCTTTTAATTCCTCAATATCCTGCTGGCTCAGCTGTTTGCGGCTGGCAAAGGCCGATACCAGTGGCGAGACGCGCCCATCAAACAGACGATTGAGGAGTGAGGTGCTCTCCTTGATACGGTATTCATCGCGACCAAACAACGGCTTATACAGATACCGCCTGCCGTCCTTGTCAAAACCCAAAGCGCCCTTTTTCACCAGGCGATTCAGCAGGGTTTTCACGGTTTTCTCATGCCAGTCGGTTTGGTTATCTAACCGTGCTACCACATCCGCGGCCGTGCAAGGTGCGCCCTGCCATACCGCATTCATCACTTCAAATTCTGCTTTCGAGATCTCCATCGCCCAATCCGATTACAAATGTAATTCTTAAATTAAGATTACACACGTAATCATATTGTGCAAGCGGATTTTTCAAACAGAGTTTTCCCACACTGGGTAAACGTCGAATAACAAAAAAGCCGGCGAGAGCCAGCTTTTTAAAATGATGAACTGCGTTACTTCGCGTAAGTACGTGCAAAGTTTGGCAAGGTACGGCCATTGCAGTAAATGTTATTCAGTTCTTCACGTGGCAGTTGCAGGGCACCAACACCTTCTTTTACGGCACGCACGCACAGCGCAGATTCTGGCTGATCATTGGCGGCAATCACCTTGTAAGTCACCGGCAAAACGGGTTCTGCCGCAACTTTGATTTTTCGTGCAAAATCAGCAATCAACTTACCATTACAACGAATAGTTGCATCAAATTCTGCGCCGCCTTGTTGCTGGGCAGCCTGTAACCCTTGTACCGCCGCAACCACACACAAATTGCTGTAGATACTTTCATCTACTGGCACATAACGCACTTCAGATGCGTTAACCGACGCTGACACCAACATAGCAACAACAGCTAAAACCTTTTTCATACCCACACCTCACAACAAATCAGGAAACTGTGCGCATTATAGTAATAAAATTACACAAATCTAGGTATTTATTGTAATTTAATTACATTTTATCGGTTATTAACGCATTTTTAACTGGATTTAAGCGTTTTAATTACAGAATTAATGTAATTTATTTTCACAATAAACTTTGGATACAAAAAAGGCTGCCGATTGGCAGCCTTTCATCGAGTCAAAAATTCTTACATGGCACGAATAAAGTCGTTCAACTTCTTACCATTACAACGAACAGTGGCCAGATCTCGCTGACTAAACTGACGATGTGGGTTCTCGATAGCCTGCATACAGATCAGGGTTTCACGATTACCATCCTCTGCGCTGTAGGCAGGTTGTTGACTCACGTCAACGGTGCGCATTTGGCGAGCAAATTGGTTAATTGGCTGGCCATTGCATTCAATTCGTGATGAGAATTGACGCAAAAATTGCTCACGCGCTGCATCAATGCCCTGCGTGGCAGCCACATAGCAAACCTGGCTATATACAGACTTATCTGCCAATTCGATCCCTGCATTTTTTGGCGTGGCTTGTACATTCACACTAACCAAAGCCATGGTCAGCGATACAAAAATTGATTTCACAACTACCTCAAACAAAAAACAAGACACATTCAAACCGGCGCGCATTGTATGCGGATTCATCGACAGGTAAAGCCTGATTAGGCTAAATATCCTAACTTTTGGAGTAAGTCATTGCTCACATTGGTAATTTTTTTGAATGTTTTTTTAGCAATTTGCACAAAAAAACCGCCCGAGGGCGGTTTTTGCATAACTGGGTAATGTTTAGGGTAGTTGCTGTACACCCATATTGAACAGAGTGAAGCCAAAGATATCCGCATATTGCTCAATAATTTTGCTGGTTGGCGTCCCTGCGCCGTGACCGGCGTTGGTTTCGATGCGGATCAGGACTGGATTATCACCCGCCTGCTTAGCCTGTAATTCCGCGGCAAACTTAAAGGAATGCGCCGGCACCACGCGATCATCATGGTCACCAGTGGTGACTAAAGTAGCAGGATAAGCGACACCCGCTTTGACGTTGTGCACAGGTGAATAACCTAATAAATATTTGAACATTTCTTCACTTTGCTCTGACGTACCATAGTCATAAGCCCAGCCCGCGCCGGCAGTAAAGGTGTGATAGCGCAACATATCCAATACGCCCACTGCAGGTAACGCCACTTTCATCAGGTCCGGACGTTGGGTCATTACCGCCCCGACTAACAGGCCACCGTTAGAACCACCGCGAATCGCCAGATAGTCTTTAGATGTGTAGTTTTCAGATTGCAGATATTCCGCAGCCGCGATGAAATCATCAAATACATTTTGCTTTTTGGTCTGAATACCCGCGTTATGCCAGGCCTTACCATATTCACCGCCACCGCGCAGATTAGCAACAGCGTATACGCCACCCAGCTCCATCCATACCGCGTTTGCTGAGCTGAAGCCCGGGTTAAGGCTGATGTTAAAGCCACCATAACCGTAGAGAATGGTTGGGTTTTTACCGTTTAGCTCGATTCCCTTTTTGTGGGTAATGATCATCGGTACTTTGGTGCCATCTTTTGAGGTGTAGAACACCTGAGTTGACACATATTGCGAGGGGTCAAAGTCGATAGCTGGCTGATTGTAGACCGCACTTTCACCGGTTTTGGGATTCAGGCTGTAAATCGTATAGGGCGTGGTGTAACTGGTGAATCCAAAATACAGCGTGTCCTGCTCTTTCTTACCAGAGAAACCTGATGCACTGCCTTTACCCGGCAAAGTGATCTCTCTGATTAGGTTACCCTCGAAGTCATATTGTTTAACCTGAGATACCGCATCGACACGATAGTTTGCAAAGATATAGTCCGCGCCAGTCGCCACATTCAATACATTGTCGGTTTGTGGGATCACATCCTGCCAATTTTGTGGACGCGGATCGCTGACATTCACTTTAACCACGCGTTTATTCGGCGCATCCAGGTTAGTGATCAAATAAAGCGTGTCACCTTTGACTTCCAACACATCCGTATCTGAGTTGGTGTCGTCAAGTATGGTTACCCATTCACTATCGGCCTTTGTCAGATCACGCATAAACAACTTGTTACCTGAGGTCGACACCGCGGCGGAAATAAACAGGAAGCGCTTATCTTCGCTTACCTCTGCGCCAACATAACGGTGCTTTTCAGCTTCTGTGCCACCAAAAACAAGAACGTCGGTGTCTTGCGGCGTGCCCAGCTTATGGAAGTAAACTTTATGCTGATCGGTCTTGGCGGATAGTTCGCTGCCTTCTGGCTTATCGTAACTGGAGTAATAGAAGCCTTCATTGCCGCGCCAGGAGATACCGCTGAATTTGACATCCACCAACTGCGGTTCAAGCTGCTCTTTCGTCTGTGCATTGAGCACAATGACTTTGCGCCAGTCACTGCCGCCCTCTGAAATTTGATACGCGAGCAAACTGCCATCTTTTGAGAAAGAAACACCGGCTAATGAGGTAGTACCGTCTTCGCTGAAAGCGTTTGGATCGAGAAAGACCTCCTGTTGACCTTGCTGATCAACGCGATACAGCACGCTTTGGTTCTGTAAGCCGTCATTCTTATAGAAGTAGGTATAGTTGCCTTCTTTAAATGGCGCGCTGACTTTCTCGTAATCCATCAAAGTGGTGAGACGTTTCTCAATCGCTTCGCGATAGGGAATTTGATTAAGATAATCAAATGTCACTTTATTCTGCGCTTTTACCCATGCCCCGGTTTCCTCACTCATATCGTCTTCCAACCAACGATACGGATCGGCAACTGTGGTACCAAAATACGTGTCCACCTGATCATCTTTGCGGGTCATCGGATACGCAATGGATTTAACTGCAACTTTTGCTTGCTGCACCTGTTCACCTGTTTGTTCTGCTACCTGTGGCTGGCAGCCAGCCAACGCCACCAGTAGGGTACTGGCTAATAATTTTTTCATGTTATCTGCGCCTCATTGTTATTGTTGAATGAACCAATCGCGTTGCAAGTTAACTCCAAACAGCAACGGAGCATAACGTTCATAAGCGTTACGATTGGATTCACATTGAATATTCTTTTTGTAATTCACTTTCCAGGGATCATTGATTAGGTACAACTTGCTGCCGTCCCATGCCAGCCCCTCGATACTGGCATTGTCCATACGCTCATAGGCCGGGCATAGCTCACTGGCGGTAGGCGCCCAAAACGACATCGGAATCACTTGTGCCTCGGCGTGACCTGCCAAATCAATCATCCATAATTCATCCACATTGCGCGCAAATGCGGCCAGATAGCCCGGATGATTATCGATCGGAATATACTGCAGAGCATTCAGCGGATGCTGACCATCGCCCGGCTGTGGAAACCGTAACCGAGGTTCTGTCACGGTGGCAAAACCATTGTCGTTCCAGAAGCCTTCCGTCAGGGACAAGCTCATAATACGCGGATTGTTGTGTGTGTCTTTTTCCAGCGCCAGATACAAGGTTCGAGCCGTACCCATGGCTAAACCCTCAATGCCATCATTGGCAAACTCGCCAATTTCCATAGAGGCTGGGAATTGGATAGGGCGAATGTGAGTAATCACAAACTCATCATCACGCAACTCGCCACGCAATAATAAAAATGGATCGGGCGCAGACCCTGTCGGTTGCCATTTCGCTGCACAGTCAGACGTCAGAGGCGAATAACTCATGTCCTCCGTCACCATGTAGAACACAGATGAATCGTCCGTGTCCATCACCAGCGCCTCATAATCCGGCATATTGCTGACATACTCAAAAAAGCAGCTCTGCTGTAACGAGGCGTCAACGCGAATTGCGTATGCAGGATAGATCAATGCGCCAGTGTCAGGCGCTAATCGATGAATCTTCTGTTGCTGTTCAATATCGGCGCTACGATCGGCGATAAACAACAATTCATCGTCCCGAAAAATCAGACCAGAAGGCTGTGGATTGGCCATGGCCTGCCCACTCCTGTCCATGACCCATTTCCCTTGGCTATTGAGTTGAACGCTCGCCGCGCTGGCACTGATTGCCAGACATGACGCGAGCAGCAGTAACACTGAACGTTGCATATTAATTCCAGAAAATTGAAGAAGGTACGCGTGGACTGGCAAGTAAGCGAGCAAAGCGCTGCCAGCGCTCGTCCTCACTCTTTGCCTGCTCAACATAGTCTTTGACTAAGTCTTTACCCCAATTGTAATTAATCACATACGCGCCATACGTATCAAAGAAACGTATGCGCTGGGCCGCTTTTTCGGGTGAATAGAGGCTGTAGGTTTGGAGTAACTCGATTGCTTTTTCAGCCGGCAATGTGCCTGCCAGATACTGTCTGGCTACTTCGTTACTGGCATACGACAGCTCCGCCTTTAAACGGTTAAATTCAGCGTATTGCTCCGCCAGTTGTGGGTCAATTCCCGCCAGAGGAAACAAAACGTCACGTTCAAACTGTTCTTTTTGTTCGCCTGGGAACGCCAACTCAATACCATAGTTAGCGCTACCCTCGGCAATCAGGGATTGAGGGCTATACAAAGGGTAAACCGAGAACTCCAGCCAGCCTTTTTCGTTGACCAGATTGTTTTCTAATAATGCATTGTAAGTATGGTGGCCGGGATAGCCTTCATGGCAGCCCAAATCGACTGCACGGGAGATTTCAATGGGTAGTTCAACGTTCAACTGAATCAAACTCTGCGCATTACCCTGATACCAGTTATATCCACTCCACGGCTTATCCTGTACATATTCCAGTGTGAAGTTCTCGTGCATTGGCAATTGAATATGCGCCTTTGTGCGCGAACGGCATTCTTCAATGGCCCGCGCGAATACTGCATCCTGTTTTTCGCGTGGGATATAAAACTGCATCAAGAACGTCTCGACTCGCTGATTAAGCGGCGCATCCCCCGGCAATAATGCCTCTAATTCCGCCAATGGTTGGGCGAAGTGTTCAAATGCATGTGTCGGCGCGACGGTATCGTACAAACTTTGCGACTGACTATCGAACGCAGCGCGTTTGCCGCTTGCAATCGCGTTGGCGTGAGCTTGCAAGGCGACTAATTGTCGATCCAGATAATGCCCACGTAGTTTTTCCATTTCTTCATCGTTATCAACCAGTGCCGCCAATTGCTGATGCAACTGCTTAGCCTGACCGGCAATTTGTTGCGCGGAAAGGTTCATTTTCTTCGCGTCGGTTACCCAGCTATCAGGGCCATAATAGGCATCTACATAGCCTGAATCATGTTCACCCAGTGCGAGCACCAGTTTTACATAGCGCTCGGCTAATTCATCCATCGAAGCAGGACCCTGACTACAGGCGCTTAGTAACAGTGTTAAGAGTGAAATAAATGTAATGCCGGTCGACTTCATGCTTATTTTTATTGAATAAATAGAGGGACTTACCTTAGCAGGAAAGTCCCCTGAACGTCAGTGATTTAACGCCCGATAGCCGCCAAATGTAGACAGATAAATGCTGGCTATAAAAAAGCCGGCAAATAAGCCGGCCTTTTTAATCAAAAAGGATTGATTAGTTGTCCAACTGGGACAACCACACCACTAAATCAATAAAATCATTAGGCTTCATGCCACGGGCAAACTGTGCTTTGTACTTACCGTTAACGATAAAGGTCGGTACTGAATGTACAGCTTCACGGAACTCAGTAATCTGATTATTGTTCTGACGCACCATGTTTTTTACGCCAAAACTGTTAATCAGTTTGTCGAACTGCTCACCATCTACCCCGTTAATAATGAAGATGTTTTTCAAATCTTTCTGCGCGCTGATAGCACCGCGCTGAACATGAATGTATTTGAAAATTGCTTCGTTCAGTTTAGCTTCCTGACCCATGCTACGACCGACCATCATTGCGGCGGTGGCCATTTCCTGTACATCAGGTGTGGTGAAACCCATAAAGTTTACGTGGACTTTATCGAATTTAACATCTGCAGGTAATTTGGCCTGAATGTCTTTTACCAAACCTTCAAAACGGAAGCAGTGCGGGCACCAGAATGAAAAGAACTCCTGTACCTGACGGGTCTGTGTCGCCTTATCCGCGATCACTTCGTAATGTTCACCTTCTTTCCACTGTTCCTGCGCACAGGCTTGCAGAGGTAAAATCAACATAAAGGCAAGTAAACCAAACAACTTCTTCATCGTACTTTTTCCTTGATTAAGATCTGCGACAGCCTAGCATAAAGCGCTGGCGTGCTTCCAGCGCTCAAAGGCCGTTGAATCAACCATTTACAAATTCACATTAATCCCCGCAAACCAGCGTTGCGGTTGTCCGCGATAACCTACTAAATCCTGATATTGACGATTCAGCAGGTTCTCTGCACGAATCGTTATCCCCAATCGTTCAGTCAACGCATAGTGCAGGTTCATATTCACCAACCAATACGCTGCCAAATCCACACGTTGCTGGTAAGGCGGCTCAGGCGGAAAGAACAAATCCTGATGAGAACCGTTATACGCCGCTGTTGCCACCACGGTTAATTTATTGATTGGGGTGACACTTAACTGCACGCTGCCAGTATGTCTGGGACGCCTTAACTCGGGCTGAATGACCCCAAAGGCGTCTTCTTCACGGGCATCCAAATAGGTATAGCTGGTCTGCAACTGGAACAAATCGGTGTGCCAGTTGAGACTGGTCTCGACACCTTGCCTGCTGCTTTGCTGAGATTTGTTTATTGCGGTGGTCGCAGCCAGCGCTGAATCGTAATAGAAACCATCAATTTCATTATCTAACGAGGCATCAAACCAACTCACTTGCCATGCCACATCCGATCGTTGCCAATTGGCGCCTACCTCGCGGCTAAAACTGCGCTCTGGTGCCAGATCAGGATTGCCAATAAAAGGGTACAGTGAGGTTTGGTAATAGCCGAAACGTTCTACAAATGACGGATTTTTTACCGCCACACCCTGACTTAAATAGACGCGCCACTGTGGATTAAGCTGCGTCGATGCGCCCAACTTATAGCTACGACTATTAGCAAATACCTGGTTATCATCGTATCGACCACTGGCTGTTAATGTCAGGTTGCTGCTTAGCGCGTGTTGCCAGTCGATGATTACACTGCGGCTAGTATTTTGTTGCTGCTGATTGGGATCGCCATAAGCACTGACCTCTCCACGCTGGGTAAAACGTTCCTGCGCCAGTTCCCAGGCAAACGTCAGCGCGTTTTCGTCACGATAATGCCAGGTGGTCTGCAGGACTCCGCGTCCGGTCTGGCTGTGATTCTGTCCGTTACTTTGATTATTGCTGACACTATCATTTTGATTACGTTGCCAGTTCAGCGCCAGTTGATGTGAAAAAACCTGTCCCTCATAACGCCACATCATTTGCGCACCTTGTTGCGACACATCTGTGTAATCATCAGAATCGGCCGGATAGCCAGTGAGATAATCCACCGAATCAAAGTCACTGCGGGACAAACGCTGACGTGCCGAAAAGGATACCGTCTGCGCATCACTTATCTGCCACTGCAGATTGCCATTGATACTGGTATTGCGATGTCCGTCAGGTTCTGAACCAGTAAAACTCAGGTTGCTACCTGAGGTTTTAAACGCGGATACATTGAGACCGGCCAGGACAGTGTCGAATTGCTGTTGCCAGTTGATCGCTGCGCGATAACTCTCGTCCTGACCGGCAGACAGCGATATGCGCCGTGCTGTAGCCTGCGTAGTTGTGATACTGATCACCGCGGCCAACGCACCATTGCCCCATAACGCACTTTGCGGGCCACGCAGAATTTCAATGCGGATGACGTCGTCGAGTGTTAAATGACCAAAATCAACCAGCCCGCCCTGTCCAACGTCATTAATGGCAACACCATCAACCAACACAAGTACGTGATTGGTTTCACTGCCACGTACCCGTAACTCGGTCAACGCGCCACTTCCACCAGCCTGACTGACCGCAAAGCCAGCCTGCATCCGCAATAATTCAGACAAAAATGCCGCGCCACTGGCACGGATAGTTGATTCATCCAGCACGGTCACGGCGCCTGCCACACGATACTGCTCAATATCTGAACGTGAACCTAAAACACTGATGGTTTCGATTGGAGAGTTTGCCAATAACGGCGTACTGGCGATCGCCAGCAAAAAGCTTACAGAATATTTCATTGATGATGATTCCTGGTGTGCTCCCACCGAGCACAGGGGATTTCCGGCGTTGCCGGGCCTGATTCAGGCCGGTATCCGGGCTTACCAGTGGAGTGACTCCGTATTGTCGCCTTCCCATCCTTTGACAGTGGCATGATGACAATACTTAGCTGGTTTACCGTTGCGGGGGCAGCGTCTGCTTTGCACAGACTTCCCGTTTAACTAAAAAGCACCTGATTCCCGCGCAGTATAACGAAGTGTTCTAACTGAGCAATGCTTTATTCTATTTTATTGATGTAGCGACAGCGCTGGCTCATGTAATGCGGCGAGTTGTTCTTTTAATGCCAAAATTTGCTGTTCCCAGTATTTATCTGAAGCAAACCAGGGAAACGCACGAGGAAAGGCCGGATCTTGCCAACGTACTGCCAACCAGGCCATATGGTGTACCATGCGCATGGCACGCAGCGGCTCAATCAAACGCAATTGTTTAGCATCAAATGGCATAAACTCTTCGTAGGCCTCCAGTAGCACATCCAACTGCAGTAAGCGCTCATGACGCTCACCTGAGAGCATCATCCACAAATCCTGAACCGCAGGGCCCATACGGCAATCATCCAAATCCACAAAGCTTGGCCCATCGCGCCACAGAATATTACCCGGATGGCAATCACCATGCAGGCGGATGGCCTTAGCATCTTGATATTGCGACGCTGCCAGTGCACATACCTGCTCGAGAATTGTATAAAATGCAGTACTCAGGTGCATTGGCACCAACTGCGATGATTGGATGTGCTGTTGAGATTCAGTCAGATAGCTGTGGGTATCGATTCGCGGACGCACGGCAAACGGTTTAGCGCTGCCGACCTGGTGGATACGACCGATAAATCGCCCCATCCATTCCAGCTGTTCCAAATTATCATTTTCAAACTGGCGCCCGCCAACGGAGGGGTAAATCGCAAAACGATACCCTGCATAATGATGCAGACTACGGCCCTCAAGGAGTAGCGGTGCGACCAATGGTATGTCATGCCCTGCCAATTCGGCGGCGAAATCGTGCTCTTCCTGAATCTGCGCGTCGCTCCAGCGCGCTGGACGATAGAACTTCACCACATAGCGCTGACGGTCGTCGGCAACAAATTGATATACCCGATTCTCATAACTATTTAACGCCAGCAAACCGGAGTCGACCCGAATTGGCGTCGACTCAATGGCGTCCAGAATAAGATCAGGCCCGAGGCCTGCGAAACTGAAGTCGTCCTGCATCAGTGAAACAAAAACTTGGTATCTTCTTCAGCGACAGAGTCACTGTCGTTGACGTCCACTACGCGGATGACTAAATCATTAATCGCTTTCAGATCCCAGGCGTCTGCGGCCACACTGATAGGCAGTGCCAAAATCTCGCCCCCCGCCAGGGTAATTTTGGTTTTACCAGTAATTTTCAAGTCTTTCAGGCCGTCCACTTCTATCCGATAGGTTTTCTCAGTTTGGGTACGGTTCATGATTTTCAGGGTATAGACGTTCTCAATCAGCCCGTCTGACGTCTCGCGGTACAAGGTATTGCGATCACGAATGACATCCATGTCCAGCGCGGGACGATTGGCCAATTGCACACCCAGTAAAACCGTCATAATCAGCATGACCACCGCATAGCCAACCAGCTTTGGTCGCAGAATATGCGTTTTTTCACCTTTTAACTTGTGCTCAGAGGTAAAACTAATGAGATCTTTTTCATAGCCCATTTTGTCCATGGTCTCATTACAGGCATCGACACATTTCCCGCAGCTAATACACTCATATTGCAGGCCGTTACGAATATCGATTCCCGTAGGACAGACCTGCACACACAGGTTGCAGTCTACGCAATCACCTAAACCTTTCTCCTTGCGGGTTTCTGCATCCATCTTACGCGAGCGCGGGCCGCGACCTTCGCCGCGCTTGGCATCATAAGCCACAATCAGCGTATCTTTGTCGAACATGACCGACTGAAAACGGGCATAGGGGCACATGTGAGTACACATGATTTCACGCATCCACCCGGCATTCCCATAGGTACAGATGGTGAAAAAGATCACTGTGCCTATTGCCATACCACTGGCTTGCCAGGTAAAGAAATCAACGAATAGTTCACTAATCGGAGTGAAATAGCCCACAAACGTCAATGAGGTCAGCAACGCCACCATGATCCACGCAAAATGCTTGAGGGATTTGCGCCAGAATTTGTCAAAATCCATGGGACGCTCATCCAATTTGATACGCTTGTTACGGCTTCCTTCAATCTTTTCTTCAAACCAGATATAGATAAACGTCCAGGTGGTTTGCGGGCACATAAACCCACACCACACGCGGCCAGCAAAGGTCGTGACAAAGAATAGCCCGTAAGCAGAGACAATGAGTATCAAGGCCAGTAGCGTCAGATCCTGCGGCCATAAGGTCAGCGAGAATAAATTGAACCGTTGCTCGTAGAGATCAAACAAGATCGCCTGATGGCCATCGTAGGTAAGCCAGGGCAAGATCGCGAAAATACCAACGAATATCAGCCCAAAAAAACGGCGGAACAATTCTAACGGCCCTTGCACGGCGCGCACATAAATATGGCTGCGCGGTGTGTAGGCATCACTTTGCTTGCTGGGTTCCGGTTTATGAATTTTTACCGTTGGAATATTTTTTACCGGAATTTGATCGTTCATGGCGTTTAGCTACTTCTTCGATATTGTTCACGAGTATATCAGTTTACTTAAGATTTCTCTTAATAACCTGCGTTAAATCAAATCTATCTCACGTCGCAAAGGAAAAACCTGAGTATTGTCCTGCATACGCTCAAAATCTGTACATCCTGTATTATGCACTTGTCCGGGTCCGTTTTGTTTATTGTTGTAGGTGAGTTATGAAAAAGTCGTTCATCATAATGGTAGAGGTTGCAATACTCTATATGGTGTTGCGATCAGCTTTTGTGAGTTACATGCTGGAAGACATACACAGCACCCTGGCTGACTGGATGCTCGAAGTCGCAGAAATGCCCAAGCAAGAATCGTTAGCTGACGTCCGCCGTTCAATCGAGCCGGACGCCATGCAATTTAACGAAAATCAGATGCGTTATCTGAATGACGTCACGTCTGATTCTCATCGGGCGATTCGCTTTCACCAGTTATATTGCGTCGAAGGCGATAAAAATCCCTATATCTACGGGCAGACACTTTACAAAATGTGTAGTGCACTTGGCCGTAATAAGACCAGATTACAATCCTGAGGCATTGCCCTATACGCGAGGGATCGCGTAAGCTACACATTCAGCGATAGGGATTCTCAGGCAATGTACGAACAGTATTACGGGCTACACAGCAAACCTTTTCAATTGACGCCGGATCCGGCGTTTTTCTTCGCCAGTAAACTGCATAAGCGGGCATTGTCTTACTTAGAGTACGGGCTGGCACAAGCGGAAGGGTTTATCGTCATCACCGGCGGCATTGGCACGGGTAAAACCACCATCGCTAATAGCCTGCTCAATGATATCGATGAACAGAACATCGTTGCCGCTCAGATTGTTACCCCCAAACTCTCGCCAGACGAGCTGGTGCGCATGGTCGCGCAAAAGTTCGGGATTAAAATCGCCGAACAAACCAAAACTGAAACCCTGAATGCATTGGAAGAGTACTTAACCGGTTTACATAAGCAGGGCAAACGCGCCTTGCTATTGGTGGACGAGTCGCAAAACCTGCCACTGGAAACCATTGAAGAACTGCGAATGTTGTCTAACTTCCAGGCCAAGGGTAAACCTTTGCTGCAAAGCTTCCTGTTAGGCCAGGATGAACTGCAGGACATTTTGCGTGCACCGAATATGGAGCAATTCCGCCAGCGTATCGTTGCGTCCTGCCATTTGTCTGCATTGAGTGAAGATGAATGTAAAAACTATATCGAATACCGCATGTATCATGCCGGCTGGAATGGCAATCCATTGTTCACGCCAGAGGCCTATGCCAAGATTTATGAATTCACCACGGGCATTCCTCGTCGGATCAACACATTTGTCGATCGCGCCTTGTTGTATGGTTTTCTGGAAGAGCAACAAGAGTTAGATGCCGCCGCAATTGGTGAAGTGGCCAAAGAAGTGTCAGACGAAATGTTCGTACAAAAAGATACGCCTGTGAAAGAAGCCGGCGTAGCTACCAGCGGTGATCTCAAGGACATTGATTACTATAAGGGAATGCTAATGGAGCTGGTCGATACACTCGACAATGCCCTACAACACAAGATTAAGCTAACCCGCTATATCGATAATCTGCTGCGCAAAAAATATAAGGCTTATATCCGGCTGAAATCGGACTAATTCGGACACAAAAAAAGCAGCGATTATGCTGCTTTTTTCTTGTCTGATTTTACGCCTAAAACTGATACGTAATAGCAACTGATAATTTATTTTCACGCAGGGAATAAAATGCATTGTCTGCTGTTCTATCCAAAAAACGATAGTTCACTGCGAAATCAAGATGGCGACCTAATTGGCGCGTATGTCCAACTGCCAGACTAATACTTTCACCCTCTAGAATACCACCTTCACCCTGATCATCCCGCCATGTCAAACTTGCGTTAATGTTAGATGACTTATTTAAGCGATAACGCCAGAACAGATTCGCACTGTCAGTTTCTCGTAATCGATTAGTTTCAAGGTATAGAGTTTCACTATGGTTTAGCCCAAGTCCCAAATTGGACTTGGCGGTAACATCCCACGCGAAGTTTGCGAAAGTTCTTTTGTTAAAGCGAACTTCTTCATTCACCTCAGCAATATTGTCTATGGTGTTAATCAGGAACTCTCCCGGCAACGGCACATAGTCACCCTCGGCGCGATTACAATCAAACACCCCGGCTGCGTCGATCGGACAAACATAAACCGCTATATCTTGCTCAACACCCAAACGAGAGAATGTGGAAATATCTTCTTTATGACCAATGCTTGATGTAAGACTGCGATTTTCATGACGTATTGTCAGTGACTTCGCCGTGCCATAAAAACGCTTCCCATAATCTGCTGCGACAGACGTCCGCTCGGAAAACGCCCAAGCCAAATCAACGCCCACGTAACTCTCTCGATCCTCGAGGCCAGCTCTGTCCGCACTGTTATAGGTCACGGCAATAAACTTCTTCGCTGAACGACGCCATTCAAGGCCCGCACCATAAGAGGTTTGATCACGATATTGCAGACCACCAAAGTTGGCATTAATGCCGTCCACATCATATTTTTCGTGTGAGCCTTGTACGCGCATAAATAGCTGCTGATAGAGGGGAGCAGAAAACTGAGCTGCAGCACTTACCGATTCATAATCACTGTAGGCTTCACGTTGAATGTACGCCTGATTCGCGGACACCGCCCAAAAAACGCCCTGCGCGCCTGGCGCGGCTAGCTGAAGATAAGCCGCAACCGATTTGTTATCAAAATTGGTGAAAAACGACTGTGTACCTTTGATTAAATCCGAGTTTGTCTCACCGTATCGAGCACCAAGGGTGCCAACTACGCTGCGGTTATTCAGGATGAATTCGGTACCCGCCTGATACGTCGTTATCTCAGATAAACTATCGGTATTGAAATAGCGCCCGCCTAATGCATTGTCAAATGGATTGGTGGTGCGATAGTTGCGATTTGCTGACAGGGTTACCTTCCACCAGTGTAAAGGCTCCGCAATCAGGCTCGCTGAAAAATCCGTATAATGCTGATTATCGATGACGGATTGGTCATCTGACCCTAACTGCGTATGGGAAACCACAAACGCCAGATCCAGTTTATTACCGTCTACGGTATACGCTACCGTGGGTGAAAGTTCGTAGGTAAGCGCCTCAAGCGTAGTACCGTCATCATACTTTCTCTCAGTAAACGTAATATCGGCGCCGGCACTAACTTTAATCTCACTAGTTGCAGCATCTGCATTGACACTGACGGCCATCACCAGCGCGACATGCCATGCAAGTTTGTTGTGTAAGCGGCGCTTATTGGCCGCTTGCGTAGTAATGTCCATAGCCATAGCCATATCCATAGCCGTAACCACTCCCTGCCGAACGCTGTGACTTATTCACGATAAAGCCTTTTGCCATATCGGGATTAAGGTTTTGTACCGCAGCCTGAATTTCGGTGAGTTTGGTTTTGCCTTCTTCAACTACAATTACAGCCTGTCCGGCCAGGTTTGTCATAATCAGTGTTTCATTGATACCAAGCAGCGGCGGGCAATCAATGATGACTACACGATCAGAATATCGATTTGCAAATTCAGTCACTGTTTGCAGCATCTTTTCGCTGGCCAATAGCTCAGTCGAGAGATGGTGTTTTTTACCTGCAGGAATAATGCGCAACTTATCGATGTTGGTATGGTAAATCACCTCGCTCAAATCACTGACTTCTTCAAGCAGGTATTCCATCAGACCGTTCTCGTACTCGGCACCCAAAGTACGCATGACATTTGGTTTAAGTACGTCAGCATCAACAAGTAATACTGTTTTATTTTGCTCAAGAGCGATACTCAGCGCTAAATTAACTGCACTAAATGTTTTGCCTTCACCGGGGTTCGCACTCGATACCATTACGATATTGGCATTTTTCAATGTTTTAGACAGCGGTCCGAATGCGGTATCCAATACTTTTCGCTTAATAGCACGAAACTCTTCGCTTAAATTGCTCCGACTATTTTCACTGGTAACGAAGCGAGTCGCATCAGTGAGGTCCAAATCTAAATACAGATTTGAATCTCTGGGTGCAGAAGCGGCAACAGGCTGTTGTTTGTCCGCGGACGCTTCAACCGCAGGTACACTGTCTTTTATTTCTTCGCCCTGAGGTTTGTTCTCCGCAGATGCTTGTTGTTGAGCTTTCTGTCTGGATAACGCTCTTTCTATTGTGCTCATATAAATCTCCCAATCAGCTCAAATGGCGTATATCCGTAGGATAGCTCCAAAACCATTATTGCGATGTAGGCCATCACTAACATCGAGCTCGTCACCGTAAAGATCATGACGTTCCGCTTGTGCGCCCTTTGCATGCGTGGTGCATCGAAGTGCGAAACTGCACCCAACACAGGGATATTAAATTGTTCAGTAATTTGACGAGTACTGAATACCACCGCGTTCAGCTGGCTGATGATAAATGCCAAGGCTAAACCGGCTCCAAACCCTACGAACAGAACCAAGGTGTACAACAGCAGACGAGGAGGTCCACTTGGTTTACTTGGCAATAACGGCGGATCTATGACGCGGAATTGCACGTCGTCGGTTGTGGCTTCCGCTTTTCTGGAAAGCTGTGCTGATTCGCGACGATTGAGTAACTCCTCGTAACGAGATTTTTTGATTCCATAGTCACGGTTAAGTGCCTGAAACTCGGCTTCAATCACGGGCACAAGGTTAATTTTATCCTGCAACTCATTAACCGAGGCCTGGAAATTATCCACCCGTACTTTGGTAGACGCGATTTCACTCTCGATCCGAGCTACGTTTAACTTCAGCTGCTGATATACAGGGTTTTGATTCAAACCACCGAAAGAATTATATGAACCCGTATCTTTCGCCACTTGGCTCATCTTACCCAGCAAATCATTTCGTTCACTTCTGAGATGTTCAATCAGACCACGGGTTTTCACCACATCAGGGTGTTGATCGGTATACTGAATCAACAGCTCGTCGAGTCTTGATTCCAATGCTGCAATACGGCTGTCATATTGAGTGGATACCCCAGACGATTGCACTCCAGTTTCAGGTTCTACTAACCCAAACACAGGCTCCTCGCCGGCCAACTGTGCTTTCGCTGAAACCAACTGAGACTCAAGTTCTTCTAATCTGAGCTGCGCTTGTTTCAGCTGGTCTCGTTGGTTTTGAAGATTGGTAAAATAGGCATCCGCGGTCGATGGCGCCCTTTCCATACGGCTTCGCTTAAATTCGGCTAAGCGTTGTTCTGCTTCCAACAACGCAACCTCATATTCAGCAATCTGTTTGTTCAAAAACTCCTCGGCTGTGTCACCATTTCGGCGAGACGACCCCAGGGAGTTTTCCACAAATTCGTTTAGGGTAATTTGCACGATTTTCTGCGATAACTGAGCGTTACCCGATTCGTAACTAATGGTGTAGATGTTTCGTTCACGAGTTGTTCGCAGCGACAGATTCGCCTTTAAACTACCCAAAATCTTATCGAACTCACCCTTAGTTTTTGCCTTGATATCGAGATCAGCCTCACGGGCAATTTTTTCCAGCGTAGGTCTGCTCAGCAGCGTGTCTGCAACCATTTTTACTTGGTTTTCTGGATTTGTATTAAAGGCGAGGCCTCGCAGCAGAGGCCGTAATAAGCTGTTTGTATCAACATACAAGCGCGCGCTGGATTCATATTGATCCGGCATGGATGCCACACCCATCCATCCGATAGGACAAATCAACCAGGAAGAAATAAGCACGTACCGCTTCTTGATCCAAATTCCTTTTAGATAGGTCGTTACCTGATCCAGTACCTGCTGAATTCCCATCATAACTGCTACTACTTCCTAACTAAAACCAAGCCTCTGGGATAATCAGAATGTCGCCTGGCAAAATATCTACGTTTGCGCTGATGTCGCCATCTTTCACTAACGAACCTAAGCGCACAGTGTACTCTTTTTGCACACCATCCACCACGCGAATTAATTTCGCATCATTGCCGTCAGCAAACTCCGTCAGACCGCCAACCTGGATCATTAAATCAAGCAAAGTCATATCTTCACGATAGTTCACTGCCATCGGGTTGGTGGCTTCGCCCACGACTCTGACCTGCTGACCGAATGGGCCAACGAAATTACCCACACTTACCGTTACAATTGGGTCCCGAATATACTTAGACAGGATTTTTTCCATCTCCCGTGCGACCATGGTGGGAGTTTTCCCTGTCACTGAGACGTCCTCTACCAGAGAGGTGGTAATTTTGCCGTCAGGTCTGACCTGAAAATTTCCGGACACCTCAGGATTTCGCCAAACAAAAATGTTCAGGGAGTCTCCCGGGCCGATTAGGTAATTGTAATCATCGACATTGCTTGTCATCGATGCGCGAAC
The DNA here is from genome assembly GCF_004329715.1 of Bowmanella sp. JS7-9. Lineage (GTDB taxonomy): Bacteria > Pseudomonadota > Gammaproteobacteria > Enterobacterales > Alteromonadaceae > Pseudobowmanella > Pseudobowmanella zhangzhouensis. Next base: position 98,126 of record NZ_JXSY01000024.1, read on the forward strand.
AGTTGCCTGTGGCAACGAGTTAGACTGACATCCTGCCAAGCCAATAACCGCGAAAAACAATCCAACAACAGGTGTTATTTTTATTTTCATCATGTACAGTTCCACTTGCGCCACAGTAACGATATTCGCTAGTTTTATCAGATTACGCTTTAGAAGCAACAAAAACTAAATTTAAATTCTGGTAATTCTAAAAGTTTCAAGCTGTTACGTTTAAATTAAAAAATAACATTAAATAAAGCAGTCATTTACACGAGATCAGAATGAGCCCGGGGAAAGGAAAACAGGTCAAACGCTCCAATATATTGGTTATTTTTGAGGCGGTTCTGATCGCCTACTGTGCCCATCTAGCCAATTGGATCCTTAAACAATCCGTCAATATTCAGCCGGTTGAAGATGTCGTCATGGCGCTCAACATAGGCTTAATCGTGGTTTTCACACAACTCGCGGCTTTGTCAGTTGGTTTATATGAACCGAAGTTACGTGAGACTTATCGAGGCGTAGTACGACGAATTTTCGTCAGTGTCGCCATTGCCTACTTTGTTATGGAAGTGCTCACTGGCGCAATCTTTAGCGGCATTTCAATCCATCCTTATTACCTGCCTTTAACCTCTGGGTTGATTATTTTCACCTTGTGCCTGTTTCGATACTTTTCAAACAAAATGGGCGCATTGGGACTGGGCAAAAGCCGGATAATCGTAATTGGTGCCGGCGAGCGCGCATCAATCATAGAGCGTCGCATGCGCCGTGATGTTGACCGTCAAGGTTTTGAGCTGGTCGGCTTTATTCCCATCCCCGGGGACAATCGTGAACACGGCATCAAAAACGAAGAAATCATTAATGTTCCGATCGATGAAACGTTCCGACAGTTTCTTGCCGAAAATGAAATTGAAGAAATTGTCATCGCCTGCGATCAGCGTCGCGGAACTTTGCCCATCGATATCTTATTTGATTGCCGCATTCGTGGTATCGATATCGTCGACATTCTCGATTTTATGGAGAGGGAGTCAGGACAGATCGCAGTTAACATGATATATCCGAGTTGGGTCATTTACTCAAATGGCTTCCACACGCATAACTACCTGCGCGACGCCCTCAACTTCGGCATCAACGCATTCCTGGCGTTTATCATTTTGCTGTTTACCTGGCCGTTAATGCTATTTGCAGTTCTCGGCATCTGGATAGAAGAAGGCATTAAAGCACCATTGTTATACAGCCAGGACCGTATCGGCTTAAATGGCAAAGTATTCCGTATTTTCAAATTCCGCAGCATGCGCACTGACGCCGAAAAAGACGGTGCTAAATGGGCAACGAAGAACGATTCTCGGGTAACTCGCATCGGCAATATTCTGCGTAAATACCGGATTGATGAATTACCGCAACTATGGAACGTATTGCGCGGTGACATGGCGTTTATCGGTCCTCGCCCGGAGCGTCCGGAATTTGTGGAACAATTGATCCGGGAAATCCCATATTACAACCAGCGCCATAACGTGCGACCTGGTCTGGCAGGTTGGGCGCAGTTGAATTATCCCTACGGCGCGAGTATTGAAGACTCGATGGAGAAGCTTAAATTTGACCTGTATTACGTCAAACACCAGAGCTTCCTGCTGGATATTCTGATTCTTATCCGTACCGTAGAAGTCGTATTGTTTGGAAAAGGCCGATGAGTACAAAGTTATCCCCCACCATCAATGCGATGACGGTAGATGTAGAGGACTTTTTCCAGGTTTCCGCATGGGATGGTGTCATCAACCCAAATGATTGGCAGCAATACACACCTCGTGTTGCGGAAAATACTCGAAAGCTGCTTGACCTGTTTGATAAATATCAGGTGAAGGCAACGTTTTTTACGCTTGGCTGGGTGGCCGAACGCTTTCCAGAATTGATCAGGGACATCGACAAACGCGGGCACGAAGTGGCAAGTCACGGCTACGCACACCGGCGCGCGTCTTCGCAAACTCAGGAAGAATTTTACGCCGATGTAAAACGTTCCAAAGATCATTTAGAAAACTTGCTCGGCAAAGCGATTATTGGCTATAGAGCACCTAGCTTTTCGATTGGCTACACCAATGAATGGGCGTTTCAGACTTTGGTAGACCTGGGTTTTAAATACAGTTCAAGCACTTACCCAGTTAAGCACGATTTATATGGTACGCCTGAATGGCCCAGATTCGCCTATAATCGCCCGGAAGGTATCACCGAGATCCCAATTCCTACCTATAAGTGGCTTGGCAAACAAATCGCCATAGGTGGTGGTGGTTATTTCCGCCTTTATCCCTACGGTTTATCACGCCATTTAATTCAACGTTATCTGAAGGCAGAGAGCCAACCATATTCATTTTATTTCCACCCTTGGGAAATCGACCCGGAACAGCCAAAGGTAGAAGGCGGCTCCTGGAAGTCCAACTTCCGTCATTATGTAAATTTGGATAAAACCTTTGATAAGCTGGAAAAACTGCTGCAAGACTTTCATTGGTCAACCATGCAGGACGTGTATGGAGTAAGCTAAGTGTCTGAATTGGTTATTAAAACGTTAGGTCAGGATAAGACTGAACAGCAAAAGTGGGACGCGTTTGTTGACCAATGTCAGCTCGGCACCTTCTTCCACCTTAGTGGTTGGAAAACCGTCATTGAAAAAAGTTACGGACATACCTGCCATTTTCTTTATGCCAATCAAGACGAGCGGATAGTCGGTGTGCTGCCTTTGGCACATCAAAAAAGCATCCTATTTGGTAACGCTCTGATTTCATTGCCTTTTTGTGTGTATGGCGGTGCCGCTAGCGATGACCCTGATGTGATGAACGCCCTTGAAGATGCGGCCATAGAATTGGCGCAGAAGTTGGGCGTGGATTATCTGGAAATGCGTTACCCGTTTGGACGACAAAACCGGTTAAGCGAGCGCTGCGCACATTCGACCTTTGGCTGCGACCTCGGCGATGATGACGCTGCGATTCTTGCCGGTGTGAAAAAGAATGAGCGTGCTGTTATCCGTCATTCGTTGAACAACGGTTTGGAATACACCGTAAGTGGTGATGTGAAAGAATGTTATGAAATTTACTCGGAGAGTGTACGAAATCTTGGCACCCCGGTGTTCCCCAAGCATTATTTCAGTACATTAAAAGACGTTTTCGGTGAGCGCTGCGAAGTGCTCACAGTAACCAAAGAGGGAAAGTCAGTCTCTTCGGTACTGAGCTTTTACTACAAAAATGAAGTCTTGCCATATTACGGCGGAGGTACCCCACAGGCGCGCGAGTTAAAAAGTAATGACTTTATGTATTATCAACTCATGTGCCACGCCCGCAATGATCGTGCGTGTCATCGATATGACTTTGGTCGCAGTAAAAACGACTCCGGCGCGTTTAAGTACAAAAAAAACTGGGGTATGGCCCCTGTACCGCTTCACTACCAGTTCTATCTGGTTAAAGCGGAGGCTTTACCCAATCTCAGCCCGAATAATCCCAAATATCAACTCTTTATTCAGATGTGGAAACGACTTCCCATTTGGTTAAGTCGTTTAATGGGGCCTTTTCTGTCTAAATATCTGGGGTAGTCATGAACAAGCCACCATTGTTGTACCTTGTTCATCGCATTCCTTATCCGCCAAACAAAGGCGACAAGATCCGCTCTTACAATATTCTGCGTGAACTAAACAAACACTTTACCGTGCATGTCGTGTGCTTTATGGATGATCCTCATGATGCGCAGTACATTCCAGCGCTCGAGCAGGAATGCGCCAGTTTATATGTAGAGTCGCAAAACAAAATTTGGTGCCTGGCTAAAGCTGCGTTTGGGTTGATTACCGGCAACCCCTTATCTTTGCCCTATTATGCGTCACGTGCGATGCAGCGACAGGTCAACAAACTCGTCAATCAACATCAGATAAAACACGCACTGGTGTTTTCCTCCACTATGGGGCAATTTATTTATCCCCAGCCAGAGTTACGGGTCGTGACCGATTTCGTCGATGTGGACTCAGATAAATGGCGTCAGTATGCGTTACAAGGCAATTTAATTAAGCGCTGGATTTATAACCGTGAACAACGCACGCTACAAAAAGAAGAACAAAATCTGTGTTCTCGCTCCGCGTTTTCTACCTTTGTCTCGCCGCAGGAAGCCGAGTTATTCAGGCAACTAATGCCCACTTCGCTGCATGATAAAATCGGACATTTATACAACGGGGTTGATGTTAGCTACTTCAACCCTAGTGGTGAGTTTGCCCCGTGTGAACAACCAATAGACGTATGCTTCACCGGTGCAATGGACTATTGGGCGAATGTGGATGCCGTATTGTGGTTTGCGCAAAATGTTTGGCCTTTAGTACGCCAACAAAAACCTGATGCCACATTTTATATTGTAGGCGGCAATCCCAGTGACAAGGTATTGGCATTAGACGGAAAACTTGGCATCCGTGTAACTGGGCGTGTCGCAGACGTCAGACCATATGCCATGAAAGCCAAGATAAATGTTGCACCATTACAAATTGCACGTGGAATTCAAAATAAAGTTCTGGAAGCCATGGCACTTGCAAAACCTGTAGTCGCAACCAGCCTGGCCATCGAAGGCATTAACACAGATGCCCCGGCGGTATTTATTTCTGACCAGCCATCTGATTTTGCTGACATTGTTTTGACACAAATAGACACGCCCGCAGAAGCGTCTTCAAGCCGGGAATGGATAATCCAAAATTTGCGCTGGGACAATGCGCTGAGCAAGTTACCTGGCCTGATCAAAGGAACAGAAAATCAATGAGAGTGTCTCCCTTCACTTATCTGCTGTCGGTCGTAATTTTGTGGGGAGCCCTATTTTACGAGTCTGTTTGGTCAACCATTCTTATTTGGGAACGTTCACCCACTTTTAATCACGGCTTTCTTATTGCGCCGATATGCATTTACCTGGTTTATCAAAAGTGGGAAATGCTCATTCGACTACCTTTTGCGGTGGCATGGCGAGCCGTCATTGCAATCATACCCGCTGTTTTTTTATGGGTAGCGGGTCAACTTAGTCATATTGCCTTCGTTGAACAGTTTGCAGCGTTCTTACTTTTGCCCATGATGCTTTGGTTTTTCTGTGGTAATGCATTCATAAAAGAGCTGCTATTCGTATGTTTCTTTTGGATGTTTAGTGTCCCGGTGGGTGAGTTCCTTGTACCCGATTTACAAAATATTACCGCGGATTTCACGGTCTTCTTTTTAGAGTTATCCGGTGTCCCGGTTTATCGCGAAGGGTTGTTTATTGCCATTCCAAATGGCTTATTTGAAGTTGCAGCGGCATGCTCAGGCATTCGTTACCTGATCGCATCATTCTGTCTAGGTACATTATATGCCTATCTGAATTACACAAAGTGGAAGAAACGGCTCGGTTTCGTGGCTTTTTCATTAGTACTACCGATTATTGCCAACGGCATTCGTGCCTATGGCATTATCTTAATTGCGCACTTGAGTAATATGGAGTACGCCACAGGCGTAGATCACATTATCTATGGATGGATTTGGTTCGCTGTTGTGCTGTTGATTATGTTCAGCGTTGGTAATCGTTGGCGAGATCCAATAAATCAAACGCCGGCTCACACAACACCAGTGCCATCCAAACAGATTAACCTTTCATTCCTTGCGTCTTTAGTGGCATTTGGCGTTATATTCGCTATGCACTTGGTATATCTGAATGTCGCTGGTCACCCAGCACTCAAGCCGGTTCCCGCGTTTGCACAGCAGTTTGCGGAAGAATATCAGGGTGAGAGAACTTGGCTACCCGTTTTCAAGGATCCTGACTTCGAACTCATCCGCACAAGCGACGATGTTGATATGTACCTAGCGTATTATCAGCACAACCGTGACAGCAAAGAACTCATAAAGGGCACACACAAACCTTATAACGATCTCCGCTGGTCGCTGGAACAAAGTCAAACCTTTGATACTTTCAGACTTATCGAGATAACCAGTCCGGGTGGCGCTAAACGCCTTATTGCCTATGCCTACGTGATAGACGGCTTGATCACTCCCAGTACTGCAAAAGTAAAACTCAGCCAGCTAAAACAGGCGGTACTGGGGCAAACACAAAATGGTTTCTTTATCGCTTATTCGATACGTTACGATGGGAGTAACACCCGAAAGCAGCAATTTATTGAAACGGTGAAACCCTTGCTGTCAGCCAATCTTTTGGACGAATTGGATGGCGACTAGCATGCATGTTGTCCATATCATTTACCGCCTGGATACCGGCGGGTTAGAAAACGGTCTGGTAAATCTTATTAATCGTTTACCAGCCACTGAATATCAGCACAGCATTATCACGTTGAATGGTCAAAATCCCGAATTTGCCCAACGAATTCAGCAATCTAACGTCACAATTGTCGACGTCGCGAAGAAGCCCGGACGTGATCTCGGCTGCTATTGGCGAATATTTCGCGCATTGAAAAAACTGCAACCTGATATCCTTCACACCCGCAACCTCACGAGTATTGAATACCAATGTATTGGTTGGTTGGCCGGCACTCCAAATCGTCTTCATGGAGAGCATGGTTGGGATGCGGATGACATTGGGGGTATTAGTACCAAGAATCAAAAAATACGCCGCCTGTTTAAACGCTTCATTCACCATTTCATCGGATTATCAAGCGAGTCCATACGCTATCTCAATCAAAAGGTCGGTGTCGCATACAGCAATATCACCCATATATGTAACGGTGTAGATGTTGAACGCTTCCGACCCAATCGTGCCGCCAGGTTAAATTTACCGTTCGATTTTCAGGACGAAAAGCGCATTGTATTTGGAACTGTCGGCAGGCTTGCTGCAGTAAAAAACCAAACTTTACTGGTTGATAGTTTTATTCAGCTATGGCAAAGATTTCCGACCCATCGGCCCCATTTGCGTTTGGTCATTGTAGGTGATGGAATATTGCTGCCTGGACTGAAAGATAAAATAAGCAAGGCTGGGCTAGATCACGCAGTTTGGTTCGCCGGCAACCGCAATGATGTAGCTCAGTTACTTCCGGCTATGGATGTGTTTGTTTTACCCTCGTTAGCAGAGGGCATCTCCAACACCATTTTAGAGGCGATGGCGTGTGGCGTGCCTGTTATTGCAACGGATGTAGGGGGCAACCCTGATTTGATTGCACAACAGTTTGCCACCACCCACCTGGTGAGCAGTCAGCAACCAGACGAATTAACTAAAGCCATGGCGCGCTATGTTGAGTCGCCAGAAAAAATTCGTTCTGACAGTGAAACCGTCAGGTTACACTGTCAGCAGCATTTCAGTATTGAGGCCATGGTCGAAAAATATCATGGTGTCTATCAGGCGCTAAGCCAGAGAGGGTAAGGATTATGTGTGGTATAGCAGGGATATTTCATTTAGCGGGTAATACACAGGTTGACCCGGGCGTTATCGCCAAAATGAATGATATCCAGCATCATCGCGGACCAGATGCAGGCGATTATTATTTTGGTGAAGGTGTCGCACTGGCCCACCGTCGCTTGTCGATCATCGACCTTGAAGGTAGCCCGCAACCCATGCAAAGTGCCTGTGGGCAGGCCGTCGTGGTGTTCAATGGTGAAATTTATAATTTCAAGGATCTGCATCAGGAACTGGCTGCAAAAGGTTATAAGTTTAATACTGACGGCGATACCGAAACCATTCTCAACGCTTGGCTGGAATGGGGAGTGGACTGTGTTCACCATCTGCGCGGCATGTTTGCTTTCGCCATCTGGGATAAAAAACAGCAGTGCTTGTTTATTGCCCGTGATCGATTAGGCATCAAACCTTTCTTTTACTCTTTGCTACCCAGTGGCGAAATGCTGTTCGGCTCAGAATTAAAAGTCCTGACCCAACACCCGCAATTCGACTCAACTTTGCGCAACACAACAATCGAAGACTACTTCACATTTGGCTACGTGCCAGAACCTCATACTGTGTATCAACACAGCTACAAACTGGCACCAGGCCACCGTATGTTGATCCAACGTGGCATGCGTGAATTACCAGAACCGGAAGAATATTGGGATATACCTACCCATTTCGACCACAGTATGGACGAGAATGAGGTTCAGGCTGAACTTATCGATCGGCTCAAGCAAGCGGTAGACATTCGCATGGTGGCGGATGTACCACTGGGCGCATTCTTATCTGGTGGCGTCGACTCAAGTGGTGTCGTCGCGCTGATGTCCCAATTGCAATCTGACCCGGTCAATACCTGCGCCATCGGCTTTGATGTAAAAGCCTTTAATGAAACCGAATTCGCGCAAATGGTCGCCGACCGCTACAAAACCAACCACAGGGTAGAAACCGTTAGCCAGGATGATTTCGACCTGATTGATAAGCTGGCGTTTTTGTATGATGAACCCTACGCCGATAGCTCCGCGATGCCCACCTACCGGGTCTGCGAACTGGCACGCAAACATGTGACGGTGGCGCTCAGTGGTGATGGCGGGGATGAGTTATTCGCCGGTTACCGTCGCTATGCGATGCATATGCATGAGGAACGTATTCGCAATATGCTTCCGCTGGGCATTCGTAAGCCTATTTTCGGACCACTGGGGGCGTTATATCCTAAGCTGGATTGGGCACCAAAGTTTTTGCGCGCTAAAACCACTTTTCAATCCATGGCGATGGATACCGTCGAGGGCTATCACAACTCCATGAGTTTGTTGCGCGCCGATGAGCGCAAAAAGCTATTCTCAAATGACTATCAACAAAGCCTTAATGGCTACTCGAGTCTCGAAGTATTCCGCCGCTATGGCGATAAAGTGAAACACTTAGACCCGATGAAAATCGCTCAGTATATCGATATGAAGACCTACCTGGTGGGCGATATTCTGACCAAGGTCGATCGGGCATCAATGGCACACTCTTTAGAGGTACGTGTGCCAATTCTTGACCACAAGTTTGTTGAGTGGGCATTCAATACACCATCGAGCCACAATCTGCACAAAGGTATTGGCAAATATTCATTTAAAAAATCCCTCGAACCACATTTGCCCCATGATGTGCTTTACCGCAAAAAAATGGGATTTGCAGTTCCATTAGCAGACTGGTTCCGAGGCCCGTTGAAACAGCGTCTGTATGATGGATTACTGTCACAACAAATGCGCGAGAGTGGTTATTTCGACGAAAAACAACTCAAACGATTAGTGGATGACCATGTGAAAGGCTTGCGTGACAACAGTGCGCCACTGTGGACCCTGATGATGTTTGAAGCGTTTTTACGTCAGCGTAAGGTGCCTGCATGAAAATATTGCACGTCTTAGACCACAGTATTCCGCTGCACAGTGGCTACACGTTTCGAACACGTTCGATTTTAAAACAACAGCATGCTCGTGGGTGGCAAACAGTACAGGTCACCAGTCCTAAGCAAGGTAATGACAGCGCCACTATCGATGAAGTCGACGGGCTGACCTTTTATCGTACCGCTCCGCCTGGCGGGATCGCGACAAAGTTACCTGCGCTCAACCAATTAGCGTTGGTGCCACCGTTGGCAAAACGTATTCTGGATGCAGTCAAAGACCATCAGCCTGATGTTATTCATGCCCATTCACCCGCGCTAAACGGTCTCGCGGCGCTCAAAGCTGCCAAACAATGCGGCTTACCTGTGGTGTATGAAATTCGTGCTTTTTGGGAAGATGCCGCAGTTGACCATGGTACCTGCAAGGAAGGTGACCTGCGTTACAAGATGACCCGCATGCTGGAGAATTATGTGATTAAGCATGCCGAGCAGGTCACCACTATCTGTGAGGGTTTACGACGTGACCTGATTCAGCGTGGCGTACCCGACACCAAAATCACTGTTATCCCTAACGCAGTCAATATCGAGCAATTTAATGTAATCACCAGCAAGGACTTGGCACTGGAACAAGAGTTAGGCTTACAGGGCAAGCAAGTGCTGGGATTTCTGGGGTCATTTTATGGCTACGAAGGGCTGGATCTGTTGGTCGCTGCCCTGCCGCAGATCAAGCAACACATTCCCAACGTTGCGCTACTGTTAGTAGGTGGTGGCGTTCAAGAGGCCAATCTCAGAAATCAAATAAAGCAATTGGGTCTGGAAAACGATGTCATTATGCCAGGACGTGTACCCCATGCTGACGTTGGCAAATATTATAGCCTGGTAGACCTGTTAGTATATCCGCGCAAGAACATGCGCCTGACCGATTTAGTCACCCCACTCAAGCCTCTGGAAGCAATGGCTCAAGGTAAGTTAGTGCTCGCTTCAGATGTAGGCGGACACAAAGAATTGATTGAGCATAATAAAACCGGATGGCTGTTTAATGCAGATAACGTTGACGATTTGGCGCGCGCCGCGGTCGATATTTTGTCTGATCAAGCTCATTGGCCGGCAGTGATTGCGCAGGGGCGTCACTTTGTGGAACAGGTACGAAACTGGCAAAATTCCGTTGCCAACTATCAATCAGTCTATCCTGGCTTGAAAGGGTAATTCATGCGCATTTGTGTTGTTGGCCCGATTCCGCCGCCATCTGGCGGCATGGCAGTGCAAACCCGACAATTAGTCGAGTTGCTTACTGCCAGAGGGAATCAGGTTAACTTAGTGGCCACCAATGCGCCCTATCGGCCAGCGCTTATCGGCAACATTCCGGGACTTCGCGCACTATTTCGACTTGTGCCTTACATCATCAATTTGCTGCGACAAATTCGCCAGGCGGACGTTGTGCATATGATGGCAAACAGTGGTTGGTCCTGGCATCTTTTCGCCGCGCCTTGTATATGGATTGCGTATTTGCTGCGCACACCTGTGGTAGTGAACTATCGTGGCGGTCACGCCGATGTGTTTTTCACGCGTTCATGGCGTTGGATTGCCCCTACGATGTCAAAAGCCACCGACATTGTGGTGCCTTCCGGCTTTTTAAAAGATGTCTTTGCCGCCTACCAGATTAACGCGCGAGTGATACCCAATATTCTCAACAGTGAGCTGTTTAAACCTGTAAAAGGTGAGCCGCGCTCAGGGTTCCACCTGATCAGCACACGAAATCTTGAAAAAATTTACGGCAACGATATCGTGCTGGCTGCATTTGCCAAAGTGTGTCAGACCCACCCCTCCAGTAAACTGACGGTTGCAGGTTCCGGACCGGAAAAGGACAACTTACGCGCACAGGCAAAACAACTGGATATTGCCGACGCCGTGACGTTTTGTGGTCGATTGGACCAGGCCGAGATGGTGCGTTTATACCAAAGTGCAGACATCCTGCTCAATGCCAGCCGTATCGATAATAGCCCTAATTCATTAATCGAAGCCATGGCCTGTGGTGTCGCCGTTATTTCCACCAAAGCGGGCGGCATACCTTATCTGGTCGATCATCAACGAACCGGTATACTGGTTGACATTGACGATACCAATGCAATGGCTGAGGCTGCCAATACTCTGATGCAAGACCCCTCTAAGCTCACACAATTGTGTGAGGCGGCGCTGCGGCGGAGTGAGGATTTTCATCAGGAAAAAGTGCTGGCACAATGGCAGGCATTGTATGAGAAAATCTCGCCACTCAGGGAAGCAAAACACTGATGTCTTTCTATACCAAGCTTGTATCCGGACTGATGTTCCCGCTGCACGAAAAGCTGAAAAAGCACAATACGGTGGCGATCAAGCAATCCCTCGAAGCCAGTCAATGGTGGCCAAGGGATAAATTAATCGCTCAACGCAATCTCCGTTTACAGCGCTTTATACAGAAAGTCTGTGAACACATCCCCTATTACCGGGATACCTTCGCCCAGTTAGGTTTGACACCTGCAGACATTCAATCACCAGCAGATTTAACCAATTTACCGTTTCTGGATAAGCAAACCATCAAAGATAACTTTGAACAACTCAAAGACCCGCTAGCGACCTCATTGGCCCGTTTCAATACTGGCGGATCTAGCGGCGAGCCTCTGGTGTTTATGTTAAGTAATGAACGCGTATCACACGACGTTGCAGAAAAATGGCGTGCAACCCGTTGGTGGAATGTGGATATTGGTGATAAAGAAATTGTTGCCTGGGGCTCTCCCATCGAATTGGGTGCGCAGGACAAGGTGCGTTTATTGCGGGATAAACTGTTTCGTTCAACACTAATACCCGCGTTCGATATGAATGAGGAGAAAATTCTCGCGTTCATTGAACATATTCGTGCAACCCGTCCCGCCATGTTATTTGGTTATCCGTCGGTGTTTGATTTGATCGCGAAAACTGCCAATCAACACGGCATCGATATGAAGAATCTGGGAATAAAGGTTGCCTTTGTCACTTCCGAGCGACTTTATCCTTATCAACGTGAAAACATCCAAACCACATTTGGCTGTCCTGTAGCCAACGGCTATGGTGGCCGTGATGCCGGCTTCATTGCGCATGAATGTCCCTCCGGAAACATGCACTTATCCTTTGAGGATTTAATTGTCGAGATCATCGATCCCAACGGTAATCCACTCCCGGTCGGTGAAAAAGGCGAAATCGTGGTAACCCACATGGCCACCTCTGAGTTTCCGTTCATTCGCTATCGCACAGGCGATATCGGCGCATTGAGCGACAAACAGTGTGATTGTGGTCGCACTTTACCGATTCTCGAAAGCATTGAGGGTCGCAGTACCGACTTTGTCATCGGCGCTGACGGCACAATCATGCACGGCCTGTCGCTCATTTATATCCTGCGTGATATTCAGGACATAAAGACGTTTAAAATTATCCAGCACAGTGTTGAAGAAACCGAAGTTCAATTGATTCTCAAAAATGCTGCCGATCTTCACGACGATATGCGTCACGCCATCATCGCGAAGTTTCAGCAACGGTTGGGTGAACAGGTGTCGATTAATGTGCATTGCGTAAAAGATATCCCCGCAGAAAAATCAGGTAAGTATCGCTATGTCATCAGCAAGGTAACCAGTGCATGATTGATAGTCTGTTTTTGCTCGCTGACGTTGCTGCAGTATGTATTCTGTTTTACTGGGCAAATAAAGAGGACATGTAATTGCGCGATCTTATTCTGGTGGCGTTTCTTTTTATCGCCATCTACTACAGTTTTAAAAAACCCTTTATCGGCGTGGCAGCGTGGGTATGGATTGCATTGATGGCTCCCGCTTCATGGGCGTTTGGGTTTTCACAAAGTTTTCGACTAAACCTGACAATCGTGCTGGTCACTGCACTCTCCTATGTCTTTGTTTTTAAAGGTAAAGCATTTAAATTCACGCGAATTCATTTTTGGGTATTTTTATTTCTACTGTGGACGTTAATTTCAACCGCCACTAATTTGAACGTCGATCCTGATTGGGTGTGGGACTATTGGTTCAACTTCCTAAAGATATTAATGCTGTTCCTGTTTGTTACGCTGGTCGTCACACGTCGCATACATGTGGATACCGTGATATGGGCAATCGTATTGTCCATTTCAGCTTATGCGGGCATGGAAGCGCTAAAATTTTTACTGTCAGCGGGCAGTCACAGAATTACCGGTAGAGCAGGCATCATTGCAGATCGAAATGACCTGGCAGTGGCTATCAACATGTCGATTCCATTAATTGTTTATTTGCTTCAGGTCAGTAAGCACAAATGGGTCAAACGCGGCCTCTCTATCCTGCTAATACTGAATATTTTAAGTATCGTTGGAACATACTCCCGGGCAGGATTTATCGGTTTGATGATCCTGGGGACAGCACTTTGGTGGAACTCAAAACACCGTGTAAGTATTTTGTTGGTTGCAGTCGTTTCTATTCCCCTGTTATATGGTGCTGCTCCGGATTCTTGGAAAGAGCGACAAAGCACCGTGTCGACCGCAGCGGAAGAAGATCTTTCCTTCATTGGACGATTGTGGGCATGGAAAATTTCTACCATGATCGCCGTGGATCATCCTTTTTTCGGAGGGGGTTTTGCCGCAGTCCGCGATCCGATTCTTTGGGCACATTATGGCGCCAGAACTCCACACTATCCGCCCATTTATACTCGCCCTATTCCAGACACCATTATCCCTAAGGCCGCGCATAACATATTTATGCAAGTGTTAGGCGACCACGGGTTTGGCGGGCTATTTGTCTTTTGTATGATTCTGTTCTCTGCCTGGCGGGTGAATCTTATCACCCGTAAAAAGGCCAGAGAGCATAACCAGGATTGGTTGGTAAAGCTTACAACTATGCTAAACCTTTCGTTTTTGGCTTACGCCATTAACGGCTGTAACGTCAGTCTCGCGTATTTTGACGAGTTTTATGCGTTAGCGGGTTTAGTGGCAGTATTATTCGCTAATCAACTTTGGAAAGAGTCTACCGACAAGTCGGCCAAGCAAACTACGCCCGGCCACGACCATCACGTAACGCGTAGTTTTTAACGTAAACCGCCAGCGCTTCAAACCAATCTTTGAAGCGCTTTGACTTCTTATAAAGTGGTTTATTGTAAACGCGGTGAAGGTCTTCCATGGTCAATTTGAGTCCCAGTTGTTGATTCAAACGTTCAATGGTCTGCTCGGGTCTTAGTTGCAGATCCTCGAATTCAAATTCACTATATGATTTACCGCGCTCCGTTAAAAACCGCTTAAAGGAGTCTGTCACCGATTTATTGTAACGTCGGGTAAAACTGAGGCTTTGTATATGTCGTCGTTGGTTCGAAGTAATCCATGATTGCATATCATCACGAGTTAGAATGATGAATTCCACACTATCAATGTCAACAAAACGCATCCAGGCGCGAATCGTCAGTGCAAGCCTGGGATCTTTCCAAATCCAGGGTTGGTTTTCTGAAAGCTTTTCTGCAAATGCTTTATACGGTGACGGGTCCAGCATCGCTATCTTTTGGGTCACGTCCAATACAGCTTGCTCAGTAAGAATTTCATGCTCTCTGTCACCCGTGTAGCCAGCGTCAGCAATCATCTTGTTATTCAGTGCGACTAATTCAGAGTTTTCATAGGTGTTATAGTCAATCTTCTGAAATGTCTCATCCCCTAACCAATATTGCCCCTGAGATATCAATGCCGTAAATGCAGAACTCCCGGTCCATCCGTGAGTCAGAATTATTACGTTCTTTTTCATGTCAAATCCTCTGCCATAAACCAGTACCCTACAACATCTAAAATCTCGCAACTAACTCATCCAGCGAGCGGGTTGCACTCCAGCACAATTCCAAACTGATGTTTAATTTCTTTTTACGTCTTACTCAGTTCATTTCAGATTTGTGATTTTTATTTAATTTTTTTCACCAATTTAAGCAAAGACTCAAACATCTGCTGGCGCCATTCTTTGCGGGAGAAACTGTGGTCAGCATCAGCCAGCATGTGATTGCTTACATTGTCACGTGCGAGTATTTTTTGCCAAATAGAAGATGAAGCGGCGTAGTCATTAAATTCCTGTGCGATAAAATCCTTTCCGCTCGTCAGAATCTGGATCGGGCCGCAAAATTGTTCGGTACTTCGGGTCAGCCGCAAGGGTAAGGATAATCCGCTAAAATCCTGGCTATTGGTCTGCGATTGGGATTTATCTGACGACTTACGCGCTTGCGCCGCTACGCTAAAAAAGCCCGACATTGACTTAATCACATTGAATTGGCCGCTGAACACTTTACGCCACAATGACTTACTCAATAATCTTTGTAGGTAGTAGTGTTTAATATATGTTTTTGCTTGCCCTTCATCAGTTCTTATCCACGGATTAGCAAGAAACAGGGCTTTGACACGCTCATCCTGATAGCCATAAAACGCGCAACCAGATGCAGATTCACATTCTCCCCACAAAACCACACCACGCAGATGTGGAAAGGCATCGGTGAGTAAATCAATGGCGCTGCGGATATCTGCATGCATATCGATAAAGCCGCGATTTTGTCCACCGCTATCACCTACACCGCGATGGTCAAAACGTAGACACGGAATATGATTGGAAGCTAAATAGCGTCCCATATTCACAAATTGTCGACTCACACCGACCCGATATTGAGGGCCTCCCGCAACCACTATAATCACACCAATATCAGCAGGCGTGTCGCTGCTGTGTATGATTCCAACAAGTGGAGAGCCCTCACAATCAAAAACTCTGGCATGTTCTATCATCGGCTGGCCACCTGCGTTGCAGTAGCGGCAACCAATTCAGGAACTAAAGTCCGCTCATGTGCCTGCCAAAAGGCCGGGCCGATAATGCTATGAGTAACAAACTGCTTATTGAGTTGTGCCCAACTTTGCTGAATTTTCAGATCCGCCCGACCCGGTTGTCGGTCTGCGCTGGGCAAAATTGAATACCAATGTATCGGACAAGAGGGTACATCCGCCTTCTGATGATTCACCTCATTTAACTCACCAAAAAGTGTCGGTGAAATCGCATAACCCGATACTTCAACAGGCTGTCCTGCTGCAATTTGCTGTTCAAATATCCGGGTACTTCCCTTATCTTCCGCACGATTTAAGCTTGCCGCCATTTTGACCCGCAACATTTGGGTTAACATTGGCTTACCATCCAATAATGGCTGCCAGAAATGAAAGTCTTTCAGGTTAGCAATTAACGACTGCGCATACAGTGCAACCAGCGCTCCCAGACGAATCCCCAGAACAGACGTTGAACGATACCCTGCAGATGCAGCAACGTTTGATGCTACATGCATGGCATTAACCATACTTTGCCAAGTAGATTGGACGAAATCCCCTTCGCTATCTCCGGTACCCAATGCATCAACGCAAACTACGCCGATACCTTTTTCAGCCAGCGTTTGTGCCAACAGCGTTACCATATAGCGACTACGATTCATCTCCTCAGTAAAAGGAGCAGCTACCAGTAAACAATGCCCGCTCCAATTATCTGCCTGAGGGCGCCAGTGACAACAAAATAACCTGCCATCGGCAGACTCAATAAACTCTGCCGCTAGCTGAAAATTCTCAGCCATTAATTGTCTTTGTCTTCAATAAATGCAGCCAGAGAACCGACACTGGCAAACACGTCAGCGGAGATTTCATCATCATCAACACTGAAACCAAATTCTTCCTCCATTGCTGTTATCACACCCACAACAGCCATAGAATCAAATTCTGGAATAGCACCCAGTAGCAAAGTATTTTCATCAAATTCTGCCTTGCGGTCATGCATCGCTAACACGTCACACACAATATTGATGGCGTCCTTTACATAAGACATAACTCTCTCCCAACATTACAGTCGCATTGCAACCATTTCACTGTAAACATATTGAATATCCTCGGGACGCAAATCCTGACTGAGGTAAAAGCGTTGATGCCCCTCTGCAGCTATTCCCCAGTATGAAAAATTATCCGGCATAAAACGCATTTCTACGCGGGTAAATTTAAAGCCGAATCGAGACAACAACTGAAAACGAATGGAACGCCAGCAACGTGCAAACAATGCATAGTCACTAACATACATCAACTGGGCTGACCAAGTGCGCTTAAATTTTTGCCTTTTCATTAGAATAAGTAACGGACCTTCTTCGGTTCGTAACACCATGCTATACACGCCATCGAGGCTCCTATGATCGGTAAAAATCTGCCAATCATGCGGGCTCAAAATATCATGTATTTCTTTGTCCCCATCCACCTGGTGAGTCCGGTTAGAAAACACTGGCAATGGCAGATTTGGCAGCCAACGTAATCCTGTCTTGAGCGGAATAAAGCGCAGATAAGAAAAAATCTCTAAGCCACTTTTATTGGGCGTAAACATCGTAAAGTGATAACCCGCTTGTTTGATCACCGCCAAAACTACCGAGATACTGTGTTTACGAAATTCCGGCAATACACACCAGGTATGTGGATTGCACATTTGTCGCAATTCACCGTTGAGCCATTGCTGTGAATACAATGCACAAATTGCCCCAACCACCTGATGATGCTCATTCACCAGCGCAAACCCATAATTAGGGACTGAATCAAGCCATTGTGTGGTCAGGATCGTCTGCCATTGTGTTACGGAAAAACGTCCATTCATATTTCGATGAAGAAACTCTGAGACCTGTGGGACAAGCTCCTTATCAATCGCAATGGTATTAATTGTCACGCTTTATCCCTCCACAGCGGAACGCACAAAATCAGTCATGTGTGCTAACGTTTCGACATCATCCGCACTAGCAGCCCCAGCAGTCTGGTCAGTCGCCATAGCGGGTAAGCGGCTGATCACTGCATGCCAGTTGGATTGTTTTGCACAGATTTGCAGCAAACAACTTTCAGCGGCCGCCTTAGCTGCAATATATTCGGCAAAACCTTTTTTGCCTTCTGTCACAAACACACTTGAGGGTAAGACCACACGTAGCGCACTTCCCTTTTGACGAACACGGGCGGCATGGTTGAGCAGGTTCACCATACCATCGACATAGCACTGACTAAACCGATGAAATTTCTTCAAATCAAATGGGCCATCATTACGCCCGATTTGTGGAGAAGGAAAATAAAATATATGGGAATAGTCGCATGCCAGTCTGGCAAATTGTTCCGTGCTCACGTCTGTGACGTCAAAACCGAAACAAGCGGCCCGAGCACCGTCAGCCTGCAATTCAGACAAGATTCGTCTTGCATCCTTATCACCGCGGGCGAAGGTGAAATCAACCTGCGCCCCACCTGCTGCCAGCAGCTTCACTGCAAGCTCTCCTAACCCCCGTGAACCACCCACTACCAAAGCTTTAACAGTATGAAATGCAGTGCGTTCGACTTGTCGTTTCACTACTTCATATGCGGGCTGCGCTACTGGTTTTTCTCTGAATAATCCGTCAATGCGAGCTTCAAAAGAGTCGGACTTAATCAACAGCGCCACACTATTAAATCGCTCATCTGTACTCGTTGTACACGCACTGAATGACAGAGTGGGCGAGGTCGTGGGCGTCAAAAACTTTACTTGAAGTCCAGTGAACACGCTGTCGATACCCGGGCACTTCATACCTACCACATGAGTGGTAGCCAGCAGAGCCGCAATTTGATAATCCGGCACAGCTGCAGATAAGGCCGGCATAAGCGCACGGGCCTGATTAACATTCCACGGTGCCATCGCACTATAGTTGAATGACAAAGCATCAGTGATAGACAGGTGATCCGGTAGCGCTTGTGAATACTCAACTTTTTGCAAAATAGCCGCGCCCGTTTCCGTTGATTCGATAGAAAACTGGATCTGTTGCACGGTTTTACCATTAGCCAACAGCGCTATTCGATATTCATTTTCCTGTGCGCGTTTTATCTCGATATTTAGCGAGCTACCCTGAAAAATCGGACCGACAAAATTGGCCTTCAATGCAACAATTCGCCATGCTGGCTGTGAGATGTTACTGCACATGGCATTCAAGGCAGCCAACAATGCATGAATTCCATGTACTACCGTGTCGCCGAACTGCACACGGCGAGCGGCTTCTGGATCAACATGCATGGGATTCCAATCAGCAGATAAGTCAGCAAACATTTTGCTCTGGGCATGAGAGATCGTGAACATTACGATGCTTCCAGTTTGGATATAGGCGGCCGGTGAAACTGGTAATGTCGTGTATCTAGCGACCATACCTGCAGCTGTTCATCCCAACAAAAGCCGAGTTCTGGTAGCAGATTTTCTACCAATACATTTTTTTCGGTAGGTAAGTAGCGTGCGATGATCTGATTTATACCACTCGTAATTGCATGCTCAACCAGATAGTCACAAATCCAATGTTCAAGATCGCGCTTGATCACCCGACAACTCATCAACCAGCTGTCAATTTCCAACTGCATGGGTTGCTTATGACAAATAACGACGGACACCAAGCCATTATCACCGAAGCGATCGGCCAGCCTTACTGACAACGTCAGCATATCAACATTAGCTGCCATTCGTTCAATTTGATCTTGGGTATAGCGCTTTGTCGTCAGGTTGAACTGATTGGTTTTATTCACCAGCTGCGTCACGCGAACAATGTTGGAAGATAGAAATGGCTCAACCCGTGCGACCATTTCCAGCGACCGCAAATACTCCTGCATGTCAGTGGCATTGTTTTGCAGCTTTGAGCGCGCCGCGTTAGCCCGGTATTGGTCTGCACGGTGCAAATCATCCTCGGTTTGCGACAATGACTCAAAGTAATTAGCCCGCATTAAAATATCAGCGTACGTAGAGGGGTCACGACCCATTTCAGGCACCGCCACGTCAGGCAGCATCTTTCTGACAATTTCTCGCTCAGCAGGATTGTCATCGACAAATACCAATGCATCGATACCGATATTCAGAGTAGTGGCAATAAACTGAAGATTAGTCGGCTTATCCTGCCAGTTAGCCACAAAGACAGCTATATCCGTCTCTTTTAGCAACATATCTGGGTGGACCTGAAACGCCTCTAACGCATTTTTTTCATCATTTTTAGAACATACAGCCAAAATTATGCCTGCTTGCTTTAACTCAAGCGCCAACTGCTGTAAGCGCAAGTGGGCTTCGCCACGAGGCGTTCCTGGCTGAATTGCGATACCGTACAGCCCGTCATCACCAATGACACCTCCCCACAAGGTATTATCGAGATCCAGCACCAGGCACTTACGACTTTTTCCCTTTATAGCGCCAACTAACGCAGCGACACGTTCACAATAAAATAGCGTGCCCTCTTCCGACAGGGCTATGCGAGAGCTCAACCAACTGCGCTGATCGAACCACTGGGTGCCGCCCAGATGAGCCGCTTCACTAAAAACATCCAATAGATAATGCGGGCTATCCGAAAGTCGCTCGGCCAACTGTTGATTGAATGCAAGGATGGTCGCACTTAGTGCAGTGTGGTGGCGAATATCAAAATTGCCGAGCAGATTGGCCGGTGGTAAAGCCAAATTTTGCACGATACAAGGCACGCCGGCATTAGCGAGAAAACCATCCGCGACTTGAGTAATGAAGTCCAGACTGCTTCGGACATCCGACTTAGCCTGACTCACTCCGCCATTGGCGAAGGGATAACCACGGTAATCCTGATTAATCAAAATGAAATCGGGACCAAACTGACATAATTTAGAATTGACCGACTGTGACTCCTGCCAGGCCTGATCAAAATCAGCCAGACAGATGTTGAGCCACACACCCCGTCGCAGTCCTGCAATGAATAACGGCGCAACTAATAAGTCTTGAGTACTGTTGCTGACAATCCCAAGCTTTACTTGAGCGAAGCCGCATGCAATAACCGATGCCCCCGCATCGGAGCATACTGCCTTCATTAGTCTGGTACATTGATTGACGTCTAACTGGGTGTGGAGCACCCTTGCCAGACTCGCCCTATCGGCTGAGCCCTCAGTAATCTGTTTACAAATAGTTTTAAAATCGTCCGCTACGGGCGGTAACCAATCCCGGTTCTGCACGTCTAAATCCCTGTTCCCGTGACTTATGCCATTTTCGCCAGAATTGCATCCACCAGGCTAGACACTGATTTAAGTTGGTCTATCTGCTCAATTTCGAACTGGATAGAAAAGTGCTTTTCAATTGTTGTGAGCAAACGAATTTGCGCCAGACTGTCCCATTCCTCAATGTCATCACTGCTGAGGGAATCACTGAAAGAAACGTCTGCATCCATGAATACGTCATCGAAAATATCTTCCAATGCGCTCAATACTTCTGTGCGTTCACTCATAGTCTCACTTCCTGATGATTGTTTTTTGTACATATTAACGAGATTAACGCCCCAATATACACTTTTATTTTACTTGGAGAACCAAGTTGCCTTGCTCGAAACAAGGAAAAACTTTACTGACCAAGACATACACTTGTAATTCAAGATTTACTCTGCCAACTTCAGCACGCGAATATTGTCCGAGGCATTATTAATCAGTACAAACAGGTCTCGCTCCCGCCAATACGCGAAACGTCCGAAAGTTCCGTTTGTCGTCGCTTTATTTGGTGCCCCCACTGTCACTATAGAATGCCAAGTCATTGTCTGTGGATCCTGTATAAACAGCATCGGCCCTCCTGCCCAGGCCACAAATCGCTTTCGTTTCGAATCAAAAACCAGCCCTGGGGCGTTGGTCTCATGTAGCGGTTTTAAATCTGACGGAAGTGGTATCTTTTGCCGCCGGAAATCGGAACCATCCGCTGTACTAATCAAAAACTGTTTGCCTTTACCAAGCATGAGGAACCGTTTACGCAGTGGGTCAAAAGCAGCCGTCAAATCTAACCCTATCTGACTGTCTGACAAACGCAGGTATCGTCCACCTTTCGGCGTATATTGGTACTGATAAAAACTGTAGGTATCGTGCAAATATATTCGATCATTGATGGGGTCATAAGCTGACACCAGGCCATACGTTTTTCGGGGAATATCACCCGTTGCGGCGTCTCTTCGCCACTCATGGGTGGCCAGATCCATTAACCATGTTTCACGATCTGCGCCTCCGGAGCCACTGGCCAATGACCCCGAAAACGCCCACAGTAAATCCGCCTTTTCCAGCACATTTAAACCATCGTAGGTATGCCTGCCATTTGGCTGAGTTCCATCAAATGGAGAGAGTTCCGATTTAGGGGCGCCTGTGGCATTGGCTGGATAAGCAGGATCGGTTAATCGAAGCAAATGTTTGTCGCGAATATTAAATCCATAAATTTCATTACCATAGTAATCGTTATGGCCGCCGCCCCAAATATATAAAGTACCGCGTTGCTGGCTAAGAGCGGCCCCACTCCAAGCACCTGTTACCGTTCCACAGTGGTAACTGAAATCATAAGGGTAATCATTGAATTTGTTGGTAGGACAAATTTGTTTTAATTGCGTATTCGGAATGACCTCCCATCGGCCAACTTCGGCGGCTGACGGCAGTATTGAGCACGCATAGATTAAGCTGGACATTAAAATTCTATGCATGGATGATAGGCATTCCGTTCAGAATTGGGCGAGCGCTGCACAACACCGTAACATGAATTCGTGTTGAGTTGCAGACAGGATTCCCGGATACAGGATTGAGCCAACATGAAGTTTTCATTGCCTGCACTTTGGGTGCTGTTATTAGCTAGCTTTACTGCCAATGCCCAAGTTGACTGTAATGAAATGGAATGGTCGCGCTCCGGTCATCCCTGGGACTATTACAGCGCTGAAGCTCGTGTTCCGGATGGAAATACTCCTCAGGGTTTGGTCAATTTAGTTGAGAAACACCACTTCAACAGTGATGTGCAAAACCTCAATAAAGGGCAAACCAGTCGTCTTCCCGGCGATATGCTTTTTATTCTCAAAATAATCCCTAACCACCCGAGAGTGTTGCTGACCTATTCCCGTTATGAAAAAAAGTACACCGAACTGGAATCATTTCGGCTCAACGACGCGCATAACAAACCACCATATAGTGCCGAGTGTCTGATAAAGCGCGCTATTAATGTTTACCCTCAGCACACAGAAACCCATAAAGTGCTTGGCATTCATTATTTTCAGCATGGAAATTTTCAACAAGCGTTGCAGCCCTTTAAACATATTGAAGCAACTAATCCCAACGATATAGAAAACCTGTACAATCTGGGGCTCACCTACTGCAAACTGGGTGAAATCGAACTGGCTAAACAATACGCCGCAGCGGCATACGGAGCCGGATATCCGTTACAAGGGCTCCAATCAATGGTGACCAGAGGTTGTCGTAAGTAAGCACATGTCACAACAGTCACAAACAAAAGTTGTCTCCAGCGTTGGCTGGTCTTTTTTGACACGTTACAGCAATAAATTTATTGGGTTACTCAATACCTTAGTATTGGCACGATTGCTAACACCAGAAGATTTTGGAATTGTCGCGTTATCGTCAATCTTTATTAATTTTCTGCTGGCACTCACCGAAGCAAATTTGCATTTGTATCTGATTCGCCACAAGGAAGATAACGACCAACTGTTCAGTTCTGTATGGACAGCCAGCGTGATGCAGGCAGTCGTAGTTTCGATATTTATGGCTATCGGCGCACCTTATGCCGCTGATTTCTTTGAGCAACCATTACTAGAACAAATCATCTACTGCCTCATTATTGTGCGACTACTTGATGGCTGCCGTAATGTAGGCATTTATATCGCGCAAAAGCACCTCAATTTTAAGCTGGATTTTAAAGTTACCTTTTACTCCAAAATCAGTTCGGTGATTTTTACGATTGGTCTGGCGATCTGGTTGCAAAGCTATTGGGCGCTGGTTTTAGGGCAAATCTGCTCGTCTGCGGTGGCACTGATATACAGTTACGTACTCCATCCATTTCGACCACATTTTAGCTTGTATCAATGGCGTGAAATTCTGGCTTATTCAAAAGCCACTATACCAGCAACCATTGCCGGTTATCTCAATACGCAAATTCACATGATCGCTGCGGGACGATTGGGTACCACTGAATTTATTGGCCGATACCATATGGCTCTTAATATCGGTGCAATGTTCACTTTCGAATTAATGTTGCCAATCATTCGCGGTCTCGCGCCTAATTTTTCTATTGTGAAAGACTCAGGTGAGGGAGAGAAATTTTTCAAAATGGCAACCACGCTTGCTGTTTACGCCTTTGTCCCCCTTGGCGTAGGTATTAATGCGGTTGCACCCGAGTTTATTCAGACGCTGCTTGGTGAGCAGTGGTTACCGGCTGCACCTATGCTCGCTTGGTTTAGTCTGTTCTTTATGATTAGCGGTATCATGATGTTTCTCAGTGGACAGTTTCTGATTATTCTGGGTAAAGAGCAGTTATCCAACCGTCTGGTGTGGATGCGTACCGCCATGATCAGTATTGCAATTGCACTGACTGTGCACTTTGGCAGCTACACCGATATACCTCGTAGTTTGTTTCTGTATACGATTGCCGCGTTACCGCTAATTCTGTACTTTGTCTCGCGGGCAATGGCATTCTCTCTGCGTAACTACTTAACAGGCTGGATCCCACCTGTGCTGGCGGCGCTCCTGATGTGGTCAATGTTACATTACCTGCCTCTGCAAGGTTTGCCATTTTGGTTGTTACTACCAGTAAAAATAGTCATTGGTGGATTAACCTATTTACTGACGTTGACGCTGTTGTACAAATTGCGTGGCAAGCCAGAAAACAGCGTTGAAGCATTTATATTGAACAAGATACCTCGCAAGCATTTCAGGTCAGGAAAATAAATATTAAGGAGTTAACGATGCTAACGCGTCCATTTAAACAAATCACATTGATATTGCCTGAACAGGACTTGCTTGATAACGCTGAATCTGACGACGCATTCCTCGCAATACGTGGTGCTGTCTATCTTAACGGACAAAAACTAACTGCGCAGACTGCTTTGCAACATTTGCAAAAGCATAGCGACATAACCGATGTTCTGGGTCAATTCAGCGGTCATTTTTGGCTGATATATCAAGATAAACAGCACATCTGGCTGGCAAACGACCACATGGGATTGCAGCCCTGCTACCACACATTGCAAAACAACAGGTTAGTCGTCGCAGGTAAGTTGAATGCGTTAAAGTCACTCGACAACCTGTCGTTTACCCTATCAAATCAAGCGATATACCAATATTTTTATTTCCACTGCATTCCATCGCCGCAAACGATTTACCAAGAGGTAGCGAAGCTAGAGCCAGGCATGGGTTTATGTTGGCAAGATGGCACGCAACCGTCATCAACACTGATTTATAATCCGGACTTTACTCAAAAATTAGACAACACTGCGACTTCACAGCAGCAGTGCCTGGATATTTTGCAAGATGCCGTCGCTCAACAAATGGATGATTCAACAGGAGCGTTCTTGAGTGGCGGACTGGATAGCTCAAGTGTTGCCGGTAAATTGGCGGCTATTAACCCTCAAGCAAAAACATTCTCTATTGGCTTTCGGGCTAAAGGATATGACGAAACTGAGTTTGCCCTGATAACAGCGAACCATTTCAACACTGATCATCAGGTTTTGTATCTTGAGCCAGATCAAGCACTGGAAAAGTTTGTCGAGATAGCCCAATACTTTGACGAGCCATTTGGTAATTCATCGGCAATGGCCGCATACTTTTGCGCCAAATTTGCAAAAGAGCATGGGATTCATACTTTACTTGCCGGAGATGGTGGCGATGAGATTTTTGCTGGCAATGAACGTTATGCCAAGCAGAAAATATTTGAGCCTTATTTGCGTGTTCCCGGATTTATCCGAGCAATAAACAGAGGCATTTTTGTAAAGTCGCCACTGGCAACTCTGCCCGGCTTTAAAAAGATTGCCAGCTACATCCGCCAGGCCGAGACGCGGCTACCATTGCGTCTTCAGACCCATAACTTTATTTATCAGATCGGCGCAGAAAACATATTTGCCGACAATTTTTTGCGTACCGTGAACCAAGATTTACCTGCGCAACAATTAAAGGCGCGTTACGAGTCATGCAAAAGCAATGATCCAACCAACGCAATGCTATTTCTGGACTGGAAATTTACCCTGGCAGATAACGACTTAGTCAAAGTGAATACCATGTGTGAAATGGCCGGTGTGAATGTAGCCTATCCCTTCCTGACACGCGAAATGGTGGACTTCAGTTGTGACATATCTGCCAACGCTAAATTACCCGGTCAAAAACTCAGACATTTTTATCGGTCAGCCTGCCGTGGATTCCTGGCTGACGAAACACTCGATAAAGAAAAGCACGGATTTGGCTTACCATTTGGCGTGTGGCTTCACGAGCACGAAGGTTTAAAGAATTTAGCGTTAGAGTCATTGCAAAAATTCCGCAAGCGCAATATCTTAAATGGCGAAATAATAGACAAAGTATTGGAAGCGCACACCAGCGTACACGCTAGTTACTATGGTGTATTGATATGGATTATTGTGGTGTTGGAACTCTGGTTGCAACGTCACGAGGGGGACTGATGATTCACCATCTGTTATCGCTAACAGGTAAATTATTTGGCAAAGGAAAGCTGAGTATTCTGCAATATCATCAGGTACTCAGTCAGCCAGACCCATTAATGAGAGGCTTGATAACCGCAGACAATTTTGAGTGGCACATGAAACTAATCAGCCGCTACTTCACTCCTCTCAGCCTCTCCTCCGCAATCGACCTATTACAAAAAAATGCCCTGCCTGCCAATGCTATTTGTGTCACCTTTGATGATGGCTATCAAAATAATTTATCTGTAGCATTACCGATTCTCGAGAAATACAACATTCCCGCCACCATTTTTATTGCTACTGGCTTTTCCGAAGGCAACACGATGTGGAACGACAAGGTATATCATCTGTTCCGCGATGCGTCGCGCGCTAGCCTGTTGCTAAATGGTCAGGACGTCGAATTGGGCGACTATGACCAACGCAGACAATTACTCAAAGAGTTAATCGAACAGCTGAAATACTTGCCAATTGAAACAAGAAACAGCGAATTGAAAAAAATCTATGACGAAAATCAGATCGAACCGCAAAAAGATCTGATGTTATCGCCCGAAGAGATCGCCGCACTCGCTGCAAAAGGCATCGAAATAGGTGCACACACTGTCAATCATCCTATTTTGGCTGTGTTGGATGAAGATCAGCAGTTTGAAGAGATTGCTCAATGCAAGCGACAACTGGAGTCATGGGCTGGTAAGCCAGTACTTCATTTCGCTTACCCCAATGGGATTCCCGACCAGGATTTTACCGAAACTACGGTCAATATTGTGCGTAACTTAGGATTTAAGAGTGCAGTGGCTACCCGTAAGGGTGTTTCAACCCGTGAGTCATGCATTTTCAAATTACACAGATTTACGCCATGGGACAAAACACCATTGCGATTCCATCTCAGACTAGTGCAAAATCAAGCATACTAACGAGATAGTGTTTGCGCAGGGAAAGTCAGTGAAACGTTTATTTTTGAGTATATGTCGGTTGTTCGGTTTGTTTCATCTGGCAAAACACCTCACGGCTTCTCGCCCAAGAATTCTTTGCTACCATGGCATTTCTTTAGAAGACGAGCACCTGTTTCGCCCCGGGCTGTTCATGCAGCCTTCAACATTTGCACAACGCATTCAGCTCATTAAAAAGTGGGGATATCAGGTCATTTCTCTGGATGAATTGAGTGGAATGCATCAAAGTAAACAATATGGCGTTCACCAAGCTGCCATCACAATAGACGATGGTTGGGCCGGTATTGAACAGTTCATGGTTGCCGAACTGGCCAAACATGCAATGCCTTCCACACTTTACCTCTCTAGTTATTACGCCGAAAAACAAGTACCGGTATTTAATGTCGCTGTCGCTTATCTCATGTGGTCACAAGGCGGCTCGATTGAGTTGGCAGGGGATTCTTATCTTTACCAGCTAACGCATAAACGGCAATTAACTACTCAAGATATCTCCAGCAGGGAGGCCGAGTTAAGCTTTGAGCAACGTCAAACTATTTTGCAGGAATTGGCGCAGATTTGTTGCGTGGATATACAACAATGGCAGCATGCGGGGCGCTTCCGCTATCTCGACATTGCAGCCTTAAAACGCTTACAAGAAAATCTGTGTAAAATTGAGTTACATACTCATCGTCATACGTTCCCTCAGGATGACCGCACTACCGCCGAGCTGGAAGTTGAACGTAATCGCCAGTGGATTCATGAGCACCTGGGCGAATCCACCCACCATTTTTGCTACCCCAGCGGGGAATATGTGCCAGCGCAATTTGATTGGTTGCAGTCACTGAATATTGCCACCGCCACAACAACACACAATGAGATAGTCAGCCCTGAAGACCATCCATTAGAATTGCCACGTATCATGGACTCTAATGCTGTCTCCAGTCTCGAATTTGAGGCCGAGTTGACCGGATTCATGACGTTGTTAAGAAAGCTTCGATAACCATTTTCACTTTTTAATCTGGAACCCATTCCATGTCTGTTGTTACTTCTATCTCGACCTTGTTAGACATAGTACGTCGCGAATCTGCAATTTCCGGCAGGTCAGTTTTTAGTATTCTGACCGGCGCGTTACGCGCAAAGGTCAGTTATGGTTTAGGTTACAAATATTTCATCATGACAGGGTTGGCTCGCGAAGATTTCAATCCGAATGAGGTTGCGAAACATCTTTCCAGTAAAGACTATACGCGTGCGATCGAGATCCTTAATCCACTTGCGTACCGCAAAATAACTCAACATAAATTCGTTGAGAAAGCACTTTACAATGCATTGCATATCAATAGCGCCGAACTGTTAGGTTACTATCACTTTCAAAGAGGGGTAACTGCGCAAGGCGATCCACTAAATGACATAGTGCAATTAAGTGACTATCTGACTAACTTTGTCGGTCAAAAGATTTGCTTTAAATTATGTGAAGGATGGAGCGGAAAAGGCTTTTATGCTGGCACCATCGAAATGCAAAACGGAGAGTTATCGGTACGTAAATTATTCTCTGATGAACGCATCAAATTACGAGACCTGATCGAGACATTCGTTAATGACGACAATGAAGTCGAATTAATATTTGAACGCTATGTCACTCAGGCGGCGGGGATAGCCCAGTTCAATGATACCAGCGTCAATACCATCCGTGCATGGGTGTTGGACGACGGCAGTAAAATCGAACTTATCGGCGCCGTTATTCGAATTGGACGCAAAGGTTCACTCACTGACAATAGCGGTGCCGGCGGCATAACAGTTGGAATCGATATAAAAACAGGTACGCTACGACAAGGGCTGCTTCCAGCCGATCCAGTCCGACCAAATTTGACCCAGCATCCGGATACCAAAGCACAGCTTACCGGCGTGGTGATACCTCGATGGAAAGAGATTGTCGATTTCTCTTGTGAGGTGTTAAAACGTTTGCCGCAAACCCACTTCGTAGGTTTGGACATTTCGCTAACAGAGGACGGGCCTTTGTTAATAGAAACCAATCCACTGCCAGATAAAGACAGTGCGGCAAAAGGCCCGATCCCGGCGATAAAATTAAAGCAAGCAGCACAAAAATGGTTGAGTAAATAACTAACTAGGGGGCGCTATGCGGAGCGAGCTAAGGATTCAGCAGCTTCAATTGTCACATTCAAACGGACGCGTACGTTACACTGTTGACGCCGACGGTAATGAATTGTGGTTTGAGCTCCCCGATAACATTACTCTGCGATGTCCCGGAGATTTTTTCGTCGCGTGTATGTTACTCGAGGCGATGGTCTCAGACAGAAATATTCGCGTCGCCCCAGATATCGGCATTTCCAGCGAGTTATCCGCTTCGCTATTCGAGTTACAACCAGTTTATTGTTTGTGGAATACGAAACTCAAAGAAACCAAAATTTTAGCCGACAATATATCATCCATCGGCGCTGTGCACTGTGGCGGTGTGTCGACCTACTCAGGCGGGATAGACAGTAGTTATACATTAGCCCGTCACCTCAACGACATATCGCATGTGGTTACTCTCAATACATTTGAAGGTCGCGAGCAGCCTGCTGAATACCAGGCTCTTATCCGTCGTCATAGCCAGGTACTTGCACAACTCAATGTCACGCTAATCTCAATCACGAGTAATTATCGTGAATTGACCGAGCGCCTGCGAATTTCACATCAATTCCAACACGGCATCATTTTAGGAGCATTATCACTGCTGTTAGGTTTTGAGAAGACTTTCATCCCGTCAGGATTCAACGCCACATTGCTTTATCCATGGGGCAGTCACCCGCTAACCGATCCTCTCTGGTCTGGAAATGGCCGAAACGTAATTCATGATGGACCAATTACGCGCGTAGCAAAAACCAAATATCTTGCTGCCAATCCGATGCTGCTAAATAACATTCAGGTATGCTGGAAACATGTGATTGGAAACTGTGGTCAATGCCATAAATGTTTGAGAACGATGGGGGCTTTGCATTTTTTTGGCATGCAGTCCGAAGCTTTGCCCGCTCTGAAAGACCTTAATCTGTTACTGACATATGACGTCAAGAGCGAACAATCTGTACCATTCGTTGAAGAGCTTGCGCTGCTGGCTTTGAACACAGGACATGAACACATAGCGAAGAAATTATTTCGTAAAATCGACCGTTTTTGGCTCACTTTTCATTTGCAGGAAACAATTAAAGCATTAACTGGTGATACACTGCGAAAAGCGATACTTAAATTTCGTGGCCAGGATTGGTCGACTTATCGAGTCAGGGTTGACGACAAACATCCATCCTAATCATGCAACAGACTTGCTGAGCAATTGGGATGCTTTGAGCAAATTTTGGGGCGTCCCAAATTTTACAGGTGACCACGGTGCCAATCAGGATTCACGGATTTTCCACTGAAATTCAAAACTCTCGCATACGCTATCAGGCTCTGGTGGACGGTGTACCATTGTGGATCGAACTGGATGAAAGTATTACCCCGCGAAGTGCGGGTAACTTCTTCGTTGGCGCGGTGTTACTGCATGCCATGTATGAAGGACAGGAGATTCACCTCGATGAATCTTTACCGGTAAGCACTGACTACCTGAGCAGTATCGCTGCGTTACAAAGTATCTACTGTCAGTGGAATGGAAAACTCAAACAAGTAAGCATTATTGCCTGCGAAAAAGAAGACATCGTTCTCAACAATGACAGTGCCTCATTTTTCTCGGGGGGTATAGATGGCAGCTATACACTCGCCTGCAAGCCAGAAATCAACTTTGTACTTTGCCTGAACAGCTTTGAAGGCAGAGAGCAACCAGATGCGTGGCTAAACCTGATAAGACGCCAGCGCGATTTTTTAGCAAATCAGGGCAAAACACTTCTACACATTGCCAGTAACTATCGTCAACTTACAGAAGCCTGGGGCGTATCACATCAATTCCAGCATGGTATCGCGTTAGGCAGTATTGCAACGTTTCTTGGTTTTAAAAATACTTATATACCCTCAAGCTTTACATCAGATTATTTGTTCCCGTGGGGAAGCCATCCGCTAACTGATGTTCTTTGGTCTGGCAACGATTTCCGAATAGTTCACCATGGTATTGATGTGTCGCGGGTAGATAAAACCCGTAAACTTGCCGACAACCCAGAGTTGCTCAACAATATTCAGGTATGCTGGAAATACGTCGATAGAAACTGCGGAGAATGTCACAAGTGTATTCGCACAATGACAGCACTGAAGTTTTTCTCTATGCACAGTGTGGCATTACCAGAGTTAAAAGACATCGCCCATATCGCTGATTTTAAGGTTACCAGTGTCGCCGCCGTGCCTTTTGTCGAAGAACTGGCATATCTCGCAGAGGAACGCGGCTATGAGGCAGTAGCCAGAAAGCTGAGACATCGGGTGCGACGTTTTTGGATAAAACATCACGCTGACGAATTACTCAAACTGCTTGTGGGCGACTTACTCGGACCAGTAGTGCGACGTATGCGCAGAAACACATGGTCTACTTACAAAGTCCATGTCACCAATCAGCAGAAGTAGCCAACCGTTACACAAACTTACGTTTAATATCATTCCATGAACGGCGCAGAAATGCGCCCAGATTAATCCAATAAAGCTTACGATCTCCCGGGTATAACAAATCGGCTTTGATTCCCGGATGTAGCATCAACCAAAAGAATTCAACCAGTGCGTATACTTTCTTACCCACTCCCACTTGCTTATCCTTCGCTAACGACAACAAATAGCCATAGTCAGCCGGAAAGGTATGTCGGGCACAGATTTTTTTGGTCAGCCTTAATGGCATATCCGGACGCTTACCCTTTAAAAAACTGTCCATCTGAATAGCAGGAAAGTGTAATCCAGCCAGAATATCAACGTTAAGTGCTGCCCAGTAGCGAGCATTTAGCTCTATAAAATTAAAAGTTTGTGTAGACTGATCCCAGGCATACTCAACCATCGCCGCGCCCTGCCAGCGTAGAGCCCTAAGACGCAACAACGCGTCTTGGTACATTTCTTCATGCCACCAGCTATGTCGAAGCGCTGTCAGTCCGCCTGTGTGAGGATTGTGATGCGTTGCTAACACCATGGATTCCGCCAAGATTTGGTTGTTTTCAATAACTACGTTTACTGTAGCCTTGGCTCCTTTTACGCAACCCTGAATTAAAAGTTCAGAGAATCCCTTTGATAACTCCTCAACACATTGTTTGGCTTCATCAACCGTTAGCAGTCGCTTGACCACGCTGGACTCACCATCATTTGCATATGTGGCATCGCCTTTAACAAACAAAGGCAGAGGCCAAGTGCTAATTTCTGACCAATTCGCCGGCTGCATGGGGGAAATGACGGCTGTCGGAGGTATGTTTGCCTTTAACAGTGGATCGTCGCTATTCAAAAATAACGCGAAGGTCTCTGTCTTGCTCATACTCAAGTAGGCATCAGCTTCGGCCTGAGGCAGACACATCAGATGTTTAAACTCATCAAACGCATCACGAATGGCAACCAAAAAGCCTTCGCTATGTACGATAGCGTCAATTTTTTCAGCTTGGATCAGTCCACGTAGCCAATCTATATAACCCTCATCGTATGCGGGGCTTAATATTGCTTTCGCGGTAAAAGACGACTTAAGACCCAGTGCCTCTGGATTGTTCGACGCAGCAATAACACGGTATCCATGTTCTCCAAGGGATCGAATGGCCGCAATTGCTCCCATTGCATCTGCTTGCGGTACCATTACTGTAAATTGACGTCCCTCGGTTTTCATTACTTCGCATGCTCCATTGTTGATTGTTGTGGGGTTCGATAATTCAGCCCACGAATAGTCGTGTGAGTACCCGCCTGTCCTGACCAATATACTATCATCGGGACTCCGTCGTACCACGGCTTTTTCTTACTCGTTTCTTCAATGTCAGCCAGTGCATCCCCGACTTCCTTTTTGAATTGACGCGCTAAATCTGAGTCGCAGCCGCGATTAGATGACCCCGACATCTCTACCTGACTACCGTTTACCAGTACAAATGTTTGTACCTGGTCTCCTGGGGTACAAACTAGGCCTTGCGTTCCGGTTTGAAGGTTCCAGTGATACAAAAATTCGCTATCTATGTTTACCAATTCGTCCTGAACCAGCAACGACTGACCCGGGTTAAAAATAATTTCACGTAAAACACGCTTATCTTCACGATTACCGCTATGGTAATAAGCCGCCGTTAAATCCAGAGTCAACTCATAGCCTACTGCCGTGTGCTCGTACCTGACGAGTCTGGCACGATCAAAATCAGCCCCACGTCCCAGATTTATCAACCAGTTGTCAACTGAGGTTACGGCACTGCCAGTTGGCATAATCAATCGCTGAGTGCCATCGCGCACATCCCTGACAAAGAGTTTATTTGGTTTGTAATCAGCGTCAGAGTTAGCCAAATTTGGTAAATTTTTAGACGTACTCCGAACACCATAATAGAGTCTTGATGGGCTTTTGATTGAAGCATAACTAGCACCATCCGTAATGAGCGGCTTGCCATCATCAAATAGAACAAAGTGTCCCGCATCTGCATGTTGGTGATGGGTAAACTGTTGTCCAGCAGTTACCATTAAAAAAGCATCCTGTGCTCCCCACCCCTCGCGAATAACAATTTGATTGAGAAAGCCCTCACCAAATATCTGATCATTCGGCAACCAGCCATCGAATACAGCCAAGCTACCGGTCGGATTGTCACGCGGAATTACACTGGGATCATAGGTGAAGGGAATCAACCATCGATAGCTGGCGTGATAGCCCCGGTTACGATGTTGCTGATGAAGTAACTGCGCATAAGTGGCGAAAACTGGGTTTCGGGTGATTCGCGCGATCAAATCGATAGCCTTTTTGGACTCATCTTTTAGATCACTTTTACTGCCCTCATCGCCACTAGCCTGAATCTGAAAATCAGGGCGCGTCATATATATATGCCACAATCCATTTCGCAGCGCTAAATGCCGCAGGTGCGCTTTTAATTCTTCATTTTTACCTACGGTCAGATAGGTATTTACCGCCAGATAAAACGGAATGGCTCGATTTTGGATCCAATAGTTATAACTCTCCGGCCACCCTTCAGTAATAGTCAGGGCGAGAATACTTTGCCAAAAATGTTTAAATGCCCGATCAAGCAGAGGGCCCGATTGGTATAGCGCTGCGGCCGTTATGTAAGCTTCAGCACCGATCGAAAACCGCCCATGCCACATAGAAGCACTATAGCCATCCAACACATCCAAACATTGCTCCAGCCCCTCTTCAATGCGACTTTCGATTTGCTGATAATCTGCAGAATAGCCAACTGCTTTAAGTTGATCGTAACCCATCGCAAATAGCCAGGCAGTTCCCTTATTGTTGCCCGCACTGCACGGATGGAGATAGCCTGAATTCAGATAGCGATAAAGTCGATCAGCATTATTAGAAGACTTTGTTGCGGCAAAACAGCTAACTACGGATTGGGGGGTTTTACTCTCGCAAAGCAGACGTAGATTAGTATCGTGGTAGCTGAGATTGTTCCGTATCGCAATCTCATCTCCCACTGTGCTAATTATGCGAGGACGTGTGTCCAGCAGACTTTGTGCTTGAGCAGCGGATGCGCGCAATTCCTCAGAGATACCTTTGGTTTCAAGCCATCGCTGCGTGGTCTCACTTTCATCAAGCATGCTATAAGCGAGTGTCACGCCAAGCGTTTTCACTTGCTTATCAATGCCAGACTTTTCAAAAATCATGTCAATGATGTTGGATTGCGTGAAAAAGTAAAAGGCTGCAATAACCCCTCCCAACATCAACATCCATTTTACTCTACGCCGTTTTTTCATCTCCTGCTGTGATTGGCGAACTTTCATTGCATTCCCTATTACTCAATTTGCGCCTTAAGCGACGTAGTTTGAAATCGATGGTAGCATGAAGATGGCTGCTTTATTATGCTAGTCGATAAAATAAAACGGCAGGATGCGCCCCACTATGTTGTTCAATTCTGTAGAGTTCTTATTCTACTTTCTCCCTTTGACCCTCATCCTGTTTTTCACAATTGCGGCACGCTATGGAAAAGAGCCCGCTATCGCATTACTGGTCATAGCATCACTATTTTTTTACGGATGGTGGAATCCGATCTACCTAATCTTGCTGGTTGGATCGATGTTTTTTAACTACTTTCTCGGTCAGGCAATTAGCGATAGTCGACACAATCGGATACTCCTCACCTTTGGAGTCATAACAAATCTTGGCTTTTTGGCTTACTACAAATATGCGGGCTTTTTCGTTACCAATATCAACGTGCTTTTCGATACATCTTGGAACTTTGGGCATGTATTTCTACCTCTGGCGATATCATTTTTCACGTTCCAACAAATTGCCTATCTGGTTGATTCGTACAAGGGTATAACCCGCGAATATTCCTTCCTCCACTATTTACTATTTGTGTCTTTCTTTCCGCAACTCATTGCAGGCCCAATCGTTCATCATAAAGAAATGTTGCCTCAATTTTCTGGAGCCGGCACTTATCGATTTAACGCTCGTCATTTCAGTATTGGACTGTCGATCTTTGCAATTGGCTTATTTAAGAAGACAGTTCTTGCAGATGGCATAGCTGAGTATGCCAATCCTATTTTTACCGCTGCTGATGGCGGCCAAACTCTGGACTTTTTTACCGCTTGGGGAGGGGCACTCTGTTATACCTTCCAGCTTTATTTTGATTTCTCTGGTTATTCAGATATGGCAATAGGTTTAGCGCGCATGTTTGGCATCGTATTACCGCTAAACTTTTACTCGCCTTACAAAGCAGCCAATATCTCCGAATTTTGGCGACGTTGGCATATGACACTTTCTCGTTTCCTGCGAGACTACATCTATATCCCGTTAGGAGGGAACAGAAAAGGCATTGTACATCGGTATAAAAACCTATTTATTACGATGCTTTTAGGTGGATTGTGGCATGGTGCAGGCTGGAATTTCATCATTTGGGGCGCGTTACACGGCGGATACCTGACATTGCATCAGTTGTGGTTACGACTATTAGATATGCTTGGCTTTTCCGGCAGACAATCTTCAGCTTATAAAGCGTTCGCATGGCTGGTTACGTTTATCTCCGTTGTTATTGGTTGGGTGTTTTTCCGTGCAACTACCTTTGAAGGTGCCGTTAATTTGCTTCAATCCATGCTTGGCTTCAACGGACTCTCACTGCCCAATGCAATCTATGCCCGCTTAGGGAGTATCGAAGCTGTATTGCAGTTTTTTAATATCACCAGTAACACTCAAGGTGGGGCTGCCTTCGTTTCAACTTGGTGTTGGATACTGTTACTCACGACGGTAAGCCTTTGCTTGCCCACCACTCAGGATATCTTTAGCCGAGTTACCAATTCACTGGACAATAAATCCTTTGATACAACAGACGCGGTATGGCCAGCATTTGCAGTGACTAAGCGCTGGGTATGGTCACCCACATCCAGATGGGCATTGCTCTGTGCGATGGCTTTCGTGCTTGGCTTGATCACGCTCGGTCAAGTTAGCGAATTTTTATATTTCCAATTCTGAGGCTGGCATGAACTATCTCTTACGATTCGTGATTTTCGGCGCAATTACACTTGCCAGTATTGGTAGCTTCAATTGGCTGGTAGATCCCTATGGATTGTATTGGTCACCCACTATTCATGGTTTTAATGCGAAAAAGACCGAGTCATCCGAACGAGGAAGACAAACCAAGGGATATCGGTTGACCGCGATTCGGCCACAGGTCCTCATCATGGGCAATTCAAGAGTCGAAATGGGCCTCAGCACAGAACATCCTACCTTTTCCAATAGGCGTGTTTATAACTCTGGCATTCCGGGTCTTAGCCTTGATCAGCAATATGCGCGCACCATAGAACAAATAAATCAAAACCCTGAGTTAAAAGAAGTTTATCTAAGTTTAGACTTTCTGGATTTTCTCTACATGGACCCGAGCGTAGACGATGGGTGGCATCCAAGTGTCGCTGGTGAATTTCGCGCAATTAATTTTATTTTTAGTCTGGATACACTAACAAACAGCGTCTCGACAATTATAAACCAACAAAAACTAGCAAATTATATAGACCGTCACGGAGTGCACATTCCAGAGAGTTACCAGGCAATCTTATCCACGGAGGGAATTCGCCCCTTGTTTACTCAAAAATTAGGGAGCATTTCACATCAACTTTCCAACCGTCCCTTAAAAATTTCTGCAGACGGAAAACATAATCAAGGCATAGCTATGCTGCAGTACGTCATAGACGCTGCAAATGCCAAAAATATAACGATCCACCTATTTACCAATCCCTATCACTACAGTTATTTGCATACCTTAAAAGATGCCGGGTATTGGCAGAAATTTATCGAATGGAAGATATTGTTAGCCCATCTGGCAAACAAAAATCATCTTATAATCACCGACTTCAGTGGATTCAATAAATACAGTCTGGAAAACGTCGATCTTCAGCAGCCGCATAAAGCAATGAACTGGTTTTGGGAGCCTGCTCACTATCGCGCTGAGCTAGGTGACTTGATGTTAGATGAACTTAATGAACTCGCTCAACATGGCATAGGACGCAAACTGAGCGAGGAGTCTATCGCTAACATCATTACCGAAGACAATCAAAATGTGACAAAAAGCATGGAGCGGTGGCAAAAGCTAAAGCAAGCACTGCTGCTTTAGCTATAACCTCGAGTTTACAGAAGAATTTCTTTCACCCTGGGATGACTGAGAAAATCTTGCGGACTTGCCGTTGGGCCATATGCTCCGGATTGGAAAACGACCAACCAATCGCCAATCTCCGCCTTCGGCAACCACATTTTGTCGGCCAAAACATCCAGTGGTGTGCACAGTGGCCCAACGGCAGAAACCTGTTGCTCCATAAGTGGATAATCCATCTTATTACCGAGCGCGACAGGGTAGTTTTTTCGAATAACCTGACCAAAGTTTCCAGAATTTGATAGATGATGATGCAGACCACCATTGGTCATTAAAAATGTATGACCTCGGGACTCTTTTATATCGGTAATTCGGCTAGCATAAATCCCCGCCTCCCCGACCAAAAAGCGACCTAACTCAATTACCAATTCTACGTCTTTCAGTTCTTGATAATGGCCAATGAGATGCTGAAGATTTTCACCAATGGGCTGCAAGTCGAGACGCTTTTCCCCCATAAAATATGGAATACCTAAGCCACCACCGATGTTGATACTTTTCACCCTGACTGGAGTAACTGCAACCAACTTGCTGGCTAATCCAAAAGTATTAGCGTGCGCATGGCAAATAGCTTCCTGACTTAAATTTTGTGAACCCCAAAATATATGAAATCCAACTAAATCAAACGTGTCATAGTCCAGTGTTCCGAGCGTTTCTAACAACACTTCCTCATCGATCCCGAATTGCTTTGGACCTCCCCCCATTTTCATACCAGACGCTTTTAGCTCAAAGGCTGGGTTTACACGAAAAGAGACTTTAGGGAGTTGTCGCAACTCTTTACCAAGGTCAATTACCCTGGCAAGTTCAGTCATCGACTCAATGTTTAATGTTACGCCTGCGACAATAGCAGCAGCCAACTCAGGTAATTGTTTAGCTGGACCTGCAAAACTAATCTCTGAAGCCGGCATTCCAGATTGCAACGCTACCAACATTTCACGATGTGATGCCACATCAAAACCATCTACCCAGCCAACCATGCGACCTACCAACGGCGGATAAGGGTTCGCTTTAATCGCATAATGCAGCTTTATCCTGTCCGGCATATTCTGACGGAATTGCTGTATTTTTTGATTAATGACGGCTGAATCGTAGGCATAAAACACATCCTTGCCCAACATCACAGCGATCTCATCAAGTGACTTTTCACCAATTAGCAACTGGCTAGCTCTTACCGAAAATTGTGACATCGGCACATGGTTGGGTATTGTTTGACTCATGCTGAATACCTTTCCCTTGACGCTTTACTAATCAAACTGCGGTCAACCTTACCGTTTGCATTACGTGGCAGCATTTCAACGATCTCTATATATTTGGGGTGCATAAAATTGGGCAATTCCCTCTTTATCATTGTTGCCAGTTCATTTGCCTGCAGGCACGTATCTACTGATAGCACAACGTTAATAACAATTGCCTGACCTAAAGCAGCATCTGGCACCCCACAAGCGACAACTTCTTTCACATCAGAGTGGGCCGCATATACGGCATCTTCAACCTCCGTAGGACTTACCCTGTATCCGGAGGTCTTAATCATTTCGTCGTGACGTCCCACAAAAAAGAGATAACCATCAACATCTCTTCGTACAGTATCCCCAGACCACACCGCAATTTCAGGAATCGTTAAGCCCGTAAAAGGAGGTGTTAAAGGCTTAAACCTCTCTGCGGTTTTTTCTGGCGCATTCCAATACCCTAAACTAACAAGAGGACCTCGATGCACTAATTCGCCTGGTTCATCTACTGAACATTCGCTGCCATCAGGACGTAAAATCAAAATTTCTGCATTAGGAATCGCCTTCCCCATTGAACCTGGTTTCTCGTCAATCAATTCGGGAGGAAGATATGTACTTCTGAACGCTTCGGTTAGTCCGTACATCAAAAAGGGTTTGGCACCAATAAATAATTCTCTAAGTCGAGCTAATACCGGTAACGGCATGGCTCCGCCAGAATTTGTAAAATATCGAAGAGAATTCGCGGCCTGAATCGTCCATTTCGCGTTAGTCAGTTGCTGCCATAAAGGAGGTACGGCGGCCAAACCGGTAACACCATGCTTTTCAATGGCCTTAACTACATCCCCAGCCAAAAAATAATCCATCAGTATGCAGGGCGCTCCACTAAAAAAAGACGATGTGATTTGGTTGAGACCGTAATCAAAACTCATCGGTAGAAGTGCCAGAATGACGTCTTTTGGGCTTAACTGCAGATACTCAGAGACACTTTCAGCGCCAGCAATAATATTTCGATGTGAAAGTACAACACCTTTTGGCTTTCCGGTACTACCAGATGTATACAGAATGGCAACCATATCCTGATCTGTCGCCGGACCTGGCAGTTGTGTACTTTGCGACGTGAAATTAGAAGAACCGAGCAAGGATTGTGCAAGGAAAGCAGTGGATTCAACGATCTTATCAATCAATATAATGTGTTGCAGTGATTCGCAGTTGAGTAAACAGTCATTCAATGAACGCAGTCTGTCTGAACTAGTAATCAGGATACGCGCAGCACAATCATTTAAAATATGAGCAACTTGAGGCGCTTTGAGCACGTGATTGACGGGCACGAAACACCCACCCGCACAACTTATCGCAAATAAACTCACTACACTTTCTATGCTTTTCGGTAAATAAACGGCCACTCTGTCGAAACGCTCGCACCCCACACTGTGCAATTGCTTCGCATACGACATCATTAATTCATTTACTTGAGAATACGATAAAGACTGGTCCTGAAATACTAAGGCTTTATCGTCGCCCTTAGATTGGGCGATATGCGAGACCAATTCGTGGACAAACCGTGTCATAGTAAACTCCTTAATCCTGATTAGCGCTTTCTGAAAAGACCCGCGACAGTCAGTTTATACCACAGTAGCAATAGAAATATATCGTCAATTTTTTTTACACAACACCCAATCAAAACGACTTAACCCATTGAAACAATAGGATTTTTCAAATTGGCACAATACATGCTTACAACAAGGGGCAGAAGTTGATGTACTTTATTGAGGTTGATGTATCATGGAATTTTCGAAAACTAAAGCGTTAGGCTTAGCTGCATTGCTAGCCTTCACAAGCAGCGTTAGCGCTGAACTCGTTACCAACTGGGATTACTCAGTTAACACTAAATGGACTGGTGCAGCCTTTGTTGATAAAGGTAACATTCCGGCTCCTTACACCGAAAACAAAGTTGTGACTGACACCGAGCTTAGCTGGGGTGCAGCGGGTGGTGATTACACTAACCACGATGCATCTGGTTACAATGCTCGTAGCGCGTTGATCATCAACCCAGCGATGGTAGATGGCAACGTAAACACTCAGTTAGACGTTGACGTTAACGGTCTGTCTGCTACTGAATGGCGTACTTCTTCAGGTATTACTCATTACAACAATTCTTTACAGAATTTCTATGACTACCTGAACATTGCTTACCTGTCTTCTGAACTGGTGTTAACTCCCCTGTTACCACCTGAAGCAGTAGATGGTGATGTTACTCTTACTACTAGCTTCGAAGTTGCATTTATCGAAACTTACAACCAGCCAAACGCTGCAGACTGTGGTTTTGAATCTGTAACTGCATGTGACGATATCTTCGTACTTGATGGTTCTTTGCTGAACCAAAGCTTCTACTACAACGATTACATCTACACCGTTCACATTGGTGCTGATGGTCTGCGTCCACTGAGCAACGCAACGTGTGCAGTAGCAGGCGTGAGTGCAGGTTGTGTTGGTTTCACAACTGAAGAAAAGACAAGTACTTTTGCTGGTTTCTTCTTCGCGGTTTCCGCTAAGAAAGTACCAGAGCCAGCTACTCTTGCACTGTTCGGCCTGGCATTATTAGGTCTGCGTTTGTCTGCAAGAAAAAACTAATAACTTTAAATAGTTAGCCGAAAAAAGTCCGAGTCTCTCGGGCTTTTTTTTTGCCCAGAACTAAGTAGGCAATCCGCTGACTGGTGTGCTAGTCTCAAAGCTCAGCTAGCCTTCCACGAAATGGATCGAGTTACAAAAGCCGAGTTCAGGGAAAATGAAAACCAGCAGTCTTAAAAAATTAGCAAATTTACCGGTTATCGGGCGCTTGGTTCGCTTTGGAATATCCACGCTGGCAAGTCGCCAGATGGTTACGATTGCCCGTCATTTTGCTAAATATCTTAAGCCTGTACTTGCAAACGATTCCGACCTGAAATGCGAAGTATTTAAAATTCGCCACAATGTATATTGTGAAGAATTAAAATTTGAACCTGAATACCCTGACGGTATGGAACGAGATGAATTTGACAATCATTCTCATCACTGTCTGATACAGCATATTGGCTCCGATGTTTATGCAGGTACGGTTCGTGTCGTCTACTCAAAGTCCGACGAGCAACTGCTGCCGATCGAAAAATACTGCTCACACGTTTTTGATAATTCAGAGCTGACGCCATCAAATTTTCCACGAGAAAAGATCTGTGAAATTTCCAGGCTCGCGGTTCCTGCAAGTTTTCGTCGAAGGAATATAGATAAATTTAGCGGAGCGGCAACAGGGTCTATTAATATTGAAGCGTATTCTGAACAAGAACTACGTTGTTTCCCATTTATTGCGGTTGGATTGTATTTTGCTGCCGCGGTTGCTGCGAGAAAAAATGGCATTGAGCATTGCTTTGTTATGATGGAACCGCGTCTCGCTCGCAGTTTAAAATTCGTGGGAATCAATTTCGCGCAATTAGGCCCAACCGTGGATTACCATGGGAAACGCGCACCTTTCTACATAAACGAAGAAATGTTGGAAAAGAATCTTACCTCCGGCTTCGCCAATCTTTATCAGCATATTGCAGAAAACTTGAAATGATCAGTGTTGAACAATTAATCGAGAGCATCGAGAAACATCTCACTGCACTCGGGACATTGGATATTGTTGCCGAACAAGATCTGATACAACCGAGAATCGCGAATACATTTGATTATCAACCACACGTTGACCTGATCGTAAGTGTTTATAAAGAGACGCAGATTCCACCTTTATTAAAGCTGGCGAATGAGCATGATTGCATACTTGTACCAGCCAGTTCAGGACAGAACTGGGGCTATGGAACAATTCCTGTCATCCCCGGTGGCCGAAGGGTCATTTTACTCAGCTTGATCAATCTAAAAGACATTCAATTTGTTGATAAGAGCCTTGGTATTGTCTCAATTGAACCTGGCGTTACGCAGCAAGACTTGTATGACTTTCTGCAAAAAGAACAAAGCCCGTTTATGGTACCAGTCACAGGTGCAGGCCCCACCTGTTGTATCCTGTCCAACGCTCTGGAAAGGGGTTATGGAATTACACCGATAGCATCACACTTTGATTCTGTACTCGAAATAGAGGGGTATTTACCCAATCCAGAGTGGTGCGAAGAAAAATGGCAGTCCACATTATTAGGCAGCGATCAGAGTATTAATGTTGCTTGTGCCAATAACTCCGTAGCACATAGTTTTAGATACGGGGTGGGACCATTTTGGGATGGCATATTCACACAAAGTAATTTAATCGTCTGCACGCGTATGAGTATTAAATTGGCTGAGCGCCCTGAGGGTTTTATGCCTTTTTATATTCGCCTTTCAGATGAAAGTGATTTCCAACAGGCCTGTGATTTTATCAAAGAAGCATTGAGACTTTACGGGGCAAATATTGGCGCGATTAATTTTATGGACAAACGTCGTTTAGTGGCAATGGTCTCTGAAAATCCCAATTTGTCCGCCGATGCAAAACTTATGTCTGAAGAACAGGTTAATAAGTTGGCCAAGCAGAATCGTCTGCCTGAGTGGTTAATTGTTGGCGCTGTTTATGGCGATCAAAAGACCGTTCATGCCGTTAAATCTGGAATCAAAGCTCTGGCGGAAGGACTCCCTCGCCCCCTGTGCCTCAGCATCAAATTAGCAGATTTTATTGAGTTAACTCTTGAGAATATGTCGCGAATTTGGCTTATCAAAAGCATGCTGGCCCGTTACTTGCGGGACATTAAGATGCTACAAAAGTCTCTTGAGATCATGATAGGTAAACCTAACCAGATAGCCCTAAAGCTGCCCTATTGGTGGAACCGCGCAATAAGACCAGACAGCACAGAGCAGCCACTCAATCCATCCCGTGACCAGTGTGGGCTGCTTTGGTATGCACCATTAGTTAAAATGGATTCAACCAGCATGGCTGAATTTGTGACCTTTGTCCGCGAGACGATGAACGAACACCAGTTGGATCCATTTATCACTTTTACCTGCTTGAAGCATGGCTCTCTGGACTCGACGATTCCGATTTTATTCGACCTCAACGACTCTGCTATGACGCAGCGTGCAAATGCGTGTTTGAATGCGCTTTATGAGCGAGGGTTGAAGAAAGGATATTTACCCTATCGTCTCAATGTTGTTCAGCAGAATGAGAGCAAAAAGTCGAGCGTAAATCATAAAATGGCAACGGCGATAAAAAACGTCATTGACCCTAACAACATCCTTGCACCGGGCCGCTACATTTAGTCATCACGTTTAATAGAGATAAAAAAGGCGTCCTCTTGGACGCCTTTTTGGTATTACGTTTTACATTATGACTTACGACGCAGAGCACCGAAGCCAAGCAATCCAAGACCA
Organism: Bowmanella sp. JS7-9; assembly: GCF_004329715.1. Lineage (GTDB taxonomy): Bacteria > Pseudomonadota > Gammaproteobacteria > Enterobacterales > Alteromonadaceae > Pseudobowmanella > Pseudobowmanella zhangzhouensis. The sequence continues at coordinate 143,040 of NZ_JXSY01000024.1, forward strand.
ATCACGGCTAACGTACCTGGTTCAGACACAGGACGGGCGAAGATGGCAAATGAAAGCGACGCATCGTTCTGGGTATTCTCCAATGTAGTAAAGCCTGTGCAACCTGCAGCCGCGCCAGCAGCAGCACATTGTGCGTTACTCAGTGGACCAAATCCTTCAGGTTGAATAACTACAGTGTAGATATAACCATCAACGATAAACTGGTCGACTAACGATGCCGCATCGATAACAAAAATATCATCGCATCGTGATACTGAGCCAGCGATACAATTATTGATGTCATCTTCATTGTAAGTTTCTGTGAACTCAACCATAAAGGTTGTCGTCAATTCAACCATCTCACCACCGACTGGATTGAACTGCGTTAACGTCAAAGTTGAGCTGATGCTTGCATCTGTCAAAGTGGCAAATGTATTAGAGATGCTGTTATTCCAGTGAGTAATTTCACCTGATGGAACAAATGCACCATTCGTCATTACATTTCCCGACGCATCGGTTAAATCCAACGTAATAGCACTGCGATTTTTTGGGTCGGCTTCAAAACTACCGCCTGTAGCTCCCCAGCTTAATTCGTAGTCAGAAACGACTTGCGTGCCGCCACCTGATGTGAAATTCGCACCAATGATGGTGGTGTCAACTGAGTAGGTCCATTCTGTGATTAGTTCTGCATTAGCAGACGCTGTGCCTAGTGCAGCCACGGCGAAGATGGCTGACTTTAAAACTGAATGTTTCATCTTTTAGCTCCTTAAAAGTTGTAAACAATCGCTACAAAGTACTACGTGCCGTGGGGCTCTTGAAAACGATGGCTAATTTTTATTCAAGCATTGTTCATGCCATTCTTCATGCCATTGAATTTTAAGACAATTTTTAAGTTAAACTTTCAGCCCTGTAAAAAAAAATGACAGTTTTATTGCCTGTCAGTTTAGTTAAAACAAAAAAAGCCGGACAAACCGGCTTTTTCAATGCGTTGATAATCACGTTACAAGCGAATATCCGCAATAGATTTGTCCAGAATATACTTCAGGTCATAGATAACGCGGTTACTTTTACACAGGCTAACAATCGCATCTGAGTTCATCTCACGGAACTGCTTGTGCGCGACTGCACAAATCACCGCGTCGTATTTACCCACTTCCGGCTTATCAACCAGAGATAGTCCATATTCATGCTGTACTTCCGCGTCGTCCGCCCATGGATCATAAATATCCAGATTGACATGATAGTGCTGAAGCTCGCTGGCAATATCTACCACTTTTGTATTGCGAATATCAGGGCAGTTTTCCTTGAAGGTAATCCCCATCAACAACACGTTTGCACCATTTACCATGATTTTCTTATTTAACATGGTCTTGACGAGTTGACTGACTACATAGCTGCCCATGTTGTCGTTGATTCTTCGGCCAGCAAGAATAACCTGAGGATGATGTCCCAATTCTTCCGCTTTATGGGTCAGATAATATGGATCAACACCGATACAATGCCCTCCTACTAAGCCAGGACGGAAAGGCAGGAAATTCCACTTGCTGCCCGCAGCCAGCAACACTTCTTCGGTATCAATGCCAACCTTATCAAAAATCATTGCTAGCTCATTAATAAGCGCAATATTCAAATCACGTTGTGTGTTCTCAATGACCTTAGCAGCCTCGGCAACTTTGATGGATGAAGCTTTGTGTGTACCGGCGGTAATAATGCTGCGATATACAGCATCTACAACGTCACCGATTTCCGGCGTTGAGCCAGAAGTTACTTTGATAATCGTTTCTACACGGTGTTCTTTATCGCCGGGGTTAATTCGCTCCGGGCTATAGCCTGCGTAAAAATCCTGGTTAAACTTCAGACCTGAACCTGCTTCGAGGCGGGGAATACAGACCTCTTCAGTTGCACCTGGATAAACAGTTGACTCATACACCACGATGTCACCCGCTTTAATCACTTTAGACAGTGAATCACTGGCTTTTTCGAGCGGCGTCAGGTCAGGTTGCTTGTTTTTGTCGATGGGAGTCGGCACCGTGACAATATAAAAGTTCGCTTCTTCCAAATCACTCAACGTGTGTGTGAAACTCAAATTTTCTGAAGACATAAGTTCTTCTGGGCTAACTTCAAGTGTGTGGTCCTGACCTTGATTAAGCTCAGAGACCCGTGCCTGGTTTATGTCGAATCCGATGGTTGGATATTTACGGCCAAATGCCACCGCTAGTGGCAAACCCACATATCCCAAACCGATAACTGCAATACGGATATCTTTCAACTCCATTTCAATCACTCACTCTGCTAGTATTTTGTCTAGATTTTATTTGGTACTCATTATCACCATTTTCAGGGAAATGAACATGCGTGTAGCCTTTATTTTTAAAATTCTAAGCCTTTTCTGCTTGTTCTTGTCTCAGGTTGTGTCTGCACATGACCTTGTTGATGGGGCTAAAAAGCTTAAATCTTCGGTAGTTGGGATCGGTACTTTTGATCCCCTCAGAGCACCCGTTAATAAATTAGTCGGCACCGGTTTTTCTATTGGCAACGGCTATTACATTGCGACTAATCATCATGTAATAGAAATCGACATGAATGAATCATCCAATGAAAGACTGGTTGTGTTTTGGGGCGAAGGAAATAAACCGCAAATTTTGGATGCTGAATTAGTGGTAACCGACCCTGCGCATGACCTTGCCATTCTTCGGATAGAGAGGCCAATCCCTCCTTTACCTTTAAGTAAAGCGGAGCGGTTAGCTGATGGCAGCCATGTTGCATTTACCGGTTTCCCGCTGGGCGCAGTTTTAGGATTATACCCAGCCACTCATAGTGGATTTATTGCGGCATATACGCCTGTTGCTAACCCCAGCAATAATGCATCCCAATTGAGTCAAGAAATGTTGCGAAGACTGAGAGACCCATTTTTTATCTATCAACTCGACGCAACCGCTTATCCGGGCAATAGTGGCAGTCCGGTGCTTGATTTAAACAACATGGAAGTAATTGGTGTTTTAAACAAAGTGTTTGTAAAGCAAACAAAAGAATCTGCTATTTCTGATCCATCTGGGATCAGTTATGCTGTGCCAATATCGTTTCTGATTGACTTGTACAAAACCATCAAAGTAGAACAATAACCCGAACAAGTGTCGAAAACGTTTACAACCAGAACGATGCATGCAAAAAAATCCATATAATACAACGTGTTAATATTGGGCACATTTCTTGCTTTTTCGTTCTTAGTTTGAGGTTTTTACATTTTGACTAACCGTAGTCAAAGGAGCATTTAAAATGAAGGACAATTCTGCCAATCAATCTTCGCAGGCAAATGCGAAGGTGAACCCTACACAGACTCGCAGACGCTTTTTGCTGGGCACTGGTGCGCTGGCAGCATCTTCGTTAATCAGTAAATCGGTGTTTGCGCAATCAACCACTAACAATTGCCTTATTTCCGGTTTTACCTCTGTTGCTCCTTCTGGCACAACGGATGGCAACGTGGCATGTAACGGTTTTAGCCATGGTGCATGGAAAACGCCTTATGTTGGTAACCCGGCTAGTAACCCAGGTGCTGACGGCAACCTGCGCCAATGGATCATGGCTGGTGAAGGTTTTGGTACAATGATGGCGAGCAACAGTTCTGCCACATTGTTTTCATCATCTATGAATCACGGATTCATGCCAGAGGCGCCGCAACAGGGTGTAAACTTTAATGGTAACGCCACTCATTTCAGCGGCTGGCAATCCATGTACAACGACGCCATGGGTAACGGTGCTCAGGTGACCAAATTTGGTGACATCTTTAAACGTGGTCCTGTCGACCAAACGCTATATTCAGTGTTAGTCAACAATCAGGGCAGCATGGACTTCGATGCTGCGGCTGCATTCTTGACAGCCTGCTACATGATGGCGCAAGGCACCTATCGTTTGGATTTGTTTATCCATCCGCTGGATATCATTGATCTGCACATGTATGCCTACGATTATCCCAGTGGTGGCGCGGTAATGACGACCCAGGGTGGTATCGAAATCACCACGCCATCAGCAACAGACATCACTACATTTTTCTATCAGTTACAACACGCTAACGCTGTACAATAGAATTGATGTATCAGGCCAGGGAGCTCCCGCGTCATATGTCGACATTGACGACAATAGACGGGGAGCTTTTGATTTTTAACAGCCAACTCAACAAAACATCGTTGATTTCCGCCGAGCTCAACGAAGTACTCAATAATCTGCAAGAAGCAAGCGAAGAACTTGACACTGAGACATTCAATCTCGCAATATCAGAGCTGACCAAGCAAGGATTAGTGATAAGTACCACATGACCAGGGACCATGAAGCATTTGTGACTTATCGGGCAGGTCGCTTCAATTTTCGATTATTTACCTCCATAAGCAGACTCAAAGAAACCGTTTCACAAATTTACGCTCCGCTCGATCCAGACAATATCGTTGATTTTGAGATAGCTGTTCAGCCACAGCGCTGGTATCGCCCTCAGGTAACATTTAAGTTTCAGCAAACGGAACCATTTCTGCCACTACCTGCAAATCAGGCGTATCCACTGTTAGAGTGGGGAATGAACTGGTGTGTGACCCAGCATTGTCACCAATATCTCATCATTCATGCAGCCGTGTTAGAAAAGAATAACAAGGTAATCATTCTTCCTGGTTCACCTGGTTCGGGTAAGAGCACCTTATCTGCTGCACTTTGTTTATTGGATGGCTGGAATCTACTATCTGATGAAATGGCACTGGTCGACACTACGAGCGGATTGGTATTTCCTAGCCCACGCCCAATTAGCCTAAAAAATGCATCTATTGATATAGTCAGTCAGTTTCCCTGTGCGAAGCAAATTACGCCGTCTGTAAAAGACACAACAAAAGGCACCGTGGCTCATTTGGTTGCTCCCTGTCACCGCTCATTTTCAATTGATCAAGGCTATCCAGCGGTGGCGGTGGTATTCCCTACCTACACGCCAACGAGCACCTGTAACAGGTTAAATCCCATCACCGTTGGGAATAGCTTTATGCGATTGATCGAAAATAGTTTTAATTACCACATTCTTAGGCAAGTCGGTTTCGATGCATTAGGGCAACTGGCAAATGCATGTGGCCACTATACTTACCCTAATAATGGGAATTTTTCTGAATCTTTTGCTTTGTTGAATGAGCTAATCCGATGACGAAAGAGATTTGTCAGTTTCTCCAGGATCCTCATTGTACAAGTGGATGGTCTCCCAAACGTTGGAGCAATCTTATTCAGCAGGGCTACGCCAATCGCAGCCTTGCCCAAATCGCTGAATTAATATCCCAGTATCAATTGATGGGCAGCATTCCGCCTGATTTACATTGGCATATCAATGCTGCCCGCACTTATCATGAATCCCATAAACATGGGGTGGTGCAGGAAATACATGCCTTGTATCGAGCGCTTGGCTTCGCGCAGATCACCCCAATACTGCTAAAAGGTGCGGCCTATTTAGCAGCTGGACTGAACGTTGGAAAAGGGCGAGTATTTTCTGATATTGACGCTGCGGTCAAACGAGAACAGCTGACGCCGGCAGAGCAGAGTCTGCATTGGCATGGTTGGTCTAATATGAACAAAGATGATTATGACCAACATTACTACCGCGTCTGGATGCATGAGTTGCCCCCCTTCGTAAATGGGGCATCCGGTGGAGTGTTGGATCTTCACCATACGATCGTGCCACCAATCAGTGGTCGAGCTCCGGCTTTGAGAGACTTCTCTACACAACAAGTCGAATTTAAAGGATTAACATTAACCACATTTACACCAGCAGCGATGTTATTACATAGTGCTGTGCATTTGATGTTTGAGGAAGACTTTTCGAAGGGCTTTAGAGATATTTCCGACATCCATTTATTAGCCTCCGAATTTACCGAACTGGACGGCTTTTGGTCGGAATTAATAGAACAAGCGCAAACTACTGGATTTGAACGCGAAGTCGGTCTGGCACTTCGCTATAGCCAGCATTTTTTTGCAACCAAGATACCCACCAAGTATTCAACCTCGTTCAATAAACACCTCCCATCTCGCCTGATACTGTGGGTTTATGATATTTTGTTTACTGAATTGTTGAAGCCGGTCGACTGTCTGACAACAAAATCACGAATTGCCAGTTATACAGCATTGATCCGGGGTCACCTGAAAAAAATGCCCCTACACGTTCTGTTGTACCACACTTGGCACAAAATCACAGTTTCAAGGACTAAAAAAGAAAAGGAATAAGGCCACATAATGCTGACACTGTTAGACGCGAGCGGCTATTTTTTGAGTGCATTAGGCTTCTCTATTCTGAGTTTGTTAATTCTATTCACACCAACTCGTGGCCTACCCAAAAAATTATTATTAATTGCTACTACCGCGACTCTTTTTGACACCTTAATGCAGGGTGTGGCGGTTTTTGTCCTCATTCCTTTTGATATTTTGTTCGCGATTGAGAGCATCAAACAACTATTTTGGGTCATTTTCTTATTGTCATGCCTGCGGCAAACATCAAGTAACAGCCTCCTTAATTTACTGCGCACACCGACGAGTTTAGCTTTTCTACCATTGCCAATTTTGGCGGCAATTTTTTCGTTGATTTTGATAAAAATCGATACGGCCTATTTAAGTTGGTTATTTTTATTCCAAACAATCCTGAACTTACAAATTCTGATCATGCTGGAAGCCTTTTATCGACAATCAGACCATTATCGATGGGCTTATAAACCCTTAATCATCGCCATTGGTGGGCTCGCCGTCTTTGATTTCGTAATGTTCTCGCAAGCTAGCATGGTTGGGCGAATGGACCAGATGCTATGGAGTGCACGCGGATACATATATGCCATTTCAATTCCATTTCTGGTTATCGCTATACGACGCATCAAAGAATGGGGCGTAGACATCTTTATTTCACGGGAAATTGTGACCGGCAGTACTCTGGTAATTGTGGCTGGAGCCTATTTGTTGCTTATGTCACTAGCTGGTTATGCGATTAAGTTTATCGGGGGTCAATGGACATCCGTGTTGCAAGTAGTATTCGTGTTTTTAGCATTAGTACTTCTTGCGGCCTTGCTGCTATCAAATCAGTTTCGTACTGAAGTTAAGGTCTTTATTACCAAACACTTTTTTGCCAACCAATTTGATTATCGTGTTGAGTGGGTCAATTTAACCCAGCAATTAGAGGAAGGTGCAAAAGTTGGGGCCAATCACTACGTTACCGCATTGAACGCGCTGGCGCGTACCTTGGGTGTCAACCGAGGTAATTTATTGCGAATCAACGGTCATGATTTTGAAGTTCTCGCTCAACTGGATGACAACGGCCTTAATGATACGGATTTGAAAACGCTCAACTACTTCATACCTTTTGTACAGCAAAAGCACTGGATTATCGATATAGACCAATTGCGCTCCCGTCCCTTTGATTACGAAGGTATGCGCGTTAACCTCGCACAGCTAAACGCCTGTAGTTTCCATCTGGTTATCCCGATTTTTCAGGGCGACAATCTGTGGGGTATCGCCGTTCTGACTGACAAAGATAAAAAGCGTCCGGCTCTAAACTGGGAAGTGCGGGATTATTTGAGCGTAGTCGCCAATCAGGTAGGCGCCTACCTATTCCAGTATGAGGCATCCAAGCAACTGGCGGAAAATGCCCAATTCGCCGCATTTAGCAGAATGTCTGCGTTTGTTGTGCACGACTTAAAGAACGTGCTGGCACAAATTGACCTGATACTCAGCAATGCGGATCAACATCGGCATAATCCTGAGTTTATCGATGACACTTTTGAGACCCTGCAACACACTAAAAGCCGCATGGAAAAAATGCTGCGGCAGTTAACTGAGAAGCAGGACGACAGTAGTACCGGGTTAGTCAAAACACATCTGTCCAGTGTCATAGATGAGGTAGTGAACAAGCGCTGTCAGTTGCTTGCCCCCCTGCCTATGGTAGAGTACCAAACAGATCCTGAATTGACCCTGGATGCCGATAAACTGGCAAACGTACTGTATCACCTGGTCAGTAATGCTCAGCAAGCCACGCCCGATAACGGCGAGGTTAGAGTGCTGAGTTATGATGAGTCCGACATGCTCTGTATAGATATTATCGATACCGGCTGTGGCATGAGTCAGGAATTTATTGCCGAGCGTCTGTTTGCACCTTTTGATACCACCAAAGGAAATGCGGGTATGGGCATTGGTGCATACGATGCAAAACATTACGCAGAAAAAATGGGCGGTAGATTAGAGGTCGTCAGCCAGGTTGGCAAAGGCACCCGATTCACCCTTAAAATACCACGCTAACCAACGCGGAAGACGTACAACATGGACAAGCTACTAGTCGTCGATGACGATCTCGGGATACAAAAACAATTAAAATGGAGCTTTTCCGGCTATGAGGTGGTTTTCGCCGAAGACCGTGAGAGCGCGATTGCCCAGCTTCGTCGCCATGAGCCCAAAGTTGTCACGCTGGATTTAGGTTTGCCACCCGACCCCGCCAACGCATCGGAAGGGCTTAAGACGCTTGAAGAAATCATCAGTCTGGCACCACAGACCAAAGTGATTGTAGTTACCGGCAATAATGACCGGGATAACGCATTAAAGGCCGTTTCGTTGGGCGCCTATGACTTTTATCAAAAGCCTATCGACTCCGATACGATTAAAGTCATCGTTCAGCGTGCAATGAACCTGTTTAATCTGGAAGAAGAGAATCGACAGTTAGCTGTGTCTACCCCTGCGCTTGGCAAAATCATTGGTAACAGCGAAGCGATTCAAAAAGCCAGTCGCATGGCCGAGAAAATTGCGCGAACGGATATTTCAACCCTGCTGCTGGGTGAAAGTGGCACCGGCAAAGAGGTATTCGCACGCAGCATTCATGACCATAGCAGCAGACGTAATAAACCCTTTATTGCCATCAACTGTGCGTCGATTCCAGAAAATCTGCTGGAAAGTGAACTGTTTGGTTACGAGCGCGGGGCGTTTACCGGCGCCAACAAGACCACTAAGGGTAAAATCGAGTGCGCCCAGGGCGGCACCCTGTTTCTGGATGAAATTGGCGATATGCCAATTGGTTTACAAGCCAAGATGCTACGTTTTCTGCAGGAACGTGTGATTGAGCGAATTGGCGGGCGTCAGGAAATTCCGGTCGATATCCGCGTTATTTGTGCCACGCACCGCAACCTCAGCGATATGGCCAGTCAGGAATTATTCCGCGAGGATTTATTCTTCCGGGTCAGTGAAATTGTTATTAACATCCCCCCGCTGCGGGATCGTGACAACGATATCATTCTGTTAGCGCGCAGCTTCCTCACCGATTACAACAAAGAATACAACCAAAATATCAAAGGTTTTACCGAGGATGCGATACAGGCCATGCTGCATCATCCTTGGAAAGGCAACATTCGCGAATTACAAAACAAACTCAAGTCAGCCATTATTCTGGCAGAAGGCAGCATGATCACGCCGGATGATCTGGGTTTGTTCGTTACAGAAGAGATGCAACAACGTAAACCCACTAAGCTGAATTTACGCGAAGTGAGGGAAGAAGCAGAAAGTGCGGCGATACGCCGGGCATGGCATCTGGCTGAGCATAACTTGTCAAAAACCGCAGAACTGTTGGGGGTGACGCGCCCTACACTGTATTCATTGATAGACAAGTATCAGCTGCAGGATCTTAAAGCCAGCCATGATGCTTAGTGCTGATTGGCTTGCATAACTACAATAATAATAGTGCCGGGCATCAATCAGAAATGGATATTCTTGTACTTACACTCGATTTAAACGGGCGCCTTACCTACGCCAATCTGGCATTTTGCCAGCTGAGTGGGTTTTCCTCATCTGAACTCAATGGAGCAGACTTCGCTTCGTTATACCATCCAGATATGCCCCACTCTGTTACCGCAGGATTGTGGCAATCGCTCAAACATCGCGAGGTATGGATGGCACCACTGATGTGCCAAACTAAAACGCAGCCTCTCGTCTGGTTTAACTGTACTATCGTGCCTTTAAAAGATACCAATGGTACAGTCATCCAGTATCTCGCTACCTTTACAGAATTACCGCAAGCCGTGCGCAGCAGAGCAGAAAAAGCCTACCAGCGCCTAAACTCGAAAACCGCCAAAGCGTCCACTGTCATCACCGATGCAGTAACGTTACAAAACTGGATGCTTAGTGCACTGGTAGTACTCAGCAGTATCAGTCTGTATCAATCACCAAGAATATTAACCCTGCTAATGGTGGCGATGACTCTGGCAATCACCTTTATTAGTTTTCAATGGCGTAAGCGTTACAAAGGTCAATTCCAGCATCAGGAAGCAAAGGACCATCGGACCCTGCTGAATTACCTCTACAGTGGCCACAAAGACAGCCTGGCCAGCATAGAACGCTTGCGCTTGATGCAACACAATCTGTCACTGGCAGCACTCAGCCGGGTAGGTGATATTGGCATGAGCATTGGCATTGCAGCGGATCACTCTCATCAGGCTGCGGAAGATGTTAACCATCATGCCTCGCAACAAAAGCTGGGCACCGCATCCATCGCTGCTGCCATGCAACAGATGGAAACCACCATTGGTGAATTATTAAATCTGGTTAATCAAACCAATCAACGTAGCCAGGACGCGGCCAGCCAGGCCAGTCAGGGGCAGTCGATTGTTAGCCAGACTCAGCTTTGTATTGCAGATTTATCCGAACATCTGACCTCAGCACAGCAGCAACTTGCTAACCTGATAGCCAGCATCGATGAGATTGAGCATGTTTCCAACGAGATTAGCGAGATTGCTGACCAAACAAATCTATTAGCACTCAATGCTGCCATCGAAGCGGCTCGGGCGGGCGAACAGGGACGGGGGTTCTCTGTGGTAGCCGATGAGGTGCGAAATTTGTCCCAGCGCACCCAGCAAAGCACCCAACGTATCCACCAAATGCTGGAACAGCTCAATCACAACTCATCTCAGGTTGCCGCCATCATGCAAAGTAGCCTGTCTCTCTCCGCAGACAGCGTGCAATCGGCAGCCATGACCTTTGCCGCGCTACAAAGCATATCGCAGCAAACGTCAGTACTGGCGCAACTCAACGAGCAAACTGCCGCTGCGGTGGAACAACAGGCCAAAGTCACTGCCGAAGTCAGCCACAACGCCACCAGCATTTCGGCCAGTGCCGCCAACAATGAGCAAAGCAGTGAGAAAGTTGTTGAACACATAGCCCGCCTGCACCGACGCTTATCCGACCAACAGAAATTGCTCAGCCAATTCTTATAACGTCAGGCGTGCCACTCGCTCAAACATCGGGGTTTGTGGCAGTATAAGATAAAGTTCTCGGGTGGATCCCCAATGCGTTTATTGTGCCTGTTATTTCTGTGCCTTACCGGGTGGGGAGTCAACGCCGCCCCTTTGCGCATTGCCGTAGCATCCAATTTTTACCCGACGCTGCAAACCCTTGTCGCCGAATACCCATTTCCCGTCGTACTAAGCCACGCATCATCCGGCAAGCTATATGCGCAAATAAAGCAAGGCGCGCCATTCGAACTATTTCTTTCCGCCGATATGCAGAAGCCACGCAAACTGGTTGAGCTAGGGCTGGCAGAACCATCCAGTTTGGCTATTTATGCGCGTGGACAACTGGCACTGTTTGCCCCTGGCATAGAACGTCTAACCTCACTTCAACAGGTATTCACAGCGCAACAATCACCAACAATTGCCATCGCTAATCCCCGATTTGCCCCTTACGGCGCAGCAGCACAATCATTCTTGTTTAAACATGCCAGTAAAAAGTCGGATATGTATAAACTTGTTATGGCAGAAAATGTATCGCAGGCACTGCTTTATGTCGCTTCCGGCAACGCAGATGCCGGTCTGGTAGCCTATTCCCAGCTAATAGATAAAACCGATATCCCCTCTTCACAATTTATGCTGTTACCCGAGACGGATTACCCCGCCATAGAACAAGGAATAGTTATTCTTAAAAATGAAAACACTGAAAAGGGCAAACAGTTTTATCGTTTTATCTTTAGCGCGGCGACTCAGTCTCGTTTGACCAAGCTTGGCTATTTAATTCCGGAGTCATCACCATGACACTGACAACGGCAGACATGGATGCAATTTGGCTGACGATCAAGCTAGCCAGTATCGTGACCCTGATATTGCTAATGATTGCTACGCCCCTAGCACTATGGCTGGCGTTTACCCGTAGCCACTTGCGTGTATGGGTGTCCTCATTCGTTGCCTTGCCATTGGTATTGCCACCAACGGTGCTGGGATTTTATCTGCTGATAGGAATGGGGCCGGAAGGACCTTTGGGCCAACTGACCCAAACACTTGGCATCGGTTTATTACCATTTACCTTTGCAGGTTTGGTGATTGCATCGCTTTTCTACTCCTTACCCTTTGTGGTTCAACCGATTCAACAGGCGTTTGAACAAGTGGGTCAACGCCCTTTGGAAGTCGCGGCAATCATGGGCGCCAGTCCGATGAAACGCTTTATCTCAGTGCTGCTGCCGCTAAGTATGCGGGGATTTCTCAGCGCCGCAATTTTGGGTTTTGCTCACACTGTGGGCGAGTTTGGGGTGATTTTAATGATCGGTGGCAACATCCCATCCGAAACCCGGGTATTGTCGATTCATATCTATGATCAGGTTGAAATGCTCAATTACGCCCAGGCACACAGCTTGTCGGCACTGCTGCTGTTGTTTTCATTTTTTGTGTTATTGATCGTGTATAGCATGCAGCCGGTGCGTCTTACCGGAGGTGCACGTGCTTGATATTGATATCTGTGTGAGACAAGGCCGCTTCCAGCTCAACATTCAAACTTGCATAGCCGACACCGGGATCACTGCCATTTATGGTCCTTCCGGTTGCGGTAAAACCACCTTATTGCGCGCCATTGCCGGCCTAATGCCGATACAGACCGGTTCCATTCAATTCAGACAAGTTTGTTGGCACGGCCAGCGAGACAGCATGCCAGTGCATCGCCGCCGCTTAGGTTATGTTTTCCAGGAGAATAGCCTGCTTCGTCACCTGAATGTTGCGCAAAACTTAGCATTTGCGCAGCAGCGCCAACCCCAATTAGATACAGGCTACCAGCAAGAGCTGATTGAATTGCTGGGGCTGCAGGAGTTACTGAAGCGTTATCCAACAGAATTATCCCTGGGTGAGCAACAACGGGTAGCTATAGCCTGCGCGCTACTATCGAAACCACAACTCTTGTTGATGGATGAGCCATTGGCATCGCTGGATAGCGAACGTAAGCAGCGCATACTGCAACACCTGAAACACCGCAGTGAGAATTTTAATCTACCCATACTTTACGTCAGCCATCATTTGGGTGAGATAGCAACGCTGGCGGATCATCTGCTGATTATCGAAGACGGTGCGCTAATCAAGCAGGGTCCAGTCAACACCGTCATCAATGCCATGGCTAAACCGGCATTAATCACGGTAGAAGACTGATTATTCCTGTTGGTTTATAAGACTGGCTGGCATGCTTTGCAATTCGCTAGCTTAGGCAACGTGAGTTCACGCCACTGCCCCGCAAGCCCGTCGATATGCTGAATTTTGCCGATATGAATCGTACCCAGCCCACAAATTAATTTAATTACCTCTAACGCCTGCATACTGCCAATGATGCCAACCAAGGGGGTCAACACACCATTCTCTGCGCACCCCGATTCTGTATCACCGAAAAGCTGGCTGTAACAGCCATAGCAGGGTGCGTTCGCCGCTGGAACAAAACTCATTACCTGCCCTTCCATGCGAATAGCGCCGCCGGACACCCAGGGTTTATTCGCAGCCAGCGCTGTACGGTTAATCTGTTCTCGCACTGCACGATTATCGGTACAGTCCACCAGCAAATCGGCCTGACCCAACAACTCCGCTAACAGGGCTTCATTGGCGAATTGGTCATAAACATCCAGACGTAAATCCGGATTCAGCGCCCGTAATAAGGTTTGCGCGGCGCACACCTTGAGCTGTTCTAGATGCGCCTGATTGAACAGAACCTGCCTCGACAGATTACTTCGCGAAACCGTATCGCCGTCGACCAGCGATAAATGCCCGACACCAGCCGCAGCCAGCATCTGCGCACAACTACAACCAAGCCCCCCCATTCCAACTATCACCACATGGGCATTGAGCAACTTTTCCTGGCCGTCTAAATCCATGCCCGGCAGGGCAACTTGCCGTGCGTAACGCATCGCCTGACTCTCGCTGAGTTGTTGCACTCTTCACTCCAGACTTAATATGTATGCCATCCCAATTACCCGACCTTGTAACACCCCATGACTGATCTGACAATCAACACCTTGGCGTAAGTTAATCAGCAGATCGCCGGTCTGTAATAGGGTAAAGTATTCCTATTAGTTTCACAGCGGGTTACCGAGTACCTTCATGCTAGAAGATAGTTTTGGTCGTCAGTTTCATTATTTACGTCTGTCAGTCACTGACCGCTGCAACTTTCGTTGTGTTTACTGCCTGCCTAATGGCAATACACCAAGCCTGCATCAGGATTTATCTCTGGCGGAAATTCATACGCTCGTCAGCGCCTTTGCCCGGTTAGGCACCCGCAAAGTACGTATCACAGGCGGTGAACCCGCACTGCGCAACGATTTGGCTGACATTATCGGCTTATGTCATCAGAGCAAGGGCATTGAGCAGGTTGCATTGACTACCAACGGCTTTAATCTGGCGAAAAACGTGCAACGTTTCCAGCAAGCAGGACTCAATGCGGTCAATATTAGTATTGATAGCCTCGATCCCCGTCAGTTTGGTGCTATTACCGGGCAGGATAAATTATCTCGCGTGTTGCAGGGCGTTGATGCCGCGATAGACGCCAGCATTAGCAACATCAAAATCAATACGGTGATGCTGCGCCAGTTCCGCATGACAGACTGGCAACCGTTACTGCAATACATTCAAACCAAGCCGGTCACCTGGCGGTTTATCGAGCTGATGCAAACCTCCGACAACCGCGCCTTTTTCGAAACACAACATCTAGGCGCGACCAGTCTGGTCGACCAACTTAGTCAACTCGGCTGGCAACCGCTTGATCGTGCAATCAATGCAGGCCCGGCCGAGGAATACACCCATCCTGACTATCTTGGCCGCATTGGCGTTATCCGCCCCTATCGACCGGGTTTCTGTGACAGCTGTAATCGTCTGCGTGTTTCGTCTAATGGCCAGTTACATTTATGTCTGTTTGCCGAACGCGGAGTAGATTTGCGAGACGCGTTAAGAGCGGAAGATACCGATGCCACCTGTGCACTGATCAAGCAGGCCATCAAAACCAAACCCGAAACCCACGCCCTGCATAGCGGACAAACTGGCGCCACGCGCCATTTTGCGATGCTGGGTGGGTAACCTAATCAAACGACAAAACGAGAATAATATGAGTCACACCGAAAGCGCATTTGTGCCCCTTAATATCGCGATAATGACCATTTCAGATACCCGCACAGAGGACACCGATACGTCAGGACGTTATCTGGCCACCGCCGCCACCGATGCTGGCCATTTCGTGGTCGCCAAACATATCGTACCCGATGATATCTACCAAATCCGCGCTTTGGCATCAGCACACATTGCCAGCCAGAATATCCAGGCGGTATTGATGACCGGCGGAACCGGTTTCGCCGGCCGCGACTCAACTCCGGAAGCAATGGCGCCATTATTCGATAAACAAGTGGAAGGCTTCGGTGAGTTATTCAGACAGGTGTCGGTGGATGACATTGGCTCTTCAACCATTCAGTCCCGCGCATTGGCCGGACTGGCTAACGGCACCATTATTTTTTGTATGCCTGGCAGCAGTGGCGCATGTAAAACTGCCTGGCAGCATATCATCGCCGAACAATTAGACGCGCGCCATCGGCCCTGTAACTTTGTTGCAAATCTGAAAAAGCCTGCCCAATGAGTACGTTTACCCATCTGGACCAACATGGTCAGGCCAATATGGTCGACATCAGTGATAAGCCGGCAAGCATACGCGAGGCCAGTGCGCGGGGCTTTGTGAAAATGCAGCCTGCGACACTACACATGATCGAACAACAGCAATTAGCCAAAGGTGATGTGCTGACCACCGCGCGCATCGCCGGTATTCAGGCAGCCAAGCGATGTGGTGAGCTTATTCCTTTGTGTCATCCGCTGATGCTGAGCAAAGTCGCCGTAAACTTTGAACTGGACCCAGCCAATCATAAGGTGTGGATTACGGCCAGCTGCAAATTAACCGGTAGCACCGGGGTGGAAATGGAAGCCCTTACCGCGGTTAGTGTGGCGGCGCTGACCTTATTCGACATGTGCAAAGCCGTCGACAAACACATGCAGATTGGCGGAATTGAAGTGATGAGCAAATCCGGCGGCAACCACGGTGAGTGGACACGTGATGCAGATTAATATCCGCTTTTTCGCTTTGCTGCGTGAACAACTGGGCTGTGAACATATCGAATTTGACTATCAGGGTGAGCGTACGATTGCTGCCCTGCGCCACACTCTCGCTGCCCACGGCGACGCCTGGTTGGCATTAATCAATGGCAACACTCTGGCGGCTATCAATCACACCCTTTGTCAGGATCACGCAATCATCTCAGAGGGCGATGAAGTCGCGTTTTTTCCACCTGTGACAGGGGGTTAAGTTGATCTTGATTCAAACAGAAGATTTCGATGTCGGTGAGGAATACCGAGCACTGCAGCAGGCCAGCCCGGGTTGCGGTGCAATCGTCACGTTTAGCGGTATCGTGCGCGACATGGCAGGCCAGCAACGGGTCGATGCGCTAGTGATTGAACACTATCCGGGCATGACAGAAAAGTCACTGCAAAGCTTATGTGAACAGGCCCATCAACGCTGGACGTTAGGCAATATCCGCATTGTTCACCGAATAGGACAGCTAGCTGCAGACGCGCAGATTGTGTTTGTGGGTGTCAGCAGTCAGCATCGGGCGGAAGCATTCGCCGCCTGTGAGTTTCTGATGGATAACCTGAAAACCACCGCGCCCCTTTGGAAAAAACAGCTTAGTGGTGACACACAGCATTGGCTGGAAGCGAAATCCAGCGACGACATTGCCGCCAGCCGCTGGCATAAACAGGCTAAATAGCCCGCAGATATGCATCGAACGGTTCAATCCATACCGTTTCACCAGCCGCCACATTGCCCCGCTCACGCTCTAACACGATAAAGCAGTTAGCGCGGCTAATGGACGACAGTACCCCCGAGCTTTGATTGGGCAACGCCGTTACCTGCCATTCACCATTCGGGTCCTGGGTACAAATGCCACGCTGAAAATCCGTCCTTCCCGGTTGCTTCTTCAGCCCTGCAGAGGCAGTAGCTTTTAATCGCATGGGCAACTGTTGTTGTTGGCCGCTCATGCGACGCAGCGACGGCAATACCAACTGGTAAAAGGTCACCATGGCAGACACCGGGTTACCCGGCAGCCCAAAGAACAGGCTTTGCGGCAAACGCCCGAACAGCATTGGCTTGCCGGGTTTAATCGCCAGCTTCCAGCTATCGATATCACCCAACTCTGCGAGAATTTGCCCCACAAAATCCGCTTCACCGACCGACACCCCACCGGAGGTGATGATCACATCGGCGTCAGCATCGGCGCGCAATAACGCGTTACGAATCGCTGCAGGATCATCGGCAATCAATCCCAAATCCAGTACCTCGAAGCCAGCTTGCTGCAACAACGCGCGCAGCGCCGGGCGGTTGGTATCATAGATGCAACCATCGGGCAGGCTTTGGCCCGGTAAGCGCAATTCATCACCGGTTGAAAACAGTGCCACAGTCGGGGTGCGCCACACAGTTACCGTCTCAATGCCAATAGAGGTCAGTAAGCCAATATCGATGGCGCTTAGCTTATGCCCAGCCGGCAGAACCACCTGACCACAGCTAATATCGTCACCGGCGCGACGTACAAACTGCCCGGCCGTCGCCGCCTGTTGAAATTGCACAGACTCACCCGTGCGCGCAGCCTGCTCCTGCATCACCACCGCATCGGCACCCGCTGGCATTTTAGCGCCTGTGGTAATACGGATACATTCACCCGCGCTGACACACAAATCGCTGGGTTGTCCGGCTAACGCTTTGCCAATCAAGCGTAATGATGCCCCCGACACCACATCGGTGGCACGAACGGCATAACCATCCATTGCCGAATTATCAAAGCCAGGTACGTTGATAGGGGAGTTTACCGGTGTTGCCAGTACTCTGCCCACTGCCTCCCCGAGTGCAATCTCGATGAACGCATTTGGCAGCGAAACCAGATTATCCAGGCGCTGTTTAGCCACCTCCAGAGACAATAGTCCATTGGCATCACACGCTGCTGTCATTTTCGACTCTCCGCAATTCCGTCTCTATCGTGAGCATACACACCGACAAATAGCACTACAAAAAAGGGCATCGTTAAGATGCCCTGTTGCGTTTTATTCTACCGTCACGGATTTGGCCAGATTTCTCGGCTGATCCACATCGGTGCCTTTAATCACCGCTACATAATAGGACAGTAGCTGCAATGGCAGGGTATAAATCACCGGTGCAATCATATCATCCACATGCGGTACGTTAATCACACGCATGGTGTCATCGCTGACGAAGTTGGCATCACGATCGGCGAACACATACATGATACCGCCACGGGCGCGCACTTCTTCCACGTTAGACTTGAGTTTTTCCAACAACTCATTGTTTGGTGCGACCACAATGACCGGCATTTCATCATCGATCAATGCCAACGGTCCGTGCTTCAACTCGCCCGACGCATAGGCTTCGGCGTGAATATAAGAAATTTCTTTGAGCTTCAGCGCACCTTCCATCGCAATCGGATATTGGTCGCCTCGACCAAGGAACAACGCATGGTGTTTATCTGCAAACTCTTCCGCCAGGCCTTCAATCTCATTGCTCAGAGATAATGTCTCTTCCAGCTTGGCAGGCAGTGCATGCAGTGCTTTTACCGCAGCATCGCGGGTAGCATCGCTCATGCCGTTAGCCTGACCTAACGCCATCGTCAGCATCAATAAGCCGGTTAACTGGGTGGTAAAGGCTTTGGTCGATGCCACACCGATTTCCGCACCTGCCATGGTCATAAATGCCAGATCTGATTCACGTACCAGCGAAGAACCCGGGACGTTACAGATCGTCAGGCTGGCCATATAGCCTTGCTCTTTAGCCAGGCGCAAGGCCGCCAGCGTATCGGCAGTTTCACCCGATTGAGAAATCGTTACCAGCAGGCTGTTTGGGTGTACAAACGACTTGCGATAGCGGAATTCGGAGGCAATCTCAACGTTACAGGATACATTGGCATACTGTTCCAGCCAGTAACGCGCAACCATGCCAGAGTGATAACTGGTACCACAGGCAATAATCTGCACGTGTTTGACCTTAGCGAGGATTTCATCCGCATTGGGACCAAAAATATCTGTGTTCAGACCGGTGTCGGTTAAACGCCCTTGCAGCGTATTGCGCACCACTACTGGCTGCTCGTGAATCTCTTTGAGCATATAGTGACGGTAACCCGCTTTATCACCGGCGTCGTGCTGGATGTTTGACTCGATCACTTCACGCTGGACTGCATTACCGTCTTTATCGAACACCGATACGGTGGTTCGGGTGATTTCTGCAACGTCGCCCTCTTCGAGGAAAATGAAACGACGCGTCACAGGTAACAGCGCTAACTGGTCGGACGCAATAAAGTTTTCACCAATGCCCAGTCCAATAACCAATGGCGAACCTGAACGAGCCACCACTACACGCTCCGGATCCTGCTTGTCCATTACCACAGTGCCATACGCGCCGTGGAAGGTTTTCACCGCTTCCTGTACCGCCGCCAGCAAGCTATGGCCTTTGTTAAGCATGCTATCTACCTGGTGGGCAATGGATTCGGTATCAGTATCTGAACTAAAGGTGTAACCCGCTTCGCGCTGTGTAGCTCTAAGGGACTGATAATTCTCGATAATACCGTTGTGTACTACGGCTACGCGTTCACCAGAAAAGTGTGGATGCGCGTTAGCTTCCGTCACCCCACCGTGGGTTGCCCAACGGGTATGGGCAATGCCGACACTGCCACGTACCGGGTTTTGCGCAATGGCATCGGCCAGCTCCTGAACTTTACCGGTACGACGCACGCGGATCAGCTCCTGCTGATCGTTCAGCAATGCTACGCCGGCTGAGTCATAGCCGCGATATTCCAGACGGCGCAAGCCCTCTAAAAGGATTTCTACTACGTTGCGCTCAGCGACCGCACCTACGATTCCACACATAACATTACTCCGTTTCTTTGCCAGAGTGGTTGGCGCACAGCACCGTCACTCGTTTAGATTCAATACTTTGTTTCGCAACTGGCGACAATTGAGAATCTGTCACCAGCACATCGATATGGTTCCAGCCCAATTCCAGATTGGGCATTTTTTTATCCAGCTTATCGCTGCCAGCCATCACCACCACTTTACTGGCCACATCCGCCATCACCCGGGTCAGACCAAACAGTTCATTATAAGTGGTGGTACCGCGTTCGGTATCGATACCCGAAGCACCGACAAACGCCAGATCAAAATCGTACTCACGTAAAACACGCTCAGCCATTTTGCCTTGCAGCGAGCGGGACGTGGCATCCCATGTGCCACCTGTCATCAGTACCGTTGGTTCAGATTCCAACTCCACCAGTTTACTGGCCGCCTGTGGGGAGTTGGTCATAATGACCAGCCCTCTGCGCTTTGCCAGCAAGGGTATTAGGGCGCCAACGGTGCTACCACCATCGAGTACAATCCGTGCGCCATCAGGTATTAACTCCAACGCACACAGTGCAATTTCATTCTTTCGGTTCGGAACTTCATGGTCCGCTACGTCGACGGGTGCAATGTTGCTACCTTCGACCAACTGAGCACCACCATAGCGACGCACCAGCAAGCCCTGCTTTTCCAGTACATTGAGATCCTTGCGCACAGTAACTTCAGAGGTTCGCATCGCTTGGGCGAGCGAATCCACTGACACCTGATGTTCAGACTGGAGCTTAGCGAGAATAAATTGGTGGCGTTTGGTAGCGTCTCTCATTTCGTTTTGAAACTTAACTTCGTTTCGAAGTTTCATTTTCCTGCACACAGCTTTCGTAAGCAATCTTTTTATTCGAAATTCGAGTGAAATTCCAACAAAAAAGCCATACATAGGTATGGCTTTTTATACTTCAAATTGACATTTAGTTTCGTTTTTTCGGTCGCTGCCAACCATCAATGTTGCGCTGCTTACCCCGTGCCACCGCTAGTTGACCGTCCGCGACACTACTGGTGACCACAGAGCCAGCCCCTACCGTTGCCATGGCGCCGATGGATACAGGTGCCACCAACGAAGAATTAGAGCCAATAAAGGCACCATCACCGATTTCGGTTTTTGATTTGTTTACACCATCGTAGTTACACGTAATCGTGCCTGCACCGATATTTGCGCCCTCACCAACTACAGCATCGCCAAGGTAAGTTAAATGATTGGCTTTGGAGCCCTTACCTAATACAGATTTCTTCATTTCAACGAAATTACCGACCTTGGCTTTGTCATGCAGCACTGCGCCGGGGCGTAAGCGCGCAAACGGGCCAACATTGCACTGTGCTGCCACATTCGCATCTTCGATGATGCTATTGGCTTCAATCACACTACCATCGCCAATCACCGCGTTTTTCAGTACACAATTGGGTCCAATCACCACATTGTTACCCAGGCTTACTTTACCCTCGATAATCACGTTGATATCGATAACCACGTCTTCGCCATGGGTTAATTCACCACGCAAATCGAAACGAGCTGGGTCGCGCAACGTCACCCCTGCCAGCAATAAATCCTGTGCATGCTCTATCTGATAAGCACGCTCTAAGCGACTCAGCTGCAGACGGTTGTTAACGCCTTCCACTTCAATCGCACTGCTGGGATGCGCAGCCTTAATGGTTTTGCCCTGTTCGGCAGCCATACCAATTACATCCGTCAGGTAGTATTCGCCTTGCGCGTTATTATTCGATAAGCCCGATAACCAGGCTTTCAGATCGCGCCCAGCCATAATCATCATGCCGGTATTAATCTCGCGAATTTGACGCTGCGCATCGGTTGCATCTTTATGTTCAACAATCGCGGTAATGTTATCGCCGTCACGAATAATGCGCCCCATACCCGTTGGATCATCCAACTCGACAGTCAGCAACGCGATATCCGCTTGTTGTTTCACTTTTAATAATTGTTCTAACGTTTCGCGCTTAATCAATGGTGCGTCGCCGACCAAAATCAACACGTCTTCATCGTCACCGATAGCCGGGACAGCTTGCTGCACCGCATGGCCCGTTCCCAGTTGCTCTGCCTGCAGGCACCAATTGAGATCATTGTGTGCCAACGCTGCTTTCAGCTGGTCGGCACCATGGCCATAAACCAGATGAATATTATCCGCACCCAGTTGCTGTACTGTGTCGATAATATGCTGAACCATCGGCTTGCCTGCCAGGGGATGTAATACCTTTGGCAGCGCTGAACGCATGCGGGTGCCTTTACCGGCTGCCAGAATCACAACTGAAAACGCCATATCAAATCCTTAATTCCTTCACTCTGGGTATGTTATCAATTTCTGGCGTGGATGCAGCCAGAATATTTTGGAAATGCCGATGCCTGTGGCACACTCTGTTGGAATTTTAATCAGGAAGGATTCGAGGGACGCGTGAGACGCTATCGCTTAACCAAGCAGGCAGGCATTGTTTTCGTGTTATGTCTGATTTTGTGCGTTGTCATTGCTTCCATCCTGTTCGTGCGCAACATGGCGGCCAATCAAAGCCAGCAGCAGCAACAATCCATCTCCCCCGTATTTACCCTGGTCGAAGAACAGCTGATCGCGCCGTTGCATATAGCCAAAACGCTCGGCACCATCGGCATCTATGACGAGTTTTTCGCCTCAGACACACCCGATGAAAGCCAGGTCGTTGCTGCCCTGCAAAATTACGCAAAGTTATTTAATCTGGAATTCTATCTGGCCCACGAGGGTAGCCGAAAACAATATAATTCAGATGGAACCGTATTCGATCTTATTCCCGGTGAAGTGTACTGGTATTTTGATTTTAAAGATCGTCCGTTGGATGTGCAGGCAGTATTGGGCAAACAGGCCGATGTACACCTTTACATCGATGTTCGTCAAACCGGCATCAACGGTGAGTTTCGTGGCTTCGCAGGAGTGGGCAAAGGACTGGGTGAGTTTTTACAGGCCTTTGAACAATTTCGTCAAAAATATGGGCACGAGTTTGTGTTTGCCAATAATCGTGGCGAAATCGTACTGTCATCCCGCCATGAGCTGCTGCCAGAAAACCTCGAATTCAAATCCCTTAGCCAACTGTCCTGGTATGCCCAGTTTGAGCAGTTAGCCAATACCAGCGAAGACAGAAGTCATCTGGTCAACAGTTCGGGTGGTGACCTGCTTATTTCAGAATTCACCTTAGAAAGCCTGGATTGGCGACTTTTCATTGTGACACCGCTGGCACCGCGTCAGCATGCGGCCAGTAAAGCGTTTATGTTATACGCGCTACTGACCATGATAGGTCTGATTGTGCTGTTTAAACTGATTCAGAAGATCCTCTCGTTGTATTACCAGCAATTATCCAACCGGATTAATATCGATCCGCTGACAAATTTACCTAACCGCAGCCAACTGGAACAATACTTCGCGCAGATTCGGCCAGATTGCCGGGAGATCGCGTTGATCGTCGTCGATATCGACAACTTTAAACAAATCAACGACACCTATGGGCACAATGCGGGCGATCAGGTGCTGTTAAATATCACCCGCCTGTTCAGTGAGAATATGCAGGCAGAGGGATTATTTGGTCGTTGGGGCGGCGAAGAATTTTTATTCATTTTACCCGAGGCAAATCACCAACACGCAATGGAGGTGGCAACGCGTTGTTGTGTCGCCTTGCAGCACCATTCCACCGAACTGCCCAAATCCCGGGTCCGGGTTACCGCCAGTTTTGGCGTCAGCCATAGCCGTCGCAGCGATGACGGGCTGAGCCTGCTGTTTGAACAGGCCGATCAGGCCATGTACCAGGCCAAACGTAACGGACGCAATCAGGTTGTCAGCGCAAATATCAACTCCCGAAGCGACGGCTCCCGAAGCGACGGCTAAGCACACCTTGCAATCGGCGACTACGGTTAAGGGCAATACCCGCCAAGATCATTGCGCCGCCAGCAAAGGTCAGCGCAGAAATCTGTTCACTCACAAATAACACGCCCCATAAGGTACCAAATACCGGTACCAGATAGGTTACTGACATCGCTGTTGTAATGCCCTGCTCGGCCACCAACGAGTAAAACAAGATATAAGCAATGCCTGTACAGCCAATTGCCAGCATAGCCACCTGCCACCATTGGGTATAACTGATCGGCTGCGTTGGCCAATATGCTAATGCAAAGGGTAAAAGTGCCAGCGTGGCATAAAACATACTGCCGACAGCAATTTGTAGTGATGGCAAGTCCTGCAAATGACGTCGGGTGAAATTCGCTGACCAACCGTATAGCCCGGTGGCGCACAGTGCCGCACCAATCGCATAAAGACTGTCCTCACCGGTACCGTGAATCTTACCCGCCGCTAACACCACCACCCCGGCAAACCCCATAATCAAGCCCGCAATTGCAGACAATCCCAGAGTTTCCCGTAGCCACACAAAGCCGATTAGCGCAGCAAAAAACGGCGCACAGGCATTAATGATTGAGGTATAGCCTGCACCGAGCTGAGGAGTCGCCCATGCAAACAGACAAAACGGAATCGCGGTGTTGGTTAAACCCAGAATACTCAGGTGCTTCCAGTGCTGCAGACATCCTTTCACTGCGCGGCGCTGAATAATGACAGGTAACAGCACCAATACGGCTAAGCCACAACGTAAGAAAATCAGCGCAAATGGACCCAATTCAGCCCCGGTTTCACGCATAAACAAAAACGAACCGCCCCATAATGCGCCGAGGAGCAGCAATTTTAATTGCCAGCTAAGCTTCATGCCTGTTCCAAATCCAGCAAATATTGTTTGCGCGTTAAGCCACCCGCGTAACCCGTCAGGGTACCATTGGCACCAATCACCCGGTGGCACGGCACCACAATACTGATCGGATTTTTACCATTTGCTGCGCCCACGGCCCGCATTGCATTTGGGTTACCCAGTTGACAGGCCATTTGACCGTAGGTGCTGGTTTCTCCATAACCAATCGTCTGCAAAGTCTGCCAGACCCGCTGTTGGAAAGGCGTCCCTTGCGCGGCCAGTGGCAGGGAAAAATCACGACGCTGACCGGCAAAATATTCGCTTAATTGCTTGACCGCGTTTGAGGTCAACGTACTGGGACGCTCTAAAACATGCTCGTCGGGATCAAACCAGATAGCGCATATACCGTTCTCATTGGCATCCACCCGCATCAGTCCCAGTGGACTGAGCCAAAATTCGTAATTCATGCCAGACTCCACAATTGTAAGGTCAGATAACTTCGCCAAGGAGAGCAGTTCGCCGCATTCACTCCAAGGTGCTTAACCTGTTTTTTTATCACTAAATCATTCTCCAACCAGATATCCGGCTCACTGCATCCCCGTAACATCACATACTGACGAGTCCACGGACCAATGCCTTTAATCTCACACATAGTTGCCATGATTTGTTCTTCGCTAGCCGACGCGGCCAGGCTGGCAAAATCCCGCAGGGCGCGCTTTCTTGCTTCTGGCATCCTTAGCTGTTGGATATCACAGGCCAATACCTGTTGCGGGGTCGGAAATCCGCTACAGGGCATACACAAATTAACCAATTGATTCAGTAGCTTAACTGCCGCAGTTAATGACACCTGCTGACCTAAAATTGCGCGGCATCCCGCTTCGAACACACTCCAGACGCCAGGTATGCGTACGACATCCTGCAATGCCATATCCTTCAGCCCCGCGTGTTGCAGCGCCTGGCGAATAATATCGCTGGGGGCATCGCAATCCAGTACGCGTCGCACATTGGCCAACATCGCCGGCAATGTGGTTGCATCCCTTAACATCAGCATCAGTTGAAAGCCATTCTTCTGCGGGTCATAGGTGGCTGTTAGCGTGACCACATCATCTCCGGCACGGACAACCCGTTGATAACTGTTATCAGTCACCGTTTCCACTGCACTTACCGCACGTTTTGCCAAAAACGCCCGCACGAACGGCCAGTGATAACCCGCACTGCAGGATATAAACAGATGAACTGCATCTGCTGGAAGGTTTTTTTCAGTGCGGCACTGACTGGGTGTCAGCGCAAATCGACGCTTAAACTGCTGTTGCAGACCACGGGCCGCCGAAAACCCACAAGCCAGTGCAATCGCATCAATACTCAACGCTGTTTGCTGTAACAATTGTTTAGCCAACAGCAAACGTTGATTGATCTGATATGCTTGCGGCGACAGTCCTACATACCGCTGGAACAGACTTCGCAAATAACGCTCACTAATACCCAGCCTGGCTGTCAAATCAGACAGGGTTTGCTCAGGCTGGTTACGCAGCAGGCGCAAGGCCCGTTGCACTGTTGTTTGATTACCCAACCAGGCATAAGACTGCGGCGCAGCATCCGGGCGGCAGCGCAGACAAGGGCGAAATCCCGCCTGCATGGCTTGTTCCGGCAAGGGGTAATAGCGCACGTTGTCTTCTTTAGGTAAGCGCGCCGGACAAATCGGCCGACAGAAAATCCCTGTGGTTAACACCGCCACCACAAATCGACCATCGAAGCGCTTGTCCCGCGATAGTCTGGCCTGTTGGTACTGTTCCAACACATCACACTCACACTGATTAACATGCTGACTAGTGTATCGGGTTTATGCTGTGAAGGTGCGCACAAATCGGCACTCAATTAAAAACAAAAAGGCCAGCTTGCGCTGGCCTGTATTGTTATTTCAGGTAGGTATATCCATCCAGACAGTTTTCATAGAAATCTGTCCACTTCACCCCTTCGCGCGGTTTAATCTCACCTTTCGAAACTTTCTTATCAATCAGGCGCTTGACCTGTTGAGCCATGGTTGGCGGGTGATATTGCATGATAGATAACACGTCATTGACCGATGAGCCTTTAACGATTTCTTCAATATAGAAATCCTGCGGGTCATCGTCATAACTGTAAATATGCACTTCGTTCAGACGACCAAACAAGTTATGCATATCACCCATCACGTCCTGATACGCACCGGTCAGGAACATACCAATAAAGTAATCCTGATTTTTCTTCAGCTTGTGCATCGGGATAACATCGCTGATGCCGGACTCACACACAAACTGGTCAATCTTACCGTCACTGTCACAGGTAATATCCACCAGCGACACATTCACAGTAGGGCGTTCGTTCATTCGCTGTAACGGAATGACCGGCAATACCTGATCGATGGCCCAGGTATCAGCGGCAGACTGAAACACCGAGAAATTACACAGATACTGAGATGACAGCGCATAATCCAGCTCCTGCATTTCTTCCGGGATAAAGTCTTCATCCGCCATACGCTCATGCAGTTCTGACATAATCTGCCAGTAAAGCGTTTCAATCTTGGCCAGCTCGTTTAATGACACTACGCGCAGTTTAAATGCAGACAATGCCTGCTCTTTATACTGAGACGCATCATTAAACACTTCCTGCAGACTGCCCCCTTCGGCCAACGCGCTGATTAGTTCACGCATATTGCGCACCAGCACATGTTCATCGTCTTCTGGCGAGGTATCGAATTCGGCATTATTGGCTTTGATTTCACCCACAATCTGGGTAATCACGCAGCTGTGATGGGCAGTGATTGCCCGGCCACTCTCACTAACCAGATTCGGATGTGGCACTTTTTCCAGATCGCATACTTCTTTAATGCCATACACCACGTCTGCAACATATTCCTGCATGGTGTAGTTGCGCGATGACTCACTGGTTGACTGACTGCCGTCATAGTCAATACCCAGGCCGCCACCTACATCGATGTAGTCCAGTTTAAAGCCCATACGGTACATTTCGGCGTAAATTTGTGCGCCTTCTGCCACGGCTTCTTTAACGGAACGAATGTCAGTCAACTGGCTACCAATATGGAAATGCAACAGATTCAGACAGTGAATCATGTCGTTTTCCTGCAGGTAACGAGCCGCGTTAATAATTTCCGCAATGGTTAAACCGAACTTGGCACGGTCACCGCCGGAACTCTCCCATTTACCACGGCCTTTTACCGTCATTTTGGAACGTAAACCAATCATCGGATCGATTTTCAGTTCTTTGGCGATTTTCACCAGCGAGATCAGCTCAGAGAATTTTTCCACCACCACAATGATCTTGCGACCCAGCTTACGGCCCAGCAATGCCAGACGCATAAACTCTTCGTCTTTGTAGCCATTGAGGATGGTTAGTGAGTCCTCATTAACGTTATAGGCCAGCACTGCCAGCAGCTCGGCTTTTGAGCCTGCTTCTAAGCCATAATTGTACTCTTCACCGGCCTCAACGATTTCTTCCACTACTTCGCGCATCTGGTTTACTTTGACCGGGTACACACCCATGTACTTACCCTGGAAACCAGATTCCTGAATGTTGTGGCGAAACGCCTTGTTTAATTGGGCAACCTGCGAGCGCAAGATGTCATGGAAACGCACCACTACCGGAAACTGAATGCCCTCTTCCTTGATCTCATCGATGACATCCTGGATATCAATGCGCATCTCCGTATTGGAAGGGTCTGGTGTCACATGCAAATTGCCATTCGGGCCAACTTCAAAATAACCACCACCCCAGCGTTTTACGCTGTATAGACGCTCTGCGTCGTCAATACTCCACTTTGCCAATGTTTGCTTCTCCGCATACAGATAAAAATTTTTGCGCATTATAGTGGTTCTTGTCCGATCACTTAATAAATATTCAATTTTTTTGCATCATTTTTAGCTGAAAGACACTTTTCAACGGTTAATTACCTGATTTATTGCTGATTTTTGATACAGCACAAGACTTAATACCCTTCGACTGGCATATTGGATTAGTTCGCATCACAAGGAACTCAGCATGAAAAAGTGGTTTGTGGTTGTCGTCATCCTGGTTATTGCCGCCGTTTTCTACTGGCAACGCCCCCAACCCGTCGCTGTCACCACAGTTAACGTCACGCGTGCCAGCATCAGTGAGAAAGTTACCAATACCCGTGCGGGATCTGTGATGGCCTGCCAACGCAGTAAACTGTCCGTGCCGATTGGCGGTCAGGTGGTCGACATCTTCGTTAAAGAGGGAGATATGGTCAGCCAGGGCCAATTGTTGTTGTCCCTGTTTAATCAGGATATTCAGGCACTGCTTACCCAGGCAGAAGCCAGTGCCAGTGCTGCCACGCTTAATCGGCAAAGTCAGTGTATTCTGGCGGATGCCGATCAGCGCGAGGCCAATCGTCAGGCAAAATTAAAGAAATCCGGTTTATCCACCGCAGAAATGGTCGATATGTCGGAGAGTAAAGCCCGCGCCAGCGAAGCAGCCTGTGCTGCCAGCAAAGCCGCCGAACAGGTAGCTCAGGCCAGTATAGAATTGCAACAGGCCAGTTTAAGTAAGACGCAACTTTATGCCCCCTTTGCCGGCATCATAGCCGAAGTTAACGCCGAACAAGGTGAATTCGCCACCCCCTCCCCACCAGGCATTCCGACTCTGCCACTGGTCGATTTGATCGATAATCAGTGTTATTACGTGTCTGCGCCGATTGATGAAGTCGACGCCAGCGCGCTAACCGTAGGTATGCCAGTCGCAGTGCATCTTGATGCATTACGCAATCAGCCTCTGCAAGGTCAGGTAAGACGTATCGCGCCTTATGTCTATGCGATGGAGAAGCAAGCCCGCACCGTTGAAGTCGAGGTCAGCATTCAGCCCGGCGACAGCCCTTTATTGGTCGGTTACAGTGCCGATGTCGAAATCGTCACGCGGCAAGCTGACAACGTATTGCGCGTGCCCACCGAAGCGATTTTCAACCAGAATCAGGTGTTTGTGCTCAAAGATGGGCAGTTACAACAACGGGAAATTCAACTCGGCCTCAGCAACTGGCAATTCAGCGAGGTAAAGCGCGGCTTAAATGAGAATGAGCAGGTGGTGATCACCGCCGGACGCAGTGACTTGCAAGCAGGCATGGCTGCGGTGAGCCAATGATCAAACTGCAGCAGGTAAACAAGTGGTTCAAAAGCGGCGAAGATCGCCTGCACGTGCTGAATGATATTAATCTGCAAATCGACGCCGGCGATTACCTGAGCATTATGGGCCCCAGCGGTTCAGGAAAATCCACTTTACTGAATATGCTTGGGCTACTCGATGTATTCGACAGCGGCGAGTACTGGCTTAACGATGTCGCGACGCATCAATTAAGTGAAGAGCAACGCGCCGATGTACGTGGTCAACAAATCGGCTTTATTTTCCAGAATTTCCAACTTATTAACCGTCTGACAGCGGCCGAGAATGTCGCATTGCCCCTGATGCTCGCTAATATGGACAAAGCTGAACGCCAGCACACAGTGAGCGGAGTACTCAGTCAGGTGGGGCTCGCCGACCGCATGCATCACCTGCCCGGTCAGTTGTCCGGAGGTCAGCTGCAGCGGGTCGCCATTGCCCGGGCGATTGTTCAGCAACCGGCACTGATCCTCGCCGACGAACCGACCGGCAACCTCGACCAACATGCCGGGCATGACATTATCACCTTACTTGAGTCACTCAACCAACAAGGCCAAACCATAGTGATGGTGACCCATGATCAGGACATGGGCGCACGCGCCAAACGCCATATCCGCATGGTCGATGGCGTATTGAGTGAAGAATGAAAACCTCAGATCTGCTGCAATTCACCCTGACTGTTTTTGTTCGTCACCGCTGGCGCACTGCCATGCTCAGCACCTGTGTTGCCTTAGGGGTCGCCGCCGTGGTGCTGCTGACCAGTCTCGGTGAAAGCGCCAGGCGCTATGTGGCCAAAGAATTTGCCATGTTAGGGTCTGACATGCTGATTGTATTACCGGGCAAGAAGCAAACCAGCGGTGGCGGGATCCCCATGTATGCCTCCACCGTGCGCGACCTGACGTTGGAAGATGCCGCGGCGATCAAACAGCTACCCGGAGTAACAGCCGTTGCACCCATCATTGCCGGCAGTGCCAACGTAGCGTTTGGCGCACGGAATCGTGATTGCATCGTGATTGGTAGTACGCGCGAATTTCTAACCGTCAGGCAGTTATCCATTGCCAGCGGACAATCACTTCCCGCTGATGCCGATAGCATCGGGCGGCCGGTGGCGTTGATTGGCAGTGAACTGAAAACCTCATTATTTGGCGAACAAAATGCGCTGGGTAAAATGTTGGATGTGGATAATTATCGCTATCAGGTCATCGGCATACTGGCTGAGAGAGGCGAATCTCTGGGATTGGATATGCGTAATATGTTGATTATCCCGGTCAGAAGCAGTGAGGCACTGTTTTCCTCCGAGGCCCTGTTCCGCATGTTGGTCGACAGCCACCCGCAAACCGATAAGGCACAACTGAAAAACGCCATTTATCAGCTGGTTAAACAGCGTCATCAGGGTGAAGAAGACATCACCATCATCACCCAACAATCGGTCATGCAGGCGTTTAATAGCATCATGCTGACGCTGACTGCGGTGGTAGGCCTACTGGCATCGGTCAGCCTGGTAATTGCCGGCATTCTGATTATGAATTTAAGCCTGATTTCGGTACAGCAACGCCGCGCTGAGATTGGTTTACTTAAGGTTCTCGGTGCCCATGCCGATTTGGTCGCCCGCCTGTTTGTCACGGAATCGCTGCTGCTGGTTGGGATTGCCGGATTATTAGGTCTGGGTTTGTCCAGTTTGATCATCTGGCTGGCGAACCAGTGGGTGCCGATTATTACCTTCGTTACGCCCTGGTGGTCACCGATTATTGCGATGTTACTGGCACTGCTCACCGCCTGGCTGTTTAGTTATATGCCGGCCAGACGGGCCGCTGCCATCGCACCGGTGGAGGCATTACGCCCATGAAATTATTGGATGGCCTGAATTGGGTACAGCGCTCAGTGATTGCCCAGCGCAATCGCAGCCTGCTCACCATAGGTGGATTTGCCATTGGCATCTGTGCGGTAACTTTGCTTGCCGCCGTGGGGGATAGCCTGCGCCAGTTTGTGTTAGATGAATTTACCCAGTTCGGTTCAAACATTATCGCCGCTACGCCGGGCAAATCCGATACGCTGGGGATCACCAGTATTTTGCGCACTAATCGCGCCCTGACCCTGGAAGACAGTGAGGCACTGGCACGCCTACCGGGCGTCGAGGCGGTTGTGCCCATCGTCGCCGGTACGGCACTGGTCAAGCAGCAAAGTTTATCGCGCGCTACCGACATCATGGGTGTGGGTGCCTTTGCCAACCAGGCGTGGAAGATGCAGGTCGCCAGTGGCCAGTTTCTGCCCGATGACGATCTGGCACGCCCGCGCAATTTTGCGGTGCTTGGCAGTAAACTGGCAGCGGCGTTATTTCCCGATAGCTCAGCTGTCGGCGCCACTGTCAGGATTGGCTCTCGCCGATTCCGCGTAGTCGGCGTAATGGCACCCAAAGGCCAGTTCGTTGGCATGGATCTGGATGAGATGGCGTATATTCCGGCCGCGCTGGCGCTACAACTGTTTAACCGTGACTCCCTCATGGAAGTGGATGTGGTTTACCGCGATGGCCAGAGCGCAGAAGCGATGCGTGAACGGGTCAAACAACGTCTGATTGCCCGCCACGGTAGTGAAGATTTCACCTTGATTAGTCAGGATCAGATGCTCAGCAGCCTGGATAATATTCTGCGTGTGGTGCGCCTTGCCGGTATGGCGATTGGAGCGATTTCTTTGCTGGTTGGGTCTGTCGGCATCTACACCATTTTGACCATCAATCTGTCTGAGCGGCGCGCCGAAGTCGGTCTGCTGCGTGCGCTTGGTATTCATCAGACATTGCTGGTCAAATTGTTTCTCGGCGAAGCCCTGTTAATGGCACTGATTGGCGGCATTATCGGCTTGCTGGTGCTGGCCGCCGCGCAAGCGGCACTATGGCTGGCACTACCGCAATTACCCGCTTTATTCACGTTTACCAGCAGTTCACTGGGTCTTGGCGTTTCTCTGTTAGTTGGCCTCATTGCCGGCGCGCTACCCGCACTGCATGCGGCGAAATTACCACCGATTGAGGCATTACGCGCCGAATAGGCGGCACGCTGCGTTACGGTGCTATTGAATAAATTAGTGTGAATGTCATTATTGCCGTACTTCACAGTAATCTTGCAGATCACATGTCTAAATTTTTTCGTTTGATAAGTGCGTGCCTGCTGCTGGCAATATTGAGTGCCTGCGGTCAGAAAGGCCCCCTGTTCTTACCCGAGCCGCCGGCACAGAATCAGCCGACGCCGGAGCAAGCCCCCGACACGGATGAGGAGGGTAACTAATGGACTTTTTTACTTACCAGCAACAAGCACTACACGCCGAATCCGTGCCGGTCAGCGATATCGTCACACAATACGGTACCCCCTGTTATATCTATTCCCGCGCCACTATCGAACGCCACTGGCATGCATTCGATCAGGCCGTTGGCGAACATCCCCACCTGATTTGTTACGCGGTCAAGGCCAACTCGAATCTGGGCGTACTGTCGGTGTTGGCGGCATTGGGATCAGGTTTTGACATAGTCTCAGGTGGTGAACTGGCGCGCGTCATCGAAGCCGGTGGTGATGCCAGTAAAGTGGTGTTTTCCGGTGTCGGTAAAACCGAACAGGAAATCGCCTATGCGCTGCAACTGGGGATTAAATGCTTTAACGTGGAATCGATTCCGGAATTGGATCGTATCAATAAAGTAGCCGGCGAATGGGGCAAAGTCGCGCCCATCTCACTGCGGATCAACCCGGATGTGGATGCGCAAACACACCCTTATATCTCCACCGGGCTCAAAGCGAATAAATTCGGCATTGCCTATGATCAGGCGCTGGATACCTATTTACGCGCCGCTACCCTGCCCAACTTAAAAATCGTGGGGATGGACTGCCATATTGGCTCGCAACTGACCACAGTTGCGCCATTTGTGGATGCCCTCGACAGACTGCTGGCGCTGATCGACCAGTTAGCGCAGCACAATATCCATATCGAACATTTGGATGTGGGCGGCGGTCTGGGCGTGACTTATAAAGACGAAACCCCACCGCACCCGGATGCCTATGCGAAAGCTATGGCCGCACGCCTGGATGGCCGTAGCCATCTGCAGCTGATCCTCGAACCGGGCCGGGCGATTATGGCCAATGCCGGTATTCTGGTCAGTAAAGTCGAGTTTATTAAGCAGGGTGAAGAGAAAAACTTCGCGATTATCGACGCGGCAATGAATGACTTACTCCGTCCCGCTCTGTATTCGGCGTGGATGGATATTATCCCGGTTGAACAACATCAGGACCGGCCTGTTGCCAGTTACGATGTGGTTGGGCCTGTGTGTGAAACCGGAGATTTTCTCGGTAAAGACCGGCAACTGGCAATCGCGGCTGGTGATCTCATCGCGGTGCGCAGCGCCGGTGCTTATGGTTTTAGCATGGCGTCAAACTACAACAGCCGCTGTCGCGCGGCGGAAATAATGGTCGATGGCGAGCGTACGATTCTGGTGCGCGAACGGGAAAAATTACAAGAGTTGTGGAAAGGCGAGCATAAAGTCTCGTAAACTGCACCAAGTAGCTGTTTTTTAATCAAATAACCATGCAGATACAATTTTCTAAAATGCACGGTCTGGGTAACGACTTTATGGTCGTTGATAACGTGACTCAGAATGCATTTTTTACCAAAGAAAAAATCCGTCAGTTGGCGGATCGTAACTTTGGCATTGGCTTCGACCAGCTGTTGGTGGTCGAACCGCCTTATGATCCGGATCAGGACTTCCATTACCGCATTTTCAATGCCGATGGCAGTGAAGTCTCCCAGTGCGGCAATGGTGCGCGCTGTTTCGCGCGTTTTGTGAAAATGAAAGGCCTGACCAATCGCAACAAAATTGTTGTCAGCACCCGTGCCGGCAAAATGGTGTTGTATCTGGAAAAAGACGGCAATGTCACCGTCAACATGGGCAAACCCCAGTTTGAACCGGCGCAGATCCCGCTAAAAGCCACCAAAGAGGAAGGCACCTATATTATCCGCGCCGGTGAAAACACCGTGCTGTGCGGCGCGGTGTCTATGGGTAATCCCCATTGCGTCACCACGGTGGAAGACGTGGATAGCGCTCCGGTTGAAACACTTGGGCCACTATTGGAACGTCATGAACGGTTTCCGGAAGGGGTCAATGTGGGCTTTATGCAAATTATCTCACCGGAGCACGTCAAGTTACGCGTATTCGAACGCGGTGCAGGCGAAACCCTGGCCTGTGGCAGTGGCGCCTGTGCAGCCGTGGTAGTTGGCCAGTTACAGGGTAAATTAGGCAAAGATGTCAGAGTCGATTTACCCGGTGGCAGCTTAAAAGTTCGTTGGCAAGGACGCGATCAGGTGGTAAAAATGACCGGTCCAGCCGAACATGTGTATGACGGAACAATAACGCTATGAGCGAAACACAAAGAATGGAAAGCGCTAAATCGAACCTTGCCGAGCAGTTGCTGGAAGAGCCACTGACTGATGAGCAAGTGTTCGAGTTCTTAGGCGCTAACCCTGATTTCTTTGTCCGTTATCCCCATGTTTTGCCGCAACTACGTATTCCCCATCAGCAAAAAGGCAGCGTATCGCTGGTCGAACGTCAGGCCGAACAGATGCGCGAGCGTGTGCGCATACTGCAAAGCCAAATCGCTGATTTAATTGATATTGCCAAGCAAAACGAACGTATCTATCGCATTTATGCCGATCTGAATCTGCGCCTGTATAGTTGTCGCTGTATTCAGGACGTACAAGATGCTTTGAACGATATTTTGCTCAGCCAGCTGGATTTAACCGAAGTGTCCATACGTCTGTTCGGGTTCGATAACGACTTACCGGAAACCAGCAAACGTCACTTTCTGAAAAAACGCTTTAATGACAATATTTTCTACCTCGGCCGTCTCAATCATGCCGAGACCAATATGTTATTCAATAAACCCGGCGTGCAATCCGTTGCCATGATGCTGATTGGCGAGCGCGGCGAAATGGGTTTACTGGCGGTCGGCAGCGAGGCCCCGCATCATTTCCACCCCGGCATGGATACCCTGTTATTTACTCAGTTGCAGAAATTCCTCACCCTGATTATTCCGCAACTGGCTGAATACTAATGACGACCACTGCGCCTGTTCTGCTGGCGCAGTTCCTTGATTGGCTCAAATACGAACGCGCCCTCGCACCGCTTACACGCAAGGCTTACCAGCGCCAATTAACTGAGGTATTGGACTTTCTCGCGCTGGAGGATCTCAGCCACCTGTCCACTCAGGACATTCGCAATGTACTCAATCGTGCCCGCCGTGATGGCCTCAGCCCCCGCAGCATCAGCTTGCGTCTATCAGCGTTGCGCACCTTCTGCGGCTATCTGGTCAGCAAAGGGGTGCTGAGCCAGAATCCGGCCAAAAATATCAGCGCCCCCAAGCAAAACAAGCCGTTACCGAAACAATTAAACGTGGATGAAACCACCCGTTTACTGGACTTTCAGCCGGACGATATCTTGGATACACGAGACCGGGCGATGCTGGAACTGATGTACGGCTGTGGGCTGCGCCTGGCGGAAGCCTGTCAGCTTAATTGTCAGGATCTGGCGCAGGATTTGTCCGAACTCAGGGTAACTGGTAAAGGCAGTAAACAGCGTTTGCTACCCATTGGCCGCAAGGCCCGCGATGCCCTCAATGCCTGGTTGAAAGTGCGCGCCCATCTGGCACCGGAGGAAGAGCCGGCGCTGTTTGTCAGCAAGCTGGCACGACGTATTTCTCATCGCCAGATCGCCAACCGTTTGCAACAGCGCGCCCAGCGACAGGGTCTCAATCAACCGCTCAATCCTCATAAATTGCGCCACTCCTTCGCAACACACGTGCTGGAGTCATCCGGCGATCTGCGCGCGGTGCAGGAGTTGCTCGGCCACGCCAATTTATCCACCACTCAGGTGTATACCCATCTGGATTTTCAGCATCTGGCGAAGGTATATGATGCGGCGCATCCCAGAGCGCGCAAAGGCAACAAATCATGATTTTTTATCGGCGTTTGCAACCGGTTAAAGCCCTTAGCTTTGATTTGGATGACACCCTGTATGACAACCGCCCAATTATTCTTGCCGCTGAACAGGCCCAGTTAGATTTTTTGTTTGCGCAGTTTCCTGCAACCCAGGCGCTGGGGCGAAGTGGTTGGTTGGCCTGTAAGCTCGACGTTGCACAGCAAACCCCGGCGCTACGTCATGACGTAGAATTGTGGCGCAAACAAACCCTTGCCGCCTATCTGCACCAGGCTGGCTATTCTCCCACCGAATGTCAGAGAGGTGTTCAGGATGGCTTTGCAACCTTTGCAGATGCACGCAGTAATTTTATGGTCAGTGACGAAGTACGAGGGATTTTGGCAACGCTCGCCGCGGCCGTGCCATTGGTTGCGTTAACCAATGGTAATGTGGATCTGACACGGATCGGCATCGCCGACTATTTTCACCATGTGTACCATGCCAGTGTGGATTTGCCGGCTAAACCGGCCAACGCGATGTTTTTAACCGCGCAACACAATCTGGGGCTGGCAGGCCAGCAGATTCTGCATATTGGCGATTGTTTAACAAATGATGTGTTTGGTGCCATCTCCGCTGGCTGGCAAAGCGGCTATCTGGTGCATGGTCAGCAACCGGATTTGAACGCCAACCGTCCTCGCGTGTTGCCCCATGTGCAGCTGAGCGAGCTGGCCCAGCTGCAGGCATTGGTTTAATTACTGGTTGGCTCGCTGGCCGAATAGCTACCCGAGTGGATGGCTTCTACGTCAATCGCGTCGAAGCGATAGCTGGTGTTGCAGTACTGGCATTTAATTGCCACGTCACCTTCTTCGGCAACAATACCCAGTAACTCTTCCTTAGGTACGTTAATCAACGCCGCAGCACTGCGCTCCTTGCTGCAACTGCACTTAAACTGCAGCGTGACCGGATCATAGACCTCAACTTCTTCTTCATGATACAGGCGGTGCAAGACGTCCAGCGGTGCCAGATCGAACAACTCTTCGGCCTTGACCGTGGCGGTCAGATGGGCCAGATGATCAAATTGCTCGGCACTGCCCTGACCGGCTGGTAACGCCTGTATTAACATGCCACCGGTGGCAGGTTTATCACCAAGGCGGGTATGCAGCACCACGCGGGTAGGCAACTGTTCCGACTGACTGAAATACCCTTCCAGACACGCGGCAAGGCTCGGTTGGTCCAGCGCCACGATACCCTGATAGCGTTCACCCTGCTTAGGTGTAATGGTGATAGCCATGATGCCGTTTTGGAAAAGGGTTTTAAAATCATACTCACCCACTTCGCCTTCCCAGCGTGCCACACCGCGTAATTCCTGATTTTCAGTGCCATTGACCACGGCGTATTTAATCGGGCCTTCGCTTTGAATTTGTACTGCGATGTCACCTTCGAACTTTAAGGTAGCGGTGAGTAACGAGGTCGCCGCCATCAGCTCGCCCAACAATTGCTGCACCGCATGTGGATACTCGTGGGTCGCCAAAATATGCTGAAAGCTGTCCTGCACACGGACTAATTCACCTCGCACATCGGCTTGTTTAAATAGATATCGATAGAGTTGATCGTAGGCACTCATAGGTTGTAATAAATCCTGCTTAATCTGTATGTTTTAACTGAATAATTTGTCGGCGCTGTTTCTTATCCGGACGCGAATCCGGGCGTGGACTGTGCAGTGCATTAATTTTACGTGCCGCCGCATTGGCTTCACGTTTAGCGATACTTTCGGCGCTTTCGGCATAGAGCTCCTGCGCCAGCGGTGCCGATAAACGCTTTTCACTAAGCGCCAACACCGTCACCTGCTTTTGGTCTTGTCCCTGAGGAATCACCAGCTTTGCCCCGGTCTCAACAATCTTACCCGGTTTGCAACGCTGGCCGTTGTATTCGACTTTGCCACCGGCGACCATATCGCGGGCGATGGCGCGGGTTTTGAAAAATCGCGCCGCCCATAGCCATTTATCCAGCCTGACTTTCAACGCTTCTGCTTGTTTACTGCTCATTTCAGCCATTTTTTGTGTGAATTTTGCTCAAACTGTGACAATTGAATGATATTGCCCGCTTACCCTTGTCGCTGCGGTGCTGCCCATATATCATGGGTCGGATAATAAGAATTTAACATTCCCGAATGAATTATACCTTTAGCAAGGCCAGCCACCAACTCCAACACCTGAATCGTTACCTGCCCGGTGCGGTTGTGGTGCTGTTGTCTGTCTACTTGCTGCATTTTGCGGCCGAGCTTACCTGGCGCCTGATGCCCGCCCCCAGCGAGCAGACAATGCCAACCCCAATTGCCGACCCTGTCAGTAAAACGCCCTCCGGCAGCAAGGTCGATCTGCGAAAATTACAAGCACTCAAACTGTTTGGCGAGGCCGGCGCAGCGCCTGCGGTGCAACAACCTGTGGTACAGGACGCGCCTGAAACCAATTTAAACCTAACGCTAGCCGGTGTGGTGGCGAGTTCCGAGCAGGAACGTGGCGCAGCCATCGTTGAAAACCGCGGGCAACAAAATACCTATGGCATTGGCGATAAGATTGACGGCACCAATGTCACTGTGGCTGAAATACATGCCGATCGCATCCTGATTAAAAATGGCGCGCGCACCGAAACTCTGATGCTGGATGGCATTGATTTTCAACAAAAAAACCCGCAACGCGTAAATGTCAGCACCCCGGTTATCAGCCGCCCGGTGATAGGTAACCGTGAGGCGTCAGTGCGCGAACTGGCCGATGCACGCCGCGAATTAACTGAACAACCGGCCAATTTCACCGATTTTATTAATGTTTCACCCCAGGCAGACAATGACGGTAATCCAGTCGGATATCGTGTGTCGGCGGGCAAAAAGCCGGCGCTATTCCGCGCCACCGGCTTACAGAGTGAGGATATCGTTACCGAAATCAACGGTATGGATCTCACCGACCCTCAGCAAGCTATGGAAGCCATGGCGGCGCTGAAAACCGAAACTTCATTGCAACTAACCGTGTTGCGTGAGGGTCAACTGGAAACTGTTTTTATCGATCTTCCCGGTGAGGAAGATGAAGACGCTGAGCGTCAGTAAAGGAAGGTCTATGCGAAGTCACGCCATCACCCGCTTTTTTGCTACTGTCATTTTATCGGCCAGCCTGTCGGTGAGCCTGGTAGCAACTGCGGCCGAATACTCTCCGAATTTCAAAGAAACTGACATTAAAGAGTTCATCAATATTGTCGGTAAAAACCTGCAAAAGACCGTAATTGTCGACCCTAACGTGCGTGGCAAAGTCACCGTGCGCAGTTACGATCTGATGAACGAAGATCAGTACTACCAGTTTTTCCTCAATGTATTGCAGGTCTACGGTTTCTCAGTGATTGAAATGCCTAACGGTATCCTCAAAGTGGTACGTGCCAAAGATGCCGGTAAAGCCAATACCCCGGTGGTGGAAAGCGGGCAGTTTTTTGGTGATGAAGTAATCACCCGCGTGGTGCCGGTGTATAACGTCTCCGTGCGTGAGTTATCACCGTTACTGCGTCAGTTAAATGATGCCGCCGGCGGTGGTGTGGTGGTCAGCTATGACCCGTCCAACGTTATGATCATGACAGGCGCGGCAGCGGTGCTGAATCGCTTAGTGGAAGTCATCGAGCGGGTCGACAAAGCCGGCGATCAGGAAGTAGAAATCATTAAGCTGCGTTTCGCTTCTGCCTCAGAAATGGTGCGTATTGTAGAAAACATCAATAAATCTCAGGGTGGCAAGCAGGTACCGGATACCATGCAGCCACGCGTGGTAGCCGATGACCGTACCAATAGCGTGATTATCAGCGGCGACCCCAAAGCCCGTGAACGGCTTAAAAATCTGGTGGTACGTCTCGATCAGGAATTGGAAACCAACGGCAATACCCGGGTTATTTACCTTAAGTACGCCAAAGCCGAAGATTTAGTCAAAGTGCTTAAAGGCGTCAGCGCCAGTATTCAGGCCGAAGAAAAAGGCGCCCAACCCAATGCCCGTGCCCGCAGCGACCGCGCCATCAGTATCGAGGCCCATGCGGATTCTAATGCGCTGGTGATTACCGCCGAGCAGGACATGATGCGTTCTCTGGAAGAAGTGATCCGCCAGTTAGACGTGCGTCGTGCTCAGGTGCAGGTGGAAGCGATTATCGTCGAAGTATTTGAAGGCGACGGCACCAGTTTAGGTGTGCAGTGGGCCAGTAAAGACGGCGGCATTCAACAGTTTAATACCGCCGGTGTAGGCATCGCCCAATTAGGCGCTGCGGCTTATACCTCGCGGGACAGAACGGTACAGGACAGCGTGATTGGCACAGAAACCGGTACGGTTACGCAAACCTCAAAAACGGTGGAAGGCGATAAGTCACTGTTGGCGCAATTGCTCGGCAATATCAACGGTATGATGTTCGGCGTAGTAAAAGACGACTGGGCGGCGGTGGTACAGGCGGTCAGCACCGACACCAATTCGAATATTCTGGCGACCCCGCACATTACTACTATGGATAATGAAGAAGCCTTCTTTATCGCGGGTCAGGAAGTGCCGATTATTACCGGCCAGACTGCCAGCGCCAATAACTCCAACCCATTCCAGACCGTTGAACGTAAAGAAGTGGGTATCAAATTAAAAGTCACCCCTCAAATTAACGAAGGGGATGCCGTACAGCTTACCATCGAGCAGGAAGTGTCCAGCGTCAGCGGCGCGACGGCGGTAGATATCGCTATCAACAAGCGTGAAATCAAAACCACGGTGATGGTCGATGATGCGGGCATTGTGGTGCTCGGTGGCCTGATTGATGAAGACGTGCAGGAAAGTGTCTCCAAGGTGCCGCTGTTAGGTGATATCCCTATTCTTGGTCACCTGTTTAAGTCATCTTCCAGCAACGTGCGCAAGCGCAACCTGCTGGTGTTTATCCGTCCGACCATTATTCGCGATGGCGCGACGATTAATCAGATCAGCCATGGCAAATACAATTTTATGCGTGCTCAGCAGCTGCAGCGTCAGGCGGATGGCGTTAACCTGATGCCGATGACGGAAACCCCCGTGTTGCCGGCCTGGACCGAAGCACTGGATTTGCCTCCCAGCTACGAAGAATACTTGCGTCGTAAAAATGCCGGCCAAGAGGGCGAGCAGTGAGTGACGCGCTGAACGAACAGCAAAGTGCAGCCCACAAACAGCTGGGCTTCGCCTTCGCGCGTCGACATAAAGTGTTGCTGGATAGTGGTAAACAGCCCGTTTGCCTGTATCACACCAGCGAAACCCCGGTTAACGTATTTGCCGAAGTACGCCGTTTTTTAGGCGCCGCATTTGTGCCCCGGGAAGTTCCTACTGATGAATTCGAACGGTTGCTGACCGCAGCATTTCAGCGTGACTCGTCCGAAGCCAAGCAGTTGATGGAAGACATTGGCAATGAAAGCGACCTGTTTACGCTGGCCGATGAACTTCCGGAAGCAGAAGACCTGCTGGATAACGATGACGATGCGCCGATTATCAAATTGATTAACGCCATGCTCGGCGAAGCCATCAAAGAAGGCGCCTCGGATATCCATGTGGAAACCTTCGAGAAACAACTGAGTATCCGCTTTCGGGTCGATGGCGTGCTACGCGAGATTCTGCGCCCGAACCGCAAGATGGCGTCGATGCTGGTGTCGCGAATTAAAGTTATGGCTCGTCTGGATATCGCCGAGAAGCGCGTACCGCAGGACGGTCGTATCACCCTCCGTATCGCGGGTCGCGCGGTAGACGTGCGGGTCAGTACTATGCCATCCAGCCATGGCGAGCGCGTGGTATTGCGTTTGCTGGATAAAAACAACGCGCGCCTGAATCTGACCGATTTGGGCATGACCGCCAGCAACCGCGAGCATTTTTCCGGGCTTATCCGCAAGCCGCACGGCATTATTCTGGTTACAGGGCCAACCGGTTCAGGTAAATCCACCACGTTGTATGCCGGCCTCAGTGAAATTAACAGCAAAGACCGCAATATTCTGACCGTTGAAGACCCGATTGAATTTGATTTAGAAGGCATCGGCCAGACTCAGGTCAATCCCCGTGTGGATATGACGTTTGCCCGTGGACTGCGTGCCATTTTGCGCCAGGATCCGGATGTGGTCATGGTCGGTGAAATTCGCGATCTGGAAACCGCACAAATTGCGGTGCAAGCCAGTTTAACCGGTCACCTAGTCTTATCCACCCTGCACACCAATACCGCTGCCGGGGCAATTACACGTCTGGAAGATATGGGCATCGAGCCGTTCCTACTTTCATCCAGCTTGCTCGCCGTGCTGTCACAGCGCCTGGTGCGCACCCTGTGTGATGACTGTAAAGAACCTTATCAGCCCGGTGAACAGGAATGTGCGGTGCTGGGCGTTGCCCCTCAACAGGCGCCACATATCTACCGCCCGCAGGGCTGCGTCAGTTGCAACCAGACCGGCTATCGCGGCAGAACAGGTATTCATGAATTGCTGTTAGTGGATGAGCATATTCGCGAACTGGTGCATAACGGCCATGGTGAGCAGGCGATTGAGAAGTATATCCGCCAAAGTACACCCAGCATCCGTGAGGATGGCTGTCGCAAAGTATTAGCAGGGATCACCGCACTGGAAGAAGTCCTGCGGGTGACGCGCGAGGACTAATCAGTGCCGGCTTTTGCATACAAAGCGCTGGATGGCGCAGGCCGCAATAAAAGTGGCGTCACCGAAGCGGATAATGCCCGTCAGGTGCGGCAGCAACTGCGCGAAAAAGGCCTGATTCCGTTGGATGTGCAGTCGGTTGCTGAAAAAGAAAAACGTCAGGCCAGCGCGTCATCGCTGTTTGCTCGCGGCATTTCGGCGTCAGATCTGGCGTTACTGACCCGTCAGTTAGCCACCCTGATTGAAGCCGCGTTGCCCATTGAAGAAGCGCTAATGGCGGTGGCTGAACAAACGGAAAAGCCACGGCATAAATCGATGATGATGGCCGTGCGCAGCAAAGTGGTAGAAGGCCATACGCTAGCCGATTCACTGCGTGATTTCCCCCATGTATTCGACCAGTTGTTCTGTGCCATGGTGGCAGCAGGGGAGAAATCCGGCCATCTGGATACCGTGCTGGAACGTTTGGCCGATTACACCGAAAACCGCAATAAGGTGCGCAGCCAGATTGGGCAGGCACTGATCTATCCACTGATGATGATCAGTGTGGCAGTGATTATTGTCGGC
Organism: Bowmanella sp. JS7-9; assembly: GCF_004329715.1. GTDB lineage: Bacteria > Pseudomonadota > Gammaproteobacteria > Enterobacterales > Alteromonadaceae > Pseudobowmanella > Pseudobowmanella zhangzhouensis. The sequence goes on from NZ_JXSY01000024.1 coordinate 187,282, forward strand.
ATTTTAATGACGGTTGTGGTGCCCAAAATTATCAACCAATTTGACCATATGGGTCAGGAACTGCCGTTAGTCACCCGTATTCTGATTGGTATCAGCGAAGGCGTGCAGAATTACGGAATATTTGTTCTTATTTTGATTGTACTGCTGGTAGTGGGCTTTAAGCGCATGATGCGCCAACCGGCATTACGCCAAAAATGGCATGCCAAAAAGCTGCATATTCCGGTTTTAGGTAAAGTGATAAAGGGCCTGAATACTGCCCGTTTCGCCAGTACCCTGAGTATTTTAACCGCCAGCGCGGTGCCGTTATTGGAAGGTATGCGCATCTCCGCCGAGGTGCTGGATAACCTGCATATTCAAAAAGCCATCCTCGACGCTGCCGATCGCGTCAAAGAAGGCACCAGTTTGCGGGTAGCGCTGGAACAAACACGCATTTTCCCGCCGATGATGATGCATATGATTGCCAGCGGTGAGCGTAGCGGCGAATTGCAATCCATGCTCGCTCGCGCAGCCGCCAATCAGGATCGACAATTTGAAGCACAAGTTAATGTGGCCCTGAGTATTTTTGGACCTGTTTTGATTCTTAGCATGGCCGGCATTGTATTTTTTATTGTCGCGGCAATTTTACTCCCCATCATTGGTCTCAATACCATGGTGTAACTGATTAACGAGGTAACAATGAAACAATCAGGATTTAGTTTATTGGAAGTTATGGTGGTGATCGTCATCATCGCGTTATTTACCGCCATGATTGCCCCGAACATTATTGGTGAGCAGGAAGACGCGCAGCTGAAAAAGGCCGCTATCGATATCCGCACGCTGGAAAGCGCGCTGCAGCGCTATAAGTTGAAAATCGGCAGCTATCCAACCACAGAGCAAGGGCTGGATGCACTGGTGAGTGCCCCAACTATTGACCCCATTCCACGTAACTACCCGGAAGATGGTTTCATTGGCAGCCTGATGATGGATCCATGGGGTAACCCCTACCAATTGCTAAGCCCGGGCGAAATGGGACGTATCGACATCTACACCAACGGACCCGACGGTGAAGCCGGTACCGAAGACGATATCGGCAACTGGAACGCCGATAAATACCTGAGCAAAAACAACCAGGAAAATTAATGTCTATGCGCAGTCGCGGCTTTACCTTACTGGAAGTACTGGTGGTCATCAGTATGCTGGTAATTATGGCCGCCACTGTGATGCTGTCCTTTGGCGGCAGCGATGATAAACGTGAAGCCATCGATGATGCGGCACGCCGTTTTCAGGTCGCATTTAGCATGGTCAGCGAGTACGCCATTTTAAATCAGCAAATGCTCGGACTGCATGTCAGCGGACGTAGCTATTGCTTTGTCTATCTGGATGAAAATCAGCAGTGGCAACCCTTTGAGGGTGATGGACTGATGCGGGAAGTCACCCTGCCAGCAGGCCTTAGCCTGGAACTGCAATTGGATGATCTGCCCTGGTTGGGCGACGACAACCTGTTTGACGACGGGATCTTTGATGAGACGCTGTCATTCAACCAGCAGGAACAGGAAGACAAACCTCAACCGCCTCCTCAAGTGCTGATTATGCCAAGTGGCGAAATTACCCCTTTCAGAGCAAAATTCGACACCAATCAGCCTGAATTGCAAGCGACAGAAATTGCCGTGGTAGTGGACGGCATGGATGAAATCCCGCTCAAGCGCCAGTACGCCAATGAGTTAAGCGAATGAGAATGCGTGGTTTCACCCTGCTGGAAGTTTTGGTGGCGATGGCAATTTTTGCCCTTGCCGGGCTGGCATTGGGCAAAGCCATGACCTCCCACCTACAGGGTATCGATGAACTGAAAATCCAAACCTTCGCCGGTTGGATTGCCAGTAATCAACTGACAGAGTTGCAACGCAGCAAACAATGGCCGCCGAAGAACAATCAGAAAGGCAGCGTCAAGATGGCAGATACCACCTGGTATTGGCGGCATATAGTCAGTGAAACTGCCGAAGCACGCATGCGCATGGTCGAGATACAGGTGAGTCGCGATGAGTCATTCAGCGACATTGACACCCGCCTGAGCAGTTTTGTGGTTAGTCCCCAATGAGTCGCGGATTCACTCTGATTGAAGCCCTCGTCGCCATCGCTATTTTTGCGCTGATTGGACTGGGTGCCTATACGGTGGAAAAAAACGTATTGGACAGCAATGAAGTTTCCAGTGTGCAGTTCGAGCAACTGGTTGCCTTGCAACGGGCCATGTTAACTATCGAGCAGGATCTGCGTCAGGTTGTGCCACGCAGCATGCAACTGGATGACAACACCCGGGTGCAGGGTATCGTCATTTCCGATGACTTGCTCGGCTCTCAGGCAGATGCGATCGCTTTTGTGCGCGCTGGACGCTATAACCCCAATCTGATGCTGCCGCGCTCAACCGTGCAACCGGTGGCCTACCGCCTGTATGACAATCAATTGCAACGCCTGAGCAGTAACTATGTGGACAATGTCAGCGGACACGAACCGAAAGTCAAAGTGCTGCTCAGCGATATTGAGGATTTTCAGGTCGATGCCATTACAGCTGACGACAAAACCGAGAGTAACTGGCCACCGGGTGCGCTGCCGGCGGCGGTGAGACTGACCATCGTCAGCCAGACCTTTGGTGAGATTGTGCGTGAGTTCAACCTGGTGGATAACCCATGATGCGCCGCCAAAGAGGCGTTGCCCTGCTGATCGTCTTGCTGGTTGTGGCACTGGCAACAGTGATTGCCATGAGCATGGCCGAACGCCTGCAATTGAATCTGCAGCGCAGTATCAATATTCAGGACAGTCAGCAAGCTTACTGGTTTGGTCAGGGCGCTGAGAACTATGCCCGTGTCGCACTGTTGGAGCAGATTAAGCAAGCGGATGGCGTTATTCATGGCGGACAACCATGGGCACAACAGGGCATTCGCTATCCCTTACCCAATGGCGATATTGAAGCCCGCGTAACCGACCTGCAAAGCTGTTTTAACCTCAACGCCCTGCACAATCCCGACACAGTGGGAACCGCCAGTTCGCCGGCCCTGCGTGACGCGTTTAAACGCCTGCTAAATACCATCGAGCCACCAGAAAATGGCGAAAAGATCCCGGACTACAATGCCGATGTACTGGCCGACAGCCTGCTTGACTGGCTGGATAAGGATGACACTCCCAGCGGTTATTACGGCGCCGAGAGCAGTGAATATGAAAGCCGCACTCCGGCCTACCGCGCAGCCAACAATCTGATGGTGTCCAAGTCCGAGTTAAGGATTATCAATGGCGCCGAGCCTGCCTGGATAATGCAAGCCATGCCATTTGTCTGTGTTATTCCGGATGTGGATAGCTTGAAGATTAACGTCAACACCTTAAGCGAAGAAACCGGTGGCGAGATTCTGCATGCCTTACTGGGCGAGAATTTCTCGCTCACCGATGCCCGCACCCTGGTTGCCCAGCGCCCCGCCGATGGCTACAAAGACATTCAGGATTTCCTGAATGAAGCGGAAATCGCCGCACTGAATTTAACCGATGAGCAGAAAGGCTGGTTCGACATTACCAGCAGCTACTTTTTGTTAAGCAGCAAAACCCGATACAATGATGCACAATTCGCCATGACCTCCCTGTTATTTGTGGAGCAAGCCGAGCAGGTAAAGGTGTTACGACGCGAATTTGGAGGCCCCCTTTGAGTGAAAAACTGATTATCCGACTGGGATCCCACGTTCAGGAATCAATATTCTGGATCGTTTGGTCGGATGCACAACAGGAAATCATCGCATCCGGTGAGTTGCCCGATGCCAGTGCACTGGCGACGTTGGCTGAGCGCGCCGGTAACCGTCCGGTGGTAACCCTGGTGCCGGGACGTGACGTTACCCTGACCAGTGTTGATTTGCCTGCCCGCGCCAATCGTAAGGCGTTGGCCGCCATTCCCTTTATGCTCGAAGACGAGTTAAGTGACGACATCGATCATTTGTTTTTTGCACTGGGCAGTAAACAGGGCAATCAGCAACAGGTAGCGGTAGTGCGCCACCAGCAGATGCAAATCTGGCTGGAGATGCTGAGCGATGCAGGCCTTAGCAGCCACACCATGCTGCCGGACTGTTTAGCCGTGCCGCTGCATGATGAAGGGCTGAGTTTGCTGCAGTTGGGCGAGCACTGGTTAGTTCGTCAGGACCACTGGCTGGCCCACGAAGGCGAAGCGAGCTGGCTGATGCCGATGCTGGAACTGCTGGCTAAACGACAGGAACAGCCACTACAGCTGCATTGCTACAGTCCGGCGCCGCAGTTTACCTCCAGCCATATTCATTGCATTACCGAACCTTTGGATGCGCCACTGCAGGTATTGGCACAGCATTATGCTGATACGCAATTCAATTTGTTGCAGGGGGAATACAAAACCAAACCCGTGCAAAGTGGTAACTGGCGTAAATGGCGGTTAGCCGCGTCACTGACAGGCATTGCCTTGCTCGCCAGCCTGACCGATAAAGTTCTGCAGATAACTGCGCTGGATAATGAACAGCAAACGATCCAGACACAGATTGTTGCAGAGTTTAAAAAAGCCCTGCCCAACAATACCCGGGTCGGTGATGCCCGCCAAATCCGCAGCCAGATAAAAGCTGAGCTTAATCGCTTACAACAGGGTGGCAGTGGCGTGTCGGTGCTGGCCATGCTCAACCAGCTAGGTGATGCCTTCGCGCAAAGCCAGGTGAAACCACAGTTAATTCGTTTCGATGCCGACCGTGCGGAATTGCGGATGCAGGCGAGTGCAGCAGATATCGCAGCATTAGAACGCTTTAAGCAGGCAGCCCAGCGCGCTGGTTTTTCTATCGAGCAGGGTGCCATTAACAATCGTGACAATGGTGTGATTAGCACCCTCACGGTTCGGAGCTAATATGCAATTAAAACAACGCTTTAATGGATTGCCTGAGCGGGAACAGAAGCTGCTGATCTTCGCAGGCCTTACCCTGCTGGTATTCTTGTTTTATGTTTTGGTCTGGCAGCCACTTGATGCCAGCATTGCGCAGCAACAAACCCGCCTCACCTCACAGCAAAGCTTGCTCACTGAATTACGTGCCAATGCCAATAAAATTGTGCAATTGCGTCAAAGTGGCGCCAGTACACCACAGCGTTTTAGTGGCTCGCTGACGCAATTGGCCAATCAAACGGCCACGCAAAACAGCATCAGCATTGCACGTATGCAACCCCGTGGAGAACAGCTACAGGTATGGGTCGAACAAGCCGAATTTAACGCCCTGCTTAACTGGCTGCGTCAACTGGAAGAACGCGGCGTGGCGATTGCGGATCTGGATATCGCCGAAACCTCGCAAGCGGGCATGGTGAAGGTGCGCAGCCTCACATTGGGAAATAAATAAATCTGTTATGCAAATGTTCAAAACCATCCTCGTTGCCCTAACCCTGTATCTGATTTTTCTGATTCAACAGCTGCCCGCTAATCAGGCATTAAGCTGGGTGTCGTTGCCTGCCAATGTGCAAATCTCTGGTGTCAGCGGCACCATTTGGGACGGTAAAACCCAATTGGCCGTTATCAATGGCATGCCGGTGCGGGATGTACGCTGGCAACTGTCTGCCCTGCCGTTGCTATGGGGCGAGGCCAGCCTGCGTATTCAGGCTGGTAATGCCCGCGATAGTCAGCAGCTGACCTTCAACGGCGAGTTAGCCCTGTCTGCCAGTAGCGTCAGCGCCACTGACCTGACCCTGTATGTGCCTGCCTCCATGGCGTTAGCTAACGTTCCGCTGCCGGTACCGGTCGATGCGGATGGCCGTTTTAAAGTGGCGATTGAACAGGCACAGTGGCAAGGCAAGTGTGTTGCGCTGTCCGGTCAGGGTGACTGGCTCAATGCCGCCGTCGCGGGCACCCAGGGCGTGATTAGTCTGGATAGTTTTCACGCCCGCTTAAGCTGTGCGGGAGACGATCTGCAGGTGCGCATCGACCCGGACAATATCTTTAATCTGGATGCAACCGCCGCGGTTACCCCACAGGGAAAATATCAGATTCAGGGCAAATTTAAGCCAGCAGCGCGTCTGCCCGAGGAAGTCCATCAGGCGGCACGTTTCTTCGGCCGCACCGATGCGGATGGCTTTTATACCCTCAACTGGCGCTAACCGGCGTATTGCGAATATCGGTCAGCAAATAGCGATAATCCTGAATCGCCGGATAGTCACTGATTTCTCGTACCGGTTGCTGACTATCCGGGTTACTCACGGCCAGCACCTGACCGATACCGAAATCCTTTGCAGCCTGTAAGATTGACAGGCTGTCATCCACAAACAGAGTACGGGCCGGATCAAACTCAAATTCTTGCTGCACCGCCTGCCAAAGGGCCTGAGATTCTTTACTCACGCCATAATTGTGAGTGCTAATCAGTGTATCGATGTGTTGGTCCAATTGAGTGCGTTCTACTTTTAACGACAGACTATCCGGATGGGCATTGGTCAACAGCAACACGCGCCGGCCACTGTCACGCAATGCATCCAGAAACGGCAACGTATCCTCTCGCATGCTAATTAAATGCTGAATCTCACGCTTAGCCGCCATAATGTCCATATTCAGCTTGTTCGCCCAGTAATCCAGACAATACCATTCCAACGTGCCATGCACTTCGGCATAGGCCGCATCCATCTGAGTACGCGCCTGTTCGACACTGATATTGTGCATCTGCGCCAACTTATGAGGCACTACCTCCAGCCAGAAGTGATTATCAAAGTGAAGATCCAGTAAGGTACCGTCCATATCCAGTAAAACGGTGTCAATTTGGTCCCAGGCGAGCATAGGCAATCCCAGTCAGAAACGTTATAGTAATTTGCATTCGATCATAGCGTGCCTGGACCATGAGTAAAACTGCCGTTCCCCGGGATTTACCTGTTATTCATCAGCGTCAGGATGTGGCGCAGTCCCGTCTGTTCAAAATCGAGAGTATCGATCTGGAATTCAGTAATGGTGCCACCCGCCAATATGAGCGCATGCGTGGCAGTGGGCGCGGCGCAGTGATGATGGTGCCGTTTATCGATGCCGAGACTTTCTTACTGGTGCGTGAATACGCCGCCGGTACCCACAACTATCAATTGGGCTTCCCCAAAGGCTTAATCGACCCGGGTGAAAGCCCCGAGCAGGCAGCCAATCGCGAACTGATGGAAGAAGTCGGCTACGGCGCCCATCAGTTACAACACCTGCACACCGTGCACATGGCTCCGACCTTTTTTAATTCAAGCATGCATATCCTGCTGGCGCAGGATCTTTATCCGCAGCGGTTGGAAGGTGACGAACCTGAGCCTCTGGAAGTCGTGCCGTGGAAAGTCAGCGAAATCGACACCCTGTTACAACAAGCGGATTTTACCGAGGCACGCAGCATTGCCGCCGTGTTACTACTAGAACGCCACCTGAGGAGTGCATAATGCCCGACGACGTCGGCAAACTATTAGAAATTGCCCAGCAGGCCGCCAAAAAAGCCGGCAAGGTTGTGTGGGAAGTCTACGATGCCGAAGACTATGTGGCCTACGCCAAAGACGATGATTCTCCTGTCACCACCGCCGACTATCTGGCCAATGAAATCATCACGTCCTATTTACAGGAACATGCGCCGGACATCCCGATTATGTCGGAAGAACAAGACAACCCCGACCTCACCATTCGTGCCCATTGGCCCCGTTACTGGCTGATCGATCCGATAGACGGCACCCAGGAATTTGTCGCGCGCAGTGGTGACTTCGCGGTAAATATCGCTTTGATCGAAGACAATCAGCCAAAAATTGGCGTGATTTACTGGCCGGCCGGTGACAGCCTGTATTATGCAGTACGAGGTCAGGGCGCGTTTAAATCGAGCCCGCAGGAGTCTGGCCCGATTCATGTGCGCAGCTTCGATAACCCCAAAGAAGACGTGGTGGTGATCGCGATTAGTCGTCGCCAATCACGGGACAAAGTCATGTCGCGCATGAGCGAACAGCGCATATATCAAACCCTGCCACTAGGTAGTTGCTCGCTCAAAGCCTGCTTTATTGCCGAAGGCAAGGCAGACTTCTTTATGCGTATCGGTCAAACCGGCGAATGGGACACGGGTGCGGCACAGTGCATTGTCACCGAGGCCGGCGGTGATATTCTCAGTGTTGATTTTGAACGTTTGTCCTACAATCAGCGTAACATACTGACAAACCCAAACTTTTTGGTCATGGGTGACCAAAATGTTAACTGGCAGGAGGTCGTTAATTATTATGAAGAAGACTAATTTAATCGGATTGTTTAGCGCCGCATTATTCACGCTACCGGCGTTTGCCGCCTGGCAGGTAGATAATCAACAATCCAGACTCAGCATTGTCTCAGTCAAAAATGCTGCCGTGACAGAAGTACATCACTTTCAGCGCCTCGAAGGCGGGTTGATGGACAGTGGCGAATTTAGCCTGAGTATCGACCTTGCCAGTATTAGCAGCGGCATCGAGATCCGAGACACGCGCATGCGTGAATTGCTGTTTAATGTGGCGGATTTCCCGCGCGCGGTGGTCAGTGCCAGAGTGACACCTGCTTTGTATCAATCCCTTAAAGCGGGTCAGAGTGTCGCTACCGATATCGACTTCACCATTAATCTGCACGGTCAGGTAGGTAATATGAGCGCGGCTGTACTGGTGACTGCATTGGAAAACGGTGGCTTGCAGGTTGTGACCCAACAGCCGTTAGTGTTACGCGCCAGTGAATTCGGCCTGGATGCCGGCATTGACGCGTTGCGTGACATCGCCGGATTGAAAAACATCAATACCATGGTGCCGGTCAGTTTTCATCTGACCCTGCAACCTCAATAAGTTAACCCTGTGTCGGCTGCGATGTTTTCAGCAGCCGGCGCAGCATCCGATAATGCGCCACCGCATGGGCTGCTAACACAACCAGCGGCGCCACAAACAGCCACAACAATGCCAACAGCGTCCAGATCCCCTGTGTTGACTGGCTTGGCGTCACCCACCATTGCAACCAGCCAAACCCATTCAGCACCAAGAGTGTCAAAGCACCAATGCTGAGTAACACAAAGCGAATAAAGAATTGCATCGACAGGCCAAATGCAACCGAGGTAGTCGCCCACAGACTGAGCATACAAAATACAAACAGCACGGCCAGTCCTGCGCCCTGCCATGGATGCCACTGTAGCGCGTCTGTCGAACTGAACAGATTAATGCCCAGCAAAACTGCAATCGCCAGCATCGGTAACCAACCAAATAAGATGGTCGCAGCAATAATCAGACTTTGTGAGGCTTTATGCACCCTTCCTCCGAACAGAAATATTTATTCTTGATAATCTTTACGATACTGATCGCGGGGAATAATGTTTACCGTCTCATAATATTCTGAATAAACCAAGAGAGCTTCTCCGCGCTCTAACTGTCTTTTAACCTGCTGGACTTTTCGCTCCATGGGTACTTCGTCCTCACCGTAATCGGTGCCTTCACGCAAAATAAACGCTTCGATCAAATTGATCAGCGTCATGGCATTCACCTGGTCGATGGGGATAATCATAGGTCACATCACACTGCTAAACCGGGACGTTATTTTATGCTTAAAGCGCTATTGGGTGTTATACGTGTGCCGTTTTTATTACTGGCACCCTTGTGTGTTTTTGCCGGTTCGGCGTTGGCATTACACGAACAGGGGGCATTCAATGGGTTGGTCTTTAGCTTGTGCATTGTCATCGCGTTAACTGCCCACAGTGCCGTGAATGCGCTGAATGAATGGCATGATTTCAAAACAGGTCTGGATAGCCTGACCACGCGCACGCCGTTTAATGGTGGCAGCGGTACATTGCAGGCTCATCCGCACTTTGCCCCGATAGCATTGTTCATTGGCATCATAATGTTGCTGATTTGCATGGCGGCGGGCATCTGGCTCAGCATGCTTACCTCCCCCTGGTTACTGCTGGCAGGCCTGGTTGGGCTCCTGATTGTTACCGCCTATACGCCAATCATCACCCGCCATCCGCTGTTATGTCTGATCGCGCCAGGGCTGGGCTTTGCGGCCTTGATCATGGGTGGCAGTTATGTGGTGATGGGTGGCCACATCAACCTGTCGCTGCTGCTACTGGTACTGGCCAGCGCGATGCTACTTAATAACCTGTTATTGGTTAATCAGTTCCCGGATATTACCGCAGATGCCCACAGCGGACGGCGAACTTTGCCGATTGTGTTTGACCAACATGTGAGTCGACAAGTGGTTCTGGCGCAATTTATTACCAGCTCGCTGCTGCTTGGGCTTTTGGCATGGCATATGGCCAATTGGGCTTTGCTATTGGCCGCCGCGTTACCCTTGCTGGGAATTCACATTTTTCGGGGTATTGGCGCGTCTGCGCAGGCTGACCCATCGGCCATGCTCAATGCTCAGAGATTAACTGTTCTGGTTAATTTAGTTACGCCTGCGCTGATCTCTTTGCTATTATCCGCGCCCTTTTGGTTTTAATAAGCAAGGTTACCCTATGCATTTTGCGTGGCACGACCTGGTCGGCAATATTGGTGTCGGCCTGATTGTATTGAGTTATTTTTTAATTCAGGCGGGGAAAATGGACAGTAAAAAGCTGCCCTATTCACTGACTAACCTGACCGGCGCGATCCTGTTACTGATCTCGTTGTACTACAACTTTAATCTGGCGTCTGTGGTGATTGAGTGTTTCTGGATCGCGATTAGCCTGTACGGCATCGTGCGTTACGTTATCGAGCGCCGCCAGACAAATTCGTAAAGCGATTTACAAACTGCAACACCCGCTCATGGGTCCAGATACGCGGACGCCATGGGCTGCCCTGCATAAAGCCCACATGCCCGCCTTTTTTGCTCAGTTCCAATCTGACGGCGCCAGATAATTCACTGCTATCCGGTACGATGTTTGCTGTCATAAACGGATCATCTTCCGCATGCAAAATCAGCGTGGGCGTCTCGATTGCCGTTGTGAACGCACTGGCACTGCACTTCAGGTAATAATCTTTGGCATCGCTAAAGCCATGCAGGGGCGCGGTGATCAACTCATCAAATTCCGCGAATGAGCCGATCTGCTCTACATCCCGACTGCCAACTTTTAGCCAGGGTCGAAAATCGATGCGCGTCATTTTATCGCGCACCTTATTCACCATGCTTTTCAGCAGATACTTCTGGTAATTATTTGAGAAACCACGGCTAATCGCCGAGGCGCATTCCTGCAAACGGAATGGTGGGGAAATCGCTACAGCCGCCTTTAGCCAGTGCTGTGCCGGCTGCTCACCCAATAGTTTGAGCAACATATTGGCACCTAGCGAAAAGCCGACGCCGACTTTGGTCACATCCGGAAAGCGCTGTTGCAACCAGTTCAGGAAGAAGATTGCATCGCCGGTATCACCCGAATGATACGCCCGGGCTAACCGGTTGTTGCCGTTGCCGCAACCGCGGAAATGCATCAATACGGCGTGCCAGCCATTTTTGGCCAGTACCGCCAGCATATCATGGGCGTAATGGGAGCGTGCTGACCCTTCCAGGCCGTGAAACAACACCGCGATGCCCTTTTTATTGACCGGCTCCGGTGCCCAGCTGACATCGACGAAATCGCCATCCGGCAATTCCAGTCGCTGCCAGGTCAGCGATAAGGGCAAGCGCCGTTGGAAAAAACGCGGCCAGATCGTCTGCACATGGCGGTTACGAGCCCACCATGCTGGCTTAAATTCACTCTGGACGATACTTCCCTGTGGACGACTTTTCACACTGACTGGATACTGACTTTGCCTTACGCAAATTTGACAATATATCCACGCGCAACTCAAGTCACGACAAAAGATATTTCGCCGTTACTGGTCTTTTTCAAACGGGTGGTGCAAAAACATATACAGGTAATAGCCACACAGACCGATCACCACAGCCAATCCCAGCAGTGAACCCCATACAATTGGATCATTAAGTAACATTTGTAACATGACTGATTCCTCCTCATCGGATATGCCATCAGTCTAGTCACAGGCAGGGTCGAAAATACTGACCCCGATCAAGCTTTGCCGGCGCACCGCGCACAAAAACTGACCGAGATCAATTTATTCGCAATATTCTAAAGTACTCAGTAATTCAGCGTGGACTTTGCTCAGAATAATCTTCTGCGCCTGTACATAGGCGGGCAGGTTATCCCCCACCAACGTTTCCCATTCACTCTCAGCTAATGCTGCAATCAGCGCGGCCTGATGCTGCTTTTCCGCATCCAATTCAGCGGCCAGTGCCATCTGGTACGCTGACGAAGTTTTATCGGTCAATTGACGGCGGAATGCCCTTAACCGCTCTACCCGCTGTGCCGCATCCTTGCTTTGATTGAGTAAGACCAGCCACTGGCCGGAGGTCAACGCAAGCTGCTGTTGGTTGAGCCACATTGCCAACAGCAAAACATTCACGTTTGCACCGGCTTCATCCTGCAGTTGCAGTAAGCTTGCCTTATTCGCTGGATAGACTCGCAGGCTGAATGCCCAAAAATCACTGGCCTGCAAACTGACTGGCAAACGCCTGCTCCTGTTGCTCCTGCTCTTCCAGTAAGGTCATCCACTCCATTTCCACCTCTTCCAGACTGGGTTTGAGCTCTCCCTCGCGGCGCAATAACTCGGTCAGGCGAGTTTTTTGCTCTGCGGTGTATATGTCCGGGTCTGCCAACTGAGTAGCGATGTTATCCAGATCGGCTTGCAGCGTCTGCATCTGCGCTTCGAGCTTTTGCAGCTGTTTTTTCAACGGCGCCATTTTCTGACGGAACTCCGCCTCCAGACGCTTCTGCTGTTTCCTGTCTACTGCAGGCGCAGATGTTTTGGGTGAAGCTGACTGCGCAGCCTGTTGCCCCTGAGTGAGCAAAAACTGTCGATAATCGTTCAAGTCTCCGTCAAACTGGCTGACCTGACCATCATGTACCAGATAAAACTCATCACACACCGACTCCAGCAAAAAGCGGTCGTGGGACACCAGCACCATGGCGCCGGTAAATGACTGTAACGCCAGATTCAACGCCTGACGCATATCTAAATCCAGGTGGTTGGTCGGTTCATCCAACAACAGCAGGTTAGGTTTTTGGTAGACCAACAGAGCCAGCACCAGACGCGCCTTTTCGCCTCCTGAAAACGGAGCTACCGGGCTCAATGCCGCATCGCCATGAAAGGCAAAGCCGCCGAGAAAATCCCGCAATTGCTGCTCGGTCGCCTGCTTATCTAATCGCTGTAAATGCCTTAACGGCGAATCTTCCGGGCGCAAATACTCAAGCTGGTGCTGCGCAAAGTAACCAATCTTAAGGCCCGCAGAAGTTTGGTACTGCCCATTGAGAGGCTGAATTTCCTCAGCGAGCAATTTGATCAGAGTCGACTTACCGGCACCGTTACGCCCCAATAAGCCAATCCGCGAACCCGGCACCAGATTCAATTTTAATGACTCCAGTATCACTTTTTCGCCGTAGCCCGCCTGTACCTTCTCCATGGTCACCAGCGGATTAGGTAAACGCGAGGGCTCGGCAAACTCAAAGGAAAACGGCGAGTCTTCCTGTACCGGCAACAACTCGGCCATACGCTCTAATTGTTTGATGCGACTCTGCGCCTGACGGGCTTTGGACGCCTTGGCGCGAAAACGATCGATAAATTTTTGCAGGTGGGCGGCTTTTTCCTGCTGCCGGTCAAAGGCGATCTGCTGCTGCCTCAGCCGCTCGCTACGCTGACGTAAATAGGCGGTATAGCCACCTGTGTAGCTGAACAGTGTCTGCTGCTCAATGCTCAGAATATGTTGCACGGTGGCATCCAGAAATGCCTTATCGTGAGAAATAAGAATTAATGTGCCTTTATATTTTTGCAGCCAGCGTTCCAACCAGATTACCGCATCCAAATCCAGGTGGTTGGTGGGTTCGTCCAGCAATAACAAATCAGACGGGCAGATCAGTGCCTGCGCCAGATTAAGCCGCATCCGCCAGCCCCCGGAGAAGGCACGTACCGCATGTTGCATCTGCGCTTCACTAAATCCCAGACCGGCCAGAATATTGGCAGCACGACTTTGCACATCGTACGCGCCAGCATCGTCCAATTGTTGATGAATCAGCGCGATCTTCTCACCATCATGGGCGTGCTCTGCCTGCTGTAATTGTGCCTGCAGGCTGCGCAGGCGCTTGTCACCGTCGAGCACATAATCCAGCGCACTGGCGTCGGACGCCGGGGTTTCCTGGGCCACGGTGGCTATTTGCCAAACGGACGGCATCAGACATTCACCGGCGTCGACATGTAACTGACCTTGCAGCAAGGCGAATAAACTAGACTTACCCGCTCCATTGGCACCGATCAGACCCACTTTATGGCCAGGATAAATTTGTGCGCTGGCGTCATTGAGTAACACCTTAAGGCCGCGTAACAGTTGTATTTGTTTTATTTGGATCATGCCGTCTGTGCTACCGAAAATGCCTGTTAGCAATCGAAATGGACGCGAAGCGCGTATAGAAACGCGCTATTATAGCGACTTTCTTCAACATCGCAGCAGACTGAGCAAGATTCCCTATGACTGCCCGTATAAAAAAACGTTTTATTGCCGGCGCGCGCTGTCCGGCCTGCCAGCAACTGGATTCGCTGGTGATTTATATCGAGAACAATGTCGAGAAAATGGAATGTGTTAAGTGTGGGCATCACGAAACCCACGCTGAACAAAAGGTCAAACAAGCCAGTCGCCAGCAGGAAAGCGTGATTGGCGTGTTTAAACCAGAATAAAATTAATAATGCGGCGGCGGGGTTTCTTCTGCCATGCTGGCGATATTTGACACCTGCTGTTGCTGCATCTTTTCGGTTAAAAAGCGGATTTGAAACTGCATCTTATCCAGTTGCGATTGCTGATCGGTCAATGCCTGGTTTAGTTCATCGACAGTCGCTTCTAAAAATGCCAGTTTGGTTTCCAGCGCTTCAATATATTCGGGCGTACTCACGGATTAATCCTCTAACGACCAGACTTCTGCCAGGCCACTACTACTCTCGGAAATGATGCGCTGATTATCCATAAATCCAACCGCATACACCACCGCGCTTTGCGGTGCCGGACCGTCTTTTGGCTTAACTTCCCACTCTTTCAGTAAGGTACCATCCTCAACACGCCATAAACTCACCCGCCGGGTTGGTGATCCGGTTAACAGGTATTGGCCATCGGGAGAAAACACCGCATCGCTAAAAATCTTCTGCCGCTCGATATAGCGCAACTCGCTAATTTCCTCACCAGTTTGTACATTCCAGATACGCGCACCTTTGCGGCTGTCCGCAGTAAAGGCATAACGACCACGTGGGTCCAATGCCACTTTGGTCACCCGACTGGAATGATTAAACGCATGAATCACCTGACCGGTTTGGGTGTCCCACAAATAGACGGTGTAATCGTTACCACCACTGAGTGCATAGCGTCCATTGGGCGACAAATCGAGACTATTGACTTTTTCTGTGTGGCCAAGAAATTCCAGACGTCGCCCGGTGCGGGGCTCGAAGAACATCACTTTGCCGTTAGCACGCCCGACCAGTACGGCACGACCATTATTGCTTACCGCGATATCACGAATACTCGCTTCATCGATTCGCCACAATCCCTCCGGCTCACCGGACTGCAGGCTCCAAAGCGCAAAGGATTCCATATCTGCGGTAACCGCATACTGCTTATCGAAACTCAGCCTAACCAAGCCGACCACATTGGGATCATCACCCTGCATCGCCCAGTTGAAACGTTCTGTATTAGTCGCCAAATCCCAGATTTTGATGCCATTATTCAGGCCGGATATGATGGCCAGCGTGCCATCATCGCTGATATCTGCGGCTAAGGCGCCCTCTTCGCTATGCACATTGCGACTGAGCGGAACTTTTTCCGCCACTGTGCACCCAAGCAAGGTTGCGCTAAGAAGACACAGTAAGTAAAACCCTCGCATCGTTGGTTTCCCTTTTGTTCTGGTACAGTTAGTATACGTCAAATCTTCCCGTGTTTAGCTCGTGTATTTTTATCGAAGCTATTGATTTAACAAAAATTTGGAGCATTTATGAAACACCTTAAAGCCACCCTGTTGCTGGCCTCTGCGATGGGCCTGGTGGCCTGTCAACCGGCAGCCGATTCCAACACTACTCAAGCAAACGCTGCCAGCAGTGAGCAAACGGTTGTTACCGATCAAAACGCCTACGCGCTGGGCGTCTCTATTGGCTCTGTGATTAACAATGCCCATGGAAAATATGCCAATGCCAATATCCAGCTGGATAAAACTCAGATTCTGGCCGGCATCAGTGACATTCTGAACAGCAAAGCCACATTAACGCTGGACGAGGCCAATGGCCTGTTACGGGAAATGGAATTGCTGGCTAAGCAAAACCTGGTGGAAATCAACGCCAAAAAGTCAGAAGCCAATATTGCAGCTGGTCAGGCGTTTTTAGCTGAAAACGGCGCACGCCCGGAAGTAACCACCACAGAATCTGGCCTGCAATATGAAGTCCTGGTAGCAGGTGACGGCGCTATGCCAACTGCCGCGGATACGGTCACTGTGCATTACCGTGGTACCACTATCGATGGTACGGAATTTGATTCCTCATACAGCCGCAACGAGCCAACGTCGTTCCCGCTTAACCGCGTAATCAAAGGCTGGACCGAAGGCCTGCAATTGATGAATGTTGGTTCCAAATACCGCTTCGTGATTCCAAGCGAGCTGGCTTATGGTGAGCGCCAAATGGGTGATGACATCTCGCCAAACAGCACCTTGGTATTTGAAGTAGAATTATTGGACATTACGTCAGCTGAAAAACCAGCAGAAGAAGCACAACAATAATTTGTTAGCTAGCCAATAAGAGAAAGCCGGGCAATGCCCGGCTTTTTTCTAAGGTGGATTCAGCTAAAGTTTTCCTTGCTGAGCCTGTTCCTGTGTTAACCCCGTTATACGGGCAACGTTTATCCGGTTAAACCGGCTTTAAAAAAGTACAATCGATTTCAGGCGTAACTCACTGCTTCGTCAACTGCTCTACCAATTGCTCAGCCCGTGACAGATGTTCTGAGTATGGGTCTCCTCTTCTGTATCTGGCCTGCTCTTCAAGCTTAGTTCAGCATCCTTTAACAACTTGCCTGAATCGGCCAACTCTTTAGAACAATAAAGCCTAAACAGTATGTGACCGATTATTCCGTAACCATTGCTATGCTTGACCTGACCCGCGCATTTGCGCTCAAATCCATCCGATAACGGCTTTAATGGAAACACCAAGTGAAAACCCCCCTTATTACCCGCAAAGGCTACGAACAGCTGCAACAAGAGCTTGATCATTTATGGCGCGTCGAACGACCGGAAACCACCCGCAAAGTCGCATGGGCCGCCAGCCTCGGTGATAGAAGTGAGAACGCCGATTATCAATACAATAAGAAACGCCTGCGGGAGATCGACAGACGGGTGCGCTATTTGCGTAAGTGCCTGGAAAATCTAAAGATCGTCGACTATTCGCCACAACAAGAAGGCCGGGTCTTTTTTGGCGCCACCGTTGAAATCGAAAGCGAAGAGGGTCGCCAACTTACCCTCAAAATTGCCGGCTATGATGAAATATTTGGCCGGAAGGATGTGATCTCCATCGACTCACCAATGGCGCGTGCGTTGCTAAAGAAGCAGGTCGGTGACGAAGCGCTGGTGAAAACAGAAGCGGCCACCACCTATTGGTATATCAACGAGATTCGTTACGAATCGTAACGGTTTGTAACAACTAATTCGCCCCCACCAACGGCCAGCCTTTAGACATCTAAGCATAAATCACGCAGACTGACGGCGTCTAACATTTCAGGGCAAGGCTATGAAAATCAGAAACTTACTAACTGGTGCCAGCATGTTGCTGGCAGCAAGCTGGGGAAGTTTGGTGCAGGCATCCGCTAGCGATGAAGTCTACCGACTACCACAAACTATTCAGCCAACACTGCAAACTATCGACCTGACTGTCGATCCGGATAGTCCGGATTATCAGGGTGAGACCACCATCTCGCTGGATATTCAGCAGCCCACCGACAAAGTTGGCTTCTATAAAAAAGAATTAACAATCTTGTCTGCTGAATTGGTTAGCGAAGCCGGTACTATCCCACTCAGCATTGAAGAAGCCAGTAATGAAATTTTCTGGGCTAAAAGCAGCCAGACCATTGCCGCCGGGAAATATCAGTTCACTTTGCGTTTCGAAGGTAAGATTAATACCTCATCTGACGGCATGTACCTATCAAATCACAACGGCCGTAATTACATCTTCACCCAATTTGAAGATATGGATGCACGCCGCGCATTCCCGTCATTCGATGAGCCAAGCTTCAAAATTCCTTATGAGCTAACCATTACTGCGCCGCAAAAACATACTGTGGTAGCCAATACCCCGGTTGAAACCACTGAACAGCATGACGGCTGGCAAACCGTGCACTTTATGCGTACTAAGCCAATGCCAAGTTACATCATTGCCTATGCGGTGGGTGAGCTAGATTCCATAGAAATTAACAATCTGTCGGTACCTGGGCGCATTTATGCACCTAAAGGCGAGGCGGTGAAAACCTCTTTTATTGCCAAACATACCGCGGAAATCCTGCAGAATCTGGAAGCTTACTTCGGCATGCCCTATCCATACCGCAAACTGGATTTGATTGCGGTACCCAACTTTACCTTTGGAGCAATGGAAAACGCCGGACTGGTAACGTTCCGCTCCGAATTACTGATTCTGGATGAGCAGCCAAACCTGAATGAACGTGCCGCGCCGTTGATGGTCGTGGCTCACGAACTGGCCCACATGTGGTATGGCGATCTGGTGACGATGGCCTGGTGGGATGACCTGTGGTTAAACGAAGCGTTTGCCAGCTGGATGGCATCACGGGTGATGACCAATCTGTATCCGGAACTGGGTTACCAAAACAACCTGAATCAGGAAGGTGCCTTCGGTCAGGATGCCAATCCTTTGGTGCGCCCAATCAAGAAAACGGTCAAAACCAGTGCCGATGTAATGGACGGCATGGGCCTTAATTACAGTAAAGGCGAAGCCGTATTACTGATGATTGAAGCCATGATTGGTGAGCAGGCGTTCCAAAAAGGTGTGCAAGCCTATATGCGCAAGCATGCCTGGCAAAACACCGTGGCAGACGATCTGTGGAATGCACTGGCGGCCAACACAGATATCGATTTACCCGCACTAATGAAAACCTTCTTAACCCAGCCTGGTTATCCGTTAGTTAATATCACCGCTGATGGCAACGTGACTCAGAGCCGCTTTAAACTGGCCGGTGCTGAGGTGACAGAGCAATTATGGCACTTACCTTTACGCCTCAAGTTCAAAAAGGCAGGTAAAGTCCAGCGCCTGGATGTTTTGATGACTGAAAAGTCCGTACAAATCGATGCGATTAAAGGAGCGGATTGGGTTTATGCCGACGCTGACGCCGTGGGCTATTACCGCTGGAACATTCCCGCTAACCAATTAAGCGCGTTGCTGGCCGATGTCGATCAACTTAATGAACGCGAGCGAAAAAGTCTGATTTACGGCAGCAAGGCGTTAATGGATGCCGAACAACGTCAGCTTGATCAACACCTTCAGGTGATCTCTGCGATGGCAACCGATAACTCGCCAGAAGTCGTGCGTGCGGCATTTAACATTATCGCCCGCTTCGAATATCTGGTGAATAAAGCCAATAAGCAGGCATTTGCCAATTACATTGAAAGCATCGCGATGCCGTCTTTTGACCAGCTAGGCTTCCAGGTGCGCAGCAGCGATGACCGTGACACGATTAAACTGCGTGGCACCGTGCTACGTTTACTGGCCATGTACAGTAAAAACCCTGCCTTTATCGCGACTGCCACCACCCTCGCAGAAAAGTTTCTGACTGACCCAACCAGTGTTAACGTCGATCTGGCCAGCGTAGCCCTGGCAACGCGCGCCTTGAATGCTGAAAAACCTGCTGAGATCTTCAAGGAATATCAGGCAGCGTATATCGCCCAAACCGACGCCCGCCTGCGTGACGCTATCGCCTCCGGCATGGTGTTTGAGGACGAGAAAATTATCAACCAAGTGTTCGATATGAGCCTCAATCCGGCAGTCAGCCCAGCCAACGCAATGCGCTTCGTCTGGATGGGTATGGCTAAACTGGAAGATCGTGACCTGATGTATAAGTGGATGAATGCGAACTTTGACGCACTGAGTGCGCGCATTCCAGCCGCCTATCTTGGCCAGTTGCCACAGTTTATTGGCTCCAGCTGTTCAGAGCACAACCAACAATTGGCCAACGCTTTCTTTAAACCCTTAGTTGAGAAAGTCCCTGCCATGCAACGCAGTCTGGATGTCATGAACGAGTCCACTTCACAATGCATTAAAGTGAAGCAACAAAATCAGCCTGCATTTAATAAATACCTGCAATCGCTGTAACCGGCGATTACTGCAGAACTGATTCTATCAAACTGCCGGGAGTGCTAAACTCGCCGGCAGTTTTTTTATGTTTATTCATCCTCATTACGAGTTTTTTCATGATCATACAAACTATTGCTGCGGAGCTGCAGGTTAAGCCCGAACAGGTTGATGCGGCAGTTAACTTGCTTGATGGTGGCGCCACCGTCCCGTTTATTGCCCGTTACCGTAAAGAAGCCACCATGGGGCTGGACGATGCGCAACTGCGTACCCTGGAACAGCGTCTGGGCTATCTGCGCGAACTGGAAGATCGCCGTCAGGTTATCCTCAAGTCCATTTCCGAACAGGAAAAATTGACGCCGGAATTGGCCAAACAAATCGGGCAGGCCAGCAGTAAGACTGAGTTAGAAGATTTATACCTGCCGTACAAACCAAAGCGGCGCACTAAAGGGCAAATCGCGATTGAGCAGGGTTTGGGCCCATTGGCCGATGCACTGTTTGCCAATCCCATGCTCGAGCCTGAATCCGAAGCCAGCAAGTATTTAAGCGATGATGTCAGCGACACCAAAGCGGCGCTGGATGGCGCGAAGTTTATTCTGATGGAGCGTTTTGCCGAGGATGCCGCCTTGTTGCAAAAGGTCCGGCATTATTTGAGTGGCCACGCCTTTATCAGCAGTAAAGTGGTATCTGGCAAAGAGCAGGAAGGCGCTAAATTTGCCGATTACTTCGAGCATAGCGAGAAGCTGCTTAAAACCCCTTCTCACCGCGCGCTGGCCATGTTCCGCGGCCGCAATGAAGGCGTATTACACGTGTCTATGGATGCCGATCCGGGCGCCGAGCAGCCAGTTCGTCAGTCCCACTGTGAACAAATTATTGCCGATCATCTGGGCCTGAAATTTAGCAACCGACCAGCGGATAGCTGGTTACACAGCGTGGTGCAATGGACCTGGAAGATTAAGATCCAACTGCATATGGAAACCGAGCTGTTTTCTACCCTGCGCGAACAGGCAGAACAGGAAGCCATCGCGGTATTCGCGAAAAACCTCAATGACTTGTTGATGGCCGCACCGGCAGGCCCGAAAGTGACCATGGGGCTGGATCCGGGCTTACGCACAGGAGTCAAAGTGGCCGTCGTGGATGCCACCGGCAAGGTGGTCGACACCAACACCATCTATCCCCATGCTCCGCAGAATCAGTGGGACAAAGCGCTTCGTACACTCGTCGCACTGTGCCAACAGCATAAAGTCCAGTTAATCAGTATTGGTAACGGGACCGCCTCACGGGAGACCGATAAGCTGGCCGGTGAATTGGTCAAAGCCTTACCGGAATTGCGTTTAAATAAAATCATGATCAGCGAAGCGGGCGCCTCGGTGTATTCCGCATCCGAGCTGGCGTCCAATGAATTGCCCGATTTAGATGTTTCTCTGCGCGGCGCGGTATCCATTGCCCGACGTTTGCAGGACCCACTGGCTGAACTGGTAAAAATCGAGCCCAAAGCCATTGGGGTTGGCCAATATCAACATGACGTCAGCCAAAGTCAGTTAGGCAAATCGCTGGACGCCGTAGTAGAGGATTGTGTAAACGCCGTTGGTGTTGATTTAAATACCGCATCGGTCAGCTTACTCAGTCACGTATCCGGTCTGAACAAAACGCTGGCGCAAAACATTGTGCGCTACCGTGACAGCCACGGTGCGTTTAATGAGCGTAAAGCCTTGTTAAACGTCGAGCGTCTGGGACCCAAAGCCTTTGAACAGGCGGCTGGTTTCCTGCGTATCGCCAACGGTAACAATCCACTGGATGCCTCGTCTGTGCACCCGGAAGCTTATCCAGTGGTAGAAAAAATCGTGCAAAACACCGGTGCTGCGGTGAACGATTTAATTGGTAACACTGAGCTACTGAAAAAGCTTAAACCAGAGCAGTTTACCGATGAACACTTTGGGGTGCCGACTGTGCGTGACATCCTCAAAGAACTGGATAAACCCGGTCGCGACCCTCGTCCGGAATTCAAAACCGCCAGTTTTAAAGAAGGCGTAGAAAAAATCTCTGACCTGAAACCCGGCATGATTCTGGAAGGCGTGGTGTCCAACGTGGCGAATTTTGGTGCGTTCGTGGATGTAGGTGTGCATCAGGATGGCTTAGTGCATATTTCGGCGATGACCAACAAATTTATCTCCGATCCGCGCGAAGTCGTGAAGGCTGGAGATATCGTCAAAGTCAAAGTGCTGGAAGTGGATGTTCAGCGTAAACGTATTTCCTTTACGATGCGCATGGATGACGAGGTCATGGCTAGTGCTAAGCCTACAGGTAAACCCGCACCTAAAGCGCTACAACACCAGCCGAAGCGCGAGAGATCGGCGCCGCCAGCCAATACCGCGTTTGGCAATGCGTTTGCTGAGGCCTTCGCGAAAGCGAAAAAGTAACCCAATAAAAAAAGCCGCTGATAACAGCGGCTTTTTTATTCGGGCAGTTTGTTGATGAACTCCTGAATTACTCTTGCAGCCCCCTCAGCATTTGTCTGCAACAAAAAATGTGGGCCTGACAAACCAACGACCTGAATATTACTGAATACCTGCCTGAATTCATTAGACTTTTGTGATGGTACTAATTTGTCGTTTTTTGCCACCAGACACAGCGCTGGAATATCGCTTCTGGACTTCAATCCATCCAAATGCGCAAGCGCAGCTAATCTTTTTCTCAAAGTATCAGGTTGAACGTCATCCATTACCCTTTTAAACAGCGACAACTGCTCATCGGACGCATTATTTCCCCACATAAACAATTTCAGGAAAACCTTTGAGACCGGCCACATGGCTATTTTCGATAGAGGTAAATACTTCGCAATATTTACCAAAAACGGACGAGGACAGGAAAGAAAAGATGCTGCAAAAATCACTGCTTTAATATTGCTGTGATTTTCTAAAAGCTTTAACGCGATTCCCCCAGAAAAAGATTCAGCTAACACGATGCAATCAGTCTTGGGTAATTGTCGGGACACAAATGCAGCGAGTGACGTGTAACTTTGATCCCCGCATTGCGGCAGCACGATTGCAAAAGATTCGTTGTAATCAAGCTTATCTATAAATTCATCAAAAAGACGAGACGTGCCATCCATACCTGGCAATAAAACTAATTTCATTTCCTTGAACTCAGAGTCAATAAATTAGACGAGTGAATGTTTATATCAAGCAGTTAAACTCAGACTCTGGGTCTTAGCCTCAGCCACATTGGCGTAGTAGTTTTCAATTCTCAGCGCGCGCTGAGCTAATTCAGCTGGCACTTCGCGCGGACTTTCCAGCGACACCTCGGCGCCACCCGCTTCCGCAACCGGATCCGGCTCGGATTTCAGGCTACGACGGGGGGATTGCGCGCTAACTTCCGCACCACCCGCTTCGGCTACCGGATCATCCTGCTCAAGAGAGCGGCGTGGTGGGCTGGCATTGCCAGACACCACAATATCTTCTAGCGACGGGCCTGGCCCCTGCTGATCCACTGCATCAGGATTGAAAACCTGATTAAACACCTGCTCCCGTTCGGCTTGGGCCTCACGAACCAAGTCCGCTCTGGCTTCTGCCGCTAGTTGCGTGGCTTCGGCGGCAACACGCAAATCAGCTGGCGATGGCTCTGCCGGCGCTAATGCCGCTGAGCGCACCTGCTGCATTTTACGAATGGTGTCTTCCGGGGTATCTTCGGCAGAAATATCGATGGAAACTTCACCGCCTACGGCATAACGCTTGCCGTCCGGCCCCTGTTCAAATTCGTATTGTGGTGCACCGGCATGCTCACCGCCGGTATTGGCATGCGCTTGTTCGTGCGCACGGACCTCGGCATCACGTTTCTCTAATTGCTCAATCTCACGTGCTTCAGCCTGTTGCTGACGCTGCTGCTCTGCGTCTTGCTTTCCGGCACTGGGATCATTGGCATTGTCCTGATTATTGCCATCAGCCTGCTGCCCCTGAGGATTAACCTGTTGCTGTGCCGTAGGCTTTTCATAAACCACAGGTTGTGGTGCCTGGCCGGGTTGGCGAACACGATCTGACTCTGAACCCAAACCACTTTCCGCCGCAGAATTTTCACTCTGCGAAGGCTGCGGGATCACTTCTTTTTGCTGATTGTCACGGCGGATCTGATCGGTGTTCAGATTGCTGTTGCTGTAGGGAATCGCCGTATGTAGCGGCGTTACAATGTTCATCGCCGTTACGCCAGCTCGTCAATAATCCGGCCAATGGTTTCACTGGCGGTGCCGACGACTTTCAGATTGGCTTCGGCGTTGCGTTGGTTTACCGCCAGCGAGACCAGGTTATCGGTCAGATTGTCACTGCCGATACCTCTAATCAGGTCACCGGTCAGGCCAAGTTGCTGGGTAGCAACGTCACCTAGCAATTGGGTGGTGTCGCGCGGTTGCGCGCTGCTATTAGCGATAGATACCGCAGCTTGAGTGATATTATTGGACGCAGTTTGAAAGCCCTGATAACCACTCAGGAATGCTGAATTCAGATTGTTCGAGAGATTCACTGCCATAACTCACTACCCCCTTTCACCTCATGGCTAATTATTAACCAATTTGACAAAAATGAGAAGTCTGCTCCGCGTTATTGCGCCTGACACTCAAGCAACCAGTCACAGAATTCTTCGCTGTGGGAAATAAACGGTGCATGGGAAGCATGAGGAAACAGTTTCAGCCGTGCGCCGGGATAACAGGCGGCAATATCATCCATCGCTTTGTGTGGTACCAGGGTATCTAAACGGCCGAATATCAGTTCAACCGGCAAACACAGCGCAGATACAGCGTTACGCAGATCGCAGGTTTCCAGCAAATCCAGTCCCTTTTGCAGGGTTTGTTTGGTTGGTACCGGGCGTGATTGCACTGCCGCACTGATAATTTTGACATCCTGCCGGGCCGATTCGCTGCCCATGGCCTGAATCGCTAAAAAACGATGCAGGGTTTTGCCTACATCGGCAGTTAGTTGCGCCGCGAACATCTCCAGAATTGCGGGCTGGATCCCATGCCAGGGCGGCTGTGCTGTAAATTTGGGTGAAGTGGCCAACAACAGCAGGCGCGCGAGTTTCACTTTGCCTCGCAATGCCAATTGATTAGCAATCAGTCCGCCCATCGACCAGCCCATTAACCAGGCGTTGTCAGGCACCGCGTCTTCCAGCATTGCGGCCAATGAATCTAATTGATAATCGGCGGGAAGGATATTTACGTTGTCCCCAAAACCGGGCAAATCGATAAGGTGTAAGCGAAACCTGGCCTGTAATGGCGCAATAATCGGTGCCCACACACCGCTGTTTACTCCCCAGCCATGCAGCAGCACCAGATCCTGTCCCTGACCGCAGCGGGTTACGTGTAATCCAGAAGGAAGTTGTACTTTTTGCATGTGAGTCACTTTACTTAATGCGGGGGCCAAGTGTAGGGAAAACGCCCATGGAATTGAAGAGCATAGTGAACTGGTTAAACCGCGCGTTACCGCACAACTGCCTGTTGTGCCACCAGAGCGCGGATGCATTGTTATGCCATACCTGCAAAGGTGATTTGCCCCTGTATGACTTACCCGCCGAGCAGTTTGATTTATTGCGCAATCCGGGCATTGCCAAACATCTGCCCGCCATGCAGGTGGAGCGATTGTGCTGCTTAAGTCCCTACCAATGGCCATTCGACATGTGGCTCAGTGGATTGAAATTCAAACGACATCAATTACCCGCCAACGTGCTGACAGCATTGTTCGCCGAGCAACTCAGAGAGCATCCCCAATTACCCGAGGTCATCGTACCGGTTCCCCTGCATTACCGGCGCTATCTGCTTCGACATTTTAATCAAAGCCTGCTGCTGGCCACTGCACTGTCCAGGATAATCGGTGTTCCGGTGGCCAGTGACTATCTCAGCCGCCAACGCGCTACTGCGGCACAAACCCACCTTAGCGGCGCACAACGCAGACGCAATCTGAAAAAAGCCTTCACGCTTCACAGGCCATTGCCACACAGCCACATCGCGCTGTTGGACGATGTGATTACCACCGGCAGTACGCTAGCCGAATTGGTAAAAACCCTGCAAAGCCATCAGCCCGACCTGCGCATCGAGCTGTGGGCATTCGCTATCAGTTTGAAGCAGTAATCAGTGGTGCCAGATAGACCGCGTTGCTTAACACCCGTTGACTGCCTCGCCAGTATCCACGGAAATTCATCACGTCGGTAAAGCCAATTACTCTGCCACGACCACTGCGATGCGCAACAATGGCTGCACTGCCGGCAACCTGCTCAACCAGCGGCTTGGCCGCATAGCCAGCCAGTAATGGTGATTTGCTGTAACGTGCCACCGTTAAGAACGGCTTTTCTGGAATGTCCATCACCAGATTACTGTTACGAAATACGCTGAGCTGGTTGGCATCCAGGCCAAATGTGAGTGGATGGCTGGCATCCAGTTGGGTGGCAAATACCGCACCGGCAATACGTTGCTGGGCTGCCAGCTGATTACGATCGGAAAATTTGAGAGATTGGGTATCGAAACCGCTTAGCACCTCGTCTTCTGAGCGGAAGCCAGCCGCCAGCAGACCGTTTTCGCTTAACCAGCGCGCGGCGCCTTTCTGCCCAATCAACACGCCGCCCTCACGCACCCATTGTTTCATTCGCTCAACCAGTTTGTCGCTGATACCTGCGTAACGACCATCAACCATAATCACATGGGTATAGTCATGCAGGTTTATGCCCGACAAGCGGGGCACATCGACCATCGCCAGTGGCAAGCCAACCTGTTGATCGAAATAATGCCAGACTTCACCGGCTTCATAGGGCGATACGCCCTCGCCGGTGAGCAGCATTACCCGCGGCGTTTTCAGCACTGGCATCGCACCAGAACCTAAATCAATGCCTTTGTCCGTCCAACCAGTGGTTAAACTGTGCACGACGAGCTGTTTTTCCTGTGCCAGTTCCCGCACTGTATTGCGCCAGTTTGCAGGCTGTGGCAACGCAGCGGGGATCACCACAGAACCCGCTGTTAGGCTGATCTGACCATCACCACTGGCGACAGTGATCGGTGAGCCGATAATCTTGGCCGCAATCCCTTTGACCAGCAGTGCCTGCAACATCGCCGGAGCACGGCCATCCCGCCAATCGAATCCATACGCATATGCTTCACCCTGCCAGTTAGCAGGCGTCACGCCGTCAGATTTGACACTGAGCGATTTTAATTTACGCCCCTCTTTGCTGCTGAGCTCATTAAACGGCAGATTAAACGCCATCGCGATGTTCCAACTGGAAACGTCGTAAAACTCATTGCGCCCGAAATCTTGTTGGGTAGAGAACAACGATCGAATCAACGGATACTGCGCCTGATTGGCCGGCACAAAATAATCACGCCCCTGTTGGTAAGCCGTGCCGTTTTTGCTCATATCCGCGGATAGTTGCCACACCTTGATGTGGTGTTGCTGCAGAATATCCAGCCACTGCTGGTTAAGGGCAGCATCTGCGCTGGCTTTAACCACGTAGCCAGCAATGCCGCTTTCATTGGCTTGCTTAGCGGTACGGCGCACAAAATCTGCCTGGTACTGTTGCAGTTTGGACTTGTTCGCCAGTGCGCCACGGAAGGTGGATAAACTGGTGGTGACCTGATTCTGAATGGTATCGGCAAAACTCAGCTGGCCATTGGGCGTATCAATCAAGTGCCCACGGCTGGACGCCTGCTCAAATAAGATACCGATGGAGCCCTGCACATCGGGATAACTGGATCCTTTACCCAAATAAAAATCATCAAATGACTCTTCGCTAAAATACAGTTTATTCTCTGCATCCAGCGCATCGGCATGATACTGCCCCAACAAATTTGTCATGCTGATATTTTCGCGGCTAATCCAGGGATTGGCGCGATCCGGGATCCCCGGCTGAAAGAAAAACGTACTATTGCTGCCCATTTCATGGAAATCGGTTAACACATGCGGTCGCCATTGTTGAAAATGTGCGATGCGCGCGCGGGACTCCGGATGGGTCAGTAACAACCAGTCTCGATTTAAGTCGAACCAGTAGTGATTCATGCGGCCACTTGGCCAACCTTCATTATGGTCGCGGTGGTTGGGATCACTGTTAGGTGTTAGCCCTTTGTGCATATTCGCCCACTGGGCGAAACGCGACAGGCCATCCGGGTTTATCGCCGGTTCCATGATGATCACAGCGTTATCCAACAGCTGCTTAACCTCTTCACTTTGCGATGCCGCCAGATAATAAGCCACCAGCAATGCAGCATTGGCACCAGACGACTCATTGCCATGCACGCTGTAACCCATCCACAGTACCAGCGGGTCCGACTGTGCCGGTGTTTTACCTTCCGCCACGCGCTGCAAATGGGCACTGCGCACAGTATCAATTTGCGCGAGACGTTGTGGATTAGTAAAGGTCAGCATCAACAGCGGACGCTGCTCATGGGTATAGCCCACAACCTCAACTGACAGCCGATCTGATGCCATGCCAAGCTGCTGTAAATACTGCACGATCTGATCATGGCGGGCGTGCCAGGTGCCAACCGGGTAACCCAGTACACTGGCGGGGGCAGGAATCGCCGGATCCAACGCCGCATCGGCTGGCAGAAAATCTCGGTCATTCATCGCAAAGGCTTGATGCAGCGTAGCCAGCGCCATTACCAGGCCAGCAAAATATCGAAGTAGCTTCATGAGACTCCTAATCAAACGAGGTAATTTCGATGGCGATGCCAATAATCCGGTTGTAGTTGTAATAGTCGACAAGGTCACTGTTATAGCCTTCCTGGTACCAGATCACTAACGGCGGCAAATCATCATCGTTAAAGTTAAAGGTCGCTTCAAATCTAAACGTACTGTAGTTAAACGGTTTGCCATACCCGGTGCGATAACTAAACGCCATATGGCTGATTTTTTCAGTTGGCGGGATGTATTCCAGTGTCAGTGCCAAGCCATCGTAGTCTTTTCGGCGATACGCCTGACTCTGCATCTCAAATGCGTAATAGTCTTCTGCTTCACCCTGCAACGGGCCGTTTTGCAGGAAGTAACGCACATCCGCGGTCACCGCAAAGCAGCCGGGCTTCTTCAACAGCGGACTTTGATTGTTCTGCGCTATTTCTTTCAGTGGACAACGGGCAACACCATCCTGCCAGTGTGCACTGTATTTGCTGGTCACGCCGATATAATCCCAGCCCCGACTAATATAATCGCGCGCACTGCCGGCACTGTCGCCTTTGGCCAGCGCATCGGCGACCCGACTGGCATAGCCGGCTTGGGTGTTCACGCTTTGGCCGTTGGACTCATGGTACAGGCCAATGTCGATATAACTTTCTTCTTCGTCGGGTTCGCTTAACCAGTAGCGGCCGAAAATGCCCGGGTTAAACTGCTTACCCATCACAGGTGAGGAATCACGGGTACCGATATACTGGCCGAAACGGCCGGTGAAACTTAAAAATACACAAGGCAATAAAGAAGAAGGCTGTGCATCACTGCCAAATGAACGATTTAAACTATCTGACACACTGCGCAACAGGGGATATTTAAGCGACAGGCGAAAATCCATGTAATTATCGTCGCTGGACTCAACCGTATAGCCGAGTAAGTTCGCCTCATATGAGGTTAAGCCACGATGTCCGCGATAGTCACCACATTGTGCACCCAATGCGCTGGTACTGAACGACAGTATCAACAATATCCAGCTAACTCGCAGCATACCTCTCCCGTGTTGGCTAAAACTGTTTATTATTCATGCAGTTTGCCGTGTGGCCATCAGGGGTGCAAGTACAACTATTTTATTACCCGACTGTTTTACTCAAGTAATTTTGATATACTAGCGCCAGTTTGTAACCCTAGGTGAGATCATGATTACTATCTCAGAAGCTGCACAGGCACATTTCGTTAAATTACTGGCTAACCAGGATCCACATACCAATATCCGCGTATTTGTGGTCAATCCAGGTACACCCAACGCCGAGTGTGGTGTGTCCTACTGTCCACCCGAGGCGGTAGAGGTAGGGGATATTCGTTTACCCTTCTCTGGCTTTGACGCTATCGTCGACCCTGAGAGCGCGCCATTTCTGGAAGCGGCAGAAATTGACTTCGTCACCGACCAGATGGGCTCGCAATTAACGTTAAAAGCACCCAACGCCAAGGCCCGTAAAGTGGACGAAGACGCCCCGTTGGCCGATCGCGTAGAGTACGTGTTAACCACGGATGTGAATCCACAACTGGCCAGCCATGGCGGTAAAGTCACGCTGTTGGAAATCACCGAAGATGGCATTGCTATTTTACAATTTGGTGGTGGTTGTAATGGGTGTTCAATGGTTGATGTCACATTGAAAGAAGGCATCGAAAAACAGTTACTGGATAAATTCAGCGGTGAATTGTTCGGCGTGCGTGATGCTACCGAGCATAAAGCCGGTGAACACAGCTACTACTAATGGCCTGGTATAATAAAGCTGGCGCTGACCCCGAAAGGAGTTGGCGCTTTTTTATTGCTGGTTTAGTGATATTTGTACCCGGTGCCATGCTAACCGTATTGGGTACCGAGCCACCTCATACCTGGTGGTGGCCGGGTATCGCACTGCTCGCTGTTGGCTTTTCATTAGCGCTATGGGGTTATGTGGGCATCTTCGCCAATCGGCTGGCCAGGGCGTTCAGTCCGCCCAGCGTTTCCAAAAATGACCGCCTAAAGTAACTCCGCGCCACACAAACAAACTCAGCAGGGCCAGCCATACGCCGTGATTACCGGCACCCTGCAACAGATATAGCGGTAAAAAGAACCCCGCCAGTGCACTGAGCAGCATACTGTTACGCATTATCGCCGCCTGCCCCAGCCCAATATATACACCGTCCAGCAGAAAGCACCAATGGGCCACTAATGGCAGCATAATCGCATAGGGCAGATAACTCACTGCCATTGCACGCACCGCCGGTAAGTCAGTCAGCGCGCGGATAATCCACTCACCAGCAAGATAAAAAATCAGGCTGTAAACGCATGCCAGTAACAGCGACCATAGCAGGGTTTTCCGCACCCAGCTCTGAATGCGACGACGATCCTGCTGCCCGGCCGCCTGTCCGACCAAGGCTTCTGCAGCGTAGGCGACGGCATCCAGGCCTAGTGCGGTCAGCGCCAAAAATTGCAGCAGCACACTATTGACGGCAACGGTCACGTCACCCAGTTGCGCCCCTTGCATGGTCACCCAGGCCAGACAGGCCTGCAAAGCCAGATTGCGGATCAGCATGGCAGAGTTAATCTGCAGCACCTGTTTAATCGCCTGCCAGCTAAACCATACTGGCAGGCAGCGGCCAATCTGTGCACGCAGTGCCAATAGCGCCATCACACACATCAGATATTCGGCGCACACCGTCGCTAACGCGACACCTTCAATGCCTAAATTCAGACCATACACAAACACCAGATTCAAACCGGCATTCACGCCATTGCCGATAACCTGTACCAGCATGACAAACCGGCTGCGCTGGCGACCAATCAACCAGCCAATCAACACCAGATTAAGGAGCGCCGCTGGCGCACCCAACACCCGTACGGCCACATAATCCTGCATCACCGACGCGGTAGTCTGATCCGGTTGGGCATACCAAAGCACTGCCTCACACAAGGGGCGTTGTAATGCGCCAATCAATGCGGCCACAATTAACGCTAATGCGATCAGTTGCCACAGTAATTGCCGCGCCCGGTCTGGTTGATGGCTGCCCAGCGTTTGTGCACTATAGCCGGTGGCACTCATGCGCAACGTGCCGGCCAGCCAGTAAAGCTGGGTAATTAGCATCGCACCCAGTGCCACACCGGCCATGGCGCTGACCTGTGGCATATGCCCAACCACGTAAGTGTCGACCAATCCCAGTAACGGCTGGCTGATATTGGCCAGCAGCATGGGAAACACGATGGCGGCGATTTTTCGATGAGCTTGCTGGTTCATTCAGATAACTTTGGTTAAGCTTGCGCCCTCAGAATGGGGGTAAGCGTGAAAACTTTAAAAATCTGTCTGTTGCTGATGTGCTGTTGGATCAATCAGGCCCTGGCCAGCAACGGCGTTATCCTACAGTATCATCATGTTGCTGACGACACGCCGCCGGTGACATCGGTGTCCGCAGAGCAACTGCGCAGTCATCTGCAATATCTGCAGGATGAGGGTTTTGACGTCTTACCCTTGCCAGACATGATTAAAGCACTTGCTGAAAATCAGCCCCTGCCGGATAAAGCGGTGGCGATCACGTTCGATGACGGCTATCGCGATATTCTGCAAAATGGTCATCCAATCCTGCGGGAATTTGCGTTTCCTTACACCATATTCGTCAATCCTGCGCAAATTGGCGTGCAAAGCGACCAACTCAGTTGGGATGATATCGCCCTGATGGGTCAGCAAGGGGTGACATTTGCCAACCATACTCAGGATCACATCCATCTATTGCAACGCCTGCCTGGCGAAGACACTCAGCAATGGCTGGCACGTATTCGCAACAATATTTTGTCCGCCGAGCAACAGTTAGCTGACAAGGTCGGCTACAGCCTGCGTTATCTGGCGTATCCCTATGGTGAGTATGACGAGAACCTGCAGGCGTTATTGCGCGAAGAAAACTTTGTTGGCTTTGCCCAGTTCTCTGGCGCCATTAGCTCAGCCAGTGATTTTACCGCGCTGGCGCGCTTTCCAGCCGCTGGCATCTATGCCAATTTGCAAACGCTGCGGGTCAAATTAAACAGTCTGGCGATGCCGGTGCTGACGAATTCTCTGAGTTCACCGGTTGCGCTGGAGAGTCAGTTTCCATCCCCGCAGCTGACGATTGATCTAGCCGATATCCGCCCACACCAGTTTCGTTGTTACATCAATGGAGACGTGGTGGACACTCAATGGCAGGAAAATCAGGTCACGGTATTGAGTGGGGATCTTGCGCTAAATCCGGGTCGTAGCCGGATAAATTGCACGGCACCGAGCAAACGGCGACCAACCCGCTATTACTGGTTTTCACAGCCGCTGTTTAAACCCGATCAGAATGGACGCTGGCGCGATTAACGCGCCAGTAGGACGGGCATATCTGCCAAAATTTGCTGGCCACTGGCAATCGCCACTTTGCCCGGTTGATTATCCGGTTTAAAACGACCAATCACCTGCCCCTGAGGGTTAATCACCACTATCGACGCACTGTGATCGACTAGGTAATCATCATTTTCGGTACTTTCAGAAATCCCATACATCATGCCCATGGCGCGTACCAACGGGAATAGCACATCATGCCCAGCAGTGGCGGCGATAAAATCCTGATTGAAATACGAGACGTATTCATTCAGGCGGGCGACGCTGTCGCGCTTCGGGTCGACCGAAATAAACAACACCTGTAAGGGCGAGTCCGCCGGCAGCTGCTGTAATTGCGGATAGATACCATTTAATTCGGCTAACGTGGTCGGGCATATATCCGGGCAATAGGTGTACCCCACAAACGTCAGGGTCCAATGGCCGAGTAAGTCAGCATTGCCAAACGCCTGATCATGTTGATTACGCAAGCTGAATTCCGGCAAGGCGCGTGGCTGTGGGTATTCCTGTAAATAGCGTAACTGGGTGCCTTTTTGTTGTTGGCTGGCTAGCCAAAGCCCGCCGAGCAGGGCCGCAATCAGCAACCCGCCGAGCAGGAATTTATTTCCTGACATTAAAATCTCACGTAGTGATCGACCAGCAGCACCACAAACAGCAACATCAAATGCAGAATCGAGAATTTAAATGTTGCCATTGCGGTGGTTTGGTCAGCATGGAACTTCAGTTTCCACGCATAGTAAAAGAAAACGGCATTTAATGCGGTAGCACCGAGCAGGTAAATCATGCCACTCATCCCTACCAGATAAGGCAGCAGGCATACGACCATCAATAGTATGGTGTAGAGGAACACTGAGGTTTTGGTGAACTCGATTCCATGGGTTACCGGCAACATGGGGACTTCGGCTTTGGCATAATCTTTTTCACGGTGAATGGCCAGCGCCCAGAAATGTGGCGGCGTCCAGGTGTAAATTATCAATACCAGTAACAATGCATAGGGGTGTAATTCCCCAGTAATTGCTGTCCAGCCCAACAATGGCGGCGCCGCCCCGGCCAAACCGCCAATCACAATATTCTGCGGCGTCGCACGTTTAAGATACATGGTATACACCACTGCATAACCCAGCAGACTGGCCAGGGTTAATACCGCCGTAAGGCGATTCACCCAGATCTCCAGACACACATAACCTATCAGTGCCAGCATAAAGGCGAAGGTCAGTGCGCGCTGCGGACTCACCTTGCCCTTCGGTAAGGGGCGGTTGTAAGTACGTGCCATTTGCGCATCAATCCGGCGGTCGACCACATGGTTAATCGCCGCCGCGGCGGAAGACAACAAACCAATGCCAATCAGCCCCATAATCAATGGTTGTAACGGCAACGCACCATCGGTAGATAAACACATGCCAACTAACGCGGTTAACAATAGCAACAGCACCACTTTGGGCTTAGTCATCTCATAATAATCACGCCAGCTAACTGCCTGACCCTGGGAAGCAACTGAAGCAGACTTTTCCATAAACCCTCCTAGGTTTTACGCAGCAGCGTGTAATTGATTAGCACCATGGTCAGCAGCAGTAGCGCGCCGACCAGGTTATGCGCCACGGCCACGGCCAGCGGCAACTGAAATACAATATTGCTCACACCCAACAGCACCTGAACTGTCAAGACAAAAAACAGAAGTAAGGACTGACTACGCACTACATCAGAACTGGCGCGCCGGTAGAGTTTAAATCCGAACCAAAGCAGATAAGCGGCCGTGATAATGGCACCCACACGATGCATTACATGCATAGTGAGGCGATCGTTAGCGTCGTGCACACCGAATTCATAATTGTCTGCATGGGGAATACTAAAGGCACCGGCAAAGTCGAGATTCAGCCACCATTCTCCCTGGCAAACCGGTAAGGTCGTACAGACCTGCGCCGCGTAATTGGCCGACGTCCAGCCCCCTAACGCGATTTGCGCTACGACAATCACCAGCCCCAGCAAAGCCATACCGGATAACGCCCGGGCACTCACATCGCCGCCCGGGATGCGGTAGCGACTGAGACGCAAATACAACAGGAACAAGCAGGAAATAACGGTAAATCCGCCAAGCAGATGCCCCATCACCACCAATGGCATCAGATTCAGCGTGACCGTCCACATACCCAGCGCGCCCTGAAAACATACCAGTAACAGCAAAAATAGCGGCAATTTGAACGGTTTATGGGCTTGTTTACCGCGCAGGCTAAGGGCAAAGATAATTAGGATACACAGACCCAGCGTAGACGCGAAATAACGATGAATCATTTCGTTCCAGGCTTTATGAGCCTCTACCGGGCGATCTGGAAAGGCGGCTTCGGCACGTTCCACATGCTCAGGGTGTGAGGGTACCGTAATGTGACCGTAACACCCCGGCCAATCGGGACAGCCCAGACCCGCATCGGTCAGACGCGTATAGGCACCGAGCATGATTACCGCGATGGCCAGCAATAAACTGGCGACTACCATCTTTCTCATTGTCGTTCCCTCAACCGATACGTGAGAGTTTCAGTAACTTCTTCACGTCGGACAAAATTTCGCGGCTATGCATCACCGCTTGTTGTTGTTCTGCTTGCAACGGGTAGCGCAGGATAACGTTTTGCAAGGTATCTACGATGAAAATACCATCAGTGCCGACCGGATTGAACATCTTTTCGACAGTTTGCAGATTTACCGATAAGGATTCTACATTGCGGTATTTTTCTGCCATATCCGCTGGCAGATCACTGGCTTCCGTTACCACCGCCAACGCTTTAACCCGATCGGTTTCTCGTCCCAGCGCTAACCACACCTGATTGATACTAAACAGCGCATTGTGACAGGCCTCGTCGCAGGAAGCGGGCACCACATAAACCAGTCGCCAGTGGGTATTATCAGCTTGCTGCGGATAGGCGGCTGTAAAATCCAATACCGGGTCAAGCAGCTCACCTTTATTGGTTGCGCCGCGATTGAACCAGTCATAATCCAGTGCAAATTTGGCCAAAACTACCGGTAAAATAAACACCACGGCCAGCAGTAGCATGCTCTTTTTATTCTGATTCATTACTCAGCGTCCTTCTTACTGCAAAAAAGAAAATAATAAGAATGGCCAGTGCGATGCCAAACCATTGAATCGCATAGGCCAGATGTTTTTCAGGGGGCATCACCACGGGTTGCCAGTCGCGACGTAATTCGCCGGGTTCCGTGACATACAGCATCAACGGCAATACTTGCAGCTGGTAATGCTGTTCAATCCAGACAGGGTCGAACTGTTGCACCCTCACCAAGCCAGGTTGTGCGCCGCTGGCCGTCTCGCGGATAAAGCTATTGAGCGATGGTTCACCAACCCGACCATTCAAAGTAATCAGTCCATCTGGCAGGTGAAAATCGGGTAGTGCATCCCGGGCGGTGCCGGCTTTGAGCCATCCCCAGTTTACCGGCAACCAACCTGCGTCCGTATCCAGCAACCCCACCACTTCATAACCGGGCATGCCATCACGCAACTTGTTATCCACCAATAAGGTTATATCAGCAGAAAATCGACCTTCGACGCGTAGCGGGAAATCCACTGCCTGCTCGCCCATCTGCACGGCAGCAAACAGCTCCAGCGGCGAGGCCTCTGCCCGTTGCTCTATTTGCGCCAACCGCGCGGTTTTGTCGCCGGCTCGCTGCCACTGCCACACGCCTAAACTGCTGGTGATGACAAAGGCTGACAAAGCGACTAAGGTGGCTAACGGCGGTAAGCGCCGAATGAAACTCAGCATGGCGGAAAAAACATTATGATAAAAATTGTGGTTGTCATCTTACTGCTCGCGATGATTTATAACCTGTATAAAGCCATGCAGATGATGCTGCGAAATGATCCCAATCAACCGTCGATGACTAAGTTTATTGGGCGGCGCGTAATGCTCTCTGCGCTGATTGTATTAATTCTGGTCATTTCCATGGCGATGGGCTGGATAACCCCCAACCCTACACCGCACTAAACGCGGGCGCTCGCCCGCATCCAGTTAAAGCACGTACACAAAGATAAACAGCATTACCCACACTACGTCAACGAAGTGCCAATACCAACTAGCCGCCATAAAGGCGAACTGATTCTTCGGGGTAAAGTGGCCAGCCAATACCCGGCAAAACATCACAATCAGCAAAATGGTACCCAGGGTGACGTGTAATCCGTGAAAGCCCGTCAGCATAAAGAAGGTATTACCATATACACCCGACTGCAGCGTCAGCCCCATTTCGGTATAGGCATGCACATATTCTTCCACCTGCAAACCCAAAAATGAGATCCCCAGCAAAATCGTCAGGCCTAACAGCCACATCAGTTGGCCACGTTTTTGTTCTTCCAATCCCACATGGGCAAAGTGCAACGTGACTGACGATATCAGCAGAATCACAGTGTTGATCAGCGGCAAACCGTTCCAGCCCATTGCTTCGGTTACCAGCCCGCTGGGCGTCTGGGTCAGCGGCCACATCGCTTCGAACGTCGGCCATAACACTTCATTAGTCATGGCATTATTAGAGGCTCCACCTAACCATGGCACCGAAATCATACGGGTATAGAACAACGCACCAAAGAATGCGGCGAAGAACATCACCTCTGAAAAGATAAACCAGCTCATGCCCTGACGATATGACTGACCTAACTGGGCGTTATGCATGCCCGCCATGGACTCATTAATCTGATCGCGAAACCAACCAATCAGCATCACCATCAGGGTAATCATGCCCAGGCTGAGGATCAGACCACCATAACCATCTGTGCCTTTGTGATGCTGCATCACCACATTGCCCGCACCTACTGCAATTAAAAACAATGCCACGGCGCCGACGATTGGCCAGGGGCTTTGCGCCGGAACGTAATATTTATCTGCGTGTTGTTGTGACATGTGATTCTCCATTAGTTTTGTGCCACGACCTGCGCACTCACGTCATACAGTGTGTACGACAGGGTGAAAACGCTGATGTCTTGCGGGAGTTGAGGATCCACATAAAATCGCATTGGCATAATCACTTCCTCACCCGCTTTCAGTGTTTGTTGTTCGAAACAAAAACACTCCGTTTTATTCATATAAAGCGCTGCTGGTCCCGGCGAAATCGATGGCACAGCCTGGGCAACGATATCTCTGTCGGTCGGATTCTTTACGTAAAATTCGACTTCCTGTAATTGCCCGGGATGCACCTTAATGCTCTGCACCATGGGCTTAAACTCGCTGGCCATGCCGCCCGCACTACGGGTCATAAATTCCACTTTGACCACACGTGCTTCATCGATCTCAACCGCTTGATAGGCCGCCGCTTGATTGGACGGCTTACCATTGATGCCGGTGATATCGCAAAACACGTCGTACAACGGCACCAGCGCATAGCCGAAACCGAACATGCCGATGACTACCAGCAACCATTTACCGGCAGATTTGACAGGGTTAACGGCGTGCTGGCTCATGGTTATTTGATCACCGGTGGGGTTTCAAAGGTGTGATACGGCGCCGGTGATGGGATTTCCCACTCCAGACCCTCTGCACCTTCCCACGGTTTGGCTGCGGCAGGTTCACCCTGTTTGCGACACGCTTTTATCAACAGAGCAAGGAAGAACAACTGCGACAAACCAAAGGCAAATCCACCGATACTGATCCATTTATTAAAATCAGCAAATTGCAGCGCGTAATCCGGGATCCGACGAGGCATACCAGCTAACCCAACAAAGTGCATCGGGAAGAACAATACATTCACCGATACCAGTGAGCACCAGAAGTGCCAGTTAGCCAGCTTCTTGTCGAACATCACGCCACTCCACTTAGGCAGCCAATAATAAGCCGCCGCAAAGATGGAGAATATGGCACCGGTCACCAGAACGTAGTGGAAGTGCGCGACCACAAAATAGGTATCGTGATACTGGAAGTCCACCGGCGTAATCGCCAGCATCAGGCCAGAGAAGCCACCAATGGTAAACAGCACGATAAATGCCAACGCAAACAGCATGGGCATTTCAAACGTCATCGCCCCGCGCCACATGGTCGCCACCCAGTTAAACACTTTCACCCCGGTCGGCACTGAGATCAGCATGGTGGCAATCATAAAGAACAGTTCACCTGCAACAGGCATACCCGTGGTGAACATATGGTGCGCCCACACCACAAATGACAATAACGCGATGGAAGCCGTGGCATAGACCATCGATGCGTAGCCAAACAGCGGTTTGCGCGCGAAGGTCGGAACAATCTGCGAGATAATGCCGAAGGCCGGCAAAATCATGATGTATACCTCAGGGTGACCGAAGAACCAGAAAATATGCTGGAACAACACCGGGTCACCACCACCTGCTGCGCTGAAGAAACTGGTACCGAAGAATTTATCGGTCAGTACCATGGTTACTGCGCCAGCCAACACCGGCATAACCGCAATTAGCAGGAATGCAGTAATAAACCAGGTCCACACGAACAGTGGCATCTTCATGTACGTCATACCCGGCGCACGCATGTTCATAATGGTCACAATCACGTTGATCGCGCCCATAATCGAAGAGGCACCCATAATATGTACTGAGAATACGAACAACGCGGTACTGTCATTACTGTAGGTAGTCGACAGAGGGGCATAGAAAGTCCAGCCGAAGTTCGGGCCACCGCCTTCCATAAACAAAGACGCCAGCAAAATTGCAAAGGCAAACGGCAGGATCCAGAAGCTCCAGTTGTTCATCCGCGGCAAGGCCATATCCGGCGCGCCAATCATCATTGGCACCATCCAGTTGGCCAGGCCGGTAAAGGCCGGCATCACGGCGCCAAATACCATCACCAGACCATGTACTGTGGTCATCTGGTTAAAGAAATTCGGCTCGACAATTTGCAGACCCGGTTCAAACAACTCAGCCCGGATAACCATGGCCATGCTGCCGCCTACAAGGAACATGATGAAGGCGAACCACAGGTACAGGGTACCGATGTCTTTATGGTTGGTGGTGTATAACCAGCGCTTTATCCCGCCGCCTGGGGCATGATGGTGATGGTCATCCGCATGAATATCTTGCTCTACAATGCTGCTCATGCTGCTCTCCTTACTTACCATTCTTTACATCGTTAACATCTTTGGGCTGCACCAATTGTTTGGTGTTATTACCCCAAGCGTTACGCTCATAAGTGACGACGGCAGCAATCTCCGCCAAGCTTAATTGCTTGCCGAATGCCGGCATGCCTTTCTTACCGTTCAACACAATACCAATGTGCTCGGCCGGGTTATTATTGGTGGCAATTTTGCTACCTTTCAAAGCAGGG
The DNA here is from genome assembly GCF_004329715.1 of Bowmanella sp. JS7-9. Lineage (GTDB taxonomy): Bacteria > Pseudomonadota > Gammaproteobacteria > Enterobacterales > Alteromonadaceae > Pseudobowmanella > Pseudobowmanella zhangzhouensis. Next base: position 227,890 of record NZ_JXSY01000024.1, read on the forward strand.
AATGCACCCGGTAAACCTTCGCCGCTGGCCTGGTGACAGGCGGCACAGTTGGCAGTGTAGATTTTTTGCCCCATATCCATCGCATCATCCATGCTCATACTCATGGATAACCAACGTTGTTCTTCGGCTTTTTTGTCGCGAATAATTTGTTCTTGCTCGGCAAACCAGGCGTCGAATTCCGCCGGTTCTTTGGCAATTACCACCACCGGCATAAAGCCGTGGTCTTTACCGCAAAGTTCTGCACACTGGCCGCGATACAGACCCGCTTCATTGACCCGCGTCCAGGCTTCATTGATGAATCCCGGGTTGGCATCTTTCTTCACCGCAAACGCCGGAACCCACCAGGAATGGATAACGTCATCCGAGGTAACCAGAAAGCGCACTTTTTTGCCGGTCGGGATCACCAGAGGACGGTCGACTTCCAATAAATAGTTATCGCCCTTTTCGAATTTGTTGTGGATTTGCTCTGACTGGGTCGCCAGTACCGAATAATATTCCACGTCAGTACCGTGGTATTTGTAATGCCACTTCCACTGTGAGCCGGTGACTTCGATGGTCAGATCAGACTCAGAGGGGTCTTCCATCGCCAGCAAGGTTTTCGCGGCAGGCCAGGCAATCGCAATCAAAATAACAAAGGGAATGGCCGTCCACAGAATTTCGACTTTGGTCGACTCATGAAAATCTGCGGGTTTGACACCTTTAGATTTACGGTGATGCAGAATCGACCAGAACATCGCACCAAACACTACGATGCCGATGACGGTACAAATCCAGAAAATATACATATGCAGGTCATACACCTGTCCGCTGATGTCCGTTACCCCTTTGGTAAGGTTTAACGGCATATCCGTCGCGCTGACGGATGCGGATATCAGGCCCAGTGACGCAGCGGCAAATTTAATCGCACCTATGTTCACGTGACATCTCCTCTGTCAATAACTGCAACAACGGGCAGCAGAGCCCGGTGCCGACAGTGGCACGCACTTATTTCCGCGGGTGAATCCTGATGAAAAAGCGCACGCTTTGTTATTTTTTTGTTAATTGCTGTATAAGAATTACGCAATTTAGGTGGGTGCGTCTATAGCAAATTGATTAAATTTTTATCAACTGAACAATATTTAATCAATTTGTTGAGATGTAACTGGCTGATGAGACTATTTTTTTGCGATTCAGAATAAAAAAAGCCGTTGGTGGGGTCACTCACACAACGGCTTTATGCTTGATGGTTTTTTGTACTTACATCCAGGCGTTATTACGAATAACCCCTACAGCTAATCCTTCAATACTGAATGGCTCACTGGCTAAATCCACTTTGATGGGCGCAAATTCTTCGTTTTCTGCATGCAACAGCACGGTATTGCCTTTACGTTCGAAACGCTTAACCGTGACATCCTCATCCACCCGGGCAACGACGACCTGGCCATTGCGTGCATCCTGCGTGCGGTGTACCGCGAGTAAATCGCCGTCAAGAATACCAATATCTTTCATACTCATGCCGTTTACCCGCAGCAGAAAATCCGCGTGAGGATGGAACATCCCCTGGTCAACTTTGTAATGAGCCTCAACATGCTGTTGCGCCAGAATCGGCTCACCGGCGGCAACCCGACCAATTAGCGGCAGGCCTTGTTCATCCTGAGGTTGTTCATCTTCCGGCCAGTTCACCCGAATACCACGTGAGGTACCGGGTAAGATCTCAATAACCCCCTTTTTTGCCAGTGCCTTTAAATGCTCTTCGGCAGCGTTGGCGGAACGAAAGCCCAATTTATCGGCAATTTCCGCGCGCGTTGGTGGCATGCCGGTATCGGCAACGGTAGATTTGATCAGTTGCAACACTTGTTGCTGACGGGGTGTTAATGGACGCATAACCAGCCTGTTTTTCTATACAGTTAATCGCGAGTATATCCCGTTGCGGTCAGATTACAACGGCACAGGCGAAAATTATTGTTCTTTTTCACTCCGTGATATCCTTGGCAGGTTTTTTTAATTGGGAAGTTAACTCAAATGAACTGGATGCAGCGTGTGCTGGATAATCTGATTGCGGTACCAGCGTCGTGGCTCATTCGCACTCGTGTCGTGCCGACTGATGTGCAATCGGAACTGGACATTCAGGCCGACAAGCCAATCATCTATTTACTTAAAAATCACTCCGTTACCGACCGGGTCGCCCTGCAAAATGCGGCACGCCAGTTAGGCTTGCCCGATCCAAACGGCATGTATGAATGGCAGGGCGTAAAGTTTCCCGCTTGCATGTATTTAGAAGGCACACCGGGCATTTTCCGTCGACAGGGCCACACGGATATCGAGCAATCCTTTACGCAGTTATTTGAAACACATGCCCAATTAGCCGATTTAGATGTCCAGATCGTACCGGCAGTGAGCTTTTGGGGACGCGCACCGGGTAAAACCAAAGCCAGCTGGCGCGATATCCTGACCGATAAAGCGTCGCCCAACTGGCTGCGTAAGTTTTTTATCGTACTGTTCAGTGGCCGACATAATCTGCTTTATTTCAGCCGTGCGGTATCGAGCCGCTATATGGTCGACCAACGCCTGGATGATGCGGTCGCCGCGCATAAATTGATTCGTGTGGCACGTACCCATTTCCATCGTCGCCGTCAGGCCGTCGCGGGTCCTCGCCAAATGGCACGTGAACAGATTATCCAGAGCGTATTGGCTTCCGATGCCGTTAAAGAGGCGATGGCCGATATGTCAGTCAGCCCTGAAAAAGCCCTGGCCGAAGCGCGTAAATACGCCGATGAAATTGCCGGCGATTATCGCGAGGGCGTCATACGTCTTGGTGAGCGCCTGCTGGCCAAACTATGGAATAAAATTTACAACGGCATTGAGGTGCGCCACGCGCAGAAAGTGCGTGAATTAGCCGACGCAGGGCATGAAATTATCTATGTCCCCTGCCATCGCAGCCATATGGATTACCTGTTGCTGACCTATATTATCCACCAGCAAGGGCTGATGGTGCCGCATATCGCAGCCGGCATTAACCTTAATTTTTTCCCGGCAGGGCCTATTTTCCGTCGTGCAGGTGCATTCTTTATTCGCCGCAGTTTCGCCGGTAACAAACTGTATACCGCAGTATTTCGTGAATATTTACAACAGCTGTTCACCCGCGGCTACCCGGTGAAATACTATTGTGAAGGCGGCCGTTCCCGTACCGGTCGACTGTTGCAGCCCAAAACCGGCATGCTCGCCATGACAGTACAGAGCCTGTTTAGCGGCATCAAACGCCCGATCACCCTGGTGCCGGTATATATCGGTTACGAGCACGTGATGGAAGTGGCCACTTACCTCAAAGAGTTACAGGGGACCCGCAAAGAAAAAGAGAGTTTCCTGCAGGTGTTCAGTGCGATTCGTAAATTGAAAAACTACGGCCGCGGTTACCTTAATTTTGGTGAGCCGATCCAATTGGCGCGCTTTCTGGAACAGCAGCAACCCAACTGGCGCGACGATGTCAGTCAGAATCCGGATAAGAAACCAAGCTGGCTGACGCCGGTGACCAATAAGCTGGCTAATCAGATTATGCGCAATATCAATCGCGCCGGTGCAATTAACGGTATGACCTTATGCGCCACCAGCTTGCTGGCGTCGGATAAATTGTCCATGACTGCACGGGAATTGAGTCAGTGCCTGCATAGTTTTATGCGCTTGTTACAAGACGCACCTTACAGCGCAGATATGACATTGCCGGATAGTGAGCCTGGCCGTCTGTTGGAAGACACCCTGAGCCTGAATAAATTCAGCGTTACACCGGATAGCTTTGGCCGCATCGTCAGCATGGACAGCAAGACTGCAGTCGCCATGACTTACTATCGCAACAATGTGCTGCACCTGTTATCCGTGCCTGGCTTACTGGCGACTATGCTCAGTGCCAGCACTGGCATGACCCGTGATGACATTATCGAGCGCATGCTGGCTATCCTACCGCTGTTGCGTAAAGAGCTGTTTGTTCACCACTCGCCAGAAGAGTTTGTTGCGCTGATCGAACGCACCCTCGACGCCATGGCCGCGCAACATATGCTAATTAAACGGGATGACCTGTGGATACCGCCAGCCCGTGACGACGAAGCATTCCTGCCGTTATGGATTTTAGCCCGCAATATGCAGGACACCCTGCAGCGCTATGCCGTGGTGCTCACCATTGCCAAACAACGCGCAGGGTTATCGCGCAGTGAACTGGAAAAAACCAGTATTCAACTGGCCGAGCGCCTGACCGCTGTGCATGGCATCAATGCGCCGGAATTTTATGACAAGGCAGTGATCAGTGGATTAATCGCCGCTTTACGTGATTGCCAGCTGCTGGAACAACAGAACGATGGTTCGCTCAATGCCGCCAGCAAAGGCCAGTGGTTACTGGGCGAAGTCATGCACTGGTTGCATCCGCAGGTTGCCCAGAGTATCAGACAAACAGGTAGTGCAGCATAATCCCGACTGCCACCAGCAAGCCTGCATAATGGTTGTTTAGAAACGCCTTAAAGCAGGCTTGGCGCTGGCGCTGATAAATCAGGCCGTACTGGTAACCAAACAGTATGGCCATGCCCGCCACGCCAAGGTAATACCACCCGCTGAGTGCCAGCAATTCTCCAACGGCAATTAACAATAACAACGTGAGCAACTGTAACACGCTGATAATCACGACATCAAAACGGCCAAATAAAATCGCCGTCGACTTAATCCCTATCAATATATCATCATCACGATCGACCATGGCATATTGGGTGTCATAGGCCACAGTCCACAGTAAATTAGCCGCAAACAGCAGCCAGGCCACCAGCCCAAGTTGCTCATTGGTGGCCATAAAGGCCATGGGAATGGCCCAGCTAAACGCCGCCCCCAGCACCACCTGAGGTAAATGGGTATAACGTTTCATAAAGGGATAACTGGCAGCCAACCCCAGCGCCACCACCGACAACGCAATCGTGGCGAGATTAAGTTGCAGCACCAGCATAAACGCCAGTGCAATTAACCCTGCAAATAACCTTAGCGCACCCTTTTCACTCACCTCGCCAGTTGCCAGTGGACGTTGCGCGGTACGCTCGACCGCGCCATCCACATGGCGGTCTGCATAATCGTTGATCACGCATCCCGCGGCACGCATCACCACCACGCCCAGGGTAAACACCACAAACAGCGGCCATCCCGGCCAGCCACCTGCTGCAATCCACAGTGCCCAATAAGTTGGCCATAACAACAAGTAGGTGCCGATCGGTTTATCCGCGCGCATCAGGCGCCAGTAGGCATTAAATTGACTCATGAATTCCCTGTACAACATGTTTATAAGCCGGTGACGCAGGCAAAAATATTTCAGCCACCATCAGGCGCTGTTGTTCAAAATGAAATACCGAACGTCGTCCCCACAGTGGCATGTGTGCATCGTTAACCCAGTTAGTGTGCAACTCAGATGGCGCCGTTACCCGCCCCAGCTCAAATGGTGCCCTGACGAAGCGCGCATCATTAAACAGGATTTTGCCCAGAGGCTGAGAACCCAGGCCATCGAAGGCGGCACCCGCCCCCTCACACATGCTGATTGGCAACACCGACCGGGCGTACACCCAGGGCACACCATCACCAAGCAAAATGACTTCCCGTACTACCGCTTCCTTGATCCCACCGAGCTTTTGCGTTTCCTCAACAGAAAGCGCACAGCGGGCCTGGCCGATAACCTGCACGCTGAACTGGCGACAATGGGCCTGCAACCGCTCGGTCAGTGAACTGGTATCTAACAACCAGTTCTTAAGCGCGGGTTCTGCAGGGTAATTGGTTGTGGCGTCGTGCCAACTGGGCTGACAATTGAGTGGAAAAACTAATGCTGGATTCAAATTCATTCAACCGGAAGCAATCTGTGGTCGATAATAACAAGTCAAAGCTGCCGGAAAAAGGCACAAACTGGCTGACAGCACCTATCTCTTTGATAATAATGTCGCCCCTGACGGGAACTTGCCATTCGGCCGGTTGCCTGACACGATTAATTCGTTACCCCAGAGGAGATTGCTATGACCCACCGCCTGCTGCGACGTTTGTTTTTATCCATGCTACTCATGCTAAGCAGTACGTCGGTTAAGGCAGACTTTGCTTATTACGGTTTAGAGCCGGATATTGTGACCAATTATCTGGGCACCAGTAGCCGTGATTTGGGTTATGTGCGTTTAACCATCGAACTGATGATTGTCGATGCTAAGTATTTAGAAATCATCGAGCATCATGACCCGCTGATTCGGGCCACGATTATCGATATTTTTGGTAAACAGCATGGCGACAGAATTAAATCGTTAACCGGTCGTGAAGAAATTCGTCAGATGTGCCTCAACGCCATCAAAGAACAACTCAAAGCCGAAACCGGCTCTGAAATTGTGCGCAATCTGATTTTTACCAAATACCTGTATCAGGACTGACGCCGGCCAATCAGCGCGATCAGTGCCGCCAGGCCACAGCCGCTAAGCAGGCCAACCAGATGCGCTGTGTTGGCCATATTGAGTGGCAGAATATTGGTGTAACCCAATGCCAGCCACGCCAGCATAAAGCCAATCAGGTTACGCTGCAGCGATACACCCCACTCCGGACGGATCCAGCCAATCCACCAGACAAAACCAAACAGCCCGTACACCACGCCGGATAAACCGCCAAAGTTACTGCCGCCATCCAGATATTGGCCGTAATTGGACGCAATGCCGGTCAGCAAATACAGAATTACCAGCGCGCTGGTGCCGAAGCGCCGTTCAATCTGGCCACCCAAAATCCACCACCACAACAGATTGAAAATGATATGCATGGCAGAAAAGTGCATCAGTGTCGGGCCAATTAATCGCCACCACTGACCACTCTCAAGTACTTGCCCGAGCGGCGCAAATCTGAGTAATTCACGTACCGGAGAAAACCACAGGCTGGCTGAGGCCAGAAAGGCCACCACGCATAGTGTGGCAATCAGCAACATAAATGGACTGCGACTGGCTATTTGCAGCAGCGCAGAAAAGCCAGGTTGCGAGCCCGGCTTTGTTTTTACCGGACTGGCATTTGACCACAAATAATCCGCCTGCTGGCGTTGAATCTGGGTAAGCCAGCCCTGCACCAGAGCCTGTGCTTTAGGCTGTTGTGCCGGATAAAATACGTAAACCAGCCAGTGAGACTCGCCCTCTGGCTGGATATCGGTCGCGATCTGGTGGCCAGACAAAAATGTTTGAATTTGCTCAGCCACCTCGCGGCGGGAAACTTTAACTAATGGGGTTAACTCACTCATTACCACTGACCACTGGCTGAGAAACCCGCCAGTGTTCAAAACCTCCGTCCATGCTGTATACGCTGGAAAATCCCATTTGCCCCAGATACGCGGCCACTTGCTGGCTGCTCATTCCGTGGTAGCAATACACTAATACCGGCTGTTGTTGATCCAGGTGGTTAAGTAAGCCATTCACGCCAACACGCGCCAGGCTTAGCGCGCCTTTAACATGCGCATGCAAAAAAGAGGCTTCGTCACGGGTATCAACAATTTGCGCACCCGCCTGTATAAGCTGGCTGGCCTTAGCCAAATCTACACGGGTAAAACTCATTTATTCCACTCCAGAATCACTTTGCCCGATTGACCCGAGCCCATAGTTTCAAAACCGGTCTGGAACTGGTCCACCGGCATTCGATGGGTAATGATCGGTTCCAGATTCAAGCCACTTTGAATCAGGCTGGCCATTTTGTACCAGGTTTCAAACATTTCACGGCCATAAATCCCTTTAATGGTCAGGCCTTTAAAAATCACCTGATTCCAGTCTATGGCGGTGGCACCGGGCGGAATACCCAGCATGGCAATCTTACCGCCGTGATTCATGTTGTTCAGCATATCGCTAAAGGCGGTTGGTACGCCGGACATCTCCAGCCCGACATCAAAGCCTTCGGTCATTCCCAGCTCATTCATCACATCTTTCAGCTTTTCTTTGCTGACATCCACGGCTCGGGTAGCACCCATTTTACGCGCCAGCTCGAGGCGATATGGGTTTACGTCGGTGATCACCACGTAACGGGCACCCACGTGTTTAGCCACCGCAGCCGCCATAATACCAATCGGGCCAGCGCCGGTGATCAGTACGTCTTCGCCGACTAAATCAAATGACAACGCGGTATGTACTGCGTTGCCGAACGGGTCAAAAATTGACGCCAGATCGTCACTGATATTGTCCGGGATCTTAAAGGCGTTAAACGCCGGGATAACCAAATACTCTGCAAAGGCGCCCTGACGATTTACCCCGACACCGGTAGTATTGCGGCACAAATGACGACGCCCTGCGCGGCAGTTACGACAGTGTCCGCAGGTAATATGCCCTTCACCTGACACGCGATCACCGACTTTAAAGCCTGCCACTTCTGAGCCCATATCCACCACTTCACCCACATATTCATGGCCGACCACCATAGGCACAGGAATGGTTTTTTGTGACCAGTCATCCCAGTGAAAAATGTGCATATCGGTGCCACAAATAGCGGTTTTACGAATTTTAATCAGCAAATCATTCGGGCCGACCTCTGGCAAGGGCACATCCACCATCCAGATGCCTGGTTCCGCTTTTAATTTACTCAGGGCTTTCATGCAATGACTCCAAGTTCACGACCTACGTCGATAAATGCATCAATGGCTTTGTCCAGTTGCGCACGGGTATGCGCTGCAGACATTTGCGTACGAATACGCGCCTTGCCCTGTGGCACCACAGGGAAAGAAAAACCAACCACATAAATGCCACGGGCAAGCATCTTGTCCGCCATTTGCGCAGCAAGCTTCGCATCGCCGAGCATCACCGGAATGATCGCGTGGTCGGCACCGGCTAATTCAAAACCGGCGTCACTCATGCGACGACGGAAGTACGCGGCATTGTCCTTTAACTGCTTACGCAGTTCAGCGCCTTCGGCCAGCATATCCAGTACCCGGATAGAGGCTGATACGATGGCTGGCGCCAGAGAGTTTGAGAACAAATACGGACGAGAACGTTGACGTAACCAGTCAATGACATTTTTACGCGCCGCGGTGTAACCACCTGAAGCGCCACCCAGTGCTTTACCCAAGGTTCCGGTAATGATGTCCACCCGACCCATTACACCGCAGTGCTCGTGGCTGCCACGGCCCTGTTCACCGACAAAGCCGACCGCATGGGAGTCATCAACCATAACCAGCGCGCCATACTGTTCGGCCAGATCGCACACCGCAGACAAATTCGCGATTACGCCATCCATGGAAAACACACCATCGGTGGCGATCAGGATATTCCGCGCGCCGTCAGCCTGCGCCTGCTGCAAACAGGCTTCCAGTTCCCGCATGTTGTTATTGGCATAACGATAACGTTTAGCCTTACACAAACGCACGCCGTCAATGATACTGGCGTGATTCAGCGCATCGGAAATAATCGCATCTTCTGCATCCAGCAACGTTTCAAACAGGCCGGCATTGGCATCGAAGCATGACGAATACAAAATGCAATCTTCCATGCCGAGGAAATCGGCCATTTTGCGTTCCAATTCTTTATGGGTGTCCTGAGTACCGCAGATAAAGCGCACCGATGCCATACCAAAGCCGTGGCTATCCAGCCCCTGCTTGGCCGCTTCAATCAATTGCGGATGATTCGCCAGACCCAGATAGTTGTTAGCACAGAAATTCAGTACATGCTCACCGCTGGCGACCGCAATGTCGGCCTGCTGTGAAGAAGTAATAATACGTTCATGCTTGTACAGACCTTGCTGGGCAACATCATCTAATTGGGCGTCTATGCGCTGGAAAAAAGCGTCTTTCATCGGTGTCCTGCTCGTTGGGCAATCATGGGCGCATTTTAAAAGAAACTGCGCCGCTTTATAACAGCACAGTGGTCAAACAAGCGCGACTTTTACGTGAATAACCGTGTTTTTCAGGCCATTTTTGTCAGCAATACTGTACGACAGTGCGTGATTACCCGTATTTCGGGTATGATGCCGTCCAAAATCAAACGCTTACAATGGTGCCATGTCCAATTCCCAAGCCCAAGCAAACTGGCCTCGCTGGCTTTATACACTGCTATTTATGGCACTATCACCGTTGTTGGCGATCAGTCTGTGGCGGAAAAAGCGCGCATTGGGAAAAACGGCCGACAATGAATGGCAACAACGTCTTGGTTTTGGCTTTCCAGCAGTGAACCCCGGTAGCTGGTTACTGCATTGCGCTTCAATGGGCGAAGTCAGTGCCGCTGCGCCGCTGATAAGGGCACTGTTAGATAGAGGCGTTCGTCTTACTCTTACCACCAGTACCGCCGCCGGCGCAGCTCAGGTGGCGCGATTATTCCCGGAACAGTTAACCCATATTTATCTGCCGTTCGACTTGCCAGGCAACATGTCACGCCTGCTTCGTCACGTTAAACCACAGCGATTGCTGATTATTGAAGTGGAACTTTGGCCAAATTTGCTCGCTCAGTGCAAAAAACGTCAAATTCCCGTGTACTTGCTCAATGCCCGCTTAACTAACGATTCCTGCCGGCGCTACAGTAAATGGCCCAAACTGGTGCAACCTATGTTAAGTGCCCTGAGCCATGTTGCTGCACAGGATCAGCGCGATGCAGATAACTACCGCACGTTAGGCGTTAGCGCAGAGAGAATCAGTATCAGTGGCAATATCAAATTTGCCCTTCGTCAAAGCAATACCTTGCTGGCACAGCGTGAACAGTTGGCCACACAACTTAACACTGATGACCGGCCAACATTATTAGCTGCCAGCACCCACGCCAGTGAAGAAAGCGAACTTATTCAGGCGCTCAAGGTATTAGCGACGCAATATCCGGCATTACTTTTGGTGCTGGTGCCACGCCATCCGCAACGCTTTAGTGAAGTTGAAGCGCTGTGTCGTCAATCAGGCCTTAACTGGCAAGCATTTTCCAGTGGGCAGTCGGTAGATAACGCGACGCAGATTCTGCTGGTCGATGCGTTAGGCCAACTGCAGGCGCTTTATGGGCTATGCAACATGGCGTTTGTAGGCGGTTCGATTACTGACCGTGGCGGGCATAATCCACTGGAAGCGGCGTTATTTGGCAAACCCGTAATGATGGGACCTCACCGCGAAAATAACCTGCAGATCTGTGAAATCATGGCCGCGCAGGGTGCGCTGGCCGGCGTCACCAACGCCGGCGATATCGTTGAATGTACCCGCTATTGGCTTAGCGATAACACCGCCTATCAATTGGCTTGTACAAGCAGTCAGCGCTGCCTGCAGTCAGGTCAGGATGCCCTGTCGCGCACCCTCGATATGTTAGGCTTGTAACGAGTCAAAGAAGTCCAGTAACTGGCGGGCCTCACGCTCGATACTGTAATCGGCCAAAACACGCTCTCGGCCCGCTTTACCCATGGCGGTGAGTTTTTCCCGATCAGCCAGCATCAGCGCCAAACGATCGGCTACTGCATCGGTGTCGTTGACCGGCACCACATAACCGTCTTGGCCCTCACGAATAATTTCTTTCCAGGCACCGGCATCCGTTGCCAGCACTGCGGCTTCGGCGCTCATTGCCTCAGGTACAGTTAAGCCGAAGCCTTCGTTATCACTTAATGCACAAACCGCTGAAAGCGCCGAGAAGATTGGCGGAATACGTTCAAATGGCAACTCGCCAGTGAAGGTAATGCGTTCAGCGAGGCCGGCGTCGGCGATTTCCTGTTTTAAACCATCGACAAAGTCCTGATGCGACGAACCAATCGCTCCTACCACCACGGCATTCACATCTGGATGTTGCGGTAATACGCGGATACAAGCACGTACAAAGTGATGTACGCCTTTTTGCTTTCGTACCCGGCCTAAAATGCCAATACCGACGTTACCACCGTAGCCCAACGCCTGCCATGCTGCGGCCTTGTCCTCGGCCGGCACATAGATGCCACTTTGCACACCGTGGGGGATCACGATATCCGGCCCGACATCTAAAAAGCCGGCGGAGCGTTGACTGACCGCGACCACCGCATCCATCTTACGGGTGATCCACACAGTCGAACCTGAGCGTTTACGCTGCGCGGCGCTGCTAAACACCATTTTAATTTTACAGCGGAAGATATAGCGCAGAATCAGCGCCTGAATCATCTCGTCCACCCGGCGGGCGTGGAAAATCCGCCATTTTCCGTTACTCAGAGGCTTCTGACACAACTTCACCACATCCCAGAAACTTATATAT